>CAVPDE010000016.1:5000-448369 GCA_963702565.1 uncultured delta proteobacterium | reverse complement strand
GCGATGTTTTCATCGTCGAGCAGAAGCACCAGGCTTTCCCCCTCGATGTACTTAATCGACACGGACACGAGATTCGGAAGGCTGAGCGCAGGGTGGCCGTTCACAATGTATTCGCTTATGGTGCTGGGGAGTTCCTCATAAGCTGGTCCTTCAGCTTCTTCCATGCCGGCGATTCTGGAAGTCATGTCCCTGTTCGCAAGCTCGGCAGCCACGCCCATGCCGATAATACCGATGAGATTTTCCGTGCCTGCTCTGCGGTTGTTCTCCTGCACTCCGCCGTCAAGAAGCGGCCAGAGATGGAGCCCCCTCGCCGGACATACAACCCTCCGACTCCTGTGGGGCCGTAAAAAGAATTGGAAGCAAAGCTCAGAAGATCGACTCCAAGGTTCTCCACGTCGACAGGAACCACGCCTACGGAATCCACTGCATCCACATGAAAGACGACATTTTTCTCTCGAGTGATCCTGGCAATCTCCTCGATGGGCTGAAGGGTGCCGATCTCGTTGTTGCTGTGCATGATGGTAACGAGGACCGTATCGCTTTTAATTGCTTTTGCGACATCCGAGGGATCCACTCGACCATGGGAATCAACAGGCACAGAGGACACCTTGTAATCCATCATCTTGAGCCGTCTGAGACTTCTGAGGACGGCGTTGTGCTCGATGTTCGAGGTGACAATGTGCTTCCCTTTTCTGCTTTGGCCCAAGCGACGCCTTTCACACCGAGATTCACGGATTCCGTGCCCCCTGAAGTAAACACGACCTCTTTAGGGCTGCCCGATTTGATCAGCCGCGCCACAGAGTCTCTCGCTTTTTCAAGGGCCTCAGAGGCTTTGTCCCCCAACTTGTGCTGGCTGGAAGGGTTGCCGAAATCCGCCCGGATGGCGTGGATCATGGCCTCTTGAACTTCCGGCAGGAGAGGATTGGCAGACAGATGATCGAGATTGATAATGTTCATGGGGATAGTCCTCCCTTCCGAGGGTCATCAGTGCTTCTGAATCACGTTGAGCTGGCATTTGGGGCACGTGTTGTCGCCCTCCACGAGCTGCGTTTCACAATAGGGGCAGTAGTAGGTTCCCCGTGCTTGTGCATGTGCAGCTCTTTTCTCACGGGCTCTTCCACGGGCTTCCCGATTTCCTCGCCTCGTAGTCTTTTATGGCCAGATGCAGGGCATCCGCACCCAGGTTGGAGCAGTGAAGCTTGTTTTTGGGAAGTCCTTCCAGGGCTTCGGCCACGTCTTTGTTGGTGATCTTCTTTGCGTCATCCAGGCTCTTTCCCCTGGCCATCTCGGTGAGCATGCTCGACACGGCAATGGCCGCTCCGCACCCGAAGGTCTGAAACTTGATATCGTCTATGCGATCCTCATTGATCTTGAGATAGATCGTCATCATATCGCCGCACAGAGGGTTGCCCACCTCCCCTTTGCCGTCAGCGTTCTCAATGACACCCACGTTTCTCGGGCTTCTGAAATGGTCGATAACGGTCTTGGAATACATTGCAAACACCTCCTTCTCAAATTGGTTAGAACCTAATCACGAATCGCTCCTAGTAAAGAGATAGGAATAAGAAAAATGACCCACTTGACAATCGGCCAGATACCTTTAAATTATAGCCATTTAATAGGGAATTGAAAACCCCTGGCGTAACCCCCTGGTCTGGAAGGTTGATCCCCATGAAGCTTTCTACAAGAAGTCGTTACGGAACTAGATTGATGCTTGACCTGGCGGAGCATGCCGAGGACCAGTTCGTCCAGCTGAAAGACGTATCGAAGCGGCAAGAGATCTCTTTGAAATATCTGGAGCAAATCGTGATTCCCCTCAAAAGAGCCAAATACCTGGTCAGCGCACGAGGGGCTGGAGGCGGATACAGGCTCGCCACAAACCGGGAAGAGATAACAGTCGGTGAAATCGTGGCTCTTCTTGAAGGCGGAAAGAGCATCGCTCGGTGTGATACAAAGCCTGAAGTCTGTGACCGCGCACCGTCTTGCTTGACACGAAACCTGTGGTGGGGTCCAAACAGGGGAGGCCCTGTTTGTAGAAGTTGAACAGCGTAACTCTCTCCGATTTGATCAAGCGTAAAGAATAGACCCGGTCAATGATCCCAAGGGTCAATGAAAGCACGTGCGGGGAAGTGATGAGAATTGTTTCCATTGCCGTAAGCAACAAAAAGGGGACCCGGAAAACCCAGGTCGAATCAAGCGGAATTGTACGTCAATCACGGAGTCATCGGTGATGCCCATGCGGGCACCTGGGAAAGGCAGGTGAGTTTTCTAGCCGCAGAAAGAATAAAAGAGTGTAAGGCACGGGGTTTGAATGTCACTTTTGGAGATTTTGCCGAAAACATAGCCACCGAAGGCATTGACTGGAAAAGCACTCCACTGGGCAGTCGGTTTAGGCTTGGCCACGATGCAGTCGTTGAAATCACGAAGATCGGGAAAGAGTGTCACAAGAAATGCGCCATTTATTATCAGGCAGGAGATTGCATTATGCCACGCGAGGGCGTTTTTGCCCGCGTGCTTGAAGCAGGGACAATCCGCTGCGGAGCCCCGATCACTCCCTTATCCCCTTCTTCCACCTGACTTTTCTCGAAAGCCGGCTACGGGGACGATGAGTTGTTCGTTGCGCCCTTCCGCGATTTTTTCAAAGTCGTCGTAGGCGGTCACGTCGAAAAGAAGTCTTCGGCCACTGATTTCTGTAAGGATGGACTCGGCTCTGGCTCTAGCTCCAAAGAGCACGCCCCGAAATGGCGGATGTTGATCTGAGTGCCCACCGTCATCTTGCCCTCCGGCAGAAGGCCTTCGATGGCTGAACGGGAAGCCAGTTCCATGAGAAGAACGACACAGTGGGTGGAAAGCACATCCGCGCCGATATTGCCGGTTACGCTGGCGAGATCCTTTTCGGTCACCACGATTTCCTTGTAACCCCTCAACCTTATTCGGATCTCATCCATTTGCTCTTTCCTCCTCAGGAGAATACAAACGTGAAACTCCTTCGACTAATGAGCTAATCCGGCGTTATCCGAACAGGTTCCTAGGGCCAACTTGAGATGCTCCTTTTTAGGTGCCCAAAGTCATGAGGTCAAGACAAACTGAGGTCTCCAAGCCGGATTGACGGATGAGGGGGGTTTGTGTAAGGTCAGAATTCTCTTAGATGCATTAAAAGACAGCTCCTCGATACGATAATCGAGGTCTGGGTAAAGCCAAGGGGTCGAAAACGCTCTCAAGAGCAGAGTATCATGAAAGAAAAAGTTTTATTTACGGGGACTTGCGTTCTTGGAATTCTGGGAGTGTGCTACGGGATGGTGAACAAGGACCACCCGGTTTTCATCGCAGGCTTGGTCTTTGTGGTTGCCGGATACCTCATGATTCGAAAGAAATTGAAAGCCCATATCAGGGAGAAATATCTGTCCGAAAATGATCGGCGAAAGACCCGTGGGTCCTGATGCAGGTCAAAAGATCCAGGCGTTCGCCCGAATCCTTAAAGAGCCTCTGTGGCCGGGCATTTGCCGAGCCGGTTATCAGCAGGTATCATTCTTGCATTACCTCACTTAACTGAATTCCCACCACATATTGAAGTTCTATCTTGACAATGCGCAACATATTGTGATATTTTTATGCAACTTCAAGCGGGCAAAGGTCTTCCGGTTGTCAGGCTTTTCAAATAAGGGCGCATTGTGTGCCCTTTCGTTTGACACAAACTTCGCAGACTCCACTAAGGGTGAATCCATGTTCGAGAACATCAAGAAGCGGGACGGAAGGGTCGTGCCATTTGATTCTTCGAAATCACCTCAGCGATCGCCAAAGCAGGAAAAGCTACAGGCGAATTCAGCGAGAGGGAGGGCAAGAAACTAACCCTTCGTGTCCGGACTCTAGCCTATCAGATGCGCCTCGGACCTAACCCAGGAGTGGAGGAGATCCAGGATATCGTAGAAAGAGTTCTCCTGGACTCCCCCTATTACAGACCGCAAAAGCCTACATCCTTTACCGGGAACAGCATGCCCAAATCAGGGCGATTCTGGCCAAAGCCAGCGTGGATATGGTGGAAAACTACATCCAGAAAAGCGACTGGAAGATCAAGGAAAACAGCAACATGTCCTATTCGCTCCAGGGGCTGAACAACTACATTTCCTCGGATGTCACCTCCGAGTACTGGCTTAACCAGATTTACCCCCCCCCCGATCAGGGATGCGCACAAACGGGGGGATTTCCATATTCACGACCTGAGCATGCTTTCCGTCTACTGTGTGGGATGGGATCTCAAGGATTTGCTGAGGCGAGGGTTCAGGGGCGTGGAGGGGAAAGTGGAGAGCTCTCCTCCGAAACACCTGCGTTCAGCTCTCGGCCAGATCGTCAACTTCTTCTACACGCTGCAGGGAGAGGCGGCAGGCGCCCAAGCCCTTTCGAGCTTTGACACGCTTCTGGCGCCCTTTGTTCGCTATGACGGCCTGGAGTACAGGGAAGTCAAGCAAGCGCTCCAGGAGTTTGTCTTCAATATCAACATCCCTACGCGCGTGGGTTTTCAGACCCCTTTCACCAATATCACCATGGATCTGCAGGCGCCCTCTTCGCTCAGGAGCCAGTATGTGCTTGTAGGCGGCAGGGAGAGGAAAGAAACTTACGGCGAGTTCCAGGCTGAGATGGATCAGATCAACAGGGCCTTTGCAGAGGTGATGACCGATGGAGATGCCGGAGGCCGGGTGTTCACCTTTCCCATCCCGACCTACAATCTCTCTCGCGACTTTGACTGGGACAGCCCGAATCTTGAAATGCTTTGGAGAATGACCGGGAAATACGGCATTCCCTATTTTTCCAACTTCGTCAACTCCGACATGTCGCCTGAAGACGCCAGGTCCATGTGCTGCCGCCTCAGGCTGGACACAAGGGAACTCATGAAAAGGGGAGGGGGCCTTTTCGGGGCTAATCCTCTCACGGGTTCAATCGGCGTGGTGACCATCAATCTCCCCAGAATCGGATACCTGGCGCCCGATGAGAAGCATTTTTTCGACAGGCTGAAAGAGATGATCCGTTCTGCGGCAGAGAGCCTGGGGATCAAACGCAAGGTCATCGAGCGGTTCACGGAGAACAACCTCTACCCCTACTCAAAGTACTATCTGAAAGACGTGAGAGAGAACACCGGGTCCTACTGGAAAAATCATTTCTCGACCATAGGCATCATTGGAATGAACGAAGCGTGTACGAATTTCCTGGGCACAGGGATCGCAAGCGAAAGGGGCATGGCCTTTGCGCTCCAGGTCATGGATTTCATCCGCCACGTCCTTTCAGAGATCCAGGAAGACACCGGGGATCTCTACAACCTGGAGGCGACGCCCGCTGAGGGCACTTCCTACCGGCTGGCCATGATCGACAAAAAAGAGTTCCCCGAGATTTTGTGCGCCAACGAGCGTGAATACCAGCAGGGGGCGGCTCCCTTCTACACCAACTCCACCCAACTTCCGGTGAACCACACGCACGATATCTACGAGGCGCTCCTTCTCCAGGACGAGCTCCAAACCAAGTACACAGGGGGCACGGTTTTTCACGCCTACCTCGGCGAGCAGATCAGTGACGTGCAGGCGGTCAAAAGCCTGGTCAAGAAAATGGTCAACCGTTTCCGCATTCCTTACTTCACCCTGTCCCCTGTGTTCAGCGTCTGCCCTTCCCATGGCTACCTGAACGGGAACCAGGAAAGATGCGGTGTGTGCAACAGCGAAACAGAGGTCTATGCCCGAATCGTGGGGTACTTGCGGCCCGTCAAGCAGTGGAATGAAGGCAAGCGCGCGGAGTTCGATTTGAGGAAACCCTTTGCTTTAACCGGGGACTCGGCCTATGTGCTGGAACAAGAGCAGTTCCCTTCGATTCACGAACCAGAGGTGCCCTATCTCCAGCGCAAGGTAGGCTGAGCGCAGTGAGCCATGATTATCGGTGGCCTTCAGAAGACCTCTCTCATCGATTTTCCCGGCAAAGTGAGCTGCGTGTGTTTTGTCTCGGGATGTAATTTCCGTTGCCCCTACTGCCACAATCCGGACCTCGTCCATCACCCCGGAAGGTCCTTCCTGGACGAAGACACCTTCCTTGCTTTTATCAGGGAGCGCCGGGGATTCCTTGACGGAGTGGTCATCTCCGGGGGCGAGCCCACTCTGCAAAACGACCTGCCTGCCTTTTTGAGCCTCATCAAAAGAGAAGGCTATGCGGTAAAGCTGGACACCAACGGCAGCCAGCCCCGGATGATCGGGGAACTCATGGGAAAGAGACTTCTAGACTATGTCGCCATGGATATCAAGACAGATCCTTCCCTTTACCCTCAGTACCTGCAAAGGGAAATCGACCCGGACATCATCCGCTCAAGCGTCAAGCTGATTATGGGATCAGGCATTCCCTATGAATTCAGGACCACCTGCGTTCGACCGTTTGTGAACGCAGAAACCATGGAAACGATCGGCCGCCTGATTCAGGGGTGCTTTCTTTACGTGCTCCAACCCTTCAGTCGGGTGAGGGTCCTCCACCCCGAGTTCTTTGAAAACAGGAAAGCCGGGTATGACGAGGAGGAAATCATGCAACTGAAGACGGTCGCAGAGAAGTGGGTGGGGAAATGCATCGTGCGGTAATTGGTCCAATCTATTTCGGGGCATGCGATAAAAACCCTCGTCTTCAGCTTGGCTTATTGATCACGATGCAGGCACAAAGTTGCAAAGGCACATAGGCACAAAGCAGAAAAACCCTTCCGCACTGTCCCTCTGTGCCTTTGTGCCTCTGTCCCTTTGTCCCTATCTTGACAACTCTTCTTATTTTCTCTATATTTCCCTTACCTTTTGGACTTGAGTATCCAGCTTGACCTATTTCTCAAATTATGGAACGTGGAGCAGAAGAACCCGCTGGCTCGTGGCCTCTGCCCTTCTTCTGCTTCCCCTGATCATCTACTCCAACACCCTCTTCGCCCGCTTTGGGTTTCGTGACGATTACGCCATCCTGAGAGAAGTTCATGAAGAACCGGGAAAGGTGATCCGGCATGTCGGGACTTTTGCCCGGCCTCTCTACGGCGTGATGCTTCAGGTCTTTTTTGAACGCGTGGACGGAATTGACGATCTGTGGAAAGGCCGCGTGGCCTCGGCGTTGTGCGTCGGAGCCGTTTCGGCCATGCTCTTCCTGGCCCTGCTTAAACTCAGCTGGCCGGCCTGGACCAGCGCGCTGCTGGGAGCGTTAATGTCTGTGCTGCCGGCTGCCCAGGTGATCGTCTCATGGGCCATCTGCTGGCCCCATCTGGTGGGGGGGCTTTGCAGCTTTGCCGCCTTCCTCGTCGGTCAAAAGGGCGGGGTTCTTCGCACCGCGGCAGCCGTCTCCCTTTTGGTCACAGGCATCCTGATCTATCAGTCTCACGTGTTCTTCTATTTTGTCCTCGTGGCAGCCGGCCTCGCGACGTATCAGGACAAAAGCCTGGAATGGCGGATCCGCTGCCTCATCAAACACTTTCTCACCATGGGCGCCGCCCTTGCCGCTTCTTACGGGATCATGCAGGTGTTGTATGCCGCCGACGTTTTCAAGCAGTCGAGCCTGGTGGTGCTCGAGAACGAACCCCTGGCCAAGCTGCACTGGTTCATTGCAGGACCGCTGCGCAACGCTCTTGCTCTCATTGTCCTCAACGACGCGGAAAAAGGCATGGCCATTGCCTTCATTGCGACGGCGGTGATCACTGGAGGGGTCATCCTGGTCGGCGGATGGGACAAGTGGAAGACCGGAGGGTGGCGAGAAGGGCTTTTCTGGGCCGTGACCTTGTCCGTCCTTCTCATGGGGGCGTTCACCGCAAATCTTGTCTCCATGCAGAGGTGGTCAACCTACAGGACCATCTATGCGCTGACCGGAGTCCTGCTGGTTTTCTTTGTCCTCGGGTTGCAGGCCCTGGCTTCGCGTCTTCCTAAACGCAGGGAGTGGTTAGCGCCGGCCGTGCTGGGGTTGATATTTCTCGTGGGACTTCCTCTTGCCCGGGTTCAGGCCTACACCCTGTTTGCTCTCCCCCAGCAGGAGGAATTGGCCCTGGTGGAGGAAGGGGCTAAAAAGCTTGCGCTCCTTGAGAGGGCAACGGTTTTCATCATCAGGCCCACGATGGATGACACCTGCGCACCGCAGCGATACTCGGACGAGTTCGGGACCCTCTCTACAGACTCGGACTGGGCGCCCAAGGAAATGCTCAAAATCCTCTTGAACGGTCGCGTTCCCGACCTGTCCAAGCGCTTCACCGTCATTTGCGGCCGGTCCTTGCCTGCGGGCCGGACCTTCACCGTGGTGATCGATATGCGACGCTTGAAGCAATTGCGCCCTAAACTGGAAAACGCCTTCTAGCTTTTTCTATTCTTTGATCCGGCAAATCTCGAACACCACGGGGTTAGCGGCGTCAGGGCAGGCATGGCCGGCCACATCCTTGTTCCCCTTGAGCCAGGGAAAGGTGGCGCCGTACCTCATGGCATAGACCTTGGGAAGGAAGCTGTAGAGGGCGCTCATGCAGATCCGTCCCTGAATGGTTTCTCCGTCGAAAACAACCTCGTCCCCGACCTTGTACCCAAAACCGCAGGTTCCTTTCTGGCTCACGACCCTCGCAATGATCTTGTAACCGTTTTCAGGCATTTCTTTGGGCTCCATCACCTGGTTCTCCTTTCATGTTATTGCTCGTCGGGTCAAAACTTCAGTTTGGTTTCTTTACCGCGATAGAGGCACAAAGGTGCAAAGGCACAAAGGGATATAATGGTTTTTCTGCTTTGTGCCTTTGTCACTCTGTCCCTTTGTCCCTCCTCGGCTGGCTTCAGCCGACAGTAGATGACTCGGGTTTTGAGGAGACCGCTTGATACGCCTCTTGAGCGTGATAGGAGCTACGCACAAAAGGGCCGCTCGCCACTTCCCGAAAACCCATTTGCAGGGCTTTCTTGCGCCACTCCTCAAACTCTTCAGGCATAACAAAACGCTCCACAAGCAGATGTTCAGAAGACGGCTGAAGGTACTGGCCGAGGGTGAGGATGCGGCAACCTGCGTCAAGAAGATCCCTCAGAACCTGCACAACCTCTTCGGGCTGCTCCCCAAGTCCGAGCATGAGCCCTGACTTGGTGGGTATCGAAGGGTCCAACCGGTGCGCGTTCCTCAGAAGATCAATGGATCGCTGATAAACGGCTTGAGGCCGCACCGAAGCATAGAGGCGGGGAACTGTTTCCACATTGTGATTCAGAACATCCGGCCTGGCCTCCATGACTATTTTGAGAGACTGAAGATCCCCGCGGAAGTCCGGAATTAACACCTCCACCTTGGTCTCCGGGCGCTTCTCTCGGATTCTTCGTATGGTTTCAGCGAAAACAGAAGCGCCCCCATCCGGCAGATCATCCCGTGTCACAGAGGTCACCACCGCATAACGGAGTTTCATGTGGTCAACGGCTTCCGCGACCCGGGGCGGCTCCCCTGGGTCAGGAGGTTCTACGGGACCATGCGCCACAGCGCAGAAACGGCAGTTGCGGGTGCAGCGGTCGCCCAGGATGAGGAACGTCGCTGTGCCCTGAGAAAAGCATTCGCCCAGGTTGGGACAGCACGCTTCCTGGCACACCGTGTGAAGGTGCCTTTCTTGGATGAGCCCGCGTATTTCCTGATAGGTGGCCCCGCTCGGTATTCGCCTCTTGAGCCAGGGAGGTTTGCGGAGCCTCTGCTTTTTCTCAGTCCTCTGATTCATGGTTCCGATACTGCTTACCGTTTGCTTTTTTACTCATCCGGCAAGCACAGGTTTTCTTGCTGCTGCCACTTCATCCAGCCGTCTCAGCTTCGGCTTGGTCGGCGCCTGATGGAGCTGCTCAGGGTTGTGGTTGGCTTCCTCCGCAATCGCTTGAAGGGCCTCAATGAGCCGATCCAGATCCTCTTTGCACTCGGTTTCCGTCGGCTCGATCATGATGGCGCCGTTCACCACCAGAGGGAAGTAAATGGTGGGCGGGTGAAAACCGTAGTCCATGAGACGCTTGGCAATGTCCAGGGTCATGACCTTGGCGCCTGACTGGTTCTTGTCCGTGAAAACGCACTCGTGCATGCAGGGCCTGTCATAAGGGAGGTGATAGGTCGCCTTGAGCCGTTCCTTGATGTAATTGGCATTCAGCACGGCAAGCTGGCTGGCTTTCTTGAGATTGGCGGCGCCCATGGTCCTGATGTAGCTGTAAGCCCGGATCAGGACCCCCACGTTCCCGTAAAAAGCGTGGAGCCTGCCGATGCTCTGGGGAAAGCCGCTCGAGAATGCATATTCCCCTTCTTTCTCCACTACCCGCGGCACAGGGAGAAAGGGCTCCAGGTGCTTTTTGACGCACACAGGACCGGCTCCCGGGCCGCCTCCTCCGTGAGGAGTGGAAAAGGTTTTGTGCAGATTCAGGTGAAGCACATCCAGCCCGGTGCAGCCTACATCCATGATGCCCAAAACAGCATTCATATTGGCGCCATCCCCGTACACGAGCCCGCCCTTCATGTGGACGAGGTCCACAATCTCTTTGAGATTCTCTTCAAAAAGGCCGAGGGTGTTGGGATTGGTGATCATGATCCCTGCTGTGTCCTCGTCCATCACCTTGGCGACGCTTTCAAGCGAGAGAATCCCCTTGTCGTTCGATGCCACCGGAATGGGGCGATAACCGCACAGAGCAGCGCTTGCCGGGTTTGTGCCGTGCGCTGTGTCGGGCACAAGGATTTTGGATGGCTTTCTTCCCCTGCTTTGGTGGTACGCGTGAATGAGAAGCATGCCGGTGAGTTCCCCTTGGGCGCCTGCCGAGGGCTGGAGCGACACGGCATCCATGCCGGTGATTTCGGCGAGCATCCGTTCGAGCTCGAACATAAGCCTTAGAAGCCCCTGGGAAAGTTCTTGGGGCAGAAGAGGGTGGGCGCCGCTAAATCCCGGCAAAGAGGCCTGCTTATCGTTGGTTTTCGGGTTGTATTTCATGGTGCAGGAGCCTAAGGGATAGGTACCGGTGTCGACGCCGAAGTTCCATGTAGAGAGCCTGGTGAAGTGGCGGACCACATCCACTTCGCTAAGGTCCGGAAAATCCGGGCCGGCGCATGTGAGGCTTTCATCGAGAGGAGAAGCCTCCACATCGCTCACGGGAAGTGAAAACCCTTTCCTCCCGGGCTTGCCTTTTTCCCAGAGAAGAGGCTCGTTGAGGATGAGCCCGGTTGTACCTAAAACATCCTTCATGAAGCTATCTCCTTCACCAGCAAGTCCATGTCCTCTTTTGACTTCGTTTCTGTGACGCAGAGGAGATAATGATTCTTGAGTTCGGGGTAGTAGGTCTCCAAAGCGACACCGGCTACGATTTTCTTTTCAAGAAGTCGGCTGTAAGTCCTCTCGAAACCCTGCGGCATCACCGCCACAAACTCGTTGAACGTGGCAGATGAAAAGGGGACCTTGGCCCCCGCGCCCCTCAATTGCTTTTTCAAGTATTCGGCCTTGTCATGGTTGAGCCGGCTGAGGTCGCGAATTCCTGAAGCGCCGAGGCAGGCCATGTACATGGTCGCCGCCACAGCGCAGAGGCTGTTGTTGGTGCAGATATTGGATGTGGCCTTTTCCCGCCGGATGTGCTGCTCACGAGTGGCCAGGGTCAGAACGAATCCCTGCCTGCCTTCTGCGTCAACCGTTTTCCCGACCAGCCGGCCTGGCATGTTTCTCACATGGCTCATCCGGGTTGAGAAGATGCCGAGGCCCGGCCCGCCAAAGGACTGGGGAATGCCCAGACTCTGGCCTTCACCGGCGGCAATGTCCGCGCCAAGGGTTCCGGGGCTCTTCAGAAGACCGTAGGCCAGAGGTTCCGTGAAGGCGGTGACGAAAAGAGCGCTTTGACCGTGAGCTCTTTGTGCCGCGTCTTTCAGGTCCTCGATGATCCCGAAAAAGTTGGGGGACTGGATCGCGAGAGCGGCAAGGTCCTGCAGGTTCCCGAGCGAGGACAGATCGGTCCTTCCGTCAGGGAGATAGGGGAGTTCGACGATCTCATATTCCGTCGGCGCAAGATAGGTCTTCACCACCTTTCGGAAGAGAGGGTGAATCAGGGAAGACAGGGCAACCCTGCGTTTTCTGGTAATGCGGATCGCCATGAGAAGCGCTTCGGCAAGAGCCGAGGCGCCGTCATACATCGAGGCGTTGGACACCTCCATGCCGAGCAGCCTGGCAGACAGAGTCTGGTACTCATAGATCGCCTGAAGGGTCCCCTGGCTCATCTCAGGCTGATAGGGCGTGTAAGAGGTGACGAACTCGGAGCGGCCGAGGAGATAGGGGACCACCTGAGGGATGAAGTGCTCATAGCTGCCGGCGCCCGTGTAGACCTTGTACTCAGGGGCTGCAGCCACAGCGTCCGAAAGGCCTTGCATGAGGCGGTTCAAGTCCCACTCGCTCGAGGGTTCGGGAAGGTTCATTCCCCTGGTTCTGCGGCAGCTCGGCGGCACTGCGAAAAAGAGATCGTCCAGGCTCTTTGCTCCGACCACGCGAAGCATGGAGGCGATCTCTTCATCGGTGTGAGGCAGGTATCTCATTATTTCAGCCCTTTCAACAGCGCCAGATAGGCATCCCGGTTCATGAGATCTTTGAGTTCGGCTGGATCGCTCGGTTTGATTTCAACCATCCATCCTGACTCGTAAGGTTCTTTGTTGAGAATCTCAGGAGAGTCCTCGAGTGCCTTGTTGACGGAGAGGATTTCCCCTCCCACGGGCATGTACAGTTCCGACACGGCTTTGACGGATTCCACTGTGCCGAAGGGCTCTCCCCTGGCGTGTCGATTGCCCACCTGGGGCAACTCAACAAACACAATGTCTCCAAGCTGATCCTGAGCATAGTCGCTGAGGCCCACACGCAGCGCGTCGTTGTGAGACCTGGCCCATTCGTGATCCTTGGCAAAGAGAAAACCTTCAGGGAATTGGAGTTCGCTTATTTCTTTCAAGTTCTTCCCTCCTTGTCTTGTCAGGGGGTTTACAGAATATAAGGTACTTTCAGATGATAGGACTTGTAAACCACAAAAGTCTCGACGGATTGAACCCCTTTGATTTTGGCCACCTCCTCGGTGTAAAACTCCAGGAGACCGAAACCCTCTTTCAAGAGGACCAGCAGGATGAGATCGAAGCGGCCTGTGACAACGCTGACGGAGACCACCCCTTTGAGCTTGCTGAATTCCTCCCCCTTCTTGATGAGGTCCATGCTCTGGAGTTTCACGCCCACCATGACGGTACCGTGCCCCGGCAGAAACTCGGGATCCACGAGTCCTGAGATTTCCAGGACCCCTTCCTCGGCCAGTTTGCTGACGCGGGCTCTGATCGTGTTCTCTGAGACAGAGAGCTCCTCGGCGATGGTTTTGAAAGACTTTCTACCGTCTCGAAGCTGCTTGATGATCTCAAGGTTTGTCTGGTCTATTTTCATACATGATGAAATATAATAGATTTGAAGATTATGTCAATATTTTTATGTTTTTCAGCGGATATGCTCAGAGACAAGCCACAAATCACTTGAAAAGTTAAAATCGTCATGGTAAACCTAATACAAATGCATTATGCAATTACCCTCACCCTAACCCTCCCCCTTTGAGGGGGAGGGCAGGGTGGGGCGTGCGGAGAGGAACGATTCATGGCATCCAGGGTGGTTGTCATCGGCGCAGGTCCCGGCGGCTATGTCGCGGCAATCAGGGCGGCACAGCTGGGGGCGGAAGTGACCCTGATCGAGAAAGAGCGTGTGGGAGGGCTGTGCCTCAACTGGGGCTGTATCCCTTCCAAGGTTCTCAGAACTTCGGCTGAACTGCTCGATCGCGTGCACAGGGGCCGCGAGTATGGTCTTGCGTTCGAGGGTGGAGTCTCGCTCGACCTGAAAGCCCTCATGGCCAGAAAGGAAAAGGTTATCGAGAACCAGGCCAGGGGAATCGTGGATATCCTGAAACACCACCGCATCCAGTATATCCAGGGGGTTGGAACGATCGCCGGTCCGGACCGGGTCACGGTGAGAGGGCATGATGAAGAGGCTTGGGAAATCCCCTGGGAGCAATTGATCCTGGCCCTCGGATCAGCACCTCTGGACATCCCCGGTCTCCCCGTCGACGGCAGGAAAATCCTTTCGAGCAACGATGCGCTGGAAGTTCAGAGGGTGCCCAAGTCGCTTCTGATCGTCGGAGGAGGCGTCATCGGCTGTGAATTCGCCTTTATTTTCTCCGCTTTCGGCTCACAGGTCACCCTTGTGGAAGCAAAGTCTCGCCTGATCTCTCTCCCTTCAGTGGACGAGGATTGTTCCAAGGTGATTCAAAGAGAGATGGCAAAACGAAAAATATCCGTCATTTTGGAGAGCACCGTAAGCAGGGTGGAAGACAAAAAAGAAGGGCTTCAAGTATTCTTAGGCGCTTCTCCCTTTGTGGAAAGCCCGTCCGACAAGGTTCGGCGGCCTGCGTCTGTGGACGTGGAAAAGGTGCTCCTGTGCGTCGGCCGTAGGCCTGACACGGCCGGAGTGGGCCTTGAAAGAATCGGTCTAAAGGTGGACGATAACGGATGGGTCGTCGCCGATGAGACCATGAAAACAAGTGCCTCTAGGGTCTACGCGATAGGAGACGTGCTGGGTCCTTCCAAGGTGATGCTGGCCCATGTGGCGTCGAGAGAAGGAATGGTGGCAGCGGAAAACGCTGCAGGTGGGACCGCCCGGATGAGCTATGAGGCGGTTCCAAATGTCATCTTCACCATGCCCGAGATCTCCAATGTGGGGTTGACCGAGGCCCAGGCAAAAGCGCAGGGATTTCAAGTGAGGGCTGAAAGCGTTCTATTCAGGAACATTGCTAAGCCCCACGTGATCGGCGAGATCGGCGGAATGGCGAAGATTGTGTTCGATGGCGGAAGTGGAAGAGTATTGGGGGTCCACTTGGTGGGAGCGTGTGCCAGTGACCTGATTGCTGAGGGAGCTTTGGCGGTCAAGTCGGGCCGTACGATCCAAGATCTGGCGGACACCATCCACGGTCATCCGACTCTGGCTGAAATCATGTCGGAAGTCTCCATGAAAGCCCTTGGAAAACCGGTTCACGGATAAACAAGTCAAGGAACAAGTGACGAGTGCGCCAGAGGCGCATAAATGACAAGTGACAAGCAAAAGACAAAGGAAGGTGAAGCCATGAGCGAACTCAAACGAACCGTGCTCTATGACCGGCATGCGGCCCTGGGAGCCAAGATCGTGGAATTCGGGGGATGGGAAATGCCGCTGTTCTACCCTGCGGGGATTGTGGAAGAGCACTTGGTGACACGCAAAAGCGCCGGGCTTTTCGACGTCTCCCACATGGGGAGGTTCACCGTCAGAGGGGAAGGGGCCCTGCGATTCCTGAACCACGTTCTGACCAACAATGCCGGTGCTCTGGACATGAGGATGGTGGGAGCTCAGTACACGCTCCTTTCCAATGAAACGGGCGGCACAATAGATGATGCTTTCCTTTATCGCTTTTCCAGCGACGAGTTCCTGCTGGTGGTGAACGCCGCGAATGCGGAAAAGGACTGGCACCACCTGCAAAGGGTTCTTCAGGACTTTCCGGACGCGGAGATGATCCATCACACTCAGGAGATTGCTATGCTTTCCCTGCAGGGACCGGACTCCCGGAGGATCCTTGAGGGGATATCGGATTCAGGCTCTTTGCCGGAGCCCATGCGAAACGCTGTCAGCGTGGCCACCTTCGCTGGAGCCGAGGTTCGGATCGCGCGCACGGGGTACACAGGGGAACCCCTGTGCTTCGAGCTCTTTCTGAAAAGGGATGACACGGCAAGGGTGTGGGACCTGTTGCTGGCCAAGGGAGCCGCTCCCTCCGGCTTGGGTGCGAGGGACACGCTCCGACTGGAAGCCGGACTTCCTCTCTACGGCCACGAGCTGGGACAGGACCCGGAAGGCAAGGACATGCCTTTGTTCACTTTCCCCTTTGCCCGAATCGGCGTGAGCTTTTCTCCGGCCAAGGGCGAATTCATAGGACGCAAGGCACTCGCGAGCCAATTTGAAGCGCTGGGACGGATCATGAAGCGAGACTACTCCATGAAGACGGTCCTGCCCCGGATCATCCAGCCTGTGGCTGTCGCCGGACGAGGAGTGGCTCGCAGCGGAGCCGGGGTGTTCAAGGCGGGGAGGGCTGTCGGCTTTGTCACGAGCGGAACCATGGTGCCTTACTGGGTCTTCGAAGGGGAGGGGCTGCGTTCGGTCCGAACAGATCAAAGACAGCTTCGATCCGTCTGCATGGCCTGCATGGATTGTGAGGTCCTGGAGGGCGACAAGGTGACGATCGACGTCCGCGGGAAGCAAGTGGACGCTGTGGTGGTTCCCTATCATCTGAGGAGTGAAGCTCCCCCTTGCGCGCGGCCGATCGTCTTGGATCAAGCCCTGGAAAGCAAGCATGTGCCTTCAGGCGAGGCCCCATTCAAGATCAGGACTCTTCTGGAAAAAACTCTTCAGAACACCCTCTGGCGGCAGCAGCAGTGCGTCAACCTCATCCCCTCGGAAATGACGCCATCGCCCATGGTCAGGCTTCTGTCCGTCATGGACCCGGCCTTTCGCTATGCCGAGCACAAGAGAACCAAAGCTTTCTACGATGCAGAGGTGTACTATTACCAAGGAACGGATTTCATTGACGAGGTGGAACGGGCTCTTCAAGTCGAGATGTGCCGGTTCCTGGGGTGCGCGGAAGTGGAAATGCGAGTCATCAGCGGGCAAATGGCAAACATGACGGTTTTCAGTGCCATGGTGGATTACATCAACCGCACGGACCGCAAAAGGGAACCGCGGCGAATCCGGCAGGTCATGAACAACTACATTGGCAAAGGGGGCCACTTGAGCGCACAGCCCATGGGAGCGCTGAGGGATTTTGTGGCCAGGGACCCGAAAACCGAGAGGCCTGCGGTCGTTCCCTTCCCGGTGCTTCAGGAAAACCCCTACAAGATCGACGTCCCTTTGGCCCTGAACTTGATCGGCGAGTTCAAGCCCGAATTCATTATCTTCGGAAAGAGCATGGTGCTTCACAAAGAACCTGTGGCTGAGATTCGCCGATTCTTGGACGACCAGAGAATCGATGCCGTGATCCTGTACGACATGGCCCATGTTCTGGGCCTGGTGGGGCCCTATTTTCAGGAACCCTTCAAGGAAGGAGCGGACCTGGTGACGGGATCGACGCACAAGACCTTTTTCGGAACGCAGAGGGGAATTGTGGGAAGCCCGTTTCTCGAGCACGAAGAGCGTTATGAACTCTGGGAAGCGGTCTTGAGACGATCTTTCCCCGGCTCTCTCTCCAACCATCACCTGGGGACGCTGCTGGGGCTGCTGGCAGCGGCCTATGAGATGAACACCTTCAAGGAGGAGTATCAGAAGGGGGTGATTACCAACGCCAAAGCTTTTGCGCGAGCGCTGAAGGAGTGCGGGTTGGAGGTGGCAGGAGATCCGGCGATCGACTTCACGGAAACCCATCAGGTCATTGTGAATGTCGGCTATGGCCGGGGACCGGAAGCGGCCAAACGACTGGAAGACAACAACATCATCTGCAACTACCAGGCCATGCCGGACGAAGAGGGCTTCACGGCTTCGGGAGCCCTTCGCATGGGCGTGTCGGAAATGACCCGCTTCGGAATGGGCCCTGCGGACTTCCGTGAGCTGGCGGTGCTGATCTCCGATGCGGTCGCCAAGAAGGCGTGTGTGATCGATGAGGTGCGAACCCTGAGAACGCGCTTTTGTGAGCTCCGCTACTGCTTCAAAGGCGAGGAGGTCGCAGACGTTCTCCATCGGATGCATGCTCTGTTGTGATACAATCGCAATCCCCCTTGCCCCCCTTTACTAAAGGGGGATGGGGGGGATTTTGAGCGACCCAGCGAAGGGACGATTCAGTTGATGCGTTTGTATTAGGTGCAACCATAGAATCTTAAACCATGTACACCATCCAAAGCGAAAGCCTGAGACTGGAGCTGGAAATTCTTCCTGTGGCCTCCTTGTTCGCCCATGAGAGGCTTCTCGGGTCTGTTGCCGATCGCCTGGGCCTGGAGTTTCGAAGTGCGCCTGTCCTGGAAAACCCGGTAATCGTGGACCAGAATCGTATTGTTCTGGATGGGAACCACCGGGTGCACGTTTTCAAAAGACTTCAGTTCAAACACATCGCCGTGTGCCGGATTGATTACATGCACAAAGAAGCGAGGCTCCGCTACTGGTTCCGACTGCTGGCCAATGTGAAATCGATTGATCGTCTCAAGAAAATTTCAGAGGAATTCAGAGGACGATTCGAATACGTGAGGGACAAAGCGGCTCTGGAAAGAATCATGGCGGAGAACTTCGCCTGTTGCGGGATACAACATGGCGATGTCTTCGGAGTTCTCGTGTTCGATCAGGAGGCGGTGGAGGACGCGGTCAGCGCCTACGATCTTCTTGAAAGCCTTCAAGCCAGGCTCGTGGAAGAAGGAATTGTGGTGGAATACATCCCCTGCCAGTACGCCCACAAGGGGGAATTCTGTGAGTGCCTGACCGACGAGCATGTGATCCTGTGGACGCCTCAAATCACCAAGGAAATGGTGGTGGACGCGGCCAAACAAGAAAGGCTTTTTGCTCCAAAAACCACGCGCCACCTGATCCCTGCCCGGCCCCTTCACATCAATGTTCCAATGGCCTGGCTCCGGGAAGAGGTCCCTCTGGATGTCATCAATGAACGGTTCATGGACCACCTGCGGTCCAAAGAGCTGAGGCGCCTGGCGCCGGGCCAGGTGATCAGTGGGCGATTTTACGAAGAGGAGCTCTTTGTCTTTTTCGACAGAAAACCTTCCTCTTTCAAGGAGTAGACCATGGGAGAAAAGGGAAAGATCATCAGCCTCTCAGCCATAGGGCTTGATTCCCCGGGCCTGGTGTCCAAGATTACCACCCGGATTTTCGAGCTGAACGGGAACATCATCGATGTGGAGGAAAGCTGCCGGCACGGTCTTTTCTCCGTCTTTCTGATCATTGATTTTTCCGGATCCGATGCTCACGTGCAAAAGATCAGCGAAGCGCTCTCGCGCATGGGGGAGGAGGCGGGGTTGAAGGTCGTGCTCGGGATCTATCAGGAAGATCAGATTGCCTACTCCGTAGAAAAGGAAAATCACGTGGTGACCGTTCTCGGGGAGGACAAGCCCGGCATTATTGCGGCCGTATCTACTTTCTTCCACCAGCACCACATCAACATTGAAAGCTGCAAAATGATCGCTCGGGGGAAGTTCTTTTCCATGGAAATGGCGATCAACACGAGTCGGATGCGCGTGGAGCCCCAGAGGTCCCGCCAAGAGGCGATTGAAAAAATGAAGCTGGCCCTCAGGCAATTGTGCAGCAGCCTTAACCAGAGTGTGGTGATTCAAAGTGAAAATGTTTTTAACAAGGGAAAGAAGCTCGTCGTCTTTGACGTGGAGTCCTCTCTGCTGCAAGAATCCTCGCTTGAGGACTTTTTGAAACGAATCCAAGGGAGAATCCAAGCCGTTGAAGGGGAGGTGGAAATCAGGAATGGGGGCGAAGACCGAATGCAGGCCCTTGTGGAAAACGCCCGAATCCTTCGGGGCATTCCTCTGGCGGACCTGGAAAAATTCAGCGACAAGCTTCAGTTGAACCCGGGGGCCCTGGAGCTCATCGGGATACTGAAAACCATGGGTTTCAAGATCGCGCTTCTGTCTTCGGGCTTCAGTTTTCTCATGAAGAGGATCTTTGAACAGGCGGGGGTGGATTATGCTTTCTCCAATTCCCTCAAGGCGGATGAGAAGGGGGTCCTCACCGGGGACCTGCAGGAACCGGTCATCACCAATGAGACCAAGAGCGAGATCCTCGACTTCATCATGAGCGTGGAAGGCCTCAAGCCCGAACAGGTCATTGCCGTGGGCGACGGCTCCACGCGGTCTCACTTCATCAGGAACGTGGGCCTGTCCATCGCCTTCAAACCGGAGGACACGAGTGTGGCGACCGACGGGATCCTCAGCACGGACCGCATCTCCCACATCCTGTACTGTCTGGGCATTCCAAAGGCGGAGCTGGACAAGCACCTCAAAAAGAAATCGAGTCCATCCGGATCAGGGAAAAGCTTGTAGCAGTCTCAAGATCTCTCATCCCGATTTTTGCGCGGCGCGGCTGATGCTCATCTCGATCGGCGCTCTGGGGGACCACTGGATAGGTTTCATTTGACGAGTCGTACCCTGACGATTTCCAGGCTTCACAATAGACTTGGGGTGTTCATTGTAACCCCCATGAACCCTGCCTCCTATTTCAGACATGAGAAACGTTTGGCTTTTTCACCTTCCCTGCGGCGAATGGCATTGCCGGTAGCGGATTGTGTTACGGGTTCCTTTCGTTTGGCTTCAGCTTGATCAAGGTTTTTGATCATCTCCTTGAGTTTCGCGTCTAACTGATTTCGTCTGTTTTCTTCCAAAATGAGCTCCTTTTTCTTTTCGATACATTTTATAGGTTGTGAGTTTGTTGTTGCCGATGTCGCCTATCGCATGGCAGCAGAATAACGGACTCCAAAGTCATCGCACTCTTTATCGGCAATTGACTGAGAGTAAATTCGAGATTCCCAAATCAGATTTTCTGTCTGTTTATCACTTGCAGCGGCAGGTTATTCATCCATGGGATGGATCATAGGGTGAGATGCTTAGATGGACTTGATCTCCAAACATCCTCTTGATGACCTTGCCTACTAATGGAATTGAATCCTTTCCACTTAATCTGACCCTTATCTCTTCGTCTCCGGATCAGCCAGGGAGAAAAAATGAGACTCTCGGGCTCGCTTTAAAAAAAAAGAGGTGCCTAACTCTCCAAAGCATCTCCGCCTAAAGGAACAAGCGATGAAATATATTATACGAATCCGCCCTTGGAAGTCAAGAAAAAACAAGCACCTGGCCGCCAAAACCCCTGGGATGTCCCGGGAGGTTTCCCTGCTGTGCACCTCGGGGGCGGCTTCAATTCAAATCTGTGGTTTCCCTGTTGCAGACGAGGATGCGGGGTTCGTCGGAAAAGACAACCTCCATTTTGTCATGAGAAGCACTTGTCACGATCCCCATGCCAAAGCTCTTGTGGTCGATCACATCGTCATTCTCAAATGATCCTGACATACTGTAGGGCAACGGCTTCTTTCCCTTGAACTTCTCAGCAAGCTTTTCAAAGGTCTTTGTCAAATCCACTTCCTGGGGGGTGATACTCTTCTTCGAAGTTTTCTTGGTTGCCCTTTTCTTGTCAGGACGATACTTGTGCTCGCTTCCACAGGTGTGACACTTTACCCTTTCGACAATTCCCGCCGCGTTGTGGGCAACAACCACGTGGTTAAGTTGTATCTCGCATTTCGTGCACAGGGTGATCACGTTCTGAGCAACTGGTGTCCTATCTTTATTCTTTGTCATGCATTATCCTTTCGAGAGGCATGAACAATTCCGGCCTCTGATTCATCATTAATCTGGAACCCCTTCAGGGGATTGCATTCTTTGTCCTTGGGTACTTTCGATGCCGGTAGCCAGAGGATTTGCTTCTAGCCGCTTCATACTTAAGGAAATCCGCCTTTTGGCAACATCAACACTCAATACCATGGTCTCCACAATATTCCCGACGCTCAATATCTGAGAAGGATGCCTGATCTTTTCAGTCCAAGACATTTCAGACACCTGGATCAGGCCTTCTATACCTTTCTCCACCTCGACAAATGCTCCATACTCGACCAGACTCAATACCTTGCCTTTGACCTTGGTGTGGATGGGATACTTCTCCTCGGCCTCGCTCCATGGATCAGGAGTCATCTGCTTGAGCCCGAGGGATACCCTCTCCTTCTCTCTGTTAAATTTCAGGACTTTGACTGTTATTTCATCACCGACTCGATACAGTTCGGACGGGTGTCCTACTCTGCCCCAAGACAGATCTGTAATGTGGAGCAGACCGACGATTCCGCCCAGGTCGACAAAGAGGCCGTAATCCTTGATGTTTGTGACTATCCCCTCGAGAATAGCATCCTTTTCAAGGAGTGCGAGTGTTTTTTCGCGCAGTGCCTTCTGTTCCGTCTCTAAGGCAGCACGGCGAGACAGAACGATATTCTTTTCGCTCTTTTCATACTTTACGATCTTAAAATCGTGCTCTGTTCCTATCAGGGTGCTCAAATCTCTGACTGGTCGTAGAACGGCCTGGGACCCAGGCAGGAAAGCCTGAACGCCAATATCGACAGAAAGCCCTCCCTTCACCAAAGAAATGACTTTACCTCGGACGGTATCTTGATTCCGGAACGCTGCTTCGATGTTGTCCCACAGCTTGACTCCGGCAGCCTTTTCCTTGGAAAGAATAATACGGCCCTCCTTATTTTCTTTACGGACCAGGAGGACATCGATCACGTCCCCCACCTTGGCTGTCACCCTTCCTCTCGGGTTGGTAAACTCGGCGATGCGAATTTGCCCTTCTGATTTGTAGCCGATATCAACCAGCACAAATTCCTTGTCAATTTGAACGATCTCTCCTTTGACAACGTTACCCTCACGGATGCTCTTCAGATTCTCTTCATACAATTCCATGAACTCATTGCGATCTTCGATGTTCTCCTCCTTTTCGTTCACCTCTTCCCCCTTCTCTCTAGGAAGATTCTCCTTGCGGTTTACAGCGGTCGAATCAATGTTCTCGCCTACCGAGAATGTGTCTTCCGCCTTTTCTTCTATTGCGATTCCCATCACCCTCAATACCCCAACTTTAATCGTCACCAGAATTTCAAAGGAGGACATTCTTGGTAAAAAGATCTGACCTCAAAAAGACAAAGAGCCCACCCACAGGGTGAGCTCCTATGAATTACCCCTAGTTTAACCCTTTTTTCACTAAAATCAAGTTGTTTATAAAATGAGGGGTGTCTTACCCGTGACTTCATAAACCGACAACGGACAAGTCCACTCCCTCGCCCATACCCCTCGGTCCTGGCTCAAGTTTGGTTGCTGCCGCTGGCCTGCATTAGTCTTCTTCTCTCTTCAAATGGGCGAGGTAGGGAACAACAGCCTCGTTCTTGTTCCCTGAAGTTCCGTCGTAGGTGATGGATACGACGGGGACACCCGTTCTCTTCTCTATCTCTTTCGCCATGCCCTCGGTGACCAGAGAAGGGCAGCAGAAGGCAGGGCTCGTTTGAACAAACAGGGACACATCCGGGAAGTGCTTTTTGATGTAGAATATCTTGAGAAGGTTGTCCATGGACTCTCCGGTGTGCTCGATTCTGACGTTGTATTCGGAGAGAATCTTTTCCGGGCTTTCATCGTACCCCGGTGCGGGGTTTTCCAAAATCCGGCTGAAGGTCTTGTGGTATGTTTTCGCCATCCTGGTTACGGTGGACATCAGTGCCTTTGAAGAGAGGATGTCCAGGTAGTGGCCCTCCGTAAACCACTTTCTCAGATAGGCCCCGGCGATCATCTGTACATACGAACTGTAGGGGGTCACGATCACTTCCCCATTGTGCCTTTCAATGAAGCGCGTGAGATCCTGGTTCATCAAGTCGTTGTCCCGCACGTACAGATCGCCGAAGATCGCCACCTTCGGCTTCCGTTCACGGGATATTTCGATGGCCTCGAAACGGGAGATCACCTCGGCGAGCGCTTCCTCTTTTCGTCTCTTTCCGCTGAAGGCCTCCACCAGGATGTCCATGCTCTCTTTGACCACCCCGTCCGTCGCTCCCTTTGTCTTTTCGTAGGGCCTCAGCCCGCATGCGATCTTGCGGATATACCCGCCGAACATGTAGGCGAAATAGGTGTTTATGGGCAGTTTCAGGGAAATGTCCATGAACGACATGGTCCCCACGTACACCCCGGCCTTCTCCATCCCCTCTCCATAAGAATGGAAGGAGTCGAAGAGGTGGCCGCTACCCAGCGGATTTCCCTCAGGTCGAAACCATTCAGTGCCTCCCTGAAGGTTTCCCTGATGTCACCGTGATGGAATCGATAGGCTGTCTTGAGAATCTCCCTTTTCAGGTTGATCTCTGCGACCGACAAGGAGACGGATCCGACATCTATTCCAAGAATACGGAAATGATCGTCCTCCTTAGTCTGAGTCGTGGTCGAAGACATATCCCACCGATCGGAGGCTTTTGAAATAGACAGGTTTTTTGGGGTCGGCTTCAAAATACTTCCGAAACCGGACAATGAAATTGTCCACGGTTCGGGTGGTGGTGCCCCTGGAGTAGCCCCAGCCGATTTCAAGGAGCTTGTCTCTTGAAAGGGGCTTCCCCCGGTTCGCGACAAACAGCTTCAAGAGCTTGGCTTCCTGCTCGGTCAGGGCGATCCGGCCTGAAGGGCCCTCCGCGTTCAGGGTCTCGAAATCGATCGTGTTGCGTCCGAACCGGTAGAGTCGAGGGACTGACGAGGTGCCTCCTGCGTCCGAGTCGGCCGATTCGCGGGACCAGGACACTCGGGTCAGGAGTCGCTTCACGCGGAGCAGGAACTCGTCCAGATTGAAGGGCTTGGCAAGGTAGTCGTCAACGCCGTAGGAAAAACCTTTTACCCTGTGCTCGGAATCCGCTTTGGCAGACAGAATCAGAATCGGAAGGCGCTCGTCTTCCAGCCGGATGGCTCGAAGCACCGACAGCCCGTCGATCTGCGGGAGCATGATGTCCAGCACGATCAGGTCCGGACGCCATTCCTTCCACCCCTGAAGGGCGGAGCTCCCGTCTGCGGCGATCCTCACCTCATACCCCTCGAGGGTCAGGTTCAGTTTCAAACCCTCGGCCAGGTGCGACTCGTCTTCAACGACCAGAATGCGTTCCTGCTTGGAATCAGCCATGGCCCCCCTCATTTCTGGTCATGGGAAACTTGAAAGGCAGGATCAGTGAGAAGACAGATCCCTTCTCACCCTCCTTTGATTCGACAATCACTCTCCCCTCGTGAAAACGGGCGATGCTCTCAACCAGATGCAGGCCGAGCCCCGTACCTTTGGCCGACATATTCTCAGCGCGGCCGATCTGGTAAAACTTCCTGAAGATCTTCTTCGCCTCCGACCTCGGGATCCCGATGCCGTTGTCCTCGAAGCGAATGTGCAACCCTTTGGCCTTGGGTTCGAAGCGGACGTCCAGCCGGGGAACCTCGGCCTCATTGTACTTGATCGCATTGGTGAAAAGGTTCATCAGCAGTATCTCAAAGAGGACGAGATTGATGGGGTAGGGAAAGGAACGGCCGGAAGGATTGTGAATCGTCACCTCGCACCGACCGAACAGAGGACGGTTCTTTTCATAAAATCCTTCGACAACCTCGACGAGATCCTCCGCAACAAACCGGTCTTCATAGACCCCGCTCTCGATCTTGGCAAGGCTGAGGATGCGGTTGATGCTGTCGGACAGCCGGTCCGCGTCCTGGACCATGTACCCGATGTACTTGAGCTGGTCCCCCCGGGAAAGCTCGTGCTTGCGGAACGTCTGCAGATACAGCTTCATGGAAGTGACCGGGGTCTTCAGTTCGTGGGTGAAATTGCTGATGAAGTTGCGCTGGAGACGGTAGAGCTGAATGGTCTTCTGATGGTAGACAAAGATGGTGAAGATGCCCATCAGAATGATCCCCACGAGAGCGGAGAGCACGAGGATCACCACCCAGGTCTGGGGCGCTAGAATCTGATCGCGATCCAGGCTGGCCCTCTCTATGACACTCTTCAGACCCGTGCTGACCTCCAGGTACCAGTAGATATACAGGAAAAGGGACAGGCCCACCGCCACAATGGAGGAAACGAAAATAAGGATGGGATGAAGAAACCACTTGGCTTGACTCATCTCCGACAGCCCCGGCAGAGCCCTTAACAGTTGTTGTTGGTATTGGTGGGACAGATGCAAAGCATCCTTCCATTGAGGATTCTATTCCCATGAGGTTATGAATTCAACCGCTAAAAGGCCACGGCCGCAACCAAAGTGACGAGCGACAAGACGAGATACGAGTGGAAGTCTTTACCCGTATCTCGTAAGCGAAGCGTCTCGTCACTTGTCACTGAGATTCTCGGTCATTTGCAGATAAGCCTATGGCTATGACTCTAGCAGGATGCTGAAAAAAACTCCGCACGCAGGTTGCTCAAAACGCCCAGATACAAGGCGCCCGAAATCCCGAGGAGTGAGTCGTACATTCCAGTACGTCGCAACGACGAGGGGTGAGGGCAACGCAGTAGATGGGCGGTTTTCAGCAACCTGCTAATGCCCGGACTGTTGCGACCACCCGTATGCGGCTTTGGATGCAACCTTCATCACTTCCGGGGCCCTTGCCGGTTTGACCCCTTTCACAGACTCCCTGTTCACCGGGCGATAGGTAGTCTTGGGCATCCTTGCGTCTCCAACGAGTCGGCATCGCAGGTATTCCTTGACGCTGTAGCAGACGACAAGCAGGGATAGGGCCAGGCCGAGAGCCTTTGTTCTGCCCAATTCCGACCGAAAGGATTTCTTGATTTCCCTCAACAGTATTTCGCTCTGCCGGTTTTGAACAAAAATGGTCGAAGCCGTGAGAAAATACCGCATGATTTTGAGTCTCTTCTTAAAACCCTCTGAGCGCCGTCGGACAGCCTCGTCAGGGTGGTTCCTGCAATACGCGTACCCGTTCAATGTGGTTCTCATGCCCCGCAACATGGATGCGCCGTTCCTGTTGTAATCGATCTCAAAGGCAAGACGCAAAAAGTCTTCTGATTCCTCTCTGGAAAAATGATCGTGCCGAAACCATATCTTCCCCTGACCGTGTTGGGATCTATAGGGGATGGCATGGATTACTTTTCCCTGCTCTTCGTAGTCCTCGTACAGCTTTGTCCCCGGGATCGGTCCGAGCGGTGCAAACTGCACATAATCCGGCTTCAGGGAGGTCACGTAGTCGACGTCCTCCCAGATCGTGTTCTTGTCGTGCTCCTCATTGAAGAGAATGGAAGAGGCCAGGACGCTGATTCCTCTTTTCTTCAGTTCCGAAAAGAGAACCTGGAAATCCGTGTTCTTGTTCTTCGCATAGAGGACGTTCTTTGATTCAACCCCCACCCATATGAAAGTGACGCCCAGCCGGACGAGAATATCCAGGTCGCCGAGTTCTTTCAGCGTCTCGGCGGAACTGAAGATGGCAAAGGTGAAGCGGCGCTGGTTCCTTTCCATCAGGTCCAGGAGTTCGAGGGCTCGATCCTTCATCTTCAGGAAATTCTCGTCCAGCACTCCGAAGTCCGTTACATGCATCTCCTCTTCGTAACGGCAACAGAGATCAAAAATCTCCTTCCCGGTCTTCAGGTAAGGAACATAAGTGCCGAAGAAGTGGGACGTTGCACAAAAGCGGCATCTGTTTGCACACCCCACGCCCGTTATGAGAATGCCGGAATCAGGCGCCCATGGCGCACCCATGACTTGCCTGTTGAAGGAGCTGTATCCGAGAGGATGCTTGATCGGCTTGTGAACATTTTCCTTGAAAAGCTCTCTCAAGTAGTAGACGCCTTCACCCTTGCAGATGAAATCATGTTCGATCATCGATTCGATGTTGGGGATATTGACCCCGTGCCCCCCCAGGATGATCTTGGATTTCGGCGACAGCTCGCGAACGGCCCGCGCCATCTCCCTTGCCTTCTTGAAATTGGGGATGATGAAACTGATTCCGACGTAATCGTATCCCTTTTTCAATTCCTTTTTGAATCGCTTGAAGCTTGGAAAATCCAGAACCGCTGTCGGCATGTCAACGTTTTCAGCCAGGAAATAGAGCCCCTGGCTCCCGTGATTGAAGCGGTATGAAAAGATCCCCTGCTCCCTGGTCACCTGGTTGTGAAACAGTTCCATCTTGTTTTCTTTTTCCCCATATTCATCATCCACACCATAGGGGCCGAACACTGAAGTGAGTAATAATGTCATGATGTTTCCTCTATAGACCTCCTTATTGGTTCTCCGTAATAAATCCTTATCGTTGATTCTCTTTTCAGAAAAAAAGCAGTGTACACGAAAACGGCGGAGGACTTTGTAAAAGAAATGTAAAAGGAGCGTTTCCCACTTCTGAGCATTTAGCGGAGCCGTTGCCATTTTTCAGATGGAAAATCGCGGAAAGTTTCCTAAGCGGCCTTCGCCTGCGGTGCATCCTTGAAGGGTGGACAGTTGGGGCAGACCGTGATAAAAAAGATGCCATTGATCTGTCGATGTGGCTGCGGAAGACAGTGAGGCGGTGCGCTTCCGTCACGAGATGGAAGCCGTCTTTTCCAAAGGAGCGGAGGAGTTTGCGAAATGAGGGGGCACAACAAAGTTGCTCTCGTCACTGCAGAGTGCTTTGAGGGACCTGTTTAGCGGAACCTGTTAGCGATCACCTCAGATCCCCCCTCTTTTGCGTTGTATTTGGTCGCCTAAGGTGGTAAATTCACAGAAATATTATGAAGAACTGGCCGCTTACCAAGAGCTTGTAGCAGAGCCGGTTTTCTATCCTCCCTTCCCGGGTTCCATGTTTACCGGTGCCTATCGTTCAAACATGGAAGATCTGCGGCCGGTTTTTCCGCTTTTTTATGCTTAGTATCGCAACAGGTGGAACTTTTTCCGTCCTATAATGGTGATATGAGGGAAAACTTTCCATCTATTGCCACTGTTCGGCAACATCAAGAAATAGACAATAGCAATGCCAATCATTCAGTGTTCGGATGCACTCATGGGTCAGGCTGAGTCTCTTGTTCGGTCTGTCTTCCTATGGATGACGCCTATCGAGCGATTCAGCTTCGTCGCAATCAAGCATCCCGAGAGCGTTGCTGGTCGCTTGTTGATGTTCCTTGCTGGTATCAGGGACAAAGTTGCATTCGATGTGTACGTAGATGAAACCCGGACCGTGTTGGGTACAACAGGATTGTATCGTTACAAGAAGGATGCCGAAGAGGCGATATGGGTCGCCTGGTTTTGTGTAGATCCTAAAGCGAGAGGGCATGGCATCGGCCAGGCACTGATTGAACACACGGTAGCTCGGGCGCGGGATGCTGGTTTCGACCGAGTCAGGCTCTATACTTCGACAAGTCCAAACGAGGAAGCTGCGCAGCGGCTCTACGAGAAGAATGGCTTCAAGGAGATTGGGCGCAAGAAAGGGATATTCACAACAACGATCTTTCGAGAGAAAAAGATCGGTGAGGCCGAACCAAAGGGGTCAGGTTACGGCTCGCAAGCTTGCCGAACCTGACCCTCACCGTTCGGGAACAATGAACAAAGGATGGATAAAACGGCCGGAGATTTGATTTTGGGCAATGAAGCAACCTTAAGGGAGGGGTGAGCATGAAAGATCAGGATCAGGTTTACAGAGATCTTCAGAAGCACCTGAACCAGCAGCCGGTCGGTTTCCCTGCCACCAAATCAGGGAGCGAAATCCGTCTGCTGAAGAGATTTTTCAACCCCGGTGAAGCCCGCGTCGCAATGACGTTGAGTTACAGGCCCAGGCCACTCAGGGAGATCTATGAGGACGTCCGGGAAAAGGGGATCGCCTTTGAGGAAGTGAAAAATACCCTGAATGCAATGGCGAACAAGGGAGTGATCGGAGAGATAGAAAGAGACGGCGAGCAGCACTTCTTCAACACGCCCCTCATCGTCGGCATGTACGAAGGTCAGCTCTACGAACTCTCGCGCGAAGTGCTGGCAGACTTTGACGAATACACCAGCACCAAAGCCTTCGGCCTGGAGTTCCTGAGTTCAGATCTTCCCCAGATGCGCACCATTCCTGTGGAGAAAAGCATCCGTGTAGAACACCACGTGGCCACCTACGACGAACTCACGAGCCTCATCAAAGGATCGCAAGGCCCCTTTGTGATCAATGAGTGTATCTGCAGGAAGTCCTCCGCCCTTAAGGGGACCCCTTGCCGGAAGACGTCAAGAACGGAGACCTGCATGGCGCTTGGAGATATGGCCAAGCATTTAGTCAAGGCGGGGAAGGGGAGGGAAGTGAGCAGAGAGGAAGCCCTTTCCATCGGCCGGCAGAATGAAGCGGAGGGGCTGGTCTTCCAGCCTTCCAATTCCCAGGAAGCATCCTTTATCTGCGCCTGCTGCGGATGCTGCTGCGGCATGCTGCGCCTTCAGAGGATGCTGCCAAGGCCGCTCGATTTCTGGGCGGCCAACTACTTTGCAACCGTGGACACAGGAACCTGCACCGGTTGTGGGACGTGTGTGGAACAGTGCCAAGTGAAGGCCGTCGCTGTGAACGGGAAACAGGGGATTTCAGAGGTCGATGCCACGCGCTGCATCGGCTGCGGCAATTGCGTGACGGCCTGTCCCTCGGGAGCCATGCGTCTCGCCAAGAGAGAGAAAGAAACGGTTCCTCCTGAAACCCGTGAGAAACTCTACGAGACGATCATGGCCCGCAAGAAAGGAACTCTTGGAAAGATGAAGCTCGCTGCGAAACTCATGCTCCAAAGGTAGTTCTCCTGAGGTGGGAAACGATTTGGAAAGGGATTGAAGCGGAGGAGGTTGCGAAATGAGCGGTCACAACAAAGTCGCTCTCGTCACAGGCGCCGGCAGCGGCATCGGAAAAACCGTTGCCCTCGCGCTTCTGAAGGAGGGGTACCGGGTGGTCCTGGCCGGCCGGCGCAGGGAACCTCTTGAACAGACCGCAAAAGATGCCGGGTCTGCAGGCGCTCAGGCCCTGGTGGTCCCGGCCGACGTGAGCCTTCCGGATTCCGTGCAAGCCCTGTTCGCCAGGACCAAAGAGGTCTTCGGTCGGCTGGACCTGCTCTTCAACAATGCGGGGATCTTCCCTCCTGGGGTTCCCTTGGAGGACCTGAGTTTCGAGCAGTGGAAAACCGCGGTGGATATCAACCTGACGGGTGCGTTCCTGTGCACCCAGGAAGCCTTCAAGATCATGAAAAGCCAGGTTCCCCGCGGAGGCCGCATCATCAACAACGGATCGATCTCGGCCCATGCACCGCGGCCCAATTCAGCGCCCTACACCGCGACCAAGCATGCGATCACCGGCCTGACCAAGTCGACCTCCCTCGACGGCAGGAGGTACGACATCGCGTGCGGCCAGATCGACATCGGCAACGCGACAACGGAGATCACTTCGAAAATAGGCACAGGAGCTCCTCAGGCCAACGGCACCGTCGCGCCGGAGCCGCTCATGGACCTGAGCCATGTGGCCAGCGCCGTGCTCTACATGGCGAGCCTCCCCCTGGAGACCAATGTCCAGTTCCTGATGATCATGGCCACGAAGATGCCCTTTATCGGGCGCGGCTGACAGGATTGCCCAAAAAACAATCTCCTAGGAGAGTCGAAACATCAGCTGAGGGGCGGGGTCGTATGGAATTCACTTTCCAGAACCCGGACCCTGTCCATTCGGTCAGGGGCCAGAAAAACCTTGTAGAGCTTGTCCTCAGGATCGAGGGGGCGACCGGCCAGATTCTTTTCCAGCATGGAGAGGGCTTCCACGGATTTGTCACATACCGGATAGCCCCTGTCGTCGAGAGGGATGAAGGAATCAAAGGAAACCCTGGAGACGTTGTTGATGTCCACCAGTTTGATGAGGCCCGCAGCCGTCAGGATGAGGTTGCCCGACCCTGCAAGATCCGGAACATAGCCTGCCTCGGAAATCAATCCCTTGAGCCGCAGAACAAACCCCCCGGCCTGGGCGCGCACGTTGGCAATCCATTCCCTTTGAGATTCAGATCCTGCAGGATCGGGCATGCGCTCCCTCAAGGAGGCGAGTTCCTGATCGTCAAGACGGTTCCACGGATTGATCGTCTCGCCTTCCATGTATTCCTGAAGCCCGCAGAGGAGGGGTTCCCTTCGATCTCCCCCAGTGAAATCGACGAGGAATTCGTTTGACCGGGCCATGTGGAGAGGAGCGAGGTAGGTCTCGATGATCTTGAAGCGGACCAGTTCTTCTTCCGCCTCCTTCAGGGTTCTGAATCGGGTTCTGAAGACTCGCAACATCTTGAGGGGACGGGCCTTGGGAAACTGCCGGACCCCGTCCCTGAGAACTCCCGTCCTCTCCCTGTCGAGGTCTTCACGAAGCAGGACCTGCATGATGTGGGAACGGAGCCCGGCGCGGTAGTGCCTTCGGTAAACATAGATCCCAGGGGCTCTCACGAAGTTCATGGCCACCACATCCTCATGGGTGAGGCGGAGCTTGTCCCTGGGATCTTCCTTGGTCATCCGGCGAACTTGATGTACCGGACGCTCAGGATGTTGGGCAGAGAACGAATCTCGTGCAGGATGTCTTCACTCGCCGGAGTGTCGAGGTTAACGGTGCAAATCGCCTGCTCCTTTGCCCTTCCAAGCTGAAAACGGGCGATGTTGATCCCGTGCTTGGCCAGGGTCATACCGATATTGCCGATCACACCGGGCCGGTCCACATTCTGGACGAGGATCATGGGACCCTGGGGGACGGCGTCAAGGAAAATCCTGCCGATACGCACAATTCGCGGATACTTCTTGGCAAAGACCGTTCCCCAGATCTCATTCAAATCGTTCTTGATCCCCGGAAGGTCAATGCGGATCAGGTTGGTGTACTCCACCGCCTGTAACTGGATCGTCTCCTGAACCTTGATTCCCTTGTCTTTGGCCAGATGGGGCGCGTTGACAAAATTCACAGGACGGTCCGTAAAGCAGCTCAAAAGACCCTTGAGAACTGCGTGGGTCAGGACCCGTGTGTCGTATTCGGTCAGGTAGCCGCTGTAGGTGATGTTCATGTCGCAGGGTTGACGGACCATCTGGCCCACCATGGACCCCATCTGTTCCGCGAGATCCAAATGGATCCGGAGTTTGGCCATGGTCTCCATGGGGATGGACGGAAAATTCACCGCATTGATGATGATCCCCTCGATCAAGTAGCTCACCATTTGCCTGGCGATCATCTCGGCAACCTTTTCCTGGGCTTCGCCAGTGCTTGCTCCAAGGTGAGGGGTGAGAATGATGTTCGGATGCTTGAAGACCGGCGCTGAAAAATCGGGGGGCTCCTGGGGGAACACATCAAGGGCTGCGCCGGCGACGTGGCCTTTGGACATGGCTTCGGCCAGGTCGTCCAGGTTGACCACGTCTCCGCGGGCGCAGTTGATCAGACGAACGCCCTTCTTCATCTTCTGGAGGGTCGCACTGCGGATCAGGTTCTTGGTCTCCTCCATCCGGGGAACATGCAGAGAGATGAAATCCGCGTGAGCTAGCAGGTCGTCCATAAGAACCAGTTCCACGCCAAGGGAGGCGGCCACTTCTTTGGTGATGTAAGGGTCGGTGGCGATCACCTTCATGCCCAGACCCTGGGCTCGGGAGGCGACGACGCGGCCGATCTGGCCCAATCCGATGATGCCCAGTGTTTTTCCGCCGATTTCGACTCCCATGAAGGCTTTCTTCTCCCACAGGCCGGCGCGCATGGAAGCGGTCGCCTGCGGGATGTTCCGCGCCAGGGAAAGCATCATGGAGACCGCGTGCTCTGCCGTGGTCAGGGTGTTTCCTCCGGGGGCGTTCATCACCACGATGCCCCGGCTGGAGGCTTCGCTCACATCCACATTGTCGACCCCAATGCCGGCACGGGCCACGACCTTGAGCTTTCCCGCCTTTTCAAACACCGCAGCAGTGACCTTGGTGCCGCTGCGGACGCCGAGTCCGTCGAACTCGCCGATCAGGCCGGCAAGGACTTTCGGATCGTTCGTGGCTTTGTCGTTGTCCACGACCACTTGGATCTGGCCTGTCGCTTCCAGGATCTCTTTTGCCCTCGGAGACATATTGTCCCTCAACATCACTCTGTACATCGTCACCTCCTCATCATCGTTAAAGGTTAGTCATCCCCCTCCGGGCTCCAATCCGCCACAGAAGGATCCTGAAAAAGGCCTTATGCTGAAGGCGCTTTTTGGGCGAGGTGCTGTAAGGCTTTGTCCATGCGCCGGAGGACCGTTTCCTTTCCGAGAACCTCCATCACCTCAAAAAGCCCTGGGCTGACGCTTGTGCCTGTGAGCGCCACCCGGAGAGGCTGAGCGATCTCTCCCAGCTTGATCTTCTTTTCGTCGAGGATGCGAAGAAACAAGCCTTCCAGGCTCTTCTGCGTAAAGCCGTCGAGGCTTTCGAGACGGACCCTGGTTTCTTTCACGAGAGGCGCGATATCCGGTTTCAGGAACTTCCGATCCGCTTTGTCTTCGTAGCGAAAATTCTCGTCGAAGTAGAAACGGGCACTCTCGGCCATTTCGACAAGCGTTTTGCTCCGCATCCGGAGCGTCTGCGCAGCACCCCGCACCCGGCCTCCGTCGGGAGACTGGAATCCGAGCCTCTCCAGAAAAGGGACGAGCGCTTCAGCCAAGTCTTTGGGATCCGACTCACGGATGTACTGGGCGTTCAGGTCAAGGAGCTTATCCGGGTTGAAGATTCCCGCGGACTTGCCCACGTTTTCCAGGGAAAACTTCTGGATCAGTTCCTGGACCGTGAACTTCTCCTGGTCTCCATAAGACCAGCCGACCCTGGCGAGAGCGTTCAGCAGAGCATGAGGCAAATACCCCATGTCCCGGTAGGCCAGGACCGAAGTCGCACCGTGGCGCTTGCTGAGTCTCGTGCGGTCAGGGCCGAGAATCATGGGCACGTGGGCATAGTGGGGAAGGAGTTCTCCAAGGGCCTGGTAGATGAGGATTTGGCGAGGGGTATTGTTGACATGATCGTCCCCCCGGATCACATAGGTGATGCCCATGGTGATGTCGTCCGCGACCACGGCCAGGTGATAGGTGGGGCTTCCATCGGAACGCCACAGCACCAGGTCATCCAGTTCTTCATTCTGAAAGGAAATCGATCCCTTGACCAGGTCATGAAAAACGGTCTTGCCCCCCTGCGGCGACTTGAGCCTCACCACGGAGTTGGGGCCGGGCCCAAGGCCCTTGTCCCGACACTTACCGTCGTATTTGGGTTTCAGCCCGAGGGCTTTGGCCGCCTCCCGTCTTGCATCCAACTCCTCAGGAGTGCAGTGGCAGTAATAGGCCTCGCCCGTGGAGAGGAGCCGTTCGACTATCTCCTGATAAATGGGATATCGCCGGGACTGAAAGTGAGGGCCCTCGTCCCAATCGATGCCGAGCCATTGGAGGGAGTCCACGATGGCGCGGGTTGCTTCATCTGTGGATCTTTCCTTGTCCGTATCTTCGATTCTGAGAATGAATTTCCCTTTCTTCTGCCTGGCAAACAGCCAGTTGTAGAGCGCTGTTCTTGCTCCGCCGATGTGAAGGTACCCTGTGGGGCTCGGGGGGAATCGGGTTACAATTTTCTCTTCGGTCATCGTGTCATGGCTCCTTCAGGGGTAGCGCAGGAGTGTATCACAGGCAAAAGGGATATTCAATTTCTTGGTGGGGCGAGTTCACGTCTCGGGGCAGAAAAAAAGCAGAGCCATTTCTGGCTCTGCTTTGAATGGAGGGTTGGTTTTAAAATCCTTTTCTAAACGGGCCAAATCTTAGGTTAGGCTTTCTAAATCTCCAACGTCTCCATCCCCAACGACTTCCCGCAACGCCGTTTTTCCTGCCGAGCAAATCTTCATGTCTTTTAATAGATAAGATTCCCGGCAAAAAGATGCACGAACACCCGAGAAGTTCGTTTGCTGGCACTGTGTTTCTATTTGTCGGTTCCCTGTTCTCATCTAACTTTTCCTTGCTGTTGGGTTAATATAATACTTCAATTTTTATATTTGTCAACAATTTTATCGTATATTAGATATAAATTATGCATAATTTATATATATAGTGTATCAGAGACCGAAACGATACTAGATGATGTATTTTTTCCGTAAACTTGGACGATTTCTTTTGAGGGTCTGTGCACAAAGAAAAAGCAGAACCGGATGGGGTTCTGCCTTTCATGGAAGAAGAAGATCTTGGGGATTACGGTCGAGACGGCCTTCAGCCCTGCATCTACGCGGCTGCAGCCGCTTTCATGCCTGCCTCGATACCCTTGCTGAAATCCGTGAGGACCGTGGTCATCCGTGTTCCCAATTCCTTGTCGAGGAGGAAAAGCCCATTGTTGTTTTCTGTTCCCGTGCCCACGAGTTTGAGCTTGGCAAGGATGTCGTTGTCGTTCTCTTCTTCCTCGATTTGTTCGGTCACGTACCACTGGAGAAAAATCTGGGTGGCGTGGTCTCTCTCGGCCATCGCCAGGTCCACAAGGTCATTGATGGACTTGGTAATGAACCGTTCATGGGCGAGCGTCTTTTCGAACATGTCTTGGGGCGACTCGAACTCGGAGGGAGGTTCCTGAAGGCTCATGAGCCTTCCCTTGCCGCCCTGCCGCGCGATGTATTCGTAGATCTTCATGGCATGGAGCATTTCCTCATGATACTGGACCATGAACCAGTTGGCGAATCCCTTGAGCCCGATCCTGTCGCTGAAGGACGACATGGACATATAGAGGTATGCGGAATACATCTCTCGATTGACCTGTTCATTCAACGCGGATTCCATTTTCTTTCCGATCATCTTAAGTCCTCCTTTTGCATTTAAAGGGTGTATTGAAAAGCTTTAATTGAGAACGTGATCCCCCGTTCTCGACTAGTCCGAGGGGATTCAGACGAAATAATCTAAGCAGCGCGGGGAGCCGTGTCAAACGGCCGCCTGGAAGGAGGACTTGGGCGGGGAGAAGCCGCTAGTAGGGAAATTCCTTGAAGATCTCTTTAACTCCAAAAGAGGCCAGTTCATCCGCGGTAAGCCATTTCGCCCCCTGCTCGAAAAAAGCCTTCGCATTGAGGATATTCTCGGACAGGGAACGCTGGGTCTGGACAAAGCTCTTGCTCCAGAGGACCTTTCCGCTTTCCACGTCCACCAGGTGAAGAGCAAACGCCACCGAAGCAGGGCTTGAAACCGCGCTGGCTCCGCCTGCTCTCTCCCTATACTTCCAGACCGTGCCCACGGTCATGAGGTTGGCACCCAAGAGCTTTCCCACTTTTTGAGAAAGAGAAAGGGGGGTGTCCCGGCGGTCGTCCAAAGGAAGCTGGGCGTAGGTCTTGGCCACGAGCGGCTGAGAAACCACGCGGTCCCCATGCTTTTTTTCGAGAGCCTCGCGGACATAGCGCGTCAAAACCTTGTCGCAGTCGGCAGAGAGGCTGCGGGGATCATACGTCAAATCACAGACCGGGCAGACCACGCTTTCCGTGATGGAAGAACCGAAGGATCCTTTGAAAAAAGGCATCACCCCGATTCGTTCCAAAGCCAGGGCAGGGTCACTCGAATCGGTTGGCTCCGCAACCCCCGGACAAGCCCCGAGAAGCAGGACGAACGCCAGGGCAGAGGCCAGGGTTCTCCTCAGTCCTGCAGGAGTCGTTTTTTGCATAGGTCGTCGTCTCCGTAAAAGAATTCCGGCTATTTGCTTCGGCTGAAGAGATAAACGAGTTTTGTGGTGATGGACACGCAGGTGCAGATGTTGAAGATCATGCCCTTGAAGGCCTGGGACAGGTGATCGTAGGACGTGTGAAGCTCTTCGGCGTCCAGGGGAATGGTTTTCAGGGACGGGGTACTCACCACAGAGGCGTTCCGCGGCTCCTGTCCCATATCCATGAACGGCAGGTTTCCGAAGACGTCATCTTTCTCAAGGAGCAGCAGAGGAAGAGCGCCTTTGGCCGTCTTGCCCACCACATAGGCCTGGCCTTCCTGGATGTAATGGAGTTCATCCTTCTTGGATCCCATATCCACCGCAACTTCCAATCCTTTGGCAGGAAGCACGAGGGGATCGTCCTTCCTCGAAGAGAGATCCACGGCTCTGTCGGTAATCTTCTTGAGCCGGCGGTCAAGACTGGAAAGGGTGTTTCGGAAATCGACGGGCAGGGTGTAGAACTCCCCGGCCAACCGCTGGGTGTCCAGAAGACCCAGGCGAAGGTCCCCCATGGCGGTCACCGTGGCGCTCCGGGCGTATTCCTGAAACAGCAGCGACGTGAAGCTCCCGATGAAACATCCTTCCCCCAGCTTGGCGATCGTGAGGGGTCCCCGTGAAGTCTCTCTTGTGATCTGAGCCGCTCCATCGAGAATGACCCAGATCCATTTGCCGTGGCTGCCCTCTTTGACCACGGTTCTCCCGTCGGGAAACTCCTCCTCGTCCAGAATGTAAAGGTAGTCAATGGCGGGCCCCTTGATCACCGGCAGTTCACTTTTTTGACCGTCCTTGGATTTTGATCCCTTCTTGCTTAACAGTACGTCTGCCGTGCTGGGACCGACTTTTTCGATGACTCCGTCGTCAATCATCCTCAGGGCATCCAGAACGATTTCCATTCGGCTCTTCTCGATCGCAGGTTCGCCGGGAACTTTTTCCTCAGTGAACTCGAAGCTCCCCTCTGTTCTTCCGAAAAGGGAGTAAACCGCATCGAGCCCTTTGAGGGAACCGTTCACCGCGTTGACCGGATTGCCCTTGACGAAATAAACGATGCCCGGATGGGGGACGTACTGGCTCATGATCCGCAGCGTCCCGGTGCTGCTGTTCCCGCCGATGATCTGAAACAGATCCGCAAGGCTGGTGAATTTCAGATTTCCTGTGAGTACCGCTTTGCCTCCCATGCTCGATCCTCTATTTTGTCCAGTGCAGCTCTTTTTGCAGGTGGCGCAGGGTGAGGAGCAGCGCCTCTTTGAGAGTGCCGCCCACCCCTTCTCCTTTGAGAGCGCTCGCCGGATGATAGGGGACCTTGAGTTTGCTGTTCAGGTCCTGATCGAGCGTCTCCACGGGCAGAATCGGGATGCCTTGCTGCTCCAGGTCGCGTTTGTTGTACTGAAGGACGAGAGGAATGTTGAAGATGCTTTTCCCCTCTTCTTTCAGGTTCTCAGCCAAATCCTTCAGGGAAAGCAGGTTGGCTTTTCTTCGAACTTCCAGGGAATCGGCGACGAAGACCACACCGTCCACTCCTTTGAGCACCATCTTTCGGGTCGATCGATACCGGGATTGGCCCGGGACCGTGTAAAGCTGAACCTTCACGTCGCAGCCCCTGATTTTTCCAAGACCCATGGGCAAGAAGTCAAAGAACAGGGTCCGATCGCCCATGGTGTTGATGGAGACCATTTCCGAGTGCGTCTGCTTGTGAAAGGCCTTGAAGACGTACTCCAGATTCGTGGTCTTTCCACAACGCCCCGGGCCGTAGTAGACCAGCTTACACTCGATGATTCTGTCTTTCGCGTTGAAAATGGCCATAAACGTTCGAGAGGTTCCTCCTGATCTGCCGGACGGGGCTGCGTCGTCCGTTGCTCACGAGCCCCTGCCGGAGCCTTTTCTCTTCAGAGATTCCGCGGGCCGACTCAATCCGCATCAATGGTGATATCCAGAGTGTAATCCCCCCGCCTCGGTCCCTGCTTGATCTTGGCGGTGCCGGAAACAGTGCCCGTGCTCCTGAACACGGTAATGGGAGAGTAGCACTGGATATCGCTGAGCCGTGTTCCCGGAATCAGGGTGTCTGCCACGCTTTTTTGAACCGCTGGAATCAAAACGGTGACGGTATTGGCGGACTGGAAATGAACGTCAAAGTCCATGGTCTGCCCTGCCATAGGCCCGCCCTGGAGGTGAAGGGAGATGGCGGAGATTTCAAGAAAAACCTCTTCCTTTTTCTTTTTCGGCTTGGAAGCCAAAGAAGGCTTTGCTTCCACCTCCGGGATTTCCGTTTTGAAACCTTCCTTCTCCAGGGAGGTCTTGAGAAAAGTCCGGATGTACTTGAGGTCTTCCGTGGAGAAGAAATCGCGGGTCTTCCATTTGCCGAACTGCGCAACCGCCGCTTCGGGTGTTTTAAGGGCCGCGTAACACTTGATCATGTTTTTGGCCGTGACCACGGGCAAGACACCCTGCTCCAGCAGCCTGTGGAATTCCTTTAGCGCCTGTTCGTACTGACCGAATTTGGCAAGCGCCACCGCTCCTTCAATGGCCGCGGCTTCCTTGGTTTGGGAAAAGCTGAACAGTTTCTTGATGAGGTCCTGCAGGTCCCCGGAGAGTTCCGGTCTTTCCGGGGTATCTCTCAGCTCATTCAAGGAGTTGTCAACCGCCCGGATTTTGCTCTTCACTCCGGCGACGAGCGGCTTGTGCTCGGCAAGTGTTTTGCTTTTCCCTATGACGGAAAGAATTTGCAAGTACTTTGTCTTGGCATCCGACAGGAGCCCCTGGGTTCGGTAAAGGTCCGCCTCTTTCAAAAGGCGCTTTATGATATCCGTCTCGTTCATCCAACGCTCTCTGAATACTCCTCGGCAGGGAGGATAAGGTTCAAAGAAAACAAAACAGGGTATTTTTACCATATCCTGTTTATCTTATAAAGGATTTTCTTCAATATTGTGCGGCTCTCTCTTCTCGAAAGGATTCCTAGCCGAAAAGGCGGGTCAAGATCCTGGTACCCTGTTTACCTGCCGGAGAGAGGGGATTTGACGGAGAAAACCATCTTGTAGTAAGAGAGAGGGAAAATCAAATGCTTTGAATCGGATCATCATAAGACAAGAACAGGTAGAAAAGATAAGAACTCGACGCATACTTGCGGGGCATGGGCATGAAAGTCAAAGTGGAAAGTGAAAAGATTGTCAAGGCGGTCAGAAAACTCGAAGGGATTGAGATGGTCCTGGAGAATGCGGAGGATGCAAAGGAAGCGCTCAACCTGATCTTGAGAAGAGCGGATCTGTTGAACCTGGGGGACCTTGCAAAACTCAAAGAGGTGAAGGTCTCCGCCTTCCAGGAGTACAAAACCTCTGCCGTGGACTACACGGTAGTCTTTTTGCTGGAGTTTTTCTTTGTTCCGGATGCATCCGCCGACTCAAAGGTCGCCCTCATCAAGGCTTTGCAGGAGTTCTTCAACAAGATTTAGTCGGAGGCGTAGACCCACCGATAATTGATGGGGCGAAGATCCAGGAAAGCTTCCTTTGGGTGCAGGAACTCATCCTTGAGCCTGATCCAGCTTACGTGGTGTTTGAGCCGCCTCATCTTTCCGTCTTCCGGTGGTTTTGCGTAAGCGGTGTGACCGTACACGGCTTCAGAGATCCCGATGTACCCCTCGCGGGCAGGGTAGAGATAGGCCGCCTTGAAGCTCTCCGGTTCAATGAACTCGCGGTTTGCCAGGGCAAGAATCTGTTTGTCTGTGAGTTGAATGAGGAAGAATTTGGAGAGCCCCCGCTCCGAGTACTTGATCATGGAGCGCGATTCGCTGCTGGACACGAACACGGTGGTGATGAAATCCAACCTCTTCATGAGCTGGGCGGCGATAAGGGCTGCCGTTCTTCTGCCACCCACGTTGACATGGCATCCGTAGTACTCGAAGAGCTTCCTCTGCAAATAGCGACCCTCGGGATCTCCCATCTCGTAGAGATGGGTTTGGATGTAACGGAGCCACCGGGCAAGATCTTCTGCGGCGTCGGCAATGGGCCAGTCGATTTTCACGTGAAAATGGGTTAGAGCATATCGGTTGTTTCTTCGCACGGTAGGGTCTTGCTGGATCAGCAGCGCATAATCCACGTCGAGCCAGCTCTCCAGGAAGTCCAGAAAGCGGGGTCTGTCGAAGTAGCGCAGGTTGCGATCAAAGTTCTTGTACAGGGGGAGCTCCGCGAAGAACTCGAGGTTTTCTTTGATGACCTTGTTTTCGGGGAAAAAACGAATGTAATTCTTCATCGAGGGATGGATACTCCCCTCGCAGAAGATGACAATGAAGGTTCGGAAAAGGTCAGACTCTTTTTCCATTTTCTTCGATTTGGGTTTCAGTTCGCTTTTATCCACAAAACTGTACTCTGCTCCGCTCTGGATGTGCTTGTAATAGGAGTCCACCAGGGAGATCTTCATGAGCCGTTGCTCGAGAACGTCTCTCAGGATCTCGTAGAGAGATCGCCGGAGCTTTTCATGGTAACTGAGTCTTTCCCTGTAGATCCACATGGATAAGTCCCTCGGAGGCGGACCCCTCTTTTTTGGAGAAAAACAAAGAAGCAGCAGAGGGGGTGTGAAAGAAGATAGCCAATCATATCAGGAAAGGCTTGTAAGGGTCAATAAGAAATAGAGAATTCGGGAGTCACTCCGCCGTGAAAAAACAGTCCGTGGGTTTCAGGATTTCTTCATGGGACAGGAATTTGCTTGACAAATAGGGGGTCTCAATTATAGTTGTTCATTTACCTTAGCTTTAGTTAGATTGGCTGATATTGTTTCTAAGTAGGTTTTTTCAATGCTCATCGACCTTCTAGCGATCAGTGAAGAGACGGAATTCAGTGAGGTGCTGGAAAAAGGTTGGTGGCAGCCGGCTCCCGGGGACGATCAAATCCTTGGTCTTGACGGCCCGCTCCATGTCAGGGTAAAGGTCTCCAAGGCAGCCGACAAATTTCTCGTTCAAGGCACGATCCGCGGGGGGATCCGGATACGGTGCGATCGTTGTCTTGAGTCTTTCCACAGGAAGGTGGAATCGCAATTCCATGTCACCCTGGTGGTCCCAAGGGAGGGATCGGATCAGGAAGAAATCGAACTGCTCGAAGAAGACATGGAGGTTGATTTCGTCAAAGGGGATGCGGTAGATCTTGGCGATGTGGTTCGCGAGCAGATCTATCTTTCTCTGCCCATGCAGTCGATCTGTAAAGAGAATTGCCGCGGCCTCTGTCCTGTGTGCGGGGCCAACTCGAACGAGACATCCTGTCTGTGCAGGAAAACACAGAGTCCCCCGGCTTTTTCGAAATTGAGACTCAAGGGAGAATAGGGAAAAATAATGGCTTTACCCAAAAGAAAAAAATCAAAGTCCCGCCGCAACATGAGGCGGTCTCATGATCACGTCAGCCTGCCTAGGCCAACGCTGTGCCCACAGTGCCACGAGCCGGTGCTCCCTCACCGGGTTTGTGCACAGTGTGGTTCCTACAAAGGCCAAACCCTGATTGAAACCGAAGAGAGCTAAGAGGGTCCTCCTCGGAGGGAAGGGGGCTATGCCCTGCGAGGCGTGGAAGGGAAGCTCTCCCAGTCGGCTTTTTCCGGATGGGGATGCTTATGAGCGACGCAGAAAGAGTGGTGATCATTACGGGAGGATCCAGGGGAATCGGCAGGGCGATCGCCTTTCGGTTTGCCGGGGAAAAGCCCAGGCTCGTTCTTCTCCATTATGATCCGGACGATTCTGCGGCCAAGGAGACCCTGGATCGTCTGACCGACCAAGGAGTTCATGCGGAAGCTCACCGAATCGATGTTTCCAACCGGGGAGACGTGGATCGCCTTTTCAAAGAGGTCCTTGCCCGGTTCGGCCGGGTGGATGTCTTGATCAACAATGCCGGCATCACGAAAGACGGGCTTCTCATGAGAATGAGCGAGGACGAATGGGACCTGGTCCTCAGAGTGAATCTCAAGGGGGTCTTCAATTGCAGTCAGGCGGTGATCCGTTCCATGATCAAGGAAAGATCCGGCCGCATCGTGAACATCTCGTCGGTGGTCGGCCAAATAGGCAATGTGGGTCAGACCAACTATGCCGCGTCGAAAGCGGGGATCATGGGATTCACGAAGAGCTTAGCCAGGGAGGTCGCTTCGAGAGGCATCACGGTCAATGCGGTTGCTCCGGGGTTCATCGACACGGAGATGACCTCCTCCCTGCCGGACAAGGTGAAGGAGATCTTTATGCAGCAAATTCCGCTGGCTAGGATGGGCGAACCGGAGGACGTGGCTGAAGCGGTCCACTGGCTCTGTTCCGGGGGATCCAAATACGTCACGGGGCAAGTGATTCATGTGAGCGGTGGTCTGTACATGTGACCTGAGGATAGGGGAATCCTGCCTCTAGGGGTTCCAATTCCGTGAGCCTGACGTGGTGTGGCTACCAAAGACAGAGACAAAGGAGGAAAACGTTCATGGCAGACATTATCGAAAGGGTTAAGAAGATCATCATCGAGCAGCTGGATGTGGCGGCAGAAGACGTGGTTCTCACGGCTTCTTTTGTCGATGATCTGGGAGCCGATTCGCTGGATCAGGTGGAATTGATCATGGCGATGGAAGAGGAATTCAACGTTTCCATTTCGGATGAAGATGCGGAAAAAATCGCCACGGTCCAGGACGCCATTGATTACGTTCAGAAGGCCCTCGGTCAGTAAAAGACAGGAAACCATCTCTGTTCAGCAGGTGAAACAGAGGATGAGGGATTTATGAAAAGAAGGGTTGTGGTGACAGGCCTGGGATTGGTGACTCCCCTGGGGACCGGGGTTCAGAAGACCTGGGACGCTCTTTGCGCCGGGAAATCCGGGATCAGGAGAATAGAGAAATTCGATCCCTCTCCGTTTCCCTGTCAGATTGCCGGACAGGTATGGGATTTCCGGTCCGAAGATTTCATGGACAGGCAGGAAGTGAGACGGTTTGACATCTTCGTTCACCTGGCCGTGGCTGCAGCCCGGATGGCGATGGAAGAGTCAGGTCTCAGGGTCGACGACTCCAACCGGCACCGCGTGGGGTGCCTGACGGGATCCGGGCTCGGAGGGCTTGCCATGCTCGAGCACTATCACCAGGTGCTTCTGGAACAGGGTCCCCGCCGAATCAGCCCCTTCTTCATCCCGGGCATTATCGCCAACATGGCTCCGGGCCAGATCGCCATTCAGTTCGGCGTGAGAGGGCCTAACCTCTCGATCGAAACCGCCTGCGCCGCCAGTTGTCACGCCGTGGGAGAGTCCATGACCCTCATTCGAGAGGGAAAGGCGGATGCCATGATTGCCGGGGGGTCTGAGGCGGTGGTGACTCCGCTGGCCTTAGGCGGATTCTGCGCGATGCGGGCGCTCTCTACCCGGAACGATGAACCGGAAAAAGCCTCCAGGCCTTTTGATCTCAACCGGGACGGTTTTGTCATGGCGGAGGGTTCAGGGATCCTGGTGCTGGAAGAGATGCAACAGGCCCTCGACCGTGGAGCCCCCATCTATGCCGAAGTCATCGGTTACGGGATGAGCGGAGATGCCTATCACATCACGGCGCCGGATCCGGATGGCGGAGGGGCCACCCTGTGCATGAGGAATGCGCTAGAAGACGCAGGGCTCCGTCCTGAAGACATCGACTACATCAATGCCCATGGAACGTCTACCAAGCTCAACGACGAGTCGGAAACAAGAGCGATCAAAGCGGTCTTCGGAGAGCACGCGTACAAACTGGCGATCAGCTCCACCAAGTCCATGACCGGACACCTCCTCGGCGGGGCCGGGGGCGTGGAAGCCGCCATCATCGCCTTGGCGATCAAGAAGGGTGTCATTCCACCGACGATCAATTATGAGACTCCGGATCCGGCATGCGATCTGGATTTTGTTCCCAATGTGGCCAGAAAGGCCAAGGTGAGAGCGGCCATGTCCAACTCCTTTGGTTTTGGAGGCACCAACGCCACCATCGTTTTCAAGGCCTTTGAGGCATAGAGAGATCAACACTCGCCGCTCTTTGCTTTGAGACCGGTTGATGCACAGGAAACGGGTTAACCTTTTCTGTGCTTTTTTTTCGAAACCCAAAGCCGGATAGACACCTCCTTCAAACCCTATGACTAAGACGGTTCTTTCAGGGATGCGGGTCATCCCCTTGATCCTGGGGATCCTCTTGGCGCAGGCATTTTTTCCCTCAACGGCTGCAGCCCTCACCTTGCGAGTACCGACCCAGGCCTCCGAAGACAGCGGTATCTTGTCCAATGCGGGAACGGTTTCCATTCCCAGGAGCCTTGCTTCAGACCTTGTCATCCTCCTTTCCTCGAGCGACTCCTCGCAAGTCGGCCTGCCGGGGTCCGTGGTCATTCCCGCAGGAGAAACCTCGACCTCCTTTGATATCACCATTATTGATGACGGAGAGGTGGACGGCCCACAGCGCGTCCTCATCACAGCGTCGACCGAGGATGGGTCCTCCGCCGACGGGGCCATGGAGATCAAAGACAATGACCCGGGCCAAGTCCGTTTTAGCTCATCTTCTTACTCTGTCGGGGAAAAACAGCGAAGTGCTGTCATCACGGTGATGCGCACATCGAGCAGCAGCGGCGAGATCCGTGTCGACTATAAAACGGTCAACGGGAGCGCTTCGGCCGGAGGAGATTACGAGAGCGCTTCAGGGACCCTGACCTTTCACAACGGCGAGGTGATCAAGTCCTTTTCCGTCCCCCTTCTGGATGATTCGGTAGCCGAAGAGGAGAAGACGGTCACGCTCACTCTCAGCAATCCCACGGGCGGAGCGGTCCTGGGGGCTCCGAGCACGGCCATCCTGACCATAGAGGATGATGACAGGGCGGACTTCTTCACGGAGATCTTCGATCAGGCTGACAACGATATCCGGAACCAAACCCTCACCTTTGTGCCGGACGGTTCCAAATCGGGGTACGCCGTCTGCAGGACTACAGCCTATGCTTTCCCTGCGGACCCTTCCGGAGGAAAGATCCTTTCTCTGGCAGACGATTCCTATGCCGCCGTCCAGTTGGCCGGGGGTGGGTCGATCCCTTTTTATGGGGTGCGCTACCGGTCGTTCTTCATCGGCAGCAACGGGTATGTGACGTTTTCGGCAGGGGACAGCTCCTACCAGGAGTCGCTGGCCAGGCATTTCAGCCAGCCTCGCCTTTCAGCCCTATTTGACGATTTGAACCCTTCCCATGGCGGTAAGGTCTCCTGGAAGCAGTTGGCGGACAGGGTGACAGTCACCTTCCAGGAGGTGCCCAAGAACCATTCAGGAAAGCGTAACAGTTTCCAGATCGAAATGTTTTTTGACGGTACACTTCGTCTTACCCACCTGGAGGTTGCCATAGGGGACGGTCTCGCAGGACTTTCGAGAGGAGGAGGAACACCGGCGGATTTCGCGGAGAGCAATCTTAACGATTATCCTTCCTGTTTCTTTCTGAGCCTCCCGGACAGCGTCACAGAAGGCAAAGACACAGATCGGATCGCTCCGGCGACCCTTGGGGCATTGATTCCCCCACCTGTCGGCCTTGAGATCCTCATGACCTCTTCCGACCCCACGGAGTTGATCGTAGACAAGACGATCGTATTCCCTGCAGGAGAGAGCTCGGTTCTCTTTGATTTGACGACGATGGACGACGAACTCCTGGACGGGACTCAAACCGTGACAATCACCGCGACTCTCCCGGGTGGCGGCTCGGTCAGTGGAGCCGTCCGGGTGAACGACAACGAATCGGCCACGCTGATTTTGGATGTCCCTGAGATCGCAACAGAAGGGGAAGGCCTTCTCCCTTTGCGGGGGACGGTCCGACCCAGCGCTCCGGTCGACAAGGATGTCGTGGTGCTATTGTCCAGTGACGATGTGACGGAAGTGACGGTTCCGGAAAGCGTCAGGATTCCCAAGGGAGGGACCTCCGCCCAGTTCGATCTGACCATCGGGAATGATGTGGTCATTGACGGTCCGCAGACGGTCACGATCACGGCCTCGGTTCCGGGCTGGACTTCGGGGTTCGCTACCCTGGTGGTTCTTGATGACCGTGAGGACGCCAGGTTCTCGCCCTCCATAGCCGCAGGGGACTTTCACTCCCTGGGGCTCGACGACAACGGCACGGTCTGGTCGTGGGGAGACAACGGGTCCGGTCAGCTGGGTGACGATGCAACGACGAACAGAGGCGCCCCGTTTCGGATGACCTCCATCAGTGACGTGTTTGCCGTTGCAGGGGGGGGAAACCACACCCTGGCCCTTACCGGTAACGGAGGGGTTTGGGCCTGGGGGGATAACAGTAACGGCCAATTGGGCGACGGAACCTTCTTGTCAAGAACTCACCCTGTTTCAGTGCCTCATCTCACTGAGGGTGTGGCCATTGCAGCAGGGTATTCCCATTCCCTCGCACTCAAGAAGGATGGGACCGTGTGGACGTGGGGAGATAACAGTTCAGGGCAGCTTGGCAATGGAACGACAGAGAACAGCAAGATTCCCATACGGGTTTTCGGCTTGGCCGAGGTGATCGCGATTGCCGCAGGGCATTACCACAACTATGCTCTCAGAAAGGATGGAACCCTGTGGGCGTGGGGAGCGAACGGTGACGGTCAGCTCGGGGATGGGTCGTTTCACACCAGAACCGCGCCTGTGCAGGTTTCTGGTCTGTCTCACGTTGTCTCTGTTGGGGCAGGCGGCTATCACGGCCTGGTGATTCAGAGCGATCGAAAGGTGTGGGCCTGGGGCCGGAACTGGGAGGGACAGCTGGGGGATCCGTCCTTTGATTACAGGACAATCCCTGTGTCGGTCGAGGGGTTATCTGGGGTTATCCTTATCGCTGCGGGAGCAGCCCACAGCTTGGCCCTGAAATCCAATGGAACGGTGTGGGCCTGGGGAGAGAATGATCATGGCCAGCTGGGAAACAGCACCTTTCAGGCCAGCAGCACTCCGGTCCAAGTGTCTGACCTGGTCAGCGTGATCGGCCTGGGAGCGGGTGCCAATCATAGTCTGGCCCTCCGGAACGATGGAACCGTGTGGACGTGGGGAGACAACGGGTCCGGCCAGCTCGGAGACGGGACCTTTGGGAGCCAGAACACACCGGTTCAGACGATCGGTTCACCGGGAAATGAGCCCCTCGATCTCATTAGTCTGTCCGTTGTTCTTCCTCCGGCCGTGGCCGAGGGAGATGGCCTTCTGGTGGGAAGAGGAGCCGTGATTCTAAAAGAGGCCCTCAAGAGGGACCTCGCGGTGACCCTGACTTCCAGCAATCCTTCAGAGGTCTCCGTCCCCGGCCGCATGATCATCCCGGCAGGTCAGACATCCGCTTCCTTTGACTTGACGATTTGGGACGATGCGCTGGTGGATGGACCACAAGCGGTCCGTGTGACGGCTTTTGCCCTGGGTTATGTTCCGGCCGGGGCAACCATGGAAGTCGATGACAACGAGAGTGCGGTCCTCTCGATCGAGGTCCCCACCCTTGTCACAGAAAGCGACGGTTGGCTGCCCCTTCGGGGTAAGGTCAGCCTGAGCGTTCCCCCGGACAGGGACATTACGGTCTATCTGAGCGCCGGAGATACAGGGGAGATCATTGTGCCTGCAACGGTCGTGATTATGGCGGGACAAACGTCCGCTCTATTCTCCATTCTGGTTCTTGATGACCAGGAAGTGGACGGGACTCGGGAAGTGGTGATCAGCGCAACCGTGCCCGGCTGGGTCTCTGATGCACGAAGAATCGATGTAGAGGACAACGAGCCCCTAGACCTTTTCCTCGGAGTGGCGGAAGAGAACGGTGAACGGGGGAAATCTCCGAGCAGAAAAGGGATCGTCACTATCCTAACTCCCCTGTCATTCGATCTTGTGGTAGATCTATTTTCCGACGAGCCTTCCGAAGTGGCTGTTCCTCCCTTTGTGATTATTCCTGCGGGAGAGACCATGACCTTCTTTGACCTTTCAATAGCCGAATCCAGCAAAGCGGATTCACGAAACGTGACCATCAAGGCTTCTGCACCTGGATGGTCTCCGGGAGTGTTGACGATCAGGTTCAAAAAAAATGGAACAGGCCGGCCTTGACATGGGGGGAAAAGAGCGGATGGTGCCGACCCTGGTCGGTGCAGGAGTTCCGAGCCTGACCGGATGGGGGGAGGTCGTTTCCTCCTTCCCCGGTGCCGTGAACACGCGCTACAGCCGGGGGCTCCTCGTCTCCTTTGTCGAAGACCCTCGCGCCATGACCTATCTGAGCGTCTGCGTTCCCGGCCTTTTCAGGAACCGAAAAAAACGCCTTGTCCCTGGAGACCGGATCCGATTTGACGGGCGCCGGCTGGTCACAGAGGATTTTGTCGTGGATCTCCTGGGGCGGCCGACCTGGCAGGGCACACTCACCCTGAAGGATGTGAGAGGATTTGGCGCTTCAAAAGTCTCTCTTCTTGAAGACGCGCTTCTCTTGATGGGAAGAGAAGGCGGATTCCTCGGACTCCTCTGCAAAGATGAAACAGAGAATCCTTTCGTGGCCAAGGCGAGGGAAGTGCTGCGCGGGGTTCAGAAGGCGGCGTCGCGAGCCGCAGGACTCAAAGTCCTCTCCGGCCTGGTGGGACTTGGGCCGGGGTCAACGCCCTCAGGGGATGATTTCATCGCAGGGGTTCTGTTGGGAGAAGAAGCGCTGAAACTTCTCCTGTCCGCCGAGGCAAAAGCGGTTGCCGGCAGCCGGGAGCCCATGATACCGTGGCCCAATGGCAAAGAAGACCTCCGGCTCGATATAAACAGGACCAATGACGCAGGCAAAACCCTCTTGTGGCAAGCGCTCCAGGGGCATTTCCCCCAATATCTGATCGAAACGGTCCGGTCCGTCTCTGATGCGGAAGGGGAGCAGGAAATCGCGGATGCCGTGGACAAAGCCGTGAGCCGCGGAGCGACCTCGGGAACAGATGCGCTGGTGGGGTTCGTTTTCTGTTTTGAGGGATACCCCCAGGGGTTTTTCCTGTGACTATTTCAAAAAGATAAACGGTTACGGCTTTGGAATTCATGAGGATGCGAGGCATCGGTGAAGAAGATCCTGGTTCGCAAGAACGCCTATTATGACTCGGTCTTTCTCATGCTGGCCACCAAGGCGCTGAAGCATTTGCCCGGCGTCAAAGAAGCCGTGGTGGCCATGGGAACAGAAGTCAACCTGGGGCTATTGAAAGAGATCGGTCTCCTCTCAGGAGAAGCGGAATCAGCCAAACCGAATGACCTGGTCATCGCCATCGAGGCGGAGACCTGGGACGCAGCGGAAGAAGCCTGCCGGAGTGCCGAAGAGATCCTGAAGAAGAAAAGTCGCGGAGGAGAAGAGAGGGAGTACCGTCCTGCGAGCCTCGATGGAGCGCTCAGGATCTTCCCTGATGCCAATCTTGCGGTCATCTCGGTTCCGGGCCCTTATGCCGGCCGTGAAGCCAGGCTGGCGCTCAACAAGGGACTTCATGTCATGATTTTCTCGGACCATGTCCCGGTTGAAGAGGAGGTGGAGCTGAAGGATCTGGCGCAGGAGAAGGGGCTTCTCATGATGGGCCCTGACTGCGGAACCGCCATCCTCAACGGAAAGCCGCTCTGCTTTGCCAATGTGGTCAGGAGGGGGCCCATCGGTCTTGTGGCCGCCTCAGGGTCAGGACTCCAGGAAGTCTGCTGCTGCATTGATCGAATGGGAGGCGGAATCTCTCAGGCCATAGGCACAGGGGGAAGAGACCTCCAGGATCGTCGGGTGAGGGGACGGATGATGCTCATGGGGATCGAAGCCTTGAAGCAGGACCCGGAGACCCGGGTGATCGTTGTCCTTTCCAAACCGCCTGCTGAAGAAGTGGCGGCAACGGTTCTCTCTAAACTGCAGGCCACCGGAAAGCCTTGCGTGGTTCATTTCCCTGGGCGTAAACCGTCCGGGACTCGAGGATCCGTCCTGTTTTCCGGCAACATGGAGGAAGCCGCGGCCATGGCCGTGGCCTTGTCGAAAGGGGAGGAATACCGTGAGGGGCGAGGGTCTCTTTCGGAAGCGGAGAGAGCGGGACTGGCTGAGGAGGAAGTGAAGAACATGGCCCCTGAGCAGAAATATGTTCGCGGGCTTTTTGCAGGAGGGACCCTGGCCATAGAAGCCATCACTCTTTTCGAAGAAGAGGGCTTCAGGATTCTTTCCAATGTCCGAAAGGAGCCCGGCTTAGCGCTTCAATCTCCCCACCGCTCAGAGGGGCATGCGATCGTGGACATGGGTGACGATGTGTTCACTCTGGGGAGACCCCATCCCATGATCGACCCTTCTCCCAGGGAGGAAAGGATCGCCAAGGAGGCGGCTGATCCGGAGACCGCCCTTGTGCTGCTGGATGTTGTTCTTGGTTATGGGGCCCACGAGGACCCCTGCGGGGCTCTTGCAGAGAGCGTGGCTAAGGCAAAAGCTCGGGCTGCCGGACGCGGGGGGTATCTCTCGGTCATTGCATCCATAACCGGCACTGAAAAGGATTTCCAGAACATGGCGGAGCAGACCAAGAAGCTGGAAGGCGCCGGATGTCTGGTCATGCCGTCGAACTGTCAGGCAGCGGTCATGGCGCTTCATGTGATCAGAAAGGTGGGGGCGAGATGAACGTAAGAAAGATCAATGAGCTTTTCAGCAAAGAGCTGAAGGTCATCAACATGGGTCTCGACTCCTTTGCGGACAACTTGCGCAGAGAAGAGGTGGAGGTTCTTCAGATGGACTGGAAGCCGCCTGCCGGCGGTGACAAGCACTTGATTGCCCTGCTGGACAAGCTGGACCGCTAGACAGACCTTGACTGCAATGGGCTGCATTAGAAGGAGCAAGCGAATGAAGGGGAAAATCGAAAAGGCGAATCAAGAGGCGGTCTCCAGGATCCAGAAGGCTAAGCCTGAGCTCATCGATGTTTCGATCGCGGGACAAGCAATCCCAGGCATGAAGAGGAACCTGATTCTCCACGCCGGCCCGCCCGTGATGTGGGAGAACATGTGCGGTCCCATGAAGGGCGCGGTGATCGGGGGCCTGATCCTGGAGGGGCTTGCAGGGAACCGGCAGGAAGCCGAAGCCCTGGCCGCCTCAGGGGATATCCTCTTTGAACCGTGCCACCACCATTCCAGCGTAGGGCCCATGGCCGGTGTGGTGACCTGGAGCATGCCGGTCTGGGTGGTGGAGAACAAGACCTTCGGGAACCGGGCCTACTGCACGCTCAACGAGGGCTTGGGCAAGGTTCTTCGCTACGGCGCCTTTTCAGAGGAAGTCCTCGCAAGGCTCCGCTGGATGGCGGAGGACCTGGCGCCGGCACTGAAAAAAGCCCTTGGCCGGCATGGGCCTATCGACATGAAAAGCATGATCGCCCAGGCTCTTCAAATGGGGGATGAGGGCCACAACCGCAACAGGGCCGGGACCTCTCTCTTCATCAGGGAAATCGCTCCGGTCCTGGTGATGCTCGATGAAACCAGAGAGAAGATTGCGAGGATTCTGGCTTTCATTCACGGGAACGATCACTTTTTCCTCAACCTGAGCATGCCTTCCTGCAAGTGCACCGTGGATGCGGCCGCTTCCGTGGAAGGGAGTTCCGTGGTGACCACCATGGCCAGGAACGGGACCGAGTTCGGCATCCGGGTGTCCGGGCTCGGGGATCAGTGGTTCACGGGGCCTGCAGGCATCGTGGAGGGCCTTTATCTCCCTGGTTTTTCGCCAAAGGATGCGGCACGGGACATCGGCGACTCGGTGATCACCGAGACCGCAGGCATCGGCGGGTTTGCCATGGCGGCTGCACCGGCGATTGTGAAATTTGTGGGAGGAAACGCGAGCGATGCGGTCCGATACACCCGGCAGATGTATGAAATCACGCTGGAGGAAAACGACACCTATCGGATCCCGACCCTTGATTTCAGGGGCACGCCCACAGGGATTGACCTGTTGAAGGTGGTGGAAACCGGGATCCTTCCGGCGATCAACACCGGGATTGCCCACAAAGAGCCCGGCATCGGGATGGTTGGAGCAGGGCTGGTGCATCCGCCTGAGAACTGCTTTCACGATGCGCTCGAAGCCTTCGCGAAAAAGTATGGAAACTGAAGACGGCACACGGTTCACGGGGCACGGAACACGGAAAGATAACAAGAAAGGATCTTTTCCGTGTACTGTGTGCCGTGGACCTGCTGATTGTACGGTGGACCTGGAGCCACATGATGACCATGTCAAATAACGCTAAGGAGGATCTATGAAATTCATCGATCTCACCGTGCCTCTGGGCATTGCAACGCCGCCCTGGCCGACCTATGAACCCTTGCAGGTCAAGTACTTCAAGAGACTGGCTCCCAACGGAGCCAACGGCATGCTCCTCACCCATTCCAACCACGTGGGAACCCATCTCGACGGAGAAATCCACTTTTACACGCCGGGGAAAGACATCGCCTCTCTGGATCTGGATTTTCTCGTTCACGAAGGGGTGGTCGTTGATCTCAGCGACTGCACCACGGATTACGATCTCTACACCTCCAAGCAGGTGGAGGAGCGGGTGGAGGTGAAGGAGGGAGACATTCTCATCATTCATACCGGATACCACCACTATGGATGGGACCAGCCTACGGCGGATGAGATTCGCTACATGGTGAAACACCCCGGACCGGACAGGGAATTTGCCGAGTGGGCGAAGAAAAAGAAGCTGCGGTGGATCGGGGTTGACTGCGGCAGTGCCGATCATCCCATGAACACGATCATCCGGACGTGGATGCCTCGCCAGGCCAAGGAGGCAGAGGCCTTTTTCCAAAAGAAGTTCGGAAAAAGCCTGGAAGAATTTTTCTCAGATGACAAGTACCAGCTCATGCACATCGAGATGTTCAATCACGGCATCATTCACGCCGAGTGCCTGGGCGGGGACATGGACCTGCTGTTGAATCAGCGGGTCGTGATCGGCTGCTTCCCGTGGCGCTTTGTGGACGGAGAGTCGAGCATCAGCAGGATCGTGGCCATGGTGGAGGACGACCGATACGAGGCTCTGCTGGCGAAAAAGAAAAAAGCCCAGCTGACGAAATTTGGGGATGTGGCAGGTGCACTGAATCCCTGGCTTCACGAAGAGGCAAGAAAAACGCGGAGGCACAAAGGTGCAAAGGCACATAGGCACAAAGAAAGAAATGGATAAAAGGATACAGTGGAATGGTTTTCTGCTTTGTGCCTTTGCATCTTTGTCCCTTTGTCCCTCAAGCTGTCGGCTCCAGCCGACAGCCATTGAATCTGATTTTGACAAAGCGTGGGGTCGGTGCTATGAAAGGGCGCGATTGTGAAGCGCGCCTTTGAGAGAGGAAACCATGGCTTTTGATCTCGTGATCCGTAACGCAAGGACCCGGTTTTCAGGAAAAGATCTCCTGGATATCGGGATCAGAGAAGGACGCATCTCCCGCATCAGAAAAAAACTCAAAGGGGAGTCCCTTAAGGCGATTGATGCGTCCGGGAAGCTGGTCACCGAGTCTTTCGTCAACTCCCACCTCCACCTCTGCAAGGTTTACACCCTGGCGATGATCGGGGACAAGGCCCAGGTCTCCTATCAGAGCGGAGCCATGGGAAAGGCCATGACCGCCATCGAACTGGCCTCCAAGGTCAAAGAGGAATATGACGAAGCGTGGATCATCGAGAACGTGAGGAAGGCCCTGCGACTGGCGGTCAAGTACGGAACCACTCACCTCCGCGCTTTTGCGGACACGGACACCAAGGCCAGGCTCGAGGGGGTGAAGGCTCTGCTCAGGGCCAAAGAGGAATTCAAAGAGGCCGTAGACATCCAGGTGGTGGCCTTCCCTCAGGACGGCGTGGTGCGGGATCCCGGCGCCGAGGACTTCCTGCGAAAGGCCATGGAACTCGGAGCCGATGTGGTGGGCGGGATACCGTGGATCGAATACACGGATGAGGATGCGCACGAACACATCGACCGGATGTTCAAGTTGGCCAAGGAGTATGACAAAGACATCTCCATGCTCATGGACGATGCGGGGGATCCCGGTCTTCGCACGCTTGAGATGCTTGCCGTAAAAACGATCAAGGAAGGGTGGCAGGGGAGGGTTACGGCCCACCACGCCCGTGCCGTTGCCCTGTACCCGGAACCCTATTTCCGAAAGATCGCGGCGCTCCTCAAGAGAGCACGAATCGGTATGGTTTCAGATCCCCAGACCGGACCGCTCCACGCCAAGGTCAGAGACCTTTACGATGAAGGCATTGCCGTTGCCCTGGGTCAGGATGACATCGCCGACGCTTACTATCCCTACGGCAGAAACAACATGCTCGAAGTGGCGTTTCTGGCGTCCCACTTGATGTGGATGACAACCTTCGAGGAGATGGAAATCCTCTATGATCTCATCACCACGAGGGCGGCGCAGACCATGGCCGTTTCGGGATTCGAGATGAAGGAGGGAAACCAGGCGAACCTGGTGGTGCTGAACGCGGAAAGCGTATGGGAAGCGTTAACCGATCATGAAGCTCCACGCCATGTGATCAAAGAGGGAAAGGAGGTGACAGGGTTCCAGGAGAAAGCCAAGTGAAAACCAAAGGCGTCCGACAGTCAGCTGTGATCTGCAGTTGGAGGGTTAGTTTCCAGGTTTCAACCACAAGGAAAGGAGGATTTCTTATGAGGAAAGTGCTATTGGCTCTGATGATTGTTCTCGTTGCTTGTTCCCTCGCTTTCGGAGCAGAGCAGAAAGCCAAACCGTTCAAGATTGCCGCCATATTCCAGACAGCCATTGAGGAACCGTGGGATGGAGTTATCCACCAGGCTTGTCTGAAGGCAAAGAAGGAAATGGGAAACATCGAGTACGAATTCGCAGAGAAGGTGGCTGCAGCGGATTTCGAGAAGGTTCTGAGAGAGTACGCGGAAAGGAAGTTCGATCTGATTGTGGGGGATGCGTTTCTGGCAGGCGAGGAACCCTCGAGACGAGTGGCCAAGGATTATCCGAAAATTGCGTTCGCTTTTGGATCCGAGTTCGGCCCGGTAGCCCCGAACTATTCCGTGTTCGACAACTGGATTCATGAACCGGCCTATCTGTGCGGCGTGATCGCCGGCAGGATGACCAAATCCAATGTCCTGGGCGTCGTGGCCGCTATCCCCATCGGCGAAGTCAACCGGCTGGTCAACGCCTTCAAGGCCGGTGCTCTGAAGGTCAATCCCAAAGTCAAGGTGAAGATCTCCTACATCGGGGGATGGTTCGATCCTCCGAAGGCCAAAGAAGCGGCCATCGCGCAGATTGAAGCCGGCGCAGACCTGATCTACGCCGAGCGCTTCGGCGTGTTTGAAGCGTGCAAAGAGAAGAAGATTATGGCTTTCGGCAACATGTCCGATCAGAATGCCCTGGCTCCGGAGGTGGTCATCACCGGGCCGGTGTGGGACATGTACCCCACCATCAAGTTCTGCATCGAGATGGTGAAGAAGAAAGCCTGGGTGTCCATGGATCTGGGCGAGTGGTCCATGATGGCCAAGGGCGGTTCCAGGCTTGCGCCCTTCCACGGCTTTGAGAAGAAATTGCCCGAACCCGTGATGAACGAGGTGAAGGATCTGGAGAAGAAGATCCTGGGCGGCACCTTCCGCGTGCCCATTGACGAGCAACCTCCGGTTTCGGACTAAGGCTTGAGGAAGCCCGGCTTCTGCCAGGCTTCTTTTTTGCAAAACCTTTTTCACCACAGAGACACAGAGGACACGGAGAAACCCCTCCCTCTGTGCCTCTGTGGTGACCGTTCTGATTTGGACAGGCGTGTCCCACAATGACCGCTCACCCACCTGTTGTTGAAATGCGATCCATCACCAAGCGGTTTCTCAACGTGGCCGCGAACAGGGGGATCTCTTTTCGCCTCTATCCGGGCGAGATCTGCGCGCTCCTGGGCGAAAACGGTGCAGGCAAAACCACCCTGATGAACATCCTGTTCGGGTACTACGCCTGCGATGAAGGGGAGATCCTGATCAAGGGCGATAAGGTGGACCTCACCTGTCCGAAGGATGCCATCCGCCGCGGCGTGGGAATGATTCACCAGCACTTCGCCCTGGTCCCGTCCCAATCGGTCCTCGAGAATGTGATCATCGGCGCGGATACGGGAAAAGGGATTTTCCTGGATCTCAAGTCTGCAAGGGAAAAGCTCCGGAAGATTCAAAAGCGGTTCAGACTGCAGCTGGACCCTGATTCAAAGATCTGGACCTTGTCCGTAGGAGAACAGCAGAAGGTCGAGATTCTGAAGGCGCTCTACAGGGACGTGGACATCCTCATCATGGACGAACCCACGGCCGTCCTTTCACCGGGCGAGACAGAGGATCTTTTCAACACTCTCAAATCCCTTGTGCAGGAAGGACGATCCGTAGTGTTCATCTCCCACAAGCTTCACGAGGTGATGAGCATTTCCGACCGGATCATTGTGCTCAGAGCCGGTGAGGTGGTGGCGGAAAAAAAGACAAAGGAGACGAATCTCAGGGAACTCGCCAACCTCATGGTAGGCCGGGAGCTGCTCGAAAAACTCGACAAGAAGAAGATGCAACCGGGAGAGCCCGTTCTGGAGATTGAAAACCTCGATGCCCTGAACGACAAGAAGTTTCCGGCCTTGAAGAACATCGGCCTTGCGGTGCGGAGGAATGAGGTTCTGGGGCTTGCCGGGGTTTCAGCTAACGGCCAGAGAGAACTGGCCGAGATTCTTTTCGGGATCCGGGAAGCCTCCCGGGGAACGGTGAAAGTGAAAGGCCGTCCCCTCCGGCTGGGAAGCGCGGTGTCCGCGATCCGCCTGGGAATGGGGAGAATCCCCGAGGACAGAATAGAGACCGGCCTCCTCATGGACCTGACGGTGGAAGAGAACCTGATTCTGGAAAATCATGTTTCTCCCGAGTTCCAGAGAAGAGGCCTACTGGATTTCAAGAGGATTCAGCGCTTCAGCGAGGAGTTGATCAGGGCCTATGGCATTAAGACGGACGGCCCGCATGCTGAGGCCAAGAGCCTCAGCGGAGGAAACCTGCAGAAGGTCATGCTGGCCAGAGAGCTGGCGGGCAAACCCGCAGTCGTGATTGCCAGCCAGCCCACCCGCGGCCTTGATGTGGGAGCCACGGAATACGTGCATCAAAGGATCCTGGAGGAAAGGGAGCGCGGGGCGGCAGTCTTGCTCATCTCGGAAGACCTGGATGAAATATTCGCCCTGAGTGACCGGATCGTCGTGCTTTTCGAAGGGGAGGTGATGGGAGAGGCGGTGGTGGAGGAGGCGTCCAGGGAGCAGATCGGCCTTTGGATGAGCGGGGTGAGAAAAGAATGAGGCTCAGACTCGTCAAGCGGGAGCCCCTTCCCGGGTGGGCCAGGGTCGTCATTCCCATTGCCGCAGTGCTGGCGACCCTCCTCCTCTCCGCCATCCCCATTCTCATTGCAGGCGGTGACCTCTGGAAGTCCTATTTTTATCTGTTCTACGGAGCCCTGGGCACACGGTTCAATCTGCTGGAGACCTTTGTCAAAGCGAGCCCGCTGCTCCTCACGGGGCTTGCCGTCGCCTTTGCTTTCAGAGCCAAGTTCTGGAACATCGGCGCCGAAGGCCAGCTCCTCGCAGGAGCGCTCACGGCAACGGTCCTCGGGATCTACCTGAAAAGTGTTCCTCCCGCCCTGGTCCTGCCCATGGTCATCGTGGGCGGCTTCCTTGCCGGCGGGCTCTGGGCATTTATCCCGGCCATTCTCAAGACCAAGCTGAAAGTGGATGACGTGGTCTCCAGCCTCCTGCTGAACTACGTCATGATTCACATCATGGGGGCGCTGCTTTTCGGCCCTCTCCAGCAGCCCGGGTCCAGCTGGCCCAGATCTTCGGAAATCATCGCAGCCGCCAAGTACCCCATTCTGATGCCCCGTTCCCGGTTTCACCTGGGCATTCTGATCGCGCTGCTCGCGGTGCTGGTGATCTGGTTCATCAACAACAAGACCACCTTCGGGTACCAGAACAAGGCGGTGGGGATTAACCTCCGGGCCGCCCGGTTCGGCGGCATCCGCACGAACGCCGTGATTCTCTGGACCGCCTTGGTCTCCGGCGGGCTTGCCGGCCTTGCGGGCGTGGGGGAGCTCTGCGCTCTGCAGTATCGCCTCATCATGGATATCTCGCCGGGATACGGCTACTCAGGCATTGTCATTGCCATGCTGGGCAACCTGCACCCCGTGGGCGTGCTCTTCTCTTCCTTGTTTTTCAGCATCATCATTGTGGGCGCGCAAACCATGAGCCGCATGACCGGCGTGCCCGTTTACATTGCCGAGGTGATCCAGGGCATGGCCCTCATGATCATGCTCATTTTTCTCCTTTTCACAGAGTACCGGGTGAGGGTGGTGCGGAAATGATGGACCAGATTCTCGAAGCGGCGTTTATCTCAGGACTGATCGGAGCCATGATGAGAATGGCAACCCCTATCATCTTTGCCACTCTGGGCGAGATCCTTGCCGAGCGGTCCGGCGTGCTCAATCTGGGTATTGAGGGGATCATGCTCATGGGCGCCATGACCGGGTTCCTGGTCTCCATCTCCACGGGTTCGCTCTGGCTCGGCGTGTTCATGGCGGCGCTTGTGGGCATGGCCCTGGGGCTCCTGATGGCGTTTCTCTCGGTTCACCTGGGGTTGAGCCAGCACGTCTCGGGACTCGGGATCACCCTGTTTGCGGCAGGGCTCGCCATGTTCATCTATCGGCTTCATTTCGGGTCTCCCACGGTCCCTCCGACGGTGAAGCCTTTCCAGCAGATCGCCCTTCCCTGGCTGTCGGAGATCCCCGTCATCGGGCCGGGGCTTTTCAAACAGTACAGCCTCACCTTCATCGCCTGGCTCCTGGTCCCGGCCCTTTCCATTCTGCTCTACAAAACCAACCTGGGGCTCAAGATTCGGACCGTGGGTGAAAATCCCATCGTGGCGGACACCGTGGGCGTCAACGTCGCCTTGACCCGCACGCTTTGCCTGGTGGCCGGCGGGGCGCTCATGGGCGTGGGCGGGGCTTTCCTCACCCTGGCCCATCAGAACATGTTCCTCATCGACGTGATCGGCGGGAGAGGGTGGGTGGCCATCGCCATGGTGATTTTCGGAAACTGGGATCCCGTGAAGGGCACGCTGGGCGCTCTGATCTTCGGGTGCCTGGACGGGCTTCAGCTCAGGCTTCAGGGCCTGGGGTTCAAGCTCTCTTTCCACGTGTTCCTCATGATCCCCTATTTTCTCACGATCGTGGCTCTGGTGAGCGTGTCCAGAAAAGCCTCTGTGCCGGCGGGACTGCTCAAAGCCTACCGAAGAGAGGAAAAAGGTTCGTAGCAGGCGGGTTTGCAGTGTCTTCGTGGATTCGGAGAAGTCCAAGGGCGAACCGCAGAATGTCGAATAGCGAATAATGAACGCCGAAGGAAGAAAAGAAGTTCCTAAACTTCGTCATTCGAAATCCCCTGGTCGCCTCTGGCGCCGCCGAAGGCGGGTAAACTTTGTTCGACATTCGATATTCTCCTTTGACTTTTGCGCTGACGCTCACGGTCACACCAGAACATGTTCAAGAACATGAGTCATAAGCCGGAGAAAGAAGGATGAAGTTCCGGTATATCGGGAAAAGCTTTGAGCGGACGGACGGGGTTGCGAAGGTCACGGGCGCAGCCCAGTATGTGGCCGACCTGAAACTGCCCAGGATGCTTCATGCCCAGATCCTCAGGCCGGAGTTTGCCCATGCCCGGATTCAATCCATAGACATCTCGGAAGCGGAAAGAAGCGAAGGGGTGGTGAAAGTCGTCACAGGCAAGGACTATCCCCTTTTCTTTTCGGCAGCCGGGTTCTATGACCAGCGGCCTCTGGCTGTGGATAAGGTGAGACACGGCGGCGAACCGGTGGCAGCGGTGATTGCGGACACTCTCGATCACGCGAAAAGGGCGTTGCCAAAGATCAAGGTGGTGGTTGAACCGCTTCCTGTTCTTCTGGACCCCGCGGAAGCGGCTCGCAACAAAACTGTCCTGATTCATGAGCGGCTCGGCGAGTATCGCCACCTCGGATCCTATTTCCCGGAGCCGGGGACGAACATCTTCCACCACTACAGGCTGAGGAAGGGCGACATTGACGCGGGCTTCAAAGAGGCCGAGGTCTCCGTAGAGGGGAAGTTCGAGTTTTCACTGAGCGCCCACTCGGCGATGGAGCCCCACGGCGCTGTTTGCCGGTGGGAAGGAAAGGATCGAGTGGAGATCTGGGCCAGCACCCAGGCTCCCTTTGCGGTTCAGCAAACCGTGGCTGACATGTTCGGACTTCCCCACGCGCAGGTCCGTGTGCATGTCCTGTACCTGGGTGGAGGCTTTGGAGGAAAATCAGACGTCACGATCGAACCCCTGGTGGCCTGCCTGGCAAGAGCTGTGCCCGGTGTTGCAGTCCGCTACATTTGCAGCCGCAAAGAGGTCATGACGAGCACGGTCCTCGGCCGCGGGATGAAAGCGCGGGCCAGGCTCGGAGCCCGGAAGGACGGCACGTTCACGGCTTTCCAGGCGGAGCTTTTCTTTTCAGACGGTGCTTACGGAGATGCCGCCGCCAACATCGTCACGGTGGCGGGACACAACTGTGTGGGTCCCTATGCGATTGAGCACTGCCACGTAGACTCCTACGGCGTTTACACCAACACCCCGCCGGTGGGCGCCTACCGGGGCTATGGCCATCCCGAGGGATGCTTCATCTCGGAACGTCTCGTGGACATGATGGCGCGCAAGCTCAACGTTTCCCCTCTTGACCTGCGCCGGAAAAACTTCCTCTCTGAAGGGAAAAAGAATTCGTTGGGAGAAACCATAAGGGATCACAACGGGGACCTCTTCAGGTGCCTCCAGAACGTGGAAAAGGAGCTTTTCCCCCGTCCCAAACCCGAGGAAGATGAACGCTACCTTTATGGCCGCGGGGTGGCGGCCATGATGAAGTCGCCCAAAGGGGCGCCGAACGCTTCGTCGTGTTGCCAGATCAAGTTTTGCTCGGATGGAAGCGTCCACGTCAATCTGGGCGGCATCGAGATGGGGCAGGGCAGCCAGCAGGCCATGAAGCAGATTGCTGCAGAAGCGCTTCGCATTCCTCTGGATCGTGTTTCTGTTTTTCGCGAAGTGGACACCCAGCACTCCCCCTGGGAGTGGCAGACGGTGGCCTCCATGTTCACCTATCGCGGAGGCAACGCCATCCTTAAGACGGCGGAAAAAGCGATCCGGGTGCTGAAGGAGAATGCGGCCATCGTTCTGAGGGTCCTTGCAGACGACCTGGACTATGACGGGGAAAGCGTGTTCCTCAAAACAGACCCTGACCGTAAGGTTGCAGTGAAAGATCTGGCCAGAGGGTACATGTATGAAAACGGGCTCACCGTCGGTGAAGTCGCGGAAGCGACGGCAGGAGACAGGATTCCCGGCTATGTGGAACCGGACCCTAAATTCGGCATGGGCACAGCCGGCGGCACATGGACTTTCGGGTGCCAGGGGTGTGAGTTGAGGGTGGACAAGAAAACCGGCGAAGTGACCATCGATCAATTCATTTCCTCCTTTGACGTGGGCCGGGTCATCAGCCCTCAGATGATCAGAGGACAGATCGTGGGCGGCGTGGTCATGGGGATCGGCCAGACCCTCAAGGAAAAAATCGAATTCTCCGAGCAGGGGAAAATGACCAACGCCACCTGGGTTCGGTACAAGATGCCCCGGATCCAGGACATTCCGAAAAGACAGACCGTGATCTTTGCGGAAACCCCGGAGAAAAGGGGACCCTTTGGCGCTCGGTGCATTGCAGAACACCCCATGGTGGCGGTGGCCCCTACGATCCTCAACGCCCTTTACGATGCAACGGGTCATGAGTTCTTCCGCCTTCCGGTTTTACCCAAAGATATCCTGGAGGCTCTTCGGTGAGTGAATGGATCACCCTCACAGTAAACGGCGTGCGACGCACGGTTTCCTGCACGGCGAAGGAAAGCCTGCTTGAGATCTTAAGGGATGCGCTCCACCTCACGGGGGCAAAAGAAGGGTGCGGGTATGGGGCGTGCGGAAGCTGCACGGTGGTGGTGAACGGCGAGGCGGTCAAAGCCTGCACCTTGAGGGGAAGCGAGAAACTGGAGGGGATCGAGGTTCTCACCATAGAAGGGCTGGCTGACTCGGAAGGGAATCTCCATCCCATACAGGAAGCTTTTCTCAGGGCAGGCGCGGTTCAGTGCGGGTTCTGCACCCCCGGGTTCATTTTGAGGCTCTACGCCCTTTTCAAAAGTAAACCGGGGGCAACTGAAGAGGAGATCAAGATCGCTCTTTCCGAAAACTTGTGCAGGTGCACGGGGTACGAAGCCATTTGGGAGGCGGCACTGCTGGCTCAGGAAATGATGAAGGGAACTCGCGTTACTTAACCCTTGTCACCTCCTTGATCGCTTGCTTCAAAACAAAGGCCCTTTCCCAGTTGCTCTCTGCGTCAGGTGAAAAAACGAAAAAACCCTTGCGGCTGGGGTCATATCCCTGCGTGAGAGCCAACATCTGCTCGCCGTCGGCAAAAACAATTTTCAGCTTGATGCCGGCCGTCTTGCTTAGCTTCTGAATCACATCTGGGTGATCGTGTTTCCGATGGTCCTTCTTCCCCTCAAAGCTCTTCACAAAGAAAAGAGCTTTCAGGTCGGGGACAAGCACTTCAGTCAAATCCTTTCCTCTTTCTGTGGTTGAGATGTGGAACACATCCTTGTTGGGAAAGAAGTCCTGCGTAAACCCTTTGATGATCTTCCCATCCCGGAACCGTGCCACAACTTTGTTCTCAATCCCTATTTTCATAACGAAAACCCCTATCCATTTGAGGTCTTTAACGGTCATTACTATATCCAACCGGATATATAAAATCAAGTCTTTGATATCACAGATATTGCTGAGAAGGATGGACTGTGAGAAAATAGAAATACAATAAATTCAACGAGGCCCATGCGGGGGGAGTCGCTCTCCGGAAGGCTGACCATGAGCGAGCAAGGCCATTCTCAAACTAGCCGTCAAAAGATCTTCCTCCTCTTGACCGAGAAGGAGATGACCGCCAGGGAGATCTCCCAGGCCATCGGCATTCGGGAAAGGGAAGTCTACGAACATCTGCCGCACATCGCCCTGTCTGCAACAGCACAGAAGAGAAAGCTTGTGGTTCTCCCTTTCGGCTGTATGTCCTGCGGGTACGTGTTTGAACAAAGAAAACGCTTTACCCGACCGAGCCGTTGCCCCCGGTGCAAGAACACACACCTTGAAACCCCATTGTACCGCCTTGTCTAGCAGATTGCTGAGCGCACGTGGGGCGCTTGCTCGCAAACAAATTCGAAATTAAAAATCCCCAGCCCAGACCCGGCGTGCAGGATAGTGTCATTTGAACAGGAACCGGTGAGCCTATGTAACTCCGTTACGCGCTGGTGATGTCGCGCCGGGGCAGGCCGAAACTCGAAACAATTTCAAAATTCAAAATTCGAATGACCAAAACGAATGCAGATCTATGCTTCGCATGGGTTTTGTTTCGAATTTTGGTCATTTGAGCTTCGTGCTTGTTTCGGATTTCGTGCTTCGGATTTCGGATTTTCAACTTCTCTCTAAACTTGAGAGAAGTTGAGACTTCCACGAATGTTTTTGACAAACCCCTTGGAATCAGGGGAGAATAATAGCAGGAGGCGAGTGGATGCGACCTGCTCAATTCTCTCACGGCGTTGCTCGATCTGTCTCGATGATCCTGGCGTCCTGGATTCTTGTCCTTGCGATGAGCGTGGGAGCGGGCGCTGAAGAGAGGGGAGCGCACAGGATCAAAGAAAAGGTCAAGGAGGGGGCGATGAGCGAAACCGACAAGCTGACGGGGGAAGAAGGGAAACACCTTGTGGAGACGGCGAGAAAGACCATTCAAAAAGCCCTGTTCCATCCGAAAGACACGAGCGATCAGGACTCGTTGAGTTCCCCAAAATTTCAGGAAAGGCGCGGGACCTTTGTGACCCTCACCCTCAACGGCGCTCTGAGAGGGTGCATCGGCCACATCATTCCTCAGGAGTCTCTGATCGAAGGGGTGAGAGTCAATGCCATGAACGCGGCCTTTCGAGATCCGCGATTCAGGCCTCTCAGTCAAAATGAGTTTGAAAAGATCAAAGTTGAGGTGAGCATTCTCACGGCGCCAAAGCCGCTGCCGTATACCGATGCCAATGATCTCCTTGCCAAGCTGAGACCCGGGACGGACGGCCTGATCATCCGCCAAGGATATCATCAGGCCACCTTTCTTCCTCAGGTCTGGGAACAGCTCCCCAACAAGAAAGACTTCCTGAGCCATCTTTGCCTCAAGGCAGGGCTGGCAGGAGATGCATGGGCCTATGACAAGCTCGAAGTCCACACGTACCAGGTTCAGGCGTTCGAAGAAGAATGATGCGCAAGGCAAAGCCGAGGAGGCGCCCTAGCGAGATCATTTCAGGAGCGGATTTCCGGAGCAGGACACCGGCGTGAAAAGGCATCTGAAACTATTCATCCTTTGGGCGATCATAGGGACCGGTGTTTCTTCCATTGCGGTCCAACTGGTGACCGTGCGCGAGTTCCTGTCTCAGTTCCACGGCAATGAGATCACCATTTCCCTAGTCCTTTTTTCTTGGTTGCTGCTCACCGGCCTTGGAAGCTTCATGGCCAGGGCCTTTCGCCGGCCTTCCGTAACGGTTTTTGCCCTTGCCTCCGGCCTTCTCGCTTTGTGGCCTCTCCCTCAGCTCATTCTGATCCGCACCTTGAGAGAAAGTGTTTTTGTGCATGGGGCTTCACCGGGATTCAATCAAACGGCCCTTTACATCCTCGCGACCATATCCCCCTATGGTCTGCTGCTCGGATTCATCCTTCCTTATTCCCTGAGGGTGCTGAACGAACGGTGGGAGGACTTCACGTCCGGCGGCCTCTATGTCACAGACAGCATCGGGGACATCACGGGTGGAATCCTGTTCAGCTTTGTCCTCGTTTACTCCTTTAGCCCCTTTGTGACCGTCGCGATCACTTCAGGGCTCCTGATTGTGGCTGTGCTTCTGCTTTTTCTCGCTTTTAGGCGATACGTGTTTTTTTTCTTGACCCTTGTGTTCACCGGCCTTTTCTGCTTGTTTTCTCTCAACAGCCATTTTGAGAAGGTCACCCTGTCCCCGCAGTACGGAGAGATCGTTCGGTATGTAGAGTCACCCTATGGCAGAATCGTCATCACCAAGGAAGGACCCCAGCACACTTTCTGGGAGTCGGGAACCCCCTTTTATTCCGACGCGGATATCGTGAACAGCGAGGAGAAAATCCACTATGCCCTGAGCCAGCTGGAGGAGGTGAGAAGCGTTCTGCTCGTCTCCGGGGGTTTGGGGGAAACGCTTGCAGAAGTGGCCAAGTATGCCCCGTCTTCCGTGGACTACGTGGAACTGGATCCGAATCTTACAAGGGTTGCGCAGGAGCTCGGTTTGATTGTTCAGTCTCCGTCTCTTGCCATCATCCATGATGACGGACGGCATTACATCAAAGGGGCTTCCAAGAAGTATGATGCGGTTATCGTGGATCTTCCTGAGCCTGACACCTTTCAACTCAACCGGTTTTTCACCTCCGAGTTTTTCTCTCTGGTCAAGAAGGTCCTTCAAAACGAGGGAATTCTTTCTTTCAGCGTGGACACCTCGCCGAACTACCTGAGCGATATCCAGAGAAGCAAGCTTTCCGTCCTCTACAATACGGCCAGACAGCATTTTCGAAACGTGGTCATCCTTCCGGGGGAAAAGGCTTACTTTCTCTGCAGAGACGGTGAACTGTGGACGGACGTGCCGGCGCGACTCGCCCTGAAATCCGTGACCACGTCCTATGTGGAGGGCTTCTTTCACGGCAATGTGACGCAAGAACGAATCGAAGAGCTCAAGAAAAAGCTGGACCCGAAGGCTCCGGCCAATACCGACTTTGAGCCCAGGATCATGACCGCCTTGTTTCAGGAGTGGTTCGCCAAGCACGGCTCCTCACCCAAAGTCTTCGGCCTCGTGGCCTTGTGCCTCACGATGCTGTACCTGATCTTTCTGCGCAGGGAGGAGGTCGTGCTCTTTACCACGGGTCTTGCGAACATGGGGGTGGAGATGCTGGTGATCTTTACGTTCCAGGTGATGTACGGATACATCTACCTGAAGCTCGGAGCCATTGTGACCGCTTTTCTCATGGGCTTGCTTCCCGGGGCCCTGTTCGGCAGCCTTTTCAAAGGGAGAGGATGGATTCCTTTTATCGTCTCTGAGATCATTCTTTTCAGCCTTTTGGTCGTCTTCTATGTGGGAATCAGCTTTTCCGAGGGGGATATCCCGCAGTTTTATTTTTTGGGCTATGGCGTTGTCTTCTCCTTTTTCTGCGGGTATCAGTTTCCCCTTGCCACCGGCCTCATCGGTGAAAAGGAGAGCCCGGCAGCCGGGTGCCTGGCAGCGGATCTTACGGGCGCTGCAGTGGGGACCTTGGCCACGGGAGCGATCCTTATCCCTATGCTGGGGATCCAGATGGCCATAATTTTTTTGATCCTCGTCAAGATTTCAAGTAACATCATCGTACTCTTTCCGCGTGGGCGGACCGCTTCATGAGGATGAGCCGTAAAGAATTTGTGAAGACTCTGGGGCTCGGCCTCTCAGGAGTTCTTTGTGCCGGCACCGGGCTCTGCTTCGGTCAGACCAAGGGGGAGAGTATCCGGGGCGAGATCTTCAGAAAAGATGCGCCGGCAAGGCCCTGGAAGTGGTCTGTAGAAGGTTTTTACTACACCTCGGACGGCAAGAGCGTTCAGTGCCAGGTGTGCCCCAACCTCTGCCTCTTGGAACCGGGAGATCGCAGCGTCTGCCGATCCAAGGTCAATATTGACGGCAAGCTCTATTCTCTGACTTATGGAAACCCCTGCTCGGTTCACGTGGACCCCATTGAGAAAAAGCCTCTCAACCACTTTCATCCGGGCACATCCATCTTTTCCGTCGCCGCCACGGGCTGCAATTTCCGGTGTCTGAATTGCCAGAACTGGGAAATCTCCCAGAAAAAACCCGAGGAGGTTCAGTCCATCGAGTTGTTCCCGCAAGAGGTGGTACGGGAGTCCATCAGGAGGGAAAGCCCGTCGATTGCCTTCACGTATTCGGAGGCCATCACGTACTACGAGTATATGGTGGATACGGCCAGGCTCGGAAAAGAGGCAGGACTCAAGAACGTTCTCGTGTCCAACGGCTACATCAATCGCGAGCCTCTCCTTGCACTCTGCAACGTCCTGGACGGTGCAAACATCAATCTCAAGTCTTTCGATGACCGCCTCTATCGGTCTCTGAACGGGGGAACGCTCCAGCCTGTGCTCAACACGCTCCAGATCCTCCACGAGCAGGGGGTCTGGCTCGAAATAACCACTCTCGTGGTGCCGACGTATGTGGAAGACCCCGAGATGATCAAAAGAATGTGTGGATGGATATTGAGGGAACTCGGTCCGGACTATCCTCTTCACCTGCTCCGGTTCTTTCCCCAATACCGGCTGACGCGGCTGCCTCCGACGCCCGTGGCAACCCTGGAGAAACTGAGAGACGTGGCCTTATCGGAAGGGATCCATTTTGTCTACCTGGGGAATGTGCCCGGCCACCAGGGCTGCAATACCTACTGCCCGAACTGCAGGAGAATCCTTGTGGAACGAAACGGGTATTCGCTCAAACAGGTCAACTTGAACAAGGGACATTGCAAATTCTGCAATCATGTGATACCCGGTAGGTGGACCTAATCCTCTCGAGAGAGCAGTGCATGTATAACAGCTTCTACGGATTCAAGGAAAGACCCTTTCAGCTGGTGCCGAACCCGGCTTACCTTTACCTCAGCCGCAGTCACGAAGAGGCCATGGCCCACTTGGTTTACGCCATCTCTCAGGGGGACGGCTTTGTGCAAATCACGGGCGAGGTGGGAACCGGTAAAACCACGCTCTGCAGGGCCGTGCTTGAGAATCTGGATGAGCACACCGAAGCCGCTTACATTTTCAATCCCAAGCTCGATTCCCTTCAACTCTTGAAAGCCATTAACGATGAGTTTGGAGTTGCCTCCAGCGGGAGCAGTGTCAAAGAACTCATCGATGAACTGAATGCCTTCCTGATAAAAAAAAGAATGGAAGGCACCAAGGTGGTCCTGATCATCGATGAGGCCCAGAATCTGAACAAGGATGTTCTGGAACAGCTTCGGCTTCTTTCCAATCTCGAGACCACGACGAGCAAATTGATCCAGATCATTCTGGTGGGCCAGCCAGAGCTGGGGGAGATGCTGGACTCCCACGAGCTCCGACAACTGGGCCAGCGAATTACCCTGAGCTGTTACTTGACCCCGCTCAGCCATAAGGAGACCAAAGAGTACATTGACCACCGCATTCAGGTGGCCTCTCAAAAAGCGGAAGTCCGGTTTACGCGAGGGGCCTTGCGGGCGATCTACAGATACTCGGGCGGTATCCCCAGGCTGATCAACATCTCCTGCGATCGAGCCCTCTTGACCGCCTACGGGCTGAACCGGAAAAAGATCACAGGCCCGATTGCCAGAGCCTCGATCAGGGAATTGGCGGCGCGGGGGGATGTGAAGCGCCTGACCCTGCAAAAGAGAAAGAGGCTCTCTCTGTCCATGGGGGTGGTCCTCGGTGTTTTCGTGGCTGTGCTCTATCTGGCCTCTCTGTTCCTCATCATTCATCGCTCCGTGGATCTGAAGATCAACAGCCTGATCGAGTCGGGAGAGATCGAAAGACCCAAGGTGACGCAGAAAGTCGATTCCGCGGATAAACCGGTGCCCGGTGGAGGCGCCTTCGCCATGACCCAGGAAAGCTCGGATCTGAGCAGGGAAAGCGGAGAGGGAAGTGGAGGCCAGAAATCACACAAGCAGTTCTCTCCCTTGGCCGTTTCAGATCTTGGAGGGATCCTGGCAAAGTTCAACCGCCGTTCCTCGCGGGCGCTCGCCATGAAGGCGGTCATCGATCTGTGGTCAGGGACCCCTGAGAACAGTACACTGCTCAATGATATGGAGGATGACCAAGCTTTTTTCAAAGTGGCGGCTCGACAAAACGGGCTCTTGATCCAGCGTGTGGAAGGAGATTTTGATTCCCTTCTCAAGCGGAATCTGCCTGCTGTTCTGGAGTTCTATCTACAGGGAGGAGGCACGCCCCGATATCTGACCCTCGCCAAAACCAACGAGGAGGATGCGGTCCTCCTGGGTGGAGCGTTGGAGGAAGGCATCCAGGTGGACAGGGAGCAGCTCACCTCCTACTGGTCGCGCGTCGCTTACGTGGCGTGGAAGGATTTCCTCAACCTGCCCGCGACTCTGTCTTCTCAGAATTCGGGAGACGCCGTCCTGACGCTGAAGATGTTCATGCACGACCTGGGCCACAAGGAGCTGGACATCACGCCGACCTATGACGACAAGACGGCAAAAGCGATCAAGCAGGTGCAACGAAGGCACGGCATCCCTGTTGACGGGGTGGTGGGGCCCCTGACCAAGATCGCTCTTTACAATGAAAAAGCGGCGCTCAACATCCCCCGTCTCTCAGATTAGATCGTCGGCCTGCAAATGGGTTGTGGTGACACGAGGGCGCAACTGTGAGTGCAATCCTGAAGGCATTGCGAAGAGTTGAAAACGAGTCGGTGCAGCGGAGTGAGACCCTGCCGGTTCCGAAGAAACTCGACGCCAGGAAAGCGATCCGGGAACAGTACAAAAGAAGCTGGACGACTCAAGAGGTTTTGATCGTCCTCTTGCCTCTGCTGACGCTGGCGGTGGTGTTATGGGTGGTGTTCAGTTACAAACCCTTTCTGATCCCCAAGTCGTCCACTGCGGCGGTGAAGTCAAACCCGTCGCCTTCAAAACCAGTGGCAAAGGCTAAGGATCCGCTTTTGGAAGACAGACGAAAGCGCAGCGAAGCGGCTTCTCCGAGCGCGGCTCCTGCGAAGGAAGAACGTTCACCGTACCAAGCCTCGCCCAAGAAAGAAAAGAAGGGCTCCCCTGATTCCACCACAGGTCAAGAGGAAGGTCCCTCGCTCCAGGATCCGGAGTTCCAACTCCAGGCGATTGTCTGGTCTGATGCCCCGGAGAGCCGCTTTGCCGTCATCAACGGGGTCATTGTACGGCCGGGCGGCATGATCGAGGGGATTTCAGTGACCGACATCGGAAAAGACTACGTTTCGTTCAAGTCCGGTCAGAGAACGTGGAAAATGAAGGTGACGACGGAATAGAGACGGTGCGCGGCGCACGGCCGACACCAATTTGCCTCGGGGTTTTCCCGTGTACCGTGCGCCGTGACCCGTGTACCATCAGGCATCTATTTCGTATCCATGTTCAGCAGGGAGTCCAGCTCAGCGGTCTGAGGTCATCCGAGAATAACAATCGCTCCGGGCGCGCACTCTCTGGCGGCTTTCTCGACCAGAGCCTCGAGATGCTTCGGGACCACATCCACGAGAACCCGGGACAGGAGTTTGTCCTCATCGTACTGAAAGACCTCCGGGCAAACCTTGTTGCAGTTCCTGTCTCCCATACAAAGATCGTAATCAATCTTCACTCTCATGAAATTCCTCCTGAATTGATTTTGTAAACCGTTCAACTGCTGGAGGGTTGGAGAATGGGGAGGTTCGGCCAATGGATTCTTCTGTTTACCATTACTCCAGTACTCCATCACTCCAATACTCCATTATATAATAAACCTCTCTCCCACCTGCCACCAGCCTATGGTCGAGCCCTCCCGCTTGAACTGGACGTCTTCTCTCTTCTCGATCTCCCTGGCCCAGTCCCCCAGTGCCGAGGCATGATGGATGATGAGAGGGACGCTGTGCTCCGGGAGAATGTCGTTGAGCAATCCGTAGAGAGAAATGATTCTTGCGTTGTTCGATTCCGTTTCAGGCGTGTCCCACGGTGTGGGGTGAATGAAACCGTGAATCGCGCCTTCCTGCCTGGCATAAGCCCATTGGCGGGGGAACTCGCTCTTGAGACCCCTCATGAGTTTCACGGCTCGCAGGTTGGTCTCCGCATCGAGCCCTTTGTGAAGATTGGAGAGAATGCGGTCGTCGAAAGATTCGAAACCCATGGAACCCAAGAGAACCTGGACATCCAAGGCGCCGGCCAGAGCAAGCGTTTCCCTCAGATCCTTTTCCCCCAAGACAAACCAATCCGCCCGCAGGGTCAGGCTGATCCGGGAAAGGCGGATCCCCTTCGCTCGAACTCCGGCCAGAAGGGCCGGAAGGCCTGGAGCGGCATTTTCGTTGATCAGTTCAAAAGGGATCTTGCGGTCCTCCTCGCCGTCCGGGAGTCTCTGAATCTGTTCCATGACCGCGTCGAGGCTCAAGGCTCCATGAAACCCCTTGTCGATTGCCACATCACAAAAACTGCATCCTTTCAGGGAAAGGCCCACTTTGTCCTTTTCGGTCTTTCTGAAGGCGACAGGGTAGTCGATCTCAATCGTCCGTGTTCGACTCGCATGAGGGCAGCCGATCTGCTGAAGCACCTGACCTGTTGTAACGGGCAAAGGAGTGAGCCCGGCGTCGCCTAGCCTGTACAGATTGTCCCATCGGACCTTTGTCAGGAATTCTTCGTTCCAGGTGAAAGAGGTTCTGAGGAGGCCCGGGTCCGAGAACCTTTTGTGATCTATCGGACGGTTCAGGAAAGGAAGAATCTGCTCAGCCGGTCCGTGAATGGCCGTGGAAAAGCAATCCGAAAGGCCTTGGAAATAGTGGGGATGATCTTGCCGGCCCTGCTCCCCCCCGAAGTCGACGTCTGCCTGGGGGCCTGCGAGAATAGTGAAAGAGCCCTCTTCTTTGAGTTCGCGGGCAAGGGAGAAAAGATCGGTTCGACCGGCGAGATAAGAGAAACCGATGACCGGCCGTTCGTTGCCGAAGTAATCCTGCAGGGTCTTTTTGAAGATGTTCTTGTCAAACTGCCTGGGGAGAGTTACCACGATGCAGTCGTAGATCGAGTTTTCTTGAATGATGCTTGCGGCCAGTTGGGGGCCGAGCAGACCGTAGCTCTCCCCTTCCACGTAGCCGGTTACAATGACCATGCCCTCTCTTTTCATCTGGAGCAGCCTTTTTTCAAGCGCCTTGATAGGGCTTGAAAACGGAGCCAACTTGTCTTAATTTGAAAACACAACAATTTGGTGGAGCGTCGCGGCTCAAGTCGCAACAGCTTGTTCTGTCGTGTAAAGAAAAACAGCGTCAATGCCGGAAAGTAATCACCGCCCCCGCAAAAGCAAGGAGAGGTCATGTTAACGGGTGAAGAGCTTGAACGATACGGCCGCCAGATCATGATCCCTCAAATCGGGGAAAAAGGCCAGGAGAAGCTGAAAAGGGCCAAAGTGTTCATTGCCGGGGCAGGGGGTCTTGGTTCCCCTGTTTCGATCTATCTGACCGCGGCGGGGGTAGGCCACCTCCGGATCGTGGACCACGACAAGGTGGACCTCACGAACCTGAATCGACAGGTGGCCCACTGGACAGCCGACGTGGGAAGACAAAAGGTGGAGTCGGCCCAGGAGAAGCTTAATAAACTCAATCCGAATGTGACCGTCGAGACGTTGAGTGTGACGATTTCGGAGGAGAATGCTTCGGAACTCACTGCGGGATTTGATCTGATCGTCGATGCTATGGACAATTTACCCACCCGCTATGTGCTGAACAAAACGGCGATCGGCCAGGGGGTCCCCTTTGTCCATGGGGCCGTCAACGGTTTTGAAGGACGGGCCATGACCGTGATCCCCGGCAAAACAGCCTGCTTGAGATGCCTTTACCGCGGCCCGGTGCCGGAATCGAAATTTCCGGTGATCGGAGTGACGCCTGCAGTGATCGCCTGCATCCAGGCAACGGAAGTGATCAAGGTCCTGGTGGGAATCGGAGACCCTCTTGCAAACCGGTTGCTGGCCTACGACGGGCTGAACCTGAAGTTCACCGAGTTCAAGGTGCAGCGAAATCCAGAGTGTGAGCATTGTGCTCACCTGTGATTTAGTGCGGCAGGATGCTGCAAAACGCCTTTCAGCGGCGTTGCGCTCATCGTCACATGGAAGGGGCAAGTGACAAGTAACGAGCAACAACTCCATGTCTTTATCTCGGCACGTGTTACTCGTCACTCGTCACTGAAAAGCGCGCCTTGTATCCGGGTGTTTTCAAGGAGTCAGGCCGCATACTCTTGAGGATGGCATAAGGAGGGAGAACAATTGGCTGTCAAAGTACATCTTCATTTGACACTCCGGCAATTCACGAACGGTCAGGAAATCGTAGAATTGGACGGGAAGACCGTGGGAGAATGCTTGAAGAACCTGGTAAAAAAATATCCTGCAATGGAGTCTTCCATTTTTGGCAAGAATGGAAAACTCTCCAATATCGTTGAAATCTACTTGAATCTCCAGAGCGCCTATCCCAACGAGCTCGCCAAGCCGGTCAAGGACGGGGATGAGATTCACCTCACCATGATGCTTTCCGGAGGCTAGGATCAGGTGAAGGCGGTCGGCATTATCGGGTATCACAAAAGCGGTAAGACGACGCTCGGGGTAAAACTCTGCAAGGAGCTGGCGAGCAAAGGGTTGCGTGTGGGGGTAGTGAAGCACGTCTCCTGCGAACTTCAGTTTGTGGATGCGGACTCCTCCCGGTACCGGGCCTTTGCCTCGGTGGTGGCAGCCGCCTCTGCCGTGGAAGCGGAAATCATTGTCAAGGGAGAGAGGAGCCTAAAGGACATGCTCCGGTATTGCTCCGATTGTGACGTGGTCCTTGTGGAAGGGTTCAAGAAGGAAAGCCTGTTTCCAAAAATCGTGTGTCTTCGCGAAAAGGAGGAGAAAGAAGAGCTGTTCGACGGGCTGGAACTCTTTACCGCCTCCTTCAAGGAGGGAGTCGCAGATTACCTGATCTCCGACGATGAGCACGTGCGAGAGATGGCGGCTGTCGCTCTGGAAAAGGCTGCCGAGGTTGCCTGCTAAGTTGCAGGGAAGACCAGAGACTTCACGGTAACCGGAAACACCTGCCGGCCGACCAAGGGTTCGCTGATATCGATCCAATCCCCGTCATTCAAGGACAATTCATCGAGAGAGAGCAGATTGGTGTGCAAGCCTGTTTCCCGCCGAATGACATTCCCCACACTGCAGGCAATATCTTTCTGAAAGATCAGGATAATCGGCATCTTCTTGGCAATAGCGTTGGGGAGGGCCGCCTCCATGGACTTCGCGAACAACTCCAAAGCAGGATAGTTGACTCGAACAGGGTCCTTGAAGTACAGGGCGACGATCTCCTGCCCCTCGACTAAGTCGTGCCTCTGGAAGGCCATGTTCACCCTGGAAACCACGTGTTCCAAGCTCAGTTTGGCGTATTCCACGTCCACCCGGAGCACAGGGATGTTCCTGATGGGAAGTTTGAGCTTGTCGTCCATAAAACCCGATGAGCCTGAAACGGACAGGGAGTAAGCGCCTGCTCCGATGACCGTGGCTCTGATCTTGTTGATCGGCTCTACCACGGGAGAGCCGAGTTCAGAAGCCAGGGAACGGATCTTCTTTGCAAGTATGCTCCCGATATCGTTGTAGCGGCCCTTCCCGGCGTAGATGATCTCGGCCACGCCTCCTGAAAACATGTATTCATCGATGGGCGTTGAGAAATCCAGATCACCGGTCATCATGAGTTCCTTGGCTAAAGGGGACGTCGCAGGGCCCGTCATCACTTCAATGAGCACTTCGGCCATTTTGGTCGCGATTTTTTCAATGTCCGGTTTTGGAATTGGATCCCCAAGTCTGTAGTTCAAACCGATAGCCTGCATGACTTTGACCGCTGGTTCGGCAAGCTGGCGAATTCTTATCTCGGAATCCATGGCCATCAATCGGCCGCCCACAGCGATGCAGCTGGTGGAGAGAACCTCACCTTCTCTTGAGATGGCGAGGTTGGACGTGCCGCCGCCGATATCGCAGGACATAATAGTTTTGTGATGATCCCTTGATCGTGCGGTTGCGCCTGATCCCATGGCAGAGAGGAGACTCTCGAAATTGGGTCCTGCCGTAGCTGCCACGAGCTTCCCTGCATCCTTGGACAAAGCCTCTGCGATCTGGGGCGCGTTTTGTTTCTTGGCCGACTCTCCGGTGATGATCACCGCGCCCGTGTGAATGTCGGCGGGGTCAATCCCGGCATGCTGATATTCTTGTTTGAAAAAGGCGGTCAGTTTATCGATATCAATCGTCTTGTCTTCAAGAAGAGGGGTGTGAATGATCTTGCCTTCATAGATCACCTTTCTTTCCTCGATATTGAACCGGAGCGTGGGAGACATCTCGTCCCGTACCAACACGAGGTTTGAAAAGACCAAATGACTTGTCGCGCTGCCGACATCGATGCCGACAGAAAGGAGTTCAATTTTGTTTATTCCCATTGCCCGATCTCAAGAAGCCCCCTGGGTTTGGCTGAGGAATTCAAACGATACTGGAGCCGGTCAGGGGAGTGCAAAGCTTTTTTTGCTGCGAAATACTAGACAGTTTCACCTTATGTGTCAAATGATATATGGCGCCGGAGCACGGCGTTCTTGTGCCATCCGGCTCCCTTAGGTCAAAAAAAGAGGTTTCCGGCCGAAACCGGAAACCTCTCTGAACAGGGGGTGTGGGTCTAGAGCTGAGCCATGAGGGCTGCGCCCTCTTTGCTTGCCCGGGATACCCTTGCGGCAGCATCCCTTTTCTTCATGATGCTCACCTCATCGGCGCTCATGTAATCCACGGCTTTCATGTCGCAGAAACGGACGCACTGAGGGTCGCCGTCACACAGGTCGCACTTGAAGACCTTTCGATCGATGACATTGAAGCTCATGGCGCCGAAAGGACACACGGCAACGCAGGATCGGCAGCCGATGCACTTGTCATAGTCCACCATGACCCTGGCCAGATCCTCGTCCCTGGAAATCGCTTTCACAGGGCAGACATTCGTGCAAGGGGCGTCCTGGCACTGCTGGCAGGACATGGGGATGTAGAGCCCCTCAGCCTCCCATTTCATCACCTTGATGCGGCTTCGAGCAGGATTCGAGATGCCGTCATGCTTCACCGCACAGACCAGCTCGCAAAGTCTGCATCCGGTGCATTTTTCCTGATTCACCACAAGAACTTTACCCATTTGTTCCATTGATTGACTCCTTTCAAAAGCATCATACCAGGTGGGATGGCTCGTTATCGATGCCGAGTCTCTTCAGGGTCTCAGGTTTGGGAATTCCGTTTTCATCCCAACCCTTGTGCCCGTATATCTCAGAGCGCATCTTGATGAACTTGTCCTTTTCAATGACTCGACCGACGACATCCGGCGCCCCGCGCCTTGTGGGTTCGTCGTGATAACGATGGTTGAGCACATCGCCCTTTTCAGGATCATCCTTGGACAACCCCTCCCTCAGGTTGAAGAGCCGCTCCATGTTGTTACACCTCTCGGCGATCGTCCAGATCTCCTGGGGGGTCAACTGGAGGCCCGTGTTGTAGTAAACGACCTTGACCCAGTCTTCGAAGTTAGGGAGGGTAGCTCCCAGGAAGGTGGTGTGGTACTTGCAGATCCCGAGGCAGTCCACGGCCATGTAACAGTTCTCGTGCCAGAAGACCTGCCAGGGTTTGCCGATGTACTCCGTATGCTCGGAGCTCAAGAGGCCCATTGTAGGGAACCGGGCTGCTGTAAATCTTCCGCATGACCGGTTCGGGGAGATGGTAAAGGTCGATGGCCGGCCTGCTCCGCAGGTGGTCGGAACCCCTTGAGGACAGGGCAATGTTCAGGGCCAGCCCCGGGGTCGCCCGCTCATCGGAATGGAGGTTGCTCATGCCTTTGACCTGGATGAGGTAGCTGAAGGAGTTCTTGCCGATCTTCTTGGAGGCGGCAACGCCGCCGTCGGCCAAGGTGTCTCCAAGCCATCCCTTCCTCTGGCAGATGCGGTGGATCATTTCAAGCACTGCATCATCGTTCCCCCACCGGAGATCCAGGCCGTCGGTCTCTTTGTTGGTGATAATCCCCAGTTCATAGAGTTCCATGGCCCACGAAATAAGGCTTCCTATCTCCAGGTTATCCACCCCGTACTGGTCCACAAGATGGTTTCCTGTCAGAACCGTGATGGCTCTCGGGGTGTCGGTCTCTCCGCCGAATGCGCCCTGGGAGGTGTACTCCGGACCTTCATCGTACTTCCCGGCGTAGGGGCCGAAAGGAATCTTGTACTGTGCCCGACAGTGCACCTGGCACCCGAAACACCCGGTCATGTGGTAAGGTCCGATGGTTTCCGTTGCGATTTCGTCGAGATGCTCGGGTTCCATGTCGTCCGCATACTCGCACTGGTTGTACTGGAAGTTCCTGTTCCGGATTCCGCCCCAGGAGTTGGTGGCGCCCCAGATGAAGGGGGTTCCGATGGCTCCCTGGGTCTGGTTGACTTTAGCGCTAGTGATCTGCTCGATAAAGCGCTTGTTGAATTCAAGGGCCTCGACCGGATGGGCGATTTTGACGTCCATGGTCCCTCTGGCGGCCACGGCTTTGAGGTTCTTGGAGCCCATGACACAACCCATGCCCGTCCTTCCGCCCGCATTCTTGATTCCCGTCATCACATTGGCGTATCGGACCAGGTTCTCGCCCGCAGGACCGCAGACCATGCTCTTGACTTCCTGGTCGCCGAGGTCGTCCCGGATGGCCCACTGGGCTTCGGTGACGCTCCGGCCCCAGATGTCGCGAGCGTCGCGAATTTCGATTTCGCCGTTGTGGATGTAGAGGTACACGGGATGCTTGGCCTTGCCTTTGATCACCAGGTGATTAAACCCGGCCCAGGTCATTTCAGGGGCAAAGAATCCGCCCATGTTGCAGCTGCCCAAGAGTCCGGTCAGGGGGGACTTTGCCATCACGTGGGTCCTGGCTGTCGCAGAGGCGCAGGTGGCACACAGAAGCCCACCGCTCACCATGAGCGCGTTGTCCGGCCCGATGGGATCACAGCCCTTCTTGGTGTTGTTGTAAAGAAGGTATGCATCCAGCCCTCTGCCTCCGAGGAACTTCTTTCTCACATCGAGAGGAATGGGTTTTATCTGGATGTCTCCTGTGGTAAGATCGATATAAGCAATTTTACTGTCTAACGGCATGTCACTTCCCCTCCTTCGCCTTCATCTTTCTGGCTAATTCCGCTTCGGCAATTTTTCTGTTCACTTCCCAGACCGGTCCCCTGATTCTGGGGAGTCCATCTTTGACCCACGCCACGCGGAATTCCATTCCGCACGTCGGGCACTTGATGGTCTTGTCCCCCTTCTTCGGCTCGAGTCTTTCCATGCAAGTGGGATTGTGACATCGGAATTTGCCGTAGGTTCTGGTTGCGCGCAAGCTCTCCGCTGTCGAGAGGTTATCTTTTTCATCAACCATGACGCTCTCCTTTCTGATCTCTACATGCGGCAGAAATCATTTTGATGGTTACCAACTCGGGAAGAATTTCAATTTCAACAACCGGAAGCTGGCATATCCGGCAGTTCATTATCATGAACAACCCTGGCGAATGTAACCAGAATGCTCTCCCTTGTCAAGGGAAAAATCATAGCACTGATAAAATGCGCTTGCTGTATTTATGCCCGTCTTATGGCTATTTTGACCAAACCGCTAAAGCGGAAAGCTGCTTCCAAAATCGTTCAATATGATGAACGATTGTCATGATTTCTTGCTTTGGGCTGGCGCGCCCTGTTTCTTGATCCACGGCGCCATGCGGCGATAAAGCTCCACCACATTTGCTTTTCTGCAGTTCGGGCAGAGGTGGAGATAGTCGTCTGCAAAGGTCTTGCTGATTTTGGTGAAAAGCGGCTCGGGCATAAACAGGGCGCCGCATTTTTGGCAGGGCTTCATCTCAACCGCGCGGATCTCCTGCTTGGAGAGGATCTGGAAGAATTTTCGCGGACTGATGTCGTGCCTGAGCTCGGCTGCATTTTCCGGGCAGGTATTCACGCAGGCCCCGCAGCAGATGCACTGATAGTGGGAGTAATTGAAAATCCTGAAAGCGCCTTTGTCCCGGGATTCGAGTGTGCCCGTGGGGCAGCTGATCTCGCAGGCAGCGCACCCCGTGCACCGGCTGGGATTCATCCTGGTTCTGCAAAAGAGGAAGACCGCCATGAGGATCATGGCTTCCCCGCTCAGAACGTGGATCAGCCGCATGTTGTCCCCTAAAAAAGCGACTTTATCCAAGGTGCCGTGAGTCAGAAACCAGCCGGTGAGAAAAGGAAGTCCTGCAATGACAATGACGAGGAAATCCGTCCAAGATGTTCCAGTTCGCGCCTCGGGCCAAACGAGCCTCCGAGCCAGAAAAAACGCAGCAAGGATGATCACCAGGAGGGTCATCCAGTCAGCGAGCTTGTCAGGGATAGAAGACCAGGCCCAGCCGAGCCTGGATTCCTCCCACAGGCTGATATGGCCGCCGAGCCAGATGGGTACGATGAAAAGGCAGAGGTGAAAGAGGTAACGGATGACCGCGTAAAGGGGCTTCTTGGCAATCGCCTTGTGAAAGGGCAGAAGAAAGCGGCCGAAGATGGGCACGCTAAATCCCCATCGTGTCTGGTCTCCTTTAGGGTTGGTGAGAATCTTGATTCCGAAGAAGACGAGCCTGGCAGTCACACCGGCAAGAAACAGCAAAAACACGATCCAGAGTAGAGGGCCCTCTGCAAATAGGCTTAAATCCATACTGGCCTCCTGCCATTGGTCAACCAAACAAAGCGGAGTTCATGTAAATGAACAGCAATGGCGTCTATGATATCGGGAGGTTGTTTTTTGTCAAGGAGAAAATCGTTCTAACAAAGACGATCGATATGTTCGAACCACGACCCCATTGCAAAACCAGAATCCTGTTGACAGGAGCCTCCGGATATCTGTAAACTCATTGAGCAGTTCAATATGGTGAACAATGAGTAAAGGATACTTTGCCCCATCGGTTAAGAGAGCCTTCGAAATTCTGAAGCTTATTTCCACGAGCAAGGACGGAGTGGGAATCAGCGAGATTGCGAGGGGCCTGGGCATTGCCAAAAGCACGGTCCACGGGATGACCTCTGCCCTGGAAGAGGTGGGCGTGGTCTTGAGGGATCCTGTGACAAAGCGGTACACCCTCGGGTTCACGCTCTTCGAACTGGGCAAGAAAGCCTATTCGCAGATAGACCTCAAAGACCTTGCAAGACCTGTGGCTGAGGAGCTGATGGAAAGGACCAGCGCGTCGGTCTTCCTTGGAGTCCTGAACTGGGATCACGTCACTGTCTTGGACGTGGTGGATCCCAGGACTGAGCTTAAGATCACAGCGCCGATCGGAACGACCCTGCCGCTGCTGGCAGGCGCCGTGGGCAAGGTCTTTCTTTCAAAAATGGATGAGGAAGAGGTCAGGCGGATCATCAAGACCAAGGGGCTCACTCGGTTTACGGAGAATTCCATCACCAGCACCGAGCGCTATCTTCAGGAGATCCGGGCGGCCAGAGAGAACGGCTTTGCCACGGATGATGAGGAATACATCATGGGAGTCAGGGCGGTTGCAGCCCCGATCAAAAAGGCTGAACCCCTCATGTCGGCCATTTGGGTCGTGGGGCTCAAGGCAAGCCTTGACGAAGAGAGAATGAAGCTGGTCTCGCAGTATGCGGTGGACGCTGCCCGGGCCATCGACCTCAGAATCGAACGACAGCGCGTCGGCCCTATGGGATAAGGAAGCGCAGGGCGCTCTGCGAAATCATTTCCTTCCTTCATACTCCTCCTGGAGCCTTTGAAAGAATCCTTCCATGAACGCGTGACGCTCCTCGGCGATGCGCCTTCCTTCGGCAGTGAGCATCCGGTCTTTGATGTTGGAGAGCTTGAGTTTGAACTCCCTGTACCCCGTGTCCTCTTCGGTGTAGGGCCGGGTGTTGTGGAGGTCCGCTTCAGGATTGTGGAGCTTGGCTCCTACCTCTCCGGCAAACAGAAAAGCTCTGCCGATACCGATGGCGCCGATGGAATCGAGCTTGTCCGCGTCAAAAAGGGTTCTGGCTTCCAGGGATTCGGGCGCGTGAATGCCGCGAAACCTGTGGGATTCGATACAGTGGACGATGGCCCGTTTTTTTTCGTCGGAAAGGGGATAGCTCGCCAGCAGGGTACTGGCGATCTGCGCTCCCTTCGCCGCATGACAGATCGCACCCTTTGATTCGTCTTGGTAAGATCGCCCCACATCATGGAGATAAGCCGCTGCGGCGAGAACCTCCAGATCAGCCCCCTCCACCTGTCCGATGTGCATGCACAGTCTGTAGACCCGCTCCGTGTGATCCCAGCCGTGGCTGTTGCGAGCGGCAGCGAAGCATTCCTTCGCATATCCTATGATATCTTCCAGGGTAAGAACCATGATGGAGGTCATTCGACCAATGAAAGTTTCTTGGTCACATTGTCCATGATCCAGTGCCGGTCCCACCACTCGACAGGGTTCACGAAAATTCCCTGGAGCATGACGGAAAAATGAAGATGGTCTCCGCCTGCAAGTCCGGTGTCACCGGTCAGACCAATGACCTCTCCTTTGTTTACGGCTTGTCCCGGGCTCACTTCGATCTTGCTCAAATGCCCGTAAACCGAGGCAAGCCCCTGCCCGTGATCGATGACCACGGCAAGCCCGTAGATTCCGAGCCTGTCGGCAAAGAGGACCTTTCCGTTGTTTGACGCAAGCACCGGAGCGTTGCTGAGGGATGCGAGATCGACGCCGAGATGGAACTTGTCGTCCACTCTCTGTCCCTTATAAAGGTAAACCCGATGATCGGCAAATCGGGCCATGGTCTGGCCGTTCCAGTGAGAGAGCCACACCCCGTCCCAGAGTCTCTCCGGGCTGGTTTGGTCTTTCAGTTGAGAGAGGGTGTTGTGGTTTTCGCGGCGCAGCTCGGTATTGATCTTGAGAAATTTCCTGATGTCGCTCTCCTCGGACTCGAGGGGGTAAAAGGAGAAGTAAGGGAGAAGGTTTTGGAGGAAGCGGTCCGAAATTTCCATTTTGTCCTCGCGGAACTTCTTTCGGATCACGTGATAATAAAAAGAAGTTCTCGCCTCATTTCCTGCCTGGTCCTTGGCCCACAGGTTGATTTTGGGATTCGCTGTGTTGTCATAAGGGATTGCGAAGTAGCAGTGGTGAATTCCTTTTTCCCTCTGATCCTTATCCGGGTAACCGGGGAAGAAAAGCTCATCGACGAACACACCGCTCGAAGCCGCATCCCGGGAAGTTTGATAGACCGCGAACCCGACCCCGCCCACATTCACGTTGTGCATGCGGCTGACCGCGCGAAGCGACGGGGGAACCGTGTCCACGATGCTCTTGTGCTCAAGGCCGGCAGGATTTCCCTCTCCTCTCCTTGAATGATCCCACACCCGGAGGGTGATGTTGAACTCGCCCTGGACGAGTTTCAGCGCTGTAGGATCAATGGAGATATCTTTCTTCACCTGATGAACCCCGTCGCGGTTGAGAATCCCTTGGTAGGGGAACTTCTCGTCCAGGAGAACCGTCTCTTTGCCTCCTTGAGTGATGGAGAGTTTGACGGCTCTGAGCCCCCGCTTTTTGTCCTCTGCTGTGACCGTGAACTTCTGAGCCTTGGAAATGTACTCGGGAAGAGGTTGGAGGCTCGCAGAAGGGGCTTCGCCCTCATACACAAATGCGACGAACCATCCCACGACGCCCAGGAGGCCCAAGACAAATGCGAAACCAATCCATAAGACAATCTTTCTGAGATCCAAAGTTCCTCCAATAGGATCCCTCTCGGCGAGAGGGAGGCACAAAGGTACAAAGGCACATAGGCACAAAGGGTCGAACAACGCAAAGAGTGAATTGCCTTTGTGCCTTTGCCCCTCTGTCCCTTTGTCCCTCTAGCTGTCGGCTCCAGCCGACAGCGGTTTAAATCATTTTCTGGACACAGGAAGGGTCATATACTACATGATAGGCAAGATGTCCAACCCTTGCAAGGGAAAGGGGGAGCAGCGGTGCGCAGAAAAGAATTTGAGGTGGTGGATCAGAGTCGAATGGAAGAGGTGTTGAGGAGGGCTGAGATCGGGACCCTCGGGTTCAACGGGTCCGACGGCTGGCCCAGAGTGACGGCGCTCAATTACGCTTATGACGGCCGGATCCTTTGGCACGGGGCGGTTGCCGGGGAGCGCTTCGAATCTTTGAAAAAGGATCCTCGCGCAAGTTTTTTTGCCGTGTCCTTGCAGACCTATCTGCCGTCGCATTTCCTCTCAGAGGAGAACGCGACCGGGTCGTCCGTGGCTTATAAGTCGGTCGCGGTGCGAGGACGATGCCGGTTCATAGAGGACCCCGAAGAGAAATGCGCGGTGCTTAATCTCCTGATGGAGAAGTACCAACCCGAGGGAAGATACAGAAGACTGAGTCCTGAAGACGAGATGTACAAAAAAGTTTTGCGGGCTACGGGCGTTTTTGCGCTTATCCCTGAGACCATGACCGGAAAATTCAAATTCGCTCAGCAGAAAAGCGAAGAGGACCGCAGGCGAATAGCCGAAAAGCTCAGGGAGAGAGGAACCCCTTCGGATCTCCTCGTCGTCGAAGAGATGGTCAAGGGCCTTGGTCAAGGATAGAGCGAGAAGGTCATCTTCCCCTACGCTTTGCCGATGATCTCTACGAGTTGCTTGATGTACCCTTCAGGCAGAGGCCAGGCTCTGGCACCGGCTAGGATGGGGTTCGTGTAAGTTTCAGGCGGCCGGTAGGGGCCGGCCGGGTCAGGGATGGTGAGAGTGTTCGCAGGGACCTTTTGCCCCTTGGCATTGGTCAACGTGATTTTGATGGTCGCCCACAGCCCCTTGTCCACGCCGGATGCCGCATCCAGGTCGGCCAATTCTTTTTCAGGAAGGCTGTAGAGAACACCATACATCGTGTTGCCCGCATCTTCGACGAGCGTGCACCCGCCGACGGCCGGATCTGCACCACACAAAGCAAATCCCATCCGGTATCCTTTCAAACTCATCACTCCGAGGGGTTCTGCCGAAGGGCAGTACTTCTTCATGCCGTTGATGTCCAGCAGAGTGCCGTAGGCAAAGTAGACCGCTCGCTTGCTTCTTGTAGAATGCGTCATGTGCTTGTCCTCCTTAAAACGCGAATATCAAATGATCGCCCTTCAATGATCCATGTTCAATGTCCAATGATCAAGGAACCCTTGCCATGTTCAGCCAGGTCTCAGCCAGAGCGGCCTTGTTTCGCATTTCTTCTGCACGGTCCGCGTAATGACAGGCCGCCCTGTGCTCAGGTCCTACCTCGATCAGGGGCGGAATCTCCCTTGAACACCGCTCCGTGCCGAAGGGGCACCGCGAGAAGAAGCGGCAGCCCCGGAGTTCGCCCATCAGGACCGGTGGAACTCCTGGGATGGAGATGAGTTCGGAGCGACGGTCCAGAATGTTCGGGAAGGAGTTCTTCAAGCCCATGGTGTAGGGATGGAAGGGCTGAAGGATCACTCCTCTCTTGGGCCCCAGCTCCATGATCTTGCCGCCGTACATGACTCCCACGTGGTCGCAGTTCTCGATGACCAGAGCCATGTCATGGGTGACGAGCAGCATGGAAAAGCCCAGCATGTCCTGAAGCCTTCTCATATTCTTGAGAATCTGATCCTGCACGATCACATCCAGGGAGGTGGTCGGTTCGTCGGCAATGACAAGGGAGGGTTTGAGGATCAGGCTCATGGCGATGATGGCCCTCTGCCTCATTCCGCCGCTGAACTGATGAGGGTACTCCCGGAATCGCTTGCTGTCGATCCCCACAAGGGCGAACATCTCCTCCACCCTGTGTTTTGCAGTGGTGCGATCCATGGTTTCGTGGATCTGAATCGATTCGACGATCTGATCCCCCACCTTGTGCACCGGATCGAGGGAGTTCAAAGCGCTCTGCGTGATCATGGAGATTTGTTTCCACCTCAGCTTTCGCCTCTCCTCTTCGTCCAGGGCGGTGAGATCCCGTCCTTTGAAGAGGATCCGGCCTCCTGCCACAAACGCGTTGGGCGGCAACACGCCGATCACGGATTTCAAGACCGTGGACTTTCCGCAGGCCGACTCCCCGACGAGCCCGAAATTGAGCCCTTCCTTGACGCTAAAAGAAACATCCTCCACAGCCCGCACATCTCCCCGCTGGGTTCGGTAGACCGTGTTCAGCTTTTCGATTTCCAGGACCAGCATGTCACATCTCTTCGGAATCACGGCTTGCCATTTCTCTGCGTTTTGCCAATAGGTTCAAAAGCGAACCGCAGAATATCGAATAACGAATAATGAACGCCGAAGGAAGAATCCAAGGGCATTGCACTTCGTCATTCGAAATTCCCTGTTCGACATTCGACATTCGGTTTCTTGATCCGCCTCGGGTTTTCGCTTGTCGTCAAAGACCAACGTTAAGCATTACCACCTTTTCAATCTCGGGTTGATCATCTCTTCATAAGCACGGCCGATGAAGTAAACCGCGGTGACAAGAATCATGATCGCAGCGCCCGGCGGGATCACCCACCACCAGGCCTTGTAGGACATCTCAGAGGCAAAGGCCTCATAGATGATGGATCCCCAGCTGAGCACATTGGGATCCCCGAAACCCAGGAACCCGATGCTCGCCTCTGTGATGATCGCCCATGCCAGGGCGAACACGACGTTGACCAGGGCGACGGGGAAGATGTTGGGCGCAATCTCGACATAAATGATTTTGAGACTGCTCGCCCCGGACACGCGGGCTGCATCCACGAAAGAACGTTCCCTGAGGGAGAGCACCTGGGAGCGGATGACCCGTGCCGTGGAGCGCCACATGATGATGACCAGAGCCAGAATGATCGTCCACAGGCTTCTCCCTGTCAGGGAGAGCACCACGATGATGAAGGGCAGGAAGGGAAGGCCCATGAAGATGTCTGTGATCCTCATGAGCAGGTTGTCGATCCATCCGCCGTAATAGCCTGCGATCAGGCCGATGTTGACCCCGATGAGCACGACTCCTATGGCCGTGAGGAGTCCGATCATGAGGGCGGGCCTCCCTCCCCAGAGGAGCTGGCTGAACACGTCCCGGCCCAGAATCGTGGTTCCAAGAAGGTGCTCTTGGGAAGGAGGTTTGAGTTTCATCAGCTTCCCGGAGGCATCATAGTGCTTCTGCATGGGTTCGTAAGGGGCCAAAACCGGCGCGAAGACGGCGACCAGCACGCACGCGGCGAAAATAATCATGCCGAACATCCCGAGTTTGGATCGAGCGATGAATCGAAGGAAATCGCGCAGCATCTATTCCCAGCCTCTCGGTGTGCAATTATTCATAGACAATCCTTGGGTCCAGGACCCCATAGAGCAGGTCGGCCACGAAGTTTCCCACAATGGTCAGCACGGCAATGAGCAGGAAACAGGCCTGAACCAGCGGGTAATCGCTCCGCTGAACCGCCTCGACCATGAGAAGCCCCAGACCCGGCCACGAGAACACCGTCTCGATCACAACCGATCCTGCCACGGCCCAACCGAGAATCAGCGGCAGGGTGGTGGCGATGGGGAGGAAGGAGTTTCTCATGGCATGCTTGTAGATGATTGTTCTTTCGGGCAAGCCTTTCATCCGGCAGAGCTCGATGTAATCCTCACCGAAGGTTTCGAGCATGCTGCTTCTCATGAGAAGGAGGGGGAAGCAGAGATTGTAGAGCGTGTTCACAATGAAGGGAAGGGCAAGATGGTGAAGGAAATCCAGGCTGAAGTAAATCGCCCATTCGCTTTTCCCGTGGTGCATGCCGGGGGAGACAATGTGCCCCAGGGGGAAGAGGTCCAGGTGAACGGAGAAGACGAAAATCGCCAGCATGCTCAACCAGAAGACAGGGGCGGATTGAAAGGCAGTGCTCACAATGACGGTTCCGATCTCCAGCTTGCCGCCTCGTTTCCAGGCGATGAGGGCTCCGCCCACGACTCCGAGAGCATAAGCCGCAACCATGGAAGGGAGGATGAGAAGGATCGTGTTGAGCAGACGGCCGGAGATCATGTCGCTCACTTTTCTGTTGTGCTGAAAGGAGTACCCGAAATCCAGGTGGACGATGTTCCTCATGTAAGCGGCATATTGCTCATGCAGGGGTTTGTCCAAGCCATACTGGCGCTTCATTTCCTCCTGGGCCTTGGGATTGAGCGCGGAGCTGATGACCGTCATGGTGGGATCGCCCGGCAGCATACGGAACATGAAGAACATGAGGGTCGCCAGGACGAAGAGCGTCAGGACCATGAGGAGGATTCGGTTCATGAGGTACTTGATCATGGTTCAACCGTCCTGAAGCAGGCGACCTGGTGCTCGGGGTCTGCAGCGCTTGGGATCAACCCGGGCTCTTTTTGGCAGCAGGCGTTTTCCACCTTGGGACAGCGCGGTGCAAAGCGGCATCCTGGAGGGAGATTAATCGGGTCTGGGATGGCCCCGGCAATTCGGAGCTCTTCCCGATGGGTGTCGGGATCAGGGATGGGAATCGCCGAAATCAGCGCTCTCGTGTAGGGATGAAGAGGATGGTCGAGAACCGTGTCCACCGGGCCGATTTCCACGATTTTTCCCAGGTACATGATGGCGATCCTGTCGCAGATGTGGCCCACCGTGGCGAGGTCATGGGTGATGTAAAGCAGGGAAAGGCCTTTCCGGCGAACCAGGGTCTTGAGCAGAGCGATGATGCCGGCCTTGATGGAGACGTCCAGCATGGAGATGGGCTCGTCGGCCACAAGGAACTGGGGATCCAGGATAATCGCCCTTCCAATGCAAAGCCTTTGGCGCTGGCCTCCGCTGAGAAGGTGGGGGTATTTCTCGAGGAAATCCTCCGGCGGGCTCAGCCCAACGAGATCAAGAGTTTCCAGAGTCTTTCGCCGGACGGCGGCCCGGTCACGAACCCCCTGGTACCACAAGGGTTTGGATAGGATCCTGGCTACGTTGTGCTGAGGGTTGATGGAACCGTAAGGATCCTGAAAAATCATCTGGGCCTTGCGATAAAACCCCTTGAGGTCCTTTTTACGGAGTTCCTGACCGCTTTCCCCGTTGATGAAAACCTCTCCGGAAGTGGCCTGGTCCAGGCCGACGAGAATCCTCCCTGCCGTTGTTTTTCCGCACCCGCTTTCGCCTACCAGACCCAGGACGCTTCCGGAAGGGATCTCGAAGCTGACAGAATCGACGGCCTTGACGGTTTTCCCCCTTGATCTGGAAAGAAGAGAGCGGATACCGGAGACGACAGGAAAGTATTTCTTGAGGGCAACAACGGAGATCATGATGTGTTTGCCCACGGGTCATGTCAACCCATGGGGCCTTTTCTTGATTTTTTCCAAAACGAACCCGGGAGATTCATTTCCCGGGTTCGTTTTCATTTGTCCGTTTTCATTTTGTTGGAGGGAAACAGAGTCTCCCGTCCTTGTCCCACTTGAAACCGGCATCCTTGAGAATCTGCCTGGCTTTTTCGAAATTGAATTCTCTCACCTTGAGATTCTTGTTGTGCCACAAGGCATTGACCGGTGTGATCGGAGTGGCACTTGGAGCGGCATATCCGCCGAGCACTTCATCAACGATCTTCTGGTAGGGGATGGCGTGGGAGAGGGCCACCCGAAGCGCCTTGTGCTTGAACACCGGCCTGTTGCACTGGAAGCGAATGCCCGTGTAGCCGTTGGAGGGCACCTTGAAGATCTTGATGTTCTTGTCGGTCGAGAAGTCCTTCACCACTTCAGGGGGAAGATTCTGGATGTTGATGTCGATTTCCCCTTTCTTGAGCGCGTTGTTGCAGAGTTCCCTGGAGCCAAAGACGATGAAGAGCAGGTCCGCCTTGGGAGCGGCAAAGTGGTCTTTGTTGGCCTTGAGAAGGTATTCAGCGGCTTCTTTCCAGTACTCCATGATGTAAGCGCCGCTCCCCACAACGGGAATGTTCCGGTAGTCCTGGGGCTTGGTCAGCTTTTCCCTCTCCACCACGTCTTTCCACACGTGCTCCGGAAGAATGGGTACCTGTCCCAGGGTGTTCATGATAAAGGGCGCGAAAGGCTTGTCCAGGTTGAAGCGCAGCTTGTACTCGTCCACCAGGTCGATGGTCTTGATCGGAGCCAGGTATTTCGTGAAGTAGGGAGCATTCCACTGCTTCATGTACTCGTAGGTGAACTTGACATCCTTGGCCGTCAGAGGCTTGCCGTCCGAGAATTTGCGCCCCTTTTTCATGGTCACCTCGATGGTCACGTCGTTGATCGTGTCCACCTTTTCCGCGGCCCACATCTCGACCTGGCCTTTGGGGCCGATCTGCACCACGTAGTCGTAAACCATCCTGAGCACTTCAAAGTCATCGGACTGGATCGCGGCAACGGGGTTCCAGGTCTGCTGGTCGGAGATCCTTCCCGCCTTGAGGACCTTCACATTGCTTTTGGGAGCGAACCGAACCTGGTTCCATATGGAGCGCAAGCCGTCCGGAGCTTCTATGTAGTCCAGGTCGCAGTTCTTGGTATTGATCCCCATGTTCTGGACTTCGTAGTACACCACGGTGTCCGGTTGTTGTTCCTGAAGGATTTCCTGAAGTCTGTAGATGAGGGGCCGTCGCTTTTCAGGATCGTAAAGACCCAGTTGCTTTGCGCCGACCTCGTCGAACTCGGCGTTGGACCACTCGCCCACGTTCCAGTCCCCGGGCGCGGTGTTCTTGGAGTTGAACTGGGAGTAGGTGAAAAAGTCAGGTTCCATGCGGTAGGGCAGCCCCGAGAGAACCGAGACCACACAGTCGAACTTGTGTTCTTTGAACCACAGGGTGAGTAAAGGGTTGGGCATGTTCTGCTGATTGAGGTTGACCTTGAGGCCCAACTTTTTCCACTCTTCCGCGATGTAGTTGCTGGTTTCGTAATAGGCCATGAATTTCGCCGGCACCCAGGTCAGGAAATCGATTTCAGGGACCGGTTCGAGCTTTTCCTGGGAATAAAGCGAGCCGGCGAACAGGGACAACGCTACTACCATTGTGAACACACACAACCCTTTCATTAGCTTCATCGGTGATCCTCCTTTTGGAATCGAATTAGCAGGTTGCTGAAAAACGCTCATCTACGGCGTTGCCCTCACCCCTCGTCGTTGCGACGTACTGGAACTTACGACTCACTCTTCGGGATTTAGGGCGCCTTGTAGCTGAGCGTTCTTGAGCAACCCGCAAACAGGGTCTTTTTCAGGATCCTGTTAAAGCCAAAACGCCCGGTCACGCCCACGAATATTCGAGCATTTCGCTTGGAAAGGCGGCAAGAGACAGATGGAATATAAACTGGTGGGTTAAGGGGTGTCAACTTATAGAATAAACCTTTGAGCCCAAGTTTGACTTTTTGGTTTCGCTGTGTCAATTAACTCTCATGATGATAGGAAGAGGGGCAACCTCATGAAGAAAGCCGTTGGCGTGGGAGACTTGAGGGAACTTGCTGAAAAGTGTGTCTCTGAGGAGCCGTCCAGGTTGGGGACCGAGGGGTGGTGGCGGACGCCACTGCTGGTCACGGCGCCGGCGGACGAGAGGTTTGAGATCCTCCCTAAGATTGCTTTTGAAGAGCACTGGCACCCGAAGGATCTTCTTGCGACGGCAAAGTCCGTGATCGTTTTTTTCATCCCCTTCAAAGAGGAACTGATCAAAGAAAACAAGAAAGGCGACAGACCCTGCAGAAACTGGGGGGTTGCTTATGTCCAGACCAATGATCTCATCGGCCGGGTGAGCCAGGCCCTGGGGGATCTGCTTAGCCGCCACGGGTTCAAGTCGGGGTTGACGCCTGCCACTCACAATTTCGATGAAGTCAAACTCATGGCGCGCTGGTCTCACAAGCACCTGGGATATCTTGCGGGGTTGGGGCGTTTCGGCACTCACCGGATGCTGATCACTCCTGCAGGCTGCACGGGCAGGCTGGGGAGCCTCGTGACCGAGGCGGACTTGGAGGACGCTCCTTTGATCGAGACCCAGGAGGCTTGCCTGCTCAAAGCCGGTTTCAAGTGCGGCAAGTGCATCGAGGTTTGTCCGGTGAGTGCGCTCAGCGAGAAGGACTTTGACCGGCAGGGGTGCTGGAAACGCTTAAAGGAAAACCGCAGCACCCTGGAAGGGTTCTTTGACTTGCCCGAGTCCACGCATGTCTGCGGCAAGTGCGCGGCCCTCATGCCCTGCAGCTTTAAGAACCCCGTGCCCGCAAGAGGCTCGTAGTGGGCCATTGGTCTCTTTTCTTTCGTTCCAAGGCCGCCAGAAGCGGCCTAGTCTCCCGGCCTGCTCATTTCAAGGAGTTGCGGACGGGTGATGCCCGCCCGCTTCGCCGAATGGCTCGCGAATCGGCGGGCAGCGCCTCCCCCCTCGCTGTTCCCCTCGCGTTCGCTCGGGGCCATCGGGTCCCCCATTCCGTAACTCCATGAAATGAGGAAGGCCTCCCGCCAGTCACTGCAGAAAAGAGACCAATGGCCCACAAAGCCACTCTAGCATCTGATCTTTTCGCTGATCTCGCGGACCCTGGCCATCACTTCCTCCGCATCGAGGGCGGTGAAGGTCCGGTCCTTCATCAACACCCTGCCGTTGACGATCACATCCTTCACATCCGAGCCGCTTGCTGAATACACAATCGTGGACATGGGGTTGTAGAGGGGCACCAGGTGAGGTTTTCTGAGGTCGATGGTGATGATATCCGCTTGCTTGCCGACCTCGATGGTGCCGATCTGCTTTTCCAGGCCCAGGACCTTTGCGCCCCAGACCGTCGCCATTCTGAGAACCGTGGCCGCTCCCATGTTCACCGGATCAAGGGTTGCGACTTTGCTGAGCTTGGCCGCAGTGTCCATCTCCTTGAAGAGATCCAGGTTGTTGTTCGACGCGCACCCGTCCGTGCCCAGCCCTAGGACAATGCCTTTTTTCATCATTTCCGAGACTCTGGCCATTCCGGATGCCAGCTTCATGTTGCTCTCCGGAGAGTGGACGACCCCCACCCTGTTCCGGGCAAGGAGTTCGATCTCCTCATCCTCCAGATGAACCGCATGCACGCCTATCAAGCTTTCGTTCAGAAGGCCGAGGTGAGCGAGATGCAGAACCGGCCGTTCCCCGGATCGGCGGATCACTTCTTCCACTTCCTCTTCCGTCTCGGAGAGGTGCACCTGAAGAGGCAACGAAAACTCCTGAGAGAGGGCCATGGCCTCCTGGAGCGTCTTGTCGGAGCAGGTGGTGAGACTGTGGCAGAACAGGCCGGGTCGGATCAGGTCTGATGCATGATTCCACCGCTCGATGAACGCTTTGCCCACGGCAAGGTTTTGTGCCGGGTCCGGAACCCCGGGCGCCGGAAAGTCAATCACCCCCTGGGCAATGAGGGCCCTGAGCCCGGCTTTCTGAAAAGCACGGGCCGTCGCATCCTGGAAGAAATACCCGTCCGACACCGTGGTCGTGCCTGAAGCGATCATCTCCAGGCATCCCAGGAGCGCCCCCCAGTACACGGTTTCTTCGCTCAAATGCTTTGCTTCAGCAGGGAAGATCTTCTCGAACAGCCATTGCTTGAGGGGGAGATCATCGGCCAGTCCGCGAAAGAGGGTCATGGCCGTGTGGCCGTGAGCATTGACCAGGCCGGGCATGACGAGGCTGTCCGTGGCGTCGAGAACTTGGACTCCTTTGAAGGGAGGCCTCTCCTCGCCCGGAGCCAGGACACCCGCGATCCTGTCCCCCTGAATCAGGAGAGTGGCATGGCGAAGAGGTTTTTCACCTTCGACCAGGGTCAGAAGCGTGCCGCCTTGGATGATCAGATCCGGCTGTAACATGGAAAGGGCCCTGTGTCTTCGAATGTCCCGATAGGGAAGTGCTCAGAAAAACGCACGTTACTCAATAGCAAAGGCCGCGTCAAGCCCCTGAAATTTGCTTGACAGGACCTCCCTATCTGTTAACTGTTATAAATTTTGGGGTACAGAAAGACGGGAGTGTTGATTTAGCAAAAATGGCGATCGTAGCCCCTTTCAAAGGCCTCATGTACGACTTTAAAACTCTCGGGAACCCGTCAAGCCTGGTGGCTCCCCCTTACGACGTGATCTCCGAAGAGGAACAGGACGCGTTTTATCGGGCTCATCCGAACAACGTGATCCGCCTTATTCTCGGTAAGAGAAAGACCGGGGATTCGGACTGGGATAACCGCTACACGCGCTCAGCCGATTGCTTTAAGCGGTGGGAAACAGAGGATGTGCTCGTCCGATCGGATTTCCCCTGTATGTACATCACTTCCCACACCTTTGATTCCAACGACGGGTCAGAACCCAAAACGAGATTGGGGTTGATCGCTTTGGTGCGCATTGAAGAGGAAGGCTCCGGGGTGATTCTTCCCCATGAGAAGACCTTCTCCGCCCACAAGGACGATCGGCTCAAACTCATGCGGGCCTGTAACGCCCAGTTCAGCCAAATCTTCAGCCTCTACGAAGACCCTGAAAACAGGGTCATGGAATCCATGAGAGAAATCATCGAGGGACAGCCCCTGCTCTCCTTTGATTTCAAGGATGGATCGCATCACGCGCTCTGGACCGTGCCACATCGTCCGATGTTCAAGAAGGTGGCGGATGCGCTCCTCGACAAGCGGATCTTTATTGCGGACGGGCATCACCGCTATGAGACGGCGAGAAACTACCGGAACAGCATGAGAGCCAGGTACGGGCACAGGCCTCCTAACCGATCCTACGAATTCGTCATGATGGTTCTGACGAGCATAGACGATGAGGGGTTGATGATCCTTTCTTCCCATCGCGTGATCAAGAGATGCGACACCTTCAGTCCAGGAGCCTTTTTCGAGAAGATCGGGCAGTGGTTTGATATCGAGGAGATACCTGTCTCAAAGGCTCACGGCACTACCGCCGTGGCATCCTTTAAGAAGGCGCTGGCCGACAGGGGGAGGAGCCGCTCCACCATCGGGTTTTTCCACAAGGGAGGAGAAAGCTTTTCCTTGCTTTCCCTGAAGCCGGAAAAGAGAGACGAGATGGGGGACGACCTGCATCCTTCGCTCAAGCAGCTGGATGTGCTCGTGCTCTCCCGCTTTCTTTTGCAGAGGACCCTGGGCTTTACGCTGGAGGATCTGAACAACGAGGAGATCTTCCATTACCAGAGCAGCCTGACCAAAGCCGTCGGCATGGTCGAATCGGGCATGTACCGGATGGCCTTCTTCCTCAATCCCACAAGGATCGAGCAAGTCAAAGAGGTCGCCGGCAGCCGGCTGATCATGCCGAGAAAGTCAACTTACTTCTATCCCAAGGCGATTACCGGTCTTGTCTTTAACAAGATCGATCCTTATGAAATCATCCAGGTCCCATGAGGTCAACCTCCGGCCAGGTGAAACCCTGGACGACTTTCTGGACGGCAGGCTGCGCCTGATTCAGTCCGCCAGGGGTTACCGGTTTTCCATCGATGCCGTACTTCTTGCCCAATTCGTGACCGTCAAGCCCGGAGAAGTGGTCGTGGATCTGGGTGCGGGCTGCGGCATCATTTCCCTTCTTCTGCTTCTCGAAAAGCCGGTCGCCTATGCCATAGCCCTGGAGATTCAAAGGAACCTTGCGGACCAGGCGGTCCGCAATGCGGCTCTGAACGGTGTCACGGAGCGGATGGGAGTGCTGCTCGCAGACCTCCGCCAGGTGCCCTTACGGAAGCCCGTGGCGGACGTCGTGGTCTGCAACCCGCCCTTTCGCCGACCCGGGAGCGGCAGAGTCAATCCGGATTTTGGGAGGGCGATAGCCAGGCACGAGATCATGGCCTCGCTCAACGATATCCTGAGCGCAGCGAGCGCTGTGCTCAAACCCAAGGGGAGATTGGCCTTGATCTATCCGGCGGGCCGTCTCGTGGATCTCCTGGTGCGAATGAGAGCCTTTGATGTTGAGCCCAAGCGAATGCAGGTTGTCTATCCGTCCATGGAGGAAGAGTCAAAACTGGTTCTTGTGGAAGGGGCGCGAGGCGGAAAAGGAGGGGTGAAGATCCTTCCCCCCTTGATGGATCAGGGAGAGTTCTCTATCGTGAGCTGAGCCGGAATTCGATTTTTTCCACAGCCTGCCTGCCCAGTCGGGCAGTTAACTTCTCCCTTATGCTGACTTCCAGATAAGAAAGCTCCTGAAGCCAGATGGGGTCCGAGACCTTGACCCGCAGGCGCCTGTCTTTTATCCAGAGGGGCTGGGCGTTTCGTGCGATGGCAGGACCGACCACCTCGTCCCAGATCTTCCAGATCGCGGCGTCCCGGGGGTTGAAGGGGAGCTTCGAGTCGGCCAGGAGGGCCGAGAGGATGTCCCCGAGAGGGGTGAGGGAGTCTTTTCTTCGTTTCGCTTCCATGGGGTTACCCGGAATGCTTGATTCCCGTTAACGCTTGACGACATCGGGATTTGCTTATATGGTAGCAAAAAAGAACCTTTTATGAAATGGAGAATTAGATGGCCTGGGATTGGGACAAATTGCAGCAACAGAAGAGAGGCAGCGGCGGGGGCGGCGGGGTGCCACCCCAGATGGGCGAGGTTTTCAACAAAATCAAAGGCGTGCGCGGTCGGTTCCCGGCCCTCTGGCTGATCGTGATCGCCCTGTTCCTGATTTATCTCGGCTCCTCGTGTTTTTACACGGTGGCCGTAGATGAAGTCGGAATTGTGCAGAGGTTTGGGAAATACGACAGAACAACCACTCAAGGATTGAACTTCAAGCTGCCTTCCGGCATCGAGAAGGCGACCAACGTCAAGGTCACGTTTGTGTACAAGGAGGAATTCGGTTTTCGCACCAGCACCACGAAGCCGGATTCCAGGTCTCGGTTTGCCACAGGAGACGCCTATCTCCAGGAGTCCCTGATGCTCACAGGCGACCTCAACGTGGCCGTGGTCCCCTGGATTGTGCAGTACCGCATTCGCGACCCCTATGCCTATCTGTTCAAAGTGAAAGATTCGCGCGGCACCTTGCGGGACCTTTCGGAAGCGGCGATGCGGCTGGTGGTTGGCGACCGGAGCATCAATGAGGTGATCAGCAAACGGGAGGAGATTGCCGCACAGGCCCAGACCCTGCTTCAGAAGGAACTGGACGAGGCGGAGACAGGCATCGCCGTGAGCACCATTGAAATGAAGAGGACCAACGTGCCTGAGGCGGTCCAGCCCTCCTTCAATGAGGTGAACCAGGCTGTCCAGGAAAAAGAAAAAATGATCTACCAGGCTCGCGAGGAGTACAACAAGCGCATTCCTCAGGCAAGAGGTTCCGCGGAAAAGACCATCCGGGAGGCCGAAGGGTATGCCCTTCAACGGATCAACCGGGCCAAGGGAGATGCTTCGAGATTCCTGTCGCTTTACGAGGAGTACGCGAAAGCGCAGGATGTCACGCGGCGGCGCATGTATCTTGAAGCGATTCGGGAGATCCTGCCCAAGATGGGAGACAAATACATCGTGGATGCGGAGCAGAGGAACCTTCTTCCCCTCCTCAATCTCGCGGGACCGAAAGGAGGGCAGCAATGAAATCTAAAGGGTTACTCGTCCTTGTTGCGATTATTCTGATTGCCGTTTTCAGTTCGGCCTATGTGGTCGATGAAACCGAGCAGGTGGTCCTCACCCAGTTCGGTAAAGCGGTGGGTGATGCCAAGATCACGCCCGGCCTTTATTTCAAGATCCCGATGATTCAGCAGGCCAACTACTTTCCCAAGAATCTCCAGGCGTGGGATGGGGATCGCGGGGAGGTGCCTACCCTGGACAAGACGTTTATCCTGGTGGATACCTTTGCCCGTTGGAAGATCGTGGATCCCCTCAAGTTCTTCCAGACCGTCAACAACATGACAAGCGCTTTGGGCCGTCTTGACGATATCATCGATTCCGCAGTTCGGAATTTCGTCACCTCCTACCCCCTGATCGAAACGGTGAGGATGACCAACCGTGAACTCGATGTTGCCGAAGTAGGCGTGGAGGTGGTAAAGGATACGAGCCCGCTGGGTGAAGTAAAGTTCGGAAGAAGCAATATTACCAAAGGCATTCTCGAACAGGCCCAACCCAAGCTCAGGGAATTCGGCATCGAGCTCGTGGATGTGAAGTTCAAGATGCTGAACTATGTGGAAGAGGTGCAGAAAACGGTCTATGGCCGAATGATCGCGGAGAGGAAGCAAATCGCCGAGAAATTTCGTTCCGAAGGCAAGGGGGAGGCGCGGAAAATCGAGGGCGACATGGAAAAGGACCTGAAAGAGATCGAGTCCGGGGCTTACAGGACGGCGCAAGAGCTCAGCGGAAAGGCCGACGCCGAGGCGACTCTCATTTATGCCCGGGCCTTGGGGAAAGATCCGGAGTTCTACTCCTTTATTCAAACTCTCGACATTTACAAGGACACCATGGACAAAAGCACTTCTCTCGTGCTTTCCACGGATTCGGAGCTGTTGAGGTTTTTCAAGGGCTACGAAGTGAAGCAAAAAGGGAAATAGCTTTCTGCGGGAGTTGAGCGATGGTGAGAACGGAGATCCAGCTTTTTCTTGAAAACGTGCCGGGTGAGCTGGGAAAACTGGCCACCCTCCTCGGCGGGGAAGGGGTCAACATCGATGCGCTGACGATCCAGGATGCTTCGGCGTATGTGAAGGAGCTTTTCAAGGCCAGGGGAAAAACGCTGAAACGGATAGCACCCGCCGCCTCTTACGGCTCCATGCAGAAGGACTCTGCGGACTTCGCGCTCATCCGGCTGCTGGTGAACCAAACGGACAAGGCCATCGATCTGCTTTCCAAGAAGGGGTACCTCTTCGACATCATGCCCGTGATCGCCCTTGAGATCGACAACACGCCGGGAACCCTTGCAGCCATGGCCAAGAAGTTCGGAGAAGAGGGAATCAACATCAGCTACGTTTACGGTTCGGCCATGCCCTCGGAGAAAAAATCTCTCTTCGTCTTTTGCCCCGAAGACATAGACGCGGCCGCCCGGATCTTCAAGGATTAGCCGGCTGCCTCTGCAACTTGCAGGGTTGGTCGCTGGGCTCCAGATCGATCATGCGGAGCTTGACTTTCTCCTGGCCCTGCCATCGATCGATTTCAGGGGTGAAAATGAAGTTGATCGGGCCGCGAAGGAGGGAGGTGTGCTCCGCCAACTCGAAGCCGATCGTCTCGAAAACCGTTCCGTTCTGCCGAACCTTCATTTTTAGATGTCTTTCTCCCACCACTCTCGACTCCACCACGTCACAAGGGCCTGAATAGAACAGGGGCTCGGGGTTTCCTGATCCAAAGGGCGAAAAGGAGTTAAGACGGCGAAGGGTCTCAAGCGTCATGTCCTTAAGATACACTTCCGCATCCACATCGACGGAGGGAACAAGGTCTTCCTCTGAAAGCTCCTCGCGAGCAAGGTTTTCGAATTCCTGCCTGAGCCTCTCCACGTGAGACGCTTTAAGAGCCAATCCCGCCGCGTGCTTGTGACCCCCGAACCGGTCGAGCAGCGGCTCGAGTCTTCTCAATGCCCTGTAAAGATTGAATCCGGGTATGCTCCTGCCGGAGCCGACCGCTGTCCCGTTTTCCACACCCAGGACAAGCACCGGCCGTCGATGTTTCTCCAGCAGTTTGGACGCCACGATCCCGAGGATTCCCCGGTGCCAGCCGGCTCCGGTGACCACCAGAGCCCTTTGAGAGGAGAGGTCCGCCGTGGAGGGAAGCGTTGCTTCAATTTCATCCAGGATCTTCCGCTCAAGGCGTTGCCTTTCGCCGTTTATCCTGTCGAGTTGCAGCGCGAGGCCTTTGGCATGGCCGGGAACACAGGTGGTGAGAGCGGTGAGCGCTATTTCCGCATCACCCAATCTTCCGGAGGCGTTGAATCGGGGCGCAATCCTGAAGGCGAGATCCTGGGCGGTGAGAGTGGCAAGCGAGAGGCCTGCCAGTTCCGCGATGGCCGCAATCCCCGGCCACCGGGTGGTCCGGATCTTGTCCAGGCCTGTCTTGACGAGAAGCCGGTTCTGATCAAGGAGCGGGGCCATGTCCGCCACGGTTCCAAGCGCCACGAGGTCGAGATAGTCCTTCAGGTCCGGTTCAGGATGTGTGTCGAACCGCCCTCGTCCCCGCAGGGCCGCCCTCAAGGCTACGGCCAGGAAAAAGGCCAACCCCACGCCGGTCAGATGCTTGAAAGGGAAAGGGCAGTCCGCTCGGTGCGGATTGACAACAGCGCAAAGGGGAGTGAAGGACTCGTCCACCTGATGGTGATCGGTGACCACCACTTTCAGGCCGAGGCCTGCGGCAAAGGCGATCTCCTGGTTGTTGGAGACGCCGCAGTCCACGGTGACGATCAACCCCGGGCCGCGCCGGGCGATTCGCTCTACCGCTTTGACATGGAGTCCGTATCCTTCGGTCAGCCGATTGGGGATATAGGCATGCACCGGGACGCCGAGGGATGAAAGGAAGTTGAAAAGAAGGGCTGTGGCCGTGAGCCCATCCGCGTCATAGTCCCCGTAAATGGTGATCGGGTCCTCTCTGTCCATAGCCGACAGGATAAGGTCTATGGCGGAGGACATGTCCTTCATGAGATAAGGGTCCAGGAGGTGGGTCAGTCGGGGAAGGAGAAAAGAAGCGACGTCACGAGGGTCAAGAAGGCCGCGATGGATGAGGATCTGAGCCTCCAGGCGGGAGAGACCGGACGATTCTGAAAGGGTCGCGGCATGGGGAGAAGAGGCCTTCAGGTTCCAGATCTTTTTCATGTCTCCTGCCAGCGGATCATGTGTTCTGCTTTCTTGATGTCCTTCGGGGTATCCACCTCGGTCGAATCGAAGCGGGTCTCCACCACTTTAATCTTGAAGCCGTGTTCCAGTGCCCTGAGCGGTTCCAGTTTTTCTGCGGACTCGAGCGGCCCCGGGGAAAGGCTTACGAAAATCCTCAGGAACCGAACCGGGTAGGCGTAGAATCCGAGATGTTTGTAAACGCCCTGGTTTTCTCCGGTGTCGCGATAGAAGGGGATGGGAGAACGCGAAAAGTAGAGAGCAAATCCCTTCCTGTCGCTGACCACCTTCACGTTGTTCGGGTTCTCGATCTCTTCCTTCTCGCGTATCCGGATCATCAGCGTGGTCATGGGGAGCTCGGGATCATCCTGGAAAGGCTTGAGCAACTCAGGGATGCAGGAGGGATCAAAGGCCGGTTGGTCGCCTTGTACATTGACGACCAGATCGTGATCTTGCAGCCCCAGCTTCAGAGCGGCTTCGGCAATGCGGTCCGTGCCCGAGGGATGGGTCGGCCCGGTCATGACGGCCTTGCCGCCGAAACCCTGAACGCAGTGAGCAATTCGCTCGTCATCGGTTGCGACAAAAGCGTCCTCCACATGCGCGGAAGACAGGGTGCGTTCATAGACATGCTGGATCATGGGCTTTCCGGCGATGAGGGCTAAGGGCTTGCCCGGAAACCGTGTGGATTCATATCGGGAAGGAATGAAGGCGATGATCTTTTTCATAAGGGATTGAGCCATTCCCTCGACTCAAGGCTCCGTGTAAGAGGCGCACGCGGTGTCCGACTCCCAGGCCGTGACCCTGTTCACCCTGACCTTCCTGCTGTCCAGGGTGTGCCCCAGGGCTTTGAAGATGTAGCGGGCGATGTTTTCCGACGAAGGATTCACTTCCTTGAAGTAGTCCATGTCGTTCAGGAACTTGTGATCCAATTCGTCGATCACTTTTTCCGTGGCGGTCTTGACTTTCTTGAAGTCGATCAAGATGCCGTTGGGCTCCAGATCCTCACCGCTCACAAAGACTTCGATCTTCCAGTTATGGCCGTGCAGATTCTCGCATCGGCCTTCAAATTCCCGGAGCTGGTGAGCGCAGGCCATCTGGGCGATGATCTTCAGTTCATACATGGGGGCCACCCCGGCGGATCAGGAAGCGGACTCAGGGTAGGGCTTTCCGCACTCGGTGCACTTGCCGTCCACGATAATGCCCGTGCAGTTTCCGTCAGGGCAGAGCACGCGGGTTTCGAGGTCCAGTCCATCTTCCGCATCGCTCCCTCCGCCTGCCTCTGCTTTGAACAATGCTCCGCAGGCCATGCAATAGCGGCTCTCTCCCGGAACTTGGGTTCCACACTCCGGGCACATCTTGCCAGGGATCTCTTGCTGACAGTGAGGACATTCCATATTCAATCTTCTCGGCTAGCTTTTTTTGGAAGTCTTGACCTGGAAGGGCATGATTTCCTGTTTCACCTTGGTGCTCTTGCACTTGGGGCACCGGAACTTCATCTTGTCATATTCTGAAAGGGACAGCATGAGGTTGAACTTGCCGCCGCACTTTTCACACCTGAAATCGTAGCTGGGCATGGTTGAATTCCTCCAAGTGAGACATGGGTCCAGGTTCTAGATGATAATATTTTTCTGCTTTTTGTCAACCGGCATCAGAGGCTCTGCTCAGGGCCAGTCGATGAGCCTGGAGATATCGTCCCAGTCCCTGACCACATAATAGGGATGAGGTTTCCGATTCCAGGGTTGTTCGAAGAGGATCGGGGTGATGCCGTTCTGCTCGAGCAGGGGGCAGGTGTCCAGCCGGTCCTCCACAAAGAACTTGAATCCCATCTCCATCAGCACCGGAATCTTTTCCGTGTGAACGCCGGTCACCTCGATCCGGATCCTGCCCCTGTCCACTTCCGGAAGCTGGTGTTCGACCCAGTCCAGGATAGGTTTTTTTTGAGGCCTTGCAGTGACAAAGTGAAGAGGGGCGAGAAGAGAGAGTCGGGTCAGGACTTCCACAGCACCGGAGATGGGCATCACCCCGCTCTCCAGAGGAGACTCGATCAGGGTCTGAACGATGGCGTCACTCGCCTCCGCATCCATATCGAGAACCTTCATGAAATCGTATTCTGTGATGTCTTCGTATTCGAACCGGTACCCGTACTCGCTGCGTGCTTTGGCGACAAAAAGGTGGAAGGTGTCGGCGAAGACCCCGTCCACATCAAAAGCGATTTCGTGGGGAAAAATCTTCATCGTATCCAGTCTCCGGACCTGATTTCACTCTGAGAAGGGTGTTGGGTGCCTTTAGCATTTTGAGGAGGAATCCGCTAGGGGAAAAACCCAAAGCCGATCACGAAAGCACGAAAAAAAGAAGTTTTTCATGATTTCGTCCTTTTATGTTTTCGGTGCGCCAGGACAAGCCTGGCTGATCTTGTAACCTGAAAGGAGGTTACCCTGCAAATTGCTCGTTCAGCAGGTAGCGGAGCGGGCGGCCCGCGGAATAATCCAAAGGGTCGAAGCCTCGCCGAGCGAACGCGCGAGCCGTAACGCAAGTGAACCCGATCCGGCCTCGTTACACCGATGGAGGGTGGCCAGCCCGCCGAAAAGTGGTGAAGCCCGCCGCCGATGGTGAAGCAACGAGCAAGAGCAACCATTGGGCCTCCCGGGGTGAGAGGGGACAGCGCGTGCGGAAAGATGAGCCGAGGAACCTGGGAGACCCGATGCAGTGGCGGAAGTGTGGCTAACCTGTGGTGGGAAAACATAACTGCCATGGGGCTGCATTGGGAGTCGGAGGGGTTCATAGTAGCGAAGAAGCGGTTAATCCCCGTGGAGCGAAGGGACCCTGCTGAAGACGTGTTTTGGTAGGAAGGGAGGAATGCCGATTGGGGAAACCTACTACGGAAGAGGCGGCAAAGCCTGAGAAAGGCATGACGCCGAGTCTTTCTTCCCTGAGACAGAAACTGGGCCAAAAGGCCAAGCGGGAACCGAAGTTTCGGTTCTACACGTTGTACGGCCATATAAGCCGGGATGACGTGTTGGCGGCGGCATGGACCCTGGTGCGTGCCAACAAGGGCGCAGCAGGCATAGACGGCGTAACGATTGAGCGGGTTGAGGAACAAGAGGGTGGTGTGGCGGTGTTTCTGGAGAGCATCCAGAAGGAACTGCGCACGAAGACCTATAAACCGCAACCCGTGCGCCGGGTGTTTATCCCAAAAGCCAATGGAAAGAGGAGGCCGTTGGGTATCCCGACGGTGCGGGACCGAATGGTCCAGACGGCAACGCTTCTTATCTTGGAGCCGATTTTCGAAGAAGACTTTGAAGAATGCTCCTACGGGTTCCGTCCTGGGCGCTCGGCCCATGATGCACTGGAGGAAATCCGGGGCCATATCAAGGCTGGCTTTTGCGCGGTGTATGATGCTGATCTGAAAGGATACTTTGATTCGATCCCGCACGAGAAGCTGATGGCGTGTTTGCGCATGAGGATCACGGACCGCTATGTGCTGAAGCTGATTCGTATGTGGCTGGAGGCGCCGGTGGTTGGAGAGTCTGGTTCTGGAGGGGGCGGAGCATCGTCCCGCACAAAGAAAGGGACTCCCCAAGGAGGAGTGATTTCTCCTCTGCTTGCCAATGTGTATTTGCATTGGTTTGATAAAGTGTTCCATCGAGCTGGTGGGCCTGCGGTGTGGGCTAAAGCCAAGTTGGTGCGCTACGCTGACGACTTTGTGATCTTGGCGCGATATATTGACGGTCAGATCACGGGTTGGGTGGAGTCGAAGATCGAAGGGTGGTTGGGCTTGGAGATCAACCGGGAAAAGACGAGGGTGCTGGATTTGCAAAAGGAAGGGGAAAGCTTGGACTTTCTGGGATATACGTTTCGGTACGACTGGGACCGTAAAGGCGGCGAGTTTCGGTACCTGAACCTGTTTCCCTCGAAGAAAGCTTTGGCCCGAGAGCGCGAGCACCTTCGTGAGCGGACGAGTGCACGAATGTGCTTCAAGCCGATTCCGGTAATGATCGACGAACTCAACGAGCATCTGCGCGGATGGGCTAATTATTTTGGGCGTGGGTATCCACGCAAGGCCTTCCGGGAGATAAACGCCTATGTGCGGCAGCGGCTTCAGTGTCATTTGTCCCGCCGCAGTCAGCGTCCATGGCGACCGCCCAAAGGGATGACCTTCTATGCGCGATTTGCGCAAATGGGGTTGATCTATTTGTGAAGAGGCTCGGTTCATCACTGCGCATGCCTCAGGCAAGAGTCTTCAAGAAAGCCGGATGCGGGAAATCCGCACGTCCGGTTTGACGAGGGGGAGGGGGAGTTCCTCCCTCCCTACTCTACTGGTGAATTCTTCTTCCTGCTTTGGAAGGAATTCCTAATGAAGGTATCGAGAAGTCATCAGACTTGAGGCTTAAGCATCACGACCGTGGCAAACCTTCCGGTCCGGCCTTCACCCCTGTAAGAGTAAAAGAGGTCGGTCCTGCAGCGGGTGCACCAATCCGCCGATTCAATGTGCGCCTCTTTTAGCCCCGACCGCACAAGCTGGGAGCGGCTGACGGCCCAGAGGTCGAAGTAATTGTCCCGTATCATGAAGGGCCTGAGGCTTTCCGGAAAGATTTCCCGGTGGGTGACGAATTCCGCGCAGCACGGTCCCAGCGAGGGTCCTATGGCCGCTTTCAGCCGGGAGGGGTCGCAGCCGAATTCCGCTTTCATGGCGGCGATGACGTCGCTGAGAAGGCCTTGAGCGTTTCCTCTCCAGCCGCAGTGAACGTTGGCAACCACTTGTCTTGCAGTGTCGTAAAGGATCACGGCCTGGCAATCCGCCTGTTTCACGAGAAGGGCCACACCGGCCACATCGGTGACCATCGCGTCCGCCGTGAAAGGGCCTTTGCCGTCCTGAAGGGCACGGTCCCGCAAGATCAGGATGTTCTTGCCATGAACCTGGTTCATGGACCGGAGAGCCCTGGCGCCGGTGAGTTCCCGGATCAGGGAGAGATTGGCCTCCACGTTCGCGGGGCTGTCCCCTGTGCTGACGCTCACATTGAGGCTTCGGAAAGCGGAGTCGCTCACGCCCCCATGTCTTGTGAAAACAAAGTGTGCGAGGTCAGGACAAAGCGAGAGACCGGGAAATTGAAAAAAAGGCACCTCGCGGGCCACCGGCGGGTGATCTTCAGCTTTCGGCTCGGATATGTGGAAAGAGTGTCTTTGCAGCATGGACTCAAATAGAGATCAGGATTTCGGGTGCGGAAGCGAAAAGGCAAGGGATAGGAGAAATAAGCCTTGGTCGTGCATCCCTTCTCGAATCCTCAGGAGTCTGTCTTAACCGGCCTGAGAAAGAGTAGAGAGCAGCACGACACAGACCGCATTACTTACCGCTGCTTCCTTCCGGACCTGACGGGGTTCGCAACCGTCTGTCACGTGAGGTCCACTCGACCGTCAGAACCGGTCAGGGTCAGCACTGATGAGGGGTTCTCTGAAAGGACTTTCGACCCCGCATAAGCGGATCTCGGGTTACAGGGCACCGCTAGCTCCCCATCTAGCACGACCAAGGACGTTCAAACAGTGATTAAATATCGACTCTGTCCTTGAGCTCTTTTCCGACCTTGAAGAACGGGAGTTTCTTGGAGGCGACATTGATGATTTCGCCTGTCTTGGGATTTCTTCCCTGGTACCCCTCGTAGTTCTTGATCTTGAAACTACCAAAGCCTCGGATCTCGACTCGTTCCCCCTGAATCAGCGCTTTTTCCATGTCACCGAAAACCGTGTTCACAACTTCTTCCGCTTTTTTGAGGGCTAGGTTTTCAGCCTTGGCAAGGGCCTCTATCAATTGTGATTTATTCATGGGTCTCCTCTCCAGTCTAAGAACGTTTCAAGATTCCCTTAGGCCTATGAGCAATAAAAAGAGCTCATGCGACGAGCGCAGATTGAACATGAAAATAATGAATTCAATCCTTTAAGTCAAGTCTTAATAATAGGTTGTGAGTGAAAAAGTGGCGGCCCTTGATCCCGGTTCTGCGCGAGTAAACTCGCTCCTCCCGTGTCGCAAAGGGATCTCTGATGTGAGGTTCCATCGGTCTAAAACTCCTTGATATATTTCCGCTTTTGATTTAAGAAGTGGTGCAATTCCATTGGTTTTCAATCGGAGCAGAGGCTGTGGCTAGAATCATCACCGTTGATGGCCCCGCGGGTTCAGGAAAGAGCACGGTCAGCCGCCTTCTTGCCAAGAGGCTCAAATACCTCTATCTCGATACGGGAGCGATGTACCGTGCAGTGGCTCTCCAGGCAAAAAGGGAAAGCGTTGATTTGAAGGACAGAGAAAAAATCAGCAGGCTTTGCAGGGACCTGGATCTTCACTTCAAGACGGTGGACGGAAAAACACGGATCTTCCTGGGCTCAGAGGATATCTCTGCAGCCATTCGAAGCCCGGAGATGGACATGCTCTCCTCGGCTATTTCAGCCATTAAAGAAGTCAGGCAGGCGATGACCCTGCTGCAGAGGAAAATGGCAGGGCAAGGCGGGGTCGTGGCTGAAGGAAGAGACATGGGAACCGTGGTGTTTCCCGATGCGGATTGTAAATTTTTTGTCGATGCCGATTTAGGGGTGAGAGCCGGCCGAAGATACCGCGAGAGACTGGAAAGGGGCGAGGCGGTTTCCATGGGAGAAGTTGAAAAAGAACTCAGGAAAAGGGATGATCAGGACACGACGCGTGCCCTGGCTCCCCTGGTCCCTGCCAAGGATGCCGTCATCATGGACACGACCAACATGACCGTGGAGGAGGTCGTCGAAAAAATGATCAAAACCGTCGAGAAAGGGAGCAAAAAAACTTAAAAGGAATAGGTTGAGTTTTGCTTTCCTCTCTGCTATTAAAATAAGTTTTGGGGAGATGAAGAAGCTTTTGATCAGGGGGTAACGGGTTGAATGGAGAAACAAACAGACAAAACAGGTGGGAAAAATACAGGAACCAATAACCAGCCGGGCACGGAAACTTCGCAGCGCGAACCATTCAGAAAACCGGATCACGAGGGCGCGGGACAGACGCGGGCCGGTTCCGAGGGCAAGAACTTCATGGAACTCTATGAGGAGAGCCTCAAGAGCATCCAGGAAGGAGGATTGGTTCGGGGAACCATCGTTCACGTGGACAAGGAGTTTGTCCTGGTGGATATCGGCTACAAGTCGGAGGGGCAGATTCCCATCGGCGAATTCATCGATGCCGGCGGAAATGTGACGGCTCAGGTGGGGGACCCGGTGGATGTTCTCCTGGAAAGAAGGGAAGACGACGAAGGGATCATTATTCTATCCAAGGAGAAGGCTGCCAAAATCAGGATCTGGGATGAGATCAGAGAAATCTATGAGAAGGGGGGAACGATCCGCGGCAAGATCATCGCCCGCGTCAAGGGCGGCATGTCCGTGGACATCGGCCTTCCGGCGTTCCTGCCTGGATCTCAGATCAACCTGAAACCCATCAAAGACTTCGACTCCCACATCGGCAGTGTCCAGGAGTTCAAGATTCTCAAGTACAACAAGCGGCGCGCCAACATCGTCCTTTCCCGAAGGGCCATCCTCGAGTCTGAGCGGGCGACCATGCGGGAGAAAACCCTTCAACACCTCCAGGTCGGGGCCGTCATGGAAGGCACGGTCAAGAACATCACGGAATACGGCCTGTTTATCGACCTGGGAGGCATCGACGGGCTCCTCCACATTACGGACATGTCCTGGGGCCGTGTGGGCCATCCCTCTGAACTCTTCAGGGTGGGGGACAAAATCAATGTCAAGGTCCTGAACTTCGATGCGGGCTCCGGCCGAGTCTCCCTGGGTCTCAAGCAGCTCAAGCCGGATCCGTGGCTCCAAGCCAATGAGCGGTACACCGTCGGGTCGAAGCTAAAGGGCCGCGTGGTCAGCCTTGCAGACTATGGCGCATTCGTGGAGATCGAGGAGGGGATCGAAGGGCTGGTTCATGTCTCGGAAATGTCCTGGACCAGAAAGGTCCGGCATCCCTCCCAGATCGTGAAGGTGGGGGATGAGATCGAAGCCATGGTCATGAATCTTGACACGGCAAACAAACGCATCTCCCTTGGACTGAAGCAGGTGGAGCCCAACCCCTGGGATGTCATCGGGCAACGCTATCCTGTGGGAACCACGATCGAGGGCAGGATCAAGAACATCACGGACTTCGGGATTTTCATCGGTATTGACGAAGGGATTGACGGCCTGGTTCACATCTCGGACATCTCCTGGACCAAGCGAATCAAGCACCCTTCGGAGCTCTACAAGAAGGGACAGACGGTTCAGGCGGTCGTCCTCAACATCGACAAAGAAAACGAGCGTTTCTCCCTGGGCGTCAAACAGCTCACAACGGATCCGTGGGATGAGGTTCCCAGTAAATACAAACCCGGAACGCGGGTGACCGGCACGGTGACGAACGTCACGGATTTCGGCGTGTTCGTGGAACTCGAAGAAGGCATTGAAGGACTCATCCATGTTTCAGAACTCAGCAAAGACAAGAGCGGCAACCCCTTGAGCCGTTTCAACGTGGATGACGTGATCCAGGCCAAGGTCATCAATGTCGCCAGGGGTGAGAAAAAGATCGGGCTCTCGATCAAGCGGCTTGAGGAGAGCGAAGAGAGAGAGATCTACAAGAGCTACACCGACAGCCGAAATGGCGCCACGTCGAATCTCGGGGAGATCCTGAAAAAGGAGATGCTGGGGCTGGAAGCCCAGGGATCTGCCGCAGAAAGCAAGCCCGCTAAAGAAGGGGATGAGTAAGAGACGAGCAGAGGAGAATAACCGCAGGGATGTGAAACAAGAAGCGGGGAGCTAAAAGGATCACTCAGACCTATGTCAGGGAAAAAGCATCCCATACTTGCGGTTCTCATCATCCTGGTAGCGGTCGGTCTTTTTCTGGGCCTTGTTCTGACCCTCTTTTTTTTCGTGGCCGGTCCTTCCGAGGCGTTTTCCTTCAAAGAGAAGATCGGCGTCCTGCCTATCGACGGAACCATCACCCAATCAGACACCCTTGTCGCCCAACTGGTTGAGTTCAGGAAAGACCGCAGGATCAAGGCGATCATCCTGAGAGTCAACTCGCCGGGCGGGAGCGTGGGGCCGTCCCAGGAAATCTACCGGGAAATCAGGAAAACCATCGAAAAGAAAAAAGTGATTGCCTCTCTGGGGAGCCTTGCCGCCTCGGGAGGGTACTACGTGGCTTCGGCAGCGAACCAGATTGTCGCCAATCCGGGCACCCTGGCCGGCAGTATCGGCGTGATCATGGAGTTCGTGCAGGTTGAAGAGCTGCTCAAGAAGGTCGGTGTGAGCGTGGAAGTGCTCAAGACCGGGGAGTTCAAGGACATCGGATCCTTCCATCGAAAGCTCTCCGAGCGGGACCGGGAAATGATTAGGACCCTGGTGTTTGATGTTCAGCGGCAATTCGTGGAGGCCGTCGCCCAGGGGAGAAATCTTCCTGTAGAAAAGGTTCGCGAGATCGCCGACGGCCGTGTTCTGTCAGGCGCTCAGTGCAAGGATCTGGGCCTCGTGGATCAGCTCGGAAATTTCGAAGACGCGGTGGAGCTTGCCAGGACCGTGGCGGGGATCAAGGGCGAAGTGACCCTGGTGTACCCCAAGAAACCCCGGGGAAAGTGGTGGGACCTTTTCCTTCAAGACACGTCACAGGCTGTGGTCAGGGCTGTTCAAGATGCCTTAAGGGTGCGTCTGGAATACCGGTGGGAGGGAGTTCCCTGAAGATCAAACAAAGAGGCTCACGTCCCCTTTACCCTCGCGGATGACCTCGGGCATATCTCCGATGAGAGAGATCACGCTGGAAGGTTCGGGATAGATGGGGCCTCCGTCGACGATCAGGCTCAGGTGCGGTGAAAACGCTTCTTCTATCGCGTAGGGTTCATCCTTGCCGGCACTGGTGCTGATAATGGGCCTGCCGAGGGTCCTCACAATGGCCAGGCAGATCTCGTTGTTCGGCACGCGGATGCCGATGGTTTTGCGCTTCGTGAGCATGATCTTGGGAACGAGCTGGCTCGCTTCCAGGATGAACGTGTAGGGTCCGGGAAGACACCGCTTCATGGTCTTGTAGGCATAGTTGGAGACCTGGGCGTAGAGGCTGATCTCCTTCAGACTGTCACAGAGGATCGAAAAGGGCTGCTTGAGAGGCCTGTTCTTGAGCTTGTGGATGAGCTGGATTCCCTTCTTGTTCACCAGATCGCACCCGATGCCGTAAAAGGTGTCGGTCGGATAAGCGATGAGGCCTCCTCGCTCAAGGACTTCACAAACCCGCGTGATCAGGCGCTTTTGCGGGTTATCTGGATTGATGGACAGGATCATGGTGCCGTCATAGTGCCCCAAACGGTGCGGTCTGTCAATCTTGTTCTGTGAACCTGCGCGAGGGGGGGAAGGCTTTCTCTTTGCTCTTGGCTCCATGCTCTACGCTTCCTAGGGAGGAGTTCCAGTTGACGGTGGGAATCGTGTTCGCATTCTTGTTCGGCCTGGCGGTGGGGAGCTTCCTCAACGTTTGCATTTACCGCATCCCTCTCAAGAAATCCATTGTGCACCCTCCGTCGAGCTGCCCGCTGTGCGGCAGCCGAATCCGATTCTACGACAACATCCCGGTGCTCAGCTACATCGTGCTCCTGGGCCGGTGCCGGCAATGCCGCGCCCGCATTTCTCCCAGATATCCGGTCGTGGAAGTGATCGTCGGGTTGTTGAGCGTCGTTCTGTTCATTCAGTGCGGGCCGAGCCTTCAGTACCTTTTTCTCTTTCTTTTCGCGGCGGCCCTGGTCACGGTCGCTTTCATCGACCTCGATCACAAGATCATCCCGGATGTGATCTCCCTTCCGGGAATCCTTGTGGGGCTGGCCTTTTCCTTTTTCCCTTCCGCAGGGATCTCCCCTCTCGATGCGCTGATCGGAGCCGCAGGCGGAGCCGCCTTTCTGCTTTTGGTGGGCATGGCCTTTGAGAAGGTGACTGGCCGGGAAGGGATGGGAGGAGGAGATGTGAAGCTTCTTGCCATGATCGGCGCATGGATGGGCTGGAAGGCCCTGCCGTTCATCATTCTCATTTCCTCTTTCACCGGTGCGGTGATCGGCGGGTTTTCCCTGGTGGTCAGCCGGCAAGGGATGAGGTCCCGCATTCCTTTCGGGCCGTTCCTGGCTCTGGGGGCCTTGCTTTTCCTGTTTTCTGGGGATGAGATTGCCCTGTGGTTTTATCGCTTGGGGAGGTAGAGGAAGACATCGTTGAAATTCCCGGTCTATAGCCTGAGAACAGGGATCCTGGCGCAACTCACCTTCTTGATCATTGCTGCCATGCTCTTGATCAACGTGGTCATGGTCAAGTTCGCAGAAAGAGACCTCACTCAGGAAAAGCTCCTCAACGGCCGTCTTCTCATCCGGGCGGTGGAGCAGACCCTCGGGCCCCAGGTGGCGGGCAAGACCAAGAGGATCACCGAAGCGGACCTGGACTTTGATTTCCGAAAAGGGGTCAGCCGCATGCTGGGGGACTCCGGCTTCTCGGATATCCTGATCATCAATTCGGAGGGGAACAGAATCTTCACGACCGACTTCTCCTCGGATGCCGAGGAGCAGTACCTCGTCTCTGCCAGGGAAGCGCTCTCTACCGGAATCTGGTCCCATCATTTCAGCGGCACGGCTTGGAGTGTCATCTGGCTGAGCAAGAGCGACGTGAGGATCTCGGCTCCCCTTTCCCTGGACGGCAGACCGCTCGGGGCCATCACGGTTTCCGGCTCCCTCCTTCCGCTCTACGAGACCCTCAGAAGTTCGCAGATGGTGATTCTTTTCTATATCCTCATGGATACGGTGGTCCTCGTCCTTGTGGGCTACGTCCTTCTTTCGCGAATCGTGGTCAAACCGATCGACAAGCTTCTCGCCATGACCGGAGCTTACAAGGACGGCTTTATGGTCCCTTCCTTGCCTGAGTCCTCCAAAAACGAGATCGGTGACCTGACCCGGTCGCTGAGCCACATGCTAAGGCGCCTCGACGAGAACAAGCGGGATCTCCAATCCCATATTTCGTCTCTCGAAAAGGTGAATCGGGATCTCCGTCAGGCGCAGGACGAAATCATCCGGTCGGAAAAACTCGCTTCTGTGGGCAGGCTTGCCGCAGGGATCGCTCACGAGATCGGCAATCCCATCGGCATTATCCTCGGGTATCTGGACCTGCTCAACTCCGGGGACATCACCGAGGCGGACAAAAAGGACTTCCTGAGCCGAATTGAGTCCGAGATCGTCCGGGTCAACCGGATCATCCGCCAGTTGCTCGATTTCTCCCGGCCCTCCAACGGGGAACCTGAAAAAACCCGGGTTCATGACCTGGTGAGAATGACCTTGGCGATGCTGGAGCCGCAGCCCATGATGGAGGGCGTTCGGACGGTGCTGGAGCTCAAAGCTCATAAGGACACGGTCCTTGCAGATCCGAACCAGTTGCAGCAGGTGTTTCTGAACCTTATCATGAACGCTGCGGATGCTCTTGCCGGAGGCAAGGGAGAAGGGACCATAAAGCAACTCACCATCCGGAGCGAGAAGATCGAAGGATCCATCGAGCTGAGATTTTCCGACAACGGTCCGGGCATACCGGACAAGGAACTTGTCCGTATCTTTGATCCCTTCTACACCACAAAAGAGCCGGGCAAAGGGACCGGCCTGGGATTGTCTGTTTGCTACAGGATTGTGGAAGGGATGGGGGGGGCGATCCGGGCGGAAAGCAAGTCCGGTGAAGGGGCGACGATCATCGTGTCCCTTCCTCTGTATGAAGCGTAATGCGGGCCTTTGGCCGCAACCAAAAGAAAGCACGAAGCCCGAATGTCGAATATCGAACAAGAAACTTCGAAGGATGAAGTTAACCCCTCCTGCAGTTGCCTTCGGAATTCGACATTCGTTATTCGATATTCTGCGGTTTATCCGCCTCGGGCGGGTTCGCTTTTGAACTTCTAAGCAGTTTGCGTGGAAGGTACAGACTAAGATTCTAAAGCGAGAGAGTCGAGGGATAGACACCATGTCCGGCAATCGCGTGCTCGTCATTGACGATGAAAAGAACATGCGCCATATGCTCCAGATCATGCTCAAAAAGGCCGGCTATGCCGCTGAGACGGCTTCAAACGGGGCGGAAGGCCTGGAAAAGATGAGTAAGGCGGAGTTTGATTTTATCCTCTGCGATCTCCGCATGCCGAAAATGGACGGCATGGCTTTCCTGAAGAGCGCTCACGAGAAATACCCGGAAAAGACCTTCATCATGATGTCCGCCTTCGGCAATATGGACGATGCCCTTGAAGCGATGAAAATCGGAGCCTATGACTACATCTCAAAGCCCTTCAAGACCGATGAGGTTCTTCTAACCCTGAAGAAGGCTGAGGAGCGCGAGCGTCTCAAGGCGGAAAACATAAAACTCAAGGAAGAGAAGAGCCAGCGGTACTCCTTCGAAAACATCAAGGCCCGAAGTGAACCCATGCGCCATGTGTTTGATCTCGTCAAGAAAGTGGCGGACCACAAGACCACGGTCCTGATCACGGGGGAGAGCGGCACGGGAAAAGATCTGATCGCAAGGGAGGTTCACAGCAGCGGAGCAAGAGCCTCCGCCCCCATGGTGTCCATCAACTGCGGCAGCATTCCCGAGAACCTTCTTGAAAGCGAGCTTTTCGGCTACAAGCGGGGCGCTTTCACGGATGCGGTAAAGGACAAGCCAGGCAGGTTCGAAGAGGCAAACACCGGCACCATGTTCCTCGACGAGATCGGAGAACTGCCCCTTCCTCTTCAGGTGAAACTGCTTCGGGTGCTCCAGGAAGAGGAAATCACCCCGCTCGGAGGGGTGGGGGCCAAGAAGATCGACGTGAGAGTGATCGCTGCCACGTCCAAAGATCTCCGAAAGGAAATTGAAGAGGGGAGATTTCGGGAAGATCTTTTCTATCGCATCAACGTGATGACCATTCACCTGCCCCCTCTCAGGGAGAGGACAGGGGATATCCCGCTTCTGGTCGGATACTTCATCGACATGTTCAATAAGAAACTTCAAAAAGACCTGGAAGCGCTCTCTTCCGAGGCCATGCCGATTCTCACGCGATACCCCTGGCCCGGCAACATCCGTGAGTTGGAGAACGTGATCGAACGGGCTGTGCTGCTTGCAAAAGGCCGGTTTATCACGCCGGAGGATCTCCCCACCCACATCAGAACTCACATCCCCTCGGATTATACCTCCATGCCGGCCCGCTTTCCGGAGGACAGTCTCTCCATCCGCAAGGCGTCCACCTGGCTGGAAAGGGATCTCATCCAGAAAGCCCTTGAACGCACAGGAGGCAACCTCACTCAGGCGGCCAAGATCCTGGAGATCAGCCGACCGACGCTGGACGCCAAGATCAAGGAGTACGAGCTCAAGAAAAAGTGAGCACGAACTGCGACCACGCGGGTTGCCCTGGGCGCAAATCTGCTTTGATTGTGCTTCAGCGGACTGGTATAGTTGAAAAGAGGAGAATTGCTCATGACAGGGAATGCCGCTATGACGACAAGGCCGCGGAAGCATTCGGAGACCGTGAACCATCTGCTTCTTGTCCTGGCTGGTTTTTTGTGTGCCTTTGTGACTGCTTCCTGTTCGACCGAAGTTGGCGCCGGTCCCAAGGAACGAACCCTCCCTGATTATCTCACCGGGGATGAGGTTCAATCGGCCCGCGTTTACCGTAGAATCCTGCCTTCTGTAGTCACCATCTTGACTTCCCAGAGGGCCTTTCAGGATGGGAGGGAGGTGCAGCAGAAGGCGGTTGGAAGCGGGGTGTTGATCTCGGCGCAGTGCCATGTCCTCACCGCGGCCCACGTGGTCAGCGGCGCAGAAGAAATCATGGTGAAGACTCAGGACGAGAAGTTGCACCCGGCGGAATTTCTCTTTAGTGAGACCGGTGCGGACATTGCCCTGATCAGGTTCATCGAGCCGGTGCCTGGCCATCCGCATGCGGAACTCGGAGATTCGGACCGTTTGGTCGTCGGGCAGGCGGCCTATGCCATAGGGAGCCCCTACGGCCTTGAAAATTCCTTTTCCGTGGGGCATATCAGCGGGTTTCGCGACTTCGGCCGCTTCTACGACGGCACGATTCCGGCAAAATTCATCCAGACCGATGCCGCCATCAATGTGGGGAACAGCGGCGGACCTTTGCTGAACTCCAAGGGACAAGTGGTCGGCATCGCGTCCCGGATCCTTTCGGTGAGTGGCGGTTTTCAGGGCATCGGCTTCGTTGTGCCCATCAACACGGCCAAGGCGCTCCTTTCCTTCAAAGATCGTTTCTGGCTCGGCATTGAAGGGATTTATCTGAACGCAGAAGGGGTGGCCAGGTTGCTGAACCGCGATCTGAAAGGGGGGTTGCTCATCGAACGGGTGGCCAAAGGCAGCCCTGCGGACAAAGCGGGCTTACAGGGCGGCTCTGTGCAGGCGCGGATGCTGGGCCGCGAATTTCTCTTGGGAGGGGATCTGGTGATTTCCTTCGGCGAAGAGGAGGCGTGCAGCAGTGATTGCCTTGTGGACGCCAATAAGCGTTTCGGCGCCTCGGATCGGCTGCCGGTGAAATTCCTGCGGGGCGGACTGGTCATGGAAACCACCATTGACCTGTCACTCAGCCGCAGGGATTTCCTGGAAAAATAGTTCCCGCAGGATTCTGGCTTTTGGAACCTGAACGCTTCTGGCTGAGTGCATGGGCCATGACCTTTTCTAGTGACCAGTTCAAAAGCCGAAACGTCTTGTCACTTCTTGTTCTTTATTTCGAGCTCCAAGCGTTTCAGTCCACCCTGAAGTTCACGGAAGTGGCTCTGCAGCGATTGAAGTATGATCAGAGTGTCTGAACTGCGGATAGGTAATTCGGAAAGCATTTGATCGTAAAGCGATGCGTCGAGGTTTGCCAGATAGAGGCTTTCCACCCGACTCAGAAAGGCAGACACCAGTCCCAGAAAAACCGCCAGAACCGTCAACTGGACCACAGGAAGCATGGCGGGCCAAAAAGCGTTGGCGAACTGTTCGAGTCCACTCTGCTTGCCAAGGAAGAGCTGCCTCTCAGAGTAGATCAGCCAGAAGCTTTGCAGGGCTGCGAGGATGGGCATGAGAAGCATTATCCAGCGAAAAGCAGTCCAGGAAGTCCTGAATATCTGCTGATCCATATCAGAGAGGCGCTGCTGGCGCTCGAGCAGGCCGTCGGTGAAAGGCATTGCCGCTGTGGAGGACAGCGTGGTTTGAGCTCTTCTAAAAGCATGAAACAGAAAACGGGAGGGGCGGTTCAGACGGCTGACCATCAGAGCAAACCCGGCATAAGGTTTGTTCTGAACATCGGTTGTCGAATCCGAAAGTTTGGCGGCTTGGCGGCTCTTCACGCTCGACATCATCTCGCGCAAGTCCCTGAGAAGAAACCCCTTCCCGATAAACTGGGCGATGAGCCACAAGCAACGGGCCACGATGAACAAAACTGCAGCCCACGCCAGGTAAGCCAGCACCTTCCCAAGGGGGCCCACATGGATCCAGTGGCGCTGTGCCCAGAACCCGTAAGTCTTGAGGGCCTCAGAGGTCGTCGCTATGACAGGAGTGCGGGGAACTCCGGCGAGATGAATCCACATTGCAGGCAAGGCCAAGAGAGCGCAAAGCAGCAAGAACAGAAACCAGAGGAGACGCTCCCGTGCCTCGTATTGTGATAATCCATGATCCATCTTTCTCTCCTATTTCCAGGTCACGCGCGGCTTGTTGCGCACGGGAATACGCCGGTATTTGAACTTGGGATATCCGATCATCATCGCCCCGAAAGCGAGGTGATCAGCAGGCAGGCCCAGGGCCTCAAACAAGGGCGGATAGACATTCACGGTTTTGTACACATAGCCGGCCCAGCAGGCTCCCAATCCCAGGCTCGTCGCGTAGAGGTCCAGCAGGCTCAAGGCCAATGCCGTATCCTCAGGCCCGAAGACCCAGTTCTTGTCCGCGTGCGCTACGATGAGGTGGGGCGCCCCGCGGCAGATGCGATCGTACCCTTGATCCCAGCTCGCCACCGCACGTTGAAATCCCATGGTCATCGCTTTTTGAGGGTCAGCCTGAATAACCATGCGCATCGCGTCGATGACCATGCCCGCAATTTTCCGAACCTCAACAGAGTCCTGGATCACGATCCAATGCCAGGGTTGCTGGTTCTTGGCGGATGGGGCGGAACAGGCGACTTGCAGCAGTTTTTCAAGCATATTTCTGGGCACCTTTTTGTCTTTGAAGGTCCGGATAGAACGGCGGCCGCAGAGAAACTGCTCGGCCTGTTCAGGAGTAACTTCCATTTCCTTCTTCATGGCCGGGCACTTCTCCGGACCCAGCCAATCCAGGCGAAGAGCGTCCGTCGGACAGATGCTCACACAGTGGCCGCATTTCAGGCAAAAATCCTTGAAGTCCGATGTGGGCACAGGATAGTCTTCCTTCGGGTCCATCACGATGATCCGGGCAGGACATTCACTGGCACAGAGACCATCCTGGTTGCATTTCTCGTGATCAACAGAAATGAAATTCATTGTTTGCTTCTCTCCCTACTTACTCGGCTTGAAAACTGAACTGGCTCCACTCACCTCTCTCAAGATCTATGTAAACCATTTTGTTCCTGAAGGTGGTCCCACGGTTGAGCAAGATTTTAAGAACTTCCATGGCCTCGAGAGTGGCTACAAGGGAAGGGGTGATAGACGGCACGCCCAAAAGAAATTCAGGCCGGTTGGCCGCGTCGCCCCTTTCATCGCCGCTTCCGTAGATCTGCTTGAGCCCCGGATCCTCGGGAAACACGGTCATGAGCTGGCCCTCGAAACCGGCAAGGGCCCCGTGAACAAAAGGAACTCCCATGCTCTTGGCCAGAGCTTCCAGAGCCAGGCGGTCTTTGACATTGTCAAGGGCATCCACAATCACCTGACAGCCGGACAGAATCCCCGGACCGTTGGCCGAGTCGAGGCGAACAATGTGGGCAGCGACCTCCACGGCCGGGTTTATGGAGTTGAGCTGAGTCTGAACAGCGAGGGCTTTGGGTTGACCGACCCATTCCCTGGTGCAGAAGGCCTGACGATTCAGGTTAGTCTCATCGAAGACATCGCAATCGACAACGGTCATGTGGCCGATACCGATCCGTCCCAGAAGCTGAATCACGGTTCCGCCAAGCCCACCTGCTCCAACCACCCCGACTCTTGATTCAGCGAGTTTGATTTGATCCTGAAGAGAGATACTGTCTCGATTTCTCAGGTAGCGGCGCGGATAGATACCCAGGCCAAGCGTTGCCTTATAAACAATGAGGAGAGTGAGCCCCAGGTCAAGAGCGATGGAATCGGCATGTACCTCATCGAGGACCGAAACATCCCTCCCGACCAGATCCTTGATCGGCTTGGCCTTAGCTTGGATTGCCCTTTCAAGTGCTGTCCTGGTTTCCTGAATCATTCTTGAACCGTTTGTTTAAATACGACCGCTGACCGCAGACCGCCGATTTGAGACTACTGATATACGACTAGGGACAAAGGACCACGGGCAACGGGCTGCCTACGGTTATTTTCTTAATGTTTTTCTTTGAATATTGCAAGGTATTCAATATGGGATCATGCGAAGCTACCGTTATTGACAATCCCTTGGCGCAGTGATTAAAAGTAGATTGAAGTCGCTGGAAAATAGGTGGTCTGAGCGAAATGAAGATTGAATTGAAACTTTATGCATCCTTGGGTAAGTACATGCCTCAAGTCCCACTTGAGAAGAAACCGGGTTACCTTGAAATACAGGAGGGGACCACTATCAAGGCTCTCCTTGAAGAACTTAAGGTGCCGCTTGAAACGGTGAAGCTCATCTTCGTTAACGGGGTTCACGCCAAGGATGACGACGTTCTTAAAGAGGGGGACCGGTTAGGGGTTTTCCCGCCCGTTGCAGGCGGTTAATTAAGTACTTTGGATTCTTACAAGAACCAATTCATATCTAGAGCTTTTTTCTCCGAAATCCTTCAGACTGACCGCCTGACCATCCGCTTTGGCCTCCGAACACATCCCGAGAACGTCGTCGGGCAATCCCTTAAGAAACCGGTTTAACTCTTCGCCTTTCAGCCAGATCCCTCGTGCTAGGACTGCCGGCCCAATCTCAGCAGGAAGAAGATTAAAAAGCTTCAGCTGAACAATGCCTTCGTGCACAGTGATGCGCCGGCTCTGCTCCTGATGGGAGATCTCGTTACGCATTCGAGCATAGTAACTTCCCTTGCGCAGGGTTGCGCCCAGAAGTCCGGGCATGGCTGCTGAAAGGGCAAGGGTAGAGTCTTCTTTGAGAAAGGAGGTGTCTGGATTGTCTATGGCTTTGCCATTTAAAAAAAGAGTCTGAATTCTCTTGTCCACGTATTCAGGGCTCAGCCCCAAATCATCGCGCAGAAACGACAGAACACTTGAACCAATCCGACCCGTTACCTTCACTCCCTTCTGAAGGAGGTGAAGAAATCTTTCAAGAAGCTTCGGCTGTGCGATCAAAGAGAGGGTTGGATTGGACATAGTGTGCACCTAAGTGGTTTTTGATGGAATCCTAAAGAAGTCTCCAAGTCGTCACCCCGGCGAAAGCCGGGGTCCAGAGGTTCTTGGCATATCTGGATTCCGGCTTCCGCCGGAATGACAGAAAAGAATACCTTTTTATTCGAGCAAAAAGAGAACGGGGAGACTGTAGTCACAATCTCCCCGTCAGAGCAAGTCAAATCAATGCTTCTACCAGTTGAACACTGAGTCCAGATCCTTATCCGTCACTTTAAAGGTGATGTTGTGAGGCGGAAGCGGTTCTTTCTTAAAGAAGTCGGGCAGACGGTCGTGCTTTGACGTGAACCCTGCCGCCGCGTTGAAATCCCTTTCCTTCTTCAGGACGGATTTCCCCAGTTCAGTCACGTCATTGCCCGTGAGCTTCAAACCGTAGAAGGCGTTGATGGTGTCAATGAGAGCCTGGAAGGTCTCAGGCTGATCCATGGCTGCAAACGCGATGAACAGGCACATGCCAGTGGAATCTACTGCTGCGGTGGTAATCTGAAGGTTCCGCGAAAGCTCCACCTGGCCTTCAGGCTTGAGAGGATCGACCTTGCCTCCTACGCCGAGGATGTTGGTGGCCACTGCGTATCCTGCGGTGTGATCCGCGCCCATAGTGGTTGTGGCATAGGTGACGCCAATGCCCTGCACCCCGCGGGGATCATAGGCAGGCATGGATTGTCCTTTGACCACCGGAACTCTCTCAACTCCGAACACCTTGCCTGTGACAGCGGCACCGCTTCCCAGAATCCTGCCGAGGGGAGTGCCTTTGCCCACTTCTTTGACCAGGTTGATGGCCGCCTTTGCATCGCCAAACTTGGCCAATCCGGCTTCCATGGCTACCCCGATGGTCGCTCCCATTTCGATCGTATCCACGCCGAAGTCGTCGTCCAGGCGGTCCAGCATGGCGATGGAATCCAGGTCGTCAATACCGCAGTTCCCGCCGTGAGCCCAGACGGTCTCATACTCGGGTTGCTTGGTGAGATACTGGCCATCCTTGTTGTAAAAGGTTCCAGAGCAGCGGATGATGCAGCCGCGGTGGCAGCCATGGGTGGCGGAACCCTCGCCGCCTCTCTGATTTTCCAGGGCTGCCTGGGTTTCCCCGCTGATCTTGGAGCAGGTGTCGAATCGGCCCCACATGAAGTTCTTGGTGGGATAGCCACCGGCCTCGTTGATCACGTTGGTGAGCACGTTGGTCCCGTACGCAGGAAGGCCCTGACCCGTGACCGGATGCTTTCGAAGTCCTTCCACCCATCTTTTCGTGGCATCTTTGAAGGCTTCAGGGTCCTTGGGGCTTCGCATCTTGGCCCCTGCATCGTCGATCACGATCGCCTTGACGCCCTTGCTGCCCATGACCGCGCCCACGCCGCCCCGGCCGGCATGCCGTGTGGGCCGGAGTTCCATGTCCGTGCAGGCAATGGAAGCCGCGGCCAGCTTCATTTCACCGGCAGGCCCGATGGAGATCACGCCGATCTTCTCACCGAATTCAGCCTTGATTTTTTCGACCGTGTCGTAGTTGCCCAGCATCTTGAGATTGTCGGCGGAGGTGATCTTCACCCCGTCCTTGTTGATGAGCACTTTGTAGAGGGCGCCTTCTTTGGGCTTACCCTCCAAAACGATTGCGGCATAGCCGAGCCTTGCGAGCATCTGCGAGGGCTGGCCTCCAGCGTTGGCTTCCTTGATGCCTCCTGTGAGAGGGCTCTTGCAGCCCACTGAAAGCCTGCCCGACATGGCCGCCGTTGTTCCGCTCAGCATGCCCGGGGCTATGACGAGTTTGTTGTCCTCACCAAGAGGATGACACAGAGGAGGCACTTCCTTGGAAACGATCCCGGAAGTCATCGCTCTTCCGCCGAGCCCGGCATAGGCTCCGACAGGGGTTACCGTTGCTTTAGGTCCGCCAGCTGCGCCCATGTTGATCCTCAAAATCTTATCCATGAATACCCTCCTTTTAAGGTGGTTAAGCCTACTGCGTTGTTGATGGAAACAGATTCTTCCCTCTTGTTGAGTCGATCTTTTCGGCTTGTCGACCTACTGATATATCGCACGGGCAGGAATGTCAATAAAGATTAATAATATTAAATGGTTATATCATTTTCGACATAAAGGCAGGTTCAAGGGGTGACCTCCCTCCCTCAGCTTGTGTTTCCCCCGTTCATCGCCTATGATGCGTTAAGCATATCTCAAGTAGGCGCATAATACGCTTTATCCATTCCCAACCTGTCGCTCAGGGAGTCGGCTGAGTTAGTAGGAGGCACCATGGAGCATATAGAAGGCAATCTCAAGGCCGTGCGGAACGCCAGGATTTATTACCAAGCCTGGCTTCCTGAAGGGAACGTCAAAGCCGCACTGCTTGTCGTCCACGGGCTTGGCGAACACTGCGGGCGCTACATGAACGTGGTCAACCACTTCGTCCCGCTCGGCTACGCCGTCTACGGGTTCGACCATATCGGCCATGGCCAGTCAGAGGGGATGCGTGAAATCGTCGAGCGCTTCGCGGATTACACCGACACGCTGACGGTCTTTTATGAAATGGTCAAAGGCCGGCAGACAGGAAATCCCCTGTTTCTGCTCGGCCACAGCATGGGCGGGCTGATCACCTCCTGTTACCTGCTCGACCATCAAGCCGATTTCAGGGGTGCCGTCCTCTCCGCACCGGCTATCAAAGCCAGCGGTAACATTTCGCAGGCGACCATTTTCATGGGCAAGATCCTCTCGGCACTGGCGCCCAAGATGGGGTTGCTTCCGGTGGATGCCCATAGCATCTCGCGTGATCCGGAAGTGGTAAAGGCCTACATCAATGATCCGCTGGTCTTCCACGGCAAGACGCCCGCACGGTTGGCAGCGGAGTTGCTGAAGGCTATGCTGCGCGTCACGGAGGAGGCGGGCAAGATCACTCTGCCGTTTACTGTCCTGCAGGGCAGTGAAGATAAACTCGTCGACCCTCGCGGGGCACAAACCCTCTACGACAAGGCCAATTCCAAAGATAAGACCATAAGAATCTACGAAGGGCTCTATCACGAAGTGTTCAACGAGCCGGAACGCGGCCGTGTGCTCAAAGATGTGGAAACCTGGCTCGCTGCGCACGTCTAACCAAACGCGCCGATGTTCGGCATCATCTTTATATGTACATAGGACAAACGGTGGCAGCACTCGCAATAAATCAAAATCAGCTGAAAGACATGCTGCTGAGAAACTGGCTAACCCACGACGCCCTTTGGTACGCCGAAGTGGCGGCAAAGCTCGGCATGGCCGAGGCAAGCCCCATGAATCTCCGGGTGTGCAGAAAGCTGGGCCGGATTGAATTCAAGCGGTTGATGAACGCAGCCGACGCCCTGCCCCCGAAGAACTTTACAGCATACCGCGAATTGTTTGAACTTGGGAAAGGGGTTTTCGTGCCGGAGTTCATCGCCATTCAAATCGATTACCCGGGTAACAGCGTGCAGGTTTTTAGGATCTCAGAGTGCTTCGCTTATAACGGGATGAAGAAGCTTGGACTCCTTTCCGAGTATGAGTGCGGGATCTTCGAGAGGATCGAGGGATGGTTCGATGCGATGGGGCTCCGATATACTCGAACTCCGGATCTCAGGCGCTGTCTCAAGTTCAAGGGTGAAGAATGCAGAATCACCGTGCAATTCCATTTTGAGTGACGTCGGTCAAATAGGGGACCGGGGAGAAGGAGGACCGGAGAATAGGTTTGGGACACTAAATGGAAAATGTTAGCAAAAGCATGGGCATTCTTGCAATGGCAGCCACGGCGTTCCTCTGGAGCATCGCAGGATTGTTCATAAAAGTAATCGATTGGAATCCCATAGCGATAGCTGGTAGTCGCAGTCTCATCGCATCCATACTTATTTTCATTTATTTGAAGCATCCCAAGATTCATCTTTCATTGCCGCAGATTGCCGCGGCCATAGCCAATGCTGCCACCATGCTTTTGTTTGTCTCGGCCAATAAAACCACGACTGCGGCTAACGCCATTATCCTGCAATATTTCGCACCGGTGTCGACCGTCTTTATCGGCGCTATTTTGCTTAAGGAGCGCGCTCGTGTGGAACATGTCATGGCATTGCCTCTCGTCGCTGCAGGTATGATTTTTATGTTTTTTGATGAACTCGGGGGCGGGAAGTTGCTTGGCAATGTCCTTGCGTTCATGTCGGCTATAACGTTTAGCTTTTATTTCGTGTTTATGCGCATGCAAAAAGACGGTTCTCCGCTCGAATCGATTCTTCTGTCCCATTGGCTCACAGCCGGGATCTGTATCGCCTTATCGTTTTTTCTTCCATTGCCGCAGGTGACAGCGAAATCGCTCGCCGCAATCGCGGTGTTGGGCGTTGTTCAAATCGGCCTGTCGGCGATTTTATTTTCCATCGCGATTAAACGCGTTTCCGCGGTTCAAGCGAACCTGATCGCAGTCATCGAGCCTGTGTTTAATCCCGTATGGGTGTTCTTCGCGATAGGAGAAACCCCGGGCATTAATGCGCTTATAGGCGGCGGCATCATCATTCTTATAGTGACAGTGGTTTCCATTATCAGCGCGCGACGGAGTGAGGAAGTCCCAGCGGCTCGCTTGTCCCAGGGGAACACGCACGTAGCCATTGGACGTCAGTAAATCTTTCCGCAGGTGCAGGGTGCCGCCGCACAGGTTAATCAAGAGTTAGAACGGGAGGCTTTTCAACAATGCCCCTTTATTTTGTTCGACACGGTTTGGCCGTGCCCGAGCATGTCGACCCCAACTGCCCATTGTCCGCAGATGGACGGGAGGAAGTGGAGCGCATCGCGGCTCATCTGCGAAAGGCGGGAGTCACAGTCAAGAGAGTCTGCCACAGCGGCAAGACAAGAGCTAAGGAAACGGCTCAAATCCTTGCGGAGCACCTTGGGGACGGGAACATCGATGAAGTGCCGGGGATGAACCCCAATGACAACGTGATCGAATTTGCAGCGGGCCTGAAGGGAGACAACACGATGTACGTGGGGCATTTGCCTCACCTTGGAAAGCTCGTTTCCTATTTGGTGGCAGGCGATGATCAGGCCGGTGCGGTCAAATTCGTGAATGGCGGCGTTGTCTGTGTCGAGAAAGACAGCTCGGGTTACCACATGGAATGGTATTTGAAGCCTTCTATGTTCAAAGTCCAATGAGATGAAAGCTCTTATGTCCCTTGCATAGCCCATCCTCTTTTCAGCTCAGATCTTCTCCATCTTCGGTTCACACCCAGTCAGAGCGTTCTAATTTAGTGCCGTAATCCTTGTGCACTCCTGTATGAAAATATGGACGTAAATGGGCACCGGTGCATACAAAAATTGGCATCTTGACTGCCTAATTTTAAATTTCTAGACAACAGGTTAAAGCGCTCTCCACAACACCTCGATATCCAGTGGGGAAGAAGTCCCAGATGTAGTGGTTGGGCGTAACCTCTCGGAAACTGGCACAAATGTTGCTGTTAGGGAGATTAAGGATTGTAGCGTGTGCATTAGGGACCTTAGTCGAAGGGAGGATACAGAGGGAACCTATGTTCACCAGAAAGAGCCAAGACAAAATTCCAAGCCCAGCCGAAAACAGGGAATTCGAGAGTGTGGAAGTCTCCTTTGACGGGATTGAATGCTCTCACCAATTCCGCATCTGGAACGGCGAGCCCTGCCCCATGTTCGTATTGGTGAAACATTCTTCGGAGATCATGGATCGCTTCAAAGTCGGCGAAGTCCTGAAAATGAAGTACTACACTAATGACTCCGGGTGCCGCACCAAGTTGATGGACACGAAAATCCAGCAGATCATCAAGGAAGAGCAGGGGCGATTCAGAGGTCACTACGTGGTGGGGTTGGCTTTGGCCGAATCTGCAAAAGCAGCCTAGACAAAGCAGGCAGGTTTCAAAAGGCGACGTTTCCGGGCGTCCGAGGGAAGGGGATCACATCGCGAATATTGGCCATGCCCGTCACGAACTGGACGAGCCGCTCGAAGCCGAGTCCGAACCCGGAATGAGGCGCTGATCCGAACCTTCTGAGTTCGAGATACCACCAGTAGCCGGAAGGGTCAATGGCTGTCTCTTTCATCCTCTCCGAAAGCATCTGATCATCGTCTTCCCGCTGGCTTCCGCCAATAATCTCTCCAATCTTCGGAACAAGAACATCCATGGCCCCCACGGTTTTTCCGTCCTTGTTCACCTTCATGTAAAAGGGTTTGATCGCTCTAGGGTAGTCTGTGAGAACAATGGGGCCCCCGATGACTTTCTCGCAGAGATAACGTTCATGCTCGGCCTGGATGTCGGTCCCCCAGCCTACAGGGAACTCAAAGGGCTCCTTGGCCTTTGTGAGAAGGTCCACAGCCTCGGTGTAGCTCATCCGCTTGAAGTCCTGGGAGACCAGTTTCTCCAGAGTCGAAAGGACCGTTGGATCGATGAATCGCCTGAAGAATTCCATATCCTCCTGGCAATGGTTCAGAACATAGGCAAAGAGATACTTGAGAAAATCGGTGGCCAGTTCCACGTTTCCGTCGAGGTCGCAGAAAGCCATCTCCGGTTCCACCATCCAGAACTCGGCCAGGTGCCGGGTGGTGTTCGAGTTCTCGGCCCTGAAGGTGGGACCGAACGTGTACACGTCGCCCAAAGCCAGCGCATAGACTTCGGCTTCCAGCTGGCCGCTCACGGTGAGGTTTGCAGGGGCGCCGAAGAAATCCTGCGCAAAATCCGTGCGACCCTCCTTCTGGGGAATCTGATCGAGGTTGAAGCTTGTCACCCTGAACATCTCACCGGCGCCTTCACAGTCGCTGCCGGTGATGATGGGCGTGTGCACATAGACAAAGCCTCTTTCCTGGAAAAAACTGTGGATGGCGAAGCTCAGGGCATTCCTGACCCTCGCCACCGCACCGAACGTGTTGGTTCTCGGCCTGAGATGCGCAATGGTCCTCAGGAATTCGAAGGAGTGGCGCTTTTTCTGCAGAGGGTACTGTTCCGGATCCGCCCATCCCAGCACTTCGATCTCCTCGGCCCTGAGCTCCACCCTCTGCCCTTTGGCGGGCGAGGACACGAGAGTGCCCTTCACCCGCACGGAGCATCCGGTCTGCAGTTTTGCCACGTCGTCCCTGTAGTTGGGCAGATTCTCACCGGCAATCACCTGAAGGCTGCTCATGCAGGAGCCGTCGTTCAGTTCGATGAAAGAAAATCCCCCTTTGGATTCCCGCTTGGTGCGGACCCAGCCCATGACCATGAAGGTCGAGCCGATCTCCTCAGAAACGAGGACCTTGGCGACGCGTGTTCTTTTCAACTCAGCCCGCTTTCTTCTGAAAGTCAGCCATGAAGGAGACGAGATCTTTCACGGCATCGATGCCCGTGGCGTTGTAAATGGAAGCCCGGCAGCCGCCCACGGAGCGGTGGCCCTTGAGCCCGGCAAACCCGGCTTTCGTCGCCTCTGCCACGAACTTGGCTTCGAGATCTTCCGTGGGAAGGCGGAAGGGAATGTTCATGAAGGACCGGCTCTCCTTTTCCGCAGTTCCTCGGTAGAAGCCGGATCGATCCATGAAGTCATAGAGAAGTTTTGCCTTTTCGCGGTTGATCTTCTCGATGGCTTCCAAGCCGCCGATTTTTTCCTCCAGCCACTTCAGCACCAGATTAATCACGTAAATCACGAAGCAGGCCGGCGTGTTGTGCAGGGAGTTGTTTTCCACAAAGGTCGTGTATTTGAACATGGTGGGGAGATTGGCCGGGATTCTCTCGATCATGTCTTTCCGGACAATGACCACGGCAGACCCGGAAGGCCCCACATTCTTCTGTGCGCCTGCGTAAATCAGCCCAAACGGCCGGGCGTCAAAGGGACGACTCATGAAATCCGAAGACATGTCGCTCACGAGCGGAACGCCGACCTTCGGGAACTGCGCCCACTGGGTGCCCCGGATCGTTTCGTTGGAGGTGATGTGGAGGTAGGAGGCGTCCTTGTCCACCTGGAAGTCTTTGGGCATGTAGGAGAAATTCTTGTCCTGAGAAGTCGCGATGACGCGAACGTCCTTTCCGATGAGCTTGGCCTCCTTGATGGCGTTGTTGGCCCAGTTTCCGGAATGAATGTAATCCACGGGCTTTCCGTCCACCGCGAGATTCATGGGAACCATCGTGAACTGAAGGCTCGCCCCTCCCTGGATGAAGAGAACGTGAAAATCATCGCCCAGCTTGAGCAGCCTCTTGGTCCGTTCAATGGCCTCGTTCAGCACAGCCTCGAACTGTTTGGACCGGTGGCTGACCTCGATGACGGACATCCCTGTGCCTTTGAAATCCAGAAATTCCTCTTTGATCTCTTCAAGCACGGACAACGGCAATGCAGCAGGACCCGGATTAAAATTGTGAACTCTCTTTCCCATGAATACCGCTCCTTTCCCCAATCGGTTTCTAAAGGTGAATGCTCTTTATCTAATGCAGGCCTTTGGTCGCAACCAAACTCCACAGCGGGCCATGGGTGCCTTTTCTTTCGTTCCAAGGCCGCCAGAGGCGGCCAAGTCTCCCGGCCTGCTCCTATACCTCCCCCCTCGCTGTTCCCCTCGCGTTCGCTCGGGGCCATCGGGTCCCCCATTCCGTAACTCCATTGAAATGAGGAAGGCCTCCCGCCAGTCACTACAGAAAAGACACCCATGGCCCGCTGAAAATATGCGCGGATTGCTAGATGTCTTTGTCTAGGAGTCTGATCATCTCTTTCACCGCTTTGAGCCCTTCAGGGTTTTTCTCGAAGGGTGCTCGACCTTCGAGGTCCGCTTCAATGATGCCGCTGTCAAAGGGGATGAACCCCAGGAATTCAAAGTCAGGCATTTGAGACAGAAGAAACTCGCGGTCCTTGTCCGACCTCACTTTGTTGCCCACCAGGGCCAGGGTCTTGACCCCGATGTCTTTGGCCAGTTGCTTGATGTGATACGCGGTCTCCACGCTCCGGCGGCCGGGTTCCACCACGACGATCAGCCGGTCCACCGCCATGGCGGTGCCCCGTCCCAGGTGTTCGAGCCCGGCTTCCATGTCGAGCACGATCACTTCGTCTCGTGCAAGGACGATGTAGCGCACCAGGTTCTTCAGGAGGGTGCTTTCAGGGCAGATGCACCCTGCACCCCCTTTTTTCACCCCGCCGAGCACCATGAGCTTGATGCCGTCCACCTTGATGGAAAGCTTGTCCGGCAGATCATCCACCTTGGGATTGAGCTTGAAAAATGAGCCCATGGTTCCGAGCTTGGTCTCGGTTCTTTCCTCGATCAACTCCTTCATGTCGGAGATGGGAACGATCGGCGTGTCCTGCTTCACTCCCAGAGCCTGAGCCAGGTTGGCATCGGGATCCGCGTCAATGGCCAGAACCTTCTTGCCCTGGTCTGCAAAGGCCCGTATCAAGAAAGAAGCAAAGGTAGTCTTTCCCACCCCACCTTTGCCGCTAATGGCGATCTTCATCCGCGTCACCCTTTATCATTAGGAAATTGAATGCGAAGGCGTTATACTTTGAATTGGATTCTTAGAACAGATTTTTCATGATTCTTCAAGAAGAAAAATGAAAATAGAAATTGCCATCGAGGGACCTTGGGAAACGGTCCTTGCGCTGCAGCAGAGGCTCCCCAAAGGGTCGGAACAACTGGACCGGGGCGTAAGGGATGACCCGGAGCGGGCGAGGCTGATCCTCATCGAAGAAGACGGCCGGGTCAACGAGGCGCTGATCCGCATTTCCGCGATCGCGGAGAGGGAACTGCCCAATGCAGAGGCCCTGGAGTTCCGCGTGAGGAACCTGGCCTATTCCGAACCAAGCCCCTGGTGCGAATCCCTCAGAGAACCCTTCCAACCCGTCCCCTCCCTGACCGTTCAGCCGTGGAGCCCATCCGTGTCGCCGGCAGATGACCGTCGCACGATTCTTCTCGACTCCAATCTCGCCTTCGGCACCGGGAGGCATCCCACAACGGAACTCTGCCTGAAGGCGATCCACGACTTGTCCCGTGGTCCGTGGGGATTGAGTGGGAGAAGCGTCCTCGACTTCGGTTGCGGCACAGCGCTCCTGGCTATCGCCGCCATAAAATGGGGGGCAAACCGCTGCCAGGGGGTCGAGATCGATCCGGAGGCTGCAGCTACGGCTAAAAAGAATGTGATCCTCAACGGGCTTTCTGAACGAATCGTGATCTCCCAGGGGTCGTGGGAAGCGGTGGAGGGGAAGGTGGATCTCGTTGTGGCGAACCTCGTCCCTGCGGTGCTGCTCAGAACAGGCTCTGAAATACCGGCGCACCTGGTCGAGAGGGGTCGCGCCGTGGCTTCAGGATTCGGCCGGAATCAGTGTCAAGAAATGGAGGATTTCTTTGCCCGTTTCGGACTGAGGTCGACAGAGCGCCTCGAGCGAGACGGATGGAGCGCGTTGGTCATGGAGAAAAACGAAGATCTGAAAAAAGTTTGATCCACCGCTAGGCTCGCATCATCCACTTCGGACATTCGTACCGATCAATGTCACCCTGGGTGGCAGGATAACGGCCACAGTTGAAATAGCGCCAGTAAAAGGAGTCATACCCCATGCACTGGTTGTGGGTTTTCTCCTGAAGGGGGCAACGGATCTTTTTGCAGCACTTGCCGCAGTCCGCGCACGATTCCCCGTTTGCCCAAGCAGGGCTGATCAGAACCAGCGACAGATCGGGCTTGGTCATAGGAGGAGCCGTGAGAGGAACCGAGGGGGTAAACTCCCCCTTGAGATAGCCGAAGGCCATGGTGTACGCATAGACGATCAGGCGCGGCCCCAGGTGCGCGTATTTCCAGAATCGGAGGGTTCCGAAAAAGTAATAGCTGAAAAGGGGCGCCAAGAGATAAAGACCGACCCCGCTGGTGACTCCCAGGGTGAGGAAGCCGATGAAGCAGAGGCGCGCGCCTGCCCATCTCAGTTTCTTGATCTGACAAACGAGAGAAGAAGAGAACGGCCCTTCGAGTTTTATGGCCTCTCCCGCATGGTATCCCACGGTTTTCATCGAGCCCTCCAAAAGCTTTTTCTGAAAGGCTTTCTTAGTGAAAAACCCCGTCGGAGACAAGGAAATTCTTCGGTGTCACCGAAACAGCCGCGAGCACGGAGCAGCGGGCCCTACCGCACATGCGACTTGGGCTGAACAGAGAGCACAGGACACGGCCCCTTTCTCAGAACACGGTCCGTTGTCGAGCCTACAAAAAAGCTTTCTACCAGACTGTGACCTCTGACTCCCAACACGATCAGGTCCATGTCATTGACGACCGCGTACTTGATCAATTCCTCATGCGGCTGGCCGGCCAAAAGGGCCGTCACGGGTTTGCACCAGGTCCGGGCTTCTTCAGGGACCATGGTGGCGAGTTTTTCCTGAACGGTTTTCCGGAGCCGCTGCCTGAAGGACTCTCTGGATTCCGAGGGCTTGATCAAATCATCGTAGAGCGGAGGCTCCACGACATGGGCTAGATGGAGTTCGGCCTGAAATTCCTGAGCCAGGCTGAGCCCGTACTCGAAAGCCAGGCTGGAGTCCGGCGAAAAGTCGCAACCCACCAGGACCTTCTTGAGCTGGATGGCCTCGTTCGCAGGCGTGACAAAACCGGGTTCAGGGCTCCGGACGACCCAGAGAGGGCAGGGCAGGGTCCGCATCAGACGTTCGGTGACAGAGCCGAGGATCAGGCGCTTCAGGCCGGAGCGGCCATGGCTCGCCGCAATGGTGAGGTCCACCTGTTTGTCGGCGGCCAGACGGGCAATTTCATTGGCCGGATTCCCCACGGTGATCAGGGGTTCCCAGTCCAGGGACTCCTGGCCCATGAGCCTGGTCATTTCCTTGTGAGCGTAGGCCGTCATTCTGCTCTGCTGCTCTTCCAGAGCGAAGACCGCCTCCCCGTAGATCGCGGCTGAGGAGAGATCGATGACATGGGACACGTAAAGTTTTGCCTTAAATTCCCTCGCCAGGGCAATGCCATAAGGAATGGCATGATTCGAGAAATCCGAGAAATCCGTGGCGCAAAGGATACGCTTTAAAAGGACTCTCATGGTTCTCCCCTCCTTTCTGAGTTAGTGCGCTCATGTGCTGTACTCAAAAATGATTCATTCCCCCAGGAGCATGCAACCTTCTGCAGCCTTTTGAAATCTTACTGCGTTCTCAGTTCGCAAGCAACAGAAGATTACTCGTAAATCTTCTCTTCTTCGCCCTCCTCGTCGAGGGCATCCAGCTCGATGTTGCGCGTGTCTTGCTTTTTGGTCAGAAGCTCTTTGTAAAACTCGTGCTGGATCAGGAGGTTCATGATCTCATTGGTTCCGGTCCATATCATTTGAAGCCTTGCGTCGCGGAGGAACCGCTCCACAGGATAGACACTGGTGTAGCCGATCCCTCCCATGACCTGCATGCAGTCATTCACCACGGACCAGAGCATCTCCGTGGAGGTTTTCTTTGCCTCCGAGACCATTCTCCTGGACTCCATCCCCCCGTCCACTTGGCGCGCGGTCACGTAAACGAGGCTTGTTGCGGCGTCCAGACGGGTCACGCCGTCGGCGATCTTGAAACTGACCGCCTGGAAGTTGCGGATCAGTTCCCCAAAGGCTTTCCTTCTGTTCGAGTATCGTGCCGCGATCTCCAAACAGGACCGGGCCATGCCCAGCGAGGCCGCGGCGGTCGTCAGTCTTTCGGGCACCATCATCCTGTTGAAGACCAGGGCGCCGCCGTGCTCAGGGCCGATCCGATGATCGCCCGGCACTCTCACGTCTCGAAAATAGATCCGCCCCGTGCCTCCACCCCTGGACCCGAGAAGTCCGTAAACATGTTTGACCTCCACACCGGAATCCCTGTCCACGAGAAAGGCGGAGATGGATTGATGCGCCGGGGCGTCTTCAGCGGTCCTGGCATAGACAAGGAAATAGTCGGCTCCTTCCGCCCCCACCACAAAACGCTTCTGGCCGTTCAGGATATAATCGTTCCCGTCTCTTCTGGCGAGGGTGGTGGCACCGAAAAAGTCGGAACCGCCTCTCGGTTCGGTCAGCGCTTCGGCGCAGCAGAGTTTTCCTTGCAGGGTGGGCCTGAGATAGGTTTCCTTCTGTCCCTCTGTACCGAAGAGGTGGATGGCTTCCCCTACGATACTCACAAGGGAATAAAGACAGGACAGGCTCGAGCCCAGCACGCCGATTTCTTCCAGGGCGGCTACTTCTCCAGTCCACTTAGCCCCCCGGCCTCCCCAGACGGGCGAGAACCGCAGGCCAAGGAGGTTTCGCGAAGCCGCCTTCTGAAGAAACTCCTTGGGGTATCGAATCCTCTCGCCGTCCATGTCCCGGATCAGGGAACTGGGGACGTCCTCCTTGGCAAACCGCCTGGCTTCAGCCTTCAGGGCCTTTTCCTCTTCAGAGAGCAGAAACTCGAACATGGTCATCCCCCCTAATCTAAAGGTAACAGTTTAGCTCTTTGAAATGGATGGCTCAGGCCATGGGAGTCCCTCTAAAAACAGAAAACGAAGAGTGTGCGGGAAAGACTCTGCACATAAGGGGCAGCGAAGGCGGGCGGCGAGGTGTCACCGGCACCTGTCAGATGGGGATAACGTGGCGAGTTCCCCGGTAGCCCTCCGCCCGCCTCACGCATGGCCTAGAGCTTGCTATGAAGGTGTGGCGTCTTCGTTGTTCTGTTTCTAGAGGGACTCCCATGGCCTTTTTCTGTGTTTAATTCAAAGAGCTAAACTGTTACATTTAAAGCGTATCCTCAAAACGCCATCTTCAAAGCTGGTCGAGAGGATTCGGAATCCGCCGATCTCTCCAGTGGACTTCACGTGCGGACCGATGCAGGGACACGCATCGTAATCCCCCACCCTGATGATGCGGATTTGGTTTCCCGTCTCCTCCGGAAGACGCTCCAGAGTGTACTGCGCCTGTGCCTCTTCTCTGCTCAGGAATTCTTCCCTTACAGGCAAATCGGACTCGATGACCCGGTTCACCGTGGATTGGATGGTGTCGATCTCCTTGTCGGTCAAGGGTCGATCAAAATGATAATCGCATTTTGACTTCTTCTTTTCAATGTGAGCCCTGAAGCACCGGCCGCAATCAAACATCCGGACCATGGTCTGGTTGAGGATGTGTTCCGCGGAGTGCATTCTCGGGTCCGAGTATTCCTTCATGGCCGAATCTCCTGTTACGTTGTGAGAAGCCCCGCCCTGTCCCGGAGGCGATCCGGCGTCGGATTTCTTTTTCCAGTTCCCACCCGCAGAGGAGTTCTTCGCCGGTGGTGCGAAGGAGTTTACCGTTCTTTATTCCGGTGCTGAGCTTCGGGCACAGGAAATTGACGCAGAAGGCGTAGCGGCCGCGGAGTTTACACCCGCCCTGTCCGACAAAGAAACAGGCTTCAGGGATTTCTCGCTGAGAGGGCAGGGGGGCATCCAGCAGGAGGTTGATCAGGAGCAGGACAGGGTCATACCAGTCCTCAACGCCCTCAAAGCAGCAGCTTCCCGGGGGGCCTTGAGCACACTGAGAGCAAGCCTTCAGGACACCCTCCTCAGCCATGGCTCCATAAGTGCGGGCAATCGCTTTCCGGTAGTTCTCGATCAGGTCGTGAACTCTTGGGTCTTCCCGGAGAGCACTCCCGTACGCGTCGTAAAGCGCTTTTGCCTTGTTAATCTCCTGAGCAACCATTTTCTTTCAAGGGTGGACGGGTTGTTGAGTAAGTTGACTTGTAACGCGGGAAATACCGGGATGTCTTTCGTCACAGAATAGGGGAAAAAAAGAGCGGATGTCAACGCTAAAAGGGCTATTTGACACGGAGAATCCCTTTCTTTATCATGCTTTTCATGGGGGTTTCTGCCATGGCTTTTTCTCTGCCGACCTACAGAGCGATCGGCAAGGACAGGGTGCGGCCGGTCTATTTCTACACGGTGGACATGTCTGAGTTTGCAGTCAACAAACTCGCCAACCGCGGGTCGCTCACGGCCCACTCCATCCTCACGAACGTGCAGGACTTTGTCGTGACGGTAGAACGCGGTTTACGAAAAGCGTGCAGCAAATAGGCGTTGAGCCGACTCCGGCTCAACCTGGCGTCGTTCCGTGCGCCTTGAACCGTGCCCCGTCATGCGACGATTTCCGTTCCCGCTTTTCCTCGCACCGCCTCTTCAATCTTTTCAATGGATGTGATGACCGCTCGCTTGCCCCTCTTCCGGGTGAACTGCACGGCGGCCTCCACTTTCGGACCCATGGAGCCCGGAGGGAAGTGGCCTTGCTTTAGGTATTGCGCCGCTTCCTGGATCGTTAAGGTTCGGAGGAAGGCCTCCTCGGGTTTGCCATAGTGAAGGGCAACCCCCTCCACCTCTGTCGCAATGACGAAGATGTCCACGCCCACCTCCTCGGCCAGCTTTGCGCTCGCCAGGTCTTTGTCGATCACAGCATCCACACCGGCAAACGCTCTGCCTTCTCTTGCTACAGGAATCCCTCCCCCTCCGCAGCAGATCACGATAAACCCCATGTCGATGAGCTTCCTGATCTCCCGCTTTTCAACGATGGTCACAGGCCTGGGCGAGGCCACGACGCGGCGGAAGCCTCCGGGGGTTTGAACGGTCGGGTAGGGAAGGGTCTTGGCCTTTTCAGCGCTAAAGAAAGGCCCGATGGGTTTTGAGGGCTTAAGAAAAGCGGGATCCTTCTCATCCACGACCACATAACTGATGAGACTGACCAGAGGCTGCTCTGCAACGATCCCCATTTTCATGAGCTCGCTGTCCAGAGTGGACTCGATCATATACCCGAGCTGTCCCTGCGTCTGGGCAACGAGAATTTCGAGAGGCAAGGGAGGCACCTCGCTGCAACTCTCCTGCTGGAGGAGGAGGTTTCCCACCTGGGGCGCATTGCCGTGGGTGATGATGGTCTTGTACTCCCTGGAAAGCCGGGCAATCTGGCGGATCGGAATCCGCAAATTCTCGAATTGCTCTTCCACGGTTCCCGCCTGGTTCTTGCGGAGCAGGGCATTGCCGCCAAAGGCGACCAGCAGGGTTTCCTTGGGGGTTTTCATGTTCATACGGTTGCAACCTCTCAGAGTGAGATTCGTCCGGTCGCGCGAAGCCTTTTCAGCAGCGCCTCTTCGAGAGAGGGGCTCCCGTGGTCTTTGTACTCATAGCGGACCCTGACCGTGGGCTTGCTGATCTTCACGATGCGGGTGAGGTGAATCGGTGTAGCAAAGAGCACCAGATCGCAGGGCACACGGTCGATGGTCTGTTCGAGATCGCTGACCTGTGCCTTGCTGTAGCCCATGGCAGGGAGAACAGGTCCGATGTGAGGGTAGCGGTGAAAGGCCTCCTGGATTGTTCCCACGGCATGGGGTCGCGGATCGACGAGCTTTCCAGCGCCATAAGCTCTTGCCGCGATGAGCCCTGCGCCGTAGGCCATGTCCCCGTGAGTCAGGGTAGGGCCGTCCTCTACGACAAGCACACTCTTGCCTCGAATTCGAGAAGGGGTCTGAAGGAGAACGGGAGATTCGGCAAGCAGGATATCCGCTCCGGGCGCATAGTGTTCAATGTTTCTTCGAACCAGCTCCACGTTCCGGGGTGAAGCGGTGTCCACCTTGTTGATGATGGCGATGTCGGCCATCAGCAGGTTCGTCTCTCCGGGGTAGTAGAGCAGTTCATGTCCCGGCCGATGCGGGTCAAAGAGAACCAGGTGCACATCAGGATAATAGAACGGGGTGTCGTTGTTGCCGCCGTCCCACACGATCACCTCGGCTTCGGTTTCCGCGGCTTCGAGGATCCTCGCATAGTCCACTCCGGCGTAAACCACAACGCCCTGCTCCACAAGGGGTTCGTATTCCTCTCGCTCTTCAATCGTACACTGGTGCTTCTGGAAATCCTTGTAGGTGGAAAAGCGCTGAACGATCTGTTTTCTCAAGTCGCCGTAGGGCATAGGGTGCCTCACCACCACGACCTTCCTGTGCATGTCCCCCAGGATGCGGCAGACCTTTCGGGTGGTCTGGGATTTTCCGCACCCTGTTCGAACGGCACAGACCGAAACAACCGGTTTCTTGGACCTGAGCATGGTGTAGGTGGCGCCGATCAGAATAAAATCCGCCCCTCCTGCCATGACCAGGGAAGCCTTGTGCATCACCTCCACGTGGGGAAGGTCGCTGTAGGAGAGCGCGACAAGGTCGATCTGATGCTGCCGGATGAGTTCCCTGAGCTGTGACTCCGGATAAATGGCGATCCCGTCGGGATAGAGCTTTCCCGAGAGTTCCGGAGGATAGAGACGACCCTCGATGGCCGGGATCTGCGTCGCGGTAAAAGCGACCACTTGATAACGGGGATTATCCCTGAAGTAAATGTTGAAATTGTGGAAGTCGCGTCCTGCAGCCCCCATGATGAGAACTTTTTCAACCATCCCTCACCTCAGTGCTATTCCCTATGTCTTTTTCGGAACGCTGATTGCGGACAGCGCGAATCCGGGAAAATCCCTTTCCGGATGAGCAGCTTCTCACTTAAGACACTTTAGCCTCCGGCCTGTAGGGCCTACGGCCCGGAGGGACACTTCTTCTCAGAGTTTTTCCTTCTTGTACAGATGGATGAGTCCCAGGTACTCCTTGTATCCCTCCCTGGTCCACCAGAGCTGTTCGGGAGTGGGCCGGCCTTTGATCTTCCCGGGGACACCGACCACAAAGGAGTGCTCGGGAATCTTCACGCCTTGGCCGACAAGGCAGCAGGCGCCGATCACGGAGTCGCTGCCGATTTCCGAATCATGGAGGAGGGTGGCGTTCATGCCGACAAGGACATGGTCTCCGATCTTTCGGCAGTTGAGAACAGCACCGTGCCCGATGATCACCCTGTCCCCGATGAACACATCGCCCACCGGAGCAGAGGGCGTGCCGGAGTGAATGACACAGTTGTCTTCGACCGCGGTGTTGCGGCCGATCGTGATTTTGCCGAAGTCCGCTCGAATGACCGCTCCGGGCCACACGCTGGACTCTTCGCCGATCTCCACGTCTCCGATGACGTAAGCGGCTTCACTCACAAAAGCGGATGTTGCGATTCTGGGAGTCTTTCCGCTAAAACTTCGGATCATTGTTTTGTCCTCACTGGGTCACCTGTTTTCTTAAGTTTGATCCTCATTTCCGTTCCGTACTCTTCTATGGTGTAATCTTTGAAAGCAGTGCGAGCGATCCATTCTTCCACCTGGTCCCGGGTGTAAGGGCGCGGCGGATTCAGATGGGCAAAGAGAGGCAGGAAGCGGTCCATGAGCCGCTCGAAAGAGCTGAGGGACGCCTTCCACTCAGCCATATCCACCTGAGAGCAGACCTTAGCAGGGTCGTAGATCCAAGCTTTCTGTCCCGGCTTGAGCACTCTCCAGCATTCCCGAATCGTCCTCACGGGATCCCTGAGAACGTGAAGCATGCCGGTACTGATGACCCCGTCGAAGGTCTCCGCTCCGAACCTCAGGTGGGCTGCGTTCCCCACTTCAAAATGGACCCTGGCCGCGCATCCGGCTCGGATTGCATTGGCTCTGGCCATGCGAATGAAAACACGGCTCAAATCGACGCCGATGATTCTGACATGAGAAGACCGCTTCACCACCTCGATGGGGAGGTAACCAGGGCCTGTCCCAAGATCGAGGAGAAGGCCTTGATGAAAAGAGGAAAGGATTTCCTCGGCAACATGACTGTAATAAGTCTTGATGACGAGTCTGGAGGCTTTTTCATAAAGAGAAGCCAGCGGGCCGGGAATCCTCTCAATGGTGAACCGCCTCTTCAAACTCCCCCTTGTTATGCCGTGGGGTAGTAACAGGCTAGAAGTTCCAGGTTGCTTGAAGTCGGGTTCTCCTCGCAGAGTCTTTTGTTGAGCTCGGTTTGAAGGAGTGCGAGATCATTGAGGAGTTTTTCTGCCTGTCTCGCAGACTTGGAGGATTTCCCGTAGGCTGCGATGATCTTGAGATCCAACTTCTTGAGATCCTGCCGAAGTTTGAGTATTTGCTTTCCGATTCTCTGGTGCTCTTTGAAGGTCAGTCCTTCGGGTTTCTCAGCCATGGTCACTCCTTTCCTGCAAGGGCATGCTTGCTGAAAAAAATTGGTTTGAAAGCGTATTGATGGATTTAGACCAAAGATGATCAAAACGTAGCAGAATAGTAAGAACGAAACAAGCAGAAGACAAGGCCCCTCAACCAATGAACTTCCCTTGGAAGAAGCCCCCTCACCCCGCCCCTGGGCGCCTTCGGCGCCGCCGGTGGCGGGAAAACCTCTCCCCCAAGCTGGGGGAGAGGGGAAGGGTGAGGGGAGGGAAGAGGTTAGACCAAGGAGAAGGTGAGTTTCAAGGGGACATCCCCGCGTCCCGAGTCTGCATGGAATCGTATGGTCTTTAGGATCTCCTGAATGCAGCGCGAAAGGTCTTCAGGGGTCGCAGGTCCTTTTAGGGCACGCACTTCTTTCACTCGGCCGTCAGAACCCACGAGCAGGGTAAAGATCCATTCGCCTTTGAGGGACGTCTTTTCAATGCCTGTTTTTTTGATACACCGGTTGATGGCCTCCATTTCCTTCATGACCGCGTTACTCACCAAGGTTTCCGTCAAATCTCCATTCCCCTCGATCTTTTTGAGCCGGATGGTCTTATGGTCGGTTTTTTCGACAGCAAACTCCTGCTTGTCAGCAGCGTTCTTGCTGTACTGTCTCTGTGCCTGCACGAAACCAAAAGCAGCGCTGGAAGGGGCGGCCAGCTTCGCTCCTTCACCTACCGCGTAATTGGAAACGCCCTGAGGCAGGGGAAGGGGTTGTTTGACTGTCACGGCTTGGCCGTCTACAAGGCGAACCTGGGAATCAATGGCCACGAAAGACGTGTAGGCGGTTAAGAGATTGTAAGTCAGCCCGAGGCTTGTCACTTCTTTCACCCTTTCGTCATTCGGCCGGAGCAGGTTGTAGTCGGAGAGCAGGCTGATTCGGTGGCGCGCCCAGAGGTATCGCAATGCCGAGTTGCTCTCCAGAGGGTTGACCTTCTCGACCTGAAACTTAGCGTCATAAGGATGGGTTCCGCTGAGACCGCTGATGCGAATGCTTCCGCTCGGGTTTCCTCTCCATTTCCCGAAAACCGTGATCGGTCTATCGGCCAGAACATCGGGAATGGATGGCGGTTCCACGTCATAGGCCTCGAAACTCCTGAAATCCACCTTGACCCGGGTTAGAACCGGCGAAAGGATGAGCTGCCGGAATTTCTTCGCCTTTTCCGGAGCTTCCTCCGGCTTGGTGATCACAAAGGGCTCCCCCATGCCGACCCTCGCCATCCCTTCAATGAGGTGGCGATTGACTGCCGACCCAATCCCGAAAGTGAAGACATTCGCGTCTCCCAGGTTGTTTCGGATGTGATCAAAGGCTTTTTCCTCCACGGCCACATACCCGTCCGTAGCAATCACGACCGTCCGGGAGAATCCTTCGGCCCTGGGGATTGCAAGGGCTCTCTTGAGAGCGGGCAAAAGCTCTGTGCCTCCGCCGCCGCGCTGGCGTTCGATCAAGATCAGGGCGCGCTGAACATTATCGGGAGATGCTGCCAAGGACTCTTCAGACATCAGGGAGGAGCCCCCGGCAAAGAGAAGGACATTGAATTTGTCGCCGGTCCTCAGATTACCGATCAGGTCTTTGAGAAGTTTCTTGGACATGTCCAATGGAAAACCGTGCATGGAGCCGGATACGTCCACAATGAAGATGTACTCTCTTGGAAGGATTTCTCTGTCAGCCGGCCTCTTGGGAGGCTGGAGCATGAGAAGAAAGAAATTCTCCTCAGCGCCTTTGTAGAGAAGGAGCCCGGTTTCAATGCGGTTGCCCGCAAGACGGTATTTCAAAATGAAGTCCCGGTTGGCTCCGCTCTTTTCAGAGGGATCGAGCGTAATGGAGGCGGAGGTCGGCCCGTCGTATTTCACTGTCACCTTGTGGGAAGAACAGGTGATGTTTTGGACAGGCATGCCTGCAGCCAGATCCACTTTCATGTCGAAGGGATCAGCAGGTAATTCCCCCTGTTGGAGATAGGGGTTCGCCAGCCAGTTGTCGTGTGCCTGGGTTTCATGATTCGAATAGCGCGGACCGACGACGGTGGGGTAAATGAATTCATAAACGGCGTCGGTCGGCACCAGCAGCTCCGTGTACCTCATCTCCACGTGGATCACGTCGCCGGGAAGGATGTTCGCCACGTTCATCTGGAACACATTGGGCCTTTGCTGCTCGAGCAGCGACGCACTCTTGCCGGACTGTTTGGCTTCCTCGTATTCGCGGCGGGCTTCTTCCCTCTTCGCGATCTTGGCAATGAGGGTCCGATCTCCGACGGTCATTCTCATGCTGTACACGGCGGCTCTTGTGGAAGCCGGGAAGATGTAGATCGCCTCGATCGGTCTCTTCCCTTCGTTCTTGTAGACCTGTGTCACCGCCACATCGGCAATGACTCCGGAGATGCGCACGTGAGCAGATGTGGATTTGAGGGGAAGCTGGTCAAGATCCGGGTCATCGCTTTTTACGAAAAAGAACGGAGAGAGGGTTTTGTCTTCCCCTGTTTCGGGCTGCGCATAGGCCCCTGCGCTCACCACAAGCAAAACCGTTAGTATGAGTAATGCCCAAATTGCTGATCTGTTTTTCATTGCCTTTGTCCTCCTGTTTTCTTTGTCCTGCTTGCTTAGACAAAGCGGAGGCGCAAAAGTTCCCTGGCAGCAAAATTGCGCTCGTAGGGGAGGGGTTTACCCCCTCCCACGGGCGGGCGTGAAGCCCTCCCCTACGGTTTCATGCGCAGGGGCGGCTTGGACCACGGGCATGGGCGTTTACGAGGTCATCAAAGGTAGGGAGGAGTGAGGGTGTTTATTGCTGGCCGACAATCCTGATCTTGATCTGAACGGTGTCGGAATCCTTTTCAGTGCCGGTTTCCGGAGAAACCTGGAGGTCACCCAGTTCCCTGAGCTTGGCATAAAAGATGGGAAGCTGTCCTGCCGGTATCTCGGCGTGGACGAACTCGGGCCGGCCGGTCTGCCGGTGATATTCGACGGAAAGGGCTTTGCCCTTGGCGGCTTCTATGGCTTTGTTGATGGAGAGGACGGATTCAGATTCCTTTTCAAGAGCCTCTTCCTTCTTGTCCTCCTTTGCGGGTGCTCTTGCCGCCAGCTTCTGTCTCTGCATTTCCTGTACGGCGGGCGATGCCGGGGCCTGTGCTGCAGAGGGTTCAGCGGTTGCGGCTTTGGTGCGCACCTGTCTTTTTAAATTCAGCGCCACTTCCCGTGTCACTTTTGCAGGCTCAGGGGTCACCGCTTTCTGGACCGGTGCTGCAGCTCGCCCGGCCCCTCTGCTTTCATCTGCATAATAGGCTGTGTCTTCAGCTTTCTTTTCCTGTTCCGGCTTCGAATGCAATTTAAGGGAAAACTGCTGAAGGGGAAGGATGGAGAAAAGGATAAGGGCTATGACCGCCGCCCCTGCCAGCTGCAGAGGAATCTTCACCCGAAGAGGGTAGAAAAGCCATTCCCGCATTTGCGATATTTTTGAAGGCCGTTCCATCCTCTTGTGAAGCCGATCAAGGAAATCCGCCGGGGCCTTGACGGACTCGAGGGAGCCGATTCCTTTGACAAGGGTCTTCAGCGAATCGAGTTCTTCCCGACAGGCCGGACAGGTGCGAAGGTGCTCATCCGCAAGGGCTTTTGCCTTTGCATCCAGAGCATCATCCAAATACTCCGACAGGAGATTTCTGATTTCAGAGCAGTCCGTCATAAGATACCTCTGAGCCTGTTTCTCAGGTCTGTCCTGGCCCGGGCAATCCTCGATTTGACGGTTCCCAGGTTAAGGCCTGTGACCTCTGCAATCTCTTCATAGGAAAGGCCTTCCACATCCCGAAGAGTCACGACCATCTTGAACTCCGTCGGCAAAGTGTCAAAGGCCCTTTGAACGAGTGTCATTTTCTCTTTCTCTTCCATTCGAGCGAGAGGGGAAGGCGCGCCGTTTTGAATCTCCATCATAGGCGAAGGCTCATCCGATGGGCTGCCGGGGTTGTCGAGGGAGACCGTCTTTCGCTTTGCTTTGTAAGCCGAAGAGCCGAGTTTGTTCTTGCAGGTGTTGACTGCAATCCTGTAAAGCCAGGTGGAAAAAGCGGATTCCAGCCTAAAAGTCTTGAGAGAACCGTACGCCTTTACAAAGGCCTCCTGAGCAGAGTCATTCGCTTCTTCGTAGTCCCCGAGGAACCGGTAGCACAGGTTGAATATCCGGTCTTTGTGCCTGATCACGAGCTCGTCAAAGGCCTTTTTGTCGCCCTTTTGAAAAGCCTTGATGAGCAGCGCATCGTCACCTGAGGAGGTCACCGGCCTTTTCGTTCCCCCTTTATCTCTTAGACAAAACACGCAACCATTAGTTCCAGCTGATTGCGCCCTAGAGCTTTGCCCCAGGCAAATCCGAATCACGAAATCCGAAATCCGAGACAAATCCAAAATTCAAATGCTCCAATGGCACAAACGGTTTGTTTCCTTCTTGGTCATTTGAATTTGGATCATTGGGTATTGTTTCGAGTTTCGTGCTTCGGATTTCGGATTTTGAACTTCACCGCTAATACGAGAACCACCGAAGCCGAAAATCCTAAATCAAGATGCCTTCATCCCATCCCAGCTTGACGACTTCGATCATTTCCGGTCGGCTGTTACCCAGGCCGAAACGGGTGTCCGCTGCCCGGATGTGATGGAGGGGAGGGCTGATGGGCTTGGGAGTTCCGAAAAAAGCGTCTCTCTTCTTCTGAATGATGGTTGCCCCTGTCGCATCAGCCGCGACCGGGTCAGTGCTGACGATGAGGCCGCAGTAATTCCAGACGTATTCCTTGCTGAAGCTGTGGGGGCCCACGCCGTGGAACTGCGGTGTGAGCATGACCAGGATGTTCAGCCGCGTCTTCCCTTTCACCTGGGGGAAGTGCCAGAGGGCTCCCAGGGGCTCACAGGCATTGTCGTGGTAGTCCGAGGGTCTTGGAGTGAACATGACGTAGTTCTTGATGAGAGTGCCCAGGCCGGACCAGTAGTGCGTTCTCATAGGCCGCGTGTTGATGAGCGCGGTGGCCCTCTGGAACACCGGGTTCGAGAGAACTCCCCTGTCGTCAACGGACATGTTTTCCTTCTTGATGCCCGCCTGCAGGAGACGTCCCTGGATGGCGGCTTCAAGGCTGCGAGGCGTCGGAAGGTAGTACCAGACGTTGCTCTTAATGCCCACCACCTCTTCGGGTTTTACCACTTGCTGCCATGCGGAAACCGGGTCCGGAGTTCCGAAAAGGGTCGTCATCGCCTGATCCAGCATCTGCTCGATCACTTCAGCGCGTATGCTGCCCGACCCTTCGATGACCTCTTGGTTGCGTATCAGGATGACGCGGCTTTTTCCGACGGTCTTGGTCGACCCTGTCCGGGGAAGTCCGACGAGGCCACCCACGGCAGCCGCCGCGCCTATTCTAAGAAAATCTCGTCTGGTGATGTTGGTTTTCATGGTAGTAACTCCCGGTTGGTTTTTTGCCCCTTCATTTCTCCTTTCCAATCAATCCTGCCAGGAGGCTTGCCGCCATGTCCCGTGAATCAGCCTCTAGCACCACAGCAACAAAGGGACCCCTGACCGAGGCGCCGCACCACTTTTTGTTTTCCAGCTTGGCCATCCCTGACGGGTCGGCATCGGGCAGATAGTGTCTCAGAAAACTGGAATGGGCCTCCTTGGCCTTTTCTGCATCCGGATAAATGACCAGGAGGATCTGGGCTGCTCCCTCTTTGAGCTGATAGCTTGCCAGAACTGCTTCAGTCCGGCCTCCCAGACGTAGGATATTCTCTGTGGATATGAAGTAGTGCCGGTTGAGCACAGGATGGTCGTGAAAATACCGGACGCTCGTCGCTTGGAGCCCTTTTTTCGGGAGCCTGGAAAGGATTTGAGGCTTCGGTCCTTCTTTCTTGATCAGAGAGGCCACTTTCCCGGCCAGCTCCCGCAGGGCTTGCTTGGCCGCTTCTGTGTCCTCATCCGCATAAAGGGAGACGAAGAAGCGGTCTTTCCAGAAGCCGAGCCACCCGGAACGATAGACCGCCCCCTGTCCCACGGAAAGTCCTTCTCCATCCGGGTCGTGGGTGAAGACTCCGAAAGCATCATAGGAAGAGGCCATCTCAAAGATATCAAGGATAATGGCGGGACCCTCAGGGGGGACGTATCGCCGGCTCAGGCAACGCTGCATATTGTAGGCCCTGTAAACTTCGCCGGCTCCGTCGATGTAATCGAAAATCGTTTGACTGTCATAGAACTGATCTTCTTCAGCCTTTGACCAGGTCAGAACTTTTTCAGGCAGGACGCCCTGCAATTCTTCGAGAGGACCTGCATCGCTCACGGAGACCATGGACAACCCCATCCACAGGGCCAAGAAGAGGACTGCTGGAGTTTTCTCAACCATGCTCAAGAACCACAACCCTTGTCGTGCAGACAGAATTCAGAAAATCTGCACAGGTAGAATAACGTTTCTCCCCGGACGAGTCCAGCGCTTTTTCTCCAGTTCCATTTTCTTTACTGGACTGGTATGATTGCGACATCGTTAAGTGAAGAGGAGGTACCCAACCTATGGCGTCACAGGTTTACAGAGACATGCTTGATGTGATGATAAAGAGGGGCGGATCCTATGCGGGGATGGACATCCCTGAGTTCTACGCCCTGGTTCAGGAACTGTTTACCCCTGAAGAGGCTGAACTCAACAATGCCCTGCCCCGAAACCCGGTCACCGCAGCCCAGATCGCAAAAGAGAAGGGAAGGGGTGAAGCGGAAGTGACGGCATTGCTCGAAGGGATGGCGAACAAAGGATTGTGCGTCGCTTTCCGCTCGGAAGGAAAGACCTATTACCAGGCTGCACCCTTTATGCCGGGCATATTCGAGTTTCAGTTCATGGGAGGGCGGGCCGCTAGTAGAGAGAAGAAGATTGCCGGACTCCTCCATGCCTACAAGACGGCCTACAATGCGGTCAAGGGGGAGCAGCGGATTTCTTTTCCCATGACCCGCGTCATTTCCGTGGATCGAAAGATCTTTGTGAAGAACGCCGTGCATACCTATGACCAGGTGGCGACCTACATCCACAAGTATGATCCCGTCTGTGTGGGCACCTGTTTCTGTCGCCACGAAGCAAAGCTCAGAGGAGAGGATCTCCATGGCATGCCCGTCGAGACATGCATGTGGTTTGGGGAACGAGCCGAGTTTGCCGCTGAGCGGCTGGGGGGACGAAAAGTGTCCAAAGTGGAAGCCATGAAGATCCTGGACAAAGCCGAGGAAGCCGGCCTTGTCCACATGAGTCGGAACACCACCGAAGAAATTGATTTCCTGTGCAATTGCGACCGATGGCATTGCGGGGTGATCCAATTGGTCCTCAACCAACCCAAGCCCGGCCTTGTCTTCAATTCAGGTTTCCAACCGAAGTTCGATCCGGAACGGTGCACGGGCTGTGAGATCTGCGTGGATCGCTGCCCCTCAGGCGCATTGAAAATGGGGGACAAGAACGTGCCGGTCGTCGACCTCGACCGCTGCTTCGGGTGCGCCACGTGTGCTGCGGGGTGTGAGCAGGAGGCGATCGTCATGGAACCTAAACCCGGTTTCACCGAACCTCCCAAAACCCTTAAGGACCTTGTGACGGCTCTCAAGGCGAGCGCGGCGCGGCAATCGGCTTGATTCGAAGCATATCCGGACCATGGTGTCCTTTCTTTTAGCCTTTGCAGCTTCTGGTCTCTGAGTGGGCCTCATTTCATAAAGGACACTATCGCCCAGACTTGACTCAATAGCAGAATGCTGAAAAAGACCCTGCTCGCAGGTTGCTCAAAAACGTCCAGATACAAGGCGCCCGAAATCCCGAGGAGTGAGTCGTACAGTCCAGTACGTCGCAACGACGAGGGATGAGGGCAACGCAGTAGATGGGCGTTTTTCAGCAACCTGATAAGACTCTTAGGCGGCGCAGGAGACCCGTGCTTTGCGCCGGGGGGACGGGGACCTCAGCCTGGAGTGGAAATCGAGTATGGCCTGGAGGTATTCTGCCGGCCGTTCCTCGTAGGTGTTGTGGCCGCAATTGGGCAGCACCATGAGCTCCCCGTAGAGAAGGTGCCTGTAGAACGCCACGCCCTGTTCCACGTCAAAGATGAAGCTACGGTCCGGGTAGATGACGAGGCTGGGGCACATCACGGAGCGAAGGACGTTCCTCAGGTCAAAGTAATCTTTTCCGTAAGACCCTCCGAACAAGCGAAACTGGTTGAAGAGAGGTTCCGCGTTCCTGTCTCCGTGCCAGTCCAGGAACTTTTCTCTCAACTCAGGATCCAGCTCTGAGAAGGTCTTCGTAAACTTCATCGCGTTCAGTTCCGTCATGGGAGTTTCGCTGAAGCACTGGGTGCTCGAGGTCACCAGGCTTCTGATCTGATCAGGAAACTTCGCGGCATACTCGGCGGCAACCACACCGCCTTCACACTGCCCCACCAGGTGGCAAGGCCCGATTTCAAGGTGGGTCTTGAGCTCGGCCAGCCCCTGAACGCTGTCAGGCCGGAATTCGTCGCTCACATAAAAATCAAGGTAGCCGGCGCCTCCTTCAGACCGGCCGTATCCTCTCCTGTCGTACAAAACCACACGGAACCCGGCCTTCACCAGAGCCGGCCAGAGGTCCTTCCACATCTTGGTGCAGCCGAAACCATGGTGGAGAAGAATCAGAGTTTCTCCTTCGCCGTGCGTTTCGTAGTACATGTCCAGGGTATTGATCTTGACGTAGGGCATGGGAACCTCGTTGAATACAGGCACAAAGTGACAGAGGCACAAAGGCACAAAGCAGAAAAACCGCTGTCTTCTTGGTCTCTTTGTGCCTCTGTGCCTTTGTCCCTCATTTACTCGATCACGTGAATGTTCTTCTTCCTGCACATATCCTTGAGAACCTTCGGCCATACCGTGACACTGACTTCGCCGAGATGAGCCTTTTTGAGGAGAAGCATCAGGGTGCGGGACTGGCCGATGCCTCCTCCGATGCTGAGAGGGATTTCATTGTTGACGATCGCCTTGTGGTAGGGGAGCTTCAGCCAATCGAGCTGGCCGGTCATCTCCAGCTGTGTTCTTAGGGTTTCAGCGTTCACACGGATGCCGCCCGACATGAGCTCGTGGCGCCGCCTGGTCACCGGATTCCAGACCAGGATGTCCCCGTTGAGGCCGTGCATGGGTTTGCCCTTCTCGGAAACCGTTTCCGTCACCCAGTCATCGTAGTCCGCGGCGCGCATCTCGTGGGGATACCCGTCCTGAAGGGTCCATCCGATGCCGATAATGAAGAGGGCCGGGTATTTTTGAATGACCAGGGTCTCTCGCTGCTTGCGTGGGAGGTCCGGGTACATGTCCAGGATCTCCTCGGCGTGGAGAAAGGCGATCTCGTCAGGAAGGTCGGGAGTTTTGTCGGACTTGAGCTTTGGAAAAAGCTGCTGCAGGTGGCTCTCCGCACCCTTGATCACTTTCCAGATCTTCCTGACCGTGTCCTTCAGGGTGTCCAGATTGCGCTGTTCTGCGTCGATGGCCTTTTCCCAATCCCACTGATCTACATAAGCGCTGTGGTCATGATCCAGGAAGTAGTCTTTTCGCACGGCCCGCATGTCCGTGCAGAGCCCTTCACCGACCGTCATCCCGAATTGCTTCAGGGCCATTCTCTTCCATTTGGTGGCTGCCTGAACCACCTGGGCGTCAACCGGATGCTTGTCGTGGTCATTGGAAATGTGGAACTGGATCGGAGTCCGCGAGCCGTCGCGGTCCAGCATGTCATTGACGCCGGTTTCCACGTCCACAATGAGAGGAACCGTGACCATCATCAGATTGAGTTCTTTGCAGAGCTTCTCCTCGATGTAGTTCTTGGCGGCGAAGACGGCTTTCTGAGTTTCTTTGGGGGTGAGAAAGGAGGAGTAATCCTGCGGCAGGATTTTCTCGAGTTCGTCATAATTTCCAATGCCTGGCCCGGCGAGATCCGCTTTCTTGTCATGTAAAGGTGCAGCCATCCGGTTCGCTCCTTCTGTCGTAAAGGTTTCAGGCGGTGAGCCCGCAGGGACCCAAAAGTTGGCAGATTCTAATGGGTTTCATTGACCCAGTCAACAGGATCCTTCACCTTCAAGATCGCCTTAGCAGCCCCTTCCGTCTTCCCCATGGGAAGTCCGCGGTTGACAGAACACAGTCTCTCTTTTTATACTTAAAAAAAAAGATCAGGGCTTCGAGAACCTCGATTCAAGAAAGGCCGTAGGACGTGCACAAAGATTCTATTCTTGAAATCATCGCTCATGGCGCGTGGAACGGGGGGACGGTTCAGGACAACTCGATCTACGCGAACAAAGGGATGTTCTTCAAAGGGGATATCCCGGTCAATGACAAATCGATTCAGGAACGGATGGGGGTGAAGACCCGGGTCGTTGCGCCGGAAGATGAGCGAATCGGCGTGCGCTCCATGTCGGCTCTTCTTGAAGAAAACCCTGTTGACCCGGCAAGAATCAAGCTGGTCATCGGCGCAACCAATGTGGGAGAAGACAAATACGATCCGGGGCCGCTGATAAAAATCCCCTACGAGCTCATCCGAACAGCCTGCCCGAACGCCATGGTTTTTGACCTCTACGCCGGGTGTCCCGGCTTCAACGTGTCGGTGGAGGCCGCTTTTGTGCTCTCTGTTTCGGGCGTGTTGAGGCCAGGAGACCTCACGGTCATTGTGGGAGCGGAAAACATCCACCGGGCCAAAGCGTTCAAACCCCTCGACACGTCAAACATCATTTTCGGGGATGATTCTCTTGCCACGGCACTCCAAACCACGAGCGACAGGGAAACCGAAGGCCGCTATTCCTGTGAGCGAGGACCGGGCTTTCCCTTTGGCGAGGATTTCGTCACGGACATTGCTCAGGCCCTTGTCCGGCTGAGTGGGGATCATCACCTCGACGGCATCATTCTGGACAATCGACTCGGGCAACTCCTCCACAGAGTCCCTGCCACGGCAGCCAAGGTGCAGCACCGCTTGGTTGAGCTCCTGCACCCTGAGGAGTGTACCCACGGCACCTTCAAACGCTTTGGAGAGGCTCTTGCTTTTTATGAAACGAAGGTGAACTCCTTTGCCTTTGACATCATGAGCCTTTCCGAAGGACCCGACTTGCTCGAAACTCTTGCCAAAGCCTATGTGCAATCCGGAAAATGCCGTGCGGTAGCCTCCGTGTTTCTATCCCGCGAGGGCGTCGAAGTGGCGTTACACCTAGGCGAAGGCTACACCCCGGCCAAGCCTTCCCACGGAATCGTGGATACCCACACCAGAACGCACGGATGTTTTGGGGATTACATTCACGCCTTCATTGAAAACGGGGACATCTTCGGTGACATGAACGGGAAGGGAGTTTTCCTGTATGCCACACGCGGGGCCAAGCCCCACCTGGAGAATCTTCTTTCGAGAAACAGCCTGAGCCTCAACGACCTGGATCTTCTGATCGAGCACCAGGCTAATTTTGCCATGCTCCCCATGACCCTGGAGAGGCTGATGAATAACGGCGGGGACCCGCGGGAGATCAAGCAGGCGGTCACGGACTATCTCGCGAACCGTATGCTTACCAACATCCACAGAAGAGGGAATTGCTCCGTTGTTTCCATGCAGAGGCTGCCCTATGACCTACAGCGGGGGGCTCTTGAGGAGGACGTCGTTCAGGGGTTTCCCGTCAACAAGAATCTCGAGAAGCTGAAATCGGCAAAGATCATCCTCAGTGACTCCGTGGGAGCGGGCATGTGCCGGAGTTCGTTCCTGCAGAGACTCTAGGAAATGAGAAGGAACAAGTTCCTAGGGCTTGATTTGAGCACCCAGAGCCTCACCGCTCTGGTCCTCGATCTTTCAGATCACAGCCTCTACCGCAAATCACTCCACTTCGACGAAACCTATCCCTCCTATCAAACACGCGGCGGCGTGCTGGCCGGAGAAGACCCTCGGGTCGTCTGCGCGGATCCCAGAATGTGGATCGAGGCCGTGGATGATCTGCTCCTTCTCCTGCGGCATGAAGGCATCACCAAAGAAGTTGCCAGCCTCAGTGTGTCGGCGCAACAGCATGGAAGCGTGTATCTCCACTCGAAGGCTGCAGCACGTCTCAGGGACCTTGATCACCGCAAGCCCCTTGCGGAGCAGATCGGAGATATTTTTGCAAGGCCCGTTGCCCCGGTGTGGATGGATTCGAGCACAAGCGAGGAATGTGAGGAGATAGCCCAAGCCATGGGCGGGGATGCCCGCTTGGCCGAGATCACAGGATCGCGAGCCACGGAGAGATTCACCGGTCCCCAGATCAGGAAGTTCTGGAAGAAGGATCCCCGGGCTTACGAACACACTCGCCACATTGCTCTCATCAGTTCTTTCATCACCTCCCTTCTGACTGGACGCCTGGCCCCGGTGGACTGTGGGGACGGTTTCGGCACCCATGTGGCCAACATCCGCACCGGCAAGTGGAGCCGGGAAGCCCTAGCCGCAACAGCCCCCACGCTCCGTTCCATGCTTCCCAGGTTAGTGCGGGGTGATGAATCGGCAGGCAGGGTTTCCCCTTCCCTGATCAAGCGATATGGCTTTCAGCCTCAAACAGAGGTCATTGTCGGCACAGGCGACAATCCTGCCAGCCTGGTAGGCCTGGGGCTCGTCGGCGACACGCAACGAAAGGCCGTCAGCCTGGGCACGAGCGACACCTATTTCGGTTACATGCGCAGCTTGGGAAGGGATCGGTCACCCGAAGGACACGTCTTTGGTGCAGCGGACGGGAAATACATGCTTCTTCTGTGCTTCAAGAACGGGAGTTTGGCCAGGGAAGCCGTGAAGAGCCGACACCACCTGTCCTGGGATGAATTTTCCCGGATCCTGCTTTCCACAAAGCCCGGCAATGACGGAAAGATCATGCTGCCCTATTTCCTGCCGGAGATCACCCCTCTTGTCCTGAACCCCAAAGTCCACCGGTTTGGAGGGCTTCTGGAGAAGGAGGCGGAAGGCAATGTCCGTGCAGTCGTGGAGGGACAAATCATGAGCATGTGTCTTCACTCTGCGGGATTCGGCACCCATCCAGAGAAGATTCTGGTCACGGCCGGAGGCTCGGAGAATCAGGGGCTGCTTCAGACGATCGCGGACGTTTTTGATGCCGAGGTGGAAAGCTTTGAGGTGAAAGATAGCGCAGCCCTGGGTGCCGCCTTGAGGGCGGCCAAAGGGTTTCTCGCGGCCAAGGGAGATTTCCGAGAGTGGAAAACGCTGACGGATCCTTTTACTCGATGCCTGGGCCCGGGGATCGTTCGACCGAGAAAAGAAGCAGTGAAAATCTATCGCGGCGGCCACGGGCTGCTTGGTGTGTACGCAGCCTGTGAAAGATCCGCTCTCGGCCTGGGGGGTGACTCGCAAGCCGCCATCCGTAGGTTCAGAGAAACCCACGTCTGAAGAACCTCGCCTAACTTTCCTTTATGAAAATGAGATACTCGTATTTGTAAAGGTCCTCGACAAAGTGCCGGATGATTTCGCTCTCCTCATCGGCAAGGGAAGGGGACGCTAGGAGGTGACGAACTCCTCCGGAGAACCCACACCTGAACCGCCTTTTTTTTCCCTTTGGCCGTAAAGGGCGAAGCACTCCTTCTCACGGCCCCGGACAACGCGGCGCCCCATCAGAGGGCCATGCGTTTCGGTGACCACGGTGTGTTGGTTCTCGTGGCCGTCCTTCTCGTAATAGATCACCACCCAGTCCCTGGTCTTTCCCAGTTCATGGGCTCGAGCCGTATTGGAATAAAGCGTGTTGAAATGCCAACCTTCCCGGTCCGTGTGCAAAATAGGAAGCCGGTATTTGCCGTCAGGGTTGAACCGGCGCGGCGAGATGGTCCTGAGTTTCCCCTTTTCGGCCTTTTTTCGATACTCTTCATCCACTTCGAGAAGCAGGACAACAGAGGGTTGATCGGGTTCGCCATGGATTTCTTCTTTGTCCAGACGGCGAAGCCTCCGGGCTCTTCTCCTGCCGGAACGGCTCAAGACGGATTCCAGCGAATCCCTGACTGCGGTGACCCTGCGATGACCCATGCCCGGCACTTTTTCAAGGCGGCCGTCATGGGCGGCCAGTTCCAGGTCTTCAAGAGTCTCGATGTGAAGCTCGGAATAAATGCGTTTGGCCAGTTCTTCCCCGATCCCGGAAACCGTGGTGAAAAGATCTTCCGGAGAGAGCTCGCCCTCCAGCCGTTCGAGAAGCGCGAGGCGGCCCGTGTGCACGAACTCACGAATCGCGCCCCCAATGCTCTTTCCGATGTCGGGCAGGTCTTCGAGTTTTTCACCCTCAACAGCAACCGCGACCTGAGCGAGAGACCGATCGGATCGTTCCACGAGTTTTGCGGCTTTTCTGTACGCATTGACGCGATAGGGGTTTGCATCCTGAGCTTCGAGCAGGGCAGCCACCCGCTCAAGCGCGTCCGCAATCTCCTGGTTGGTTGGGTAATCCGATCTCATGGTTATGCTTTTATTCTCAAAGCCCCAGGCAGGACTCTGAAATGGAACTCCTTTGCCTCCCATGCCACATCGCCGTCCGCCTGCATCATCAAGGGTTTTTCCAAGGTCACGGACACCCGGTCGCCTGTTCGATAGAGACCCACGCGGTTGCCTACCGTCAAAGAGGTCACCCCTCCCGCAAGGGATGACATCAAGCCCGTCTGGAGCACACGAACATGCAGTTTCCGATCGTCGAGCCTTGCGCCCGGCATCACCTTCAGCCCGTAACCGTAGTAAGGCTGTTTCATGATCATGAGACTGAGCAAGGAACCGGCTTCAAAGGATTGACCGTTGACGGCGATGTGGGCCTTAACGCCCTTGAAGTCCTTGAGATAGGCCATCAGAAACGCCATCAGATAAGCCTTGAAGCCCGAAGTGCCTTGCGCTCTGTATTCGTCTCTTTTCTTGATGACGGCGCTTTCCAGCCCGATGGAAACCATATAGGCCAGCCGTCTTTCGCCGCACAGGATGAGGTCGAACTCGCGGATGCGGCCCTCTCTGATTCGGGTCGCCACTTCTGCAATGCTCCCTCGGAGGCGCAGGGCGTGGCTCATGGCATTTCCGCTTCCAAGGGGGATATAGGCGATGGGTCTTTCCTGAGTTTCGATCGCATTGATGACGTCGGAAAGGCTTCCGTCACCCCCGGCCACGACGAGAACGTCGCATTTTCCGGCAAGATCCCGGGCACAGGTCAGAAACTCTTGTTTTGAAGTTGTGTCGAGTCCGTAGACCCCGGCCTGCAGGATCCGGGCTGCTTGGGCAAGCAAGTCTCGCCTCCTGGGAACGCTGAGGTTCCCGGAAGCAGGGTTGGTGATAATCGAGTACCGCATGGAGCTATAACCCGTCGCAGCGGATGCCGGCCAGGGTAGCCTCGAGCTCTTCGTCGAGGAACTTGGCCAAACGATGAATGGGGTAGTCCACACTGCAAGCCCTGCAGCTCAGGAACACTTCCCTTCAGGTTTTCTTGAGATAGAGATGGGCTCCGCACTGCGGACAAGGGACATCTGTCTTTCTCATTCCGTATTCTCTGAGGGCTCGGTGAGAACGCTTACTTTGCAGCACCTAGGGTCAACTTGCTGATCACCATTCCGTCTGTCAACTCTTGAGCGGCAGAAGGCTCGAGGGCCGAAAGCCTTGACGCTTCAAGTCCTCCCGGCCCGGTCAATTCCAGAAGGATGGCATCGGCCCTCTGGCGAGCGGTCTCAGCCATCCTCGCCTCTTCCAGAGGTTCGGTTTCGAAGAGCTTGTCGTAGATCTTTTGATAGAATTCCAGGTCTGCATCGGCTTCCTTGGCCGGAGCCTGCGGTTTTTTCTCCGCTGTGGACTCTTTCAGCTGTTCCCTGAACTGTCGTAGAGCATCAGGTGAAAACCTCTCTCTGTAAATTGTCTCCAGGGCTTTTTGGGTTTTCAAGTCCGTGAAGTCGATCGGCCCCGGGTCTTCTTCGGGCTTCAACTGAATTCCCGCGTGCCCGGCGATGCTCCGTCTGAGGCTAAGCGATTTCATCGCGTCAGCGTCGGCTTTCGCATCGAAGCAGCCCTGAACCTCCAGCTTGAGGTTAGGGCGCTTTTTGAGTGCTTCAGCCAGCTGTTTGAGTTTTTCCCTTTCCGGTGGCGGAAGGGCGATGCTGCCCGGCTCGAATCCCACCCAATCGAGTTTCGACGATTCGACTCCGATCAGTTGCCCGATCAGGGCAAAAGGAGCTGTGATGATTTTGGTGAAGAGATTGACGATAGCCTTCAAAATGACCTGTCCGTAACTGAATTGCGGGTTGTCCAGATCGCCGCTCACAGGCAGTCCAAGGTCGATCTTCCCGTCCGCATCTTTCATGAGTGCAAGCGCCAGGTCCAGAGGCAAGTTCATGGCATTGGGGCTTTCCACCCTTTCTCCCAGAGTGAGGTTGTCCATGATGATCCGGTGGTCCCCAACGAGCTTGCTGTCTTTGATTTTGTATTGCACATCCACGGAAAGCTTGCCCGAGGCGATCCGGTAACCGGCAAACCTTGCGGAATAGGGCGTCAGGGAGGTCATCTCTACGTTTCGGAACACCAACTTGACCTCTGTGTTGGCCTTGGGGTCAAAGGGGTTCAAGGCTCCGTCGATCTTGGCCAGACCGTACTCGTCCACGCGGCCGTCAAGCTTCATTCCGGCAAGGCTCTTGGTATCTGAGGAAAGCCCTGAGATCACTCCTTTGAGTTCGTGAATGAGGGCGGAGAACTGCGGCCGCAGGAGCAGGTCCGTGTACTGAAGCCTCCCTTTTTCAAGAAGAACCCTGCGAACCTTGATAGGAGGCAGTTTTTCATTTTTTGCCGGTTTTTCCTGAGTCGCGGAGGAATCCGTCCCCTGTTTGAGGGCCTCCTTGACATTGATGGTGCCGTCTTCCTGAATGATGAGCTTTGCTCCCAGCTCGACAAGCCGGACCTCATGGATGTCCAACCTCATAGGCGACAAGGCGAACTTGATTCCATCGTTCTGAAGCCTGCTCCAGGCCACCAGAGTGTCCCCTGTCTTTACCTCCTTGATATGAAACTCGGAGATGGTCGCATTGCCGTCAAAGCCCAGATCATTGCTGCCGTCTTTGAGAGCGTACTTCACCTTTCCGCTCGCAGAAACTTTACCGGATGCCAGGGTGATCGCAGGGAAGGAAAGAAAATAGGATTGAAGGGGTGAAAGAGAGAGGTCTGACACCTTCACACTGGCCTCGAGGGAAGGAGCGAGGGAAAGGATGTTGCCTGTGACAAAAAACTCTCCCCCCTGTTTCAGAGCAGACTGAAATTCAAACTCGAAAGGATTCTTCTCCGGATAGTGAAAACCGGTGAGCTTAAAATGCAGTCTTTCAAGATCGAGCTGGGTTGGGTTAGGGAAGCGGCGATCCGTGACTTGGGCCCCGAATTCGCTGATCTCGACAATGCCGACTGCAAGCTGCCAGGGCGCCTCATTGGGGGCGCTCTGTTGGGTTTCCCCCTGCGTAGAAGGGATCTTCGTCTCCATGAGTCTGAGCCAGTCAATCGTGCCCTTCTCGTCCAAGGAGGCCTTGGCCATGCCTCCGCGGACATTCAGCTGCTCGATAAAAATCTTCTTTTCCAGGAGATTAAGACTTCCGCCTGAGGTCTCGACCGCGCCGACCTTGAGCATCGGCTCTGTCTGGCCCTCCGGCCTGAGAGCGATGTCGTAGAGGCCCGCCGACAGGCCCTCCACGACGGCCTGCATCGTATTCGGGGATATCTCCACAGAGGCGGAGAGGCTGGCTTGAACCTTGCCGAGACTGATGTTCACCGGGTTGAGGCGGCTTTGGTCCAAAAAGTCGGCTGCAACTTCTTTCACCTGCATGCGTTGTACGGTCGCCCGCCACGGCGGTTCTGAGGAAGAGGCTTCCGCTTCGGGCACATTCTGTTTTGTGCTCTCCTTGGGGGCGACGAAGAGTTCTCGCCAGATGATCCGGCGGTCCTCTGCGAGGGACGCAGAAATCTTTCCCTTTTCCACTTCCACGAGGCCGATGAGCAGTTCTCTCTTATCCAGGTTGAAACGCCCTTCTTTCACTTCCACCCTGGCCATTTGAAGCAGGGTTTCGGATTTGTCACGTGGTTCAAGAGAAAGATTCGAAACTTTGAAATGCAAACCCTCTAGGTCGAGGTGGGGTTGCTCTTTGGCAAAGGCAAAACGGTAACGGAGTTCAAGGTCAAAGGAGCCCCCTGGCTTCTTGACCAGGAGTTGGTCCCGGATGAACTGCCACACCGTGGCCACCTTGATTTTTTCGAAGGAGAGAGTTCCTTCGGACCAGACCGGGTGGAGCGACACTTCACCACGCCAGCGAAGAGTGCTCCCATCCGGCATCGTGGCTGCGATGGTGTAAGGCCCGCGTCGTTCGGGGATCGTGGTCAGTTCGTTGATCTCCAGATTGAGAGGCTGGAGGGTGACCTTTGCCGGGGTAGTCACCCGATGGTCCGAAACATCGACGGAGCCGGACTGGACCAGGAACTGCCGCAAGATCATGCGGGTGGGAGGGGATTCCTCTTGTGGCTTTTGGCCTTCTTCGCCGGCTGCCGCCGCAGCCAGTTCTAAGAGGTTCAGCTTCCCGTCCTTTCTCATCAGGACGTTGACACGGGGTTCGTCAAGGCGGATGAGGGCAAAGGTAAAAGCCCAGTTCTTCAGGCTGGAGAACAACTCGAAATTGGTGAACAGTTCCTTGAACCCCAGAATGGGCGTGGCGTCGTCCTGTTCTTTCAAATCGAGATTTCGAATGCAAAGCGTGAACGTATAGGGGTTGGTGACCACCTCATCGATCGTAAGTTGCCGGCGCAGGCTCTGGGTGACGTACTTGATGGCCTGTTGCTTGATCAGGTAGGGGACTAAAAAGAAACCTGCTGAGGTGTAGAGAAGGAGGGCCCCTGCGACGATGAGAAAGATCCTGCTCAGCAAGATCTTGCGAAGGATGTCTTTTGCTCTACCAGACCCTAGGTTCGTGCCCATCCATTCCCCTCTCTCCATCCGCAAAAGGTGTGTCTCTTTGGACCGACAGGTGAGTCCCGCATCAATTCATTTCTCAAAACCGCCTGATGTTTCGAGAGTATAGAGTTGGCGCCCCCCACTGTCAAGGCACGCATCCATGGCATTGCCGCCGTCCATTCATAGACGGTATCGCGGATCGAAAGCCCCAGTTTGGTATGTGAGTAATCACTCTCACAAAATGTATAACTAGTTGATATAGAACGTAAATATAACATAAAAACCTATTGACAAAGGAGAATCCTGGAGTATAATGACAGTTAACGATTGCGAACTAAGTAATCGTTAACCTTTGAAGCGGCGCCAAGGAAAGGGTAAGAAAATCCGTCGAGAGGCTTTCGGTAAGACGAAAATCACCTACAAAGGAGAGAGGAAATGGAAGCCAAGAATGAAAACACAGAGGGCAAGGGAAAACTCGGGAATTATGTGCGTTGGTTCTTCGTGGGAGCTTTTGGCCTGCTCATCCTCTTTACGGTGATCATGGCGGCGTACAGGAAGTTCGGAGGCTAGGAAAAGGCAACCCGACTGCAAATTTCAGCGCAGGGTAATCGATTCCCTGTATACTTTCCACAAACCGGAATATTTTTCGGTTAGATCGAACTTGTAGCCGCTCAGAGCCCAGATATTGACAAGACCCTGGATCATTCCGAAAAGAAGCAGTGAGGCGGCTTCGAGATCGATGTCTTCCCTGACGAGACCGGCCCGAACTCCGTCGGTGAGGAGCAGCCTCAGCCGGTCAACATAGATCTGGATGTTGTCTGAGACTTTCCTGTTCAGGGATTTGTCCCCGAAACTGATGATCTCCGCCAGCACCAGGAAGGAGAGCCCTCGTCTTTGCTCGATCCTGGAAAGGTGCGTTTTCAGGATTTCATCGATGATGTCCACGGAAGTGAAGCCCACGCTTCCAGCCATGTCGATGTCGTGGAGCAACCCGTCCGCAACACTGTCCGCCAGAAAAGATAAAATCTCCGTTTTGCTCCTGAAGTGGCGATAGATCGCGGCTTCTGAAATCCCGACCTCCCTGGCCATGTTCCTCACGGTCACGTGCTCGCTGCCGGCCCGCATGATCAGTTTCCTTGCCGCGTCCATGATCTGTTTCTTTCTTACGCTGGTGCTCTTGTGTCCTTGTGCCAAAGTCTCCTCCTTGCCGAAATCACGTCCTGTTTCAACGCCAGCCCGTAGTCAGTCCCAGTCCGCAGGAAAACCTGCCGGCTATTATATAAAACCTTTTGAAAATGTCCATGGATTCCTCGGCAGAGGAGAGGGCGCTTCCGGCCCTAGAGATAAGACTTCAGCAGATCCAGATCGGTGCGGGCCTTCCCGGCAGGAACAATGAGCCAAAGAGAAAGCAATTCATGCAAGGGCCTGCTGCGAACACCCTGTGCGAGGAACTGCATGGCTCTTTGCCGGTCCAGGGATCCGTGAACAGTGCCGAGCAAAGGAAGCGCGACAGACCTGAGGTCCAGTCTTGCGGCTGCCTCGAAAATCCCCACGGAGGCCTCTTTGATCCAATCTTCCTTCCACGATGGATCTTCGTTGAAGTCATGGATGATCGCAAGAAGTCTCACAGGGGAAGTGCCCTGAACAAGAACCGTGCCCGGTAACCGAGGTTGTGCTTCGATAAGGTCCGACATGATCCGGATCAAGGGTCTCTTTGGATCCCGCACCGTCGGGTCGGCACTCATGACAAGGAATGTGTCCTCTTCAAAGGCGAAGGCCTCGGGCACAAAGGGCTTGGCCTCTTTGGGCGCAGCCACAATCCGGATTCCCTTCCACACAATCTCAGAGGTCAAACCTCCCTTGATAAACCTTAAAGGGGACTGCTTTGCTCCGTCTCTCTGCCCTGGCATCGGCTAATCCTTTTTGCCCCAGGTTTCTTCAAGGAACCGGTCTCTCCCCGAACCCCAGCGGTAATACTTGTATCGAATCGGGTTCTTGATGTAGTAGTCCTGGTGATAATCCTCTGCGCTGTAGAATGTCATGGCCGGACGGATTTCCGTGACAATCGGTTTTCCAAACTTCCGGGATTCCTGCAAGCGGTTTCTGGACTCCAGCGCCTGTCGCCTTTGTTCCTCGTTGTGGTAGAAGATCGCAGTTCGGTACTGGGATCCGATGTCCACGAACTGTCCATTGTGCTGGGTCGGATCCACGTTCTTCCAGAAAACGTCGAGCAGTTGAGCGTAAGAGACTTTTGCAGGATCGTAGGTCACCTCAATGGCCTCCAGATGCCCTGTTTTTCCTGCGGACACTTGCTCGTAGGTCGGGTCCTTTTCCGTCCCCCCCGTGTACCCGGAGGTGGTGGATATCACGCCGTCCAGTTTGTCAAAAGGCGGCTCCATGCACCAGAAACAGCCACCCGCGAAAGTTGCTTTCTCGAATCTCTGTTCGGAAACATTCCCCTTTGTTGAATCGCCTGAAGCGCTTGTTGCAATCGTAACTATCATCCCCAAAGTCAAAAGTGATAATTTTAGCATGACCATCACCTCCTTCTGCCTTTCTCCATCCTGAGGGAGAAGAAGTTGTCATAACTGTAAGCACGATTCGTAGAAAATCAGCAAAGCAGAATTTCTTTGACGAGCCTGATGGCTCACAGGTATATGAAAATCCGTGCAGAGAAAAGGGGGGCGCTTTGGAAGCGGTGCTGAAAAGGTTTCTTGAAGCAAGGAGCGTTGCGGTCATCGGGGCTTCGGCTACTCCCGGCAAAGGCGGGAATGACATTATCCGGAATATCCAGAGCAATGGATACCGGGGGAGCCTCTATCTCGTAAACCCCAGGGGAGGAGAGATCCTCGGCCTCAAGGTCCTCAAATCCGCCCTGGACCTCCCATCGGGCATTGACCTCGGTGTGCTCGTGCTTCCTGCCTCGGCCACTCTCCAGGCTTTAAAAGAGTGTGGCCAGAGGGGAATCCGGGCAGCGGTCCTGGTGGCAGGGGGCTTTGCCGAAGTGGACGACCAGGGAGAGGAGCTGCAGGGGGAGATCCTCAAGGTCATTGAGGAGACGGGAATGCGCGTTCTGGGACCCAACACCTCAGGGCTTCTCTCCATGCCTCAAAACCTCGCCGCCAGTTTTTTCCCCCTGGGGAAGGTCCCCCGCGGGAGCATTTCTTACATCGCTCAAACCGGGAACTTCGCAACCCACAGCATGCGCTTCATCATGTCAGCGGAAAACTACGGCGTGGCGCGCGTGGTCGGGCTGGGAAACAAAGTGGATGTGGATGAGAGTGATGCCCTCGAGTACCTGGGCGAGGACCCGGAGACCAAAGCGATCATCGTCTATCTGGAAAGCTTCAAGCGGCCTAGGCGTTTCCTGGAAGTGGCAAGGGAAGTGACGCCCCATAAGCCGGTTCTGCTGCTCAAAGGAGGAAGCACGGAAAAGGGGGCCCAGGCCGCCGTCACTCACACGGCAGCCATGGCCGCCGACGACCGGCTTGTGAGCGGGGCCCTGCGCCAGGCCGGGGTGGTGCGGATGTCGAAATACTCGGACCTGGTACTGACCGCTAAAGGTCTTGCCCTCATGCCACTCCCCAAAGGCAGGCGCATTGCCGTGCTCGCTCCTTCAGGGGCTATGCTGGTTTGCCTGGCCGACTGCTGTGAGCGGGATTTCGGGCTGTCTGTTCCTGAACTGGAGAAGGAGTCGAGGGAACGCCTTCAGTCCATCAGCCCAAACTTCGTTCGCATGAGGAACCCTGTGGACATCTGGCCCAGTGCGACCATCCACGGCGCGGAAACGGCCTATCGCGAAGGCATGGAGGCGGTGTTGATGGATCCGAACGTGGATGCCGTGGTCTCCGTCCTGCTGATGACGGATGAAACCGGAGCGCCTCCTTTGGATTTCATCGTGGACCTGGCACGACGCTTTCCGGATAAGCCGATCTACGTGAGCTGCAGCGGACAGAAGAAACACATCGAAGCGGCCAAAGCCTTTCTCGAACCAAAGGGTATTCCCACCTTCTGGTTCGCCGAAGAGGCCCTGGAAGCGCTGAGCTACGCCGCGCAGTGCCGGGAAGCCATGGAGAGAGGGGGGCCAAGGGCATGAGGGCTGATCCTTTTGAGGGAATGCTGGAGAGATCCGAGCAAAAGCTCATGGCGAGGCTGACGAGTCCAGCCAAGATACAGGAGTTCCTTGATCAAACAAGCTACTCGACCGAGGGCATCTATCGGTGCCCGCTCCGCGTTCTTCGGGAGCGCAGGGCTCACTGCTTTGACGGCGCGGTTTTCGCAGCGGCGGCAATGCGGAAGCTTGGTTTCCCTCCTCTGGTCCTGGAACTCGTTCCTAATGAAAGGGATGACGACCACCTGATCGCTCTTTACAAGCGCGACGGCCTGTGGGGAGCGGTAGCCAAGTCCAATTTCGTGGGCCTGAGGTTTCGGGAGCCCGTGTTCCGGAGCCTGAGGGAACTCGTCCTTTCCTATTTTGAACAGTTCTTCAATGTGGCGGGCGAAAAGACTCTCCGGGCGTACACCCTGCCGCTTGACCTGACGCGCTTTGACGCGCTGGGATGGACTATACAGGATGGGCCTATGGATCTCATTGCAGAAGCGCTCGACAAAAAACGTAGAGTTTCCATCATTACGGACAAGGCGGTGCGGCAACTGTCCCTTGCGGACGAGCGCTCGCGCAAGGCCGGCTTGCTCGGAGCCGATGAAGCAGGGCTCTTTACTCCTCGCCCTGTAGCATTTTCGAAAAAAAAGATTAATATGTGAACCTACGCAGGGAGCTCGGTGCGAAGAAGCTCATTTGTGAAAATCGCGACTAAAGGGGTTGGGCCTCGGTGAGATTCTTTCTCTTCATCATTACGTTCACTTCGCTTTATGCGAGCATGCACGTTTATGCTTTTCTCAAGCTGCGGAGAGCCGCGGCCCTGAGCGGAATCGCCACTGCTCTTATTGCGGTCTTCATGGTTCTCATGATTCTGACCCCGATCATCGTGAGGGTTGTGGAATCGGCGGACTTTGAAAGGGTGGCGAAGGTTTTCGCCTATATAGGATACACGTGGATGGGATTCCTGTTCCTGTTCTTTGCGGCCTCTTTCACGCTCGACGTGTGGCGCTTCCTGGTTTATGCAGCCGAAGGCTTGCTGAAGGCAAGCCTGGAGGCCCTCAAGCTTTCAGCCCGTCAAGCGTTCTTCCTCCCTCTCTTTGCCTCCATGCTCGCGGCAGGGTACGGACTCTTCGAGGCCATGAACATCCGGACGGAGTTTCTTGTGCTCAAGTCTCCAAAAATCACCAGACCGATTCGAATCGCTCAGATCTCGGATGTGCACTTGGGCCTATTGATTCGGGAGGGAAGATTGGAAAAGATTCTCGAAAAGGTAAAAGCAGCCTCCCCGGACCTTTTCGTTTCCACCGGCGACCTGGTGGACGGGCAGACGGACAGCCTTAACGGGGTGGGAAGTCTGCTCAGAGAGATAAAGGCTCCCCTGGGGAAATACGCTATTACGGGGAATCATGAGTTCTATGCAGGTCTGGATCGGTCCCTGGAATTCATGAAGGAGGCAGGTTTCCGCGTTCTCCGGGGAGAAGGGACCAGCGTGGCGGGGTTGATCAACATTGCAGGCGTCGATGACCCCGTGGTGAGAGGTTACGGCCGATCCGGGGAGGTGCCGGAAAAAGAACTCCTCTCCGGACTTCAGAGAGACAAGTTCACTCTCTTTCTGAAACACAGGCCTGACGTGGAAAAAAGCGCGGTAGGTCTTTTCGATTTGCAGCTTTCAGGTCATGCCCACAAGGGCCAGATTTTTCCCTGGACCCTCCTCGTCCGTCTCGTTCACCCGCAACTTGCCGGACTCTATAACCTGCCCTCGGGATCGTCGCTCTACGTGAGTAGAGGCTCGGGAACCTGGGGCCCCCCCATCCGGTTTCTTGCACCGCCCGAGGTGACGGTCATCGACCTAGTGCCGGGAGCCCCCATGTGAAAGAAACGGCACCATCATCCAGAGGGGCGGCGCTCCGGTGCCGTCCGTGCAACGGCCCGTTTCCCATTGACAGGCAAGCCCAGATCGTCCATATTTCGTCTCACTGAAAGTGAGGCCATCTCAAAAACAAACGCGATTCTCAAACGCGTTGATTTGAGCGGGAAATCGGCCGCCGTCATCTGCGGGGGCGGCGATCTCAGCATGACCATCCCCTACGAGTGGCAGCTCCAGTTCAACGCGTCCGACGTGCCGGTCATCGAGCGGATCCAGAACCCGGTACCCAAACAGTACTTCGACTTCCTCTACGAGGAATTCGCGGACTTCCGGCGCGCCTACGAGCTGGACGGCATGAGGGTGGAAGAGTTCGACAGTTATGGGGCGACCGTGCGCACACTTCGTGCATTCACTGCCTCGTGGCACGATCTCGTGAACCTCATGCGGGACTTCATGCTCCCCGATCCCGACGTGAAGTAACCGGGCGCCTCGCGCAGGCAAACCCCCACACGGTCACCAAGGGCAACGGTCATACTCCCATCACCAAATGATAAAGTAGGAAGACGAACACTCGCGACCTCTAAACCGGTTTTGTCATTTGACACTCAGGGTGCGGATACCCTCTACTCCTTCCCACCGCAAGCAGGTTCTATCACATTCATCTCACCATTCCCTCACCTATGGGAGGCAGGTATGGCAAAAGACATCTACCAAGAGCTTCGAAAACAGTTGGACATGTATTCACTCGGTTTTCCAGCCACCGAGTCAGGCATCGAATTGAAGATACTCAAAAAACTCTTCAGAAAAGATGATGCTGAGCTGTTTTTGATGATGACGCAAAGGCTCGAAACACCGGAACAGATAGCCAAAAGGGCCGATAAACCGGCTGAGGAGATTGCCGCCAGGCTTGAAGATATGACGGAAAGGGGACTACTGTTCAGGCTGAGGCGCGGAAACTCATCGAAATATGCTGCCATCCCTTTTGTCCACGGGCTTTTTGAGTTCCAGCTCAAAAGCCTGGACCGGGAACTCGCTGAGATGGTGGAACAGTATCACAAGGATGGATTCTCCCATAATTTCCATAAAATTGGCGGCATGTTTCTTCGAACCATACCGGTACATAAGTCGGTTGCTGTCACACATCACGTGGCCATGTACGATGACGCGGTTGAGATTCTCAAATCTAAGGATAATATTGTTGTGGCGGAATGCATATGCAGAAAGAGGAAGAAGGTTCTGGGCAACGGGTGTGATAAAAGGATAGAAGCCTGTTTCATGTTCGGGTCCATGGGGCAGTTGTATGTGGATAGGGGAATGGGCCGCCAGGTTGATCTTGAGGAAGCCATATCCATCTTAAAAGAGGCACAGGAAAGCGGTCTCGTTACTCAGCCTGGCACTGCCCAGAATCCTGCAGGAATGTGCAATTGCTGCGGAGACTGTTGTGGCGTGCTTATCTCCATCAAGGAGCATCCCAGGCCAGCTGAATTGGTGTGTTCGAACTACTTTGCCATGGTAGATCGAGATCTGTGCGCCGGTTGTGAGACCTGTCTGGAGCGCTGCCAGATGGACGCCATTGAAATGGATCAGGATAACATAGCAGTGGTTAACAGAGACAGGTGTATCGGATGCGGTCTGTGCGTAATAACCTGTTCAGCAGAGGCAATGGGCTTAGTCCCTAAGCCGGTAAAAGAGCATATGACGCCACCTGCAACCAGCGCGGAACAGATGATGATTATGGCGAAAAACCGGGGGCTGTTGTGAAAATCGCGACATGCCATCAACGGAAAAATGGGGACGTGAGAAATAGGGTTGGTGCAGAAGTTTTGACCTGAAGCGGGGAGGCCCAGTCGGGGTATTGGTTGTTTATAGGAAACCTTTTTTCAAACCTGTCGCCAGCATGGAGGACCTCCATTTGTAAATTAGCAACTTGTGAAAACTGAGATCCTACCGTGCGAGCCTCATGCACACCTTTTATTCTGATTGGACATTGGTTCTTCTTCTGGAACTATGACTTCTACTAATTAGTGTTTTATCCATCGTCCCCCAGGCGGTTAGTGCGATGGCATGTGATGAGTTGCGGGCTGTGCGCCTAGGGTGGGCAATGTGGAGTGAGGGGATGATGGATAAAGCGATGAAGAGCTCAGCCGCTTCGCGCACCACGGAGTGTGAACGGAGTATATGGGTTTTGTAAGAGCTGTTTTGCTTGTCTCAAGGTACGGGGTTGGTCTTTGGAATACTGTGTCGAAAGCTGGTTTGGAAAACGATTGAGCGGATACGGAGGGGTGAAGGGGATGTTGCGTCCAGGGGCGATGGCATGGCAAGGGTATTTTCTCATGATGTGGACGTAGTGATCCATTTGCTTTTGACTGGAGCAATTTAGGGTTCACACAGAATGGTTTCAGGGCGCTGGACAGAGCCTAGCCATTGGGTGGTCGAATGAACTGATAGGGGTGCTTGCCGCTGTAGCATAAGATGTCTGCGATCTTTTGCATCCTGCCCTTTTTGCAACAGGGACAAAGAGTGATGTCGATACGGGTGAGCCGGAGCATGATTTCCTGGAGGGAATGAGTCACAGTACGCACCGGAGAGGGCCATTTGAGCAAGCGCTGGATGAGGCCCAAATGGGCGGTGCGATCACGGTTAGCCAGAAACCCATAGTGGCGGATTCTGACGAAGCCCTGGGGCAAGGTGTGGAGGAGGAAGCGGTAGATAAACTCCACCGCGCTGAGGGTGGCCTGTTTGAGGACATTGTTCTGCCGGTCTTTGTACCTGAAGCTGACCATGCCGTCTTTAAGATCAACGAGGCGACTGTTGGCGATAGCGACGCGGTGGGTGTAACGGGCCAGATACTCCAGGACATGCTCAGGATTGGGGATGGGGTCCCGCACACTGACAACCCACGTGTGCTTGTAGAGCTTGGTTTTAAGTTGGGAGTCGGCCTCTTCAAGGTTCAGGTCTCCACGCTGAGCGCTTCGTCCGAAGTGATCGATGACCTTGCCCCGAAAGACCAGGGAGAGGGCTTCCTGGTTGAACAGATAGTTTTCTTTGCATGGAATCCAGTGTTTGCTCTTTGTGCACAGGGCACCTCCAGGGACCAGGCAGTGCAGATGGAAGTGCGCTTTGAGTTGCTGATCCCAGGTATGCAGGACAGCGATAAAGCCCAAGGTCCCGCCCAGTTCCTTCTTACCAAACTTGATCAGGGTTTCAGAGACGGCTTTGAAGAGGAGGTTGAGCATCACGGATTTGTTCTTTAACGTGATGAGGTTCAACTCATGCGGGAGAGTGAACACGATGTGGAAGTAGGGGGTGGGGAGGAGTTCGGATTGACGTTTTTCAAGCCATCGCTCTCTGGGGACGTGCTGACACTTGGGGCAGTGTCGATTGCGGCAGGAGTGATAGAGGATACGCTGTGCGCCGCAGTGTGTGCAGCGCTCGATGTGCCCACCCAGGGTGGGGGTACGGCAGTGAAGGAGGTGGGAGACGATCCGGTGCTGATCTGGGGCTAGAGGGTAGGCGTTGCGATACTCTGCGATATGATGGCGGAGGATCTCGGCGACTTCCAGCTTTGGTTTTGGCATTTTAATCGGAGGGCTCATGGGAGGGGTCCTCCTTTTTTGCATTTTGGGGGTCAAACAGATCCAGGGGGCTAGGGATCTTGGACAGGGTGGCGCGGCTGACGTGCAGGTAGATCATGGTGGTGGACAGTCGCGTGTGGCCCAGGAGCACCTGGATTCTGCGCAGATCGTAACCAGCTTCCAGAAGATGGGTGGCGAAGCTGTGCCTCAGGGTGTGGATGCCTGCGCCTTTCTTGATGCCGGCTTTTTCCCGAGCCTCCTCGTAAATGCTGCGGATGGAGGGATAAGTAAGAGGGAGGTGTTCGCGGTTTTTAAACGCGGAGGGGAATGTTGATTACCTCCTAGATTTGAGGGTGTTTTGATGGATTGATCTGCCCGACAGGGGAGTGATTTTGAGGTTCTTTGACAAAACGATTGTGAAGGTGGTGAGGGTTTTTCACAGCAGTAAGTTAACCGAAGAGATAAAAGAGGCAAGGACCGTGAGGTCCTGCCTCTTGAGAGATGATTTTTGGAGTTGGTGGGTGAGACGAGATGTGATGGGTTAATGTGTCAGTCTTTCCAGGGCTCATTCGGATTTCGATGTTCATGCTCCCTGATGTCCCTTCTGAAGTCCTCGTGGTAGTATTCCCAGATGAGATCGGCGACGGCCTCGATGAGTTCAAGGATGTGCCAGGCAATCTGGACTTCTTTTGGATCTCTCATGGGTCTATCCCTCCAGGGTTTTCACTTTGAGGACCATCTCTGGGGTGACGGTGCGTTTTTGATCGAACATGGCGTAGGTGAGGGCAGCCTCGGTTACGGCTCCTATTTTTCTGGGTATGCCGAAGGAGACCTCGTGGACGGCTTGCAAGGCCTGATCCGTGAGGAGGGGCTCCTTTGCGCCTGCCAGTTTGAGGTGATGGGTGATGTAGCCTTTAGTTTCATCGGGGCTGAGACCGGGCATGTGGTAACGGATGGCGATACGCTGGTTGAAGGGCTCCATGACGGCAAATTCCATGACTCTGCGCAGGTCGGATTGTCCGGAGAGGATGAGGATGAAGGGGTCGTAGGAGTCCATCTTGAAGTTGGTCAGCAACCTGAGCTCTTCCAGGGGGCCGGGCTGAAGGAGGTGGGCTTCGTCGATGATGAGGAGGATGGTTTTGCCGGAAGTTTCTTTGGACTCCAGGAGGGCCGATTGGATCTGATTGTAGATGGCGCTCTTGGAGAGCCTCGGGGTGAGACCGAGGAGCCGATTGATGTGGTAGAGGAGGTCGGCGCGGCTGAGGGTGGAAAGAGGGGTGTAGAAGGACTTGAACAGATTTTCGTTGAGGCTGTCCACGTATCGCCTGAGGGCGATGGTTTTGCCCACCCCCGGATCTCCGGTGAGGAGGAGTATTCCCCCTCGACGCTTGATGTAGTCGAGGCGTGCGGAGCACTCCTTGAGGGGGTCGGCGTCGAAGAGATCCTGAGTTTTGATGTTCTTGTCGAAGGGGAATCGTTTCAGACCGAACCAGGCGAGGAGGTCTTTCATGGCAAGGTCCTCCCCTTGTGGAAGGAGAGATTGGTGGGGACCTTCTGAGGCCGGAAGGTGCGAGCGTTTTCCCTTTTGTCCAGGAGCTTGATCTTGCCCACCCGGATTTCATTGTCGTAGAGATAAAGCTCCTGGGGGTCATCGACGGGGTGACGGAGCTCGATTCTCTGGCGGATGTAGGCTTGTGGAACCTCGTAGAGGGCGCCCTTGAAACTGATGGTGGCATCGTTGTTGACGACTCGCTCGTGGCGGACGAGGAAGATCTCATCGAGCTCTGCTTTGGAGAGTCTGCGGATCTGCACTCTTGCAACGGATGCATTGTAGCGGTCGATGGGTCTTTCCCCGATCCCGCTGTGGAGTTTATGGTGGTAGTCCTCCTGGAGCCAGAGCCAGAAAGCCTCGTTGATCTCGTGAAGACTGACTCCGTCCTGGAGACCGGAGAGGAAACGTTCGCGGACCGTCCTGAACAGTCTCTCGATTTTCCCGCGTGAGGGGCTGTCGTAGGGTTTGGAGTGGATGAGGGAGATGCCGGCCAGGGCGCAGCTTTTGGCGAGCAACTCGGAAGAAAACCCGGGGCCGTTGTCCACATAGAGTCTCTTGGGTATCCCGTGGGCGAGGAACGCTTCCTTGAGAACGAGGGTCAACGCGCTAATCGCTTCTGATGCGCTGAAGGCATGGCCCACCACCATGCGGGAGTGATCGTCGATAATAGCGCAGAGGATGGCTTTGACCGAGCGGTTGTGGGTGCGGACCGAAGGGCCATGCATGAAGTCACAGATCCAGAGATCGTTGACGTTATCCACTTCAAAGGCTTTGCGCACATCGGTTCTGCGCTTGACAGAGAGCCAGCCCTGGGTTTTGACCACCCGCAGGAGAGTGTTGTAGTGGACCGGTGGATCCCCCAAGAGCCCCTGATCTCGGAGTTCTTCGTAGAGTTTTTGTGCGCTGTAGTAGGGGTAGGCCTTGCACTTGACCTCGATCACCTTGAGTCGTTGATCATCCAGGCGCCTGGGTCTTCCCCCGTCTGAGCGGCCCCTTGGTTTGAGGGCGTCGAAACCCCGTTTGCGGTACTCCCTCAGCCACCTCTTCATGGTGGAGACGCTGACTTTCCTCTGACCGTATCGGGGGAAGTCGTGTTGGTGCTGGGTCTGTTGGCGGAAGTACTCGTTTTGGGCTCTTGCAGGCTCGGCGAGCACGGGAGAGATGATCTGGTAGCGTTTGAGAGCGATTCTTTCTCGGGTGTCCTTTTCCATAGGCGTTTGCCTCCTTTAAGTATGATAGATGGCCCATGGATAACCCATCGAAAACAGGGAGGGTGAGCAACTCTCTGTACACTCATCTCCAAAACACAGGTTCGCTTCTCGCTTCGGCACGCCGGTCCAAAGAAAGGAAGAGAGCCCTGGCGGAGAGCAGGAGGGGGAAAGTCAGAGTCGATGGGCGACAAAGAGGCGCGCTACCCTTTTACGATCAGAGATTTTGAGCAAGCCTCAGCGCTGGCGCTCTTGAGAAGAGGTTCCGAAGAAAAAGCGTTTCGCGGTGCGGCTGTATTGGTTAACGAGGGCTTGAAGCAGGGGCCCCCAGCGGATCTGTGGCTTCCAGCCAAAGCAAACAAAATAACCGGCTACTTTCTCCCAGTCCCCAGTCCTGAGTGAGAGATGGATCTGTGCAAGGTTGTAAGAGCGGCTCAGCCGTGCGTGGGCACGCCGAAACCCGAGGGCAACCAGCGCCAGCCAACAGGCAATCAACCACGGGGTCACCAGGCTCTCCGGGTCCACCGCTACCGAGGCCCCATGAAAGCCCTTCTGCCCCATCTGTCGGCACTGGATACCCAATAGCAACGCTCCTATCACCGCATTCACGGTGTACTGATGGTAGGGAACCAACTGGATCGGCAACACAGAAAAAGTCCTCTCCCGTCTGTGGCACACAAAACGCGCAACAGGAATGCGCTCTTTCTTGAACTCCGGGAACAAGTCAATGGCGTATCGCCAGTAGGGGGTGATCTTACGGTAGCACTCCCGCTTGCCGCAGAGTGGGCAGGTCGGGCCAACGAGGGAGAGAAAATCGATTTTCTGGGAAAGAAAAGATTCCTTGTATTCCCAAATGCTCTCGTATGTGTTAGGGTAGGGAAGCTGAATCTTTCGGCGCCTTGCCCGCGAGGGGGCAGGCTTAGGGCGGCTCAAACCTTTGGGTCTGTCTCCTTGCGGGGCTTGGTTATTTTACCGAGGTCAATTTCTTACCTCGTAATCTCGCCCACCCTTATATCATCGGTCAATTTACCCTGCAAATCTTCAACTCCATTCCTTCGCTATATTGAGGGAGATAACAATAGTCTTCGATAGCGTCTTTGGTGAGTTTGTCCGGGGATTGGCGATAGAAGCTGGCAAGACCTTTGACGGCTCCCAGGTAGCCCCGCTGAGTGTTCTTGGCAAAGTTCCTCAGCTCCATGGCTCTGATCATCTTCTGTCTTAATGGGGTCATAACGGATACCTCCTTGAGTTGAGATTAAAAAACGGAGGTATCTTACAGAATCAACGAGGAGGGTAGAGGATCAAAAGAGGTCGGTGGGAAAGGCGAAAGTGTGCACCTCGGCAGGCTGCCGCGAAGCGGTTGACTTCTACATTTGGAAGTCATAACCGGTCATTAGCTCTCCCCCTCAATAGCTACTGCAAGTCAGAACCGTCAGCGAATTCCATTTTCTTGACTTTGAGGGCTTTTCGGCATTTAATACCCGAAGTGTTTTTCCTTCCACCCTTTAGCCTCCATTCAGGAGGTCGCCTATGAAGAGATCCCTCAAAATGTGGCCGCCCATTCCCGGATGGAATGTCTTATGTTCCTTCAGGGACTTTAGCTTACAACACTAAGGAATGACTATGTTTCTAGTGTGGTAACCGTTCGTGAGGAACGGAGATGAAAATGCCAAAATGCCAATTTGAAAATCCAGCGGGCATGACATTTTTCGCGAATGGAGAGGAGAATTAGGAATAAAGTGCAACGCTGATATTTCTTCCAAACCACGTTCTGGGCCCAGTTTGTCCAAACTCAGTTTGCTCCTTTTAGGGCCTCCGAGAAAAGAAATAGGTGATGCCAATATTTAACGTCCATAATGGGAGTTGCTCTATGGGGTGGAAGGCTGCTTTGGTTCTATCCCTTGGAATTTTGATCGGTGGCTGCGCTACAGGGGAGACGGTCAAAAGGGATACGGCAAAAGACCATTACAAGATATACCCTGACATGCCTTTGACCCGAATCGGATCCTGGACACAAACGGACATCAAGGTGCCGAGAGAAGCCTTAGTAGCCCTGATGGCAGAAGGAGAAGTCTGGGATGCAAAAGATCCCAGCAAGAAACGTCTGAACCCGACTGCATGCCTGAAATTCAAGATCCGAGAAAAGGGTGTAATGAGAGGCCTCAGCCGGTTTGGCAATTTCGGGCATGTGACAGTGTTTAAGAACACGCGGGAAGGATTTCTCTATTACAACATCGGGCCGTTTCTGAAGGAGCCATGGAACAAGAGAACGAAGATGATTGGCACGGTTATCGTTTGGGAAAAGGAGCATGTGGACAAAGTGGATGCCGATATTCAAGAACTCATTCGCGCTCATCCTGATAAGAAGCCGTACCAGGTTCTAGCATTTCCTCTGGCAGGTTGCTTAACCGAGATCGGCGACTATACGAAGGCGGAGATGGTGCTGAAGCGATTGAGAGGGACCGAATGGGAATACGGCTGGATGGCTGTCACCGCCCTTACCCTCTCAGCACAAAATGAGAGTTGGCTCGGAAGATATGACAGGACAAAAATTTACGCAGAGGAAGCTCTGGATATCTGCAAGCGTGAGGGATACAAAGCAGCGCAAGCGGAAGCTCTCCTGAAGCTCGCAGAGGCCACATGGTGCCTCAAACGCCATGAGGAGGCCATAGAATTAGCAGGGCAGACACTGCGATTGAGTCAGCAAATACACCCGCCTTCTAACTATATAGCGGGCCGCGCGCACCAGACGTTGGGTTTTCTGAACCTATGGGCCGGCAGACTCACCGAGTCCCTTAACCACGGCGAGAAGGCGGTCGAACAACTGAGGAGAGCGCGAGCATGGAGACCACTGTCGCAAAGTTACTTGTACTTGGGTCTAGCTCAGCGAAAGCTGAACATGAAAGACGATGCTAGAAGATCCTATGAATCTGCGATCAAAGTAGCGGGCGCCATCGGCAGGACCGAAACTCTTTGGAGAGCTCACAGCCAATTGGGGCGGATGGCTGAAGAAGAAGGGGATGCCCGGGAAGCTTTCAAGCATTATGCTGAAGCGATCAACATTATTGAAAGTTTACGGGGTGAGCTTGGTGACCCCAGCCTAAAAGCCCTATATATGGAGAATAAGTTCTATGTTTATGAGTGGATGATTCGTTTGCTACACAGGATGAAGCGTGAGGATGTAGCTTTCCATTATCTGGAACGATCCAAGGCGCGCATCATGCTTGACATGCTTCGTGACAAGGCATTCGTCTCGCAAGGCAATGAACTGAATGATCTCCTTGCTAGGGAGCGATCGTTGAGAGACGAACTTCAGGAACGCATCAATACACCAACGCAACTTTCACTTCGTGTGAGCGAGGAAGAAGGTCCCGGAGATGAAAGCCAGCCAGAATCAAGAGAAGAGGAGAATCCCGAATTAGAGCGCCTGCAATCTGAATTGAAGTCAGTGGTGGAAAGGATAGAGCAACTGGATCCGGATATGGCGTCCCTCGTCGCTGTCAATCCTCTGCGGGCAAAAGAAATCCAGGCCTTACTCGATGATGAGACTGCCCTTTTGGCCTATTTCATTGGCACAGAGTGGAATGAGGTTTTCATTGTTACTAGAGATAAAGTGGTCGCGCTATCGCTTGATACTCCTCGCAAGAAGATCATAGATAGGCTCAAGGAGTTCCGATCCCAGGTGATGGAAGGGGTCTCTATCAAGCTTTACACGTCTAAAGACTATGAGAAAGCTCTGACGGAGCTGTATGAGATTCTAATTCGGCCTGTGGAAGGGCATATCGCTGGCAAAAGGCATCTTGTAGTAGTTCCCCACGGGGCGTTGCATTACCTGCCTTTCCAAGCTCTCCGATTTCCGGATGGGCGGTATCTCATTGATTCCTTCACGGTGAGTTATCTGCCATCAGCAAGTGTGCTGAAATACGCAAGAATAAAAAACAGGGGGAATCACACTGATTTTTTTGCTGCCGCTAATCCTGTGACCGACCTGGCTCCTCTTCCAGCAGCAGAAGTGGAGGCTAGCGAAGTGTCTACTCTATTTGAGCGGAAGTTGGTTCTGATTGGTCCTGTTGCGACGAAAAGCAAAGTCAAAATTGAGGGACCACGGTATGATTACCTCCTCTTTTCCACCCATGGAGAGATGATTGAATCGGATCCGCTCAAATCGAACCTGCGGTTCACCGCTACGGCACAGGATGATGGGAAGCTTACGGTGGGTGAGATTTTCGATATGGAGGTGAAGGCGAACCTAGTAACCTTGTCAGCCTGCGAAACGGGATTAGCACGGGGGATGGGTGGAGATCTTCCTCGGGGGGATGATCTCGTGGGGCTATCGAGGGCCTTTATCCATGCGGGTGCTCCGAGCGTGGTCGCTTCGCTTTGGCGAGTCTCAGATGACTCAACAGTCGCAATGATGCGCTTATTCTACCGTAATCTCAGAACTATGTCTAAGGCTGAGGCGCTTCGACAGGCTGAGTTGGAACTTGCGAAATCAAACACTCAAAGTTACTCCCATCCCTTCTTCTGGGCACCCTTTATCCTTGTGGGCGACTGGAAATGAGTACGAATCCTAGCGAAAAAAAGTCTCCAACAGAAGAGAATCAGAATAAATGGGGGCCGAACAAATGCAGGTCACTATTTGACCGGCGTATCCATAATGCCGATATAGTCGCTATGGATATGGGCCTCCCTCCAACTCAAGATTGCACCCTTAGACAGGCAATCCAGGGGGCTGAATCAAATCTCAGCTCACGATCTTAAAGCAGGGAAGCTAAATCTGCGATCTCAAGAAAACGGGCACGTTCAGCCTTACCTTGCGATTTGGCAATCGTCGCCGACTCATCGTTCCCATGCGCGACGGATTGTGATTTTGCTGAGAGCAGGATGAAGGTCGTCAAGGATCGGACATACAGCAAGAAACCTTAAAACCTCAACCTAGACGCACAAGACCAACCCCAGTAGAGTCCCATTCTGAAAAAAGGGGGGTGTTATGCTCAGAAAAACGGTTTATCTCATCCCCAGTTTTGTGCTGGTTGCTCTTTTCACAGCGAGTCATATAGATTCTTCACCCATTCAAAAATCAAAAAAGTCCCAGCCTGATGAATCTTCAGCTCCTCCTGTAAGGACCATTGAGGAGGTTGTGCAAATTCCTATGGTGGTAAAGGGCCTATTTAAAGATACGCAGATTCTTTTGGAAGGAACCGTCTTCCGACAGGAATGGGGCGGTCCTTTTCCGCTTGTGGTATTGAGTCATGGTAATTGGGGTCCGATAGAGAGACGTACGCATGGGCGTGAACGGTTTGAGAAGCAAAGTCGAGAATTTGTTAAGCGAGGGTTTGTCGTAGTTATTCCCATGCGCCGTGGGTATGCAAAATCTGAAGGAGATTGCACTGAGGATTTCAGCAATCGTCATAATATAGATCTCTACGAAGCCGGGCTGGAATCGGCCAGGGATCTTCTGGCAACAGTGCGGTTTATGGAAACCCAGCCCTATATTGATAGCAGCAGATTATTGCTGGCTGGCCAGTCGGCTGGGGGTTTTGCCTCACTTGCTGCCGCTAGCCAGGGAGTCGATGGTCTGCTTGGCGTAATAAATCTTGCAGGGGGACGTCGTCCTCCTGGGCAATCCCTACAATGGGCATTGTCTAGAGCAATGGAAAAATTCGGAAGGACGACCAAACTGCCAACACTCTGGTTATATTCTGAAAACGACAGTCGTTTCTCCCCGGCTTGTGTCAAGGAAATGCACGACGCTTATCAAAAGGGGGGCGGAAATGCAAAGCTCGTTATGCTCCCGCCTTTTGGAAAGGATGGGCATTATCTTTTTCATTCTGAACACGGATTGCCAATCTGGACTAAGGAGGTGGATAAATTCCTTGCTGAAATTGGCTTTCCCTTGAAGCGGTAACCTATCTCAAATGCGAGGTTCTTAGAGGTCATATTTGGTTTTCACTAAACCACGCACCTCTGGTGGAGGCCCGGATAGGTTCTACCGATGCCGGGAAAACAAAATGAGCTCTCCTCCCGGGAAAGTCCTATCAAAGGACAAGGAGGAAGAACCTATGAATGAATGGCAAAGTCTTTCCCACGTGCGGTGGGAATGTGAATACCATATTGTCATTGAAGATTTGCGCTTCAAGTCGCTCGACGAGGAAGACTGCTACTGAGTTTCCGCTACGATACGCATGATCGCGGGGCAGGCGAATTTGGAAAAACCCACCGAAGTGGCGCCTTCAGCCTTTCCTTGCATTTGGAAATCGAGATAATCAGTGCAAAAGAACTCTGCCATGACTATCTTGTCAGGTAAGCGGGAGGGAGAAAGCATACGGAGGTCAATAGCTGAGCTGGATGTCCCCTCAGAAATGATGTTTTGAATACTTGATGAACCCAAGAAACATGAGTAAACAGCGTGGGGAGGTGATTACGATGGCAAGAATGGAAGGGAAAAGTCTTAATAGACCGGATGAGGTGAGGACGTTTGATAAGGGAAAATTGGAAATCATAAACATTGGAGGGAGAACGGTAGGACGGGCTACATTCCAGCCTGGATGGAGATGGTCTAACTCTGTAAAACCTTTAGTAAATACAAAGAGTTGTGAGGCTCCCCATTTCCAATATCATATATCGGGGACTTTGAGAGTTAAAATGGATGACGGGGCAGAAAAGGATTTTAAGGCAGGGGATGTCTCTTTACTCGAATCTGGACATGACGCCTGGGTTATAGGAGATGAGCCCGTAGTGATTGTTGATTTTCAAGGCATGCTGGATTATGCAAAAGGCCCTGGAAAGAAATGAAAACCAAAAGCGGTAGGGCAGGGTCATCGCGTCCCTGCCTTCTTTTTTTTTAGACTTTCGCGTAGTGGTACTAATGTAGCGATCTCAGCTCGATACGGGACTTACGATTTCGATACGCAGCCGATTGCCAGCAATGGGTACTGGCACATCCGCTACACGAGCCTTGTGTTGCGCCGTTTCATCTTCTATAGTACATTAAAAAAATGGCAAGTCGGCGCATGAATCCCCATACCTAGAGCCAACCTCGCGCTCAGCGGTCCAGTTCAAATCGACTTTTTGCGTCGGCTCCGCGCCGCGAAAACTCTTATTCGTTCGGGAAGATGAAGAAAAGGAGGACACTAACATGCAAGCACGTGCTCCGCTGATGATAGAGCATCGCCTGATCGAACGGATGATCTCGCATATCAAGGATGCCCTGGTCCAAATCGAATCGACACACAAAATCGATCCTGTGTTCGTGGACACAGCGGTTGATTTCATCCGTATGTACGCCGATCGGACGCATCACGGCAAAGAGGAGGAGATACTCTTCCGAGATTTGAGCAAACGCCCTTTATCTGCCGAAGACAAGCGTGTTATGAAGGAGTTGATTGATGAACACGTCTTCGGCCGGCAGACAACAAAGGCGCTGGTTGAGGCTAACACACGTTATCGGAATGGCGATGAATCCGCCTTAGCAGACATTGCAGGCAGGCTTCATACGCTTGTCGAGTTTTACCCCAAGCATATCGAGAAAGAAGACAAAATCTTCTTTCCGGCATCCAGGGTCTACGTTACCGATAAAGAGGATCAGGCCATGCTCGCCGAGTTCTGGGAGTTTGACCGGAAGATGATTCACGAGAAGTACGAGTCAATGGTCGAAGGACTGGAAAAACGACAATGAGTCCGGAACCAGCAGGCGCAGGTCCCGCTTTAAAGCGCACTTTTCCTGCCTCGTTAACGATTTGATATTGTAAGCGTGCGCTTTCAGGACTGGCTCAAAATTTAAGTATACGATAGAGACTGTCGAAAAAGACGGATTGAGTTTGTATCCCTGTCTGGTGAACGCCCATTTTCTCATCTCATCTGAACTTTTATTGCTGACCTAGATTTTAGTACATTCTTATTCCTATCCTTCAGTCAAGGATTGGCCTATCATCTCGCGCTCTCGTTCTTCAGTTGATCCCTCTTAGGTAACCCCATAGTTGGCTCCGTAGTGAACGATCTTTTCGATGTTATGAATCATGCAATAGAGTAGCCACTGTATGGTCACCTTGATTTTTCCCCTCAGGGTAAAACGATCCATTCTCTTATGCGTTCGAACATTCGCAAACACCGGTTCTACAACCGCTATACGCTGGGGGTATATTTCGCGCCCCTTCTTGCTGTCTATTTTTTCAATCATGGATGGGGTAAGATTATCAGGCGCGTTGCCTATAGGGACATTTAAGTATCTCCGTTCACCGTTTTTACCAATGATGCACCTGCTCTTCAATGCACATCCTTGGCAATCGTTTCTGTCGGCCACATATCTTCTGTAAATAACACCACCTACCTGAGTCTTTCTTACCTGGAGCTTCAATATGTTTTCCTGAGGACAGAGATACTCATCGGTTTTTTCATTATATTGAAAATCCTCCAGTGTAAATCGCTCCATTTTTGGCCTGTATCCTCCTTTCGTCTTAAGTCTTGGGTCCCTCTTTCGAAAATCCTTATCAGGAATGTAAGCATCCAGTTTCTCTTCATTGCACTTTCTCAAATTGGTTGGACTATGATAGAGGCTGTCTGCGGTCAATATCTTTCCCTCAAAGTAATCTTCACTTTGACCAATCGCCTGCATGTTCTGCTTAGCCCCATCAAGCATAGGGGGGACATGATAATGGTCCTGTCCGTCTCCAAAGGCTTCACCATGAACAATAACCTGCTTTTTGGAATCAACCATCGCTTGCCCATTGTACCCCTGAACGGTCCCACGGGATGTAACCATTGTGGCAGATTCGTTATCCGTAATGTTGCTCTTGATCTCTCTGCCCTGCTTGCCCATCTTTGGACCATTCTCCCGTAGGAAGGTCTCAATCCGATCCGCCTGCTTCTTCAATCTCTCAACTTGCTTCTCCCGCTTCACTATCCCTGATAACTTTCCACTCCTTTCATCATTATCGTCCTCTTTGTCTGCCTCCACCTGCTCTTCTAGCAATCCCTTAACCTTTTTCTCAATTTTCTCCTTCTTCCTCCTAAGGTCACCAATCGTGCCAGTCCATTCTCTAGAAGCATTGGAGGGAAGCTTACAACCATCTAACGCAAAAAAAGTCCCCCCAAGCAATCCCTCCTCTTCACAAACCAACAGCACATCCCTAAACAAAGGCAGGATTTCTCCCTTCATCAATGAGACAAAGGCCGCTATCGTACTGTGATCCGGTTGCTGTCCGCAGCCAAGCGCCATGAACACCACATTCTCTTTGCACCCGCGCTCAATCTGTCGCGATGAGATCAATCCCCTTGAGTAACCAAACAGCACAACCTTCAGAAGGACCTTTGGATCATACGCCTCGCGGCCCGTCTCATCATTGTGGTATCGGTGATCAAAGATTGAGGTATCAATGCGGGTTTGCACCAGAGTATGAATCGCAAACTCCAAGGTCCCCGGCATCAACTGCTCATCAAGACAGACGGGAATCAGAACGCTTTGTGAGTAATCGTAGCTTTTGTATTTTGCCATCGCTCTAACCTCAAGAAGGATATCACGGCACGTTCCTTACTGAACCCGTCCCAAGGATAGCACACTTCAAACTCATTGTAAATAAATTAAGATGATTTAATATTATTTTAACAAATCAGAAACAGGATAGAATATGAAGGGTTACAAAATCAGAGGCAAAGAATCAAAAAAAATCTCTTAGCCAAAGACACTTTTTCGACAGTCTCATACGTAACCTCCATTAGGGAGTTGAAACTCCTTTGTGGGACCCTGTAGGTAAACAGTGCTACCCGGCAAAGTGTGCTGACAGCCAGAACCGAGTGTTGTGTGGTCCTGGGGTAACCCGGGACCCGAGCATCTGTGATCTGTTTCACACATCGCGTGTTGTTTTTTGCACGCGAGAGACACGGTCACTGGAAGAGACTGGAATTAAACAGGCTTTTGCAACACTTTGGATTTAATAAACAAAAAACGCTTCTTTTAACTAGAATCATGTTTGGTACCAATATTGCTTTTCTATAGCATCGTACACTCTAGTATTGGTTCGATATCCTCGAGAAAAGGAGATGAGACCATGCATAGAGAACCGCTGAATCAAGAAATAGTGAATGCCTGCAATTTCATGATTATGCCCATCGTAATGGCGATTGTGTTATTTCTGGTTGTTCAGCCCTACAATGGCACCTCCTCATTCTCCACTGGTGTCGGTCACGTGTTCGCTTGTCTGATTTGCCCTTGAGCGTCTCTTTGTGCTTTCTACCTGTGGTATGGCAGAAGGACTCGGAATATCGCTGTACCATAACTCCACTGAGGAAGAGAGGAAGAACAATGGTTTTAAGTTCTATATTAGGGCTCTTCTCCCAGGATCTAGCCATTGATCTAGGTACAGCCAACACCCTCGTTTACATGAAGGGAAAAGGCATTGTGCTAAACGAACCGTCTGTAGTGGCGGTGGAGAATGGGAATGGAAACGGGAAGAAAGTCCTCGCAGTCGGCAAAGAAGCCAAACTGATGCTAGGCAGAACGCCTGAGAATATCACTGCGATCCGTCCCATGATGGATGGGGTGATCGCTGATTTTGAAGTCGCAGAAGCGATGCTCAGTTATTTTATCAGGAAGGCACACGCCAGGCGCAGGCTTGTAAGACCTCGAACAATCATCGGGGTGCCCAGTGGTATCACTCAAGTGGAGAAGAGAGCGGTTCTGGAATCAGCCGGGTCGGCGGGGGCCAGAGAAGTGCACTTTATCGAAGAGCCGCTGGCTGCTGCGATAGGGGCAGGGCTCCCGATATCTGAACCCAGGGGTAGCATGATAGTGGATATCGGTGGTGGTACTACCGAAGTGGCTGTCCTCTCACTGGGTGGTATAGTTGATAGCATTTCTTTGCGGGTTGCCGGAGACAAGATGGATGAATCCATCCAGGAATACATTAAGAGGAAACACCGCTTGGTGATAGGTTTGAGCACAGCCGAGGCAATAAAAATAAGCATTGGTGACGCACATCCTGGGGACAATTTGGAAAAGGCTGAAGTAAAAGGAAGGGATCTTACTAACGGTGTACCGAAGGTCTTGACGATAGATTCTGGCCAGATCAGGGAAGCGATTTCAGAGCCACTGAATGCTATTTCTGGAGCTGTGTTGACGATCCTAGAACGAACACCCCCGGAACTTGCATCTGATCTTTTAGACAAAGGAATTATGCTGGCTGGCGGTGGGGCTTCGCTCAAGAATATGGATTCATTCTTGAGGTCCGTCATAAAGCTTCCCGTAAATATCGCAGAAGACCCATTGACTGCTGTGGCTGTTGGGGCAGGAAAAGCCTTGGAGAATTTGGAGATCCTAAAAGGGTTGGAAAAAAGATGAGTATGACTTGAGTTATCAGGCACACCAGACCCGGAGCTAGTTCTCCAGCCCACTGTCTCTGAACCTCTCTTTGGAATGCCCCCGTTCATGACGATAATGCTCCTTGTATCAACAAGATATGGCTATCAGAGCATGCTACACAGAGCATGCGCTAGCATGCGTCAATCGCTACCGCCAGCCCTCCGGGCGGTGGCCGTGTTTTTTCCTGTGACCTTTTCCCAGCTCTGAACGTAAACCCGGGTATAGATCGTCAGAATCTTGAAGGAGGGATGCTGAAAATGAAAAAAGGATATGGAATTGTGGCTGTGGCATTGATCGGGAGTTTAGCCCTGTCAGCACCAGCTCTGGCAGCTGGCAAAGGACAGGCTGCGCAGAACCAAACCAGGACCATGACTCAGACCCAAACGAAGCAGCAGCTCAAGGCTGGGTCAGGGACTCAGCCTGGCACTATGGGCGCAAAGACCCAAGCTGGGAAGACCTACGGCCCTGGGGACGGTACAGGCAACCAAGGGGTAGGACCGAAAGACGGGACAGGCTACGGGGCTCCGGGCAACAGGTAGGAATGGTTGGATTGGCAAACGGCAGGGCGACCATCGCTCTGCCGTTTTTTTCACAGCTGTAATCGTAAGCCGGGCAAAAGATCAATGGGATCCACTGTCCAGTTCTTCAACGAGCATCTTGAGAGCTTCCTCTTTCGATTCAGCTCTGAATGCCATGACTAACTGCCCAGCACCCACACCATTGGGAATAAGGACTGCCTGGGCAAGTTTACCGTCTGGACTGAACTGCAGATCGTATTTCCTTCCGCTTGCGGTGGTGTGAAAGCCGATGCTTTTCAAGCCGTAAGTTTCATCGTCATTCAGTGGGCTTTTCCTCCTCCACATCCAACAATCCTGGTATTCACCAAGAATAATAGTATGAATCCTACCACCAAGTCCAGCTTCAAAGAACGCACTTGGACTTTCCCTTGTCCTTATTTCATGACCCCCACTGGTTGTAGCGTTGCAGCTCTGTCATGATGCTCTGATTTCCCATGTCAACAATGGTTTGTTGGTGGTGGATGCAGCCTGATGGATCTTGATGTATTGGAAGGATGGCTACCTTGATTGAATCTGAGACGGAAAGTATGTTCAGTCTCTGTAAAAGGCATGAAGGGAATATCCTGCATAACAAAAACATCAGCATCCTAAATAGTTATGCTGTTTTGTTGGATGGTGACTCCTTTTAATGTATGGTAATTACTTCATGTACTACAGTTGCATATAAGAAAAAAGCCGTAAAATCAATAGATTCCCAACTCAAAGCAAACAGGCATATGTATTGCAAAAAAGTTCAGAGGGTATTGAGAACTGCTTTCCAGAATTGGAACATTTTCCAGCTGGATACCTGGATCAGCAACGGGCTGAGAAGAATAGCAACAGTTGCTACCTGATTTCTCCGGTAACAGGAGGGGACAAATGAGAAAGGATAGGAACAAGATCAAGACTGCTTTTGCCACCAGGAGAAAGACTGACTCAGCGAAATGGAGAGATGCCACCGTCAAACCCTTGACCTACGCTCAGGATCGGATCAAAGCTCTCTGTGAGGGATTCCTCAAAGGAGATATTACCTCTGAGGAGTTCAGGATAGAGTTACCTTCGGTTTTGGACAGCCGCGACCAGGAAAAACGCAATATGAACTCGTAGCCTCAAATCAGCCCCATCCAATCAATGTCTCCACCATTCCAGCTCAGTCATGTTAGCTGATCTCCATTTCCTGAGCTGGGATGGTCTTCTTGAGAGTAAAGGTTCCTTGGGCTTGTCGCTACACGTCGCTGCTCCGTCTTTACGAACGCTTACAGTTCCCAATCGCTTGTTTTGGAAGCCGACCCAACCAACGTTTACGATTCGAAATCTAGCTCAGCCCCTCACTTCGCTATTCCAAGAATTCTTTGCCCATAATACTTTAAGCGATATGGCGCAAGGCTCATCAACACACATGCGATGAATCCTATCGGATGCCTCATGGTGGCATGGGCAGTCGCCTTAACCTCCCCCCACGCCCACCACTGGGCCTTATCTACCAGGTGGTAGCGTTCATGACTGAGGACGAACCTCTTTACACATCCCGGAAGGTCTTCTCTCACATACACCTGCTGCTCATCGGGCAAGGTGAGTCCGAATCTCGGGTAAAGATCGTCTCTGGTTTGTGAGATCACTTCTGGCACGGCGAAATCCGATGATTTTGGCAGATCAAACTGTCACTCCATTACGTAGCGCAAGATCCCCTGAGTATTGATAGTGGGAAGCGGTCGCTAGTCTTTACAGACCGTTTTCTTCTCCTAAGGGAAAGAGACAATCCTGGAAACCTAGATAGGGAACCTCAGGCTCAAAACCCCTTATCACCGGTAGATATACTCGTGAGAATGCCGTTTTCAAATCTCAGATAACGGATAAATTCGGTCGGTCCAGGATTGTAGGTCCATTCCTCAATCCGCACTTTTTCATTCACGAGGAAGGGTGCTCGATACCAGCTATATCGCCCGGAGCGGCTGTCGTATTCCCGCCTAAGGCCATAGTCTCTCTGAATACGCTCCTCCTCCCAGGATTCAATATGGTCAGGTTCGCCGCACTTATGAGTGACTTCATATTTTCTGTCACCTTCACTCACGAGTTGGGTCCCACATCTGAAGGCAAAGGAAAGATCCGCTAGCCCAAAAACAATGAGGGCAAAAAGGCTGAGAGCGTGTATCCCACTGGTCTTCATACCGCCTCCTCCACTAAAAGCCACCCCTCAATCTGCTGTAAGCATATTCGATTGTTGGCGTGTATAATCATCACTTCTCTAAGTATAGCAATTGCCGACCTCGATAGCTAGGGTGGCCTGTGACGGCGGCTCTGGATAGTTCGTTTAGGTCGGAGAGCGATCATCTGGATGTTGTCCAGAGTACTTTCTGGTGATTTTCTTGGGCGCTCCTGAGCGTAAAGGGAGTAACACCTCAGGTTTTACTTGCGTTTGTTGATCGCTTGTCGAGGAAAACCTGGAACATGGGCTCCCGCTTTCGACTACGATACTGATCGTTAGGAAGCAAATCCGCTACCTCAAGAACTTTGGATCTTCATTTTTTTCTCAGAAGCACATGCTCCAGGATGAGGACCAGGAAAATGCCGGTGATCAGGCTGTTGGCCACAAAGATCTGGAGAGAGCCGGGCAGGGCATCAAAAAGGGTCTGAGGAAGAAAACCCACCAGCGTTCCCAGGAGAAGAGGAACTCCGACAACAAAGTAATCCCTTGAGGTGAGCGGTTTGGAAGCGATCGTAGAGATGCCGATGCCGATCTGGCCTCCCAGGCCGACACACAGCGCAGCACCCACAACCGGCGCGGGCACAAGGGAAAGCAGAGCCGCAAGCTTCGGGAAAAAGGCGGCGGCGAGCAGCAAAAGACCGCAATAGCCCACAGCATACCGGCTCGCCACCCGAAGAACCAGGACAACTCCTGGGCTCATGCTGAAACTCACCGTTCCCACAACCCCGAAAATCCCGCAACAGATGCCGGCCAAGCCGTTGAACAGCAGCCCACGGCTAATTGAAGTCTTGAGCCTTTGTTCATCGGTAATGACCGCAATCCCCTGCAAGCTTCCCAGGCTGTTCACCATGACGGCAAGGTAGGCGCAGGCAAAGGCAATGACGGCTTGCCAGTGGAAGCCGGGAGAAGAGGGAAGTTTCAGAAGAGAGAAGGAAAGCCACGTGGAGCCGGCCAACTCGGCAAAGGAGAGGCGACCGAGAAAATAGAAAAGCAGCGATCCCAGAATCATTCCGAGAAGGATAGAGACGGTTTTCCAGAAACCTTGAAGCCAGTGGGAAAGGCTGGCGATGAGAAGGACGAGGAACACACTGATGAGGAAGACGCCGCCCTCTGTGGTGCTGCCTCCGGTCATGAACCCGATGAGCGGCCGAATCAGCCCCAGGGACACGAGCATGAGAATGACGCCGATGACGTTGGGGGTGAAGAAGACCGTGACCCGGTCGAGCTGCCTTGAGAGAACCGTGAGGATCAGAAGGACCGCTCCGAGAATCATGCCTCCCTGGATGGTGGGAAGGCCTAGAGGAGCTACGAGGATGAAAGCCAGCATGAGCGCAGTGGATGGGCCCTCGAGAAGAGGGTAGCGATGGCCCCATAGAGCCTGAAGCCAAGTGAAGAGCCCGGACGTGAGCAGGGTCATTTGAAGGAAATACACTTTGTCCAGCGTCCCTGAAGGAAAAGATCCGACGCTGAGACTGGCCGCTATAATGAGACCGGGAAACATGATCATCGCCCACTGGAAGCCGTAGAGAAGCACGTGCCGAATGGGCGGGTGATCATCGAGATTGTAAATGTAAGTGGGCTTCATTGTGCAAGTGAGACCTTAGAGTTCTTAACAAATCGGGTTCCGGGTCGTCAAGGGCTATAGTGGCACGGACAAGCTGTGCTTGTCCGTGGTAGGAGAGGCTGACTCAGACTTTAAAATTGAAAAAGCAGAGTTATATTCTAACCATAAGAGGGAGAGAGAAATGAAACAGGCACAAGGCATTGTCACTGCAATCGCGGGACAGAGAAAGGCTCAGGTCGCGATCCTGACCGATGAGACTCTGCCCGGATGCTCGTCGAGAACAGAACACTGTCATCACTGCTCTGAAGGAACATCCTCTTTAGTGATCAAGGTATCCAACAGGGCAGGGGCCGGGGTTGGGGACAATGTGTCGGTTCTCTTCAAGTCCGGGGCCGTGCTCAAGAGCGTCATGATCCTCCTTGGGATTCCCATGATCGGTATTCTCGTGGGAGCGATCGTGGGGAACTCCCTTTTCGAAACCGCCAGGCTTTCGCAGGGGGGTGCCTTCCTTGCCGGAGCAGGTTGCTTTGGTTTTGCCCTTATCCTCGCCTTCATGATTTACAGGCAGTTTTCAGAAGACATCCAACCTTACATTGATCGGGTGATCGCGCTAAAGCCTCCCACTCAAGGAACGATCGACCCTGTGTGCGGGATGGAGGTGGATCCTGCGAGGGCTGCTGTGAAAATCGACTATGAAGGGAAAACCTACTTTTTCTGCAATGCGGGTTGCCTGGAAGCCTTTATCCGGGAGCCTTCAAGGTATCTTGTCGCCGAAAGGGAGATACAAAGGTCCAGCCCGCCATACTAAAGGCGGGCAAGAGGCACATAGCCGAAGAGAGGGACAGAGGGACAAAGGCACAGAGGCACAAAGCAGAAACTGCTATTTATTTTCTTCACCCTCTGTCACTTTGTGCCTTTGCATCTTTGTGCCTTTGCCACGTTGTCCCTCTGTGCCTCAAGCTTGTCGGTTTCAGCCGATAGGTGCTGACTTCACTTTGGCCTGCACAGGGAGCTGGATGATGCATTTTGTTCCCTGCTCGGGCACCCTTTCAAGATAAAGCTCTCCCATGTTTTTCTTTGCCGCAAGCTGGGCAATAGGCAGGCCGAACCCGGTCCCGTAGGGTTTTGAGGAGTAAAAGGGAACGAAAAGATTGTCCATGTCCTCCTGGTTCGGCGACTTGCCGTTGTTGAAGATCTCGATCTCCACGAATCCGAGGTCCTTTTCCTTCCCTCTGGAAGAAACCCGGATATAGGGCTCCTGTGCGTCTGCCGCCTCGATACTGTTCTGCAACAAATAGAAAAACATGGTTTCAAGATCCTTCGCATCCCCCTGAACGTCCGGATATTCCGGGTGGAGTTCGACGGCGATGGCCACCCTTTTGTGAGCCCGAGCCTTTTCAAGGCCTTTGAGAGCCGCGGAGATGATGCTTTCGAGGGGAACCTCGTCAATGGCCGGTTCCTTTTGATTGAGTTCGGAATAGGTCGCCGCATCTCTGACCATTTCTTCCAGCCGCTCGTTCTCCTTGAGAATAGTCTCGTAGGTATGATGGACCGGACTGGCAGGATCGACCTTTTTCTGGAGCCTCAGAATGTTGCCGCCGATGACGGTCAAGGGATTCCTGACCTGATGCGATATCCCTCTCACCACTTCCAGATCACATTGGGACGTGGCAATCACATAGGCGTGGGTCTCAATGAGCACACAAAAGTCCACCACTTTGTCCAGGGTGGTGGTCACACGGTGGAGGTCCGCTGCAGACACTTTTTCCTTGGCCGTCTCGTGAAAGAACTGCCGCACAAAGGCATACCCAAGATTGATGAACCGCTTGTCAATGTTGAGTTCCACGTGGCGGAGTCCGCTTCTCCAGAGAACTCCCAGGACCCTGGGCGTGATCGCCTCCGTGAAGATCAGTTCATACCACTGCTCCCAGAGCTTCTTGAGATGGGGGCCTCGCATTTCATGATCCAGGATGATCCTGGTTTCTTTGATGTCCCAGAAATACCGGAAAAACTCCTCGGAGAAGCGCTGCTTCTCTTTCAGAAAGACGTCCCGGTGCTTGGCGAGACTTCCCTGTTCCTGGTCTCCAAGCCCGAGTTTCTCCTGAAACCACTTCAACCTTGCAAATGGCACTGGGGTGTCGAGTTTCATTGTAACCTCGCATGGCCCGTTTCAAAGGGCCCCTACGAATGCATTTCACGGTAAAACAGTAGCGTGTCGGAGCATATCTCCGAGGGGGGGGCGTGTCAAGGCACGGGGAGAATAGAGGGCTTCTTCTTTGAAGAGGAGCGAAGGCAGATGTAGATTGCCGATCGAGACGTGATATGGTAACCTCGCGATATCCCAAAGGAGGTCTCTCCATCAATGGCGTCCAATCAGTCCGTCTCGCCTTCGGAGTTGCGGGGTCTCATTCGGCAAAGGAAGTGGACCACACCGACCACGGGACTTGTGCCCGGTTTTGTGCAGGCTAACCTGGTCATTCTCCCAAGAGAGCAGGCCTTTGACTTCCTGCTTTTCTGCGTCCGAAACTCAAAGCCCTGCCCGATCCTGGACGTATTGGAACCCGGCCAGGTCGAGCCCTCGATTGCGCGGGGCTCTGACCTTCGAACGGATCTGCCCAAATACAGGATCTACGAGAAAGGGGTGCTCCAGAAAGAGGTCGAAGAGGTGAGGGACTATTTTCATGAAGGCATGGTGAGCTTTCTCCTGGGGTGCAGCTTCTCCTTTGAAAGCGCCATGCTCGCGGCAGGCCTTCCCATCAGGAACATAGAGGAAGGAAAAAACGTGTCCATGTATATCACGAACAGGCGTTGCGTGCCTGCGGGGCCCTTTTCCTCTCCTTTGGTGGTCAGCATGCGGCCTCTCACCCCTCAACAGGCCGTTCGGGCGACCCAGGTGACGACCCGGTTCCATCTCACGCACGGCGCGCCGGTTCATTTCGGGACCCCTGAGGAAATAGGGATCAAGGATCTGAACCGCCCAGAGTTCGGAGACCCGGTCACCATCCGGCAGGGTGAGATCCCCGTGTTCTGGGCCTGCGGCGTGACCTCGGCTCTGGCCGCCACCTCGGCGCGGCTTCCTCTTGTCATCACCCATGCGCCAGGCCACATGTTTGTTTCGGATCTCAGAGACGAAGACTTGACGGTTCTCTAACAGGCTGCTGAAAACCGCCCATGACATGGGAAAGTGACAAGTGACGAGTAACGAGTGACAAGTTTTGTTTTTGTCTCGTTACTTGTTACTCGTCACTCGTGACCGGTGTGCGCCCTTGTATCTGGCTGTTTTTGAGCAGCCTGCAAAGCAGTTGTTTTTCAGCGCAGAACGTGAGTCTTGACTTGAGCGAGGCTTTCCTCTATATTTTGCGCCACTCACAAGTATTTCCCCTGTCCCGGCATTTCACAACCCAAAACCTTTGTCCTTAAAAGAAGGAGGCAAGAAGATGAAATCAATGGTTAAAATTGGAATCATCGTCCTGGGGTTTCTCGCAATCACTTCGTTGCTGGTTCCAGCGGTTGTTCAAGCGGCTGACCCCATCAAAATCGGTGTGATTTATCCTCTCACAGGCGGTGCAGCAGCAGAAGGTCGCGAGCTGCGGGCCGGCGCTGAGCTTGCCCTTGAGATTGCCAACAAAGCGTATCCCAATATCTCGATGAACATGGCGAAGAACACGGGGATCAAGAGCCTGGGAGGAGCACCCATCGAGCTGATCTTCAAGGATCACGAAGGCAACCCCACGCTGGGTGCGGACCTGGCCAAGAAGCTGATTCTCGACGATAAGGTGGTGGGGATTCTGGGCTGCTACCACAGTGCCGTGACTAAGACGGTGAGCGCGGTTTGCGAGCAGTACGGCGTGCCCATGATCAACGATTCCTCTACCTCTCCCGGTCTCACCAAACAGGGCTTCAAGTGGTTCTGGCGAACCACGCCTCATGACGTGACCTTCACCAAGGACCTCTTTGAATTCCTGAAGGGCTTGACAGAAGGCAAGGCCAAGGGAGTGAAAGCGGTCAAGAAGGCGGATATCGATGATCTCGCCACCGCCTGTGAAAAAACCGAGTGGGGCTCCAATGTTTCAGAAGTGATCGAAACAATGGCCAAGACTTACGGTTTCAAGGTTAAGAAGTCCATCCTTTATGCAGCCAAGTCCACGGACCTCTCCAGTGAGGTGGGCTCTTTGAAGGCCGTGAAGCCGGATGCCATGCTCTTCGCCTCCTATGCCTCTGATGCGATCCTCATGATGAAGACCCTCAAAGCGCAGAAAGCACAGCCCAAGTTGATCTGGGGGCAGAATGCGGGATTCGAAGCTCCTGAATTCAGAGACACCCTGAGGGATGACATTGTGGGCGTTTTGACGCGAACCGTCTTCCTTCCCAAGGTTGCGCAAGTGAAGAAGGTGGCCGGAGAGGTCAATGCCTTTTACAAGCAGAAGACAGGCAGGGACTTCAGCGGCGCCTCAGCAAGGGCTTTCACCGGGCTTCAGACTTGGGTCGAGGTGCTGGAGAAAGCCGGCTCCACAAAACCAGCCGACATCCAGAAAGCGTGTAACACGATCAAGATCGCGGGAGACCAGCTCATCGTGCCCTGGTCAGGGATCAAATTCGCCACCACCGGGGAGGACATCGGCCAAAATGAGCTGGGCACAGGCATGATCGGCCAGTATCAGAAGGACAAAGACGGCAACATCACGCTGGAGATCGGCTATCCCTTTGATGTGGCCACGGCCAACCTGATTTATCCGTTGAAGGGGTTCTAGTTTTGGAGATTCTGTTAGGAGCCATCTCTTCCGGGCTGCTGCTGGGAATGGTCATTGCCCTGGTTGCCCTTGGGTTGACCATCATCTTCGGCGTCATGGATATCGTCAATTTCGCTCATGGCGAGTTTCTCATGCTGGGGATGTACACGGGCCTGCTCACGGCCCAGTTTACAGGGGTGGACCCTCTGTTCACCCTGCCGGTTGCAGCCCTCGTGGGATTTGTCCTGGGGGTACTCTGCTATTCCGGGTTTGTGAAATTCCTTCTGAGAGGTCCCATGGTGGCTCAGCTCCTTGGGACCTTCGGTCTTATGCTGTTCCTGAGAAACCTGGCGCTCCTCATTTTCGGTTCGGAGGACAGAGCCCTTCATCACGGCATCCTGGTGGGACAGAGCTTTGATGTAGGCATGGGAATGATCATCCCTGCCACAAAGCTGGCAGCGGCCATCCTGTCCATCCTGTCCTTTTTGGGGGTGTGGCTCCTCATGAACCGGACCAAGGTGGGAAAGGCCCTCACGGCCACGGCCCTGAACGGCCAGGGAGCCCGCTACATGGGAATTCCTACGGAGCGCATGAACACTCTGGCCTGGGGTATCGGAGGGGCGACCGTGACCATAGCCGGAGCGCTGATCGTCAACTTCTGGTCGGTCAACCCCTTTGTGGGCCTTCTCTTCACCATGATCGCTTTCGCCGTAGTGGCCCTGGGCGGTTTCGGGAGCGTGCCGGGCGCCTTTTTCGCAGGGCTGGTGGTAGGGCTGATTATGGAGATCCCGGGCATCTGGGACTTCATCACCTACCTGACGGACTCTGACTGGATGAGCCAGGTTCCCATGACCTCCTTGAAGTACATGTGGATCTACGTCGCCTACTTTGTCATCATGGTGGTGCGGCCCCGGGGGCTCTTCGGATGGAAGCAATAAAGAACGCCTTTGATTTCTCCGATTTCCCCCGCATCGATCTGGTGGTCGCAGGGGCCGTTGGCATCGTGTTTCTCATCTTTCCGGTCTTCCCCCATTCCTCTTTCACCATGGCCACCATGATCCAGTTCCTCATGTTCTCCATCTACGGGATGGGGTGGAACACCATCGGCGGCTACGGCGGACAGGTGGATCTTGGAAAAGCCCAGTACGTGGGCATCGGCGCATACACCACGGCGGTCATGCTCATCCGCTGGGACATCCCTTTCTGGTTCTCCATGCCGGTGGGCATGGGCCTTTCGGTCCTTTGGTCCTTCATCATCGGGTACCCTCTTTTCCGGCTCAAAGGGCACTACTTCGCCATCGCCACCATTGCAACGTCCCTGGTGCTCAAGGACATCTTCGAAGTGTGGAACTTTGTGGGCGCGGCCCGGGGACTAGGGATTTCCCCCATCAAGTATCAGCCGCCCGACTTCCTCAGGCTCATTTTCAAGGAAGACATCTATTACTACTATGTGATCCTCGTGTTTTTCTTTGCGGGCATTTTCTACCTCAACTGGTTTCGCAAGTCCCGGTTGGGCTTTCAGCTTCGATGCATCAAGGACAACGAAGACGTGGCCCGTTCGCTGGGGATCAACGTCCACTGGGCCAAGATCAAGACCTATGCGATCGCCACCGCGTTCGTGAGCATGGTGGGCTCCTTTCACGCCTGCTACATCAAGAACATCGAGCCCGAAGACACCATGAGCCTCGACATCTCCATCCTGATCGCCCTCATGGCCATGCTGGGCGGGGCAGGCTCTCTGTGGGGACCCATTATCGGCGCCGGCATCCTGATCCCCTTGAAGAGCTACCTCAAGGAGTGGCTGGGCGCTGCAGCAGGGCTGGTCGGCATTGACCTGATCCTCTATGGGGTCATCATCATGCTCATCTCCGCCTTTGAGCCGAGAGGCATCTGGGGGATCGTGGAAAAAGCGAGGAGGAAGAAGAGGAGATAATGGCTTTCCTGGAGGTTGAAAAGCTGACCAAGGCCTTTGGAGGCCTGAGGGCGAATGACGGCATCTCTTTCTCACTGGAGAGGAAAGAGCTCGTCGGCCTCATCGGCCCGAACGGCGCGGGCAAGACCACGCTTTTCAACTGCATTTCCGGCCATTATCCGATCACGTCCGGCCGCATCGTTTTTGACGGGGAAGACATCACTCTCTTGAAGGCCCACGAAGTCGCGCGGCGGGGGATTGCCAGGACGTTTCAGGTTTACGTGGCCTCCGGCGACCTCACGGTGGAGGAAAACGTGATGGTGGGGTGCTTCATGCAGACTGGCTCGCGAAGCGCGGCCCGCGACAAAGCCCGCCGGATCCTGAAGGAGCTCAAGCTGCTGGATCTTTCGGAGTTTATGGTTCGAGAGCTCCCTGTGCCGGCGCAGAAACGCGTGACCATGGCGACGGCTCTCGGCACGGAGCCCAAGATGCTGCTTCTGGACGAAGTGGCTGCAGGCCTCAACCCTGCGGAGATCGAAGAAATCATGGGAAGCATCCGCCACATCCACGACGGCATGGGCGTCACGGTCATGCTGATCGAGCACGTGATGGAACTCGTCATGAACATCAGCGACCGCCTGATCGTGCTCGACTATGGCGAAAAAATCGCAGAGGGCACGCCAAAAGAAGTGGCGAAAGACCCCCGGGTCATCAAGGCCTATCTCGGGGAGAGGTATGTGAAAGAGAAGGGCGGATTGATTGATGTCTGAACCGATTCTCAAGATTGACGGCATTCGAGTCCGCTATTCCGGGTTGCCGGTGCTCCAGGGAGTCTCCTTGAGCGTGAACGCGAGCGAGACCGTCTGCGTGGTGGGGGCCAACGGCGCCGGGAAATCCACTCTTCTTCGAGCCGTGATGGGGACCCAGCCTGTTTTCGAAGGGCGCATCGTCTTCACGGGCAGAGAAATACACAGGCTGAGAACCGAGGAGATCGTGCACCTGGGCATCGTGTACGTGCCTGAAGAGAAGATGCTCTTTAAACCTCTTTCCGTTGAAGAAAACCTTCTTCTGGGAGCGTATGTCCTCCGCGATCAGGCGCGGATTCAGAAAAACCTGGAATTCGTTTACACCCTGTTTGCTCCCTTGAGCAAGCGGCGAGGGCAGGCGGCATCGACTCTCTCCGGCGGCGAGCAGCAGATGGTCGCTATCGGCCGCGGCCTCATGTCCAACCCGAAGATCCTCATGCTTGACGAGCCGTCCCTGGGGCTCGCTCCCATCCTGGTCGATGAAGTGCTGGACACGGTCCGGCGATTGAAGGAAACAGGAATGACCATTCTGCTGGTGGAGCAAAACGTTCGCGAGGCGCTTGATCTTGCGGACAGAGGCTACGTGCTTCAAACCGGCAGGATTGTCGGGGAAGGAACAGGGAAAGAACTCCTTGCAAGCGATATGTTTCGATCCGCCTTCTTAGGAATCTAATGCCCCCCTTCAACGATTGGAGAAGATCCCTCGCTTTCAAGCGATGACTTAAGTTTGGTTCTTACATCACGGTGCAGGCACAAAGGGACAAAGGCACATAGGGACAAAGCAGAGAAGAGAGATACAGAGGGACATAGGCACAGAGGCACAAAGCAGAAACTGCTATTCTTTTTCTTTACCCTCTGTCACTTTGTGCCTTTGCATCTTTGTCCCTCTGTCCCTCAGTCTGTCGGCTTCCGCCGACAGCAGTTGGTTACATGTGGAGCAAGAGCTCCGCAATCACCAATCCCACAAGAAAACAGATCGGCAGGGTGAAGATCCAGGCCATCACAATCTTGCCTGCAAGCCCCCACCGAACCGCCGAAAACCTCTTGGTCGCTCCGACTCCCATGATGGAGGTGGCAATGACGTGCGTCGTGCTGACGGGGAGGCCATAGTGGCTTGACACGAAGATGGTCATGGCTGCTGTTGTCTCAGCGGCAAACCCATGAATAGGTTCCAGCTTCAGCATGTTCACGCCCAGTGTCTTAATGACACGCCACCCTCCCATGGCGGTTCCCAGCCCCATGGCCATAGCGCAGGTGAGGATAACCCAGAACGGCACTTCCATCGAGCTAAGCAGGCCATCACTCACAAGCGCCAGGGTGATGATGCCCATGGCTTTCTGAGCATCGTTGGAGCCGTGGCTGAAAGCCATGAAAGCCGAGGAGATGAGCTGAAACCTTCCGAAATGCCTGTTGAGAAAGCCCGGGGAATAAGATCCGAAGAACCTGAGCAGGAGTTTCATGACCACGTATCCAAGAATCACTCCTATGGCCGGAGAAATCAGGAGGGAGAGAAAGATTTTCTTGAGGCCTGCGAAATTCAAAATGGCGAATCCTCCGTAAGCCACCGAGGCCCCCATGAGGGCGCCGATCAGGGCGTGGGAGCAGCTTATTGGCAATCCCATCCTTGTCAGGATCGCATTCCAAAGAAAGGCGGTCAGGAGGGCGGCGATGACCACGGTATTGTTTATGGCTTCAGGACTCACAACTCCCTCGCCGATGGTCTTGGCCACGGCCGTTGAAAAGAACGCGCCAAGGATGTTCATGGAGGCTGCCAGAATGACCGCCTTGAAAGGGGAGAGCACCCGCGTGGAAACCACGGTGGCAATGGCATTGGCAGAGTCGTTCCAGCCGTTGCTGATGTCGAAGAGAATGGCAAGGACAACGATGATCAGTATGATTTCATGCATATTTCAGAACGATGGACTCAAGGATGTTCGCAACGTCTTCGCAGCAGTCGGTGGCGTTTTCCAGATTCTCGTAGATTTCTTTCCACTTGATGATGAGAATGGGGTCCTTCATCTCGTCAAACATCTTGCCCAGCGTGGCCCTGAAGATTTCATCCGCCTGGTTCTCCAGTCCGTGGATCTCGACACACAGGTCCTGGATATAGGCGTATTTCTTCTGTCTCAGGTGACTCAGGGTTTTGTAAACCAGGTCGATCATGCCGGCCAGGGTTCTGGCCAGGTCAGCCGCTTCTTTGGTCGGTTCTTTGAGTTTGAACAGCTGGGCTCTTTGCACTGCGCCCCACATGAGATCCAGAATATCGTCCATTCTGGATGCCAGGGAGTGAATGTCCTCCCGGTCGATAGGGGTCAGAAAAGTTTGATTGAGTTTTCGAATCACTTCATGGGTGAGCATATCATTATCATGCTCGATGTCCTTGATCTCTTTCGTCTTGGATTCCATGTCGCTGAAATTTTCAAAGAAGGTCACGAGCTTGCCGGAAGCCGAGATAAGGTTCTTGCCCATGGCGTCGAAAATCTCAAAGAAGTCCGTATCTCTTTTGATGAATTTCATCTCTCTTGATCCTTTGTTGAAAGCAGATTGGTTAGAGCAAGGGGAATGCGCTCTAGGGATCCCTTTAACCCGCGCATTTTTATAACTCCGAAATCGATCGATGTAAAGACAAGTCTTCAAGATTTCGTGATACCCGGCTCCAAGGGCCTTGAGGGGAAAAAACAGTAGGTTCAAAGGGATAGAGGTGATCAGTCGGGGTTTTTCTTGAGCGGATTGATATGGTTTTCACGTTCCCGAAGCATCACCTTCGCTTCGGTTATGGAGACCTCCTGGAATCTTACCTGGTCGCCTGGTTTGATCTGTCCGAGAAGCGGAAGGTCTGCGCTGATGACGGTAGCCATTTTCCGGTAACCGCCTGTGATGGTCTCCACGAGAAGGATGATGGGTTGGCCATCTCCAGGGACCTGAATCGCACCGGGCACAATACCCTCCGAGATGATGGAATCTCCCAGATCCTCTTTCCGGTGAAGCGCAGGCCCGGAAAGCCGAATGCCGGTTCGGTCGGATTGGGATGAGACTGAGAAGGAAGAACCGAAGAGAACTCTTCGCGACTCCTCCGGGAAATCCTGATCCTGCGGCCCGGGCAGCACCCTCAGAACCCAATTCCCCGTTAAGGATGGCCTCCCTTCTGGGCCGAAGATCTTCCCTGCCTTCCGGAAATACTGATCCGGGGATGTGGAGAAAAGAACATCTCCTGTTCTGAGCGGCCTGCCTTCATAACCGCCGAACCTGGATGCAAGGTTCGTTGATTTGCTCGCGAGAACCGTCGAGACCCTGATGCCTCCCCCGACAGCCAGATACGCTCTGCATCCGGTTCTGGGTGCCTTGAGAAACAGAATATCGCCCTTCCTTAAAAGCTGAGAGCACCACATGGCAAAAGGCTTGTCATTCAAGTGGGGCTGGAGGTCAGCTCCGCACAAAGCCACGACGAGATCCCTCAGAACCCGCACCTTCAGGCCCATGAGGGTGATTTCGAGTCCCGCTTCTGTTTCGGGGTTGCCCACCAGCAGATTGGCTACCCGAAGGGAGAAAGAATCGAGGGCGCCGCTCGGCGGCACCCCGTAGCGGCCGAAACCATACCGGCCCAGATCCTGGACAGTGGTCAGGGGCCCTGGAGAAAGGATTTCTATGCTTTCGATAATGTCCAACGGTGAATGTCCTCTTTCTGAATGGGGAAGAACCTGACCCGGTCGCCCATCTCCAGAGGAGTGGGCGGCCACTGGTTGGCGTCAAAGAGGTTGATGGGAGTCCACCCCAGGATGTGCCAGCCCCCAGGGCTCTGCACGGGATAAATCCCGGACTGCCTCTGGGCAATAGCGACCGACCCTTGAGGCACGGCCGTGCGAGGGGTCTCTCTTCTTGGAGTGGCGAGCGCTTCAGGCAACTCTCCGAGATAGGGGTAGCCCGGAGTAAAACCGATCATGTACACCCGGTAAGTCGTTCCAATGTGGAGCCTGATGACTTCCTCCGGGGAAATCTTGTGGAAGTCCGCCACCCACTCCAGGTCAGGGCCGTGTTCACCTCCGTAGACAACCGGCACCTCAAGGGTCTTGGGTTCAGGCACTAGCGATCGGTCTGTTGCCTGTTGGAGTTCGAGAATCCCTTCTCTGAGGCGATCCAATCCTGTTTTCATCGGGTCATAGACGATCATGAGAGACCCGTAACTGGGGACCAGCTCCACCACGCCTTCCGGGGGGCGGCGGTCCAGCTTGAGGAAAAGCTCTCTCACCTTTTCGTTGATCGATGGGCTGATCTGGTCTCCCAGCTCGACGAGGAGAGCTCGATCTCCCATGAGGCGGAAAATGGGTTGTTCGTAAAGCATAACACTACCCTAACGACAAGTGACCGGTTTTCGCGAGCACTTCCGAATGCTGGAGGGCGCACGGTACACGGTGCACGGCCCACGGTATTGTTTATGTCTTTGTCTTCCGTGTCCCGTGCGCCTTGCCCCGTGTGCCGCTAAATGAACGTTCCCATGGGCTTTACATCGATCCCCGAGACCAGTAACGTCTCCCTGATCTTCTTCGTGAGCATCACGGCCGTGGGGTTGTCTCCGTGCACGCAGATGGTTTCTGCAGCCAGTTCGATTTCTGTTCCGTCCACAGCCACAACTTTCCCCTCTTTCACCAGCTTGAGCACCCGGCGAGCGGCCAGTTCCTGATCGTGGATCACCGCTCCCGGTTCCCGCCTGGAGACCAGGGACCCGTCCGGATTGTAAGCTCTGTCTGCAAAGAACTCGAAGGCGATGCGGATGCCGAAACGAGATCCGATGGATTTCAGCTCTTTCCTGTTCGATCCGGCAAGGACAACGAGGATCAAATCCCGGTCCACCCCTGCAAGAACCTCTGCAACGGCTTCCCAGATGGCCGAATTCTTCACGGCCATGTTGTAGAGAGCGCCGTGAGGTTTCACGTGCTGGAGTTTCAACCCCTCCATGGCGGCGAAGGCGTGGAGCGCGCCCACCTGGTAGGCAATGTAGTCCTTGATCTCGTTCATGGTCGCATCCATGTTGCGGCGGCCGAAGCCCATCAGATCAGGGAATCCGGGATGGGCGCCCGGTGCAACGTCGTGCTTCTTGACAAGAGAGATCGTCTTCCTCATGACCGAGGGATCGCCCGCGTGAAATCCGCAGGCAATGTTGGCCGAGGTGATCAAGGGGATGACCGCTTCATCCAGCCCGAGTTTGTAATTGCCGAAGCTCTCACCGACATCGGAATTCAAGTCAATTTGGTTCATAGGGTATCTCCTGAAAAAGAGAGGGTCTGGTCTTGGCTGAGCGCCTCAACACGGTCTGCATCAGAGCAGGATGCTTGTTGCCTGTCGCATGTTTCCGGTTGGTTCCCGGTCCCACATTTTAGGAAATTCCGATCCTTTTGGGCATTCATTTTTTAATTTTTGTAATTTTAGCTACGCTTTTTTGGCTGTCACTCCCAAGTAGATGGCGAACAGGGCCATGAGGGCTCCTAGCACTTCGAGCCAGGTGGTGGGACGGTTGAAAAAGAGGAAGTCCCAGACAAAGGAGAAGGTAGGCTGAAGAAGCAAGATGAGCCCTGCCCGGGAGGCTTCTATTTTGGGCAAGCCATTGGAGATGAGCACCCAGGCCAGAACCTGAGAGAAGAGACCGTATCCCAGAAGGGCAACCCAGCTCTGAAGGTCGGGAATCACGAGGGGCTCGTTGATGACTAGGGCTTCCAGCGCCAGTACGGCAGAGGTGATCAAGGCGATAAGGCCGATCGTAGAGAAGGCTGAGACACTGAATTTGGACTGGAAGTTTCGCAGCACCAGGATGTACCCCGCATAGGAGATCGCTGCGACGAGTGCTAGCACCACCCCGGCGCGATATTCGTCTCCCATGGCATTCCAGTTGGGCGCCACGATCAGGTAGAGGCCAAAGACAGCCGTGGGTACGGCGAAAAAAAACTTCCAGTTAAATTTTTCTTTGAGAATGGTCATGCCGAAAAGGGCAAGAAAGAAGACTTGGAAGTTCGCCATGAGCGTTGCGAGCCCGGGACCGATGAAATGAATGCTGCGATGCCACAGAGTGATGTCCAGAGCAAACAGGAGCCCGCAGATGAACACTATCTTCAAGTGATGAGAACCGTGGAAGAGGCGTTCCTTCCTTATAAGGACGGCACCCAAAAGAATAAGAGCGCCGAAGAACATGCGGTAGAAACCTGACGCTGTGGGGCCCACGTGGGCCCACTTGACGAAGACGGCGGAAAAGCTAAGCATGACCGCTCCTGCGGTCATCTGAAGGGTTCCGACCCATGCGGGAGTGAGTTTTGTATTCTCTGCGGTTGTCATTGGATGTGTTAAAATCCTTAGAATTTCTCCTGGCCTCTCTTTATCAAAGAGGGGGAGTCCCTCCCTTTCTTAAAGAGCCTGTCCTGAGCCTGTCGAGGGAGAGGTCAGGAGGGATTTGCCGGGTTTTTGCTTGCAAAAGGCATGATAGTAAGGATATTGCAGAGAATAGCCAAGAAAAAAGTTTATGGTATAGCCTTAGTATGGAGGGTCCATGACATCCGCACTCATTCTTATTGTCGCCGTTGTCCTCCTCTACGCTGTCCTCTACTTTGAGAAAGCGCAAAGCCGCATGGGTCTTGTGCCCACCAAAGGGTGTCTTTCTCTTCTGTTTATCCTTGCCGCCCTCGTCCAAAAAGATCCTCTGAGTCCTTATTTCGGGTTCGTGGTCACCGGGTTGGTCTTCTGCCTCGGAGGCGATGTGTTTCTTGCGCTCCCGCAGAAGAAAGCCTTCATGCTGGGGCTGGTTTCTTTTCTGGTGGGGCACGTTTTCTACGTGATCGGGTTTTTCTCCGTTGCGGGGTTCAGCGGATGGACCTGGGTGAGCCTTGTTTTGGCAGGAGCGATCAGCTTTCTGGTCTACAGGTGGCTCAGATCCCATCTCGGGAAAATGAAAGGACCGGTCATCGGGTACATGGTGGTGATCACCGTCATGGTCTGTGCGGCCTCGTCGCTCTTGGGGGCTGCTGATTTCAGCCTTTCCGGAAGGGTCATGGCTTTTGCAGGAGCTGTGGCTTTCTACTTGTCCGATGTCTTTGTGGCGAGGGACCGTTTCATGAAAAACCAATTCGTGAACCGACTTGTAGGCCTTCCCATGTACTATGCCGGCCAGTTTCTCATCGCCTTTTCGCTAGGCTTCTTGAGAATAGGATAAGGATTGCCCACTGAGAAAGCGGCTCATTGCGCGCGAAGAGGAAACAGCATGCGAACCCTGAATCCGGAATATGTCGAGGCGGTCAGGAGGGAGGTTAACTCATGCCCCTACTTTTCGCTTCTCTCCATCGTGCTGAAGGGACTGAGCTGGGGTGAATCCCTGCTTGAGATTCTGGTTCAGGAAAAGCACCTTCAACCCTTCGGTCTGGTGCACGGCGGTGTTTTCGCCTCTTTGATAGATGCCGCAGCATTCTGGGCGGTGTACACCCAAATCCCTGAGGAACTCGGCATGACCACTGTGGAGTTGAAACTCAACTACCTTGCGCCTCTTTCCACGGGCCGCATGATGGCAAGGGGAAAAAGCCTGAGGGTAGGGAAGACGCTCTGTCTGGGGGAGGCGAGCATTCTGAACGAGGAGGGTACGCTGCTTGCCCACGGGACTTCCACCATGATGATCCTCAAGGACCTGAAGATCCAAGGCGTGACAGAGGGACCGTCTAAATATCTGGATTAGAAACTGCTCATCCGGAAAAGCCTTTTCCGGATTCGCGCTGTCAGCGATCAGCTTTCAGCTGTCAGAAAAAGCTATTTTGATGCTAAGCATTGAGCTGAGCGCTGAATGCTGACAGCTGACCGCTCCATCCAAAAGCCGCAGGGTGATGGATGGACGTTGGGGAGGAGTCAATGAACGATATCCGGCCTATCCATTACAAAATCCACCTGGAACCTGATCTTGCGGAATTCCGCTTTACCGGGAAGCTCGAACTGCGTCTTGAAGTCCCCTCGCCTGCATCCGAGGTTTGCCTCAACATTCTGGACCTGGCGATCTGGAAGTGCGCTCTTATGGGAGAGGGCAGGGGTGAAGCGTGTGTCTTTTCAGTGGACCCCCGGAAAGAGGAGTTGAGAATCCTCCTGCCCAGGCCGGTATCCGGCGAGGTGTCTTTGGTCATTGACTACGTGGGAGAGATCAACAACCGCATGGCTGGCTTTTACAGAAGCCGCTACATGAGGGACGGCAAGGAGCGATACGCTGCCGTGACTCAGTTCGAAGAGAGTGACGCCAGAAGGGCCTTTCCCTGTTTTGATCATCCTGCAATGAAAGCCGTCTTTGAAGTGGAACTGCTGATTGATGCATGTCTCACGGCCCTATCGAACACGGCTGTGGCAGAAGAAAAGCCGTTGCAGGACGGCCGGAAGCTCATTCGCTTCGAACCGACACCCAGGATGTCCACTTATCTTGTGTTCTTTGGGGTGGGCGAATTCGAATTCATCCAGGACCCCGGAGAGGTCCTGATCCGGGTGGCCGCTGTTCCCGGAAAAGCGCATCAGGGAGCCTACAGCCTGGAGTTCCTGCGCAAGGCACTGACCTACTGCGAGGACTACTACGGCATCCCGTATCCTCTTTCCAAGCTCGATCTCATTGCCGTGGCGGATTTCGCCTTCGGCGCCATGGAGAACTGGGGGGCCATCACCTTCAGGGAGAACCTCGTGCTTCACGAACCGGAGAAAACCTCCAAAGCAGGGGAGGAGAGGATGTGCGTGGTGATTGCCCATGAGCTGGCGCACCAGTGGTTCGGAAACCTCGTGACTCCCGAGGACTGGAAGTATCTCTGGCTCAATGAGAGCTTTGCCACCTATTTCGGCTACGGGGTGGTGGATCACTACTATCCGGAATGGGATGTGTGGGAGCCATTCTTGCAGGGACAGACCCAGGTCGCGCTGGACCGCGATGCGCTTCATGAGACCTTTGCGATCGAGATTCCCGGAGGAGATCATGTGGTGATCAATGCGAGCACGGCTCCCATCATCTACAACAAAGGGGGAAGCGTCCTCAGGCAGGTGAAGGGGTATGTGGGCGACGAAGCGTTCAGAAAAGGCCTTCATCTTTATCTCAGGAGATTCCAATACGGATGCGCTTCAAGCCGTGACCTGTGGGATGCGATGGAAGAGGTTTCCGCCAAACCCGTGAGCAAAATGATGTCCAACTGGATCGGACAGCCGGGGTTTCCCATGGTGAGTGCGGAAAGGGAAGGCAGCAGCCTGCGATTGACTCAGCAGAGATTCACCTATCTGGAGGCCCCTTACGACCAGCAATGGCTCATCCCCGTCTCTGTCCGGGTGTTCTGCGGGGACGGCCGGAGCATGGAAAAAACCGTGCTCATGGACAGAAAGACGGTTGCTGTCGATATGGGAGCCGATGCGCTCGCCTACAAGATCAACGACATGCAGAGCGGCTTTTACAGGGTCCGGTACAAGGACAAGCACAACATCGAGGAACTCGGGAAACGGATCGAAAACAAAAAGCTGTCCCCTGTCGACCGGTGGGGGATACAGGACGATCTCTATGCCGTGGTGAAGAGGGGGGACGCCAGCATAGGCGACTACCTGGAGTTCCTGCTTTACTACTCCCAGGAGGACGCTTCCCTGCCCCTCAGCAGCATTGCGGTGAATCTGCACCACGCATTTATCGTGCTCACGGGAAAGGCCCGTGAACAGGTCGCCTTGGCTGGAAAAACCCTTTTCGAGAGAGTCCTTCAAACCATCGGATATGAGCCGGGCAGCCAGGACAGACACACGACGTCGATTCTACGGGATCAGATCCTCTGGCAGGCCGCCCGTTATGGCTCGATCAAGGCCGAGGAATTCTGCATGACCCGGTTCTCTCTCCTGCAGAAGGATCAAAAGGTGCACCCGGATATCCAGAAAAGCGTGATGCAGGTGGCCGCCTCCCGCGGGGGCCGGGAAACGCTTGAGTGGTTCGTGGGAAAGATAAGCGGATCCGACAGCGAGCATGAGAGAGTGAACATGCTGGCTGCCATGGGCTGTTTCAAAGACAAGGAAGCGCTGGAGCGGGTCAAGCGGTATGTGCTGGAGGAGGTGCCGGACAGGAACAAGGTGATCCCCATCGGCGCCATGAGCGATAATCCCGCAGCGGTCCCTTCGCTCTGGGACTGGTACCAGGCCAATCTTCCGTCCATCGAACGATTCCATCCGGTGCTTTATGAAAGAGTGATTGCGGCCCTGGTCCCCGTATGCGGATTGGTAAGGGAGGAAGAGGTGAAAAACTTCTTCCGGGAATACGTCCGGAAGCAGGAGAAGATGAAGGACGTGGTGAACCTCTCCCTTGAGAGGCTGGAGATTCATTCCAGGATGAGAAAAGCATTAAGTTCTTGACAAAAACAAAGTGTTTTAGGATACTAAGCCATTGCTCTGGAAATTCTAGGAACAATTTGGATTTGAGTTTTTTGCAAGTCTTTAACGGCCAAGACGGTACCTGTTTGTCAGGGCGTTGACCTGGATTTTGGAGCAAAATCTCGCGGAAAGGAGGTTGGCGCTATGGCAGATGGGACCGTCAAGTGGTTCAATGAGCAAAAAGGGTACGGCTTCATTAAGCAGGAGAACGGCCCGGACGTGTTCGTCCATTTCTCAGGGATCAAAGGAAGCGGTTTCAAGTCTCTGAACGAAGGTGATCGTGTCTCCTTCGAGATAGAGCAAGGGAAAAAAGGGCCTACCGCAGTGAACGTTACCGTCCTTTAGCTCAATCCTTTTGACAAAAGAAAAGGCGCCCCCCGGATCGGTGAGCGCCTTTTCTTTTGGAGCTTTATGAAGTACCCTTTTCATGAAGGGGTTATTGAGGCACGGCACTAGGGAGAAGAACAAATGATTCGTCGAATTGGATTGATCGGACTTGGCCTCATGGGGACACCCATGGCAAAGAACCTGCTCAAAGCCGGATATGAGTTGAGCGTGCATGACATCAACCGGAAAGCCGTCGATGAAGTGGTAGGCCTGGGGGCCAAGGGAGATTCATCGCCTAAGGAGGTTGCGGCGTCGGCGGAGGCGATCCTCCTGAGCCTGCCCGGAGACTCGGAAGTCGAGGAGGTGATCCTTGGTAAAGACGGGATCCTTGAAGGAGGAAGGCCCGGTTCTGTGCTGGTGGACATGAGCACCATTTCGCCTCTGACGGCAAAGCGGATGGCCGAGGCCCTCCAAAAGCACGGAATGGAAATGCTGGATGCGCCTGTAAGCGGGGGACAGGAAGGAGCCAGGGAAGGCGGCTTAACCGTCATGGTGGGCGGGAAGCCGGAGGTTTTCGAACGGATGCATCCGGTGTTGCAGAAACTGGGAAAAAATGTCACACACATCGGCGGTCACGGTGCAGGGCAGGTGGCAAAAGCGGCAAATCAGATCATTGTGGGACTCACGATCGAGGCGGTGGCTGAGGCGCTGGTCTTTGCCAGCAAGGCAGGCGTTGACCCTGAAAAAGTCAGAAAAGCTCTTCTTGGAGGCTATGCGCAGAGCCGAGTGCTCGAACTTCACGGCCGGAGAATGACGGATAGAAACTTCGAGCCTGGAGGCAAGGTGAGATCTCACAAGAAAGACATCGAGATTATCATGGCGGTTGCCAGGGAACTGGGCATGTATTTGCCCGGCACAGCCCTGCTTTCCCACCTGTGGAATGCGGTTGCCGGCCAGGGTGGATTGGACTGGGATCACTCGTCCCTGGTCAAGGTCCTGGAGGTAATGTCGCAGACGGAAGTCAAAAGAGGAAGTGCCTAAAGTTGGAAAGCCACTGAAAATGGAGTGATGGAGTGACGGAGTAATGCAGAAGAAGAGAGTGAACAGCAGTTCCTCCAATACTCCAATACTCCAATACTCCAGTACTCCAATACTCCACTTCTCATGTGTCGAGGCGAGGATTAATACAATGCTTGGATTCTATGGACGCATCCTGACGGTTAACTTAACAGAGGAATCTTTTGAGATCGAGGCGCTTCCCGAAGAAATCTGTGAACAAGTACTTGGAGGGAAGGGGCTGGCTACGCATTTGCTCCTGACGAAGAACCGGCCTGGAGTGGACCCGCTTTCTGCAGAGAACCACCTGATTTTTGCAACAGGTCCTGTTTGCCAGAGCAACCTGTGGGGCAGCAGCCGTTACGGGGTGTTCACCAAGTCCCCGCAGACAGGGTTCTACTCCGAGTCCTATTCGGGCGGGAAAGTTCCGGAGGCTATCGATGCTGCAGGTTTCGACGCCGTGGTGATCAGGGGCAAAGCAAGAAAACCGACCGTTCTTTCGGTTCATCCTGAAGGGTGTGGGTTTTTCGAGGCCGGTGATCTCTGGGGTATGGAGACGTATCAGACGGAGGAGGAAGCGAAGAGGAGGTTCTCGATTCAAAAACCCGGATTCAGAAAGCCCGGAGCCGTGGTCATCGGCCCTGCAGGGGAAAAGCTGGTTCGTTTTGCCGTCATCGAAAATGACAAATGGCGCTCGGCGGGCAGGACCGGTGTAGGCACGGTCATGGGTTCGAAGCGGGTGAAGGCGATCGTGTTCCAAGGGGATCGGAGAAGGCCCCTGGCTGATTCCGAAGGGGTTGCCGCCTATTCGAGGGAATTCTCGAAGCGAAATGTGGAGCACCCCGCATCCAAAGCATACAAGGCTCTGGGAACGACCATGGTTTTGAAGATGACCCAGAGAGCCAACGCCTTGCCTTCAAAGTACTGGTCTCAGGGTTCGGTGGATCACTGGGAGAAAATCTCCGGCGACCGATTGCATCAGGACCATCAGGTCAAGCCGAGCGCATGCCTCAAATGCTACCAGGCCTGCGGCCGAATGACCACCATCTCCCTCGGGCGACACAAAGGGCTGGTCATTGAAGGCCCGGAATATGAGACCCTCTATGCTTTCGGCGCTTTGTGCATGATCGAGGATCTCGGAGAAATCGCCTACCTCAATGATCTCTGTGATCGCCTGGGCCTGGATACGATTTCAGCGGGTAACCTTTGCGCCTTTACGATGGAAGCGGCGACACGAAAGAAAATCGATCACCCTATTCAGTACGGCGATGCGGATGGAGTGGCGGACCTTCTTCAAAAGATCACCCGGCGCGAGGGGATTGGGGACATCCTGGCTGAAGGGATTGTGCATGCTTCGAAGGTATGGGGCCTCGAAGACATTGCCGTTCATGTGAAAGGCCTGGAACCTGCAGGGTACGACCCAAGGACCCTGAAAGGCATGGGCCTCGCTTATGCGACATCGGATCGCGGAGCCTGTCATCTGAGGACGACCTTTTTCAGAGCGGAGTTGTCGGGGCTCATTGCCCCTGATGCCATCAAGGGAAAGGCGGCGATGTTGATAGATTACGAAGATCGCCTCAACCTTATTGACGCATTGATTCTGTGCCGGTTCTACCGGGACCTCTACCCGTGGGCGGAACTTGGAAAAGTGATTCAACTGGTCACAGGGAAACCCTTCTCAAAAGAAGAACTCGGAAAGGTAGCTTCTCGCATCGCCGACATGACCAGGGCTTTCAACATCCGCGAAGGACTCAAACCGGAACACGACCGACTCCCGACTCGATTGCACAAGGAGGCTCTGCCATCAGGCCAGAAGCTTGGTGAGGATGAGCTTCAGTATATGATCGATGATTACTACCGTCTGCGGGGATGGAATGAGAACGGTGTGCCTTTAGAAAGATAATCCCATATCTGAAGCAACTTGATGGAGTTTCTTGTCGAGTGTCCACAGTTGGATTCCGCTCAAAAGGGTGGAAGCAAGCAAATGCATATCAACAAAGCCCAACCCCTTCCCCATTAAGCGATTGTCCTCTATGAAGCGCAGGACCTCACCGTGTTCCGCAGAAATTGCCGCAGGAAGGGCTTGGAGGAGCGCGAGGATTTCGCTCCTGTTCTTGAGATTGCCGCAGGCTAGTTCACCCACAATGAAGGGATGACACAGGACATGGCCATCGTCCAACAAACCTTCAAGGACCCTGTCTCCATCACGGAGATGTTTTACCCATACGGAAGTGTCAACGAGAACCATTCGTTCCCACCATAGCTCGCCTACGGGGTATCCTTCTCAGCTTTCTCTCGGTTCCCCCCAGTTTTGCCAGCCTCTTGCTGCTTTCCCTGGCAATGAGCGCTTCAAGTCCAAGTTTGACCAAATGCGTTTTCTCATGAATGCCGGTCATTTCTTCCGCCTTACGGATGAGTTCCTCTTCTATGTTCAGAGTGGTTCTCATAAAAACCTCCAGTTCGTATGCGCGATCGTATGCATAAGTATGCATCATGAATATGCTCCTGTCAAGGGGCCGCAGGACTTGTGTGCCGCTGAACTTGTGAAAAGATCAAACGAGCTCGAATGGTGAAGATCGGGATACCTTTCTGCGATCTTTCATGCCTTATCTGGTCGGACCGGCCGGCCCCGTAGCTGCCACCATACAGCAAAACCCAGCGGAACCGCCGCCATGGCCGCTGCTGTCACTGCCATGACCCCAAAGCCGCCCACAGCATAAACCATCCCGCTCCCGATCTGGCTGGCGCCCGAAGCCAGGTTCAGGAGCAGGTCGTTGAATCCCTGGGTTTTGGCTCTTTCCTTTGGGGAAAGCTGGTCTGCGAGCAGGGTGGAGCCGGCGACATACGCAAAGTTCCAGCCTAAGCCCACGAGGAAGAGGGCAAGGGTCAACGGCAGGAGCTTGATGGAAGGCGCTGCCATCAGGCAAGAGAGGAACAGCACCGTCGTTATCTTCCTGGCAATTTGATCAAAGTCCATCCGGTTTCTCTCTTTCCAATAATGCTCTATCCTGTAATGCCTCTGTCCATGGGATGTCAAGCGCCGACCCGCAGCACTTGGGGCGCGTGAGTGGGTGTGCCTGATCGCAGTTGTCATTCGTCTCTTGCCATGTTCATTTGAGAAAGAGTAAATAGGCATCAACGAGCTTGGAAGAGGGTAACGGAGGGCGTTTGCACATGAAAATCGTTTTACGGAAGGCAAGGCCCGAGGATAGGGACAAAGTGATCTGGGTGGAGTCCAAGTCCACCCCCGACCTCAGATATGTGCCCCATGTCTGGGACCTGTTCCTCAGCGACGCTACCGGCGACTGGAGCGTCGCCGAGTTGGACGGCGAGATTGTCGGCTGCGGCAAGTATACCCTCCTGCCTGACGCCTCGGCGTGGCTTGAGACTCTGCGGGTGATCCCTGAGAGGCATGGCCTTGGCGTGGGTAAGCTCCTCTACGAGCGCTGGCATGAGCTGGCCGGAGAGCAAGGGGTGACTACCATGCGGATGTACACCGGGACGGGCAACTTGGTGAGCAAAGGGCTGGCTGAGAGGTATGGGCTCAGGGTCGCCGGCACCTACAAGGAGGCTCGGATGCCTTGCGTGAAGAACGCTCCCCGGCTTGGAAACGGGTTCAGGCAGGTGAGAGACCCTGAAGCGGCGGTGAATCTGATGCTGCCCCTGAGGGAGAAGTGGACCGGGTTCCTTGTTATGAACCGCACCTTCTACGAGTTTACACCCGTTCTTTGCAGGTACCTGGCTGAGCAGGGCATGGTGTACATAGAGCCGGGCGCCGGCAGCTTGGTCACCCTGGGAGCCCGGTTCATGCCTGAGGAAGCCCTCCACATAGGCGTGATGGCAGGCGACTTGGGCGCCTGCCTGGACTTCGCCATGAACCTTGGGGCCGAGAGGAATGCAGGACGGGTCAATATCCAGTACCCGCCCTCGGCAGTCGACATCCACGAAGCCGTGGCCGGTTACGGGTTCGGAGCCGGAGCCTCGGACTTCATCGTCATGGAAGCCCATTTGAAAAGCTGACGCACGCCCGCAGGCCGGTGTCTCCCTGTGCCATCGGTTGAGGGCCGTTTTGGTGTCATGCGAATGCCGATAGGCCGGCGGCCCTCCTTTGTTCGTAATCCTCGATTCCTTCTCTTTTGCTATGCCCTGCCAGGAGGTCTCTCAACAACGGCGCAAATCCCAAGGCCGCCGCCTCCGCAAATGGTTTCTAACCCGTGCCGCGCATTTCTCCTTTTCATCTCGTGCAGCAAAGTGACCAGTCTCATCACACCGGTAGCGGCTATGGGATGGCCGAGGGAAATCCCTGAACCGTTCACGTTGATTTTCTGATTAAAGTCGGATTCCCTAACACCCATCAGCCTGGCATCCGCAAGGGCTTGCACGGCAAAGGCTTCCTGGATCTCAATGAGATCCACATCATCCATCACGAGCCCAACCTTATCCAGAGCTTTGTTCACTGATGCCGGAACCGCAGGATACGTGAGAGTCGGGTCTGAGCCGGCAAGAGCGCATGCTCTAAAATAAGCTATGGGCTCTATGCGCAGCTCGGCGGCCTTTCTTTCGGACATCAGCACGATCGCCGCCGCACCGTCATTCTCGGTGGAGGAGTTTCCTGCAGTGCATATCCCGTCAGGATAAACAGGAGGTAATCTACCAAGCTGGTCCAGCGTTGAGTCCCGCCGTGGTGTCTCGTCTTTATCGAAAAGCAGCGGGGCCCCTTTGGGCTGTGGAACAGAAACAGGGACAATCTCCTCTTGGAATTTCCCGGAATCCATGGCAGCAACCGCTCTCTGATGGCTTCGCAGGGCCCATGCATCAGCCTCTTGACGAGTGATCTTTTCTTTCTTTGCCGCAGTTTCAGCCCAGGTCATCATAGAATTCAGCTCCCCGTAACGATGAACCGGCTGGGACATAACCCTGGCACGCTGTATTCTGTCGTAGAGGGGAATCCCCCACATGGCAAGCGCCCCGTGCCCCTTTGGCATAAACCCCCATTTTTCGTGTCGCTTTCCCCCCAAACCCCATTTTATGTCACCCGGGAAATACAACTCCGCCTGACTCATGCTGTCCATGCCACCTGCAACAATGATCCCTGCATTTCCCGTCTGGATTTTCATCACGCCGAAAAACACTGCATCCAAGCCGGAACAACATCTCCGATCCAGGGTGACCCCGGGCACCGTGTCCGGCCATCCCGCGTCCAGCAACGCCATCCGAGCCCCGTTAGCGCATTCCCCATTTTGATAGGACTGGCCCATGATGACATCATCGACTTGGACTGGATCGAATCCGGCTCTTTTCACCGCCTCATTTAATACGGTGCTGCCCAATCTATAAACGGGTACGTCGCGGAGGGCTCCTCCATAGGCTCCAATAGGTGTTCTAATCCCGCTGACAATAACAACGTTCTCCATTACTCAGTCTCCCTTTCCTTATGTGCAGAGCCTTTAAGCAGATGGCAGCAACACAGGGATAAAGCGTTTTGAAAGAAGTAAAGCGAATCTCCTGTCCCTGTCAAGGGAATATCGCCGCTGAGGCTTTAGTGCTTTCATCAAGCTAGCGAGGATGCAGGCAGGTCTCCTTTCCCCACCCCAGCATCTATGCGGTATCGCTTCCGCTTTGCATACCCTTGACACACAAGGGCGGAATCCCCTACTATCCGTCTCACTGAAAGTGACTCTTATCCCCATGACAACCAGAAAAGGTTAGGATCTTAGCCTAGTTCAAGAAGGAGGAAAAAATGGAAAATGAATGGTCTTACAAGAGCCTCAGAGTTAAGGAGGGACTTAAACCGGGCAGCAAGCATTTCCAGTATTTCTTTGTTGTCTCAGAAGGAGAGCAAAAGAAATGCAACTACTGTGTCTGGATTGAAGACGAGGTCCTGTCACGCTTTGACTCCTCAAAAGATTTCAAGGCGATTCTTGATTCTCACCGAGGGGAATGGAGCAAATGGGTCAAGGAGAAGATTGATCAGAAGGATTTCAGAAACGTCGTCTTGAAGTTTGACAAAGGAGGTCAGAAAGAAATGGACCTCAACAAGATGGACAAGAAACTGAGCATGGAATAGGGGCGGCTTGCGTCGCCATGGCTACACGAGTTTGCGATTCGTTCTAGATAGGCCGGCCTCCCTCCCTTGATGCACGCTGAATCTGCGCGAATAAAAAGCCCCCATTCCCCTCTTGAGTTGAGGGGAATGGGGGCTTTTGTGCCGCCGGCCCAAAGTAGCAGGGGGGAATGGACCGGCAGTGGGGGAGGGCATGGTTAGGTCAGGGAAGGAAAATGGACCTTCCCAGACATTCTCTTGCCGCGTCTGCTAGCGATTCATTCAGGGTCGGATGGGGAAAGGCTGCCCTGGCAACGTCTTCCAGAGTGGCTTCCATCTGGAGTGTAAACACTCCTACTCCCGCCATCTCCGAGGCTCCTTCGCCGATAAAGTGGATCCCCAGCACTTCGCCGTATTTCTTGTCCGCCACCACCTCGACGATGCCTTCGGTCTGGGTCAGGATCATGCCCATGGGATTCATGGACAGTGGCGCGGCGCCTTCAACCACGTCATAGCCTGCCTCTTTGGCTTCCTTGCCTGTGAGACCTACGCAGGCGACCTGGGGCCGCGTGAAGAGGATCCGGCAGAGGTTCTTGGAATCGTAGGTGCTCTTGAGACCCATGGCGTTTTCAGCGGCCACAATGCCGCCGCTCGAAGACTGATGACTGTAATGCCTGTTCTCCGGGGATGAGACGTCGCCGATCGCGTAGATGCCGTCAAGCCCCGTTTCCATCTTATTGTTCACGGCGATATAGTCGCCGGGCGTGCTGTAGCCCACACTTTCGAGCCCCAGATCCGCGAGAGCCGCTCCCCGTCGGAGACTCAGGACAGACTCCACCACGAGAGCCTCCTGCCGGTCCTTGACCTTGAGGGAGCAGTGAAGCCCATACTTTTCTTTTTTCACTCCCGCCATTTCAGCGCCGGTCCACACCGTGATTCCCTGGTTCTTGAGGGCTGCGGCAAGCCGGGAACGGATCACTTTGCTTTCAGCAGAAAGAAGATCCTTGTCTTGCACAGCCAGTGTGACCGCGGAACCATAGCGGTGAAGAAATTGGGCGATGGAAATCAGATGCGGACTGTTGCCGTACAGAAGGATTTTCTTCGGAAGTTTCTCTCTTGCGAGGAGTTCATCCGTCGTGATAACGCCTTCTGCATCACTCCCCGGGAAATCAGGCTTCACCCACTTCGCTCCAGAGGCAAGAATCAGATTCTTGTAAGCATAGGTTTTGCCGTTCACCTCCAGTTTTCCTTTCCCGATGATCTTTCCTTTTCCCTGAAGGATCTCCACTTTTTTCTTGTTGAGCTGGCTCTTGACGCCTTGCCTCATGAAGGAGATGAGTTCATTCTGTCTTTTCATGAGGGCCGTGAAATCTTTCTTCACGTCTGAAAAGCCAAGCCCCATCTCCTTGGCCAGGGTAAGGCTTCCGAGGATGTTGGAAGCCGCCATCATGTGGCCGAAGGGCACGCAAGCCCGGTTCATGCAAAGACCGCCGAGCTGATCACTCTCGACAATGGCGACCCGGCCGCCGAGCTGTGCGGCCCGAATGGATGCCGGCACGCCGCCGGCGCCTCCTCCCAACACCATCACATCGTAACTCGCTTCAGACATCTGCTCCTCCGTCTTATCTGCCGTCTCTCTTTGTCTCACCCCTGCGCCGAGGCAGGCTATACCATGAGATAAGGAGTCTCGATGTAGGATTTTATGGTTTTAAGAAAACGGGCGCCGTCTGCGCCGTCAATGATGCGGTGATCAAAGGTGAGGCTCAGTATCATCCTCTGCCCCACGGTGATCTGCCCATTTTCCACGACCGGTTTTTCGATGATCTTTCCCACTCCAAGGATACCCGCCTCAGGCGGATTCAATATGGGCGTGAACGCCTCGATGTCCAGGAAGCCCAGACCGGTCAGGGTGAAGGTCCCTCCCTGAAGGTCATCGGGAACCAGCTTCTTGTTTTTGGCCCGCTCCACCTTGTCGTCGATGTCTTTCTGAATCGCCGCCAGATCTTTCTTGTTGGCATCGCGAACCACAGGCACGATGAGGCCTTGCTCAGCGTCCACTGCAACACCCACATTCACGGACTCCCAAAGCCAGATCTCGTCTTTAATAACACTGGCATTCATTTTGGGGTGCGCTTCAAGGGCGCGGGCAATCACTTTGACCAAAATAGCATTGTAGGAGATCTTGATGTTCTTGTCCTTCAGGGAATCGACCAGGATTTTCCTGAATCGCCCGAGTTCCGCTGCATTCACTTCCATGGTCAAGGTGAGCTGAGCGGACTGCTGCAGGCTCTGGTGCATGCGATCGAAGATCACCTGGCGCACGCCCCGGATCGGAATCGTCTCCTTGACTTGCTTCAGGCCGCCCGCCGCGGGCGCCGGTTTCTTGCCCTTTTGTTCTTCGGCGCGGAGCACATCCTCTTTCATGATCCGGCCCATGGGTCCGGTCCCCTGTATGGAGGAAACATTCAGGCCCTTGTCTTCGGCGATCTTCTTGGCCACCGGCGAGATTCTCACTTTGCCGGCCATCACCTCATCCGGAGCCTTGGCCAGTTCTTCAGCGGCACGCAGCACGTCTTCTTCGACGATGCGGCCTCCCGGCCCGGTGCCCTGGACAGCGGTCAGGTCAATGCCTTTCTCTGCCGCCAGTTTCTTGGCTCTTCCGGAAGCCTTGACACCGGCATCCCCTCCGCCTTCCTTTGCCGCGAGCCTTTTCCTTATTTCGGAAACGTCGACACCCTTTTCTTCTTTTTCCTCAGGGCCGAATTTCGATAGGTCCACCTGTTCGCCTGCTGCTCCGACGATTCCGATGGTCGCGAAGACAGCGACTTTCTCTCCTGCCGGGACAACGATTTTGAGAAGCACTCCGTCCGCCGGGGATTCAACCTCAAGAACCACTTTTTCTGTTTCCACCTCGCAGACCGGTTCTCCCTTCTTAACCGGGTCCCCTTCGGCCTTCAGCCACTTGACCACTCTGCCTTCTTCCACGTGCTGCCCGCCCTGGGGCATGATGATCTTGGTTGCCATAGCGAATTCTCACTCCGGATGAAAAAGTTATTTGTCGGCCGTGTCTTCTGCCCGTCAAGGGGGCTGATCAAACCCTCTCGTCAGGCGATCTTGAGAACGCCCTCGATAATGTCTTCTACGGTCGGAACACAGACTTTTTCCAGCTCGACGTTATAGGGGACAGGGGTGTCCTTACCGCAAATGCGGCCCACCGGACCGTCGAGGTCGTCATAGGCCTCTTCCATGATCATGGCGGCGATGTCCCCGCCGATGCCGCCGCGCTTGCAGGCTTCGTGAACCACGATGACCTTCCCGGTCTTTCGCGCGGAGGAGAGGATCGTCTCTTTGTCGAGGGGCTTCAAACTTCTGAGATCCACCACTTCGCAGCTGATGCCTTCTTTTTCCAGCAACTGGGCGGCTTCGAGGCATTTGAGCGTCATATAGGAGTAGGTGATGAGGGTTACATCCTCTCCATTGCGTTTGACGTCTGCAGAGCCCAAGGGAACAAGGTACTCCTGCTCGGGAACATCGCCCTTGGTCGTGTACAGCATCTTGTGCTCGATGAAGATGACCGGATGGTCGTCGCGAATGGAGGATTTCAAAAGCCCGCACGCATCGTAGGGAGAAGAAGGCATCACGAGCTTCAGCCCGGGGATGTGATAGAAGAAGGCCTCCAGGCTCTGGGAGTGTTGAGCCGCGAGTCCGTTGCCTGCGCCGCCTTGAGTCCTCAGAACCATGGGGACCCGGCCCTGGCCGCCGGACATGAATTCATACTTGGCGGCCTGGTTGACGATCATATCCATGGGGAGGGTCGTGAAGTCCACGAAAAGGATTTCAACGACGGGACGTGCCCCGACTAGGGCCGCTCCGACGCCTGCTCCCGTGAACGTGGCTTCGGCCAGCGGCGTGTCGATCGCTCTTTCAGGGCCGAACTTCTTGAGCAGCCCTTCCGTGACTTTGTAGGACCCGCCTCGCTCGGCGATGCCTTCTCCCATGACGAAAACCAGAGGGTCTCTTTCCATTTCCTCAAACAGGGCTCTGTTGAGAGCTTCCCGGTACATCATCTCAGCCATAGATTTACTCCTCTTTCTTAGGAAGGATCAAAAGTTGCGCATGCCGGCCAGGAATTCTTCCACAGAAGGCTGCGGGCTGTTCTTGGCAAATTCGATGGCCTCGTCCAAGTCTTTGTCCACTTGAGTTTCAACTTTTTTCATTTGGGCTTTATTATCTATTTTGCTGCGGAGGAGCTTGAGCGGGTCTCTTTCCTTCCACTCCGCAAGGACCTTCTGGTCCATGTACAAACCAGGATCATTGATGTGGTGGCCTCCATGTCGATAGGTCTTGGCTTCGATGAGAGTAGGGCCTTCGCCCTTCCTGGCTCTTTCGACCGCCTGCTTTGTGGTGAGGTAGACGGCCAGCGCGTCGTTCCCGTCAATGGCTATGCCGGGCATTCCAAAGGCCGGCCCCTTGCAGGCCAGATCGCAGTTGCCAAAGGAGCACTCCACCGGCGTGGACACGGCATAATGGTTGTTTTCCAGCATAAAGATCACAGGGAGCATAAAGGCTGAGGCGAAGTTAAGGCCTTCGCCGAAAACGCCGTTGTTGGCTGCACCGTCGCTGAAGAATACAATAATCACCTGGTTGGTCTTCTTTGCCTTGATGCCCATGCCGGCGCCGCACGCAAGGGGAATGCCCGCGCCTACGATGCCGTTGGCTCCCAGGTTGTTGTTGGCTTTGCTGAAGATGTGCATGGAGCCGCCCCGGCCCTTGCAGTAACCTGTGGCTCTACCCATGATTTCCGCCACCATCATTTTCAAGTCCGCCCCTTTGGAAATGCAGTGGCCGTGACCGCGGTGGGTGCTGAGGATGTAATCCTCCTGAGTGATGGCCGCGCAGGCTCCGGCGGCGATGGCCTCTTCTCCTAAATAAGGATGGAGGTATCCTCGAATGAGCCCCTGCCGGTAGAGGTCAATGCTCCTGGTTTCGAACTGACGAGTCGCATACACGCTGCGGTACATCTGCAACAGGATCTTCTCATCGACGCCGAGCGAAGCGGGCTTCTTTTCCGCGCCCTTTTTTGCGGCTGCTTTTTCCGCCATACATTTCCTCCTCTTTTGCCAAATCCGGACCGGGAGCGCGACCCCCGTCCAGGATAAGGATATGGGGACTAAGAAAACCTCGAACAAAACCGAAAACCCTTCAAACTCCGATCCCGGCGACGTCCGCAATGCCCTTCAGGGGTTTCGACTCTTTCGGTTGGAATGAAGGGATGGCCGCGAAGAGCCGCAGCCCTCAAGAGCCATCGCTGCACGATGGGGTGTTTTGATTAGTACAATATTGTAATGTTGTTTCATTAGTCAAGAAAAATCGAGGGAGAAGAAACAAAAAAACGAAGGGCCTGTGAACGACCGAGGAACTGCGAGGGAAAGGGGACAAAGAGCGTGGGCGAAAAAAGAGGGGACGGCGATGAAACGCCTTTTAGCAGCTCCCAATGAAATAGAGCAAACCCATTTGGGACAAGGGTCTTCATCGTGGACTCTATCTCCTCTTTTGTCGGAGGCCGAAAGGAGGTCCTGTCGCCTGTCTGCCATCGGGAGCAGCAGAGAAGGGCCTGCCTTTCCCAGCTCCGAAAAAGGCTAACCGGCACGTTTGTCTACCGAATTGCAGCGGCCGAAGATTTTTCGAAAAAGCCTCATTTTTGGCTTGACTGACAAAATAATATTGTAATATTGTGCCAATGCAATCGGCTGCAGCCTCAATGGTGTGAGGGGTCGAGGCCGGACCTTGCAGTCGCGTACTTGAGGACCGGCAGCGGGTTCAATTCAATCCATGTTTCATCGCGCGCACCCACCCCGCCGGCCAGAGGACAGGTTGAGGGATCGTTGTGACAGCGGTTCATGATTGTAGAGACGGCATTCATCTTAACTCTCATCCCAGCAAGTCTGAAAGAATGTAACGATCGCGACAGGGGCGGTAGGACGGCGCTCCTGCCGGGGAGGCGGGATCTCATTCCTGCGGCGACTCCCAGGGAGAGCGGGGCCTATGGGTATTGCGGTTGAACACATTTCGAAATCGTACGACGGAAAGAAGATCCTCGACGACATTTCCTTTGAAGTCAGCGACGGGGAGTTCGTCACCTTTCTAGCGCCCACCGGAGAAGGCAAGACGACGCTTTTGAGAATCCTTGCCGGAGTGGAGAAACCCGACAGCGGCAGGATCTTCTACAACGGCAAGGATTATACGGAGGTCCCGGTACAAAAGCGCAATGTGGCCATGGTGTACCAGTGGTTCGTGAACTACCCGTCCATGAAGGTGTACGACAACATCGCCTCCCCGCTGAGAGTCTCCCCGAAAAAGCCATCCAAAGCGGACATCGACAAGAAGGTTAGAGAAATCGCCGCGCTTCTCAAAATCGACTCCCTCTTGGATCACCTTCCCTCGGAGATCAGCGGGGGCCAGCAGCAGCGTTTGGCCATTGCGCGGGCCCTGGCCAAGGATGCGGATTACATCTTCCTCGATGAGCCGCTCACCAACCTCGACTACAAGCTCCAGGAAGAACTGAGGGTGGAGCTCAAGAGCATTTTTACCGCAGACAGACAGGGAGCGATCCTGTTCGCCACCCCGCAGCCGGTTGAAGCGCTTGCCCTCGCGACCTATGTGGGGTTTCTCCACAGGGGCCGGTTGATGCAGTTCGGACCGGTGGATCAGGTGTATCGGAATCCCGCCTACAGCCAGGTGGGAGCCTATTTCAGCCATCCTGGGATGAACATCTTTGAATGCCGGCTGGTGTCGGAACACAACGGGCTCTTCCTTCGGGCGTCGGATCAGCTCAAGATCCCGGTGGAGGACTTTAGGAAAACCCTGACCAAGGATCGTTACCTGCTCGGCATCCGAGCGCACGCCATCAGCACGGAGCAAAAGGAAGAGAACATGATTCCCATCTCCGCCAGAGTAGAGTTGGGAGAAGTAGTCGGCTCAGACACGGAACTGCACCTGAGCCATGAGGGCCTGTCTCTGGTCGCCCTCCTGCTGGGGGTGGGGCACTATGAACTGGGGCAGGTGATCACGGCCTATCTGCCCTCGAAGCGCTTCTTCATTTTTGACAAGGATACCGGAAAGCTGGTGGCGAAGACTCACGTTGATGACTGACCCGCGGGTGGTTCGCCGGTTTCGCAGCATCGGAGGTAAAGGTCATGGCAAGGGTTGAGTTGAGGAACATCAGTCATTCGTACGCGCTCGGATACTGCGGTGTTCTCCCTGCGGAATGCGACATGGGTTCGGGGTTCGTGATCAGGGACCTTGACCTGACGTGGGAAGCCGGGACAGCCAATGCCCTTCTGGGCCCCTCGGGCTGCGGCAAAACGACGATCCTCAACGTCATCTCAGGCCTTTTGAGGCCCACGGTGGGCTCCATTCTCTTGGACGGAAAGGACGTCACGGCTCTCTCGCCGATGAAGAGGCGCCTGGCGCAGGTTTTCCAGTTCCCCGTGGTCTATGACACCATGAGTGTTTTCGACAATCTGTCCTTTCCCCTGAAGAACTCCGGCGTTCCCAGGGACAGGATCGGGAAGAGGGTGGAAGAAATCGCCGATATCCTCGAACTCACGCCTCTGCTCAAGGTCCCGGCAGGAAGAATCACCCAGGCTGAAAAGCAGAAGGTCTCTCTCGGGCGAGGGATTGTGCGGGAAGACACGGCGGTGATCCTGCTGGACGAACCACTGACCGTGATCGACCCAAAAGAGAAATACGTGCTCCAGAGAAAACTCCGGGAAGTCCAGCGCAAGCTGAAGATCACCATGATCTACGTGACCCATGACCAGCACGAGGCCCTGACCTTCGCGGATTATGTCGCCGTCATGAAGGACGGCGTCGTGGTGCAGAACGGGACCCCGGCGGAGCTTCACTCGGAACCCCTGAGCCCATTCATCGGGTATTTCATCGGCAGCCCCGGCATGAATCTGCTGGAGGGGACCCTAAAGGAAGATGCGCTAGATCTTCACGGCTTCCGCCTGAAGATCTCCGATGGTCTGAGATCGGTGCTCAGCCGATCCGCTTCTCCCTTTCAGCTCGGGATCCGGCCCGAGTTCGTTGAACCGGGCAGGGAAGAAAGGGACGACCGAATCCCCATGAGTGTGAGCCTCATTGAGAACATGGGCGCCTACAAGATCCTGAGCCTGACCTCCAACGGAATCCGAATCAAAGGCCGTATGTCGGCAACCGAAAAGGTTTCGGTGGGAGACCGGCTGTGGGTCGGGTTCCCCGAGGATAAAGTCAAAATCTTTAAAGACAACAAGCGGGTGTTCTGACCCTATGGCTCCCCCCGGTGCATCCGGCAGGCCGAGCAGGAACGGCACCGGTGAAAAGAGATTGAGTTCCAACAGCGCAGGAGACTGAGATGAAAAACAGGGCTTGGCTTTTCTTGACTCCCGCCTTGGTGCTGGTTTCGTTGAGCGCCTTTATCCCGTTGATGACGGTGGTCAATTATTCCCTTCACGTCTTGTTCCCCGGTTCCATTCCTGATTACGTTGCCCTGCAGAACTTCAGGGAAGTGCTGAACGATGAAGTGTTCATGGGGTGCATCAAGCGGCAAATCCTTTTCGCCCTCCAGATCCTGGTGATTCAGATTCCCATGGGCCTGGCGATCGCTCTGGCTATGCCCAAGAAAGGGAACTGGCTGACCCTGATGATCGTCCTTCTGGGGATTCCGCTGCTGATTCCTTACAACGTCATCGGGATCGTGTGGAGGGTTTTTACCCGGATGGATCTCGGGGTCATTCCAAGAGTGTTTGCGTCCATGGGATATGACTACCGGCCCGTTGAGCACGTGATGGATGCCTGGTGGACCACCGTGGTCATGGATGTGTGGCACTGGGTGCCGCTCGTGACGCTTTTGTGTTTTTCAGGACTCCAGACCATCCCCGACGCCTATTACCAGGCGGCCAAGATCGACGGAGCGTCCACCTGGGCTACCTTCCGAAAAGTGACCCTGCCCAAACTGCGCTACGTGCTCACCATTGCCGTGCTCTTGAGGACCATGGACTCCTTCAACATCTACTCGGAGCCTTACATCCTCACGGGCGGAGGGCCCGGCACCTCGACGCTCTTCATGAGCATTTATGTGTCGAGTCAGGTTGCGGGCGGGTTCGATATGGGGACGGGCGCCGCCCTGTCCGTGGTGTACCTCGTGATTGTCGTGATCCTCTGTTACCTCTTGTACACTCTGATGCTCAATATGGGGAAGGGAGGTGCCGGCAGATGAAAAAGAAAGTGATCGGCCTCATCCTTTATTCGATTTTCCTGCTCATCCCGATCTACTGGATGGTGAATTGCTCCTTCAAGACAACGACGGAGATCCTCAGCACCTTCCGATGGTTTCCCGAGCATCCCACGTTTCGCAACTATCTTCATATTTTCGGAAACCCGGGGTGGCGTGCCGCCTTCCTCAACTCGTTTTCATACGTCGCTCTCAATGTGGTGCTGGTGCTTGTGGCCGCTGTTCCGGCTGCTTACGCATTTTCCAGATGGAAGTTCAGGGGAGACAAGCACCTTTTCTTCTGGCTCTTCACCAACCGCATGGCTCCCGCTGCCATTTTCATGATCCCCATGTTCGAGCTGTACAGCAACATGGGGCTCTTTGATACTCCGATGGCCGTGGCCCTGGCCCACTGCCTCTTCAACCTGCCTCTGGCCATCTGGATCCTCGAGGGCTTCATGTCCGGGATCCCCAAGGAACTGGACGAAACCGCCCTGATCGACGGTTACAGCTTCGGCAAGTTCTTCGTCAAGATCTTCCTTCCCCTAATTCGTCCGGGCATTGGGGTGGCAGCCTTCTTTTGTTTCCTTTTTTCGTGGACCGAACTCGTGCTCGCGAGAACCCTCACAGGAATATCCACAAAACCGATTTCAGTGACCTTGACGATCAGCCTCGGCGCAGAAGGCTGGGACTGGGGAGTCCTGACCGCCGCCGGGGTCCTGACCATGCTTCCGGGCGTGATCCTGGTTTACTTTATCCGAAACTACATCACCAAAGGGTTTTCCATGGGGAGAGTGTAATATGGAATGGATGCATTGGACCGTGCCGAGCGCCATCGGATTCGCTACGCTTTTCGTGATGCTGTGCGGCCTGGCTTACCTGGACAAAGTGTCTCCGAGTTACGGCCGCAAGGGGTTCCTGCCCATTGTTACGACAAGAGGGGACCGGGTGTTCATGTCGATTGCATCCCTTGTCGTCATTGTGTTCCTCTGGTTGAAGTTTTTGCCCGAGGTCGCCGTGTGGGGGGCGGTCGCGGTTTCTGCGGCTGTCGCGGTGATCTTACTGAAATGGGCATGAACCGGCTGGCTACGGGAGCCGCCGACCGGCGCGAGGGAGAATCTGGAAATTCTGGGGGGAGATCACGTTCTCGCGCGGAAGGCTGCGGTCAGCTTGCTCTGAGATCCGGCAGAAAAAGAGAGGAGGTGATAGGAGTCGCAAAAGATTGGTCAGGGGAGATGTTAGGGATAAACAACTATTCAAAGGGGTAAAGCATGAAGAAGAGAAGCCGTTTCATTCTGTTTGCGTTGGTGGCTCTGTGTGGTTTGGCGCTCACGCTGAGTTCATCGAGCGTTGCCCGAGCGCAGGATATCACCCCGGAGCAGAAAAAGGCCATTGAAAGCTGGGTTAACAACTTCCAACCGAGTTCCCTTTCCAAAGAAGACCAAATCAAAGAGCTAACGTGGTTTGCCCAGGCGGCGAAAGCCTACAAGGGCATGAAGATCAAGTCTTGTGCGGAAAACATCCAGACGCACACCTATGAGGCCGAGGTTCTGGCCAAAGCCTTCAAGGACATCACCGGTATCGAAGCTTCCCACGACATCATCGGGGAAGGCGAGGTGGTCCAGAGACTCCAGACCCAGATAGCGACCAAGAAAAAGATCTATGATCTCTATGTCACCGATGCAGACCTCAAAGGGACACACTTGAGGAAAAAGACCATGGTGGTCCTGAGCGACTACATGAAGGGTGAAGGCAAGGCTGTCACGAACCCTTACCTGGACCTGGATGATTGGCTGAACCTGGAGTTCGGGTACGACTACGACAAGAACATTCTGCAGATCCCTGATCAGACCTTCCCGATTCTCTACTGGTTCCGCTATGACCTGTTCACCAACCCGAAGTACAAAGAGATGTTCAAAGCCAAATACGGATATGAACTGGGCGTGCCGGTCAACTGGGCGGCTTACGAGGACATCGCCAATTTCTGGACCAACGATGTGAAACAAATTGACGGAAAGCCGATCTACGGGCACCTGGATTACGGCAAGAAAGGCGCCTCCCTGGGTTGGAGATTCTCGGATGCGTGGCTCTCCCTGGCAGGATGCACCAGCCCGGGCGTGCCCAATGGTCTGCCCTCGGATGAATGGGGCATTCGCGTCGAGAACAGGATCCCCGTGGGCTCCATGGTGGAGAGGGGCGGAATGGCCAACAGCCCCGCTGCCGTGTATGCCCTTTCAAAGTACGTGGAGTGGCTGAAGAAATTCGCTCCTCCCTATGCGGCGGGCATTGAGTGGTCCGAAGTCGGCCCGATTCCCGGCAACGGCGAAATCGCTCAGACCATTTACTACTGCGGAACGTTCATCTCCTTCCCGAACTACTACACCCCGGGCAGTCCGGTTTGCGACAAAGACGGGAATCCTCTCTGGAGACTCGCTCCGCAGCCTCACGGAAAGTATTGGAAGAAAGGCATGAAGGTCGGTTACCAGGATGCGGGCTCTCTGTCCATTCCGGTGGACGTGAAAGACAAGGACAGAGCCGCGGCGTGGTTGTGGGGCCAGTTCATGGTATCCAAGACCGTGAGCCTCAAGAAGCTGATCGTCGGCAACACCCCGATCCGCAAATCCGATCTGTACTCCCCCTACTGGACCAAGGAGACCGAGAAAAAGTACGGCGGCCTGCTCGAATTCTACCGGGCGCCTGTGCACAAACTCTTTACGGATACAGGGCTGAACGTGCCCGACTATCCTCTGCTCCAGGAACAGTGGTGGCACTATGTGTCCATGGCCGTGACCGGCGAGAAGACTCCGCAGGAGGCTATGGACGGTCTTGCCAAGAAGCAGGACGAACTCATGGGCAAACTCAAGCTGCCCTTGTACTCTCCGAAATTGAACCCGCTCAAGGACAAGGAATACTGGTTCAACCAGCCTGACGGCCCTGCGCGGGAAATGAAAGACAGAGAAAAACCTGAAACGATCGATTACGATGTGATGGTAAAGCAGTGGAAAGAGGAAGCGGCGAAGGAGAAAAAGTAACCTTCGCTTCGGGGCAGGCCGGTTGCCGAACCGCCTGCCCCGACTTGTTTTGAACCCTAACCTCATGGAATCCGATAGCCTCGTGCAGGCGGGGAACAGGCCGCCTGCACGAGGCTATCGGTCCATGAAGAATTGACAAAAAGCAACAAAAGGGCGAACCAATAGGAACGCATTTTCTCTTTGCCATTCGGCCCCCTCACCCTTCCCCTCTCACCCGGCCTTGGGGAGAGGGCGGGGTGAGGGCAAAACGAGCGGATGCAAAAGGGGCGATGCATCTGTACTCGCGACTTTTTGAAAGGCGGCAGATATCTGATGAAGGCACTCGTAAAAACAGAAAAAGGAAGGGGATTTATAGCGGTCAAGAACGTTGAAGATCCCGTGCCGGGTGAGCATGATGCACTGATTCGTGTGAGGGCTGGCGGCATCTGCGGTACGGATCTCCACATCGAGGAGGATCGCTTTCCGTACAATCCCCCCATTATTCTTGGTCATGAATTCTCAGGTGAGATTGTTGAAGTCGGCACGAAGGTTGTTGGCTTCAAGGCCGGCGACCGGGTGGTCTCAGAACCTCACCGCGGTGGATGCGGAACCTGCCGATATTGCCTGACCGGACAAGTCGAGGTGTGCCGGGAGAAAAGAGCTATAGGATACAAAGTAGATGGCGCCTTTTCTGAGTTCATTGCGCTGCCGGTGACGTCCCTGCACCGAATCCCGGGATCCGTGTCCTATGAGCAGGCGGCCCTTTGCGAGCCGCTGGCTGTGGTCGTGAAGGCGGTGCTCGAACGAAGCAAGGTGGAGCCTGAGGATTTTGTTGTCGTCATGGGCTGCGGCCCCATCGGACTTCTGGCAGCAGCCGCTGCCAAAGCGGAAGGAGCGCGCGCTGTCATGGTGACGGGGACTACGGGCGATGAAAAGCTGAGGCTTCCCACGGCCGAGAAAATGGGCATGGACTACGCGGTCAATGTGGAAAAAGAAAATGTTCTCGCGCTGGTGAACGATCTGACCCGGGGCGCAGGGGCGGACCTCATCGTTGAAGCGAGCGGAGCGGAGCCGGCCGTAAAGCAGGCCTTTGACATGATCAAGATCGACGGGAGAATCTGCGGGGTGGGCATCAGCGGCAAGGAGACGATTTCACTGCCCTGGGATCTGGCCATTCGCAAAGCCATCAATGTCTCGTGCAGTTTCAGCTCCAACTGGACGAGCTGGGAAAGGGCCCTTTCTCTCCTGGGGAGCGGGAGAGTCAACATCGACCCAATGATCAGCGGAAGCTACCCTCTCGTTGAGTGGAAGAAAGCTTTCGGTCTTCTTCGAAATCTGGAAGCCGTGAAAATCTTGTTGATCCCATAGCCTGGATATTTGCCCGCATCTTGGATTCATTTGCACAGGAGGGGTGTTCATGAAAGATCAATTGGTGTTAGGCGCGGACAGCAGTACGAGCGCAACCAAGGTTATTGCCTTTGACGCTAAGGGAAAGCCCGTGGCAGAGGGTTCAAAGGGATATCCTCTCTATACAGAGAACCCAGGCTGGGTCGAGCAGGATCCGGAGGAATGGTGGGGGGCCTTCAAGGAAGCCTGCCGACAGGTGGTGTCGAATCCTGCGGTGGATGTAAAAAAGATGGTGGGCATCGGCATCACCCACCAGCGGTTCACCTTTGTGCCTGTGGACAAGGACATCAAGCCTCTGCGAAGGGCGATCCTGTGGAACGATATCCGCTGCTCCAAGGAAGCCGACTATGCCAGGCAGAAGGTGGGGAAGCAACTCATCTTTGAAAGGACCGGTTATCCGCCGGGACAGTGGACGCTCTACAAAGCCCTGTGGCTGAAGAACAACGAACCGGAGCTCTACGAGAAGATCTACAAGCTCGTTCTGGTCCAGGACTACCTGATTTACAAGCTCACCGGAAATCTCGTGACCCTTGAGGGAGCCGGAACCATGACAGGCGCTCTGGATATCGCCAGCCCGAGGAAGTGGGCCAAAGACATCATCAAAGCTCTCGGGGTCAGGGAAGACATTTGGATCGAGCCTATCCTCCCGGGCGGGGCTGTCGCCGGTCATGTGACGAAAGAGGCGGCCAAGGAGACCGGTCTCCCCGAAGGCCTTCCAGTGGTGACAGGCGCCGGGGACCAGCCCTGCGGCACGCTCGGGGCGGGCGTGGTCGAGCCTGGAGAGCTCGGCATCAACGGGGGGACATCCTGCACCAATGAGCTGGTCGCCCGGGGTGTACCGGAGAGGAAAAAGGTGAATTACTTCATCGAGATCAATCCTTCGGGCGCCTACATTGTGGAGAATTACATCCCCAGCGGCGGTTCGGCTCTGATGAACTGGTACAAGAACAACTTCGGTTACTTCGAGGTGAGCGAAGCGGAAAAAACGAAAAAGAACATCTGGGAAGTCATCTACAACCAGGTCGGCGAAAGTCCTGTGGGCAACCGAGGTATGATGGTCGTGCCCTACTTCCAGGGAGCGAACGGCCCTTACTGGGATTTGAATGCGCGGGGGGTCGTGTTCGGACTTCATACGGAATACGGCAGACCTCACCTGCTCCGTTCGCTGATGGAGGGTTTGGCCTATGAATCAAGGCGGCAGGCCGAACTCATGGAAGAGGGCACAGGGACGCAGGTGGAGCAGATCAAGATGTACGGAGGATCGGCGCGAAGTGACTACTGGAACCAGATCTTCACCGATGTGTTCAACAAGACGCTGCACCTCCCTGAAACGGCTGAAACCACCGCTCTGGGTGCTGCGATCGCGGCGGCCGTCGGATGCGGGATGAGCCCGGACTACAAAAAGGCCGTGGACACCATGGTGAGCATCCGAAAAACCTATAGACCCATAGCTCAGAATGTGTTAAAGTACGAAAGATTTTACAGGGAAGTGTACGTCAAATTCTATGACACGGTCCAGGGGTTCATGCACACAATTGCGGAGATCAACGATCAATTCGACCGGTGAGAATTTGGAGCGGCGTTGAAGCTGGGCTGAATCGGAATGACGTTCTTACCTCGGCGGGCAGTACCGAAAACAAGGCCTCTGGAGAGCGATATGGAGCAGATGGACATAAACTACGAATCGAAAGTGCCTCTGTATTATCAACTCAAGGAAGAGATCAAGAAGAAGATCCTCAACGGGACGTATAAAGAAGATGACCTCATTCCTTCGGAGCGCGAGTTAGGCGAGCAGTTCAATCTCTCTTCAACCACCGTGCGCCGGGCCTTGAACGACCTGGTCCAGGAAAGGCTGCTGGAGCGAAAGGCGGGGAAAGGGACTTTCGTTCGCATGAGCAAGGTGAAGAGGGACCTGAGGAAGGTTCTGGGTTTTACGGCGAACATGCAGGAGATGGGGCTTTCTCCGTCTACTAAGGTCTTGGGCAAGAAGATCATGTCTGCCAATGCTTTCGCGAGACAGCGCCTGGACCTTGAGAAGGGGGCCATGGTCCTCAAACTCAACAGACTTCGGTTGGCGAATGATGTGCCTATGATGCTGGAAACGAGGTACATTAGAACGGACCTTTGCCCGGGGATCGAGAAGCATGATCTTTCGTCTTCCCTGTGGAAGGTTTTTGAGAATCTCTACGCTCAGAAGCCTTATCGGCATACACAAAACGTAACCATTGCGAAGTTCTCAGGCCCTCAGGCCGCGCTCTTCGGGCTTGAGGGAGGGGCGCTGGCATTCCTGATCAATGGCGTGACCTACATCAAAGACGGCCAGCCTATCGAGTGCGAGGAGTCTCTGTACCGGAGCGACAAGTACGACCTGGCCTTCGAGGCTTTCCTGGAGGAATAGATATTTTCCAGAGGATTGATGAGATCAGCGAGGGGCCGGCTTTGCCGGCCCCTCGCTTTTAGAGGACTTTGCTTTTTGAAGCGCTCTGAGCACAGATTTCCGCCAGTTCGATGAACTTCTGGACATCCCAGCTTTCGGATCCGACCCCGACCCCGTCCGTGTCTCTGGCTACCGCCATTTCCAAGACATTCTTCACTTTGACGCTTCCGCCGTAAATGATGCGGGTTTTCGATGCGGTTTCTTCCGAGTAATACTTCCTGATCATCTCACGGATAAAGTGATGAGCTTCTCCAGCCTGCTCGGGCGTGGCCACCATGCCCGAGCCGATCGCCCAGACCGGTTCGTACTCGATGACCGTGTTGATCATGTACTCCGAAGTGAATCCCTCGAAGCAGGCGAGGAACTGGTATTCGAGCCTGGCGAGGGTTTGGCCGCGCTTTCTTTCCTGCAGCGACTCGCCGATGCAGACAATCGGGGAAATCCCTTGTTTCAGACAGGCCTTGGCCTTCCACTGCACGCGCTCGTCCGTGTCGGCAAAGGCCTCCCTTCGCTCCGAATGGCCGACCACGCAGTAGCGCGCTCCTGCCTCCTTCAGCATGGGGGCGGAGATCTCTCCTGTGAAGGCGCCCTTGTCCTCCCAGTGCACGTTCTGGGCGCCCATGGAAACGCAGGAGATTCCCTTGGCTGCATCGGCCAGCGTCTTGAGCAGGGTGAAAGGAACGCAAAGCACCAGTTCCGTCAACCCGAGAAACCTCGGTTCGGCGCTCCGGAGGGCCGATAGATAAGCCAGCCCATCCTCAAAGGTCTTGTTCATCTTCCAATTGCTCTGGACGATGAACCTCTTTCCTGGGACCATGTCTTGATCCTCCCTGTTACGGTGATCTTACGCTTTGCCTTCGGAGCCGAAGACCCGGATGAATTCGGTCGTCCTTTTCCTGATCCTTTCGGCTGCGATCCTGGTGAAGGCAATGGGATCATTGCTCGGCGGATCGGTCTTGGCAAAGGCTTGCATGGCGTCGCAGAACTCGATGCAGATCTGTGTCCAGATGTTGATCTTGGCTGCCCCGGATTTCACGAGATTGCGGAAATCCTGGTCTGTGAGGCCGGTTCCGCCGTGGATAACCATGGGGAGGTTGACGGTTCTGCCAATCTCCTCCAGGCGTTTGTAATCGATTCTGGGTACATCCTTGTAAAGGCCGTGGGCCGTTCCGATGGCAGGGGCGAGGGCGTCGATGCCCGTTTCCCTGAAGTAGCGGCCGCATGAAGGGACGCTGGCCAAGTTGTCCTCTTTTTCCCGCACTTCCTTTTTTTCATCCACCGAGAAGATGCAGCCGATTTCCCCTTCCACGGTGATTCCCGCTGCATGGGCTTTCTCCACCACTTTCTTGGTGACGGAAATATTTCCGTCGAGGGGTCTGTCCGAAGCATCCATCATGACTGAACCCCACTTGGCATCGATGCACTGGTAGACCATTTCGATTTTCCTGCCGTGGTCGAGATGGAGCACCAGGGGCACACGGGCATAGTCATCCGCAAGCTGGCGCGCCCAGCCGGCAATTGTCCCGGCTCCGAAATAGTCCACCACAGGGGGTAGCACCTGGATGATGACTGGGCTCTTTGTCTCTGATGCAGCTTCCACAACCGCTTTCATGGAGAGCTGATCGAAGATGTCAAAGGCACCCACCGCATATTTTCCCTGTTTGGCTTTGGCAAGAACGTCTTTCATGGTGACATAGGGCATGGGGACAACCTCCTTTCAGTGGACCGTTTTTCTTTAGAGAAGACTTCTGTTATCTCGTTTTCTTCAGAAGCGCTTCCGCTTTTTTCACTACGTTTTCCGCCGTGAAACCGAACTCCTTGAAGAGCACTTTGTCCGGGGCGGATTCGCCGAAACGATCCATGGCAATGATGTCTCCGTCCAGACCGATGAATCTCTCCCATCCGAAAGAGCATCCGGCCTCCACCGCTAGGCGAGCCCTCATTCGAGAGGGCAGAACCGCCTCTTTGTACACTGCGGACTGCTTCTGAAAGAGCTCCCAGCAGGGGATGCTCACGACGCGGGCGGAAATGCCCCTGGCCTTCAACGGATCCTGTGCGCTGAGCATCAGGTGCACTTCAGAGCCTGAGCCCATGAGGATCAGATCCGGATTTCCGTTCGGTGCGTCCGCAAGAATGTAGGCTCCTTTGTGAAGCCCTGCTGCCGAGCCGTAGCGGCTCCGGTCGAGGATAGGAAGATTTTGCCTTGTCAGGACCAGGGCTGTCGGCCCTTTTCGGTTCAGCAAGGCGGCTTTCCAGGCCTCAGCCGTTTCATTCGCATCCGCAGGCCGGATGAGCGTCAGGTTCGGCACGGCCCTCATGCCGGCGATCTGCTCGATGGGCTGGTGGGTAGGGCCGTCTTCGCCTAGACCGATGGAATCGTGGGTGAAGACATAAACAACGGGGAGCTTCATCAGGGCCGCCAGCCGAATCGCCGGTCTCATGTAATCGGAGAACACAAGAAAGGTGCCGCCGTAGGGGATAAGCGCCTTGCTCAGGGCGAGCCCGTTTAGGATAGTGCCCATGGCGTGCTCCCTGATTCCGAAATGAATGTTGGGGCCCTTGTCTTTCTTGAATTCGCCGAAACCCTTCAGATAGGTGTTGTTGGAAGGCGCAAGGTCCGCAGATCCTCCGATGAGGCCCGGCAAATGGGGAGCAATCGCGGCAAGGACTTTGCCTGAAGCCGCGCGTGTGGCGATCGGCTTTTCAGATGCTTCGAATTTCGGCAGGCTGGATTCCCAGGCAAATCCATCCAGGCCCTTGTGCACGGCATCCCATCGATCGGCCAGGTCCGGATGCTTTTCCCTGTACTCCTTGAAGAGGAGGATCCACCGGTCCTCGTCTTCTTTCCCCCTACCCACGGCTTGCCGGAAGTAGGAAAGGACCTCGTCAGGGACCAGGAAGTCCGGTTTCTCGGGCCAGCCGCAGTTCCGTTTGGTAAGGGTGACTTCCTCTGCGCCCAGCGGTGCTCCGTGGGCTTCGCAGGAGTTCTGCTTGTTGGGGCTTCCGCTGGCGATGCAGGTTCTCGCGATGATCAGAGAGGGGCGGGAGAGGTCCTTTTTCGCCTGATTCACCGCACCTTCAATGGCAGGCAGGTCATACCCGTCCACTCGCTGGACTTGCCAGTTATAGGCTTCAAACCGTTTTGCCACATCCTCGCCGAAGGTCAGATCCGTGGAACCCTCGATGGTGATCCGGTTGTCCAGGTAAATGTAAATCAGTTTACCCAGGCCGAGATGGCCGGCCAACGAGGCTGTTTCCGAGGAGATCCCCTCCATCATGTCCCCGTCGCTCACGAAGGCATAGATGAAATAATCCACAACGGGAAACCTCGGCCGGTTGAAGAGGTTGGCCATGAAGGTCTCGGCCATGGCCATTCCCACTCCTGTGGCAAATCCCTGGCCCAGGGGCCCGGTGGTCGTTTCAACCCCGGGGGTGCGGCCATATTCCGGATGGCCGGGAGTTCGGCTGTCCCATTGCCGGAAATTCTTCAGATCATCCAGAGACAAGCCGTAGCCCGTGAGGTGAAGCATGGCATAAAGGAGCATGGAGCCATGGCCTGCGGAGAGGATGAACCGGTCCCGGTTCGGCCACTGAGGGTTTGCCGGGTTGTAACGCATGAGACGGCTCCACAGCACGTAGGCCAGAGCAGAGGCTTCCATGGGCATGCCCGGGTGGCCGGAATTGGCCTTCTGAACTGCGTCCACAGCCAGGAACTTGATGGTGTTGATGCATTTCTCTTCAAGATCCGGGTTGATTCCAGGTTTATTCGAAGCGTCAGTAGTCACAGTTCCCTCCTACAAAGAAACAAGCTTTTTCTCTGTGTCCTTGGTGTCGTTGCGGCGGGATTTATCCGCAGAAAGCAGCCACTCTTTTGGCCACAAAGTCCACCATCCCCTGCGTCGCTCCGCTGAACTCCTTGGCCGTTGCAAGCAGGGCAGGGTGGCTGTTGAACTCCTGCGCCGCGTACCCGTCTTCCGCATACCCTCTCTCGAAGTAGGGAATTCTCATGAGTTTGTCCATCACGTCCTTGGGCACAGGCTCCCAGATCTGGTTGCTGAACTCCAGATGGCTCCCCTTGACCAGCAACCCCTCAATGTAAGGAGGAGGACAGGTGTATACGATGTCGGCTCCCGCCACCTTCTCCACATGCCAGGAACGTACGTCCCCATTGATGATCGGGCTCATCCTCATGGAACAGAGAAGCATCTTTCCCTGATACTCCTTGTTCTCCTTCACCAGCTTGCACGCCTTTTTGAACACCGCAATCTCTGCCCACCGCTCGTCCATCTCGGAAACCGTGATGTTGCGCTTCTGCGCATCCTTCTGCAAGTCCCCCAAGGTCCCGAAACGGGCGCTCATGGCCGTGATCACGGAACGCCACCGGGTCAGGTCCACCCCCTTGGCCTTGGCCTCCTTGAGCCCCTCCGTCACCGCCTTCATGCACGCCTTGAACTGGGGAATGATGAAGGACAGCGTGTTGTTCGTGGGAATCCCTTTGGCCGTGAGCCGCTTGATTACTTCATAGCCCTCTGCCGTGCCGGGAATCTTGATCATCACGTTGGGTGCAATCGAATGAAGCTCCACGCCCTGGCTAAACATCTTGTCCACGTCCTCCCGAACACGCGGATCCGTCTGGCCCGAGATGTAACCGAACTTGTAGCGGCTCCCCTCGAAGATGGGCCGGTAGGACTCCGCCCCCCGTTTCACGATTTCCTTGTACGTGTCCCAGAACACCACTTCCGAGTCTGTGCACCGGTCTTTCTTAATCCGGTCGTCGACCCACTTGGCCCAGTACTCGGGGTTGTCCTTGATGGCGGCGTAGGAAAGAGGGGGATTGGTGGTGACCCCTCGAAAGAGGTTGTCCCCGGGTTTGTTGTTCTTGTGGTACATGCGATCCATCCACTCGGTCATCTGCTTTTTATCTGAAGCCTGCTGGATCATCTTGGTCCGCCAGTTATCAAATATAAGGGGGGACGAATCCCACCAGATTTCTGCTTCAGGATTAACTTCCCACAGTTTTTCAATCACACTCTTTGTTGCCATGACCAAACCTCCTTGTTGGGCTCTCTCTGGATGTCCTTTCGATGAATAGGGGAAACGCGACTGGAACCGGCTTCAGGGATCTGCCTGCGGCAGCCTCCGCCCGGAAGGCTGACCCCTCGACGGCCGTGCGAACCTGCGGCGGGCAGGGGCCCCGCGGTTCAGTAGGTAATATTACAATATTATACTAAGTGTCAAGATGTTTTTCGTTCTACCGAGGGATCGCTGAGTCTGACGTCCGCTTCGAGCTTGGGGGCCTCATGCCCCGGCTTTGTCATTGACACTTCGGGGTGTTTTCAATAGAGTCCATGCGCCAAGATGGGTTTTCACGACTCACCGCCCATGTCGGTTTTTCGTGCGTGGAGGCAACTCCAGACCAACCTTCCTTCAGGAGAACATCATGGACAACTTCGTCTTCTGCAATCCCACACGGATCCTCTTTGGAAAGGGCCAGATCAGCGAACTCTCCGCCCAGGTTTCCAAGAACCTGCGGGTGATGCTTGTTTACGGAGGGGGCTCGATCAAGGCCAACGGCGTGTACGACCAGGTGATCAGGGCCTTGGCTGGTAGGTCCCCGTATGACGGGGTTGCAGGAATCTGCCTATACCTTTATCGTTTTCGCCTTGGCAGCCTTCCCGCTGTGAGGCAAGCACACAGATCCGAAGGTGGAGATTCGGGGGTTTTTTACCGAACGGGACCACAGCGAGGATATCGCAAGTGAGGTGCGGAGTGCGATGAAGACTCTAATCCCTTTCGGGGTCAGTTCCCCGAAGCTTGCTTCGTTCTGAAGTAGATTTGGTATCCTTTATGGATACCTCGCAGCTTGCTGCGGGGTAGTTCATTAAAACCTTTTTAGGAAACGACAAAGGAATCATGGCCAAAATCATTTTGCTAGGGGCAGGGGTTATGGGCAGTGCTTTCGCCCAGCTTCTGGCCGATACGGGCAACGTAGTCTGCCTGGTCGGCACCCATCTTGACCAGGACATCATAGAGAGTGTGTTGGCGGACGGTATTCACCCCAAGCTGAAAGTGAAACTGCCGGAAAATGTCCGGGCGTTCTCCTATAAGCAGCTGGAAGAAATCATGGACAAACATGTCCGATTGGTTGTTTTCGGTGTGAATTCAGCCGGTGTTGACTGGGCTGTGGCGCGCATCGGTCCCAAGCTTAAAGCGCCTGTTCCCATCCTGATGCTGACCAAGGGTCTGGCCGTGCAAAACGGTTCGATCGTAATCCTGCCGCAGGTCGTCGAAGAGGGCCTTGCGCAATATGGTTTTAGCAGGATATCGGTAGCCGCCGTCGGTGGACCGTGTATTGCGGGTGAGTTGGCGGCCCGTCGTCAAAGCAGTGTCGTTATTGCCTGCCCGGATACCGGGCTGCTGGATGGGCTTTTAAGTCTTGCAGATGCTCCCTACTATCACGCCCGCGGGAGCACCGATTTAATCGGGGTCGAAGTGTGTGCGGCCCTCAAGAACTTCTACACCCTGGGGGTCGGTTACGCGGCCGGTCAATTGGCGCAAAAGGGCCAAGCCCCGAACGGTGCCCTGATGCATAATCTTGCAGCCGGCCTGTTTACCCAGGCCCTGGCGGAAATTTCTTATTTTGTAGATTTTCTCGGCGGCCAAAGTGATAGTGTTCTCGGTTTGGCAGGCGCCGGTGATCTGTATGTCACATGTCAGGCCGGCCGCAACGGCCGCATGGGCAAGCTGCTGGGTTCTGGCCTGCTGTACCGTGAGGCCAAATCCAAACATATGCCGGATGATACCATCGAGGGGGCGGAACTGGCCTTGGTTATCGGTAAGACATTAAAGTGGCTGCTCGAAAGAAATAGAATTAACCGCAACGCTGTTCCACTGGCGATCGCAATCACTGATGCCATCTGTGAAAATCGTCCTCTGCAAATCCCCTGGAACATGCTTTATAGGTCATATTAGCAAAGGAGACACGGGGGGACTTGCGTCGCCGTCCAACAGTAACAGGGGATTAGACCGGTGGCGGGACAGGGCGCTCTTCGGAGCTCAGGGGGAAGGAGTAAAAGAGGACAGGGCGGCGAGAAGATCGGTGAGGGAGATTTGTTCGGTCTTCAAAGCGAAAACGTTCTCAAAGGAGTCTATGGTTTTCTTCTTCACTTCTTCCAAAGGAATGCTCCTGCGAAGGAGAGAGGAGAGGGAAACGATCTGAACGTTTTTGAGACCGCAGGAGTGGATCATGGCCTGCGTTCTGGATCGAGGGCGCCTCCATGTTCTCAGCTATCTGTAGTTCCAGGTGTCGCGAACGTCCGCAAGGGGGAGCACCTGGATCTTTTCGCTGAGAGTATAGGCTGCTTTCCCAGGATAGACGACCCACAGCCGCCCCAATTCAAGGTCTTCAACTGCCGTCTTCATGGATCGGGTCAACTGGGGGGCATCTTCATATTTGAATTCTACTCCCCAGTTTTGTCCACGAGCCTGCCAGAAAAGATCGAGTTCCGCGCCGGCGTGGGTGTTCCAGAAATAGAGATCCCCATCTTCCTTTCCCAAGGTTCGGCAGACACCATCCAGGGCAAACCCCTCCCAGGAGGCTCCGAGCCGGGGCGAAGCGTACAGTTGCTCCGTGGTCTCAATGGACAGCAATGTGTGGAACAGCCCGGAGTCGCGCAGGTACAATTTCGGCCGCTTCACCAGACGTTTCCCGATGTTGGCAAACCAGGGCTGGAGGATGCGGACCATGAACGTGCCTTCCAGAATATCGCAGTACTTCCGGACGGTCATGTCGGAGATGCCGAAAGAGCGGCCCAACTCCGCAAAGTTCAGGATATGGCCGTGGTAATGGCTCAGCATGGTCCAGAAGCGGCGAAGCGTCCGGGCGGGGATCGTGATCCCCAACTGGGGGATATCCCTTTCCAGAAAGGTCGTCACGTATTGGTTCCGCCAGAGCAGGCTTTCATCGTCCGATGCCGCCAGGAAGGATCGGGGCAATCCTCCTCGCCACCACAGGGTCTTGATGGCCCCGGGCGCGATGTCGCTGAGGCGAAATCCTCCCAATTGAAGGTAGGCGATCCTCCCGGCCAGGGATTCCGAACTCTGGCGAATCAAATCCCGAGAGGCGCTTCCAAGGATGATGAACTTGCGACCTTTTCCTCGATCCACCAGATAGCGCAGGAGCGGAAAGAGGTCGGGCAACCGCTGGATCTCGTCGATGACGATGAGTCCCGTCAGGTCTTCCAATGCGAGCTGAGGCTGTTCCAGACGGGCAAGATCCTGGGGATTTTCAAGATCGAAATAGGAATCGGCGGCGAGCGTTCGAGCCAGCGTCGTTTTTCCACACTGCCGGGGGCCAAGAATCGCCGTTACGGGAAATGCGGACATGAGCTTGGTTAATGTGACCCGATCCGTTTTTCTGTCAATAATCTTCATCGTTGCAGCCTAAACGAATTGAGTTGAAAAATCAAGCTCTATATTTGATATTTCAATGAATAAGTGCCGTCTACAGAATGACTGCGGGCTAAGTAACTATTTCGAAATCGTCCATGCCGTCAAATTTTCCCATGCCTGGGTAAGGACGGGCAGGGCTGGAGCACCCCTAACCATGCCGATTCATCCAACTTGTCCACCTGCGGAGTTTTCCGGAGAACACAAATACACCCAATCCTGTGAAAAGAAGAATAAATCTGCGGTTCCCTGAAAGAAGGGTGCATTCGCAATCCTCACGTGATGCTTGCCAAATCTGCCCGGTTCTGAATTCCCCTATCCTCCCGTTAGTAAAGAAAGCACAGGGGGGGCTTGCATCGCTCTCCCACAGTAACAGGGGAATAGACCGGTGGCGGGGGAGGGGGCAAATGGAAGGTCAGGGGGAGGGAAGAAAAGCCGAGAGAGTCGCAAGAAGATCGGAGAGGGAGATTTGTTCGGTTTTCAAGGCGAACACGCGCTCAAAGGAGTCGATGGTTTTCTTTTTCACTTCCTCCATGGGAACGCTTTTTCGAAGAAGGGAAGATAACGAAACGATCTGAACGTTTTTGAGACCGCAGGAGTGGATCATGTCATAGTAGGAGAGTTTCGGGGCGACATTGAGGGCGAACCCGTGAAGCGTGATCCCTCGCCTGAGAGCGATTCCCACAAACCCCAGCTTGGCCTCTTTCACCCACACTCCCCGATTCACAGAACTTCTTTGAGCCGCCAGGCCGTAGCTCTTCAGGACGCGGATCATCACTTCTTCCAGTCGGTCGACGAAGTCAACAACCCTCAGCTTGAGGGGTTCAAGAGAGAAGATGGGATACCCGAGGAGCTGCCCCGGCCCGTGGTAGGTCACGTCTCCGCCCCTCTCGATGGAGACGCAGTCGATTCCCTCGTCTTTGAGAACCGTTTCGGACACCAGGATATTCTCCCTCTTGGCGTTTTTCCCTAGGGTGAAAACATGAGGGTGCTCGAGAAGAAGCAGGACATCTGCAGACAGCCCTGCCTGTTTTGCCTCGTGGATCCTGTGCTGGAGATCCCAGGCTTCCTGATAGGCTATGGTGCCCAGATCGACGATCAGGGTTTTCTTTGTCATTTGCTCCAGGCCCCTTCAGCCCTCAAACGAGGACGTTAATTCATTTCTTCACCCTGATGCAGGCACAAAGGGACATAGGCACAGAGGCACAAAGCAGAAACTGCTATTTTTTTTCTTCACCCTATGGCCCTTTGTGCCTCTGTCCCTCTTTCCCTCGATTGAAATCCTACTTGCCGGTCAGTGTGAGAACCGCTCGGCTGTGCTCCTTGATGGCTTTGTCGCTGAACCACCAGTACACCTTGTCTCCGGGTCGAGCAGAGCTGCATGCTTCCTGGCATTCCTCAGAAAGCCGATGGTCTTCATCCGGATCGCCAGGGGGCGGGCTTCGTCTCCGGCCATTTCACATATCCTTCCTGTGGCAACAAGGCGGGTGAGCTCCATTTGGAAGAGCCTGTCCTGGGCTGTGACGAAGCCCTGTGCCATGATGGCATACTGCATGTCCTGAGCGTAGATAAAAGCCATTCCCCTTTCATCGCGGTGGACCGTCACCGGTGCCTTTAACCCGGGCAGGGTCAGTGTCCCTTCCGACTCGAAAGAGTTCAAGAAAGAACAGGCGCTGATGCCGAAAGCGAGGAGGATCAGGGCGAGGAAAAGGAGCCTTCCGGGAGTTTTCATTCTGGGACCTCTTTTCAAGAAGGAGTTTGGGGAAGGGCAAATGATAAACCAGCTATTTCGACGAAGAATATTCTCAAGAATCCGACAGAGTCAAGCTAAAGATCGCCGATTTCTTTGTTCTTGACATTGGTTAACCGTGATGTAGACTGAGTTTGTCGCTAGGGGTGACCCACTGAGAGCCGGGCTTCAGCTCGGTAACCCTTAAGACCTGATCTGGGTAATGCCAGCGGAGGGAAGCGATAGGCATCAAGAAGTATGGGTTTTTCTCAATGTGCATGGGCCGCTTTTCCCTCCGGGGGGAGCGGTTTTTTTATTGAAGGGGGGTGGTCCCATGCAAAACAGTCAAGGGGTTAAACCGGTTGGGTGGGACGAGCGCAATCTGACCGGCATGGATTTTCTCTTGCTCTGGGCCGGGGCAGCCGTCTCTCTTGCAGAGATCTGGGCCGGGGGTCTCCTGGTCCCTCTGGGTCTCATGGGAGGAATCCTGGTGGTTCTCCTGGGACATCTCATCGGGAACACGCCTCTGGCCCTCGGAGGGATCATCGGCAGCAGGACCGGGCTTCCGACCATGGTCAATGTGAGGCCTTCGTTCGGTGTGAGGGGATCTTACTTCGCCACGGTACTCAACCTGGTTCAGCTCGTGGGGTGGACTGGAGTCATGATCTGGATCGGCGGACAGGCGGCACAGGCGGTGTGGCCTTTTCCGGGAGCAGGATTCCAGGGGTGGGCGATTGTCGCAGGCGTTGTGACGACCCTCTGGGCTGTTCTGGGACACAGGTTCTGGAAATGGATTCAGCGGATCGCGGTCACGGGGCTTCTCCTCCTGTGCGGTGTGATGACCTATGTGATGTTCGGTCAGTATGGCTGGGACCATCTGGCCGGAATTCCTTCCAAGGATTCCATGCCTTTCATGGTCGGGCTGGATCTCGTCATTGCCATGCCGATTTCGTGGCTTCCTCTGGTGTGCGACTACTCGCGGTTCAGCAGGAGCGCTTCGACCGCCTTCTGGGGAACGTGGATCGGCTATTTCCTGGTGAGTTCCTGGATGTTCATCGTCGGTCTCAGCGCCGCTCTCGCCACCCAGTCCGCTACCCCTGACAGCGTGGTGATGCAACTCATGGTCAAGGTGGGCCTTGCCCTGCCGGCCATCATCATCGTGCTCTTCTCCACTTTCACGACCACCTTTCTCGATATCTATTCCACGGCCGTCTCTTCCCTCAACATCTGGCCAGAACTGGGAGAGAGGCGGGGGAGCATTCTGTGCGGCGTTCTTGGAACGGGTCTGGCCCTGGTGTTTCCCGCTACGGCCTACGAGGCTTTCCTGCTTTTCATCGGTTCCGTGTTCTGCCCTCTGTTCGGCGTCGTGCTGGCAGATTACTTTTTTCTGCGCAGGAAGAGCCACCCGGAGCGACCGCTCCATCGACAGGATCTTTACTGGTATTCGGCGGGCTTCAATCCATGGGCCTTTGTTTCATGGGGAGCGGGATTCGGGCTCTATCACCTTGTGCAGAAGACGACCTCCCTCGGTTCCTCGATTCCGAGCCTCGTGGCCGCCGGCCTGATCTACCTTTTTCTTATGGTGCTGTGGAAGCCGGTAGCGGAGGCAAGAACGGCTCCGGTTGTGACAGGAGGGCAAAGGTAGAGCCGCAGGCGCCTCGTGCCGATAACTTTCAGAGACAAAGGGACAAAGTGGCAAAGGCACAGAGTGACAGAGGGTAAAGAAAAAGAATAGCAGTTTCTGCTTTGTGCCTCTGTGCCTCTGCATCTTTGTGCCTGAATTGTAATAAAGGAAAGGAAAAGCGATGAAACGAATTCTGACGGTTGCCGGTTCTGATTCCGGAGGAGGCGCAGGCATCCAGGCGGACCTGAAGACGATCACCGTGCTTGGGGCCTATGGGATGAGCGCCATCACCGCGCTCACCGCACAAAACACGCTCGGGGTCCAGGGTGTTTACCCTGTGCCGGTGGATTTCATCAGGCTTCAGATGCAAGCGGTTCTATCCGACATCGGCGCGGATGCTGCAAAGACAGGCATGCTGGCCACTCCGGAAATCGTCAAAGCCGTGGCCGAGGAGCTGAAGCGATTCAAGGTGGAGCTGCTGGTGGTGGACCCCGTCATGGTGGCAAAGAGCGGAGACGCCCTCTTGTCCGAAGAGGCGAGGGGAACTCTCAAAGAAATCCTGCTTCCCATGGCGACCCTCGTCACCCCGAACCTTCCCGAGGCATCGGTGCTGAGCGGGTTTCCTGTCCAAGACCTCGACAGCATGAAAGAGGCGGCCAGGGTGATCAGGGACATGGGCCCCAGGTACGTGCTGATCAAGGGAGGTCATCTCGAAAAAGAAGCCGTGGACCTCCTCTTTGACGGCCAGAAGTTCGAGGCCTATGAAGCCCCCCGCCTTTCAAACAGGAACACCCACGGGACCGGGTGCACCTATTCGGCTGCTCTCACAACGTTTCTTGCCCAGGGGCTCCCTGTGCGAGAGTCCGTTGCAGAAGCCAAGCGATTCATCACGAGAGCGATTCGCCACGGTCTGGCCATAGGTTCAGGCCATGGCCCGACCAATCCCTATGCCCATGTGCTCCTTCACAAGGAAAAGGGAAAACCTTCTGCGAGCACCGGGCAAGGCCCCAGGAAATGTGTTCGGGCTTTCACCAGGGATTTGAAACCCCTGGGTACAGGATCTCCCTCAGAATAAGAGGGAAGTAACAGTTTAGCTCTTTGAAATAAACACAGAAAAAGGCCATGAGGGACCCCCATGGCCTGAGCCATCCATTTCAAAGAGCTAAACTGTTACAGAGGGAAATATTTGACGGCCAGGGTTAGAATCTGCTAAAAGGGATATTTAAGATCATCCGGGAAATGATGCGAATACAACCGATTTACTGACGAACAGGAGGCTCCGCCATGGCAGACACCAGTCTATTGCAGGACAAGAAAATCCTTGTTGTGGACGATGAAACGGACATTCTGGAAATCATGCAGGAAACTCTGAGAATGTGCAGAGTCGTCACTGCAGCCAACTTCGAGGATGCCAAGGAACTCCTGGAGACTCAATATTTTGACCTTGCCGTGCTGGATATCATGGGTGTGGACGGCTATGGGCTGTTGAGGATATGCAATCAGAAGAAAATACCCGCCGTGATGCTGACCGCGCACGCCTTTAACCCGCCTAACCTGGTGAGATCCATCAAGGAGGGGGCAGCTTCCTACCTTCCGAAAGAAGAGATTTCAAGAATCGGGGAATTCCTGAACGATGTCCTCGTGGCCAAAGCGACCGGGAAAAACCCCTGGGGCTCCTGGCAAGACCGGCTGCCGACTTCCTTCTTTGAAAGGAGGTGGGGCGCTGCGTGGAGGGACACGGACAAGGAATTCTGGAAGACCTTCAAAGAAAGCCTCAAAGCCAAAAGATAGAATCACCCCGCAAAGGCGCAGAGGAGAGGCACAAAGGAACAAAGTAGCAAAGGCACAAAGCAGAAAAAGCATTCTTTCTCTGTCCCCTTTCTTTGTGCCTCTGTCCCTTTGCTTCTTTGTGCCTTTTTTCTGTTACTGGGCGGCGATGCGGTCGGCAAGCACTCCCACGGCGACAACAAAGTGGTGGGAGCGATTCCACCTATAGATGACGCGGTAGTTTTCCATGGCCATAAAGGCCCGGCCCTTTTGCCCGTCAGGCGCTACGATTGAACCAAGCCAGGCGGAGCTGTTCTTCACGTTTTCCCCTCGAAGGTGAAGCACTCCCAGTTTTTCCCACTCCTCAATTGATTTCCGGTTGTCCAGTCCCGCCAGGGTCCTGTCGAAATCTTTTGGCAGGCGGACTTCCCACCCCCAGGGCTGATCGCGCACCCATCCTGACCGGGAAAGGTAATTTGCCGCTGAGGCCAAAATATCCTCCAGGTTGTTCCAGATGTCGATCCGGCCGTCCCCGTTGAAATCCACCGCATAGCTGTAAAATGTGGAGGGCATGAACTGGAGCTGTCCTGTGGCGCCGGCCCACGACCCCAGCATCTTGTCAGGGGAGATGTGGCCGCGATCAATGATGCGGAGGGCGTAGAGCAACTCACTCTTGAAAAAGTCGCTGCGGGAACCGCCGTAAGCGAGCGTAGCCGTCGCATCGAGGACCGGGAATCCACCGGTAAGCCTTCCGAAGTCGGTTTCAATCCCCCACAGGGCAACCAGATAATGAGGCGGTACGCCATAGCGCTCCTGCATCTTGGCAAGCAATGAGCGTTGTTCGGCGAGGACCTCCCGGCCGCGCAAAGTCCTGGCCTCGGAAGCGACTCGAATCAGGTATTCTTCCACGGTGAACTTGAACTCCGGCTGGTTCTTCTGAAGCTCGATGACCTTGGGAAGATACTGGATTCTGGAAAGAGTTGACTGGAGCGTAGCCTGAGAGATGCCCTTAGCCGCAGCCTCAGTTCGAAAATCCGCAAGCCATGCGTCGAAGCTTTTTTTCTTTTGAGCGGAGGCGGGGGAGGGGATGATCAAGAAGCACAAAAGGGGGATCAACAGAAGCAGAATCTTTTTTGTCATGAGACGTCGGTCCTTTCTCAAAGGACCATAATATGATCGGATGAGGTCTGTCAAACAATTCGTGGGGTCAGAGGATTTCCACTTCGAGGATATCGCCGGCGTTGAGAGAGAGGGTCTTTCGCACGTGCACAGAGGCAATGAGCTCCATCTTGTTTTTCGGATAGTCCTCGACGCAGGGAAAAACGATCGCCCCTTTGACCTTGCCCGCGATCAGCACCGGATAGCACTTGGCGCTGCAAAAGGAAGCCTGCTCCGGCGTGATCTCGACTCCCTCACGCGCCTTGAGGGACTCGAAGGCCTTGAGATCTTCGGGTTCCGCGATCTCCAGGTTGAGCGTCCCGGGGTAGGCGTCTATGGCGAGTTTGCAGGCAAACTGGTCCTTGACCCAGGGGACCTGGGTAAAATCCGACGCCACCCGGATTCCATCGACGATTTTCCCGCGAATTTTAATTGGGGGTCCCTTTCTTTTTCAGGGCATTCTTCAATTTCTTGCTTCCCCAGCGGTTGAAAAGGCTGTGGTCGATCCCGAAGACATCGAGCGCTCTACCAACCGTGTGATTGATGATATCATCCAGGGTCTTTGGAAGGAAATAGAAAGCGGGGATCGGGGGAAGGATCACGGCCCCTGCGTCAGCCACGTTGAGCATCAGGCTCAGGTGGCCTCGGTGAAGAGGCGTCTCTCTCACCACAAGGACCAGCTTTCGCCTCTCCTTCAAGGCTACGTCGGCCGCGCGGATCAGGAGATTCTCGTTGTAGGAATTGGCGATGGCGGAAAGGCTCTTGATGGAGCAGGGGATGACGACCATGCCTTCCGTATGAAAAGAGCCGCTCGAAATGTCGGCGCCCACGTCCTCCATGTGGTAAGTGACGGTGGCCAGCGCTTTCACCTGCTGCAGGGTCCAGTGCGTTTCCATGCGAATGGTTTTCTCTGCAGAGTCGGAAATCACCAGGTGTGTTTCCACATCGGATTTAGAAAGGAACTCGAGAAGCCTGATCCCGTAAATGGCGCCTGTGGCGCCTGTGATCCCAACCACCAGTCTTTTCATCTTATCCTCCCCATGAGATTCTTCAGCACAGGAGATAGCCGACGCTTCACTTCTTCAGGAACATCCACTTTCTCAAACCCCTCTTTTCTGGGGCGGGTGGCATCCAAGCCCATCTTGGTGGTGAGAAAGCCTTCTCCGGTCCATTTGGAGGAAGGATCAATGGGCTGCCCCCTGAGCTCGGGAATGACGATCAAGTCCCTGTCCGCCTGGAACCGCGTGGCCAGAGCCCACTCCACTTCCTGGCCGTCTTCAGGGTCCACATCCACATCCACCACGACCGCTTTCTTGACGCCGGTAAAGGAGAGCGCCAACGTGAGGGCCCTTCGTATTTCCCCCTTGTGGTCCGTGTCCATGCTCATGACCACGTGGGAACCGAAGGTCATGGGAACCAAATGGATCTGCCGAAGCGAAGGGATTTCCTTCCTCATTTTAGGGATGAAGTCGAGGCCGTGAACGAGATAGAGGAGGCTGTCCACTTCACGGGCCCAGGGCACGACCGCGTGGTGCAAGGCCCCTTTGCGATACTTGAATCCGGTGACATGGATGGTCGGGCTTTTCCCAAAGGCCATGTAGTACCCGCTCGATTCGCCGAGGGTGCCGTCCTCCTCCTTGTCCTTTGGGTCGATGTATCCTTCGATCACGATTTCTCCGTGGGCCGGGATGTCCAGGTCCACGGTCTCGGCCATAGTCGTCTCCACGGGTTCTCCCATGAGCCCTCCTGCCACGGAGAGCTTGTCCACTCCTTGAGGGACCTTGAAGATGGAGGCGATGAAGACCGCGGGCGGAACGCCGATCACTGTGGCGATCTCCATTCGTTTCCCTTCTTTCCTGTGCCGGGCATAGATGTCGGCAAGCGGAGGATTGAGAAGGGAAATGCCGAGAGTGTTTTTCCCTCTCACCTCCATGCGATGGAGACCCCTTCCGGTCACGCCTGTCCCAGGGTCTTTGGCTGAAGAGATGCCCGAGGTGATATAGGGCCCTGAGTCCTTCGAATAGTGGGTCAGGGCCGGAAGGACGTTGAGAAGGTCCAGCTTGCCTGCAGGAACACGGATCTCGTCAGGGGAGTTCCCTGAAATCAGCACAGGAGGGATCCTGTTCTCCAGCCTGGGGATCATCTCTTCGAGAAGACGGTCTTCTTCAAGCCCAAGGGCCAGCGACAGGCGCCTGAGCGTTCCGAACAGGTTCCCCACGACGGAGATCTCAAACCCCTGGACCTTTTTGAAAAGCACGGCCGGCGCTTTTCTCTTCCCCAGCTCGGAGATGACGGCGGAAATCTCGTACTTCGGGTCAAAGGGTTTTGAGAGGGAGAGCAGCTCGCCCTCTTTCCTCAACACTTTGATGAAGTCTCTGAGTGTCCGATGAGGTTTCAATAGACTCCTCACTTTCCACGAAGGTTCTGCAAAGCTTTCTTTGAGATCAAGTTGTCTCTTGCATCACGGCTCAGGCACAAAGGGACAGAGGCACAAAGGCACAAAGCAGAAACTGCTTTTTTTCTTTACCCTTTGTCCCTCTGTGCCTTTGCGCCTCGATGTTTATTGGAACTTGTTCACCTCTTTGACGATCTTGACGGACCAGGGCTTTTCCTGAAGCTGACCCCTTCCCAGCCTGACCCAGAGCTTGTCGGGGTACTTCTTCTCGTTTCTGGACACCATGACCGACGCGAAGAACCCGCGATACTTGTATCGGCGGTCGGCAGGTGTCAGCTCGCGAAGGATCATTTCCATTTCCTTGTCTTCAGGAACCGATGCCAGATCGGTGAGGACATAAGTGTCGTATTCTTTTTTTGCCATTTCCAATCTCCTTAATCCTTGAAACCGTATTTCTTCCAGTTGGCGAGGACCTTTTCCTGGATGTCCTTGGGGTATACCGTGTTGAAGGCCACCTTGATGGGCACATCCGACTTGGGCCAGTTCAAGGGGAAGGTGCAATCAAAGAGCACTTTAGCCCCCTTGCTCCATCTCCTGTCCTCTGGGCTCGCGTAGGGGTTCAAAGGGGTGCCCGGAGCATTCTCGTACTTATGAATACCGGTGATCGGATGGCACTTGGTCGACAGGGCGTGGATGACTTCATCCTTGTTATAGATGTCCGTTTGATCGTCGACTACGACGACCATGTGGAACCAGGGACTGAGCTTGCTCCCGTAGATCAGGTTGGCGATCTGGGACGCGATGCCGGTGTAGGCGGGTTTCACCCCCACCACGACCAGGTGATGGGTGGATTCCGGGAGCATGTAGACGCCGGTGATGGGGATTCCCTGGCTTTCCAGAAGCTTTCGCATCTCCAGGCCCAGAGAGAAGGAGCGGAGAAGCTGTCCTTCATCCGTAGGAACGCCCATGTTGGAAACCGCCATGATGGGGTTGTTGCGATAGGTGATCGCCTTGACCCTGTACACGGTGCGCGGCTCTCTGGGGGAGGTCCGATAGCCGGTGTACTCTCCGAAAGGCGCTTCCTCGATCGTGAGATTGGGAAGCACCTCCCCTTCGATGATGATCTCCGCGTGGGCCGGAACCTCCAGGTCGCAGGTTTCGCATTTCACCACTTCCACGGGTTTTCCCATGAGCATGCCCGTGAACTGATCCTCGGGGATGGGGGAGGGCGCACAGGCAGCCACTCCGGAAAGGGGATCGCAACTGATCACCGTGGCAAAAGGCATGGGTTTGTTGCGGGGGACGTACTTCCCGTGGAACATCTTGCCCATGTCCGAGAACGGAAGGACTGGGCCGACCATGGTCTTCTCGTCAAAGACCATCTGGCGATACATGCCCCAGTTGATCATCCCGTTGTCCGGATCCTTGGCAACCACGAAGTGCCACGTGCACAGGTATCTGCCGCCGTCTCCGTCGTGGACCATGGGCCCTGGGAGCTTGAAGAGGTCTGCGTCTTTGCCGAGGAGGATGTTCTCCTTGCAGGGGGCTTTCTTCTTGTCCACCACGATCGGGTTGATGGGTTCGCTGGATGTGCGGCGCACGTACTCGTCAGCGATCTGGGGCACCGTGGACGCGGGATCCATTCCAAGGGCGATGGCCAGGCGCTTGTAGGTGGCGAGGGGCGCGCCCAAGGCTTCGAATCCCGGGTAGTCTTTGATCTTCTTGAAATAAGGGGAGGGGAGCTTTTTCTCGCACACCCTTCGAACAATGGCGCCCATCTCCAGATCCCAGTCCACTTCCTGCTTGACCGTCACGAGTTCGCCATACTTCTCCAACCCTTTGATGAATTCCCTGTTGTCTTTGTAAATCGGATATCCTGCCAAGTTAAGCCTCCTGTTCTTGGAGACGTCCTGTCTCCGTGTTGATTGTTACCTGCTGAAAATCCCCTTTCAGGGTAGTTCATACTAAGACTTTCCCCTCCCCTCGTGGGAGGGGGTGAAGGGGAGGGGGAGGGGTATCGAATTTTGATAAGATAGTGACGCTTCAGCCCGCTTTGCTCAGCTTGTCCACCACAGCGGCCCATTTGCCCTGGGCCTGGAGAATGTACTGGGCCAGTTCCCTCACCACGCCTTTGCCGCCGCCTGCTTTGGTGACCAGGTCGGCGTCTTCTTTTGCCAGGGTCGACGCATCGCCCGGAGCCACGGAGAATCCCGCTCTTCTCATGACGCCGAGATCGATCATCTCATCGCCCACATAGCAGATGTCCTCATCCTTGTAGCCCGTTTCCTTCTCGAACTCGTCGAGCTTGCCGATCTTGGCGGAGGAGCCCCAGAGTTTTTCAGGGGGCACGCCATAGATGGTGCCCACCTGTTCATCGGTCCGGGTGATCTTGCTGGTCAGAAAGGCCACGCCGATGCCGCCCTCGATCAGGGCCTTGCATCCCAGGCGATCGTGGAGAGAGAACATCTCTGACTTTTTTCCGTCGTCTGCGTAGTAGAGCACGCAGTCCGTCAGCACGCCGTGGATATCGAGAATCACGAACTTCACTTTCTTGGCTTTCTCAAGCGCTTCTTGTGCACTCTTCATCTTCTGTCCTCCTGTGTCGTGTGTCAGGCAAGGGGAGCTACTTGTATCCCATCTTGGTCACCTTATCGACCCATTCGTCCCACTTGCCCATGGACCTCAGTATGAATTCGCAGACCTCCCGGATGGGGCCTCTTCCTCCAGGCGCAGCCGTCACGTAGTCGGCGATCGCCTTGGCTTCGTCAATGGCATCCGCCGTGGCCACGGAGAAGCCCACCTTTTTCATGATCCCGAGATCCGTGATTTCGCATCCGATGTAGCCCACGTTCTCATCGCCGATGCCCATTTCCTTTTTCAGATCCTCGATCTTGGCCCACCGATCCGTCACCTTGAAGTAATTCTTCTCGAGCTTGAGCTCCTTGGCGCGGTAGAGGCCCTCGTCGTCGATGGATGAGGAGTCCAGGTAGACAGGTCTGACGCCGTTCATGTTAAGGGAGAGGTCGCCGAACCCGTCCATGTGCCAGAAGGTGTACCTTCGCTTCCCTTCAATATCCACCATGAAGGTGTTGGGCGTCAGCACCCCGTGGATGTCATGGGCGAAGAGCTTGAGGTTCTTTGCCTTCGCCTTTGCTTTTTCCAGATCCTTTTCCCCGGCCATATCGTTTCCTCCTTCCAGTCTCCCTCTAATCAATTCCGTATTCTTTCCAGCGCGCCTTCACTTTGGCCATGACGCTATCGGTCAGCTTGATCTCCGTGGGCTTGACCTTCCAGTCAAAGGGGATCGTGGCATCCATGATGATCCGCGAGGTGATGAACTTGTTTTCATCCGCCCCGATCGCCGGATCAAGAGGCGTGGACCTGCCCCGGTTGATGATCTGGGTGCCGCGGCTGGGGCTGTAGCGGGTGCCGAGGGCCCACCACACCCTGGGCAGATCGTCCGCGCTGATGTCGTCGTCCACGAGAATGATGCCTTTGATTCCGTAGGTGCCGGTGTTGCTGGCAATGACCGCTGCGGCCACCTGATCCGCGTGGCCCGGATACATCTGCTGAACGGAGATGACCACCCAGAAGCGTCCCGAAGCCTCGGGCATGGTGTATACGGTCTTGATGCCGGGGATCTGCATCTTGCTGAGCTCGGTCCACAAGCTGGCATTGCGCACAAAGGCGTAGAGCATGTGCTGGTCCCCTACGGGCCTTCCCACGCTGGTTTCCCAGAGGATGGGGTTGTTCCTGTAATAGACGCGCTTCACTTCCAGGGCGGGTTTGGGAATGGGCTTGATGAGTTCTTCCGTATAGTAGCCGGTGTACTCGCCAAAAGGCCCCTCGTTTCTGAGCTTGTCGGCATCGATCTCTCCTTCGAGCACGATCTCCGCGGCAGCCGGAATCGGAAGTCCGCTCAACTGGCCTTTCACTACTTCCACGGGCGCACCGCGCAGGGTGCCCACCACATCGTAGCCGCTCTTGGCGCCGGGCACGGTGGCTGCGCCTGCAAAGATGTGCAGGGGATCGCCGCCGATGATGGCGCACGCGGGCATCTTCTTGCCCTTCTTCCCGTACTTCTTCAGGATCCTGTCGCCTTTTTTCCCTTTGAGGAGCTGCACGCCCACGGTTTTGCTGTCCAGGACGCCCATCCGGTAAGTGCCGAGATTGATGTCGCCTGTGTCAGGGTCTTGAATCGTCATGAACACGGCTGTTCCAAAGTAGCGACCGCCGTCCAGTTCATAAAACTTGGGCGAAGGGAAAGCAAAGGTGTCGACTTTGTCGCCGTCCACGATGTTTTCAAAGATAGGACCGTCCTTCACCTCCTTTGCCTGGACCACGCTCTTCGTGGAGACGTCCACCCACTCCTTTGTCAGCTCAACCATGGAGAGGTTCGTGTTTTTTCCGAGGATAATGGCCAGCCTCTTGGTGGTGGCAAAGGCGCCGGTCAGAACCGGGCTCTTGTATCCCTTGACGTTTTCGAACAGCAGCGCAGGTCCTGATTTCTCCTCAACGACTTTGCAGATGTGGGAAAGCTCGAGATCCCAGTCGACCTCTGCCTTCACCCTGCGCAGTTCGCCCTCTTTCTCGCACGTTGCGATGAAGTCTCTCAGATCTTTCATGGCGCTCTCATCCTCCTCTCTCAGGCTGTTCCCGCGAAATGCTCCTGCGGGGTTCAAGAATTTTGGTATGTGGAAAGGCTGTTATGTGAATAGATTGATTGAGTTGCAGGTCGGCGAAAACTGAAAATACCATCGGCTATCTAGGGTGATGTGTCAATTCGTTTTTTCTTATGATATCCATAAATTGGTCTTATGATTTCCTGTACCCATGAAAAAAACTTAGACTTTTTCTCGCCATGTCCATTCAACCGCGGGGAATGGGGGAAAGCTCTTCTTTCCCCCTTCCCATGCCAATTGTATGGATGGATCGACAGCCCCAAAGGCTCGCCAGGCTATCCTGCTTTGTCAGGCGGCGGTGTTCCCGGGGGAGCCGGCAGAGTCAACGGCCATCTCAACCAGAAGGCGTTGTGGGGGATAAGGGCCGGCCCAACGACACAAAGGTTAATGTAAATGATGAGGATATTGATGTCTGCCGGGAGCTTCTTTGCGGCAATGGCCTCAGCCGCAGGCCCTAGGATGGCGCGCAGAAGGATGATCCAGATGACAGTCAGAACGCAGACAACAACGACCGCCGCAAGAGCTCTATTGGAAAGAATATATTTCGTGATTCCCCAGAACTGGAGATGCCAGGAATAGACCAGGGACCAGAAGATGATCGAGGAGGCGACGGCGGCGAAGGAAAACGTTGGGCTCATGCCCAATGCCAGGCTTCCGTTCCAGCAGATGTAGCCCAATAGATGGGCAAGAATCGTCTGCCCGATTGCTGCGCCCGGATGCCCCCATTTTCCGAAGGGCCATCCTTGAGTGACAAAAACCGGGTTGAAGACGAAAAACCAGGCGATGGACCAGACAAGGTATCCTGTCAGCCAATTGACATTGAAGGGACCTTTATGATCCATCGGACTTCCCGCAAAAGGCGTCCCCTCGAGATTGGTTAACCCATTCCACACGATTATCGAGAGCACCATAATAATGATGAAGCTCACCCCCATGGTTCCCCAGGGGTGAAGCCGCCCTTTAAAGGGCCAACCGTTCCAGTTGATCCCATAAAGCAGGGTGAGCCAGAAGGCAATCACCCCGAACCAGAGATAGACGGGGCCAATAGGCCAACCCGGGTAAACATACCTCACAAAAAGGAGGAAGATGAACGTGAAAACAGCCCAGATCACAGTCATCCCAAGTCCTGCAGTAAACCTTGACTTGTCGGGCGTCCATTTCCCTCCCGGAGGTGCAAAGGGAAAGTTGTCTCCAAGGAGAGCGAGATGGCCGAGGGCAACCAACATGAGAAGGGATGCAGGAATGAGTTTCATGACAATCAGGTCTACGGAGATCCCGTAGACAAACAGGAGAATCCCGACGAGGGTTAAGATAATCAATTGAATGAGCCCGGCAGCCGGTCCACTTGGTCCAAAACCAATCTTTTTGTCTTCCATAAGTCCTCTCCTTTCTTAAGGTGAATAAGATTACAACGGCCTCAATGACGGGAGCTGAGCGTCGTGCGGTTCAGCACCCCAGTCGTCCCTTTTCTGGAGATGGATTTTCGTTTAGTCTACTAAGGAGCCAAATGCGATCGGCACACGCTGTGCCAGGGATGAATGGGTTTTAGAAGAAAGGGGAGAAACAAAGTCTCATATCTGATAAGAGGTTGCCCATGAATGAGACAGGAGAATCTTCGAAGAGGAGATGGAAGTGAAGGATGAGGCGAAGTCTGATGGGTCATCGCTTATCCCTCCCCCTGATTTCGACGATCACCGTGCGATTGAGGTTTCTTAATCGGTTTTCAATTTGATAGGGGTGGTTGCCTTTTCAAAGAGGAGCTGCCATCCCGTCTTTTTTCCGAGCACCGATTCCTTTTTCTTCTTGCCCCACACGGACTCCGGTCGGGCCTGGACAAGGAAGATGCTCTCAGGGAACTCCATGCTTAGGGAAATGGAATATTCGATGTCTTGCGGGCACCCGAAATGAGCCTCCACCTTCTTGGCGATTTTCGTGAGCTCGATGACTTCCCGGTCTTCGAGGCAGGGCAGCTTTCTCCTGTCAGGAGGGAGTTCCTTGTACTCCATTTCTCTGGTCGCCGGGTTGTAGGCGAACTCGGCGCCCTTGTCGGAGATGACTTTTTCGTCTATTTCGTAGGTGATCTTGTCGACGAGGTAGCGGTCCGGGGTCACGTTTCCCGAAACCACAGCCTCGCCAAAACCGAAGCTTGCCTCCAGAGCGACCTTGGACTCGTCTCCGTTCACCGGATTCACCGTAAACAGCACACCGGCTGCCTTGGCATCCACCATGGTGAGAACCGCCACCCCTATGGGGTCGTAATGGAGCGGGAGGTCGAGCCTTGCCCTCGCAATGATGGAGCGTGTGTTGAACGTGCTTGACCACACCCGGGTCACGTTTCTCACCACTTCATCTGCGCCGCTCACGTTGAGATAGGTCTCGTATTGGCCGGGATGGCTTGCCGGACCTGCGGATCGCGTGGCGACAAACAGATCCTTCTTTCCCGTCTCCTTGCAGAGCTGGGCGTAGTAGTTTCTAATCGTCTCTTCCATATCAGGCGGCATCTTGATGGACTCAACGATCTTTCTCATCTCCGTGCCGGCCGCCTCGAATTTCAGAGTATCTTCTACTTTGTGGGCATCCGCTTTGAACGTTTTCAGAAAGGCCAGCAGACGCTCAGAGGCGACCGTCTCCTTCATGAACCTTTCATAGGCCCCCACGCCGAGGGCGAAGCCCGGCGGCACATGAAATCCGGCTTTGGTCATTTCCCCGAGATTGGCGCACTTTTTCCCTACGATGTTGTTGTGCTCTGTCCCCAGTTCTCTAAGCCAGTAGATCCATTTATCCGCCATGGTACCTCTCCTTGGAGTGCCTAAACCCGAATGCCGAATATCGAACAGGGAATCTTGAATGATGAAGGTAAATCTCTTCTGTTGTTTCCTTCAGCGTTCGCTATTCATTATTCGATGTTCTGCGGTTTACCCGCCTCGGGCGGGTTCGCTCTTGAGCTTCTGCGCAGCTTGCGGAGAAGCTACGGTGTAAGGTTATCGAGCCGGGGGCACGCTGGGTGCCCCCGGCTTGCATCATTCTGGGCTACTTCGCCCTCTTCACAATGGTCACCATTCCAGTGCTGCCGTCCAGTTTGACGATGTCTCCGGTCTTGATGACAGAAGTTGCCACCCCGGTGCCGGTCACAGCAGGGAGACCATACTCCCTTGAAACAATGGCTGCGTGAGACGTGAGCCCGCCGATGTCCGTCACAGCGCCTTTGATCTTTGTGAACACAGGCGCCCAAGACGGGTTGGTGCAGGGGGCCACAAGAATTTCACCCGGCTGCAGCTTCACGATGTCCTCGAGGAGCTTGAGCACCCGCGCAGGTCCTTCCGCAATACCGGCGGATGAGGCAAAGCCCTTCATCTGGTTCACGTCCTTCGCTTCGGTTTCCCCAGCTTTCAGCCACTCCGCCACGGTGTCGGTCGTGATGCCCCACAACATAACAGTGAAGGGTTCGGAGACCTCCGTCGGCGGAACTCCGAGAGCAGGAATGGCCTGCCAGTTTCTGGCGGCCTGCAGGATCTTCTCCCGTTTTGCGGCCTTTTCCTGCCAGTACACGCCTCTGGTGGGGGCACCGATCCCCAACGCCCACGCAGTCGCCAGGTCTTCCAGCAACATGGGGACCTCGAATCGGTTGAAGAGGTAAATGTCGTCAGGTTTTTTCAGCACGTTGTACTTCGCCAGCAGGCTTCCGAACTCTCTTATTCGCCGGAACCATATGGTGTGGAGCCAGTGCTCGACCCAGAAAAGGTGATCCTCGGCATACCGGTAAATGGCCCTGACCACGTTGTAGGCATCTTCAAAGGATTTCTTGTCGTCGTCCGACTTGATGAGCGCCCGGTACTCAGCGACGATCCGGTCTCTTTCCTCGGAAATCGAGGTGAGAGACCTCTCGATCTTCTCGCCTTTCTCAAGCCTTTCAACGTAGCTCTTGAGGTAGCTGAAGGGCACATCCATTTTGGTCACCCAGCTTCCCTCGTAGTGAAACCATCCGCTGCCACAGGAGACAAAGAACCAAGGATTCTTGACCCTTTCCAACTCTTCAAGCCACATCCGGCCGGCCTCTGAACCTTGAAGCTCTTTAACCTTTTCCGCAGCAGAGGTGTCTTTCTTGAGGACCTTGACCACGGGCGACTGGCTCATGGCAAGGCGGCTCAACCGGCAAAGTTCCTCCTCGGGCCGGAACATGGAGACGTCGGCGCCCGCGACCATTTTGCCGATGGTGCTCTCCTTGATGCCGGGGAAGAGCTTTCTGGCCGTGTCCACAAACATGAGATAGGCAAGGTAGGCCAAATTCAGGTACTGGAAGTGGAACTGCCACGCTTTGAAAATGAGGCTGATGATCGTGTTGAAAGACTCGATGATCTCGTAGGCTACCGTATAACCCTTGGGCGTAGGGATAACCTCATCATCGGGCACGAAATCACTCAACTCCGAGGGTATCTTGAGCGCTTCCATTTCCTTGCCCAGTTCCTGGAATCTGTCGTACCAGTGGTCCCAGAGCTTGGTGTAATTCTGAAAGATGTAGGGGACCCTCTTGCCGAAAAGTTCCGCCTTTTTCCCTATCACTTCCGGCGGAGGCGGCTCTACAGGAGTGATGTACATGTAGCAGCCCACGATCCTTTGAGCGATTCCCTGAGCCGGAGGAATGCAGAAAACCCTGGTGGTGTACTGGGAAAGGGCGATTTGCCATGCCTCTTGGAAAATATCATCAAGAGGATATAGCGGCTCCGGCGCATGGATTTTGTCCTGGAACCAGAAATGCCTCTTTTCCCACTGGGCTCTATCCTTGCTGAACAACCGCTGGGGTGCGTACATCTCTTCCCATCCTTCAAGCTCCTTGGGGACTTTGAAGTCATGGGGATCAGGAAACCGTCCTACACTCTTGTTGGTCATTTTCGCCCTCCTCTTATAAGGTTTAGGTTGTGGAAACGCCGATACGGTTTTCCGCAATACCAGCACGGATATTGCGAGGTTACCAACGTCGCAAAGGTCTCCCCGGTACTGTAAAGATGGGGACCGGCTCTGAAAAAAAGAGGGATAGAGGTTCTTGTGACAGAAATGGAGCCATCCATATTGAAACCGTCTGCCAGAAAGAGGGTTTTGATGATAGGTTGGAAAACGTGTACGAGGGGAAAACAAACCTATCATATTGAGGAAATCGGGAGTTATGTCAATTAGTTTTTTCTTATGATATATATAACTTTGCCTTATAGGTTGGCTTCGTATATAAGAAACGGTTAGCATAAACCTGGGGAGATTGAACCATGATCAACCTCAATCAGCTTCGAGTCTTCTATGAAGCTGCACGAACCGGCAGTTTCACCAGTGCTGCGAAAAAACTCTGCATCACCCAACCCGCTGTGACAGCCCAGATAAGAACCTTTGAGGACCAGTGCGATCTCAAGCTTTTCAAGAAAAAAGGGCGCAGCCTCTACCTGAGTGAAGAAGGGAGTACGCTTTACGAGTACGCAAGAAGAATTTTCGAGTACGAAAGAGAAGTCGAAGACGTGATCGAAGAGATGCGGAAGTTGAAGCGTGGGACTCTCCGTTTGGGGACCAGCAAAGCTTACGCTCGCTACTTCATGCCGTTCCTCATCTCCAGTTTTCACGAAGCCTTTCCCCTAATCAAGGTTCACCTTGACGAAGGGAGTTCTATGGATATCCTGCGCAGTCTGCTGGATTTGAAAAACGAGGTGGCTGTGATCGCAAGGGTGGAGGAGGACCCTAATATCACCTTCCTGCCCTTTAAGCGGGATCAGTTGGTGCTTATTCTTTCTCCCACTCACGGCTTGGCCAAGAAGAAGAGCGTGTCTGTGGAAGAACTGGTCCATGAGCCCATGATCATGAAGGAGGTAGGTTCAGGGACCCGGAAACAGGTGAACGAACTGTTCAGCAGGAAAGGGCTCGCCCCCAAGGTGCTCATGGAGACAAGCAACACGGAATTCATCAAACAACTGGTGCAGCGGGGGGAGGGGATATCCTTTCTGGTGGAGGAAGCGGTGGCTGTTGAAATCCGTGAGAAGCGCTTGGCTGCCGTTCCAGTGGCCGGAGAAAATCCTTTTCTCGATGTGAGCATTGCCTATCTCAAGGGTCAACACCTTTCCCATCCGGCGAGAGCCTTTGTGGATATGCTCGAAAAGATGGCGACCCAAGGCCCGCAGGAAGGGGGAATGCAAAAGGTCATGGCCGAATACTTCGCTCAGTGGCAGGGAGCAAAATTGTAGCCGCCTATTGCTTGCCGTTCAGTTAAACAGCCGTGACAAAGGCTGCCGGAAATGTAGGGGAGGGCTTCATGCCCGCCCGCGGGAGGGGATGAACCCCTCCCCTACGAAACCATCATGCTTTGGTACGGAGCGATTCTTTAATCATCCCGTCCAGAGCCGTGACGAGGGCTTCTGCAAACTCCGGGGAATTGAGCTCCATGGGGAGTTCGGCAACTTCGATGTCACGCCGGAGGCTCTTTTTCAGCACCGGCGCAAAGAGAGCGTCCGTGACAGGTTCATAGAGATCCGCCCCCTTCGAACTGAGGGAGGACCAACCCTGCGTGGGAATGAAAAATCTCGCCGGCCCTTTGGAGGCGTTGAGTTTCCGGCTGACCACTTCCGCCACTTTGCACACTTCGTCTCCCCTTGTGCGGGCCTGAACCCTGAATTCATCGGGAATAAAGATCTTGCGGTCAGCGAGCCGCAGGCTTGTCCAGAGGGGATCTCCAGCTTCTCTTCGGCTCAAGGGCCCGCAACTGAGCATGTCAAAACCACAAGGAGTGTAGACTTGCGGGATCCCCGCTCTTCCTGCCGATTCAAGACGAAGGGCACCGGCAGCCCGGTTGCCGCCCAGGAGTTCTTCGATCACCCCGGCGGGGACCAGATCAAGGACCCCCTGAAACAGACCCTGCTCGATGAGCTCTTCCATGGCACTGTCGCCGATGCCCTGGGCGTGAAAAGGGATCACCGTGTACCCCTTTTTTTCGAGAAGAGCCATGGCATGCTGCCCGCATTCTTCAGCGAACTTGAAGGTGGTCATCGCGATGAGCGGGGAGGTGCTGACCGGTTTGACCGGGCCTCCGCTCGCAGCCGCCATGCCGCATATCCCTCCTGCCGCTCTCTCCAGCACAGCCTTGGTGAGATCGTTGAGACCCGAGATATCCACTACGGAATGCATCATGGTGATGTCCTTCGTGCCGATGTACTTGGCAGCGTAGGCCGGCATGGAGGCGGTGCTGGAGACCATGAGCTTGGGGATGCCGAAGGGAAGGGCTTTCATGACGCTGGTTGCGGAAGTCGTGTTGGACGCGCCGCCGAATGAGATGATTCCATCCAGAAGTCCCTTGGCGAGCAATTCCTGAACCTTGGTGCTCGCTCCTTTGATCATGATGGGAGTGACTTGCCCCGTGTTCCTGGAGGCCCTGATGTCCCGGATGTTCCCGCCTCCCAGACGAGCGACTTCCTCCGATGAAATGTCCGGTTGAAGGGCCGGCTCTCCTCCGATGGAAGTGTCCATGAGGATGGTTTTGAACCCTTGGGACTCGATGAGGTCTTTGAGATAGCTGGCCTCTTCGCCTTTGGTGTCGAGGCTGCTGAGGATGACGATGTGCTTAGGCATAAGATGACCCCCCCTCAAACATCTCCAAGGCGAGCTTGACCAGTGCTTGTGCAAACTCAGGGTCTTCCATGTTGGCGTCCACCTCTGCAATCGGTATCTCTTTTTTGAGAGTCTTCCTGAGCTCGGTGGTGAAGATCCGGTCCTCTTCAGGGTCGTAAGTCGCGTTGCCCGGAGCGTCCACAGAAGACCATCCCCTGAGAGGAATCACCACGCTGACCGGGCCTTGGGACAGATTCAGTTTTTCAGCGAACAGGACGGCCACTTCCTTCAACTCTCTGGGAGACATCCTGAGCCACGTACGAAGCCTGTCGATATCGTGTCTTCGCCGCAAGTCGTGCTCGCGTGTGTACTTTGATTTCCGAGGGGTGATGTGGTTCACTCCACAGGTGGAGATGATCTGGGGAATGCCCATCCTTCCCGCGGCTTCCAAGCGGGTCGGCCCTGCATCCCTCATGAACCCGTACAGGTGCTCTCCCACTCCACCCGGCGCCAGATCAATCACACCTCTGAACAGCCCTCCGGAGATCATGGCTTCCATGGCCCGGTCGCCGATGCCGGTTGCATGAAACCCGACGACCGGATAGGCTCTTTTCTCGAGGGCCGCTCGCGCTGCCCGCGCGCATCCTTCGCAGGGGCTCAACATGCTCATGGCGATCGCCTTCCTTTTGTCGGCGGAAGGCTCTGTCACTTGATCGTGCAATATTCCCACCATGGCAAAAACAGCCCGCTCCAGAACATTCTTGAGCAGCCCGGTCAATCCGGCAATTTCGACCACCGAATGGAACAGGAGGATGTCACTTGTTTGAATGAACCGGGTCGAGAGACCAGGGATGGCAGCAGCCGATGAAACCAGGATCTTGGGAAAGCCGAAGGGCAGGGAGTGCATCACCTCTGAGGTCATGAGAGAGCCGCTGTAGCCGCCTAGGCCGAGGATGCCGTGGATTCTGTTTTCTCGCAAAAGTCTGTGCGCGATCTTGACTGCGCCTGAGACTATCGCCTCCGTGTTGCGGCCCCTGTCGCTTGAGGAGGCCAGAAGGTTGAGACTGGCGCCGCCTGCCTTGGCCACCTCAGCCGACCCGATGTCCGCTCCGCTGCTCTGCCTCCGGCCCCTGGTGGACAAATCCATGAGGGTGGGCCTGAGTCCCTGTTCGTCTATTTTTTTTCGCACATACAGGGCTTCCGGACCTTTGGTGTCCATGGTTGCGAGGATGAGAACGCCTTTGCGCTTCATGGTCTGCCTGTGGAAATGAGAGATAAAGCTTCGCCTTTGGGTTCTGACTTCATTTTGGTTTGTGCACCGCGCAGGGACAAAGTTGCAAAGGCACAAAGCATAGAAGCGAGATACAGAGGGACATAGGCACAGAGGCACAAAGCAGAAAACTTCTTCTTTTCTTTACCCTTTGCATCTTTGCCACTTTGTCCCTATGTCCCTGAAGAGTTGACATACTTGTGACGGAGCGAAGCAGCCATGATGGTGTCAAAGGGAACGTCTTCGAAAGAGCCCCTGTCTTCGACATATTCAATATGGAGTCTGCCATCAAGCGTTGTTGAGGGCAAGAGCGCGTCATGTTCACCGTCAAAATCCACCGGCCGGAGGCCTGCATCGACGCAGGAATCGATGTCAAAGGTAGGCGTCACCTTGACCCAGGATCCTTCAAGATACAGGTCGGCATACCCGTGATAGGGGAACAAGTTGGAGCCCCTTTTTTCCAGCATTTCTTTGGGCACGAGATGACTCCTGATGGCCGCCAATCTGAGACGTGCCGAAATGGAGGCTGCCCTAGCCAGGGCCACCAGAAGAATGGCCTTTTGAACACAATACCCTTCACCTGATGAGAGGACAAAGCTTGCGCGGAAGTGCTCAGGCAGGGATCTTTTTCCATAGATGGTGTACTTGATGCCGTCCCTGACGGCATAAAAAATCTTTATGGCTTTCTTGCGTTGAGCGGTAAGTCCCTGGACGATCTCCCTTGCCTTCTCCTTCACAGGTTCGGCATCGCAATCAATATAAGGTGTGGGCTCCAGGAATTTTTTCATGTCCATGTTCAACCGTTGATTAAGAGGTGCCGAGCTACAAGAGTACATGCAGCAAGCACCGGTCGGTAGCTTTTCCGACTACTACCTTTCCCCTCCCCTGGTGGGAGGGGATAAAGGGGAGGGGGAAAAACGAGAGCTGCATATTTTTCACCCCCACCCTGCCCCTCCCCCCTCAAGGGGGAGGGATTTCTTTGGTTCCAGGGCAGCTTTTCGGGTGACGGAAGTGCATTCATAAGAGAATAAGTCCGACAGGAGTGTCAAGAATTTTCTCTTTCTACTTTGCCTCAGAAGACGGGGGAGAGCCGACCACATCGAGAAAGGCACGAGAAGGCGGCGAGAGGGTAACACCGTCTGGAACCACGATGACCGTTTGAATGGAAATAGGCCCTTCCACAAGCTCCAGGGGTTTGAGGAGACCCATTTTCGCTTCCAACTGAACTTCGGGTTTGTAGAGGAAAGAGATGCCGCGGCCCTGGATAATGTACTCTTTGATGAACTCGACGCTGCCCGCCTCAACGAGGACCGAGGGCTTCACCCCATGGGAGGCCAGGAAGGACAGCATGAAATGCCTGGAACCTGACCCCGGTTCCCGAATGATAATCGGTTCGCTCCGCAGTTCCCGGCAAGAGACGACCCCCCTTTTGGCAAAACGATGATCCGGTGACACGACCAGGCAAAACTCCTCCGGCGTATACGGAACCGCCTTTACTTTGGCCGGGAGCGGGATCCGCCCGATAATCCCCAAGTCATATTTGAAAGCCGCTACGCCTTCGGCGATTTCGCTGGAGCTCCCCACCTCCAGAGACACTTTTATGCCTGGAAATTTCTCCTGGTAGCGTGAAAGGAGTCCGGGCATAAGGTGCCGCGCAAAACTGCGTGTGGTGCCGATGATGAGGGAACCATTGGTCAGGGAGGCGAAGCCCTTTAACGCGTGATCCATTTCATCGACAACACGGAATATTTTTTCAGCGTAATTGAAAAGCATGCTTCCCTGGTCCGTGAGTTCGAGAAACTTTCCTCTTTTCCGGAACAGGGCCGTTTCAAGGTACTGCTCCAGGGCTTTGATCTGCATGGTCACGGCCGGCTGGGTAACAAAGAGAGCTTCTGCGGCTTTGGTGAGGTTTTTCTCTTTGGCCGCGTAGTAGAAGATTCGAAGATGATTGAGGTTGATCTGCATAGCGAATCTATAAGTGAAACTTATACATATATAAAACTTATTGTTTTGACAAGTCAACAGGTTTTGGAGCTAATGCGTTCAAACTGTCAAAAGTTCTAGAAAAAAAGGAGCAAAGGAACATTGCTGAAACCTTCAACCTGGTGAAGGTCCAGGAACAGAAGGACAGGGAACTCTAACAGACGCGGTGAAAGAGGTGAGAGGAGGTTCTTATGCGCCTTAAAGACAGAGTCGCCATCGTGACCGGGGCTGCCAGAGGGCTTGGAAGATCGTTTGCCCTGAAGCTCGCTCAAGAAGGGGCAAAGGTCGTGGCCATGAATATCGTCATGAGACCCAAGGACAAAGAAGATCTCGATGAAACGGTGAAACAGATCAAGGCCATGGGTGCGGAGGCGTCCTCTTTTGTGGGCGACGTGAGTCTTATGAAAGACACCTCAGCCATGGCCGAAGCCGCAGTTAAAGCTTTTGGAAAGGTGGACATCCTGGTCAACAATGCAGCGATTTATGATGGGCTCAAGCGCAAACCCTTTTACGAGATCGATCCGGATGAATGGGACCTTGTCATGAGGGTCAATGTGAAAGGGGCGTTCCTATGCACAAGGGGTGTGTTCCCCTACATGAAAAATCAGGGGTACGGCAAGATCATTAATATTGCTTCCGAGGTTTTTTTCACAGGCTCTCACGGCTTTGCCCATTACGTGGCTTCCAAGGGAGGCATCATCGGCATGACCAGGGCATTGGCTATCGAACTGGGGCCTCACGGAATCCGCATCAACTGCGTGGCTCCGGGGTTCACGGACACAGAGGCGAGCCGGGGCATTGCGGATGTGACCAAGTACGACACGTCCAAGACGCCCCTTGGCCGCGTGGTCAAGCCGGAAGATCTCACAGGGGCAGCTCTTTTCCTGGCCTCTCCGGAGAGCGATTTCATCACCGGACAGACAATTTTGGTGGATGGCGGAAGGGTAATGCATTAGCAGGTTGCTGAAAAGGGGACAGTAGAGTTGGAATACCTGGCACCGTTCAAGGAAGGCATTGATCTCATCAGGGAGTCCGGGGGAGACGCGTTCAAGCTCTGCTGGCAGTGCGGCCTCTGCTCGGCAAGCTGTCCCTGGAACACGGTGCGCTCCTTCATGACTCACAAGATGATCTGCCAGTCCAGGTACGGACTCGTGGACCTGGAGGACGAGGACTGGTGGCTCTGCTCCACGTGCAACCAGTGCGTGAGCCGTTGCCCTCGCGGGGTAGCCATCACCGACGTCATCCGGGCGGCGCGGAAAATCATGCTCGAGTTCCAGTACGAAAAAGCGCCGGCAAGCCTCCGCAGTGCCATAGGGAATCTCAGCGGCGAGGGCAACCCCTGGGGCAATGAACGGAGCAAACGTGCCGTCTGGGCGGAGAGCCTGGGGATTCAGCCCTATTCCTCTGAGGAGCACGAGCTGCTCTACTCCCCCTGCTGCGTGCTTGCCTACGACCCGAAGCTCGGGAGTGTGGCCCGAGCAACAGCCACGGTGCTTCAATCGACCGGCGCTTCCTTCGGCATACTGGGGGAAAAGGAGAGCTGTTGCGGCGAGAGTGTTCGAAAAGCAGGGCACGAAGCGCTCTTCGAATCCTTGGCAAAAAGCAACATCGCTGCCTTTCGCGAAAAGGGGGTCAAGGAGATCATCGTCAGCTCACCCCACTGCTATACGACATTCAAAGAAGAATACCCTCGACTGAACGGCGCAGTGAAAGTTCTTCATCTGACGCAATACCTCGCAGCGCTTCTGGACAAGGGCAAGCTTTCCTACAAAAAGCCCATCAGCAAAAAGATCGTCTACCACGACCCCTGCTACCTGGGACGGCACAACGGCATCTATGAAGAACCGCGAAGGGTGCTGGCAAGTATCCCTGGGGTCACCCTGATGGATGAGGTGGAGTGCCGGGAAAACAGCCTGTGCTGCGGCGGCGGGGGAGGAAGGATCTGGATGGAAACGCTCAAAGGACAGCGCTTCTCCGATATCCTGGTGGAGCAGGCCGTTGCCATGGGAGCCGACATCCTGGCCACCGCGTGTCCCTACTGCCTGTTAAATTTCAAGGACAGCGTGGTCACGTCGGACAAGGGCGGTGTGCTGGAGGTGAAGGACATCTCCGAAGTGGTCCTTGCGGCCATGGGGGAAGAATGATTTGCCAAATAGGCACAAAGATGCAAAGGCACAAAGGCGCAAAGCAAAACAAGGGACATAGTCACACAGGCACAGAGGCACAAAGCGGAAACTACTATTTTTGTCTTTACCCTCTGTTACTTTGTGCCTTTGCCACTTTGTCCCTTTGTCCCTCAAGCGTCTGGATTTATCCGACATCGGTTGATTCGTCGTCGGGCCTCTGTGGTGAAACCTAGGATATTCTATGAAGACGGGCATTGATCGCGTAGGGACCATCATGGTGGTTGGAGCCGGCGTAAGCGGAATCCAGGCCGCACTGGATGCCGCCAAAGGCGGCTTCAAGGTCTATCTGGTGGACAAGGGGCCTGCCATCGGCGGCAAGATGTCCCAGCTGGACAAGACCTTTCCCACCAATGACTGTTCCATGTGCATCCTTTCTCCCAAGTTTATCGAATGCGCCACAGATCCCAACATCGACATCCTCACAGACGCCGAGGTCGAACGGGTGGACGGCGAAGCAGGGGACTTCAGGGTCACGTTGATCCAACAACCTCGATACGTGGAGGCAGAAAGATGCACCGGGTGCGGGACCTGTGCCGAATATTGTCCTGTGCGTGTGCCTGATTCCTACAATGAAGACCTGGCGACTTTGAAATGTATTCACCTGTCTTTTCCCCAGGCCGTGCCGGCCGTCTCCTTTGTGGACCCGGAGCATTGTCTCTTCCTCAAGAGAGGCATCTGCCAGATATGCGTGCCCACCTGTAAGAACAAGGCCATTGATTTCCACCAGCAGCAAAAGGTGCATGAGCTCAGGGTGGGGAGCCTCATTCTGGCTCCGGGCTACGAGGCGTTTTCTCCGAAGGTTCAGAGCCATTACGGCTACGGAAGATTTCGAAACGTGGTCACGAGTCTCGAATTCGAGCGCATGCTGAGCGCGTCCGGGCCGAATCGCGGGGAGCTTCGTAGGCCCTCGGACGGCCGCCATCCCAAGAAGATCGCCTGGATTCAGTGCGTCGGTTCCCGGGACAAATCAGCCGGCAACCCCTACTGCTCGTCCGTCTGCTGCATGTACGCGATCAAGCATGTGCTCCTGAGCAAGGAACACGATCCGGAGTTGGAGGCGCATGTGTTTCACAATGACATCCGCGCCTACGGCAAGGGTTTCGAACGATACTATGAAAGAGCCAAAAACACGCCGGGCGTCCGGTTCACGTGGAGCAAGGTCTCCGTGATCGGGGAAGACAAAGAGACCGGCGCGGTCAGGATCAGGTACCGGTTGAACGGGACCTCTCTTCAAGACGACTCCTTCGATCTCGTGGTGCTTTCCGTCGGTCTTGTGTCCCCGGCAACAAACAGAGAGCTCGCGGAAAAGGTGGGCATCACCGTCAATGAGCACGGGTTCTGCGAAGGGTCGACCTTCTCGCCTATAGAGACCTCTCGCCCTGGGATCTATCACTGCGGTGTGTTTCACGCGCCAATGGACATTCCCGATTCCGTCACCATGGCGAGTGGCGCTGCGTCCCTTGCGTCGCAGCTCTTGAGCGACCGCCGCGGAACCCTGGTGGAGAAAAAGGAATTCCCTGTGGAGCGGGATGTGAGGGCAGAGCCTCCCCGGGTGGGCATCTTTGCATGCGACTGCGGGACCAACATCGTCAAGACCGTAGACGTGAAGAAGGTTGTCGAGTATTCGCGGGGACTCATGGGAGTGGTGCATGCAGAGGAAAGCACCTTCAGCTGTTCCATCGATTCCGTGACCCATATGGCCAAAGTGATCAGGGAAAAGGGCCTCAATCGCGTCGTGGTCGCAGCCTGCACTCCCCGGACCCACGAGCCTGTGTTCCAGGATGCCCTTCGCGAAGCAGGATTGAATCCTTATTTGTTCGAGTTTGCCAACATCCGGGAGCAGTGTTCCCTTGTGCACATGGGAGACAAAAGGAGCGCCTCGGACAAGGCAAAAGATCTGATTCGAATGGCCGTAGCCAGGGCCGTGCTCCTGGAGCCCCTGACTCAGATCTCCTACAAGGTCAAGCGCTCGGCCCTGGTGATCGGAGGCGGCCTCTCCGGTATGGCAGCGGCCCTGAGCCTTGCCGAGCAAGGCATCCCGGTTCATCTCGTGGAAAAGGAAAAGGAGCTGGGCGGCATAGCCAGGAGGATTCACTACACCCTGGAGAGAACCGACATCCAGGACCATGTGCAGGGCCTTATCCGGCAGGTCTACAAGGACCTTCTCATCCAGGTTCACACCGATTCCCGGCTCCTTGATTTTTCAGGTTATGTCGGGAATTTCAAATCTCGGATCGTGGTGGGCGACCGAGGGGTGGTCAAAGAAATCGACCACGGAGTCACCCTGGTTGCAACCGGAGCCGAGGAATTCAAACCTGCCGTCTACCGTTATGGCCAGGATCCTCGCGTGGTCACCCAGCTCGAGCTGGAACAGGAGATCTGCGCGGGCAGTGAAAGCTTAAGGAAATGCGGAACCCTGGTGATGATCCAGTGCGTGGGTTCGCGGGACGAGGAAAGGCCCTATTGCAGCCGGATATGCTGCAGCCAGGCTGTCAAGAACGCCCTGAAGCTCAAGGAGCAAAACCCTGACATGGACATCTATGTCCTCTACAGAGACATGAGGACCTATGCGTTCAAGGAGGACTACTACCGGCAGGCTGCGGAAAAGGGTGTGGTCTTTGTCCGATACGAAAAGGAAGACCAGCCGGAGGTGACCGTGGCCGAGGAAGAGGGCCGCTCTGTCCTGAGGGTCACGGTGACGGAGCCCACGCTGGGCGGCAGGCTCATGATCCATGCGGACCGGGTTGCCCTGGCCGTGGCCGCTCTGCCTGGTGCCGAGAACAGGCCTCTGTCCCGGCTTCTCAAGGTGCCGCTCAACGAAGACGGCTTTTTCATGGAAGCTCACATGAAGCTTCGACCTGTAGATTTTGCGACAGACGGAATCTTCATGTGCGGCACGGCCCACAGTCCCAAGTTCATAGACGAAAGCATGGCCCAGGCTCAGGCCGCAGCCTCGCGCGCCCTCACGGTGCTGGCTCAAGAGGAACTGAAAGCAGGCGGCCTGGTTTGCAGCGTGACCGCAAGAAGATGCAGCGGGTGCGGGCTCTGTGGGCAGGTGTGTCCTTATCAGGCCATTGCCCTCGGAGAAGAGGGAATTGCGGCAGTCAACCAGGCCCTGTGCAAAGGATGCGGCGTGTGCGTCTCTTCCTGTCGGAGCGGCGCGCTTGACCTGGGCGGCGTGACTGACATGCAGACTTGGTCGGCAATTCAGGCCCTGTGAGGATAGTAGGCAGTAGGTAGTAAGAAGTAAGCAGGGGAGAAGGGAATTCGAATTTTCGAATTTCCAAACCTTTTCGTTTTGTCATTTGAATTTTCGTCATTGGATATTGTTTCGGATTTCGTGCTTCGGAGTTCGAATTTGGCATGTGTCAGAGGCATGCATTAGGTAGAAAGATGGCGGAATCGAGCAAATGGGAACCTAAGATCGTGGCTTTTCTATGCAACTGGTGCAGCTATGCAGGGGCGGATCTTGCAGGCACCAGCAGGATCCAGTATCCGCCCAATGTGCGTATCCTTCGTGTGCCTTGCTCCGGAAGGGTAAACCCCTTCTTCATCCTCTCCAGCCTTCAGAAAGGGGTCGACGGAGTGTTGGTGAGCGGATGCCACCCCGGAGAGTGCCACTACTTGACAGGCAACTACAGTGCGAGAAGAAAGTTCGCACTGCTCAAAAGCCTTCTTGAATTTGCAGGCGTGGAGGAAGGGCGGGTGCAGTTCAGTTGGGTGTCGGCCTCCGAGGGCGTTCGGTTTGCAAAGCTGGTGGAACAGGTGACGCGCAAGGTGAGAGCCCTTGGCCCGGCAAAACGATTGGTGAAAACTCCGCCTCAACATCCCCGCCCTCACCCCCAAGAGTGGGGGAGAGGGGTAGGGTGAGGGGGTGTATGCGTGTGAAGAAAAAGATGGAAAGCCTCATAACAAAAGAGATTAGGGATGTTGCCCGAAAGCTCCTCCGAGACAAGCAGGTGGACGTGGTCATCGGCTTTGAGCGGGGAAGCATGCCTCTGAGGCGCAGGCCCTGCTTTGTGAGGAAAGAGGAAGATGCAGACCGGCTGGTGTGGGACGGATGGTGCGAGAACACCCTGGCCACCTATCTTCCGAAAAGGAAAGAGAAGGCGGCCATTGTGGCAAAGGGATGCGACAGCCGGGCGGTGGTGGAACTGATCAAGGAAAATCAGGTGCAGAGAGATCAGATCATCGTGATCGGAGTGCCCTGCGGCGGAATGCTCGACCAGGCTAAGGTAGAAGCTTCAGTCGATCCAGGCCGAATCGCACAAGCGGAGGAGGGGCCTGATTTCGAAGAGACGTTGAGGCGTACCGGGTTTCTCCTGGATTGCTGCAAGACCTGCGCTCACCCGAATCCGGTGCTCCATGATGTGCTCCTGGGGGAGTCTTCCCCTGAAAAGGCGCAGGATGCTTTTGCGGACATTGAAGCCTTTAACGCCATGAAGCCTGAGGAGCGGTGGGCTTACCTGAGCAGGGAAGTGGAGAAGTGCATCCGCTGCTATGCCTGCAGGAATGCCTGCCCCCTTTGCTACTGCCCGGAGTGCTTTGTGGATGCGTCGCTGCCCCAGTGGGTCGGGAAGTCCGTCGATGCATCGGACACCATGACCTTTCATCTCATGAGAGCCTATCATCTTGCAGGCCGATGCGTGGCCTGCGGTGCCTGCGAGCGGGCATGCCCGGTAGGTGTGGACATTGGAAAGCTGAACAGAATGCTCTTGAAAGAGGTGAGGGATCTCTTTGGCTATGAAGCGGGGCTTGGTCTTGACGAGAAGAGTCCTCTGGCGACCTTCAGGCCTGATGACCCTGAATCGTTCATTGTGAATCCATGATTTGGCAAAAAGGTGGTGCGGCTTGCCCTCTATGTTCAAGATTCTCAAAAAAGACAGGCTCCCAGGCTTTCTTGAACGCCTGGTTAGGGAGCGGCAGGTCTTTGCTCCGGTGAAAAAAGGGGAGGTCCTCCTGATCCGGGAGATCGATTCGCCTTCTCAAGTGATTCTGGAGTACCGAAACGCCAAGGAATCTCCCAAATCCGTGCTTTTTCCCCAGAGGGAAACGCTTTTCCGGTATCGGGCGGAAAAGGGAAAGGCGGAAGTGGATGTCCCTGCAGGTGCGGCAAAGGGCCGGGTGTTGTTTGGGATCCGTCCTTGCGATGCCAGGGGGCTTCTGCTTCTCGACAAAGTGTTCGGCGGCGGCTCCAGCGATCCTTATTACGCGGACAAGAGAAAAGACACGGTGGTAGTGAGCCTTGGATGCGCCGACCCGAATCCCTCCTGCTTCTGCCTCTCCATGGGAGGAGGTCCTTGCTCTGCAGAGGGATCGGACCTGCTCCTCTTGGACTTGGGGGATCGCTACATTGCTGAAGCAGTGAGTGAAAAGGGCGCGGCTCTTTTGGAAGACCAGGCTTTTGAGAAGAGTGACGAGAAATCCCTGAGCCTTGCAGAGAAGATTAGGAAGCAGGCCGAGGCTTCCATGCAGCCCTTGGCCAAGAAGGAAAACCTGGAGCAGGAATTGGAGCGGCTTTTCAGCGATCCGGTTTGGAAAGACCTGGCAGAGACGTGTCTCAGCTGCGGGATTTGCACGTACCTCTGCCCGACCTGTCACTGCTTCGATCTTTGCGACGAAGCATCGGGCCAGGCAGGAGAAAGGATCAGGGTCTGGGATTCCTGCCAGTTCCCTCTGTTCACCCAGCAGGCTTCGGGGTTCAATCCCAGGCCGACGGTCAAGGAAAGATTCAGGCAGAGGATCATGCACAAGCTGAGCTACCTTCCCAGAAGCCAGGCCATGACGGGCTGCGTGGGTTGCGGACGGTGTGTGACCGAATGCCCGGTCAACCTGGATATACGGGAAGTCATGGTATCTCTTTCAGGGGGAAATGCACGGTGATGGAAAACCCCTATGTCCCTGTTCCCATGAGGATCGAAGAGATCATCGCGGAGACAGAGGACGAAAACATCAAGACCTTTGAACTGTCTTTTATGGCCAGGGCTGACGAGGAACGGTTTGCCTATACGCCGGGCCAGTTCGCCGAACTCTCGGTTTTCGGCAAAGGCGAGGCGCCCTTCGGCATGGCCTCCACGCCGACCCGGCCGGGCCGGCTCTCTTTCAGCGTGAGCAAGATCGGGGTGGTGACCGGCGCTCTTCACCGGATGGAGAAAGGGGATGTGGTGGGTGTCCGGGGGCCGTTCGGCAATGGTTATCCCCTGCAGACTTTCAAGGGAAAGAATCTGGTTCTGGTCGGAGGAGGATTCGGGTTTTCCACGCTCCGGTCCCTGACGAATTTCATTCTCCACGATTCAAACAGAAAGGAGTACAGCGACCTCACGGTGATCTACGGAGCAAGAAGGCCGGGACTGCTCCTCTACAAGAAAGACCTTGAGGCATGGAAAAAGCAAGGGGATATCCGGCTGCATTTGACGGTGGACAAAGGCGAGGATGGGTGGCGGGGTCATGTCGGCTTTGTGCCGGATGTGACTCGTTCCGTGGCGCCGAACCCCAAGAATGCCTATGCCGTGGTCTGCGGGCCCCCGGCCATGATCCAGTTCACGCTTCCTGTGCTGAAGGAACTCGGTTTCGGGGACGAACAGATCTTTCTCTCCCTGGAAATGCGGATGAAGTGCGGCATCGGCAAGTGCGGTCGGTGCAATGTGGGGAGCAAGTACATTTGCAGCGACGGCCCGGTGTTTTCACAGGCAGAGCTCGCAGGACTCACGGTGGAAACCCATTTCTAGATGTTTGAACCGCAGAATGTCGAACAAAGAATATCGAATGTCGAAGGGTTTACTTCATCATTCCGCGGTTCCTTGTTCGCTATTCGACATTCGGTTTTTCATTGGTTGAGGTTAACGGGGAACACCGGCACAAGGAAAGACAAGAGCAAGAGGTGAAGCATGTTCGGTTGGACAGGTAAAATCCTGAGGATTGATCTTTCGAGAGGCAACTGCAGTGTGGAAGAGTTGCCTCCGGGGTTGGCGCGAGATTACATCGGGGGTCGCGGTCTAGGGGACCGCATTCTTTTTGACGAGATCGACCCTCGCATCGATCCCCTGGGCCCGGACAACAAGCTGATTTTCGCCACAGGCGCTCTCACGGGCACAGGCGTTCCAGCAGGCGGAAGATTCGTCGTGGTCGGCAAATCTCCCCTCACCGGCGCGGTCGGGAACCCCGTGTGCGGAGGTTACTTCGGCGCTAATCTGAAATTCGCCGGGTACGATGCCCTCATCCTGGAAGGAAAAGCGCCCGAAAAGGTCTATATCAGCGTCGTCAACGACAGGGTGGAGATCAGGCCTGCGGCCCATTTGTGGGGCAGAAACGCCACGGAAACAGAGCACGCCATCAGGGCGGAGATGGGGCCGGAAGCGGACCGGTGGGAGAAGAACATGCTGAGCATCGCCACCATCGGGCCTGCGGGCGAAAATCTGGTTCGCTTTGCCTGTGTCATGGCGGACGGCGGCAGGGCAGCCGGCCGCTCCGGCATGGGAGCGGTCATGGGATCCAAGAACGTGAAGGCCATTGCCGCCTATGGGACAGGGGAAGTGAAAGTTTCCGATCCGGACGCTTTCAAACAAGCCGTGATGGCGTTCTACCAGGAGGCGAGGAAAAACAAAGAGCTCGAGAAAAGGGCGATGTGGGGCACGTGGAGCCTGCCCGGGCGAGCCAACAAATCCAAGACTCAGGCGGCCTTCAACTTCAAGGACGGCTACTTCGAACCCTTCACCAAGTTCGAGGACCCTGCCTACATCCGGAACATGCTCAGGAAAAGAGACGAGGGGTGTTTCTCCTGCCCTTTCCGCTGCTCCAAGCGGGCGATGATCAATGACCCGGAATATCCATGGACCACCAAGGGGCCTGAACACGAGACCATGGCCCTTGTGGGCTCCAACTGCGGCGTTGGGGACCTTAAAGACATTTTCAGGGCCAACTACCTGTGCAATGAGCTGGGCATGGACACGATCACGGCAGGGGCCACGATTTCCTGCGCCATGGAACTTTTCGAAACAGGAGCCCTCAGCGAAAAGGACATCGGATATCCGCTCCCCTTCGGGAACGCTCCCAATATGTTTCGGGCCCTGCGGGAGACGGCGCTGCGCCAGGGATTCGGCGACATCCTTGCAGAGGGAGGCGCGGCGGTGGCGGAAAAATACGGCCGGCCGGAGCTTTTCATGGGCGTCAAGAAGCAGGGCATGCCCGCCTGGCATCCCCAGGGAATCGAGGTGATCGGTCTTCAGTATGCGACCAGCAATGTGGGCGCCTGCCACACCAAGGCCACACTGCCTTTCTATGAAGGAAGACAGGACCCTGCGCACCACGTGGAGTGGACCAAAGAGGATCAGGACTATGTGGCTATCGTGGATTCAGGGGTGCTCTGCTGGATCATTTATCACGGTCCTCTGTGGAACGAAAAGCCTCTCCAGTGGCTCAGGCTCACCACGGGCCTGGATTACTCGGCAGAGGAACTGGCCCTGATCGGGGAGAGGATATGGAACCTGGAGCGGGTGTTCAATTTCAAGGCCGGTTTCAGCGGCAAGGACGACACGCTTCCCAAGAGGATCACCGACGAACCCAGGATCAAGAACCAGGTGGTGCACCTTTCTCAAATGCTTCCCCAGTACTACCGGCTCCGGGGGTGGACCGAAGCAGGAGTACCGACCCGGGAAAAGCTTCGCCAGCTGGGTCTGGAAAAGGAAGGAGCAGGGCTCCTATGAGAATAAAGATCGATCACACCAAGTGCAGCGGGTGCAAGCTTTGCGAGGTGGCCTGCGCGTTGAAGCACACGGAGGGCGTCAATCCGCAACGGTCGCGAATCAAGGTTTTTGTGGAGGAAACTTTCTGCCTCCCTGTGATCGCAGGCCCCTACACCGAGGCGGGGTGCAATTCAAAGGGCACCGTCCTGGTGGACGGCCACGAAGTGGATGGGTGCGTGCTGTGCCGGGCGTCGTGCCCTGAGAAGACCATCTACAAGGAACCGGATACCGCCATTCCGCTCAAATGCGACTTCTGCGGCGAACCCCCTGATCCGGAGTGCGTGAAATGGTGCGCTGCAGAGGCGCTGGTGCTGGTGGATGACACGGTTTAGGCACAGACAGTGAAGAGACCCTTTGCATCCCTATGTCTTGCAATGGTCCTTCCGGTTGAGAAAGGAGGTGGTGAAAGAGAAAGAATGTTCAAAGGGGTGGTGGAGGCTGAGCCGTTCTTGCGACTTTATTCATTGTTCTCATTTTCGACAGCCGTCCACGTGGGCAGGCCCTCTTGGAGGGGCCTGCAGTGTCGGAACACCTATGGCTTTCTTTTCTGAAGGGGAATCGTTCGTTAACCACTTTTTGAAGGAGGAGAAGGGATGAAAGTCTACGATGTGGTTCCGGGCTTGGAATTCGACCCGGAAAGAGATTTCGAGCAGTCACCGGCTTGGTTCTTGGATGGCACGCACTCTGTTCCCCCATGGACGCCCATGTTCGGATGGTTCTGGATCAACTTCTGCCGCCACGGCATGCAGTACGGCGCTGAGAAGCTCAGCCTGCCCACGGTGAAGGGGTGGGATTGGCGGTTCCACAAAGGCGGGGGTTACCTGACCCTTTTGCTGGTCAAGACTGAGGAAGAGAAACGGAGAAGAGAGGGCGAGTTCCGAAAGGCGATCCTGCCCTTTATCCAGGACTTTGACGGTCTGTGGGGCGGATACGTGAAAGAGATTCTCGGGCTCTACGCGCACCTCAAGACCACCAATCCGGAAACGGCGACGAATATCGAATTGCTGCAGAATTTCGAAGACACCATCGACACGTGCCGGCGCATGTGGGAGATCCACATGTACATGATGTACGGGGTCTACACGGCCTACATTCTTTTTGAGAACATCTGCAGGGACGTGGCAAAAATCGATGACACGTCCCCCTTGTTCCACAAACTGGTCTCCGGTTTTGACAACAAGGTGTTCCAGGTGGATCGCAAACTCTGGGAGTTCTCGAAGCGGGCGCGCCAGGACGGACTTGGGGATGTCTTTCTCAAGAACGAAGCCAATCAAATCAAGCGGAAACTGGAAGCCACCGACAAGGGGAAAGCGTTCATGAAGGATTTCACGGCCCTCATGAATGAAGACGGGTGGAGAATGCAGCGAATGTCGGAAATCAACCTTCCCACATGGGTGGAGGATCCGACACCGGCCCTGGTGAATGTCAAGCAGTTCCTCCAGAAAGGCGGCGATTTCAACCTGGACGAGGAACGGAAGAAGATTGCGCAAGAAAGACAAGGGGCGGAGAAAGAGGTGCTGGGCAAGGTTCCGCAGGAGCAAAGAGGCTGGTTCCAGCAGCTCATGAAGTTGGCTCAGAAGAGCGGCGTTTTCAGTGAGGAGCATGATCATTACCTGGACCTCTACACCCATGCCATGATGAGACGGAGCGTTCTTGGCTTGGGCAGGCGCTTTGTGAAGGCGGGGGCTCTGAACGAGGCTGAAGATGTCTTCTTCCTCATGCCTGATGAAATCCGGCGAGCCGGGATCAATCCCGATCAGTTCAACCTGCGCTACATCGTTGATCGGAGGAAGTCGGAATGGCAGGAATGGCAGAAGACGCCCAATCCGCCCGCCTTCCTGGCGCCGGGATTCGACCTGAATATGGCCATGGGCGTGCTCGTCCAGTCCATGGACCCCATTGCGCTCAAGGTGGTGGTGGGTTCCATGCCCCAGGTGAGGCCGGAGCTCAAGGCGGATCTCTACGGGATCTGCGGGTCACCGGGTGTTGCCGAAGGGACGGCAAGGGTGATCATGACGGAAGACGAACTCCACCTGGTCCAGGAAGGGGACATCCTGGTGGCGGCGACCACCTCTCCGAGCTGGACGCCTGTCTTTTCCATGATCAAGGGCGTCATTGTGGACCGGGGGGCGAGCCTCTCTCACGCGGCCATTGTGGGCAGGGAGTACCGCATCCCCGTGGTGATGAATGTGTTTGAAGGAACGGCGAAGATCAAATCCGGACAAAGGATCAAGGTCGATGCCAACCTGGGTGTCGTTTTCATCCTCAAGTAACCCATGATTCCCTTGGAGGACGGGTCAGGGACTTGTTGACGGATCGGAGCCCCTGACCCGCCTCTCTCCAAAAGGAAAGGACTGAATCTCATGGCGAGCAAATGGATTTATTGGTTTGATGAACTGGGGAGCAAGCACAACGACATGGTCGGGAAGAAGTGCGCCAACCTGGGAGAAATGACCCAGTTGGGCATGCGTGTGCCGCCGGGCTTCGCCATATGCGTTGACGGGTATGAGCAATTCATGGAGCAAAGCGGCGCTGGAGAAGAAATCAGGCGATATGTGAAAGACAGTGCCGCCGGATTCAAGGAAGTGGAAAAACAGATCGAGGCCAGCCGCTTCATTCGGGGGATCATCGAGGCAAAACCGATGCCCTATGACATGAAAAGGGAGCTCGACGCCTGCTACGATGAGCTGTGCGCCAGAGTCGGCATGGACCAGGTCCGGGTGGCTGTTCGCTCCAGCGGATCGGTGAGCATGCCGGGACAGATGGAGACCTTCCTGAATGTGCTCGGAAAAGATGCGGTCTCGAATCATGTCATCAAGGTCTGGGGAAGCGCTTTCACGGCCAGGGCTATCGCCTTCCGCATCGAAAAAGGAATGGAGATGGTCAAGGCGCCCATCGGGGTGGCGGTGCTCAAGATGGTGAACGCCAAGTCCGCCGGCGTTGTGCTCACCGTTTTACCCACGACGGGGGACATCTCCAAGGTTGTTGTCGAAGGCAACTGGGGGCTGGGCGAAAGCGTGGTGAGCGGAGAGGTCAACCCCGACCATTTCCTCGTTGACAAAGAGACCCGGGATGTCGAGAGCACCGTCAATCAGAAACCAAAAATGGTGGTCTACCGCAGCTCGGGGACGGCAACGTGCGACGTGCCGCAAGACATGCAGAATCAACCTTGTCTCTCCAAAGAAGAAGTCCTGGAAATCGTGCGTGTCTCCCTGGATGTGGAGAAGCATTTCAACACCCCCCAGGACATGGAGTGGGTTGTGGACTTCGACCTCCCTTTCCCCGAGAACATTTTTTGGGTCCAGGCCCGACCGGCGAAGTTCACCAAGAAAAGGGAAGACGACGCGGAATACATTGCAGAACTCATGACGAGGGTCTTCAAGTTCTAGCCCCTGCACCCCCCTTCGTGCCGTTTGCCCCACGGGTATGGACGAACTCGGAGAGCAGAGGCTGCCTTTTAGCCCAAGGAGAAATCTCATGGCCATCCTTTTTACCCAATACTGGGACATCATGCCCGGGAAGTTTGACGAGTACTCCACCTTTGTGTCGAACGAGTATATCCCCACGCTTCAGAAACTGGGAATTCGCCTGGTGGGCGGCTACTACGTGGTGGTTGGAGAAGGGCCGAGGATCGTGGCGGTTGCAGAGGTCGAGAGCCTGGACAGCCTGCACAAAAACCTCGCCACGAGAGAATACCGGATCATCTCCAACCGCCTGCTCGAGTATGCGTGGAAATACAGCAGCAAGGTCTGGGCTCCCTCCGGTCGAATTCAAATCCAGGAGGGCCCCTACCGCATCCAGACGGGCGTGTGGAAATTCAATCAGTACTACAACGTGTTGCCCGGCAAAGAGGAAGATCACTACCGGTTCGTGAAGGACGAGTGCATCCCCGCAATGAAGAAACTGGGTATTCCGATCACCGCAGGGTGGCGGCTGGTGGTCGGCACAGGCGCCAAAATACTGTCCGAGTCCACGGCCAGGGGAATTGTGGACATCGCCAAGGCGATCGACTCCCCGGAATTCAGAGGCCTCGTGAGAAAGCTCAAGAACGAGATGGCCACGGATTACGCCAGCCGGATTCTCGCTCCCACAGGCCGCATTGAGGTGCCTTATCTCATGAGCGAAATGATGAAGAAGTTTTAATCCCGGCAGGAAAGAGAGGGAAAGGTTTCATGACACCGGAGAGGGAGCTCTTCTGGAAGATCGAGGCAGGCTGGCTTTTTTATGTGCTGGCTGCTTTGGCCATGGCTTTGCTGGTGGTGGGTGTTGCCGTTCACGTGAAGGTGTGGTTGAAAAGCGCGCCCAAAGGCAAGGTCGCTTTTTCACCTGAGGCCCTGAAGCAGACGATTTCCGATGTGGTTCTGGGTCTGCGTGTGCTCAAGGGCGAGGTGCCGGCCGGCATCATGCATGCCTTTATCTTCTGGGGGTTCGTCGTCCTCACCATCGGCACCACGATCCTCGTGATCCACGAGCATCTGTTCTCCTTCCTGGCAGGGTGGAGCCATCTTCTTTTTGAGATCTCCATGGAGATTGCCGGACTGATCCTCCTGGCAGGGATCGTCTGGGCCCTGGTTCGCCGTTACCTTCAACGGGTTTCAAGGCTGGAGCGCAGGCTGGAAGACGCTCTGGTGCCCCTGTGGCTGTTGGTCGTGGTGTGTTCCGGGTTTCTTCTGGAAGGGGTGAGGCTGGCAGTGCAAAAGCCGGCCTGGGCCGCTTGGTCTTTTGCCGGCGCATGGACGGCCGGGTTCCTGTCCCCCGGCATTGCGGAAGCCACCTATCCTTATCTGTGGTGGGGCCATGCGCTCTTGAGTCTCGGATTCATTGCGGTCATCCCCTTCACCAAACTGTTTCATGTCCTGGGAGCGCCTGCGGCCTATTACCTTCATCATTCTGCGGAAGCGCCCGCTGAAAGCGCCGCCGCTTTACCGGAACCGCTTGAGGCACCGCCGGCGGCCGAAGAGGGATCGATGAATGCGGACGAGGCGTCGCTGGATTTTCTCGATGTGCCGCTGAAGCTGGCCGATGTAGCCTTCTATGATGCCTGCATGCGATGCGGTCGCTGTGTGCAAGCCTGCCCGTCCGCAGGCGCAGGCGAGACCTTCGCACCCCGCGATTTTGTGCAGGCCGCGGTCCATGCCTTGTGGCAGCAGCACTCTCCTGCGGGAGATATCCGATTTCTCACCAAGGATCATCCGCTCGATCCGAATGCGCCCTGGCACTGCACCACCTGTGCCGCATGCCTGGAGGTCTGCCCAGTGTACGGCGCGACCTTCGAGAGTGTTCTGAGAAAGAGGGCCCTGCTGATCCAGGAGGGAACCGGCGTGCCTGACCTCATGAACCAGACCCTGGAGAGGCTCTTCAACTACGAGAACCCCTGGGTTTCTTCCAAGAGGGAGAAGTCTGTCTGGACAAAGGGTTTGGATATCCCTGCCTTGGCAAAGGGCGGGGGCGATGTGGATCTCTGCTATTTTGTGGGATGCACGACCGCTATCGATGCAAGAGCCCAGGCTATAGCCAAGTCCTTCTCGTCTATCCTGAAACAGGCCGGGGTGCGCTACGGCATTCTGGGCGACAAGGAACCGTGCTGTGGGGACATCGCGAGGGTGGCGGGAGAAATCGGTCTTTTTGAAGAGAAGAAGATGAACTGCATGGATCTTTTCGGCCAGTACGAGATTAAGGACGTGGTCACCTCCTCCCCCCACTGCTTCCACGCGTTCCGCAACGAATACCCCAAGGAAAAGGGATTTGAGGTAAAGCATTATTCCTTGCTCTTGCGGGAACTCGTGGGCGCCGGCAAGCTCAAGTTCAAAAAGAACGGAAGCCGGAAGGTCACCTACCATGACCCGTGTTACCTGGGACGGCACAATCGGATCTTCGAGGAACCCAGGGACGTGCTTCGGTCCATCCCCGGCACCCAACTGATCGAGATGAGTCACCACGGTCCTGACAGCCTCTGCTGCGGCGCAGGAGGAGGACGGATGTGGCAGGGGAAGGAACTGGACGGCCAGGCGCGAATGAGCGAAATCCGGGTGAAAGAAGCCCAGGCCACCGGAGCAGAGATTCTGATCACGGCCTGTCCTCTGTGTCTCATCATGCTGGAAGATGCTTTGAAGACCCTGGGACTGGAAAAGGAACTGAAGATCATGGACCTCAACGAACTGGTCCTGCAAGCATTGGAGCAGGCGGGGCCTGCTGTCACGAAACAGTAACGTTATGGAAGAAGTTTGGTTGTAGGTCGCAACTTCTGCGCAAGCTGAAAAGAAAGCTAAAAGCGAACCCGCCCGAGGCGGGTAAACCGCAGAATATCGAATAGCGAATATCGAACACCGAAGGAAAAAGACAGAGGGGTTTAGCTTCATCATTCGACATTCCCTGGTCGCCTCTGGCGCCGCCGAAGGCGGGTAAACTTTGTTCGATATTCGACATTCAGGTTTCGGAATTCGCCTTTGGTTATCGCCAAAGGCCTGAATTCAAACCATAACCAACAAGGAGGGTTGATAGCGATGAGTGACGTATTGATACTGGTTGAAACCAAAGAGGGTTCTTTGGACAAAAAGACCCTCGAACTCATACGAGGGGCAATCGGTCTGGCCAAGGATTTGGGGACCGGAGCGTCGGCTGTGGTCGTAGGACATGAAACGGCCGCAGTGGCCGAATCGGTTGCCGCCTATGGACTAAGCAAGGTCTATCGGCTGGAGCATCCCTTGCTCAAGGACTTCAAGCCGGATGCCTGGGTAGCGGCCCTGGAGTGGCTGTGCAAGCAGATTTCACCCAAGGTGTTCCTCATCAGCCATTCGTTCGTGGGCAGGGAAGTGGCCCCCAGGCTGGCCTATCGGCTGAACACGGAACTGACCACCGATTGCACCGGCCTGAAGATCGATCCTGCGGACAAAGGGCTCATCCGCACGAAACCCATTTACGGGGGCAATGCGGTGGCCATCCTGAAGATGGAGGGCAGTCCTCAGATCGTCACGGTCCGGAAAGGGGCATTCGAGCCTATAGAGCAGACAGCCACGAAGAGCGAAATTGCGGCACTGACGCCCGCGATCGATGATTCCGCGATCAAGGTCAAATCCCTGAAAACCGTTGCGCAGGAAATCGTTGAACTGGACAAGGCGAACGTTGTCATCTCCGGAGGCCGAGGCATTGCGGCCAAGGAGGATTTCGACATGCTCATTGCCTTGGCCAAGGTCATGGCCAAAACCCACGGGAATGTGATGGTCGGATGCAGCAGACCCGTGGTCGACAAGTGCTGGCTGTCCTCCGACCACCAGGTCGGCTTGACCGGTTCCATGATTTCCCCTGATGCTTATGTGGCGATCGGCATCTCAGGAGCGGTTCAGCACCTGGTCGGAATGATCCGGTCAAAGAGAATCATAGCCATCAATTCGGATGCGGGCTGCAACATGTTCAAGGTGGCCGACTATGGGATCATAGCCGATTACAAAGAAATCCTGCCTGCATTGATCAAGAAACTGGAGGAGTGATCATGAAAGATGTGAGAATCATCGTTTGTGCGAAACAGATCCCTGACCCGGAAGTTCCCTTCTCGAATGTGAGCGTCAATTCGGAGAAAAAGGAGGTCCTCGTGGACGCTCCTGACGTGATCAGCCCCTATGACGAAAACGCCTTGGAGGTTGCAATCAAGATCAAAGAGGAACTGGGGGGAAAGATCACGGTCTTGAGCATGGGGAGAAAGGTTTCCGATACCGTGCTCAGGAAATCGATTGCCGCCGGCGCCGACGCGCTGATCCTTCTGGAGGACCCTGCTTTTGAAAGGCTTCAGAGCCGGTCCATCGCTCATGTGCTGGCCTCCGCCATCAAGAAGATCGGCGGGTATGACCTGATCCTGACCGGGAGACAGGCAGGCGACTGGGACTCCGGACAGGTGGGACTGATCCTGGCGGAAATGCTCGGCATCCCGTCGGTCAGCCTGGCGCGTTCCATAAAAGTCAAGGAGGGTTGCGTCGAGGTGGAAAAGCTTGTTCCCGTGGGCTACGAGGTGGTTGAAGCCGGGCTTCCTGCCTTGGTCACGGTGAGCAACGAGGTGGGGGAACTGAGATATGTGGCCAGGGGCAAGATGCTGATGCTCCTCAAGCGGCCCATGCCCATCCCGAAATGGGGGACCAAGGAATTAGGCATCACCGCGGAGGCCCTCCGGCCGGTGAATCTTGCGGAGCTTTCTCCGCCCCCGGACATGAAGAGGGAGTGTGTCTTGATCGAAGGGGCATCCCCTGAAGAAAAGGCCGGCAAGCTGGCAGCGGTTTTCAAAGAACTGAGGTAAGTCGTGGAGTCACTGTGGTTTCAAATTCCCATCAACAAAACAATGAGGAGGTAAAGACATGGCAGACAAAGTTTACGATGCGGTAATTATCGGAGGAGGGCACCATGGGACGATCATCGCTCCCTACCTGGCCAAAGCTGGAATGAAGGTCGGGGTTTTTGAGCGTCTGGACCACTTAGGCGGAGGAGCGATCACCGAGGATCTTCCTTCTCCGGGATTTCGCGGAAATTTCTGCGCCCATTTCACCCGTTTCTACGGTCACCCGGGTTACAAAGAGTTCAACCTTCGGCAAGAAGGTCTGGAGTACACGTTTCCGGACACCAATGAAGCCATCATCTTTGATGACGGGACCAGTTATGTGGCTTATGCGGCCTTTACCGTGGTCGATCCCAAAACAGGGGAAACCAAGTACAATGAAGCGAACGTGAAGAAGACCTACGATCAGATTAAGCGGTTTTCCAAGGTCGATGCGGAAACCTATCTCGATCTCACGGAGAAATACAAGAACAAGTGGCGCGCAGCCTTTCACAAGTACCGATATTCTCCACCCACGCCGTGGGGAACTCCTGACCCCCTGGAAGCGCTTTTCGACGACCCGGACAGCGGTCTGGAACTGCCCATGCAGTTCATGACGTGCAAGCAAATCGCCCGCTATTTCTTTGAAAGCGATGAGCTGAGAATTCTCACCTTGAGAGGATTCCTGACCTCCTGGGGCTGCTTTCCCGAAGATGTGCCCGGCATCATGGTGACGATTGCGACGATTCACCTGACCCTGGGTTGGGAAACGGCTGCCATTGCCAAAGGCGGCACCCAGGCAATCACCAACTCGCTGGTTTCCGTGGGCAAGAAAATGGGCATCGAGTACCACATCAATTCGGAAGTCCAAAAGGTGCTCATTGAAAACGGCAAAGCCAAAGGCGTGAAACTTCTGGACGGCACAGAGGTCACGGCCAAGCAGCTGGTGGTCTCGGACAATGCCTCCCCTCAGCTTTTTCTGCGCTTGATCGGGGAAGACAAGATCACGGACGTCATGAAACGCAAGGCCCGGGTCTACCAGTTCGATCGAGGCGAGCTGTTCTGGGGAACCGTGGGAGTTCATGAGCTTCCCAAATACAAGGCCGCCAAGGATAACCCCGACATCAACGCCACGCCCCGGACCTACTTTGCACCCAAAGACCTCGGCTTCATCGAAGACAAATACCAGCACGAGATTTATCTGCTGGGCATTCCTTCCAAGATGTTTATCCTCACCGCCCCGGACAGCATTTGGGATCCCAGCAGGGTGCCTGCGGGAAAACACTCTTTGCATGTGGAAGAGTTTACCTGTCCTGCAAGGCTCTTTTCCAGGAAGGAATGGAAACAGATGACCGAGCAGTTCGTAGACGTGCTTTTCGAGGTGTGGTCGGAGTATGCTCCGAACATGACGAAAGACAACCTCATTGTCCACCGGATCACCAACCCTGCGGATATCCAGGACACTCATCTGGACATGAAAGAAGGGGGTTGGTGTGAAGGCAATATGGCCGGCGTTCAGAACGGCCGCTTCAGGGGCATTCCCGGTGGGTACAAAACTTTTGTCAAGAACCTCTATCAGTGTTCATCGGGGGTCTACGGAGGCCCAGGCATCGGACGCGGCTCGAGCTACAACTGCTACAAAGTCATAGCCCAGGACCTCGGTCTTGCGGCACCGAAATTCTAGATTCCCCTCTCCTCCATCCGCCCTCTCCCCACGTCAGGGGAGGGGCGGATGAGGGTAAACCAGCCTCGTTTTTCCAAACTCCCTCATCACCACAAAGACCCTTTCGATCGACTGATCATCGGTCAGGCCGTGATCGAACGGATTCCAATCATGACGGTCAATCGGCAGTTCGAGCCCTATGATGTGAAAGCCCTCTGGGGGAATTGAGGAGGAGGGAACGCATCTGATCGCTCGGGAATGCTCTGCCATTTTGGTCAACATCCAAGGCGCGAATTGTAAGACCATCCTCAGGGTCCCCGCACGGAGAAAAGCTGTTCTACAGCCAACTTCTTGAGCCGGTATCATAGAAGTGGCACATGGATAAACCCCCACATCTCAAAAGATGGACTATGAAGAATAAGTGTGTAAAGCTTTACCAATAAGTGGCAAAGTTCTACACACTTAGTGGAATACAATTACACACTCAGTCCCTTGCCCAATACCATTGCGCGGTAACTATCACAAATACCTATTGAAATTATTTATAGTCTTTATGGCATAATTATTGCTATATGTTTCATAATTAACACTCAATTTTTTATATATTTAGATCTATTTGAATATTTCAATGTAACAATGGCATAAATGAGTGAATCTTTAAGGCGCTTTTTGGCGTCAACTTATTTCGCTATCAATGGGCAAAAAGGAGGAAAAATGAAAAAGGTCTCAGGATTGTTATTTTGCGTAGCGCTGCTTCTTGGTCTTTATTCTACTTCGGGTGCGTATACCGTGCCATACAACATTTCCAACCTCTCGGCCTTCTTATCCAACTCCACCTACTTCAACGGTCACACTCCAGTGGCAGAGTACGATTTTGGCGGTTGGTGGCAGTATACGGCTATCGCTACCGAGGCGGCTCATACGAACGTGACAGAAGAGGCCACCAGTGGGCCATACACATTCAGGACTGACATTCGATCGAATTGGGGTCAGTGGGATACTGTGGATTTCACCAGTAAGAATCTCTATTTCACAGATCTATCGGATTATTCCCCCGCGAAGGTAGCACTGGATGCTCTTTCTAGTGGTAATGAATACTTCCAACTCTATCAATTAACCGCACCCTCCAACACATTGCGTTATTTGGCAAACCCAATTGTCCTCGCTAGGGGGACCTATATCCTGGGGTGGAATGATAACCTTTTTCCTGCAGGAGGGGATTTAGATTACGATGATATGGTCATAGCCATGCGACCTGCCCCTGTCCCAGAACCTGCTACCATGATCCTCCTTGGTCTTGGGTTGGTAGGGCTTTCAGGGTTAAGCCGGAAGATGCGCAAGAACTGATCCAGAATGGATAACTCTTCCCTCCTAAGCCCCTCTGTCTCCCCGCCCACGCCTCACAGAGGGGCCTTTTATTATCGATTTCGCATGCTGACAAGCCCCTAGGGCCATCTTGCCCAGCCTCTCGGGATACCCTCGCAATCATTTTGTTGGGCTTTCTTCCGTGTGCCATCGATTGGATTCCGCTGATTTCAGTTGTGGTTCTAAAAGCGAAAAGCAGACCAACGGCAGTCGCAAACTCGGAAGGCTTTTCACCCGCAAGACTGCCCGCGAGGGCCTAGCTATGTCGATCCAATCCAGGTGCGAGTTCTCCGATTGACTGGGCAGGGCGACCCATGATAATAATTATATTTCGCAAGAGTTCAGAGACCCCCTGCCAATAACTTCCTCGTCTCCTGGAAAGCTGGATTCCGAACCGACGGACGCTTTTCTCTAGAGGGGATGTTCATGAAGGAGAAGCGCTTAAAGCAGCGAACGAAAGGAATGCTTTATAGCGCTGAGGCAGGGGACAGGTGTCTTGAAAGCGGAGTCCTTCTCTCTTCAGCATATCTCTAGCACATGGAAGATCATGGAAACACAAGAGACAAGCCAGACCTCACTTAGGGATTTTTTCTATGTCCTTTTCAAAAGAAGAACTCTGATCCTGCTGTTCTTCTTTGCCACCGTCTGCACGGTGGCCGTCGGCACCTTTCTGCTCGATCCTGTCTACGAAGCCTATTCCCAGGTCCTGGTCAAGGTCGGCAGAGAAAACCTTTATGTGCCGCCCACGGGCAATGTCAGCCCTGTGATCAGCCTCAATCGCGAGGAGCAGGTCAACTCGGAGATCGAAATTATCCGGAGCGGCTCACTCCTTGAACAGGTGGTTCAGGCCATCGGTGCGACCACTGTCTATGAGAGTCTCAAGGAGGAGAGCCCGGGAATCCTCAGTCGCCTCCTCGGGAGTACCAGCCCCCAACCCTCGCCCGTAGACCGAGCCGTCTTGCTTCTTGAAGAGGCCCTTAAGGTCGAGGCCATCAAGAAGTCAAACGTGATCGAGATCACCTTTGAACACAAAGATCCGCGTATGGCAGCGAGCGTTGTGAATAAACTGGTCAGCCTCTATCTGGATCGCCACCTCGACGTGCACAAGACGCCCCACTCCTATACCTTTTTCCAGGAGCAATCCCAGATCCTGGAAAACAAGCTGAATCAGGTTGAAGCTCAATTGGAGGCCTTCAAGAAGCAGCGCAACGTGACTTCTCTTGCCGAGGAAAGAAGCCTCCTGCTCAGACAGGTATCGGACCTGCGGGTTTCATTGAACCAGACGCTCAGCTCGCAGGCCGAAACTGAGAACCGGATCACCCAGCTCCAGAAGCACCTGGCTTCTGTTCCAGAGAACATCCCTCAGGGAGAAGAGATTGACCATAATCCCTACATCATCAGCACCCTTCAGGCGCGGCTGGTGGAGCTGCAACTGAAGGAGAAAGATCTTCTCACCAAGTACACGGAGGAGAGCCGCCTGGTCAATAATGTCAGAGAAGAAATCCAGATGGTGCGGGAGAAACTGGCCGAGCAGGAGACAAAACGCTACGGGAAGACCAGGTCCGGCCTGAATGTGACCTACCAGCGCCTGCAGGAGGATCTCCTCAGAAACCAAGCCGACAAGAAAGCGCTGAGTGCCAAGAAGGAGACCCAGGAGAGTCAGCTTGCCGAGTACCAGAGAAAGCTCGAGATGCTCAACCAGATCGAGGTGGAGCTCAATCAACTCCAGCAGCAGGTGGACGTGCACAGGCAGAACTACCGCCTCTACCTGACCAAATTCGAAGAATCCAGGATCTCCGATGCCATGGACACGGAAAAGATCACCAACGTCACCCAGATCCAACCTGCCCAAGTGCCCCTGAAGCCCGTAAAACCGAGGGTGCTGCTGAACCTGGTGCTGGGCGTTTTCCTGGGTGCCTTCGGGGGGCTGGGGCTTGCCTTTTTTATGGAGTATCTGGATGAGGGTCTTGAAAAACCCGAGGACGTGGAGAAGGCGCTTAATCTGCCTGTCCTGGCCTCGATTCCCGAGCTGAAGTAGTGATTCGTAACGTTCAAAGAGTGTTTACATGGGCTTACACAAAAGAGATCTCTTACGGCGAGCCACACGTCGGACAGGGCTGGGACCTTTTCTGGAGTGACTGGCGCGAGGGCGCCGTCTTTTCACGACTTATCTGTGGGGGAAGCCCCGGCCCCGAGCGTATGCGAGGGGAACGGTGGAGGGGGCAAGTTTCCCTCGCAGATAAGTCGTAGAAAAGACCAGCCCGTGAGACTTGCCCGCCTCCGGATGGCTTGGCCGCCACTGGCGGCCTTGGAACGCAAGAAAAGGTCCCAGCCCTGTCCAGGTGTGGCGGTCCCATGTAAACGCTTTTGAACGTTTGCTCCGTAGCCTCCCCGTGCGCGTGCCTGAGAGGATCGGGGCTTCCGGCTTACTTCTTTCACCTTTGGTGTGATAGAGATCATGTATTGCAACTTCTTCCACTTTTCCGAAAAGCCCTTTGACGTGACACCCGATCCCAAGTACCTCTATCTGAACGAGGGCTATCGGGAGATCCTCGCTTCCCTGGTGTATGGTATCCGGGAGCGGCGCGGATTTATCGTTCTTGTGGGCGAAGTAGGCACAGGGAAGACGACGCTGATCAACGCGGCCCTGGACAGCCTCAATCAGAACACGAAAGCCGCTCACCTTTTCAACACCGACGTGACCTTTGAGCAGCTGCTCGTCATGGCCCTCGTGGACCTAGGGGCGGCGAAGCCCGGAGAAGCCCTCACCAAGCCCGAATCCCTTCTCCGACTCAACGACTTTGCGACCCAGGAGCTTGCGAAAGGCGGCAATGTGCTTCTGATCGTGGATGAAGCCCAGAACCTTGACAGGGAAGCTCTGGAGAGCTTGAGGCTCCTTTCGAACCTGGAAACCCGGAAGCACAAACTGATTCAAATTCTCCTCGCGGGTCAGCCCGAATTGGAAGCCAAGCTCAACGATCCGAGCTTGCGCCAGCTCAGCCAGAGGATCAGCATAAAACGCCTGATCACGCCGCTCAGTGAAAAGGAAGTCTACGAGTATATCGACGATCGATTGGTCATTGCCAATTACAAGGGTCCTTCCCTTTTCACCGATGGAGCGCTCCGGCTGATCTGCGAGTATTCAGGGGGCGTTCCGCGAAAGATCAATATTCTCTGCGACAATGCGCTCCTGCTTGCGTATGGGTTGGGGAAGAAGAAAATCAAGGCCGCTGTGATCGAGGAGGTTATCAAGGATCAAGGCTGGAGCCCGCATCCACCAAGGGCCTTACCTCCAGCCGGGATTGTCATGAACAAAGGGGGTGCCCTGCCAAGAAAATGGTCAATGAATTATCGGTATGGCCTGGCCGCGGGTCTAGGGCTTGCTGCGTGCGCGGTCATAGCCCTGCTGCTTTTGCCGCAAGAGTCCCTCTTCAGTCAAAAAGAGAAGAATCCTTCTAACCCCCGTCACCAAGTCGGTGCGGTGGTCGGAGATCGACCTGCGCTCGCCAAGCAGTCTCTCGATTCCGCACCTCCTGCTCACTCTGCAGCTGTCGAAAAGGATAAGGGGTCGCTGGTGGGCAACTCCACCGTTTCGCAAACACATGATGCCCCCAAACCCGCTGAAACCAGGGGTCGAGCAGAGCCCCAGGCGCCTGAATCCGATTCAGGGATGGCTCCGCGTGAGAGCGATCAGCCTCGCAAAGGGCAGAGAGCCGAAGGGAGCGGCCAATCGACGGAGAAAAAGGCTTCAGTGAAGGTCGCCGCGCTGTCGAAAGAGCAAAGCCTTAAAACCGATGAGCCTGCACAAGCGGCTCGATCAAAAGCAAGCACACCCAAAACCGGAAGCCTGGTGATCCAGATCGGCGCCTTTGGCCAGGAGCTGCCCGCGAAAAACCTAATGGAACAACTTCAAGCAATGGGGTATGCTCCTTATTTGCAATCACAAACCCTGGAGAACCTGGGTCTTGTCTATCGGGTTCGTATCAAGGGGTATGCGGGCTTGAGCGAGGCCCGGGCAGTCATAGCCCAACTCAAGGAGCAAGGATTCAAAGATGTGTTCATTGTTCAACCTGAGGGGCGTTAAAAGGTTGGAGATCCGATTGACCCGGCTCCAAAAGGTGATTAGTTTCTGCCACCTGGCAGACACAGCGAGGTTATGATCCATGGGTAGAACACATAAGGCGCTCGAAAGGGCGGAAAAGGATTATCAGGAGAGTCTGCTCGGGACTTTTCCAATTTCCAAAAAGAAAATTTTGACGGTGCTTCCGAAGCGCGCCTCCGATGAGGCGACGCTCTCATGGTATGAGGATCTCAAGACCAATCTTCTGACCAGGCGCCAGGACAAGCCCGTTAAAACCCTTTTGTTCACCAGCACATCCCAAGGGGACGGCACCTCCACAACGGCAATCCATTTGGCCGCTTGTCTGGTTAGGGATACGGAACTCAAGGTGCTCCTGGTCGATGCAAACCTGAGAACCCCGTGCCTTCACGAGGTGTTCGGGGTGGATCACGCCCATGGTCTGTCGGATTGGCTCACCAAGGCCGGCGACATGACCTCGAGAATGAAAAAAATCGGGGCCACGAATCTTTACGTCATGCCCTGCGGGAGTAAGCATACCAACCCTGTCAGCCTTTTTGAGTCGAGCGCGTTTGACGAGTTTCTCCGGAATTCGCACGCGTGGTTCGACGTTGTCATTCTTGACGCCCCGCCCGCCACCAGCTTTTCAGAGGCCAGGGTGATCTGCAGCAAGGTGGACGGCGTGGTGTTGGTGCTTGGTTCCGGAACCACCCGGCGGCAAGTGGCTCTCAAGGCGAAGAGGGAAGTCGAAGAGGCCGGAGGCAAGGTCCTGGGGGTTGTGCTCAACAGGCGGAAGTTTCATATCCCGACGTGGATCTATGAAAGACTGTAGTCCCGGACAAACGGGGCCAGGAAGTGACGAAAACCAAAAAGTGGTCTGCTTTCAAAAAATTGAGGCCGTGGGACGACTGCCTTCAAGGGGGCGGAGCCTGCACAAAATGGGACTGCCTTACAGAGCCCCATCCCCACATGGATCACTGAGGAGAGTGGAATGATTACAAAGAGAAGGATCTTTTTTCTGACCGCTGCCGTTTTGCTCTGCGGAATGAACGGGTGCACCGCGAACCAGGCCGGGACCAAGATCGACAATCCCGTCCTTGCATCGGCCCCTGAGAAACCGCCTCAGTATTTCATACAGGCAGGCGATCAGCTGCACATCAAGTTCTTCTACAATCCCGAACTCAATGAAACCATTACCGTCCGGCCTGACGGGAAGATCTCTCTCCAGCTGGTTGATGAGGTCCAGGCTGCAGGCCTGACCCCGGCACAGCTCGACGATTTTCTGACGGACAGGTACTCCAGAGAGCTCAAAAAGCCTGCGATCACCGTCATTGTCGGGTCTTTCTCCTCTCAGCGCGTTTATGTGGGCGGCGAGGTCGGCCGGCAAGGTCTTATTGAGCTTACGGGCGGGATGACTGCTCTTCAGGCAGTGCTCAGTGCGGGAGGCTTCAAGGAGACAGCCGACCCGGAGGCGGCCATCATCATCCGCAAAGGTCCGGAAAACCAGCCTGTTCCCGTGCGGGTGAATTTGAAAAGCTGCGCTCAGCGGGGAAGGTTCTGACGCTCTTGTCCAGCTCAGGCCCTATGACGTGGTCTACATCCCCAAGACGTGGATTGCAGAGGCCAACAAGTTCGTGAACCAGTACATCGAACAACTTCTGCTCTATCGCGGCATCAGTCTCGGGTTCACCTATCAGGTCAATAGAATAGATTGAGTGAAGAACGCCGGACCGGGCTTCTTTGCCGACGAGTATTCCTCTCCGGTTGAACGATCCTATTCGCCTTTAACCTTTGACCTTTCACCTTTTACCTTTTTCCTTTAACGTTTGACCTTTGACCTTTTAGCTTCCCCAAAGTTAGTCAACATAGTCAACAACGGCCCTGAGAACGTGCGTCTTTGCGTCTTTGCGTGAATCCGATTCAAAAGCAGACTTGACCCCTTTGTTGTGGTATACTACAGACGATAGTGAAGTCGAAGCATGAGGGAGAGGTATGCATACCGATGAAGTCAAAAGCAGGCTGGCAGAGCAAAGAGCGGAAATACGGAAGGCTTTTCATGTGAAGAAAATAGGTATTTTCGGGTCCTTTGTTCGGGAAAAGCAAACGAAAAGAAGCGACGTAGACATTCTTGTTGAATTCAAAAAGGGACACAAGGACTTCTTCAATTACATGAGGCTCAAGTATTACCTGGAAGCTTCCTTGGACAGGAAGGTAGATCTGGTAATAAAAGACGCGGTGAAGCCAAGACTCAAGACACGGATCTTTGACGAGGTCGTGTATGTCTGAAAGGAAGAGGGACTTCGTTCTCTTTTTGGAAGATATCTTGAATGCTATCGAGAAAATAGAGCGATACTCAAGGGGGTTCTCTCTTGGAGACCTGAAGCAAAACGACATGGTGACCGATGCCATTCTAAGGAATTTCGAGATCATCGGATAAGCAGCAAGGAATGTGCCTGAAAGAGTGAGGCGCCAATATCCTTTTGTGGAGTGGAAAGAGGCCATTGGGTTTCGGAACATTTTGATCCATGATTATTTCGGCATTGACCTCGAAGCTGTTTGGGATACGGTCAGGAAAAATATCCCTTCTCTGAAAGGGAACATATTGAAGGTATTGCGTGCTGATCAGGAAGAACGATGTGATCATCCTTAAAGCGATTGCTCCGCTTGCGATGACCGAGTTTGACGGGTTGGTTTCGGAGGCACGAAAACAGGCCAAAAAGGCGGGATTGAAGCCTGCTGACATTTCTGATGCGGTCAAGAAGGTGCGTCGGCAGAAGTGAAAATCGTGTTGACGCCTCGCGATTTTGTGCAAAGTTTTCTTTGATCTTCGACTGGCGACATGGCACACGGCAGGAAAAGAAATCAAGGATAACGGCCGATAAAAACCAAACGCCGCTTTATTAAGGACTCGACCTGATTCTTTCATCCGTCTTTCTCCTTTGTCCTTTTACCTTTCTCCTTTATCCTTCAGCCTTTCTCCTTTCTCCTTTCACCTTTGTCCTACTCGAGCCCTTTGGCCATTTTAAATTGCATTTGGCGAGCGGATTCAAATATCCCATTAAAGTCGTTGCTCTTGAGCAGGGAAAGGATTTGTTGGTCATCACGGCATATCCTTTGAAAAGAGAAAGGAGCTAGAATGAAAGTAACATACGATAAGGACGCGGATGCGGCTTATATCCAGCTCAGCTTGCTGAAGCCGGATGGGGTTATCGAGGTTGCAGAGGGGATTAATATTGATGTCAGTTCTGATGGGAAAATTGTGGGGATAGAACTCCTCGATGCAACCAGAAAGGTGTCTTTCGAGAGCCTGCTCAGTTATGAAATAAGCGCGGAGACCTTGCGGGAATGGGCACAGTCCAAGGGAGATAAAGAGAGCCGTCTGCCGGGCTAAAGGTGTAAACCCCTCACGCATAATCATCCGATGTCTTGCTGTCGCAAATTTCATTCAACGCGCCTCCGGGGATCTTGCTTTTGCTTCCTACCACCCAATGCAGGCCTTTGGCCGCAACCAAAAAACACCAAACCCGAATGTCGAATATCGAACAAGGTTTACCCGCCTTCGGCGGCCCAGAGGCGACCAGGAATTTCGAATGATGAAGTTAACCCATCCTGCAGTTGCCTTCGGAGTTCGATATTCGTTATTCGATATTCTGCGGTTCGCTCTTGAACTTCTATGCAGCTTGCGTAGAAGTTACAGACTAAGATTCTAATGTATTTCGTTGTCAGTGCCTGATGTTTCTTTGCGTCCCGCCAGCGGCGGGTAAATCCTCCGAAGGCGGGCAACCTTTGCGTGAGCTGCCAATTCGCACTCCGCAGGTCCACAAGTGAATAAAGTCAAGAACGCCCCCCTCTATGGACTACATCGATCAATGGTCCTTGTGGCTCGACCTGAGAATCCTTTTCAGACCATCCCGGCCGCCTTGAGAGGCTCCGGCGCCGCTTAAGGAACGCAGACCAAAGGGTCTGAACCCGATAAACCCGATGAACCCTTCTTTTGAACCAATAGAACTTTCTTCGCCGTCAGCCTTCAGCCTTTTACCTTTTTCCTTTCGCCTCTGACCTTATGGTCCACAACGTCCCACAAAACAAACACCCGCGTCATGGATCAATGAGAAATCCACAATTTCATGGACGTCCCTATCTCTTCCCCAAAGGGTCTGAACCCGATAGACCCAATGAACTCAATGAATCCTTCCTTCGAACCAATAGAACTTTCTCTGTCCTTGCTTCTAACTAATGGAACTACTTTTTCGAACCTTGAACCCTGAACCGTCTATTCTTCTTTGTCCTTCAGCCTTCAGTCTTCAGGCTTTAACCTTTGACCTTATGGTCCACAACGCCCCCTAAAACATGATGAACAATGTCCCCATAATGGACTCACGCTCATTTTTCGGCAACACAAATGTGCCGTGGTTTACATTTATCTTCCTTGCACTTGTGTTTTTCATTGCGGAGCATGATTTGTTTTTCTCCCTTCGCGAGACGTTCATTTCGCCAACCGAGGTTATCATAAGCAAAGCACATGGAGGAGATCTCCTGCGTCGTGTGGCATTCTCTCTGCTCGGTCTTTTCGGGGTGGGCGGCCTGATACGCGGAGGCCTGAATCGGCTAACAATCAACGGCGGTCTCGGCTGGCTTATTCTTTTTTACTTTGGTTGGGCGTCTCTCAGCTTTACGTGGGCAGACGACGTCGCCTTCACGCTCAGGCGGCTCATAGTCTTTTGGATGCTTTGCCTCGGCGCTCTGGCTATGTCCAAGCACTTTTCCCTTCGGGACATAATTCTGTGGGTATTCTTCGCTACCGGTGTCTTTCTGCTCATAGGCGTCGCGTCGGCGATTGTCCTTGGGACGTTTCGGCCCTTCGCGCCTGGCTATCGGTTTTCCGGGACGCTTCAACCCAACCCCGAAGGCATAAATTGCGCGATGTTCCTGCTTGCGAGCGCAGTCATGAGTAGTGCCTCAAAACGCGGCCGCTGGTTTTTCATTGTGTGCGCATGCGTGGGGCTCGTCTTGCTCGTTCTCACCGGGTCGAGGACCGCGTTTGCCGGCAGTATCGCCGCCCTTCTAGTCTACTGGGCCCTGGTGTCATCGCCCTCCCGTAATATGGCATGGTTTCTCGGCTTCAGTATAGTTGCAGGTGTGTGTCTTCTCTTTCTGCTTGTCGAGAACGAACTCGGTACGAGCCTCAGGCATGGCATCTTGCTTGGAAGGCCGGCCACCGACGCCTCTACCTTTACAGGTCGCATCCCTTTGTGGAAAGAGTGTCTGGATTATGCGGCAAAGCGGCCACTTCAAGGTTACGGATACGAAGGTTTCTTCACTCCATCCCGCATAGCTGAAATAGCGGCCACACAGGGATGGGGATTTTTTAATGCCCATTCCGCTTACCTCCAGCTCCTCCTTGGTACGGGAATGATCGGGTTGACTTCATTTGCGCTGATCTTAATCCTTAGCATCAAAGAGTCGGTTGCGCGCTTTAGAGTGTCTTTGAGTCCCGGCCACGCCTACATTGCTGCGGCATTCGTCTTCTCCATGCTGCATGGGGTTCTGGAAGCAGGGTCGCTTATGGGGGGCATGTTCTCATTCACACTCCTGCTTGTCGCAACACACCTTGGATTCGCTGTTCCAAAAAATTACACAAGCCGGATCTCGAGAGGAGGCGACAAGGCATGCAATTCCTAATCAGCGTTGTCATCGGTTGCGACGATAGGGAGGAAACGCTTCGGGAAACCCCGCAGAACCTAATCTGCCAGAAAGAGGAAGGCCAGCGAAACAAGGATTATATTCTTCGCGGACGATGATCTGGTAACAAGGGACTGGTTAAGTACCAATTTCACCATCGCACTGCGAAAGGTTACCACTCGATTGTGTAGGCGGTCGGTCTCTATCTGACTTATGGGCGCGGTTCCGGCGGTACCTGTCGAAAGGGATACATTGGTCAAATCTGCCAGACACAATTTGTGCGAGACAGCCCCTATTTCCGTTGGAAGGAACATTGCCAGCAACAGCTCTATGGGCATTGGCGGCATGCTGAGCGGATTTCTCGTCCAAGTACTCACGGCTAGGTACTTCGGTGCGTCACCCGACATGGACGCCTTTCTTGTCGCCTTTCTGCTGCTATCTTTCATGCAGAGTCAGCTCCAGTCCGGTGGTATTGTGGCGATGGCTTTTATCCCCTCTTTCAACCGTGCCCTGCGCGAAGGGGTGAAGGAAGCGCGCGCTTTTTTCGCTACCACCAGCGTGCTTACTATCCTGCTGGCATTCTGTTTTTCCTTGGTCTGCCTCCTACTTGCAACCCCCATAGTGCATCTCTTGGGGGCAGGCTTGTCGTCGGAGTCAATGGCCTTGGCCGTAAGAATCTTCAAAATGTTCTCATTTCTGTTTCTTCCCTTGGCACTAGGTGCACTCTTCTCTGCTGCGCTACGGGCTGAGGGTCATTTTTTTGCCGTAGCGTTTGGCCCAGTCGTGGTCAACTGTTGCATCGTGGGCTCACTTGTTCTTCTTGAGACGTGCACGGGTATCATGAGTTATGTCTGGGGATGGACACTAGGCTTCCTATGCCAACTCGTACTAGTCTTGAGGCCCCTTGTTACTTGGCGAGCCCTTGACCTGCGACTCGTGTCGTGGAAAAACCACCACCTGCGTGTCTTTGCCAAGACGACTTCCTTTTTACTTCTCGATGTCCTTAGTGGCCTTCTCCTCCTCGCAGTGGAGAGAAATATGGCCTCGGCTCTTGCGCCCGGCACTGTTTCGCACATCAACTATGCGAAGTTACTTTATATACTTCCCTTAAGGTTGGTTGTGTCGCCAGTTCAACTCGTCATGTTCTCTCTCTTTGCACAGCATTTCGCTGCAGGCAGAACTGACGAAATGAAGAGGGCAAGTGTCAAGACGCTAAGTTTGCTTGTCTTCCTAATGCTTCCCATTGCGCTCTTCATAATGTGCTTTAGCAGCGATATTGTTCAATTAATATACGAGCGTGGAAGGTTTACCCCGCAAGACACGCAAGCCACAGCCGGACTCTTGACTTTCTACGCGTTAAGCATCCCTGCTTTGGCACTTTGGTGGCAGTTGCGGATGGTTTCGTTTGCTCTCGGTAACGTCACTTTTCCGTTTGTGACAGGTCTTCTGGTCTTGGTCTTATTCTATATTGGGAGCCATTCTCTCATCGAGCCACTGGGCGCGTCATCACTGGCCCTGAACTGGGCTGTCTCCTACTACTCTGCCTCCATAGTCTTAGGTGTTGGCTTGGCTTATCGCTACGATATTCCGTTTTGGAGTTCCTTCGTGAAGCCCCTATGGAGGCTATCTCCGGCCGTCCTTGCAACCTTCGGATGCATTAGCGCCCTTCACTGGTTTTCCTTCATTCCCAGGGGGCCCGATGATGCTTCTTGGGAGGTGGCCGTCCGCATTGTAACTTATGGAACCGTTGTTCTCGGAACTTACATGGCAGTCGCATGGGCTGTTGGGGTTGAAGAGGTCAGGACTGTGAGCGTCATGATTGGCCGCCGTCTTAAAAGGTTTTGAGTTCCTTTGAGGGCGTTTCTGAAGCGATCGTACCATAGCATGTAAAGCAATTGACGCGATTGTCTTGATTGTGATGAGAGATAACTTGATGAGAGTGCTACTCATAGCAGAAATTCCACATGGGCGTGGAGGCACGCAGTTGGTCTGCGAGAAACTTGGTGTACATCTAAGCAAACAGGGGCACTCTGTTGCCACCCTCCGCCCTAAACCGCGGGATCCGGCTCTGGACTACGCCTCAGAAACTGAAGTTTATGATCTGGACCAGACCCATCGCGCTCGCTTGGACTACTCGATATCTGCAGCATTAGCGACCTTCAGGCCGGATGTGGTCCATGTAGTTTCTGCTCGAATTCCCTTGGGCAATCGCATCAACGCCATAGTACGGAACGTTCCTTGGCTTCTCACCGTCCATAACCCGTCACCATGGGAGTCGATCATACATTATTTCTATGGGAGTAAGCGACTCTACTACATGGCGCGCAATACACGCTACGCCGTTAATGTACTCGCTTATGCGGTCATGCTCAAACATTGGCGCTTCGCGCGAACAGTGTGTTTTAGTGAAAATGTCGCCCGCCGTCTGATAGCATATGGATGTAAGGCTTCCACAGTTGCAGTGGTTTCTTTGGGAATGCCCGACGTGACTGAGCAAGACGCAGACAACCGCGAAAGGATATGTCTGTTCCGCAAAAATGAGTATCCGCGTATCTTGACTGTCGCCGGGATCGCCCATCACAAAGGCATCCACGATGCCCTACAAGCGCTTGCCGGTATGGTCACTACATATCCAGGACTACGTTATGTAGTCATTGGCGGCGTGCGTGACCGCGGGTATGCCGCTCATCTGGAGCAAGTCGTCCGGCGGCTCCAACTCGCCCGTCACGTTTCCTTCATTAATAGCGGCAATGATGCCCTGAAGAATGCGGGACTTGAGGAAACTGACCTTTATCTCCAGCCTTCACATGAAGAAGGCTTCTGCCTGGCATTCCTGGAGGCGGCAGCGAACACCGGCCGCGTTGTAGGTACAGACACAGGCGAGATGCCGGCCATAGCAGCCAATGACCCGCTGATTCGGATTGTACCTCGCATGAATCCGGGCGCCCTTCGACAGAGCATCCTAGCACTACTGGGAGCGCCGGTATCGACTGAGATGGTAGCCGCGCGTCGCATTCGTCTCGAAAAGGCCTACTCGTGGCCGAAGTGTGCTGCCCGCATAACTTCTCTGTATAATGTTGCTGTAGGTGTGACATGTCTGGACACTGAGTCGTAGCTAGTGGGCCAGCTAGAGGACTTCGTATGGCAGAAGTAACTGTTCTCATGGCGGTCTATAACGGGATGCCCTATCTGCCTGAGGCCGTGGACTCGATCCTGAAGCAGACGCTTCAGGACTTCAGGTTCTTGATTATTAACGATGGCTCCACGGACGGGACCGAAGACTACCTAAACCGACTTACAGACCAGAGAGTCCAAGTTGTGAAGGGCCCGCACCGCGGTTTGGGAGTTGCGTTGAACATGGGCCTAGCCATGTGCAAAACAGAATTCCTGGCTCGGATGGATAGCGATGATATCGCACTTCCGACGAGGCTCGAAGCCCAACTGAGGTTTCTACGTTGCCATAAGGCGGTTGGCTTGGTGGGCACGCGGGTCTCCTACTTCGGGACCAGCGGGCGCAGTGGCTTTTCCCACCCGTGCCCATTGACCATGAGGACATATACGCTGGGTATATGTCCGGTCGGGGCGGCCTCTTTCACCCGACCATAATGTGCAGGCTAGCCCTTTTGAAAAGCATCGGCGGTTACCGTGTTGCTGGTGTTGGTCAGGAGTTGGACGTCTTCTTAAGGATGGGGGAGGTCTCGAAGCTGGCGAATTTGAACGAAGTGCTCCAACTGTGGCGTCTTCGTCCCGATAGTATCACAGCAACGAAGCTGGCCGAAGTGTGGATACAGTTCGCTTACGCCCGTGACTGTGCCAAGCGACGAGCAGAAAACCGGCCCGAGATTACCTTCGATGCGTTTCTCATTGAGTACCGGTCTCGGCCATTCTCGCAGCGGGCACTCGAAGTAATGCAACATTACGCCTTGTCCCAATATCGCCGCGCCTTGGCTGAGATTCTGAGCTCACATTGGGTCAGGGGATACACTCGACTTTCTTGGGCAGCCGTGTGCTCTCCACAGTTGACCTTGCGTCGAATTCTTAGGGAAACCCGCAAGCGTGGGTGATCTGTTCCCCAAGAACTAGCCCAAGTTAAGTGTTAGTATAATGGCTTGGATCTCCGGCGGAAGGGAGGTCTGAGATGTCGAAGAGGAAGTACAAGCCGGAGGAGATCGTCAGGAAGTTGAGGGAGTCGGTGATCCTGTTGGATGAGGACGTGACGATCGGGGAGGTCTGCCGCAAGGAATACGGGGGCTTGAGAATTGAGGAGGCGCACAAACTCAAGAGCCTCGACAAGGGGTCCGTCCGGCTCAAGAAGCTGGTGGACGACTTATCACTGGGCAACGCGATTTTGAAGCAGGCGGCCTCGGGATACTTCTAGGCCCTGCCAAGTGGCATACGGCAGTTGAGCCGGTGTGCTCGCAACTGCGTGTTTATCAAGGCGAGATTGCCGGGCGCTTGGACACCAAAGGAGCACCTAGAGGTACTGGGTTCGTATAGGTTGCGATGAGCCTCACCTGGTGGCTGAGATGGTCAAGCGGGCCACCAAGTGCGGACGTTACGCGTTACAGGCGAGTGACCCGGCTTCTTCGTCGGGAGAGCTGGGCGGTGAACCAAAAACGCATCTACAAGGGTGGGAACCATGAAATACGGGTTCGCAGTTGTATGGAGTGGAAGGGATGGCCTCGGGAATGGTTTCGAAAGAGCAGATGATAGTTCCGCTTCAACCTTGTGCCAACGGCAGCAGGGAGAGGGTGCGCGTCCTCGACATAGAGGTCGACAGGGTCACCATTGAAGACGTGGTACTCCAGGTTCGGGGATTCACTGAGTCAGGAAAAACCCATCAAATCATCACGGCAAACGTCGATTTTGCCATGCTGGCCAGGGGCGATCCTAAGTTTCGTGATATCGTCAATGGCGCTTCTCTCTGTGTGGCTGACGGCATGCCTCTCGTCTGGGCAGCAAAGCTCTTGGGATCACCCCTTGCGGAAAGAGTCAATGGCACGAATCTGATGTATGCCTTGTGCAGGGATGGACAGGCAAGACACTACCGTTTTTTCTTTTTGGGCGCCGAACCGGATGTGTGCGCCCGTGCCGCCGACATCCTGGCACGAAACTACCCGGGCATCCACATCGCGGGCTACTACTCGCCTCCTTTTAGACCCTTTTCCGATGAGGAAAACCAGCGCATCACCCAAAGGATACGTGAGTCCCATCCGGACATTCTGCTTGTGGCTATGGGGCCACCGAAGGCACAAAAATGGATTGCTGCGCATCAAAATGCCTGTAGTGTACCCGTCGCCATGGGAATTGGTGGCGCCCTGGACTTCGTGGCCGGCAGATACAAGCGGGCGCCGGTATGGATACAAGATCACGGCTTCGAATGGTTCTTCAGGTTATGTGTGGACTTCAGGCGGCTCTGGCGGAGGTATCTCATACGAGACATGCAGTTTATCCCAGCGGTATTACGCCAACTGCTAAGAACGCGGGCAAAGCCGTGATAGTCATACATCATGAGATCATTCAAGACTCGACTGGTCAAGGGAGATAATACGAACAAAAGTGTGAAAATCGCCCTGCGCACTCTACAGACCAACTTTCCCTGCCTACTCGACACCAAGTTTGCATTTATGCGGGTTTACCGGAAGAAATTGGGAGTTCTTTACGAAACCGATTTTGGCGCTCTCTCTTTTTTCCCCGATACTTGCAGGACACTGTTCTTAGACGTGGGAGCAAACAGAGGACAAAGCACCGACTCCATGCTGCTGAAAACGAAGAATGCTCGTATTCAACTGTTTGAACCTAACCCATTGCTCTCCATGAAGCTCGAACGTTTGTACCGTGAGAATGAAAGGGTAAGTGTTCATAGTTTTGGTCTTGGAGATGATACGACAGAACATGTTTTATATGTTCCATACTACAAAAAGTGGATGTTTGATGGTTTGGCTTCTTTCGATAGGGAAGCGGCAAGGACATGGCTAAAGGGTAGAGTGTTCTTCTACAGAGACCAGAATTTGTCAATACGAGAGGTAAGAACCATTGTCAGGACCTTAGACGAACTGGAGTTAGCTCCCTTCTTCATCAAGCTTGATATCCAGGGCTTCGAATTTCAGGCTCTAAAAGGAGGGGAGAATACGCTAAAAACTCATGAGCCGGTCTTGCTTATCGAGTCACCCGACGAACGCACCACCAACTATCTGGAAGCCTTTGGCTACCGATGCTATGCTTTCCGACGAGGAACATTCATACCTGACATCTGTGGGGAATTGAATACATTTTTCATGACGGAAAGCAAGTCCGTTTTCGTGAAGGAGCAAATAGCGAGAGCCTGAATGGGACGTTAAGAACGATGACAAGATGGGAAATAGTCTGCGCGGTGGTGATGGGAATTGGTGGCGCCCTGGACTTCGGACGTATTTGGGGACAGGCACTTTAATCAAACAGATACTACCGCATGCAGGTCGGTGAGAAAGAAAGAGCCGACCGCCGCCCAAGACCAACCCCACACCTACAGAAAAACAGATAGACTTGTTTGTATATGGATTATGTTCCGATGGTCCTTAGGCCACTTGGCCGCTTGCCTCGATTTGGTGCCTTGTCGAAAGCCCGTGCCATGGCATTCCATGCCAGTTTGCGGTTGAACTTTTCATCAAGCGGCAGAGGCCGGACAGGTGCCTTGTCGTTCCGTGGTGCGAAATTTGAGAGCCACGTGTATTTATCGCTTAATCCCCAATTAAGCACTGCAATCACAGCTGGCTCTTCGAGTACCACCGAAAGATAGTCTTCATAAACTCCGGCGACAATTCCATCCCGCGCAGAGATGTCCGATGGGAGATTCTGGTCACGAACATCTAATTCGGTAATTAATATCTTAAGATTGAGATTCGCCACTTCTTTTAGAAACTTGCCTAATTTTGCTTGATCAAACCGCGTCTCATCGCCGCGCAGGTGGGCCTGTATCCCGAGGGCCTGCACAGGGGTCTTGTTGGATTTCAGTCGTCCCAAAAGCTCAATGACGGCATCCCTCCTATCTTGGCAGTCTGGTGTGTCATAATCTAGCAAGTGATCATTGTACACTAGCATTGCGTTTGGATCGGCCTCCGATGCCGTGCGAAACGCAAATTCGATGTATTGTTTCCCGAGCAGCTTAAACCAGGCCGTATTGCGTAAACCTCTTGGCTGCCCGTCCCTTGGGTAAATCGCCTCATTCACCACATCCCACGAATGCATTTTCCCAGCATAATGGCCAACGACCGTGGTGATGTGATCTCGCAGTATCCTTTCGGCATTTCGGGAATTCACCGTTGTCTGAAACCAATCTGGCAATGCCTCGTGCCAAACCAGTGTGTGACCACGGCAGAGCATGTTGTTGTTTCGTGCAAAACCGGCCAGCCAATCAGCAGCTGTAAAGCTGAAAGTGGTAGAAGTTGGACGAAGCCAATCCCATTTCAGCTCCAGGCCCGGTACAAGGATGCCACATTCTTCTGCAAAGCGAACAGGGTACTCGATATTTGGGGATGTTTGGTGCTCGATCGATAGCTCCCGTCGTTTACTCTCAGAGCCATAGATTAAACCTTTTCTCGCGGCGCGAACACGTAAAGGTTCCCCACCAACAACTGAAAAATCTCTCTGCTTCCCGCTATTGCCTGAAATCTGAGCCAAGAGAAAGGGAGCATCCAATGCTGAAGCGGCAGCACATGCACCAGTCAGTGACGCCAAACCGAGCAAAAACTCACGCCTGCTTATTAACCTACCCTCCCTACTCATACTCTAGCACTCCCACCAGGCATAGCTAATGATCCCATAGGTTGCGGTGGAGCAGGAAACACATTTTCGGAGAAAATTATACTGTCTGATCTTAATCCCGCCGCAAGTGCTACAAGAAAAGGTTCGCTAAAGGGACAGCCCTTGTCTTTATGGGGTAACCGACTTGTCCTGCTTTTTACCATTATACGACATCATAGTCAATCTTACGCCGTGGAAAGACAGACAAATCAAATCCAGCAGCATGGAACCCCGTACGCTACAAACAGTACGCGACAACTCAACTACTCAGCGATTTCTTCTCAACTGTCGACAGAGCCGAAATAGGAGAGCCGTGAGACAGCCGATATTGAACCAGGCCCTACCGCGCTTCATCTGGCTGGGCTTGCTTGCCCTTGTGGAGTTTATCTGGCTGTCAATTTGCTGCGCAAACTGGGCGAAAGGGGAGGACTTGTAAAGGATCATCACGGCCATTCCTTATTCCACCTTGGCCAGCGAGTAACTCGTGCTGCGTCCGCCACCCGAGAAAGAGAGGGACGTTCGTGAAATAGTGACTTTCGGGAATCTCAGGAACAAGGGATGCATCCAGGACAGGTAAAAGGGCCGGGGGTCACATCTTGAATTGTGAATTATGAGCGTTCGCATAAAGGTAAAGGGCTAAGAGCATGGAGCCAAGAGTCAGGAGTACTTGAGTGCGAATAGGGGACATTCTTGAAATGGTGACTTTCAGGAATCTCAGGAACAAGGGAACCATCCCCGAGAGGAGATAGGGAAAAGGAGATAGAAAGAGCACAAAACAAAAGTCTCACACGGAGACCGCTGAGAGAATGGAGGAGAAGAGAGAAGAACATTGGAAGAGTACTGTGTTTAACGGGGAAGGTCGAATCAGACAATCTGAATTCCCTCTCTTTGGATCTCGTCTGCCAGCGGATCATTGCAGTTGAATCGCTCAATATTGAAAGGATGAGGCTCGATTCGGTCATCGATAGATGCCGCCAGGCGCATCAGATTGAGCCGGTCTTCGAATATATCCTCGGTGAAATCGGGGGATACGATAGCCAAATCAATGTCGCTCCATTCGCTGTCGGTTCCCTTTGAGAATGAACCATAGAGGTAGGCCCTTACGATGTTATATTTCTTTCCGGCCTCTCTCATAAAAACCCGAATAGCCTCATTTACCTGATCATCCGCCTTAGCCATTCAAACATCTCCTTGACATTTTTCATCTGCTCTCGAGCAAATTCCTCGTTACACCTCTCCCTGAACGACCGCTTTAAATCTGGATACCTCGCCTCGATATTGAACGAGGAAATGACAACCAAACCGTCCTCTTGCGCTTCATCCAATTCGATGCCCGCCAGCCTCGCAAATCTAAGCAAGTTATGTATGCGAGGGGCGTGTTTATGTTTTCGCTCTACGTATAGACCTTTGAGTAATTTCTCTATTGCCAGGTGCCCGAAGAAAAGAGCATAGGAATAATCCCCTTTTTCAAATAGGTGGCCGGCTACGTTTAGGCCCTCTTCTGCCTCGGCGACCCAATATCTCTTGATGGTTTCAATGTCCAAGTCTTTCTTTTCCATAAACCATCCCGCAAATCAGTCTAAATGATTAAAGCATAATGGAAGCAAATATGCAAAGCCTTAATGCCCTCGGATAGGAGATGGGCCATCAAACTTGGGGGTTTTTTGCCATCTGTGGTTCGTGTAGGGATCGGAGATGGCTCCGTGCGGGAATAGGGGACAATCCTATAGTTTCCTGTCAAGAAAAAAGTAGGCGTGGCCTGGGAGCAGGTGCTTGAGCCGCCAGGTTAGAGCTGTGTGCCCGTCCCAACTTGGAAAAGGGGGTTCTTGACTTCGTTAACTTGCGGACTTGCGGAGCACGAATAGCCATCGCACGTTTGGGGTCAGAAGTCGGAGATCGTAAGGCCAGAGGCCCGAAGTCGGCAAAAGCCAGGATGCCACGCAAAGGCGCAAACAGGAAGCCCAAAGGTCAAAGGCGAAAGCGGGGCGCACCATTCATCGTTATGCCCTGTTCGGAAAGTATCTGTAGATATCCTTTCGGTGCAGGAATCTTAGGAGAACCACCTCGGTGTCCGAAATTGCTTCCATGCCCAGACGATAATCGCCGATCTTGATCCTGTAGAAAGATTTGTAACCCTCCATCTTCCTTATATGAGGTATCTTTCGAATCGTGTCCGCATCCCCGATCGTCAAAATGAGTTTATGCAATTTCCTGAGCACCTGTTTGTTCTTGATCCTTTCGGCGTCACGATCAAATGACTTTTCGATTCTGAATTTCACTTCGAACCCTTGACTCTGCCGTCCAGTTTTCGCATGAAGTCATCGGCATCCACATATTCCCCGGTTCTGCCCTCTTCCATTGCCAACCCCAACCCGATGTCTTCGATGGCTTCAATGACCGCATTTTCTATCAGGTCCTTCCTCTCGGTTAGAACATCGACAAACGCTTCCCGCATCAGTCTCTTCAACTCATCACGATTGACGGTGATCGTCTCCATTTAAGTAATCCTCCTACGCGAGTGCCTGCCTCGAGTGGTCCTGCCCAAAGCATAACATGATCGCCCCAATCCTTCCAGTAGATTCGTCAGAGGGTTAAAGGACAAAGGATAAAGGCTAGAGGAGAATGTTACCGCGCGAGTAAAATCCTTGGGGTCGGGCCACGGCATGTACTTGATTATTCGGAAATAGTGTTCCAGAAATATTCGTTTTCAGGGCCTATATGGCCTTTTTCTGACCCCGAAAAGAGCGTCATAGGGAGCAGACCCCTCCCTACCAATGCCTGTCCCTTGAGAACTAGAGGAGGAATTCCCTCTTATGGCAACGGTGAGTGATGTGCCTGATGTAGCCTGGAATGTAATGTCGCTTCGCTCTTGCCACACACTTCCTGCAATAACGGCCTTTTTGCCCTCGAAAAACGTGTTATAGGTCAATTTCAGGGCGTCCTTCCACAACTATTTAGACCGGTATCAGATAGTTGGCGTGGCCCGACCCGATACACGAGCGCTGACTTAGAGAACAGCTCGTCAAGCCCATGCTTTCTAAGTACACGTAGATTCATTTGAATCATCAGTCTCACTTGCCACCAGATCAGGTGTCATAATTGGAATCGGGTGAACGATGTCTTGGCACAAATCAGCGTTAAGGTAAACGATGTCCTGGCACATCCGGGTAAACGATGTCGTGACACTTATCAGATAAGGGATAAGATGAAGAGGAGAAAACCGCACTAAGGATTGCGCGAACAAAGAGACGGAGGATGCGGTGGGATTCTGCAGAGGACTAGGGCTTCAACTGTCTCAGACCGCACCCTTCCTAATTTGGTACTCTACAGGAAAAAGCTTTTCCAGGGTAACATGCCTGGAGGCGTCCAGAATCTCAATACCGATGATTCTATCATCTTCTCCGATGTCCAAAACGACATCTTCAGATATTCGCCTGTTGACGACATCGTGTTTCCTATCATCCAGCCGGAGATAAAGGAGATCTCTTGTATCATCATAATGAACGCGCATTTCAAGCCTCCCACTTTCCATAAAATACATAAACGGTAACGGTTATGATGAGGTCTTGTTCAACAACATAAAATACTTCAACTCTCTTTTGCTCATAATAGCGGCCATGCCGTTTGTCCTTGAATGGATAGATCTTCGCCTTGCCCATTCGTCCGGGCTTGGCAGCAATACTGATGCCAGTCGCGATGACATCTCTGATCTCATTTTCGCTTGCCCCTCGCTCGTTGCCTCTCTCAATGGTATGAGGGTCAATGTGGATTTTCACAGGTTTTGCATCCATTCCCTCTTTCCAAAGTATCTAAGCTAAGGAAACGCTCAATAGCCGCCCTCTGTATAGAGCAGAATCTTATAGTAGTAAGAAATGGAGACAAAGTCAAAAACCAAAATTCAGGCGAGGGGGCGTTCTTGACTTCACTCAACGGCGCTAAGACATATAAGACAATTCTATTGATTCGAGAGAGAAGAACATTGGAAGAGTACTGTGTTTAACGGGGAAGGTCGAATCAGACAATCTGAATTCCCTCTCTTTGGATCTCGTCTGCCAGCGGATCATTGCAGTTGAATCGCTCAATATTGAAAGGATGAGGCTCGATTCGGTCATCGATAGATGCCGCCAGGCGCATCAGATTGAGCCGGTCTTCGAATATATCCTCGGTGAAATCGGGGGATACGATAGCCAAATCAATGTCGCTCCATTCGCTGTCGGTTCCCTTTGAGAATGAACCATAGAGGTAGGCCCTTACGATGTTATATTTCTTTCCGGCCTCTCTCATAAAAACCCGAATAGCCTCATTTACCTGATCATCCGCCTTAGCCATTCAAACATCTCCTTGACATTTTTCATCTGCTCTCGAGCAAATTCCTCGTTACACCTCTCCCTGAACGACCGCTTTAAATCTGGATACCTCGCCTCGATATTGAACGAGGAAATGACAACCAAACCGTCCTCTTGCGCTTCATCCAATTCGATGCCCGCCAGCCTCGCAAATCTAAGCAAGTTATGTATGCGAGGGGCGTGTTTATGTTTTCGCTCTACGTATAGACCTTTGAGTAATTTCTCTATTGCCAGGTGCCCGAAGAAAAGAGCATAGGAATAATCCCCTTTTTCAAATAGGTGGCCGGCTACGTTTAGGCCCTCTTCTGCCTCGGCGACCCAATATCTCTTGATGGTTTCAATGTCCAAGTCTTTCTTTTCCATAAACCATCCCGCAAATCAGTCTAAATGATTAAAGCATAATGGAAGCAAATATGCAAAGCCTTAATGCCCTCGGATAGGAGATGGGCCATCAAACTTGGGGGTTTTTTGCCATCTGTGGTTCGTGTAGGGATCGGAGATGGCTCCGTGCGGGAATAGGGGACAATCCTATAGTTTCCTGTCAAGAAAAAAGTAGGCGTGGCCTGGGAGCAGGTGCTTGAGCCGCCAGGTTAGAGCTGTGTGCCCGTCCCAACTTGGAAAAGGGGGTTCTTGACTTCGTTAACTTGCGGACTTGCGGAGCACGAATAGCCATCGCACGTTTGGGGTCAGAAGTCGGAGATCGTAATGCCAGAGGCCCGAAGTCGAAGATCCGCTCAAGGCGGTAGGCAGGGTTAAGGCAAAAGGATAAAGGTTAAAGAAGAAAGGCAGGAAGGGAGAAGAGTGTTTTTGCGGCTAGTTGATTTAGAGGCCTTCCAGAAGCGGAAAGCTCTTTCCTCGACCAGAAGGCTTGTTTAAGCCTCCAGAAGTCTTCGCTGCAATAGCGCCTGCATGTCACGACGTCCGTCGACAATCAGCAAGACATGCACTTGGTCGCTTATGACTTGGTAGATCACGCGGTAGGGTTTGAAAAAGATCTCGCGGTAATCGCGAATTCCCAAGGCCAGCAGTTCTTTCGGATACGTGCCACGCTCCGGAGATTCGGACAGGCTGCTGAGAATCTTCTCAATTCTTGCAAGGACATGTTCTGATTTCCCGGGGGCATCATGCATGGCGATGTAATCATAAAGTTCCTCAAGGTCCCCTGCAGCGTCAGCGGTCAAAAAAACGGTGAAGGGCATCAACGGTCCCTCCGGTGGACACGCAGGCGCTTGACCACCTCGGCCGCGGGTTCGACCTTGCCTTCCTCGATTTGACGCTTGCCGAGCGCCAGGATTTTCAAAAGAGCCATCGTTTCCTGGGTTTGCTCGTAGCTTTCGATGTCCTGCATGACGACCTTGGCCTCGCCGTTCTGTGTAATGATGAGCGCTTCCCGCTGCTCGCCCATATTTCGCACGATCTCGGCGGCGTGGGCCTTCAGGTAGCTGATCGGTTTTATCTGACTTGACAATTTCATAGGGTCCCTCGCCTGATTTTAATGTGACCAAGTTTAGTCCGTAAACAGGTCGACTGTCAAGGGCAAAGCTCCTTGGGGTCGGGCCATGACATGTACTTGATTATTCGGAAATAGTGTTCCAGAAATATTCGTTTTCAGGGCCTATATCGCCTTTTTTGGTCCTGAAAAGAGCGTCATAGGGAGCAGAACCCTCCCTACCGATGCCTGTCCCTTGAGAACTTGAGGAGGAATTCCCTCTTAAGGCAACGATGAGAGAAAGAGAGGGACGTTCGTGAAATATTGACTTTCGGGAATCTCAGGAACAAGGGATGCATCCGGGACAGGTAAAAGGTGAAAGGTACAAGGTGGAAGACTGAAGGACAAAGGAAGAAAAAGAGCACAGAACAAATGTCTCATGCAGAGACCGCTGAGAGAATGGAGGAGAAGAGAGAAGAACCGTTCAATCCTTTCGATTTGAATGGAAAAGGGGGATGTTCTTGACTTCGTTATATTTGCGGACTTGCGAAGCACGAATAGCCATCTCACGTTTGGGGTCAGAAGTCGGAGATCGTAAGGCCAGAGGCCAGAAGTCGGCAAAAGCCAGGATGCCACGCAAAGGCGCAAACAGGAAGCCCAAAGGTCAAAGGCGAAAGCGGGGCGCACCATTCATCGTTATGCCCTGTTCGGAAAGTATCTGTAGATATCCTTTCGGTGCAGGAATCTTAGGAGAACCACCTCGGTGTCCGAAATTGCTTCCATGCCCAGACGATAATCGCCGATCTTGATCCTGTAGAAAGATTTGTAACCCTCCATCTTCCTTATATGAGGTATCTTTCGAATCGTGTCCGCATCCCCGATCGTCAAAATGAGTTTATGCAATTTCCTGAGCACCTGTTTGTTCTTGATCCTTTCGGCGTCACGATCAAATGACTTTTCGATTCTGAATTTCACTTCGAACCCTTGACTCTGCCGTCCAGTTTTCGCATGAAGTCATCGGCATCCACATATTCCCCGGTTCTGCCCTCTTCCATTGCCAACCCCAACCCGATGTCTTCGATGGCTTCAATGACCGCATTTTCTATCAGGTCCTTCCTCTCGGTTAGAACATCGACAAACGCTTCCCGCATCAGTCTCTTCAACTCATCACGATTGACGGTGATCGTCTCCATTTAAGTAATCCTCCTACGCGAGTGCCTGCCTCGATTGGTCCTGCCCAAAGCATAACATGATCGCCCCAATCCTTCCAGTAGATTCGTCAGAGGGTTAAAGGACAAAGGATAAAGGCTAAAGGAGAATGTTACCGCGCGAGTAAAATCCTTGGGGTCGGGCCACGGCATGTACTTGATTATTCGGAAATAGTGTTCCAGAAATATTCGTTTTCAGGGCCTATATGGCCTTTTTCTGACCCCGAAAAGAGCGTCATAGGGAGCAGAACCCTCCCTACCAATGCCTGTCCCTTGAGAACTAGAGGAGGAATTCCCTCTTATGGCAACGATGAGTGATGTGCCTGATGTAGCCTGGAATGTAATGTCGCTTCGCTCTTGCCACACACTTCCTGCAATAACGGCCTTTTTGCCCTCGAAAAACGTGTTTTAGGCAATTTCAGGGCGTCCTTCCACAACTATTTAGACCGGTATCAGATAGTTGGCGTGGCCCGACCCGATACACGAGACTCTGCCGTTTCGATTTTCGCGGTAGGTGCTTTCTTGTCGGCGCCCGCCCGCTTTTCTGCTTTGAAGAGGCCCACCTTGAGGGTTTCCCTATCTGAGATCTTGCAGCAGAAGAAGATCTTTGAGGGCGTAGTGAGTGAAGAGCAATCCTTCAGCAACCCGTCGGCTTGCCAAAGTCCTCTAAGAGGGTTATCCTATCAGCGGTACGAAGAACGAAGAAGCGGCTCTTGGAAGGCACTGTTCTGGGAGTTATAGGGACGTTATTAAGTTGCAGGAAAGCAGGAGGATGGAAATGACTCGCACTGATCGAATCGAAATCAATCCTAGGGTGATGTTAGGTAAGCCTGTGATTCGAGGGACGCGAATCACCGTGGAACTTGTGCTTCGGAAACTCAGCGAAGGAGCAAATGAGAAAGATCTTCTGGATGCCTACCCCAAGCTCACCCGCGACGATATTCAGGCTGCGATTCGTTATGCAGCGGACACATTAGCCCATGAAGAGACAGTGGTCATGGACTCGCCGAGAAGGTCAGCGGGGAGATAGTGTTGAATATGCGTTTTCTTGCAGACGAGTCCTGCGATTTCACGGTAGTCCGAGCCCTCCGCTCCTCAGGACACGATGTTTTTCTCGTTTCTGAAACCGCACCGAGAGCGGAGGATTCTGAGGTTATTAGCCTTGCGGTCCGCGAAAACCGAATCCTGTTGACGGAAGATAAGGACTTTGGTCAGTTGGTCCATGCGCATGGTCAGGAAACCATCGGTGTTATTTTCCTGCGATTCCCACCAGACACTCGCAAGCAGATTGCAAAAGACGTGGTGAAAATGGTGAAAAATGAAGGGGAGAAGTTGGTTGGTTGTTTTGTCGTTGTTCAACCGGGCCGAATAAGAATTGGCCGCAACCCGCGGGGATAATCCTGCATGCTTGGGTAGTTGCCTGCGACCGGTCCTTTATCCGTCTTCAAGGGGTTCCCTTCCATTTTCCTCACATCCCTGGCGGTCGTCACTGTTTTGGTTTGGGCTCGCTTCCGCGGAAGATTGCTCGAACTCCCGATCTTTCAGGATTTCTCCCGTAAACCATGGCTGATCGCGCTGGGCCATGTGGGTGTCTTTCTCCTTACGGCCATGCCTTATTCCACCTTGGCCAGCGAGTAACTCGTGCTGCGTCCGCCGCCCGCGTCTCGTACAAGGATGCCCCGTTTGACAAGATCGGTAATGTCGCGCAGTGCCGTGTCAGGCGATGTTTTGGTGAGAATTGCCCATTTGGACGAGGTGAGTTTAGCCTCCAAGCCGTCCAACAGTCGGTTGATGACCTTGCGCTGGCGCTCATTGAGCGGTTGATCCTTGATCGCTTCCCGAAAGCGTGCCTTGCGCAGGACGCCGGAAAGCGTGCCCTCCGCGCCTTGGATCGCGCGATCAAGGCGGCCGAGAAACCATTCCAGCCATGCGGTGACGTCGAGATCGCCCTTCTGCGTGGCTTCCAGGATGTCGTAGTAGGCGTTGCGTTCCAGCCGGATTTGCGCGGACATGCTGTAGAAGCGCTGCGCGCTTTGTTCCGAGCACGCAAGCGCCATGTCCGCGATGGCTCGCGCAATGCGTCCGTTGCCGTCATCGAACGGATGGATGGTGACGAACCACAAATGCGCCAGCGCCGCCTTCAGAACGGGATCGAGCACGGCCTCAGCGCTGAACCACTTCAAAAAGGCGGACATTTCCGCTTCGAGGCGCGGCGCACTCGGAGCTTCATAGTGCACCCGCTCGCGCCCAATCGGGCCGGAGGCCACCTGCATCGGGCCCGAGCCGTCATCGCGCCACGCGCCAACGATGATCTTGGTCATGCCACTGCGCCCCGTGGGGAACAGTGCGGCGTGCCAAGCGAATAGGCGCTCGTCTGTCAGGGGTTCGGCATATTTCTGGGTGGCATCCAGCATCATCTCGACCACACCCTCTGTGTGCCGGTCGGCGGGGGTTAACGCGCCGATGTCCATGCCCAGTTGTCGGGCGATCGAGGACCGCACTTGGTCCTTGTCCAGGATTTCGCCTTCGATCTCGCTGGACTTAAGGACATCCTCCGTGAGCGTTGCCAGAACGGCCTCGGCGCGCAGGTCGAACCCCAGCGCTTCCATGCGCCCGATCAGGCGGCCCTGCCGGTGGCGGACAGCCGCGAGATGCTTAGCCGCAAGGCCTTCGTCCCACCGGAAGACCGGCCATTCCTTTAATTCATGTATATAAGTCGTCATTTTCCGCACCTTATGCGGACATTATGCCCGTAATTTGCCGCAGAAGCAAGAACAATATCCGCATCTTGTGCGGAGATTAACCAGGCTAATCTCCGCAGCCGAGAACACAAACCATCCGGGAGCAAATAGGGGGGCGTACATCATTTTATTGAATATCCTTTAAGCGAACAGAGGATATTCAGGCAGCGTGGATGGATTTTCAACTGAAATCGTTCGCCCATTCTTAGGTGTAATAATCTAGAGAGGAATTCTTGACAGACATCACCATTTCGTATTACTTTTTTTCTCCCCATTGACAGAATCGAACAGATAAAGGAGCTTCAATGGAATCAAGGGAAAACAGCTTACAAGACCCGACGCTGACCCATCGTCTATTTCAGCTCATCGCAAATATGTCCGAGGACGAGCGCCGTACCCTCCTGAATCTCCTGGAGGATGGATTGTTGAAAGGCAAGTGTCGCCGGAAATACTTCAGGATAGAGCGCCGTCTGCCTGTGGTCTACGCCAACCAACGCCATGCTTATCGGAATTTCATCAGAGACATCAGCCTCGGTGGGGTCTTCATGTTGACAAGTGTTCCGTTTAGAGCCGGTGACGACATTAGAATTGTTTTCAACTACGACGATCAAGGAGATCCGATTAGACTCATGGGCAAGGTCGCCAGAGTCACGCCGGAAGGCGTTGGCGTGAGATTCATCTCACTGAGCCACGATAGGAGGGCGGCAATCCTATCTCTTGTGTCTAAGCCCGGGGATGCCAGAGGTAGGGGCTGAGGTCTTGGCTTACCCCAGGATTTCATGCATCTCGATCTCTATTGACACAATACCCTTGGGGGTTTCTCATGACCTTCAGGAAGGGAGACAAGTATGAAAAGGATCGTTTTTTTCATGGTGTTCCTGCTGGCGCTGGTCGTTGTTTCGTCGATCTGGCCAGCGAAGGTATTCGCGCAGCGCCCGGGTCCGTCGGATGACATGATCAAGAAGAATTTCGAGACGGTTCTTCAGGCGGCTGATACCAACAAAGACGGCAAGCTCAGCATGCAGGAGTGTATGGCCATGTGGAAGGACAAAAGCACCGGTGAGGAGAAATGCAAATACTGGGATGCAAACAATGATGGAATCATCACGGAGGATGAATACGTAAAACAAGCGAGAAAGAAGATGAAATGATCTCGCAAACAGATTTGAAAAGGCCGGCTTGGTGTTTCGCGACGCTACCCGTCCGGGCGCCTAGAAATGCTTTAGAGTCCCGTTAACGAATTTCTCCCAGCGGCTGAGGTCTTTCTGCTTTTCCGGAGTCTCTGCTGCTTCCACCTTCGTGGCAGGCTCTTTCTTGTCAGCGGCAGCCTGCTTTCCCACCTTCTTCTCTTCCTCTAGACGAGTGATAAACCTGCCTTTAAAAAGCCCCACCTTGAGCGTCTTTCCCTCCTTCACGTAAATCTCTTTTTCCAAATCGCCAATCTTTAGCTTGTGGGCCCCTTCTTTGACTCTTTCGAGCCAGACCGGTGTCTGCCCGACCTTTGATCCGTCGAGCAGCACATCGAACTCAGGGGGTTCGCTGAAAACAACCAGTTTACCCCAACGCTCCCCCGCATCCTGGAGAGTCCTGGTCGGCTCGATCAGCTCACCGCCATAGCACAGAGCGGCAGCACCAAGCAGAATAATCACAAAAGAGGCACAGACGTTCGTCAGCTTTGAAAACATCTTTTCCCGGGCTCCGCTTTTGAAGAGTCTTGAGGGATCATTAAAATTCAATGCGGGATAGCACGATGTGCGGCCCTGTGTTTGTGACGATCCGTTCAGCCATTCGTCAGAAATTCCACCTCCGCGTCTGCATCTTCTGTGAGGAGATTGCTGATCGACACCCCTATATGCGGCGGAGATAGCAAGAAACCCACTCTTCCTTTTCCGCAAAGTCCGACTGCCTGGATTCAATTTCAAGCGTGTGGGCCTTACCACCTCTCCTTAAGGCTCACTTTTATAGCCATCTCTGGAAATATAGCGTTGTGTTGAAAGTTGACCGGAAGACTGAATTGTTTGGGAATTGAAAAAAGAATAGATCTTTTAGGGCCAGATGTCTACCCCTTTTTTGCCTGATATGACGAGCGATTAGGAACTCTATTCGACGGTGGGAAAAACCGGTTCTGGCTTTCGCTTACGATACGCATCTGATCGCCCCGTAATCAAATCTGAAAAGACCGTCCGAAGTGGGCACCTTCAGCCTTTGCTTGCATTTAGGTAATGGTTACCTGCCGTCTCACCCCTCGTGTCCAATTGCTTACTAAAGGCGATCCCCTCCTTCGGCACCCGCCCCAATGGAATTGAGACGATTCACGGTCAAAGGGCAAGGCGTTTCATTCCGAGGCGACGCGTCACTTCACCAGCACCACCAAGGGAAAATCCGGAACATTGGGCGGCTTGACTGTGGAGGGAGTCTGCTGGCCCTGCGTTAATTCCTTGACACGCTCGGAGATGTAGAGATCAAGCATGTTTACCGTGATGCGACCGGTCTTCCCGTAATCCGCCTTCCCCATAATCCCCTCCACCAACCCCTTGGTGAATGCCCCGTTTCCCCATTCGGAGTTCTCCAGAGCATACTGCCGGCCCGTTGCTGAGGAGAAGACCACGGCCCCGTTCTCCGCGCTGGCCAGTTCGTTGATCACCGCGCTGATGTCAGAGGGGGCGCGACGCTTGACCTTCTCCATGAGGTTCCCTGAATGACAGGCATCGATGAATACCATCACCTTGCCTGCGATCGCTGCAACCGTGGTGGTGATATCCGCCTGGGAGATCCCCGTTCGTTTCAGACTGTCCATTTTCGCGTCTGCGGGGAGGAAGTAGAACACGCCGTTGGGGTCGTTAATCCCGTGGCCCGCGAAAAACAGGATCGCCACGTCCTTCTGGGTCACCTGCCTCTGGAGCCACTCCAGCCCATCCAGGATGTTTCCCTTGGTCGCTTGGGCATCGGTCAGTACCCGTGCCTCTACTCCACTGTACAGAGGACCCTGCTGCTTCTTCCAGACTTCTCCGAAATCCAGGGCATCTTTGGCGGCAAGGCCCAAGCGCAATTCGGGATCTTGGTATTTGCTCACCCCCACGGCCAGCACATAGAGCTTGGGCTTGATCTGAAAATCGTCCTCCTTGGCCCTGGCCCCCTTCCAGCGAAACCTCACCGTGGCCGGCTCTCCGGCCCCGTGGCGGTTCTCCGCGATCAGGGACATCTCGCAGTCCCGCTGGGGAACCTGGACCTTCAGTTCCCCTCCGTCCCGGCCCGGCTTGGCATCCCCCTGGGGAGAGACCGGACGGCCGTCTACCAGCACCTTCACGCCGGTGGCCGGCTCCTGGCTGCGGACGGTGTAACGGACCGTGACGCTGGAGGCCGAGACCTCGGTCCCATCCCCCGGCGACACAATGCTCACCACCGGGGGCAACATCTCCCGGACCGACGCCGCGGCCGCGGGTTTGCGGCCTGATTCCTCGTTCGCCAGCCGAAGGGCCTCCTTCTCGTCCATGGTCTTGAGCACATGGTCGATCACGTCCGGCCGATAGTACTTGGACCGGAACCGGGAGGCCGGGAAGAAGTCCCCCGCTTGATCCTTCCCCTGGTTCACCTGCCATCCGATGAAATCCTCCCCTCCCGGAGAAGCGTCGTAGTATCCCGAAGGGGTCCAGACGACCCAGCGCTTGCGGTCAGGGTGAGGGAAGAACGCCAGCAGTTCCCTGCCGTCCGAGACTCGATACCATCGGATCGTCCCGTCGGAAAAGGCCGCCACTGCGAGCTGGCCGTTGGTGTTCGCGCCAAATGTCAGGCCGGGCGTTCGGAATGTCCACAGCACCTTTCCTGCGGAATCGAAATGGAATAGAGCCACGTTGGTTCCCAACAGGAACCCCGAGCCGTCCGGTTTGATGGCCAGGGTGTACGTCACCTCGTTCTTCAAAGGGAGAGGATTGCCCTTTAACTTGGGGGATAGGGATATCTTCCAGTCGCTAATCCCCAGGCCGTCTGTGATCGGGGCTTTGAAGGTGAACCTCGCCTGCAGGCTGCCCCAGAGAATCGAGGAGGCGTCCGTCAGCCGCCGCTCGTTCACCGAAAAGATCCCGAGTGATTTGCCGCCTCTCTCGTATGCGAACTGAATGCCCGAGCCGTCCGGGGAAAGCAGAAAACCGTCATAATTGGCCAGGTACGTGGGGATTGCGCGTGGGCTCCAGAGGGAAAATTCGTCCCGATGGTCAAGGAGCCCAAAGGCTCCCTCCCGAGAAGCGAAGGCAATCCCGCCCGCCCTGAGCGACCGCATCCCGAAGATGTGCAGTTGAACCTCCACGGGCAGATCGCTGTATTTCCCCTGACCTCCGTCGGCCCACTTTCGGACCATCATTACCCCTTGCCCGTGCGACCGGTAGTTCCCTCCCGCATACAGGAAGCGGCCATCCGACGACCATGCGACGCTGCGGAGATTAGGTAAACCGCCGCTTGTCACACCCGTCATATCCGGCGAGTAAGCATGCTGCAGGGTATTGCCTTTGGCCTCCAGCACATCGACCTTGGGGACATGGTCAAACCCCACGGCCAAACGGGTTCCGTCCGGAGAGAAGGCGAGCCCCCATGGCCGCTCGCCCCCGGGCAGCCTGATCTTGGACACCGGGGCGATCCGACTTGGCGCCGAGGCATCAGAGGCCGTCAAACCGGAGAGATCGTACAGACGGATGAACCCATCCCAGCAGGCAGTGGCCAGACGCGAACCTGTGGCATCGCTCTCCACGCTCGTCACGGTGTTCCCGTAGTCTCTGTCCTCCGCCACCGGAGCGTAATCCGGTAATCTGAATATCTTCATCCCAGACCATCCCGGATTGCCTCGCACCTCGCCGGTCAAGACCCCGAGAAAACGGCCATCGGGGGTGTATACGAGGCTGTGCACCCACCCAGGCAGTCCCCCAAGTCGGCGAGTGATGGCGCCGGAGACTCGGTCAAAGAGATACACACAGGCATCACCTTGCTGCGGAGAGCCTGTCCGGCCCCCACACGCAACGGTCCTCCCGTCCGGGGACAGGGCCACTGCAAAGATGTGCCCCTGTTCCCCTTCGCCAACCGGAGGCCGGAGGATACGCAGAAGCTCCCCCCGGCCCGAAATGTCCCACACTCGAACCGTCTTGTCCTCGGATCCTGTCACCAGGATGCGGTTGGAGGAATCCAACGCGATATTGAACACGCCGGCGTTATGCGCGCCCACCTCAACCCTCAAAATGGGATCCGAAGCCTGTGCCCTGGCGGGCCCGGCCTGGAAGACGCCCAGGAGAAAAATGGCAGCCAATACAATGGAAGAGCCGGTCTTGCCCCTGATCATGTCTCAGCCTCCTAAAAAAAGAATCCACCGCTCAGAATGGAACCCGTTCCCGCCTGCCCCCGGTTCTCTCCGGTCTCCTGATTTCTCTATTCCGACTCCTCTCTCCTGACTCCTGTGTTCTGCTCTCGCCTGTCGCCCGCTCACCTCATCGCCCGGGGAAGTCGGCACATTGAGAAGTTTGACCGTATATCCCTTTTACCGGGTCGCACTATAGGGAATTCAGGCCTTTGTGTCAATTTATCAGACTTAGGAAGCAGGGGTTGGGAACTGCCTGCGTGGGACCCTGGCTGTTTTGGCTCCGCCCTTGGCACTCACGTGAAGGTCTGGAGCTGATATCTCACGCCGACAAATGCCTGAGGGTGTTCTTGTTCCATTTGGCTGATTGCCATCTGTCACGGCGCTTCCTTCTTGATGGCTTTGGACTGCTAATCGCTCATGCAAGAAGACGGGTTTGGACTTTCCATAACGATAGGCGATCTTGAGTCCATGCGGTTGATCCGAGGGTTATGATTTCAAAGGCATGCCCAGGTAGCCGCTTGTGTCGAAATCGTTATCGGCCCCCTTCCTATGGAGGAAACAGGCTGCTTGGGCAAGTCAGAACCTAGCTCTTCCATGCCGAAGCCACAACTACAACCACAAATCATAATCGAATGAGAAGATCCTGAACCAGAGTCGAAGACCGTGTAAGGCAAACCTCCTTTCAAATCTACCCATGAAGTGCTAGAATGGCTTATGTAGAGTAGGCTGACCAAGGTGCAGGGTTTTTTGAGAGCGTCTAAGCAGGTGTGTTATGCGGACAGGAAATCGAGATCCGGCATCTTATGCGGATCCATATAATCCTTGTTGGATGACTTATGACAGCAGGCATTTTGATAAACCCCTCAGGCTATAAATGAACGAAAGGAGAATTGATATGAGTAGTAAATCACGGCGCATCGGAAACATTTTTGGGATTGTTGGCATTTTATGTGTGGTTCTTTACCTCCTTGTGAATTATCTGAGTTCTGAAGGTGGACCCTTTTGGCGTAAACTCCTGGGCGTTGAGCAGGTCCAGATTATAAGCATACTTCTTCTTTTTATTGGTGGTGAAATAGTTATCGCCTTGGGTTCTATCTTAACCGCGCGGGCAAAAGGGCGTACTGGTCTCGGCGTTGTGGCCGCTCTATTCGGTTTGTTTGGTCTTGGCTGGATTTTCCTCCTGCGGCCAGGGCTTTATCCAACTTTAATAATGTCGTTTTTTGGGCCAATTGGTTTTCTCATAATATTACTTTTAATTGCTGCTAAAGGAGAAAAACCCCAACCATAGAATTCTGGCTCGAAATTAAAGAAGATAAAAGAATCCAACAAACTCAATCCAGCCGACTCGCTACACTCGCGGCTGATTTTTCTGCTAGGCGATCAACTCCTGCTACTCTGAGGAGTGGCTTATTGTACATGTGAAGTTTTGTTAATCCATGGCAGTTGTTCTGGTAACCGCCACTTGCACATCCAAGGAGCTGATATGAGCAGCACCCAACAAGGAGCACCGAAGACTCAACGAGTTCGCAAGGCTGTTGTATTTACCGATTTGGAGGGATCAACAGGATGGCTTTATCAGATGGGTCCCAGCATCGTATTTCGTGCGCTTGAAGTGCACTTCGAAATATTAGCGAGCGAGTTTGCCAAACACGGTGGCGAGATCGTGAAGCGCATTGGGGACGGTGTGATGGCCGTTTTTCCAACACTGGAGTCAGCAATCCGTGCCTCTGTGGGAGCGCAAATAGCCCTTCTGAAGGCGCGGTCTGACGGCGCCCTGCCACTTAAGCTTCCTCCGATGAGGGTCGGAATGAGTGCTGGCGAGGCTTATGTTTATGAAATTGAGAAGATTGGCCTTGACTATTTCGGTAGAGTTTGTGCTGAAGCGAGCAGGATCATCGACTTGGCCGAAGGTCACCACATTTTGGTTGCTGCAAATGCTCTCGCTCAGGAGGAATTCGGAAGAGACGCGTTAATAGCGGATGGCCTGGCCTTTACTGTTCCTGTCCGCGTGTTCCGCAAGGGTCTTGATGAGGTTCCGGTAAGTGAGGTTCTTTATAAGCCTGGCGACAATATTCCCGAGTCGCCCTGCAGACCGCCAGACGTTGACATGGGAGGTCGCATCCGTGATCAACTTATTTCTCGTAGTAGGCCGGACATCGCACCATTCAGCTATTTCGAGAATTCGGAAAAGGCCCACCAAGACATTGATGACTTTCTTCTGGCCAGCTCAGAGTTCCGATTCCTCCATATTCGGGGTCTAGTCGCGGGGTCATCTAGTCCATTCAATAGATTTTCGCGGTTACTTTCTGAAGGGAAATTCTCTCGGGATGTTGAGGAGGTAATATTAGGAATGCTCGACCCCGAGTGTGATTGGCTAGTGAGATACTACCAAACTGAACGAGGTTTGGCTGAAGAAATTACTAAAACAAGAATAAGTGAGTGCAAGACGGCGCTTGAATTAGCACGAAACAAGTTGGATAGGTTCTATAAGGAAGGTCGAATCAAGAGATGGAAGTTGTTCCTCTATCAGCAAGATCCAATTTGGCGACTAGTTGTTACCACCTCTGGCGTAATCGCTACGCCTTATGGTGGGCCACAACGTACCGTAGACAATATTGTTCTTTTTGCCGAGTCGCATGAAGATCCCATATACCAATCATTCTTGCGGCTGTTCAGCACGCTTGAGTCTAATTCAGCAAAAGTTGAGTCGAGACCGTAGAAACCTCTTAGGTAGGCCAAAGTGATGCCGCTGACTTGTCGATGCGAAAGGGCCAAGGGCAGGTAGGACTGAATGTCATTTGCCTAACGACGGGGTGAGCAAGGATGCGCGGGAAAGCCACCACGCACCTGTTACCCCGACCGTTCGGCAAGAGGATAATAACTATGGACTCGCGAATATTGACCAAGATACTGTCTGGCATTGCTATGCCGAGCATATTTTGTGGCGTTTTGTTCATCGTGATTAGCCTACCTCTTCTACGCGGTTCAATACCAATGAATCGTTTCTATGGGTTTCGCATCTCAAAGGCATTTGCATCCGATGCAAACTGGTATGCCATCAATAAGTATGGCGCGAAGGCTCTTATTCTTTGGTCTATCGTGATGATTTCGTCCGGAGTGCTGTTTCTGCTTCTCGGTCTACCCTCACCGCTGGCAGGACTGATTCCACTTGTGCTTTGCACCGCAGCAGCGATAGGCCAAACGCTTCACTTTGCTCGCAAACTTAAGAAATCAAACGACGAAAAGCCTGTCGAACGATAGCATCAACCTGACGCGGAATAGCCGCGTCAGGTTTGATTATTCGTAATTGCCCGCGCAGGTTATGCGAATCGTTAACGATTACGTTTGCTAATCCTCTGCCGTGCACTCCCGGAGACACGGGTTGCCCCCTTCTGATTACGATACGTTGTCGCTAGGGTGCCCAAGAGAATCTTGTTGACTTCGAAAACCACCTGACTCACAATAGTTTATAACTTATCCTACCCTGCTAGGTTCAATCACCCCTTTTCTGAGGAAGTCATGAAGTGGGCCTACCTCAAGATGCCTGACCTTTGCCTCCCTAGGGCGAATGCTTGAAGGGGGGCGCACAAAAAATCATTTGCAATCTTCGATAAAGCCAAACCCATTGAGAGACGGGCACAGAAAGCCATGGCTCTCAACGATAGCCGAGTTGCCGAGTGTGACATCGTTAAGGTCATTGAAAGCAATAGCTCAGTTTTTGTCTCCTGATCCTTAATTGAAAAACCCATTGAGAAGACTTGCGCCTCACAGATTTACCGATAGAGGAGGAATGCTATGAGATGCGGAACGTTTTTGCATGGAATACTTCTTATATGTTTCGGTTTGTTTCTAGCAGTGGCGGGCATGGCGATTAATGGGCAGGCCGCATCGCCACTTGGTTCATCAGTAACCCCAACTGCGGATATGGAGACAGGTCTTCAGGTTGCAGCTAAGGCAAAGCAGGCTCTGTTTGTTACCTTTCCTTTTTTTGCTGAACGAGCATACTCAGAGACGCGTGGCATTTTGGAGAACAAAGGCGTTAAAGTTCTTGTGGCTTCATCAAGCGTGGAGCCCTTGCCAGGATATGAAAAGAAACTCACAGTGAAGCCCGATATCCTGCTCAGTCAGGTGCGCACCGAGGAGTATGATGCGATAGTGTTCATATTTGCGGCACGCTATGAGGGAGACAACGCGGATGCAATCAGGATAGCCAAGGAGGGTGCTGCTCAAGGCAAAGTTCTTGGTTCTTATTCCACCGGAATATCTACTTTGATGAAGGCGGATCTTCTGAATGGGAAACGGGTAGCGTATGGAACAGGCGATTTTTCATCCTTTCTCCAGAAGGCAGGGGCGACTTGCATTAATGAACCTCTTGTGCAGGATGGAAGAATCATTACAGCAAAACACTACAGCGAACCTCAGCCATTCGCAGAGGCAATTGTGGTGGCATTGACTGCCGGAGCCAACTAAGTTTGTCATGCCGCTGAAAGTGGAGCTCAAGTAAGGTAGGAACCGAACAAAATATTTCTCAAAAGGCAGGGGCATTGCGGCTCTGCCTTTTTGTTTCAATATAATGACTTGTGTTGGAATCACGCGCCTCTGAACCCAATTCAAAATTCAACAATACGATAGAGACTGTCGAAAAAGACGGATTGAGTTTGTATCCCTGTCTGGTGAACGCCCATTTTCTCATCTCATCTGAACTTTTATTGCTGACCTAGATTTTAGTACATTCTTATTCCTATCCTTCAGTCAAGGATTGGCCTATCATCTCGCGCTCTCGTTCTTCAGTTGATCCCTCTTAGGTAACCCCATAGTTGGCTCCGTAGTGAACGATCTTTTCGATGTTATGAATCATGCAATAGAGTAGCCACTGTATGGTCACCTTGATTTTTCCCCTCAGGGTAAAACGATCCATTCTCTTATGCGTTCGAACATTCGCAAACACCGGTTCTACAACCGCTATACGCTGGGGGTATATTTCGCGCCCCTTCTTGCTGTCTATTTTTTCAATCATGGATGGGGTAAGATTATCAGGCGCGTTGCCTATAGGGACATTTAAGTATCTCCGTTCACCGTTTTTACCAATGATGCACCTGCTCTTCAATGCACATCCTTGGCAATCGTTTCTGTCGGCCACATATCTTCTGTAAATAACACCACCTACCTGAGTCTTTCTTACCTGGAGCTTCAATATGTTTTCCTGAGGACAGAGATACTCATCGGTTTTTTCATTATATTGAAAATCCTCCAGTGTAAATCGCTCCATTTTTGGCCTGTATCCTCCTTTCGTCTTAAGTCTTGGGTCCCTCTTTCGAAAATCCTTATCAGGAATGTAAGCATCCAGTTTCTCTTCATTGCACTTTCTCAAATTGGTTGGACTATGATAGAGGCTGTCTGCGGTCAATATCTTTCCCTCAAAGTAATCTTCACTTTGACCAATCGCCTGCATGTTCTGCTTAGCCCCATCAAGCATAGGGGGGACATGATAATGGTCCTGTCCGTCTCCAAAGGCTTCACCATGAACAATAACCTGCTTTTTGGAATCAACCATCGCTTGCCCATTGTACCCCTGAACGGTCCCACGGGATGTAACCATTGTGGCAGATTCGTTATCCGTAATGTTGCTCTTGATCTCTCTGCCCTGCTTGCCCATCTTTGGACCATTCTCCCGTAGGAAGGTCTCAATCCGATCCGCCTGCTTCTTCAATCTCTCAACTTGCTTCTCCCTCTTCACTATCCCTGATAACTTTCCACTCCTTTCATCATTATCGTCCTCTTTGTCTGCCTCCACCTGCTCTTCTAGCAATCCCTTAACCTTTTTCTCAATTTTCTCCTTCTTCCTCCTAAGGTCACCAATCGTGCCAGTCCATTCTCTAGAAGCATTGGAGGGAAGCTTACAACCATCTAACGCAAAAAAAGTCCCCCCAAGCAATCCCTCCTCTTCACAAACCAACAGCACATCCCTAAACAAAGGCAGGATTTCTCCCTTCATCGATGAGACAAAGGCCGCTATCGTACTGTGATCCGGTTGCTGTCCGCAGCCAAGCGCCATGAACACCACATTCTCTTTGCACCCGCGCTCAATCTGTCGCGATGAGATCAATCCCCTTGAGTAACCAAACAGCACAACCTTCAGAAGGACCTTTGGATCATACGCCTCGCGGCCCGTCTCATCATTGTGGTATCGGTGATCAAAGATTGAGGTATCAATGCGGGTTTGCACCAGAGTATGAATCGCAAACTCCAAGGTCCCCGGCATCAACTGCTCATCAAGACAGACGGGAATCAGAACGCTTTGTGAGTAATCGTAGCTTTTGTATTTTGCCATCGCTCTAACCTCAAGAAGGATATCACGGCACGTTCCTTACTGAACCCGTCCCAAGGATAGCACACTTCGGACTCATTGTAAATAAATTAAGATGATTTAATATTATTTTAACAAATCAGAAACAGGATAGAATATGAAAGGTTACAAAATCAGAGGCAAAGAATCAGAAAAAATCTTTTAGCCAAAGACACTTTTTCGACAGTCTCATACGCATGGTTCTGCTCGGAGTGCTGATGTGAAAGTCAAGATTTCGAAAGCACGCTCAGCTTCCGGGTCAGGTTCGAAATCGCAACCGACCCCCTTCCTATCCAGGCGATAGGCTCAATTGGGAAGTCTTAACCTGACGCTTTCCTGTTCTGGCAATCGACTTGAGTTGCTAACTATAACCCTCACGGCTCCTTTTGACACCGACCGGCAGTGCCGCAGAGAAATATCCAGACCGCCCTGGACTGGCTTTATCCTTGACACACAAGGCCCGAATCCCCTATGCTGCGTGCCAGTGAAAGCGAGTTCTTATCACCTCACCTCACCTACAAGGCGTTACATCAAATTAAATCAGATTACCGCTCCTGGAGGAGGAATCATGAAGATGACGATTGCGAAGACATTGAATCGAGGACGCTTGGGCCCATGTGCCGTGACTGTGTTGTTGATCGGATGGATGTTTGCCGTCATTGCAGCGTCCGCATCAGCTGCTGAAGGCGTGTCCACCGAAGCGGGTCCGGAAGGTCCAGCCCAGACTGCCTACGCACCGCCTGAAAAACCCGGACCGGTGATCATTGTCATTTCAGGACAGAGTGGTCCCAATTCATATCAGAGTTATGCTGCAGAGCTGGCTAAGCTTGGCTACTACTCGGTCCTCCTCACCGGCAAGGATATCCTTAACCCTGAACTTACTGGCGAGGCCAATTTGAAGAAGGCAATCGATCGGGCGCAGCGCTCGCCACATGCCGTACCGGGTAAAACTGCGGTGATCGGGTTTTCTCTTGGCGGAGGCGGCGCACTCTACAACGCAACGCCCCTATCGGATCTTGTTTCTGTGGTGGTAGCCTATTACCCGTACACCAAGACTTGGGCGGACAAAATGGGCTGGTTTGTCAAACGCTTCCGAGTTCCGGTCCTGGTGATGGCGGCGCAGCGCGACCGGTATATGGACTGCTGCGTGGTCGAATCGATGCAGGCCATGGAAACGGCCGCGAAACAGAACGGAAAACAATTCCAACTCGTGGTATACCCCGAGGCGAACCATGGATTCAATCTGCAAACGGGCGCCAAAGGAGAGCCTGCCGGTGCCTATCGTCGCGACGACGACCGCGACGCATGGCGTCGCACTGTCGAAATGCTCAAGCTGTACCATCCGTTGTCGTAGAGGTCTGCCATGTGGCAGGTTGCCCGATTCGTCCAGCCGCTATGTGCCGTTCGGGTGGTGACAGGGCCGACCGTAAACAAGTAACTCAGTAAGAGGGAATAGAGAGAGTGCATGACAATGCTACATCATGAGCATAGAACATTGCCCAACGATACGTTGGAGCGGATCGCCCATACTGCGGGCTCCCGCTCAACTTCCCGTTATGATTTGAAGCTCTTGCCAGATAACCCACACCTTCGCTTTCCACTTCGATACGGATTGGAAGCCGCCGCTGATGATCTGCCAATTCAAGACTTCGAAATCGTAACCTTACGATTTCTTGACTTCGCAATAGACTTGGGGTGTTAATCGTAACCCCCCTCTTTGTGCCATCACCGACCCATTTCAGCGGAAGATAAACATTCATAACATCATGGTCTAGCTTCATGGTCTAGCTTCACATGGTCTAGCTTCATCCTTGACACACAAGGCAAATCCCTCTATGCTTCGCCTCGTAAGAAGGAAGTTCACCTGTTCTCTGAGAAACGCCGCGTGATAATGGAAAAATTGAACTCGAGGTGTTGCATGAATTCAAGAAAGCATTCTTGCAAAACTCTCCTAGCCCTAACCCTTGCTCTTTCATTGACCTCTTGCGGGGTACCCATGACGGAAGGACAAAAATGGCTGGATTCGCAGAAAGATGCACCTGAAATGAATATTGCAGGTATTTGGGTTTCTCCAGAATGGGGTAAAGCAAATTTCAAGCAAGAAAAGAGAGATGTCAGTGGAGTGCTTGGTGATTATCCTGTGAGAGGCGTTGTTAGTGGCAATAACCTATATCTGTTGATGTATGCGGGTGACAAAGTCGATTATTCTGCAAAACTAAAAGCGTCGGATGAAAATACCTTTCAAGGGTCATATGCTAAATACAGCATTATTGATCAACCTGGAAGCGGTAGTGACTCTATAAGGCCGATTAATCTTAGGCGAGCGAGTAAAGATGTTCCCCCTGGTGATACTGGTGCAGTGGGTTCTCAGGCTCTGCAGGAAGGCAAAAGCACGCAGGAGCGTGTTGCAGCCATCCCCAAAAAAGCGCCAGAGGTTAAATTTGTAAGGATACCTTTGAGAGAACGACCAGAACAGAATTTGTACGAAAATGACATTTTCAAAATGATCAAAGATCGCAATTTTTTCAGCAAATCCTACAATCCAAGCGGGGATTTCCCCAATGACTTCGTGGACAATGGTGACGGGACAGTAACTGACAGGGTGACAAAATTGATGTGGCAGAAGGAAGGCGCTTCACCAGAAGCTTTTTTTGGTGCAGCGTTGGAATATGTACAGGAGCTGAACGCAAAGAAGTTTGGAGGGTACACTGATTGGCGGCTGCCAACGATTGAAGAGCTTTGTTCTCTATTGGAACCGACTCAAACCGAAATGGGACAGCACATAGATACCGTCTTTGCAGGAAGTATATATGATAGCTGGAGTTCTGATCGGCTAACGCGCTACGGATTTAGGTATGCTCACGTTGCATATTTTGGTAAGGGTGATGTTGCTATTAGCGAGGTGGAAAATGCTCCTGGTGGTAATTATGGCCAGCGGCGCCACTCTGCCAGAGCTGTTAGAACAATGAAATAGCGATTGTTTCTGCTAATCATGCCCCTAAAGGGCCATCCCTTCGCTTTTCATTACGATACGTAGTGGGAAGTCTGAACCTGTTTCACTCCCCATTGACTGGAGATCTAAACGCTCGTCAGGTCAGGGTTGAAGAAGCTCAAACGCCATCTGTTGGACCAAAGCGGGGAGGGGAAGCGGTCAGGGCAGAGGTTTAGGCTTCCAGCCTTACGATAAACTGCCCTTCAGGCGTCTCCGTCTCTTTTGAGACGGGTCCGCACTTGGCTTTGAGGAGAAAAAGCACCCGCTTTCCCTTCCCATATCCTTTGAAAACCTCGAAGTTGCCCGTACCCTTCGAAATCACGAAGTCGCTGTTTTTAAAAGCGAGGGACAGTTCCTCATCGGTCTCTTCCGGGACAAAAATGCCCCCCTTCACGGCGTGCACAGCGTCGGCGATCTGTTCAAGGCCGAAGTAGCGGGCATCCTCCAGAGTGGCATCGTCGAAGAAGGGCCCCTCTTTGACAGCGAGGGTCACTTTCGCCCCCATCTTCTTGAGGAGAGAAATCACGAGAGAATCAAAACCGATCTCGCCGGCATTGTCAGCGACATAGAAAACGTTTCGAGCCTTTGAAGCGGCCCCATAAATGTCGCCGGCAGGCACAGGCAGAGGAACTTTGCCCTGGATGATATCTTCCACCAGGGAGAATTCAAATGGGGCTGTGGGCACGCCGATAGGCGCGACATTGCTCACCGCTGCGAGCCCGCACGCTTTCACGAATCGCTCGCCGGGAGTCGCACTGTTCTCGATGAACTTTTTCGCTTTCTCGATCAGCCGTGCTGCGGCCTCGTTGCTCTTGCGCTTCAAAGGCTCATAGGAACCGGAAGAGGCGAGAAGAAAGTCGTGCACAGCCCCCACGCACCTGTTGCAGAGGATGCCCATATTCATGGAGGGATCCGCTTCCTTTGCGAAGACAGCCGTGAGCTTTTTGAGGATTGAGAACTGTTGCTGCTCGCTCAATGAATTGCCCACTCTTTCATAAACCCATTTCATCATGCACAACCCGCACTCCGGATGTGGTCGCATCTGCCAAAGCCTCCTTTACCCGTGTTCCCCTCAGTTTTGTCATGATCTTCGCCCGGAACCTATACCATTTTTCGCAGAATAGTTCCCGTACTTTCTTGTTGACAAGATGAACGGGGAAACGGCAAGTATCAACAAATAACCGATCTTTAGAAAGGCGTCGTTCTATGCTGATCAAGCCGGATTGCATCCCCTGCGTTCTGAACATGTCCATCTCGGTGTTGAGGCGGCTGCCTCTTGATGAGGAGAAGATCAAGGCCCTCTACACCGAGATTCTCGATATTCCCTCCCTTCAAGGCCGTTTCTGGGAAACGACGAGCGTACACGTCATAGAAATGGTGATGGAGAAGATCCACCGTGCCATGAACGATCCGGATCCCTTTGCCGCTGAAAAAGAGCGGCAGAACGCTGTGGTCATGGAACTCTATCCCCGTCTCAGGTCCTGGGTGGAGAAGTCCACGAACCCGCTTTACACGGCTGCGAAGCTCGCGATTCTTGGAAACGCCATCGATTTCATGGTGCCGCAGAACGTGGCGGACATAGAGAATACCATCAAAGAAAAGCTGGATCTTCCTCTGGACCCGAAGGAGTGCGAAAAGCTTGAAGAAAACCTGAGGCGCAGCAAGCGCATCCTTTATTTTGCGGACAATTGCGGCGAGATTGTTTTGGACAAGCTCTTCATGGAAACGGTGAAGGGTCTTTTCGATATCGAATTCGTTCTGGTGGTCAAGAGCGTGCCTGCCATGAACGATGTGACACTGAAGGAGGCGCGTGCTGTGGGAATGGAGCATCTTGCGGAGGTGATCCAAAACGGGATTCAAGCGCCCGTGCCGGGAACCATTCTCAGCCGATGTTCAGAGGCATTGAAACAGGAGATCGGCAAAGCAGACCTCTTCATCTCCAAGGGAGGAGGCAATTTCGACACCCTGGATGAAGAGAAAGAACATTTGCCCAAACCGATCATCTTTATGCTGCTCTCCAAGTGCCACCCCTATTTCAAAACCTTCGGCGTAGAGGTGAACAGGCCTATCCTCTACAACTATAGCAACAAACGATGACGGTGAATCGCGAGACACGGAAAGTGACGACCCTCTGCCGCATGTGCGATCACGGCTGCGGGATGGTCGTCACGGTCGAGAACGAAAAACCCGTGGCTGTCGAAGGTTCCCGAAAGCATCCCTTCAACCAGGGATGGCTTTGCGCGAAAGGCCGCGCTGCCCTGGATTTCTTCAACTCGCCCTCACGCCTGAAGACCCCTATGATCCGAAAGGGAAGCGGCTTCGAGGAAGCCTCTTGGGAGGACGCCCTAGCCTATGCTTCAGAGAAGATGCGCCGGCTCAAGGAGACGTACGGGCCTCAAACCCTTGCCATCTACTATGGCGAAGGGGTAGGGCACCAAGAGATCCGAAGCTACATGAAACGGTTCGCCAATGTCTATGGAACACCCAATTTCTGCGGCGTGGGGTCTATCTGCAACACGGCTCGCACCATTGCAGAGACCCTGACCTTCGGCGGGTTGACCAAGCCGGACATTCCGAACACCCGTTTGCTCATCGTTTGGGGCGCAAACCCCTTGATCTCCCATGAGCCCTACCCTCCGGCGGAGATTGAAAAGCTCCGAAAACGGGGAGGACAACTCATTGTGGTGGATCCCAGGACAACCGAGACCGCCAGGAAAGCCCATCTCCATGTCGCCGTGAAACCCGGGACGGACGCGGTGCTGATCCTGAACGTGCTGCACGTCATTTGTCACGAAGGACTATGGGACCAATCGTTCGTGGAGAAATGGGTCCAGAGCTTTCGAGAGTTCTTCGATGCGGTGAGACATCAAGCGTTCTCCCCTGAAAATGGACAACGCATGACGGGGATCACGCCTGAGACGGTGAGATCCTTGGCCCGTACCTATGCGTCCGCAAAGCCTGCGAGCCTATTCACCGGCAACGGCCTGGAGCACCACGGGCATGGCGTGAACACCATGCGGCTCCTCGCCCTGCTCAAGGCAATCACCGGAAACCTGGATGTGCCGGGAGGAGACCTCTTCACGCCGAGGCCGAAACTGAGGGACATCACAGCCCCTCTCCCCGAGCCGCCTGTGCTGCCAGTGGGCAGCGAGAGGTTCCCTGTGTTTTGCCGTACGAGGAAAGAAGCGCATGCCCTCAGCCTTGCGGATGCCATCCTGGAGGGGAAGCCTTATGCAATCAAGGGGATGGTGATTACCGGCGGCAATCCATCTCTGGAGTGGCCGGACAGCAAGCGCACGGTGGAAGCCCTTCAGGCTCTTGAGTTTCTCATGGTCATTGATGTGGTGCGGTCTCCAGACTCGGAGCATGCGCAGGTCCTTTTGCCGGCCTGCACGTTTCTCGAAAGGGACGAACACAGGGTCAATGTCTATCAAAACCTCTCCTGCATCACCACGAGAAGCCAGGTGGTTGCGCCTCGCTTCGGACTCCCTGACCAGATGATCTGGATGGAGTTGGCACGGTCGATGGGTTATGGAAAGTTCTTTCCCTGGAAGAGCTGCGCCGCCGGCATTGACGAGATGCTCGCAGGCCAGGAGCTCACTCACCAAGATCTTGTCGCACAGGGGGGAATCCACGAGTGTGAGGGGAGGAGATACAGGAAGTACGAAGACAAGGGATTTCACACCCCTTCCGGGAAAGTGGAGATCTACCCCGAGTTGCTGAAGGAACTTGGATTTGATCCCTCACCCATCATGAAAGAATTCCTCCGGGAACCCGAGCCGTCGGAAGAGTTTCCTCTTGTCCTGACCACCGGGGGAAACCTCCTCTGTTACACCCACTGGCAGTTCCGCTACCTGCCGAAACTGAGAAAGATGGCGCCTGAACCCGAATGCGAAATCCACCCGGACACGGCTCTCGGGCACGGGCTTTCGGAAGGCGAGAGGGTTGAGATGACGACCCGGTTCGGCAGCGTTCGAGTGAAAGTCCGCCTCACCGATCGGATCCGTCGGGATACGGTGCACCTCTCCCAGGGTTGGGAAGAGGCCAATGCAAATATGTTGACAGGAATGAGCGGGGCGGATCCGATCTCGGGGTTTCCCAATCTCAAGTCCGTGCCCTGCCGCCTATCACCACAGAGGCACTGAGGACACAGAGAAACCCAAATCTTTCATTTGCCGGGAGCTACCGGCAAATGAAAGGTGTGTCTCTGTGGTAAGAAAGGTTTGTTACCGTATTTCTGAAAGGTCATGCTCAGCGCGGATTGATTAGCTCTTTCTTTGCCTGGTTCAGAGCTTCCCGGGCCATGACCTTCGCTTCGTCGGTAAAGAACCATTCGTCGACTCTTTTGGCCAGCCAGACGAAGTATTCTCCCAGTTCAAACCCGAAATGGCGGTGAGCGATCTTCACACAATAAGGAGTGAACCTCCAGAGCTTGTCCGAATCCTTGACCAGCTTGTCGTTGAGGGATAGGGGGTCTTTCCGGGTGTCATGGCCGTCGATGATGGAGAGGATCTCGACGGTTTTTGCTTTATCGTAGTCGAGGGAGGTCAGAATCTCCCGGGCAATCCTCACCCCTTCGGTCTCGTGGAACCTCCGTGTCTCATGGTCCTTTACTTCCGGCCCAAAGGCGTCGCGCTGTTTTTCCTCAGGGACCATTTTCCAGCCCACATCGTGAAGCAGCACGGCCGGCAGGACAATGTCCTCGTCTGCAGATGGATAAAAGCGCAACAGGCGACGGGCGAAATCATAAGAGCTGGGAACATGGAGATCGTTCTTTCTCGTGGCCCAGTAAGGTTCCGCTTTTTTGTAAATTCTGTCGCAGAGGGTGCTCATGCTCTTTTTTCATGCACTCGTTTTATATCCCTCGCACCATGGCGTCCATCATTTCGGCGGCAAGCCGGGCAAAACCTGCATCGTTGATGTGATAGTCCGCTTCTCTGATCTCCAGCAGAGGATTGAGTTCTTTTTTCAGCTCCCGGACAAAAAAATTGTTCGTGGGAGGGTCGAAAAGCGGCCCATTCACATGATCCGCTTCTGAGAAGCCCTGCTTCGGTACAAGCACTTTCACGCGAGCCGGATCGATTCTCAGTTTTTCGGCCACCTGAGCGGCCAGGGTGGCGGTTTCCTTCTTGTTGAGGCGGATTGCCGAGCGGAAATCATAGAAAAAGAGTTTCCTGTTCTTGTGCTCGTGAGGCACGGTGTCACGAGTAAATTCCAGCACAGCACAGTCCATTCCTCCCGGCACGACCAGACGAGGGACAACGCGGCCCAAAGGAGGTTCGAGTCTTTCCGGTCCTATGCCGCGGCAATAGCCACCCATCAATTCATCGGCCAGTTCGTGGATGGCGAAATCCAGAATCCCGTCAAAGTATCCTTCCCTGGCCAGCTCTTCCATGGCCATGCCGCCGGTGCCGTTGGCATGAAAGGCAACGACTTCATAGTCCATGGCTTCCAGAGATTTCTTGATCTCTTCGGCGCCCTTGGTGATAAAGCCGAAGAAGGTGAGGGCGATGCGCTTTTTGTGCGCCTTTGCTTTCCACCGACTCTTTACCATCCCGCAAACGGCGCCTGCCGCCTTCTCGAGGATCATACCTGAAATGCTGTTGACTCCGAGAAGATCCACCACGCTGTGCATCATGGTGATATCCTTTGTTCCAACAGTCTTGGCCATGTTGCGAGAGGCCACGGTGGAAACCATCACTTTCGGGACACCCAGGGGCAGAACCCTCATGATGCTGGTCCCCAGGTGGGTCCCGGTTCCGCCTCCGGCGGAAATCATTCCCGCGATCTCCCCCTTCTCGTAACGATCGCGGAGGACTTTCTGCGCATGGACGATCGCTGTTTCTATGGCCTTGTCACGGTCCCCGGAGTTGCCTTTAAGACTCCTTTTAACCTTGGGATAGAGGTCAATATCCGCAGCGAAGGCGGAGGGTTTCTTGGTTCCTACGTTGACGGTGAGTGTCGGGATGCCTCTTTGCTCAATACAATCCTTGAGAAAGAGATGCTCTTCCCCTTTCGAATCAAAGGTCCCGACAATGGCGATAGCAGGCTTCTTTTTCATCGATCCTCCTTAATGGGTTCAGGTATATCATCTTCCCGGCAGGCAGAGGAAAGCGGGAAGAACAGCGCGGAAAAGATGAGTTTCTTGTTTCCAATTCCCGCCAATATAGTGTAAAAAAGAAAGCGTGGTCAACTGTGCAATTTGGGGTGATCGAGAATTGAGCGATGCCGCAATCCGTTGCTCCGTGGTACCGGAACGCTGGTTCTGAGAGTTGGGGTCATCTGCTGAATTTCTGAATTAATGGGGGGCTACTTTGAAAAGCAAAGGGATGGGTGCTCCTTGTTGCCGCTGTGTCTTCTGGAAATTCCGGGTGGGGTTGGTGTGGCTCGCCTTGGTTTTCGCCGCAGCCGCGTGCGCGGGTACAAGAGGCACCGGGCTTTACGAGCCGCTGTCTTTCGCTGAAAAGAAAAGCGTCCTTGAGGAGTTAAAGAAAAACTGGCAGGACTACAATGTCTATTGCGATGGTGCTGCCTCCTCTCCCGGTGCGGTGATCTTCGATCCTAAGAATGACGACAGGAACCTCATCGGATACCGATACATCAAACTCTCGAAAGAGGACAGTGTGAGGGTGGCGATTGTCCAGGTTGAATTCCAGCTCGACTTCGTTCCTAAACTTTACAGGATTTTCGACGAGGAAAAGAAATTTTACGGGTATGTTCTCCTGGCCAGAGACCTGCCTGTCCCGAAACGCGTAGACGAGAAGACAATGGAGCTGCCGGCATTCCAGTCCACTTTTCATGTGCCTTAAGGCGATCAGAGGCTTTGACAGGGTTCAACGGGTTACATAAAAGACAGGCTGAAGTGACTTCAAGATGAACAAAGAGCTCAAGCTGGTCAAAGCCAACCTGGAGTACCTCAAGAAGCTGTTCATCATGCCGGACTCTCCGGACAAGTTCATTGAGTTCGGCCATGAGCTGCTGGAGATGATTCATGACTTTTTCAAAGAGAAGGGCGGCATTCACAGCAGTATCAGTCTCCCCGAATTAAGCCGTATCTTTAACCAGACGGCGATCCCCGAGGATCCCCACCTGATCAAAGACGTTCTATCCGAGATCAAAGAAAAGATCATTGCTCACTCCGTGAAGGTGGCAAACCCCTACTACATCGGTCACATGACGAGCGCCATTCCTTATTTCATGATCCTTCTCGAGATGATCATCGCCGCATTGAATCAAAACCAGGTGAAGATCGAAACGGCCAAGGCCTCGAGCTTCGTGGAAAGGGAGCTCATGGCCTGGTTCCATCGCCTTATTTTCAACCGCCCCGACGCTTTCTACGAGCGAAATGTTCAGAATCCGCGCGTTGCCCTGGGAAATGCCACGGCGGACGGCACAATCTCGAACCTGACCGCGTTCCTGGTGGCGAGAGAAAAGGCTTTTCCGCCGGACGGGGAGTTCCCCGGGGTGCGGATTGCCGGAATGGCAAGGGGCCTCCACCACTACGGATACTCGAGGGGTGTCCTCCTGGTTTCTTCTCGCGGGCATTACTCCATTCAGAAGGCGGCGAACCTGCTCGGCCTGGGAGAGGACAATGTCCTGGCCATCCCGGTGGACGGAAACCACCGGATGGATGTCCGGAGGCTGGCACAGAAAGTCAAATCGCTCAGGAAAGCGAAGGATACCAGGATTGTCGCCATAGCCGGAATCGCCGGCACCACGGAAACAGGGAGTGTCGATCCCCTCGATGAGATGGGGGACCTGGCGCGCGAAGCGGGTACCCATTTTCACGTGGACGCTTGCTGGGGGGGCTCCGCTCTGCTCGTGGATGAGTACCGGCCCCTGCTCAAGGGAATCGAAAAGGCGGATTCTGTTTCTGTCGACGCCCATAAATTGCTCTACTGCCCCATGGCGATGGGCCTTGTTCTCTTCGAGAATGAAAAAGATCTGAACACGATCAAACAATCTTCCCAGTATGTGATTCGACGCAACTCTGTGGACATGGGGCGCTTTACCCTGGAAGGGTCAAGGCCTTTTGATGCCCTCAAGCCGTGGGCGGCCTTGAAGATTATGGGCCGGGACGGATACCGGCTTCTGCTGAGAAGCGCCAGGGACAATGCCTGTACCCTGCAGGAAATTCTCGACGGATGCGGCAACTTCGAGACGCTCAATACCCCCGAACTCTTTATCCTGATCTACCGCTTCATTCCCGGGGAGGTGAAGGAACAACTCGTGAAGTGGCACAGTGAAAGAGGGGGGACCAGGAGCAGTCGAAAAATCAAAATCCTTGACCGGAACATCCGAAAAGTCAATCACGTGGTCAACGCTCTCAACATCAAGCTTCACAAGGCGCTGAGACAAGACGACACGACCTTTGTGTCCAGAACAAAGCTTGAATCCACCCGCTACCGGCCTCAGAATATCGTGGTGCTGCGAGCGGTTCTCATCAATCCCCTGACGGACGGGACCATCCTCAAGGAGATCGTGGACACCCAGAATCGCATCGGGTTGACTTTGTGGTCGGAGTTCAAGGTCGCGTATCAGAGAATCGTCACCCTTCCCCACCAGGGGTAGCAAAGGAAAAGCATAGACCATGGCTTTTGTTTCCTCCTATCAACAGCTCTTTGACGAGCGAGAACCTGCCTGGTGGTTTGTGTTCTCAGGGAACAAACTTCTCGTTGAGAGCAGGGATCACGGGGCGGGTATTCCTCTCCTGAGCGGCGTCGACACGCTTTCCCTCCGCACGTTGAGAAAGCGATATCTAGGGGCCATGAACGGCCACACTTGCCTCTGCGCAGAGTGTGAAGCGGACATCCGGATTCCCGAAGGAATGACGTTTCAGAGCCTGCGCAGGCTCTATGGGGCCCTCGATGAAGAGATGTTCTGGGTCGCAGGGCGGGCCTTTCAGATCATGGACTGGGATCGGACGCATCAGTATTGCGGGAAATGCGGATCTCCGACAAAAGACAAGGCCGACGAACGGGCCAAGGTCTGCCCGACCTGCGGAACCGTGAGTTTTCCCAGAATGTCTCCGGCCATCATCGTCGCGGTGGTTCGGGACAAGAAGATTCTTTTGGCTCATGCCGCAAGGTTTCCGGGGGATATGTACAGTGTCCTTGCAGGGTTTGTAGAGCCCGGGGAATCCTTGGAGGATTGCGTGCGGCGGGAGGTCAAGGAAGAGGCAGGACTCGATGTCAAGAACATCCGCTACTTCGGAAGCCAGCCCTGGCCTTTCCCCAATTCCCTGATGGTCGGCTTTACGGCGGAGCATGCCGGGGGCGAGATCACGATGGATGAAAAAGAGATCGTCGATGCACGATGGTTCACGGCCGACCATCTCCCCACCATTCCCGACAAGATCAGCATCGCACGGAAGCTGATTGACTGGTTCGCTGCAACCCACCCGCACTCCGAGCGCTCTTGACTGACCGGGCCTTTCTGCGCTATAATAGCACTACAACAACCCTTCCTCTCGGGGACAACCCGCAGATCTGGGGTGCTGTTTTTCGGGAGAGTCGAAAGATGAAGTGCCCCGAATGCCAATTTGAGAACAAACCCGACGCAGAACTCTGCACCCATTGCGGCGTCCGGCTCCGGCCTCTTTCCCATGACGATCCGACCTCCAAGCGTTTCGAAGACAATGAAAGCGATCTTTTAGGCGCGCCTCCTGCGACGGCAGATCAAGACAACGTCGTCGTGGAAAATCCAGGGGCGACCTATAGGCCGTTGCGGATCGAGGCGGATATCAGCCCTCGCACCCGAATCTTTATTTTTTCAGGGGTGTTCTACGCCCTTCTGCTTTCCTATGTTTCTGCAGCGCTGGTTTCGCCATCCAACCCCTATGCCCAGCTGGCCGCTGTGTTTCAGAGCTTCTGGGCCAATTTCCTGCTCCTCGTGCTTTTTCTTGTGGCAGGAACCTTCTTTCTCTACACGGCGACTTGCTTTTTCTGCAAGAGAATGCTGAGAACCCCATGGGGGAAGCCGAAGCTCGGAAAAATGCTCCTCAGGGAGGGCTACCTCACCAAAGAGGAACTCGAGGAGGCCTTAGAAGAGCAAAAGCTTCGGATCGGTGAAGTCCTTGTCTTGAGCGGACGGCTGACCGAGAAACAGCTCGAGGACTCGCTGGAGCGTCAAAAGCAGGTGTCCAAAAAGCTCGGCGAAGTCTTGATTGATCTCGGTTTCTCCACCCAGAAGGACATTGATTGGGCTCTTCACATGATGGAAAGAAGGCTGGGAGAGATCCTTCGGGAAAGGGGCCTTCTCAAAGAAGAGGACATCGAATGGCTTTTGGGTCAGCAGGAGTTCGGCTGGCGCTGCGTTTGAACCTAAGAGAGCTTACCACGAGGGGAACTTGCGCCAGAAGTCCTTATCGTCCTTTTGCCACTCGCGGCCGAATTTTTTCTCATAAAACGCCCCAAGACGATCCAGCCAGCGCCACCAGCTGCTTTCCCCTTTGCTCTCGGCCTCCAGGATGTCCGTGAGAAAAGTCTCGATCTTGGCCATCTCATCCTTGGGGACATAGAAGGCCGCGCCGCCTTTGAATGACTTGATGGTGCTTTCAACGCTCAGAGCATGGGCCGTCAGCATGACGGCAATGATTTTTTTCTTTTTCGCAATCTCCAGGAGCTTGTATCCGTCAACCCCCATGATGTCGAGGATCGCCATGTCAAACGATTGAGTGTCCATAAGGTTCTTGGCCTGATCCGCAGTGGAAGCCTTCACGACCACGCACATGGGGAGCAAGGCTTCGAGGGTTTCCAGAATATCGGGTTCGTCATCGACGGCGAGAATTCGTTTGCCTTCCAGCAAGCTCTTATCAGTCATGAAACGGCCTCCTCAAGTTCACTACCCGTTATCCTACTCTTAATACACTTCTCAGGGCGAATCAAGATTCCCCTTGCTTTTCTTGCGCGCCTTTTCGAGTTGCCCTGCGTACCAATCCATTTGGCGGCATATCCCTCGAATGATGCGAACGTCCCTTGCTCGAAGGGGAACCCTGGAGAGGAAGCGCCGGATGTTGAGCATCCAGTGTTCGGGGTTCTGCGTGTCGATGAAACCGATTCTCGTCAGGACGGACTTGAGGTGTTCGTACATCCCTTCGAGTTCGAATTTGTTCGCAAGGCGTGGAAGCGGTTCTTCCGCAGGGAGACGGCTGGCAAGAAAAAGATCATAACAGAAGATCATCACGGCCTGGGCTAGATTCAGCGAAGCGAACTGAGCCGTAGGGACAGTCGCAATCGTGTGGCAGGGGCGCAGGTGCTCGTTGGAGAGGCCGCGATCCTCAGGGCCGAAGAGAAGTGCCACATGGTTCTTGTGCGAAAGGGGAATGAGGGCCTGAGCCAGATCCCGGGGATTGGTAAGGGATGGGCGTTGTGCACCGATCCGGGCGGTGGTGCCGACGACATAGTGAAAGGAGGCGAGCGCCTCGTTCAGATCTTCGAAGACTTCCATCTCCTCCACAATGTCGATGGAGGTCCCTGTGGCCATCCTGAGGATCCGGGTGAGGTCGCAGCGTTCGGGTTTGACCAGGATGAGGCGCCGGATTCCCATGTTGTTCATGGCCCTGGCCACGGCTCCTATGTTTTCAGGAATCTGAGGCTCCACAAGAACAATGGCAAAATGATCGAGGTTGAGGGTCGTCATCGCGGTGATTCCTGAAAAAAGAGTTCATTCCTCCCAATACTGCGGCAACAGAAGCGATGTCGCTGGTGGGGTGAATGGATGTCGAATGTCGAATAACGAATTTCGAGTGAAGAAGTTAAGTCTCTTCGGTTTCCCGTTCGAACTTCGACATTCCTTGTTCGATATTCTGCGGTTCGCCCTGGAACATCCAAGAGTGGCGCAACGAACTTTCAGAAGTAACAGTTTATTACATGCTTCGCCTGCCATGAAAGGGAAAATCCCGCGAAAACTCTTGACACCGATTTTGTACTTTAATTATAACAATAGCACAAAATTTGGAAGCCTATCGTGCGGGAGGGCGAGGGGTTGGTCAAAGCCATCTTGGGTTACGATATCATGCCGGGGATCAGCGTGCAGAACTACGAGAAGTGGCTCAAGGAAGTGCACCTGCCTGATCTGGCAAAGATTCCGGGATTGAAGCGGGTTGTGCTCAACACCGTGAGGGGGCTCGTGAGGGGAGAAACCACCTTCTACCGAATTGCAGAGCTCCACTACGAGAGCATGGAAGCTTTTGCAAAGGCTAGAGCGTGGAGAGAGAAGAACCCGGTACCCAAGGACAGAAGCCCTGAAGGGAAGACGGATTTCAAATTCTACGTGGTCTGCGAATCCGAGGACTTTGATTTCGGAGAAAGCTAGCCATGCACCGTTCACCACAGAGACGCTGAGAGCACAGAGAAGAGTTTTTGTAAAATGTTCTGCTCGTGAAAACCTGTCTGCAATCTCTATGCCTCTGCGGTGAGTAACAATATCGAATTGAAAATGAAGAGCATCTCAGAAACATATGCGGAATTCATTGTTCGCACCCGGTTCGAAGACCTGGGGGCGGAAGTCGTTCAGCAGGCCAAGAAGCTGATCCTCGACCTGGTGGGGGTTTCTCTGGCCGGCTACGCCACCATGGAGTTTCCAAAGAATGTGGTGGGATATTTTGCAGATCTCGGTGGGAAACCGGAGGCAACGATCCTTCATACCAAGAAAAAGTTTCCGGCGGTGAACGCGGCCTTTGCCAATGCCACCTGCGCCCACGCCATGGACATGGATGACGGCCACCGCTTCGGCGCTCTCCATCCGGGTGTGGCGATCCTTCCCTCAGCTCTGGCTGCGGCGGAGCTTGCAGGGGCAGGCCCTAAGACTCTCCTTGCGGGCATGGTTGCCGGGTATGAGATCATGATCCGGATCGGCGCAGCCATCACTCCCTCCAGCCTCAACCGGGGCTTTCACATCACGGGCATCACCGGTGTGTTCGGCGCTGCCGCAGCGTGTGCTAAAATCATGAATCTCAATCAGGAAGAAACCGCAGGCGCCCTGGGAATGGCCGGACTTCAGGCTTCCGGTCTGATCCAGGTGAACCATGAAGTCGAAGCAGCCAAAGTCAAGCCCCTCAACCCTGCCCGAGCGGCTTCGAACGGACTTCTCTCCTGCATCCTGGCAAAAAGAGGAGCGCGAGGCCCGTTGCAGATCCTCGAAGGGGAAGACGGCTATCTCAAGGCCGTGAGCGACGAGGTCAAGCAGGGCCTTCTGACCAAGGGGCTGGGCAAAGAGTATGAGATCCTGAAGGTCTATGTGAAACTTTACGCGGCATGCCGCCACGCCCATGCGCCCATTGACGCGGTTTTCGAAGCTCTGAAAGGTCAATCCATCGAGATCGAAGAAATCACCAGGGTTTCAGTGGAAACCTATGCCGCTGCTGTTCGACTGGCAGGAATCCGGGAGGCGACTACCCCCTCAGCCGCTCGCTTCAGCATCCCTTTTTCTGTGGCCCTTGCGATTGCAAAAAAGGATGCAGGACCTAACCAGTACTGCGAAGAGGCCGTCCGGGATCGCAGCATCCAGACGCTGGCTCAAAAAGTGGAGATGACGGTGAGCGAGAAGTGGGAAACGGCCTATCCCCATAAGAGAGGCGCGACAGTGACCGTTGACACACGCGGTGGGAAGAAGTTGGGCTTTGAAGTGGAACTCGCCAAAGGGGAGCCCGAGAATCCGGTATCGTGGGAGGAGATGTACAGAAAGTTCTTTTCCAATGCCACCCAGCTCCTGTCGGAAAAGGATGCAAAAGAACTGGGGGAACGCATCATGGCAATTGAGCAATCTTCGCTTGATGGTGTGCTCAGACTCCTATAGGATACTGGCCGAGGTGGGATTTAAAGAATGAATATTCACCGTGCCTGCACCGGCGATCTCCTTCGCTTTGTGAATGGCCCGCAAGAAGTTTCCTGGGACGTGGAGACCGATGTTCTCATTATCGGCGGCGGCGGGTGCGGTCTGATCGCAGCGCTTGCGGCGGCAGAAAAGGGAGCCCACGTGTTCTTGGTGGAAAAGGAGAAAGCAGCCGGGGGCAACACCTCTTTGAGCCAGGCCATGGTTCCTGCTGCAGGCACTGCCTTTCAAAACGAGGCGGGCATTGACGACTCCATTGAGCGGATGGCCGAAGACATCCTCAAGAAGAACAAGCAGGGGAGCGACCCGGATCTGACTCGCCATGTTGCCGCGGAGTCCTCCAAGCTTGTGGAATGGCTCGACAGGAATATGAAGATCCGGCTGGAATTGGTCACGGACTTCATCTACCCGGGCCACTCCCGCCTAAGGATTCACGCCAACAAGACGAGAAAGGGCGCCCATTTGGTCAACGATTTGCTTCAAGCGGCAGGCCGTTACGACCCCATCGATATCGCCTACAAGGCCCCTGCGAAGCGGTTGGTGGCGGACCAAGAAACCGGCGCCGTGCTCGGTGCCGAAGTGGAGATTGAAGGGGTGGGTCGAAACTTGGCGAAGGCCCGGAAAACTATCCTCGCGCTCAACGGGTTCGGCGCCAACAGGGAGATGCTGGCCAAGTACATTCCGGAAATGAAAGACGCTTACTACTTCGGTCACGAGGGAAACACCGGGGAGGGCATTCTCTGGGGGGAAGCGCTTGGGGCGGAACTGGAGAACATGGGGGCCTATCAAGCCCATGGCTCTGTGGCCCATCCTCACGGAACGCTCTTGACCTTTGCCACGATCAGCTTTGGCGGGTATCATGTGAATCTTCAAGGAAAGCGGTTTGTGAACGAGTATCACGGGTACTCGGAGCACGCGCTCGATGTGCTTGCTCAGGAGCAGGGGGTGGCTGTCTCGGTGTTTGATGAGCGGTGCTACCAGGCGGTGCTGGGGTTTGAGGATTTTCAGCAGTGCATCCGGATGGGGGCGATAAAGAAATTCGATCACATTAGAGATCTCGCCAAGGCTTTCCGGGTGGCTGAGGAGGAGATGGAGAAGACCCACGAGGCGTTTCAAAAGGCGGCGGCAGGCGAGGCGGCGGACCCTCTGGGGCGCAAGGACTTCAACGGGCCTTTGACGCCGCCTTTATACGGTGTCAAGGTGACAGGGGCGCTTTTTCACACGCAGGGCGGCCTGAAGATCAACAAGGAAACGCAGGTGCTGAGAAAAGATGGATCGGTCATACCGGATCTTTATGCCGGCGGGGGAACGGCATGCGGCTTTTCAGGAAAGACAGGCCCGGCCGGATATCTTTCGGCCAACGGATTGCTCGCGGCTCTGGTCTTGGGTAAGATCGCAGGGGAAAAAGCAGCAGCGGCTGCTCTGAAACAACGGTAATTCATCTCATCATGATTAAGAGGAGGAGGACGCGATGAAAAAGAAAGGCATGACACGCAGACAGTTCATGAAAAGCACCGCAGTGGCCGGCGTTGCAGCGGCTGCCGGCACGATCGGTTTTCCGAACGTGCTCCGGGGGGCGGATCCCAAGGAAATCCTGATTGGGCATATTCATCCTCTTTCGGGAGCCCTTGGTTTCGACGGCCAGGAACTCAAGAAGGGAATGATGCTGGCGGTAAAGGAAATCAATGACGCGGGTGGCATCAAGTCCCTGGAGGGGGCCAAGCTGAAACTCCTGGATGCGGACAGTGAAGGGAAGCCGGAGCTCGCCGTGTCAGCGGTGGAGCGTTTCAGCCGTGAAGGAGTCGTGGCGGTGATGGGGGCGTACCAATCCGCAGTCACCCTGGTGGCAACCCAGCAAGCTGAGAAGCTTCAGGTGCCCTTTGTCGTCACCGTGGCGGTTGCGGATGAGGTGACGGCCAGAGGATTCAAGTACACCTTCCGCGTTCAGCCGAGCGCTGAGCAGATGGCCTCCCAGACCGTGAAGTACATCAGTGAGATTGCCAAGGCCACAAACCAGACCGTCAAAACCATCGCCTACCTGCACGATGACACCGCTTTCGGCACGTCCCTTGCGGGCCACGTGAAGAAGTATGCGACGAACTACGGCATGGAAGTGATTATCGATGTCCCCTATTCGCCCAGGGCGGCGGATGTGTCTACGGAGGTGGGAAAGATAAAGGCGGCCGGAGCGGATGTGGTCATGGACACCGGCTATTTCGGCGATGGCGTTCGTGTGCTCAAGACCATGAGAGATGTGAAACTCAAGTCAAAAGGGATCATCGGGTGCGGGAACGGCGCGTTCAGCCATCCCAAGTTTGTTGAAGAGCTCGGTGCTCTGACCGAAAACGTCATGGACGGCAATTACTGCGCCAACCCGAGAAGCCCGCTCACCAAGAAGGCTTTTGAGAACTACAAGGCAGCGTACGGAACCCAAATGGGCCCCTCCACGGTCTTCTCTTATCAGCCCGTGTATGTCCTGGCAGACGCCCTGGAACGCGCCAAGTCAACAAAGCCGGACGCGGTCAGGGAAGCGCTGAGCAAAACCAACATGGCCAATCACATCCTGCCCCAGGGACCCATCGTCTTCGGTCCGGACGGCCAGAACAAGAATGCCCAGGCCGCCATGATGCAAATCCTTGGCGGAAAGATCGTCACGGTCTGGCCTGAGGCATACGCTGAGGCGAAGTACGTTTTCCCTCAACCGGCGTAATTTGAGGATGGGAATTGCGTTCACCCTCCCCTGTATCCCCTCCCGTCAAGGGAGGGGTAGGGAGGGGGTCCTACTGACTTCTGTATTCTGGCTCCTGTATTCTGGTTTTCAATCATGACTCTTTCCTTTGTTGCCGGCTCCCTGCTCAATGGGCTGCTAGTGGGCGGGGTCTACAGTTTGATGGCCATCGGGTTGACGCTCATTTTCGGTGTCATGAAGGTCGTCAACTTTGCCCACGGATCCCTGATCATGCTGGGCATGTACACGTCCTACTGGGCGGTGATCCTGCTGCGCTTTGACCCCTATCTCGCCATTTTGGTGTCTCTGGCCGTACTGTTTATCATCGGCGCATGCTTTCAGAGATTTCTGATCAATCCCATCCTGAATGCGCCTGAACACAACCAGCTGCTCTTGACCCTCGGCGTGTCCCTTTTCATGGAGAATCTCGCGGTGTTTCTCTGGTCCCCGGACTACAGGGTTCTGAAGACTTCCTATGCGGAAGTGAATTTCTACCTTGGGGACATATCGATCTCTTTGGTTCGTCTGCTGGCTTTTGTTTCAGCCATGATCCTCGCAGGGATTCTTTACCTGGTCCTGACGCGCACGGACCTCGGCAAAGCCATCCGTGCGGCAAGCGAGGAGCCCAAGGGAGCGCTTCTCATGGGGATCAACATCCGGCGGCTTTACATGATCACCTTTGGGATCGGAGCGGCGTGTGCCGGGGTTTCGGGTGCAGCCATCGCTCCTTTCATCCCTGTCTATCCCTATGTGGGGTGGCTTTTTGTGATTACGGCTTTTGTGGTGGTTGTGCTGGGAGGCATGGGCAACATCCTGGGCGCCTTTGTGGGCGGATTGATCATCGGGGTGGCGGACAGCGTGGGGGCCATGTTTCTGCCCGGTGCGATGAAGTCCATCATTTCCTTCACCATTTTTATCATCATCCTTCTCTTCAAGCCCGCGGGTCTCTTCGGGAGAAAAAATGGCTGAGCCCAGAGGACACTTGAAAAGAAAACTGGGTCTTTCCACGTGGATTGCCGTGATCTGTGTCCTCGCGGCGCTTCATGCTCTGCCATGGGTCTTTCCCAGCATCCTCCACATCATGATCATGATTTTTCTCTTCTCCCTCATGGGCCAGGGGTGGAACGTGCTCGGCGGGTACGCCGGCCAGTTCTCTTTCGGCCACTCCTTGTTTTTCGGCGTGGGAGCCTATGTCTCCTCCCTCCTGTTCGTCCGTCTCGGTTTGACGCCATGGATCGGGATCTTTGTCTCCTGCGGGGCGGGCATTCTCCTTGGCCTCTTCGTCGGTTTCTTGAGTTTCCGCTATGGTCTCAAAGGACCTTTCTTCGCCCTCATCATGCTGGCCTTTGCCGAGATCTTCCACATGACCGCTACGGGGTGGAGCGCGGTGGGAGGTGCGCTCGGGGTCCTCATCCCTCTCAAGGGAAACGCGCCCGGCCTGATGCAGTTCCTCCGGAAAGAGCCTTTTTACTTTCTCACCCTGTGGATGATGGTGGGGTCCCTCTATTTGGTGTGGAGGCTCGAAAGCACGCGGCTCGGGCTCTACTTTCTTGCTACGAGAGAGGATCACGATGCCGCTGAGGCCCTGGGTGTCAACACCTTCAGGGCACAGATGGCCGCCATGGCCATCAGCGCAGGCCTGACCTCGATCGGCGGGACGATCTATGCCCAATACCTTCTCTACATTGATCCGGATTCCACCTTCGGGGTCGTCAACTCCGTTGAGATTATGCTGAGGCCTATCATCGGGGGGCCGGGGACCATTCTCGGTCCACTCCTCGGTTCGGTCGTGCTCACGCCCCTGTCGGAGATCACCCGGCTCGCGTTTCAGTCCTACAGCGGCGTCTATCTCATGATCTACGGCTTGATCCTTGTGGCCGTGATCATGTTTCTGCCTGACGGGCTCATCGGTTTTGCCAGAAGAGTGGTCAAGAAATTCCAGAAAGGGGCGGCTTAGAGGTGGAGGCCTTTCTCGAAGTCCAGTCGGTGTCCAAATCCTTTCGCGGACTGAAAGCGATCTCCGAGGTCGCCTTCCGCATGGCGGAAAAAGAGATCCTGGGGCTCATTGGCCCCAACGGCGCTGGGAAGACAACCCTCTTCAACCTGATCACCGGTTTTCTCCAGCCCGACGAGGGGAGAATAAACTTCCTGGGGCAGAACATCGTGGGCCTGGCGCCTCACGTCATCTGCAAATTGGGAATCACCAGAACCTTCCAGATCGTCAAACCCTTCAGCCAGCTCTCCACCCTGGAGAACGTGGCTGTGGGGTGCTACAACCGCACTGCTGCAGTGGAGGAGGTTGAGGAAAAGGCGTGGGAGATTCTCCGGTTTGTCGGACTTGAGAACAAGGCCCTGCAGCCTGCCAGCAGCCTCACCACACCGGACAGAAAGCGTCTTGAAATGGCCCGCGCTCTTGGAACCCGGCCCAGGCTCTTGCTCCTCGACGAGGTCATGGCCGGCCTCAACCCGAAAGAGCAGGGGGACATTGTGGCGCTGGTCCACAGAATCCGCGAAGCGGGAACTGCGATTCTTGTCATCGAACATCACATGCGAGTGATCATGGGGGTCAGTGATCGCATTGTCGTCATCAATCACGGGGTCTGCATTGCAGACGGTGAACCCCGGAGGGTCTGCGAGGACCCGGGGGTCATTGAAGCCTATCTGGGAAAAGGAGCGTTTGCTTGCTTAGGGTCAACGACATAGACGTCTCCTACGGTCAGGTTCAGATTCTGCGGAAGGTGTCCTTTGACATCCAGGAGAAGGAGATCGTTTCACTTCTGGGGAGCAATGGAGCCGGAAAGACGACCACGGTCAGCGCCGTTTCGGGAATTCTGCCGGTCAGCCGCGGTCAGGTGGTGTTCATGGACGAGGATATCACCCGAGTGGAATCCTATGACCGCGTGGAGATGGGACTGGTCCAGGTCCCTGAGGGCCGCAAGCTCTTCCCGACCCTGACCGTGAGGGAGAACCTGGAAATGGGTTCTTACCTGAAGGGTCCTAAAGCGTTGCGTCAGGAGAGCATGGCCTTCGTCTTCACCCTTTTCCCTGTGCTGGAGAAACGAAAGAAACAGTTGGGCGGTACGCTCTCCGGCGGGGAGCAGCAAATGCTGGCGATCGGCCGGGGACTGATGGCCAAGCCTAAATTGCTGATTCTCGATGAACCGTCGCTCGGGCTTGCACCGATCGTGGTGGATGAAATTTTCGGCGTCATCGACAAGATCAACAAAGAAGGGGTCATGCTCCTCCTGGTGGAGCAAAATGTTTCGCAGGCGCTTTCTCTTTCCACCCGCGGATTTGTGCTCGAACAGGGCCGGATTGCCCTGTCCGGCAAGGGAGGAGATCTCCTCGACAACCCACATGTGAAGAAAGTGTATCTAGGATTGTAGGGATGGAGTATTGGAGTACTGGAGTGTTGGAAAACCGGAAGGCATGGAAATGTCGGAATTATGGAATGATGGGCGAAAGGCAAACCCTGAGCCCAAACCATTGTTGAAACAATAACTCGTGAATCGTTCTGGCTTCGTTCTCTGCTGGATGACGTGCATTACGTCATTCCGGCGGAAGCCGGAATCCAGAGTTCCTTTGTTTCGGACTTCCGCCTATTGCGATTCGGTTTCATGGAGTATAGTCATGCCGGAATATCTCGATAAACTCGTTTCCTATGTTTGCCGAACGGATTTCAATGATCTTCCTCAATCCGTTTTAATGCGGGCAAAGGAAGTGCTGGCCGACACCTTGTCCGTTATTGCGGCAGGGGCTCAGGAAGATGAAGTGAAAGGCCTCGCCAAGCGCCTTGTGGATCCCAAAGCCAGGCCGGTCGCATCGCTTATCGGATCAGGCACACGAACGGAGCCTTCAAAGGCTGCATTGATCAACGGCACGGCAGGCACCTTTCTTGAACTGGATGAAGGCAATCAATTCGGTCGGGGCCATCCCGGCATTCATGTGGTCCCTGCGGCGCTCGCCATTGCAGAAGAAGGGCGTTTGTCGGGCCAGGATCTATTGACCGCGCTGGTCCTCGGGTACGAAATAGGAACGCGCATCGGGATCGCGTGCAAGATCAGAATGTCCATGCATCCCCACGGCACATGGGGAACCGTGGGAGCCGCTGTCGCAGTGGGAAAGCTCATGGGCTACGGCGAAGGAGCGATGAAGGAGATGATCAACGTGAGCTCTTCCCTTGGTCTTGCCACAAGCAGGAAGACAATGCTCGAAGGTGGAACCGTCCGGAATGTGTACTCCGGAATGAGCAACTTCATGGGGGTTCTCAGCCATCAGCTCGTCCAGTCAGGATTCACCGGTGAAGCCGATGGCCTGAAAACGGTTTATGGCTCTGTGGTTTCCGACACCTTCAACCCTGAAGTGATGACCGACGAGTTGGGGAAACGTTTCGAGATCGCTCGCAACTACTTCAAGATGCACGCCTGCTGCCGGTACAACCACGGCACTCTGGATGCCCTGGAAAGAATTCTGGCGCGGAAACCGCTCAAGGCGGGTGAAATCGAATCCGTGGATGTAGAGACCTATTCTCTTGCCGCCCAGCTGTGCGACCGCAATCCCCAGAACATGCTGGCTGCCAAGTTCTCGATTCCCTTTGCCGTGGCCACTCTCCTTGTGCATGGCCGGACGGATGTGACTTGTTTCACACCGGAGGCCGTTCGTAGTGATGCGGTCCAGGCTCTGGCGAAAAAAGTGGAGGTGAAGGAGGATCCGAAGCTTACGGCCATGATGCCGTCACGAAGACCCTCGCGGGTCAGAGTCACTCTGAAGAGCGGTGAGAAGCTCGAAGCCGAAGTGACCATGAACAAAGGCGACTTTGAAGATCCTTACGGACCTGCGGACCTGGAGAAAAAATATTTCTCTCTTGCCGAGCCTGTCTGGGGTCGTGCGAGAGCCAAGCAGATCCGCTCTCAGGTTATGGACGTGGACAAGGTGAAGGACATCAATCAGGTCACTTCTCTCATCGCACCCCTTGGGTAGAGGGATATGATGCCTGTCTGGGACGACATCCTCACACCTACCGACCGCGAGGTGATCCGCCGCGGCGGATACGGAAAGCCGCGCGGGCTTGGCGAGCGCCCTGCGTTGCTCATCATTGATCCCCAGTACAACTACGCGGGTGGAGACAAACCCATCCTCGAACAGATTCAGGAGTGGCCCTCGGGCGTGGGTGAATCGGCCTGGCGGGCCATGGAACGCATCAAGCCGCTGATCCAAGCATTCCGGGAAAAGAATCGGCCTATCGTTTACACTCGCCAGGTCCAGAAGAGCATTGCCTTTGACGGTTTTGCAGCAAAAGCAGATCGAAGCCCTTCCCAGTACCTGGAAGGATCCAAAGGAACGTCCATTGTCGAGGCGATCGCTCCCCAGGAAGGGGATTTTGTCATCGACAAGAGTTACGCCAGCGCCTTCTACGGGACTGTCCTCCTGAGTGTCCTCATCAAGCTCAAGGTGGACACGCTGATCGTGGCAGGCGGCACCACGGGCGGCTGCGTCCGTGCCACCTGCGTGGATGCCATCAGCCGCAACTTTGACGTGGCTGTCGTCGAGGACTGCGTCTACGACCGCATCAGCGCTTCCCACAAAGTCGCCCTTCTGGATCTGTGGATGAAGTACTGCGACGTCATATCCAGCAATACGGCACTTGATTACTTGACACGCCTATAGATCTTACTCAAAAGCGATTTTTCTAGGCACTCAGGAGTTTTTTGCGCTCCATGAGCTCGCTGATGGCTCTCTGAACAGGGATGGGTTTGAATGAAGAGTCGCGCTCCGCGTAATACATGGCTGTTGAAAGGGTGCCGGGGGTGGGGGTAAAAATCTGCACATCAGTAGATTTCCTTCCCAGGGATTTGAGCTTCTTCTTCATCTCCACCACATGAGCCCGATTCTCTCCGGGATGGCCAACGATGAGGTAAGGCGCCAGTTCGATTTTTCGCTTCAGCTTTCTGTTGATGGAGTTGAAAAGGCTCACAAAGGACTCAAGGGTTCTGAAGGGTGGTTTTCTCATCAGGTTGAGAACAGGGTCCTCCGTGTGCTCAGGTGCAATACGAAGGAATCTGCCTGAGTGGTAAAGCATGATCTCTTCCAGCAATTCGGGGTTGTGCAGCAGCACGTCATACCGGATGCCCGATCCCAGAAATATCTTTTTGACACCAGGAAGTTTTTTGCATTCTCGCAGTAGCTCTAAATATTTTTCTCCGGGAGAAAACATGCGGCACCTTTCCGGGTAAAGGCAAGAAAGCTTGAGGCATGCCTCTGTCTCACAATCGTTCCCGTACATCTCGGCCGTGGCTCCGCCGATGTCTGAAATGAAGCCTTTCCATTCCTGGTGCCGCGTGAGACTTCGGATTTCGTTTGTGATGGATTCCAGCGAGCGGGAAATCACTGTCTTCCCTTGATGGACTTGGATGGAGCAGAAGGAACAGCCGCCCCCGCAGCCGCGGTGAGAGGTTACGGAGAAAAGGTTCATCCGAAGCGCGGGAGTGTAATCATCCCCTTTCAAATGCATGCGGGAGTAAGGCTGGTCATAAACAGCATCGAGGTCGGAGGGTGCATAGGACTCCTCGGGCTGCTGAACCACGTATCGGTCTCCGTGTTTCTGCACAATGCCCTTTCCTTCAAGCAACCCCCGTTCCAGAATCAGATGAGCCTCCAGCAGCTTTTTCCTGTCCTCAAGGACGGCTTCAAAAGAGGGAAGTTCCACAAAGCGGCCTTGTTCAGGGATATCCTTTGTGACGCTCGCTGTCCCTGGGAGTGTGAGCGTGTCACAAGGGCGTCCAGATTCAAGGGCGCGGGCAATGCGGACCAACTGCTTTTCCCCCATTCCCGTGACCATCAGATCCGCCTTGGAATCAAGCAGAATGGAACGTCTGATTTTATCCTGCTGAAAATCAAAGTGTGCGAAACAGCGCAGCGTGGCTTCAAGACCTCCGATGACAATGGGCACATCATGAAAAAGCTCTTTGAGCCTGTTCGTGAACACGATGGTGGTTCGGTCCGGCCTGATCTTGTATTTGATGGAAGGCGGGTAACCGGGAAAGTAAGCCTTTCCTTCGAACTGATAGAGATCCTCCCTCCGCCTTTTGCGTGAAGACGTATAGTTCAGCACCACAGAGTCCACAGGCCCTGAGATGACCGCAAAGAACAGTCTTGGCTTGCCGAGAGCGGCGAAGGATTCCTTTTCCTGCCAGAAGGGCGTTTCAATGACGCCGATTCGGTAGCCTTCGACCTCCAGAGCTTTTCGCAAGATCCCTTCAGGAAAAGAGGGGTGGTCCGAAAAGGGGTAGGGAATGACAAAGATGCCGTCAAAGGAAGACATAAACCTCCAGAAAGGAGTTGAAGCACTATTGATGACCTACTTATGAGACACGGTGAATGCAATCCTGTATTTTGCCAGAGTAGACCAGGCATGTCCACCTCTGAAAAGGGGGCTGAAAAGGGGGCGAGGGAAAACTTGATCCAGTGTGCTTTGATGGGGTAACAGGAAATCTTGTCAACAATTGACCTTGCAGCGCTTGATTTGATATTCTTGCCCCGGAATGAAAAGATAAGGGTGTTGTTATTCAAGCGGCAGCTGACAAAGAAAGGAGAACTCCTCATGAAAGAAATGTTTATGGTGTTTGTTGTCGCCCTATTTTTCGTGGCGTGCGCTTCGGGACCAGCGGTTGCGCCTGAACCTGCCGACCCGGCGCTAAAACCCGCCAAGGCTCTTTTCGAAGCGAAGTGTTCCTTGTGCCACGGCATCGACCGGCCGTTGGGAAAGAACAAGACCCCGGCAGAATGGGGCGATACAGTGACCCGCATGCAGAAAAAGGCGCCGGACAAAATATCCGACGCTGATGTCAAGTCAATCGCCGCCTATCTGAATGCGGTCCAAGGCCCAAAGAAATAATGCCAAAACGCTTCTGGTCAGCTGCCAACCCATGAGATCTTGACCGGACACGGCATAATCAGAGCTGCTCTACTACATAACCTCTGCTCTTGAGGAGCTCGACAATGCCTCTGGTGCCGACCAGATGGCCGGCACCGACGATGACGAAATAGCTCCCATTCGAGTTGAGGTATCCCTCGATTTTCGAAGTCATCTTTAGGTTTCGGTCATCGAAGAGTTTCTGCACGATCGGTGCTAAAGAGGGGTCCGGCGGCAGAGCATCCGACAGGGCGGATTCCATGGCCTGTGCATCTCCGAACGTCCACGCTCGAACCATGTTTCCTACCTGGCGGTCCATGGAACTCAAGGTTTCGAGAGTGTAAATGAGGAATTGTTCTTGTTCCCTGTCGGAGAAGCCGGAGAGGAGTCTCAGCTGCTCATCCAGACTTTCGAGCTCCAGAATCTTTTTCTTTCCTTGGGCTCTTGTCAGGAAGTGGTAGTCCACTCCATGTTCGGGCGAATACCCTAGCCGCACGAGTTCCATGGCCTGAAAGGAGAGGGCTAGAAGCCACGGCTTTTGCATGCGGATGAGTTCGATCGGCAGGCCGAGGGTTTTGCTTTCTTTCCTGATCAAACGGTAGGTTTCCGCCGATACATGTTTTTCTAGGTGGTCATCATTCTTATAAAAGGCCCTGTCCGCCAGCGTGTTGAGGTTCAGGTTGCCGATTTCGTTTATATTGGCTTCCACCACCAGCTTATCCGATGATTCATAGGCATTCTCAATAGTTTGGTTCAGCGGGTAAACATTTTCCTTCAAGAAATGGATTGAGCCTAACAGGTAAACGGTCGAGCGATCCGACTGGACTTTCCACAAAAAGCTTTTCCGGTTATAGGAAAGGGCGGGTTTGAATGAGGCGAGAGATCCGCCGATAGCCAGAATGATGAGTGCTATGATGAAGAGGGTAAAAGGCGCACCGGCGGAGCGTGCACTCCGCCGCAGTGAGTTGTTGAGCTTGCCGCAAAATCGGTCAGCCGTGTTCGATCTCATGAATCCCCCCTAAACCGGACGTTGCGCAGCGAGGGCAAGCTTCCCTGCCGATTTCAACGAAAACGCGGGATATGGGTTTTCTGTGGGAAACCTTAAGCAGCTCGGGCTTTTTCCGAAGAGGATCCGTCCGGCAATCCAAAGATCTCTCGCGAGCAACAAGCGTCAGTCAGTTCAGAAGCGAGACGAAGAATTTGGATGATATCCGCTTTTCCTTCGGTTGCCTTTTGGATCTTCCGGGCGACCGCCACCACCTGTCCCAACCCGTGCTTATTGGCTTTGACGAAAAGACGATCAGCAATCGTCCCTAGGGCCCCGAATGCAGATGTATTCACGGCTACAAAAAGCTTCTCGACTTCCTGTCCGATTTCAAGTTTCACTGCGTTGAAGACCCTTGGCGTGCTCCGCTGCCTGCTCTCGTCCCGTGCGCGAATGACCTCGATAAAATGCTCTACAAGATCAGGGTCGAACTGCTTACCGGCAAAACGGCGCAACTCCTCAAAGGCCTCCTCAAAGGGTTTCGCTTCACGATAAGAGTGGTGAGACACCATGGAGCTGAAAGCGTCTGCGATGCTCAGGATTCTCGAACCCAAAGGAATGTCTTTTCCTTTTGGATGTCCTGGATTGTCCTCGGTCCCTTCGTACCAGCCTTGGCTATACTGAACGATTTCAACAAGAGTGGGCGACAGGAACGTGGAGGCGATGACCTCGACGCTCTTCAGCCTGTGCTCGGCCATGATTTGCATTTCCTCCTTGGTGAGGGCTCCTGGCTTCAAGAGAATGGAATCGGGAACACCCAGCTTACCGATATCATGGAGCAGTCCGGCAACTTCCAAAACAAAGCAATCACTCAAAGACATCAGGTCCTGCGCGGCGGCCACGCAGAATTCCGCCACCTGACGTGAATGTTCAGCAGTCTCTACATCTCGATGGGCCAGTGCCAGCATCAAGGCACTCACAACGTGATAGGGAATGTATGCGCCATCTTGATTCTGTTCTTTGGCGGGCTCTTCGGTCACTTCAGCATGTTTGTGGGAAAACCAATCCTTACAGATATCCCAACGAATTGCCACGTTTCTTCCTGAATTCTTGGCCGCATATAAGGCTTTATCCGCCTGACCGAGCAAGTCCTGCGGGTCCACAGCACCGAATTCAGCGGATGAAATGCCAAGACTGACCGTCACCTTAATGCCAGAGATTTCGCGAGAGGATACAGCATTTCGGATTCGATCCGCGGCCCTAGCACTATCATCAGCGTTCGCATGGGGAAGCAGGACACAGAATTCTTCTCCGCCGTAGCGGCAGAGGAAATCGCTTCCCCTCAACTCAGACCGAATCCAATCCGCAATTCTTTGAAGGACCTGATCGCCCGCCTGATGCCCATGGGTATCGTTGATGACCTTGAACTTGTCGACATCGATCATGATGCAGGAGAGAGCGATACCGTATCGCCGTGACCTGTTGAACTCTATCTCGAACTTTTCGAAAAACGACCGACGGTTCAAACACTTTGTCAACGCATCTTGTGTCGCCATGACCTGCAACTCTTGGTTCTGGCGTCGCACCTCATCGCGTGATTTTTGAAGCGCTTTGAACATCTCCTGAAGCTGATCGTTTCGCTCCTCCAATTCTGTGATATCGTCAAACGTGGCCAATGCACCGCGGATGGCACCCGCATCATCCTTGATAGGAGAGCCGCTGACCATAAACCTACAAATCCCGTCTGGAGCGGATGCAAAAGACAAAGGAACGCCGGATTGCGATTGGTTGGTAAGAATGACTTGTTGCCACGGTAATGCCCGGGGCGCCTCCTGAGATTTTGGGCTGATCCATTCTAACTCTGACGCCTTGCATCCGATTAAGGACGCGGCAGGCTTGCCAATCTTCTCTGAAAAGGATTTGTTCGCGAGAATGATTCGCTCCTTTTTGTCTAAAACCACCACACCCTCCACAAAGGCATCCAATGCAGACTTCACCCTTTCAGGAATAACGGAACTCGGGTCGAGGTATCGCAACGTCCTTTTCATCAAAAGGAAGTAGCCGAGGAAGGCAAGGGGCAGGATGAAAAGAACCACTCTCACAATGGGGTAAGCCAAGAGCCCTGCAACCCCTCCAGGATACACCGGTTTGAAGCCAACTTCAAAGGTTCCCCATCGGCTCTCGTTCTTGAAAACAGGCACCAGGATGTTTGTCCCTGTTGAGAGCTCGCTCCCTTTATCCTTCCAATGGTTTTTGTGTTCCCCGGTTTCCATCAGAAGAGTTCCCTCTAAGTCCCTAAGACCTGTGGAGAGGATGTCCGGATTTCTATGCGAAAGAACCTGCATCGTGGTCCGGATCCCCTCGAGGTCTCCTTTTTGAAGAGACAAGGAACAGAAGATGGCGAGTGATTCGCAGACTCTCTTTCTCATCTCGAGCACCTGCTTATAGGGATCTGGGAAAAAACCAATGAGCTCAGCCGTTAGCAACAAGCTCATGGTGAATAAAGTTAGGCCCAGACTGATACGATACGCCGGTTTTATTTGCATCATTTCCCTGTCCCTTTCAAGTCAGTCCGCACGCTGGGGCCTTGCACGGATGAGAAAAGCTCTTCGACATCTTTTTCATTTTCTCTTGCCTTCTCGATGTTTTCTCCCTCGGTATCACGTTTGCGGCGCCTGCGCTTCGGAGTCCAAAAAACGGGAAGAGGATCGAAACATCTCCAAAGAGGCAAGGATGCTAGGGCGCTTGCCAACAGAGAGGTCCCGCGGAGCGCCCAAACGACATAGCCGACGAAAAAGCTACCACCAATCCCTGATGCCATTCCCACCATGAGTTTCTCCTTAAGCTCATCGGGTCTTGACGATTCCTCCAACTGCCGCTTTAGACCATCGAGCTCTCTCTGAATGGATTCATTCGATATCATGGCCTCTGCATCAGATACATGACGTTGCGGTTCTTTCCAAAATGGATCGACAGTGCGATCTGTCACAAGATTTAATTGATTCTTCATCGCTTCAAGCGGCCCTCCTTGGTTCAGGCTTCTTATAGAGTCATCTGTTCCAGCCGCCTTTATTGCCTCTTCAATTGGAGTATCTTTGGTCCTCCCGAATGGCCCATCACCGGGATCGTTTCCATCCATTCCCACGTTGGAGAAACCAATCGCGCTACCGGTCGATCCATGAGAAAGGGTCGTATCGCCGCTGCCAAAAATGTTCATCCCAACGGCGTTCGCCGCACCATTTTGCAGGGACTGATCGTTAGTTGATCCCAAGCCTCCCATACCGCTGCTTCCGCCGGTATTCGGGGTGATGGTCGGAGGTTGCGTTGCTGTGCCAACGATGATTGGCAAACCAGTCGGGACGTCATTGACGTTGGCTACTGCTGCCGTCTGCGCCGAGGTCACCGACTCAGCGGTGCCATGACCGTCGGTGTAGGACACCTGGACGCGGATCTGGGTACCCACATCCGCATCGCCGAGCGTGTAGGTGCTGTTGGTTGCCCCTGCTATCGCCACGCCATTGCGCAACCACTGGTAGCTGAAAGCCCCCAGCCCATCCGCATCGCTGATGCCGGAGGTGTCAGCGATGAGCGTCTGGCCTTCGGTGACGCTGCCTGTGATGGCCGGCAGGCCGACCGGGGCGTCATTGACCGGGTTGTAGGTGATGGTAGAAGCGAGCGTGTTGGAGTTCGCGTCGCCATCGTTGACCGTCACCGAGAAGTCCGGAGCGATCTCATTGCCGTCGTCTACGAACTGCACGAGATTGCCTGCCAGATCAGCACTGGTGAAGCTGGTGATCGGCGTGCCGGGCGCAGTCGAGAGCTGGAAGTAGCCGCCGCTGATGCCGCTTACCGTATAGTTGAACGCGTTGTCGTCAGGGTCCGTGATGCCGAAGTTCGCCGGGGAAAGTGTCACGGTCTGGCCTTCGTTCACGGTAAGGGCGGCCGAGGTCACCACCGGGGCGACATTGATGTCAGTGACGGTGATGAAGAAGGTCTCGCTGTCCATCAGGCTGCCGGTACCGTTGTCCGTGACAGTGATGGTGACAGACGGGGTCAGGCTGCCCTGGGCCTCTGTCGGCGTCCAGGTGAAGACACCGGTATTGGCGTCAATGCTCATGCCCAAGGCGATGGAGGCGGCATCCAGGGTGAAGGCCAGGGTGTTGGCAGGCAGATCGCTATCGGTAGCCGTGGCAGTAAACGTCAGGGTTACCAGCTCATCCACCGTTTGATTGCCGATCGCTCCCAAGACCGGGGCGACATTGATGTCAGTAACGGTGATGAAGAAGGTCTCGCTGTCGAACAGACTACCGGTGCCGTTGTCGGTCACGGTAATGGTCACCGACGGCGTCAAGCCACCTTGCGCCTCGGTGGGCGTCCAGCTGAACGCACCCGTGGAGCCGTTGATGGTCATGCCCAGCGCCAGCGAGGCTGCGTCGAGCGAATAGGTCAGGGTGTCGGCCGGCAGATCGGCGTCGGTGGCGCTGGCGCTGAAGCTCAGCGTCGCGCCCTCGTTGACCGATTGATTACCGATCGCAGCCAAGACCGGCGCGACGTTGACATCACCCACGGTGATCGTGAAGGTCTCGCTGTCGAACAGATTCCCCGTGCCGTTGTCGGTGACGGAGATCGTGACTGACGGCGTCAAGCCGCCTTGCGCCTCGGTGGGCGTCCAGCTGAAAGCCCCCGTGGAGCCGTTGATGGTCATGCCCAGCGCCAGCGAAGCCGCGTCGAGCGAATAGGTCAGGGTGTCGGCCGGCAGGTCGGCGTCGGTTGCCGATGCGGTGAAACCCAGCGTTGCGCCTTCGTTCACCGACTGGTTTCCGATGGCTGCCAGGACCGGCGCGTCATTGACCCGGTTGACGACGATCGTGACCGTCGCAACGTTGCCGCTGACCGTGCCGTCGTTGGCTCGATAGGTGAAGCTGTCGGTGCCGTTCCAGTCGGCGTTGGGCGTGTAGACGAAACTGCCGTTGGCGTTCAGCGACAGGCTGCCGTTGGCCGGACCCGACACCAGCACGGCGGTCAGCGTGTCGCCGTCGGCGTCGTAATCGTTGCCCAGCACGCCGGGCACCACCGCGCTGAGCACGGTGTCTTCATTGATGCGGTAGCCCGACCATGCGGCGCCATTGACCAGGGTGCCGCTGTTGCCGTTGGCCGTCTTGTCGGTGGCCGTGAGGCCGGTGTTGTCGTCCAGCGGCAGGTACGCGGCCAGTCCGCTCTCGCTGCCGGTCAAGGTGCTGTTCATCGCACCGGCAATCTCGGCCCCCGTGCGCGCGACACTCCAGACCCGCACCTCGGCGATGCGGCCGTCGAAGTACTGGTTGGCCGGGTTGTTGCTGCGGCCGCCGATGCGCAACTCGTCCAGACTCTGGTAGACATCGTCGATCGTGGTCGTGGCCATCGACTGGCTGTCCACCAACACGCCGTTGACATAGGTCGTCACCAGCCCGGCGTTGTAGGTAACAGCGACATGGGTCCAGGCGTTACGTGGGATCGTGGCACCGGTGTTGTGCCAGTTCCACGAGCCGCCTTCCGCAAACGCAAAATTGAGCGAGCCGTTGGCAAAGATCGACAGCTCATATTCGCCTTCCTTGTTGGCGATCATCTGGACCGAGTTGCTCGAAAAATCCGGGTTGATCCAGGCTTCCAGGGTCATCGTCGAGCCCATGATCAGCGAGGCGCTGTCGGGCACCGACACATAGTCGTCGACGCCGTCGAAACTCAGCGCCGGGCGATCGTCGGCCGCCACCGGCGCGTCGTTGACGGCGGTGATCGAGGTCGACAGGTTCGCGCTTACCGCGGCGATCGCTGTCATGCCGCCATTGCTCGTGGTGTCGACGCTGACCCGCGTCTCGCTTCCGGCCGTGGCGGAATACCCGGCGACATGGGTGTTGTCGAGGCCGCGGACCACCAGCGACGGCGGCGTGCCGTTGTAGCCGGCCACCGGCACGAAGCGGATCAGGGTCGAGCTGCTGAGCGCCAGGGCCGTGGCACCGTCGGCCACTGTGCCAATCGCAAACCAGTTGCTGCCGGCGTTGGTCGAGTACTGCCAGCTGCCCTGGGTGCCGGCGTCGGCGGTATTGCCGACCACGGCGATGCCGCCGAAGCTGGCACCGGCATCCGGGTCCGAGAACTGCCCGGCGAAGATCGCGCTAACCGCCTGGCCGGAGGGGTTGATGGTGTCTTCGTTTATTGAAGCAAGCGTGCCATTGCTTAGGGTCGGGGCCGTGTTTGCAGCGACGGCCGTTATGTTCTGCGCGAACTCCGAGGTATCGGTGAAGGTCGTGAAGCCGGCGTCGCTCTTCGTCGCCGTGGCGCTGACGACTGCCCCGGCCGGTACGACGGTGGTGAGCACTGCATTGATGGCCGCATTGCCGGCACCGTCGGTGGCGATGTTGGCAAAGCCCAGATACGTCTGGCCCTCGCCGTGACCGCTGCCGTCGGCCGCACTGCTCGAGAAGAACTCGATGCGGTAGTAGCTGCTGGCGTTGCTGGCGAGCGCGCCGGTGATCGTGATCTGGCTGCCGTTGGTCGTGGCGCTGGTCAGCACCGGGAAGTTCTGCAGATTATTGGCGCCGGTGTCGGCATCGGGCGCAACGTCATTGGCGGTCACGCCGGACGCGTCTTCACTGCCACCGACGAGGTCGATGCCCAGTTGGCTGTTCGAGTAAATTCGGTTGCCAAGAACGGAGTGGCCACTGCCATCGACAACATTGACGCCGTCCAACGCATTGAAGGCAATGAGATTGCCAGCCCCGGCCGCCGTCCCGCCGATCCGGTTGCCGGTGGACCCGTTGCGGATCTCAACGCCGTCGTCCGCCCGGTTGCCGCAGGGGAGCGTGCCGCCGGCGTCGGTGCCGATGTAGTTGCCCTGCACCACGTTGTTGGACGTGTTGATCTCGATGCCTTCTTTGTTCCTCGAGATCACGTTCCGCGCCTCGACGGCGGTACCCCCGATCGTGTTGCCGCTGCCCGAGATGATCGCGATCCCGACGTCGGCATTGCCGCCGCCACTCGCGCCGTCCGGATCGACACCGATGTAGTTTCCCTGAATGAGGTGGCCTGTCACTCCCGAGCCGACGATGTCGATGCCCTCGTCGCCGCTGTTGGTGATGACATTCCGGTCGTTCGCGCCGGTGCCGCCGATGATCGCGGTTGAGCCGGAGATGTCGATCCCGTCGTCGGCGTTGCCGACCCCGGTCGAGCCGGCCCCGGTGGTGCCGATCCAGTTGCCGGCGATCGTGATGTTGTCGGCGCCCGACTGGATTGCGATGCCGTCGCGCGTGAAGCGGGTCATCATGAGGCCACGAATCACGCTCGCGTCCGCAGTGCCGGAAAGGGTGAGCCCGTCAACTCCGGCTCCGGCCAACCCACCGTCAATGCGAATCAGCGGTGAGCCTGCGAACCCGGGCTGCGTCCAGCCGTCGATCGTGACTTGGTCCGTTATCTCGGGCAGTGCCGAAGCGAGCGAAATCGTCTGTGCGCCGAAGCCGATGGCGAACGCGATCGTGTCCGCCCCTCCCAGCGCATTCGCGTCGGTGATCGCTTGTCGCAGCGAACCTAGACCGGAATCGTTGGTGGTGTTGACGGTGAAGGTGGCCAGCGAGCCCGACCAGTGCTGCTGGGCCTCGGGGCTGAAGGCCACAGTCGTTTCGATCACGCCGGTGCAGTATTCCAGCACCCAATCAGCGCCCAACGTTGTGCTGCCGGTCGGATCGTCGCTGGCCGCTACATCGGCGCCGGTCAGACCGGCGATGTTTGCCAGCAGGCCTTGTCCGTCGCTGTGGGTAGCGATGTTACAGCCGTAAAAGAGAATATCGCCGCTTTCCGTCATGGCCTTGCCCCATGCGGAGATGGCATTGATGTTCTGTTGCAGGGTGGTGCTGTTCAACCAGGTATTGCCGAGGTTGATCTGCCCATCGGCACCGTGGCTGATGAAATGCACAGCCGTCAGGTTAGAACGTTCCGAGAGAATTTCACTGACCTGCTCGATCCCGTTCCGATCGGATTCCAGCGCCACGACTTCAACGTTCCGGTTGCTATGGCTGCCTTGGAGATCGGCGACAACTTGTTGGTAATCCTTCAGGTTTTTATCTACAAACACGAGCTCGCGCGTCGCGAGCCCTTCTAGAAGGTCGGATTGCATTTCGGGATGCGGATCCGCAGAACCGGATAGATCGATGAGAACGGTTTGGTGCGCTTCTTCAAGAAGCGCTACCTCTGAGGCGACGGGTGCCTGGGAAGAATTCTCGCAGGCCAGCAATTCGGTATCGACCAATGCCCCTTCTATACCTCCGGACAGCATGACACGGGACTCGAGGCTCTCAAGGTAAGCGCCTTTCCGCACCTTCGCCCTTTGGCCGCTGGTGCACGTCAGGCTTTTGAGGACACCCCTCCAGAATTCCGATAGTTTTGTTTTTGCCGAGGCTCTGCGCCCCGCTGATCCGGACATCTACAGGACACCCTTTCTCTTGGGCTGACTCATGAGTAAATCGATTCCCTCACATTTTTCCTTGAGGAAAAGCATCTGAAAGCGCTTTCGTATCGTTCCACAGTGTTCCAAATTAAACCGGTATCAGTTTCCATCTATGGCTAAGGTTTCGAAGACTGACAAATAGTTATAATAATTTATATTTAATTATACATAATTATTAGATTAAAGCTTATCATTGAACAATGATGCTTTTTCAACGGGTTAAAAGCACAACCTCCATATAAGCAATAAGCATTCCAATAATGGCTATTTTGAATTAGGCTTAAAATCAATATGTTATAAGGCAGTGTTATAGAGTTGGCTGTATGTGCCGGCAGTAGAGGGACATTTATTGTCATAAATGAACATAAAACGTCATTACTATTGATTCATTGGAGATGACGTATAGTTGATTGCCTAAACTTCATGAAGTCACACTTAGCTTCCTGTTCCCCGTATGCGACCAGATAAAAGTTTTCGCTCACTCGGGGAGAGGAGATGACCCTAGTGGTTCACGACAAGAGATCTGGGGTGATCGCAGCAGAAAAACGATTCATAGCGAAGGAACAGCTTTTTGAAGCCCTGAAAATACAAGCGCAAGAAGATCTGTCGGGGAAGCCCCATACCCTCATTGGGATCGTCCTCATCGGATTTGGCTATCCTACTCACGAACAAGCACTCACAAGCTTCCGGCCGATGGAGTCACCGGAGGCCGCGCTCAAGATGGCGGGATTATAGTAAGCACCGCATTAGAGTGCTGCTAGAAGCGACGGCTGGCAGTTTCTAAAAGCTCACGGCTTGACACGACGATGGAGCACGGTTCGATTACTGGCGAAGGTCGGGGTGGGTTTGGAAGAGTGCGGCGGAAGAGACCTTGGTGCTCTTTGCGGAATCGGCGGGCAAGCGGAGCACATATCCCTTGGGCACTTGTCTCTGCCCCTTGAACACGCGTTGACTCAATGCAGGGTTGAGAGCGCGTAGCGTTTCAAGGTCTACTTCATAGTGACGTGAAAGTTCCGCGACGGACATCTGCCCCTTTGTGACCACCTCGCGGGCTTCCAAAGACTTGGTCATCCGGATATCACTGAAATACTGGGTGTGATTCTTTGCTACGTGCCTGGCGGCCAGGAATTCGGAGTAGAAGTTTCTCGACGCGAACTTGAAGAACCGCCCATTGTAGCGTTCAAAAACGGCCTCATAGCTTCCCATCTCTTTTTTTGCCCGCAGCATGCCTACTATCCCGTGATTGTACGCCGTGACGGCCATGGGCCAGTCTCCCAGTCGATCATAATTGTGCTTGAGCAGCCTTGCCGCGGCCTCGGATGCCCGGATAGGATCACGCCTTTCATCCACAGATTTGTTCATTGTCATGAACTTCTTGCCTGTCGATGGAGTGAACTGCCACACCCCTGCAGCGCCTGCTTTGCTATAGGCGGTGACGTCGAAGGACGATTCCACATGAGGCAAGTAGCACAGGTCCTCAGGCAGACCATGAGAACGGAAGATAGCTTTTATTTCTTGGAGATAGGGTTCTGAGCGAATGAGTCCTCTTTCAAACCGATCCTTCTGGCCGACCTGGCAGCGAATGTTGTTGATCGCCTCTCTGAAATCATCGGGACCGGCCTGGGGTCCAAACAAATCGGCTATGCGCCTTTTTTCCGGATCCTGAGGGTCCGGGTTTTCAACAAGATCCTTTAAGGTTTTTCTGTACAGCTCTTTGGCAGCCTGTATCCTTTCTTGATTGATGTGCCGCGTTCCACGCGTGTCAGGCGGCAAAAGGTCGATGATGCCGTAGACGATGTTCAAATCCGAAGCGTCATGGATAATGCCGTTGGTGGTCGGGTACTTGGTGTAGGCGTCAATCCAGAAGCGGACATTCGGCTCCAGGCATGGGAAGGTAGGGAAGGGGTCTGAGGCGGCGCAGGGATTGCCCACGAGAAGACAGAGAGGAAAAATTAAGAAATAAAAGAGTAACCTTGTAACGCCCCTTCTCGTGATGTTCAAGGCATTCGGTTCCTTCGGTGCATTTAGTTTTTTTCAGCTTGCAACCCCAAAAGTAAGCAAGATTTATACCGGTTTTCTTTTCCCTGAACATGTTGAAACATTTCGGAAGATTAGTCTGTACCTCCTCCACTGCGGGCTCTGAAACGCTTACAAAAAACGCGACAAGCTGCCGAGAATTGTCGAAAATCAATAACAGGACAGCACGAGTTCGTGGTAGGTTCAGGCTACCTCCATCGCCCCATCTCCCTTCAGTTCCTTCCCGACTATGCTTTCTAATCCGACCTCAACCCTTTGGGCCTGGCGGGCGGCTCTGGGTCCGGCAGCAGGGTGAATGTGGCCGTGACGGACAGGGCCGTGCTCATCGTGACCTGACACGCGCCGGTTCCGGAGCAGGCGCCGCTCCAGCCGGAGAACCTCGATCCGTACGCCGGAGCTGCCGTGAGCGTGACGGGGGTGCCCGTGTCGAAGAAAGCGCTGCAGGTGGGGCCGCAGTCGATTCCGGCAGGCGAGGAGGTGACGGTGCCGCTCCCCGCGCCTGCCTTTATTACCGTGAGGGGGTGGGTGCTTGGATTCAGGTTCCCGCTATCGAATCGGGCCCTGGCCGGGAGGGTGTAAAGCTTGGTTGCTCCTGTCGGATCGACCCAGGGCCAAGTGTAGGAACCGAAGAAAGCGGGTTTGCCCGACAGATAGAGCGAAGCCGGGAGCGTGTGGTCCGAAATATTGGGATCCCATTTGACACTGTGAGTGACGTAATCGTAATTGCCGTGCCGGATGACCGTGGAGAGAACCTTCGGGTCAGCAGGTCCCCAATCCTTCCCAACCCCTAGCTTCCACATGCCGACCGGATCATCGTCCCACGGGTAGGTGACCTCGTAGGTGAATCCGGAGAAGGGCGCGGGGTTCATTCCAGAGTAGCCGAGCACGTTGCCGATGAACGTATACCACCAATGCCCATGGGCCAGGCTGATGGCCCGGCGGTAACCCTCATCGGTGAGTTGCAGTGGTGGAATGGATCGACGCTTGCTGGTGAGGTGATTTCGAAGTGCGGTGATGTAAATGGAGTTTCCCCACGTGCTTTCACCGTCGAAGTTGAAGGCCTGGTTTCCCTCAAAGAGCTCGAAGTGTGGCGTCGTCATGTGGCTGGCATTTGCACCGGATTCGACCCACCCCGGCGCGTAACTGATCCAACCGTCCTCGAAGTAATTGTAGGCAATGACATTGCCGCCACCGGAGGCGCGCATCACCATCACCTTGTTTGCGTTCCAGACGGCATTGTTCTCTACAAGGTTGTCGGCCGAGCCCCTGGCGATGCTCAGAAGATAACCGCCGCCGCCCGGATTGGGGTCGTCGCTGGTGTGAATGTAGGAGTCGCGCACTTCGCATCGAAAGCAACTCTCCAGGCCAATGCTCGACCCGATGGTGTGTTTACTTTCCACGTTTCTCACCCAGCAATAGGCGCATGTGTTTAAGGATATATTCCCGTCACTTCCCTTTTCGAGATGGAGGTCTTCAACCCCTGACCACTTGGTTGCGGACACCGGATTCGGTCCCCTCCAATCCTCCCCGTAACGGGAAAGCTGCGCCGAATGGGCGGTCAGGAAGTCAATGTGGAGAGGAGTGCTGAAGGTGACCGAGGAGCCGTTGACAGATTCCACCTCCATGACCTGGGAAATAGGACGGTTGTATCGGGAAAACCATCCCCTGGACGGGTCACCAAGAGGAGAATCCGGACTCCACGCCGTCAGACTCGCGTTAGTCAACTGGTCGAGAAGAACGAGTTCCCCGGCCGCCAACACCGGAACCGGAGCACGTGCTAGCGTCACGGTTCTGATTCCCTTGATCCCGTTAGCCGCGAGGTTCACCGAGGAGGATAGGAATTTATCAGCAGACCAACGGTTTCCGAGGCAGATCACCGGAAACCAGTTGACTTCGTTGTCCTTGAGAAGTCGCGTGCTCGTCCCTGAGCCTCGCAGCGTGATGTGAGAACGGTTCATCACAAGCCCTTCGCCCGAGATGCGAAAATTCCCCGGCCCGAGCTTGACCACCTGGTTCGCGGGGCAGGTGTCAAGCGCGTTCTGGATCGCCGCCGTGTCGTCCCCACCGCTCGGCAAGATCGTCCTATAGATCGTCGTGCGGTAGGGAATGCCGCCGACCGGATTGAGGCCCGGATTCCATGTTGTGCGACGATCGGCCGGGAGGATTTCGGCGAGGGCCGGGACCACCTGCGTGAGAGAGCCGAGTGCCATGATAAAGAACAGGAGGCACGATATCCGACGCCTCGCCCCTTCCATGGCTTTATTAATCTTCAGGTGATCTGTTTTCATAACCATGAGGTGCCTCTCCAGCGAAAACAAAGACTATCCCGAAACAGTCCCTTGTTCGGCCTTCACAGGCTGCAATTTCTCTGCCGTGTTCCCAAATGGGCTTTAGAACCGGAAGCGAATCCAGCGGGAGACCAATTCTTTATGATTTCTAGGGAGTTGGAACTTCAGGAAACGTGATGAGATCGGCATCATCACCATGAGTCTGCGAATGGGGTCAGGAGGTAACAATAAATGTCAATGCGGAGTATTCTTTTGTGGACGAAAACCGCTTAGTGAAAGACCCTCTAGAAAAAAGTTAGTTCGGCATGGAAAGGTTTCTTGTTCTCCCAACAAAGCATGTGGGCAACTCTTGTAATGAACAGCGCCGTTAGCCTCACTCGCTTCTGTCAGGGCCGGCAGGTCCGTCCACTCGGGAGTTGAGGTCGAAATGAGGGGCAAAATTGAGTTTTCCGTACCAATGACGATAATAGCGCGATATGTGAAATCTCAGTTCTTCTATAGCCTGCTTATACTCTATTTCCTGCTCGGCGCGGGGTCGCGATGCGGCCTCAGCGAGACGCGCAGCTAAAGCGTCCTCGCCTACACTGAGAACCTTGCTATGCTCCACAACAACCCGTCCGTTCACCATCACCGTGTGAACATGTTGACTGGATCCTCGGTAGAGAAGAACTTCAATGGGGTCGTGTGTAGGGTCTGTGTAGGGAAAACGCATCTTCGTGAAGTCCACAAGCACGAGGTCTGCATGCCGGCCCGGTTCGAGACGTCCGATTGTCGAGCCGAATCCCAGGAGAGAGGCATTCGTTTCCGTGGCCATTTTGAAAACCTGACGGGCAGTGAGGTGGGGGGAGTCCAGTTCAAGAGAGGGGATTCGGTGGAGAAGATAGCAAAGCTTCATTTCCTGGATGAAGTCGTCGTTGTCATTGATGCCTTGCCCATCCAGGCCTAGGCCGACACGGACTCCCACCTGAAGCATCTGAAAAACAGGAGCAATACCCGATCGCAGCCGTAGGTTGGAGGAGGGCTGGTGGGTCACGCCGAGGCGTCATGAGCGGGCACCATCACGCCTGAGCGAGCAAGGATCATAAAAGACCGTCTGTTCGTGAGTTGATCATGAAGTACGGTTCGGTTTTGACCTTCTTGGGCCAGCCTTCGTAGTAACGGATCGCGTGGTGCTTCAATTCATCCATGGCCTGAACCAGTGCTTCTTCTTTTTCTGTTCTAGGCCGGGACGCGGCCTCTGCAAGGCGGCTAGCAATCGCCTCCTCATCAAGGGTCAGAAGTTTGCCGGCCTGCACCACGATGCGGCCGTTGACCATGACTGTGTGGACGTGGCTCCCCAGCCCCCGGTAGAGAAGTACATCAACGGGATCGTTAGAGGGTTCGACAAAAGGACGACACATCTTATCGTAGTCCAGAAGCACCATGTCGGCCAGCCTTCCGGGCTCCAGACGGCCGATCTCCTGTCCAAAGCTGAGGAGGGCGGCATTGTTCTCCGTAGTCATCTTGAAAACGTCTCTCGCGCTCATGTGAGGAGAGTCGAGCTCGAGAGAAGGAAGACGATGCAGAAGGTAGCAGACCTTCATCTCCTGGATCATGTCGTCGTCATCGTTGATGGATTTTCCGTCCAAACCAAGACCGACCAGTACTCCCGCCTTGAGCATGTGATATGCAGGGGAGACGCCGTTTCGCACCCTGAGATTGCAGGAAGGATGGTGGGTCACGGCTGTGCCGGTTTTGGCGAGCAGCTCGATGTCCTTTTCCGTGGGCCACACGCAGTGTCCCACCACCACCCCTCGGCCGAGGAACCCGATATCACTCATATGCTGGATGAGGGTCTTTCCCAGGAACTGGAGGCCATAGACCTTCTGAAAGATTGACTGAACCGCGTGAACGTGAATAGGAGCGTTCAGCTCGACAGCGGCCTTTCGAACCTCCAGAAGAAGATCGTCCGTGCACCACTGAGGAGCCAGAGGCCCGAACCCGATCCGGCACATGGGACTTTGATACTGCTTATAAAGGGCTCTCACGGCTTCAACGAAGTTCGCCGCAGAAAGAGACCCGGCGGGGAGAGGGGTTGTCAGAAGGGTCCTCAAGGTTTCAGGCAAAGCGGCGAGGAAGGCCTTGTTGTCGCCGTAAACAAAAGGGTTATCGTTGCGGACACCGGGGTTGAACTGGACCCGCATGCCGGCATCGCTGTAAGCCTTCAACCCTTCCTTGAATTCCTGCTGAAAGGCTGCGGGATCCTTGAGGATGTGGTTGTGCATCGCCGTGGTGACTCCGGACTTGAGCAGCCTTGCGGCAGAGTAGGCAATATCGTCGTAGGTGGAGACGGGGATGTATTTCCGTGTGTCCAGAAGCCATGATTCGAGGGTGTTATCCAAAGCGCCCCGTTGAAAGTCCGTCAGTCCGCGGCCGTGGCCGTGGCCGTTGATCAGTCCCGGAATGAGAAGAAACTGATCGCCGCCGATCCGCTCGGCCTTAGGGTACCGCATCAAGAGATCTTCATAAGCGCCCACCGCTTCGATTCTTTCCCCTGCCACAGCTACAGCGCCGCCGTGAATGACAGGTTGATCATGGGAAGGGACGAGGTGTCCCGCTCGCACCAGCTTAGTTACTTCGGGCATGAGAGAAAGCCTCCTTAGGTTTCAAATGGTGCTTAGGCAATGTGGGAATGAATAGAACAGATTAATGGTGTTGTAAACCGTTTTCAGTGCAGGTGGCAGGTTGCCCGTTGCGGTTCGACCAAAATTCCTCTTGGTTTCTTGTCGTCTTTGGTGTAGTGGATGGCTGTCGCTCCGGGATAGAACAGCCGCGGGCAAGGAAAAGGATATGGCCATGAAAGAACCGCACCTTCTGTATGAAACCGAAGAACACATAGCCAAAATCATCCTCAACCGCCCTGAAGCGAAGAACGCCTTCAGCCCTGAGATGATCGCGCTCTGGAGGGAGGCCCTCGAGAGATCCCAGACAGATCAGAACATCAGGGTGATCGTCGTCACCGGAAAAGGGGACACCTTCTGCTCCGGGGGGGATATCCGGGATATGGCGGAGGGGAAACTTCGCTCTTGGGATATGAAGAACTTCCTGTGGGAGGGTGTTCACAGGATCGTCCTGGCTCTGGAAAACACGGATAAACCCGTTATCGCTGCAGTCAATGGGGTCGCTATGGGCGCCGGCCTGGACATGGCCATCATGTGCGACCTCAGAGTGTGCTCCGACAAAGCGAAAATGGCAGAATCCTACATCATGATGGGAGTCGCGCCCGGGGACGGAGGGGCGTACTTCCTCCCACGGCTTGTGGGAATCGCAAGAGCCTTGGAGCTTCTTCTCACTGGAAGGGTCATCGGTGCAAAGGAGGCTCTCGACATAGGCCTGGTGAACCGCGTTGTCCCCCATGAGAAGTTGATGGAAGAGGCAATGTCGCTGGCCAAGGAGATTGCAAACAAGCCGCCTCTTGCAGCGAGGATGATCAAAAGAGCGGTCTACCAGGCCCAAAGGAGTGATCTCCGATCCCACCTGGACTACATCTCCTCTCAGTTGGGGCTTCTTTCAGAAACACGTGACCATCAGGAAGCGGCCCGCGCCTTTCTCGAAAAAAGAAAACCTCACTTCACTGGTGAATGAAGCTCCCCGCAGCAAGCTGCGGGGTATCTCTGGAGCGAATGAAGGAAATTCGTCCGCCGGGAGGGCAGTAACTCGCCTCAGGCGAGTAAAGCCCGCCCATACAGAGATCTGTTTCTTAAGTAGCGTTAGGAGCTTGGTGGAGGATGCTTTTGACATTCGGCCTGCAAGCATCTAAATTTGTGATCTTCTGAAACATATTTTGGAAAGACCAAAGGAGAATGTTGACGTTCATGCGTCTCATCAAGCAGAACTGGTTTATTATTGCACTGGCGGGCATCTGCGCGGTCACTCTGATCGATGTCACCGGGACCATCGAAGGCATGGGGAAATGGTTCAAGGCCCGCAACGGAGCGGATGCGGTCATCTGCACAGTTTTCTTGTGCTCCGGCCTTATTCTCAAAAGGGAGGAGATCCGGGCGGGGCTGCGGGATATCAGGGGAGCGGTGATTGCCCTGGTGATCATCTTTGCGGTCGCACCCTCGGCGGCTTACATCATCGGATCGCTTCCCCTTGACCCGGCGGTGAGAATCGGGCTGTTTCTCGTTTCAGTGATGCCCACCACCATGAGCAGCGGTGTGGTGATGACGGGCGCAGCAGGTGGCAACATCGCCCACGCACTGCTGATCACGGTGCTCGCGAACGTTCTGAGCATCGTGACGATTCCTTTTTCCCTTGCGCTGCTCCTCCAAACCGTCGAATCCGTTCCTATCGACAAAGCGCGAATGATGATCCAGTTGGGTCTCCTCGTGCTCCTGCCCCTGCTTCTCGGGCTTTTTCTGAGGCCGAAGAAAGGCCCCCTCCTGACCTCGCTTCAGCGGGGCATCCCCGTGTTCAATCAGTGCCTGATCCTGAGCATGGTGTGGATGGGGCTTTCAGAGGCAAAACATACTGTCCTGAGCGGCGGGGCGCAGCTAATTGTTATCCTTGTCCTCTCCTTTGTCTTTCATGCAGTTCTTCTTGTCGCAGGGTTCCTGGCGATACGTCTTTTCCGCATCCCGCGGGGCCGGCTGGAGAGCATCCTTTTCATGGGAGGCCAGAAGACCTTGCCCCTTTCAGTTCTTTTCCAGGTAAAACTTTTCCCCCAGTTCGGCTTGGCCCTGGCCTTCTGCGTGTTCCATCACTTCATTCACCTGATGATGGACGGATACCTCGTGGGAAAGCTGAAATCAGGATTTGGAAAGAAATTCAAAAGAGAACAGCAGAATGTCGAATGACGAATGTCGAAGGCAAAAACAGAAGAGATTTTACTTCATCATTCGAAATTCATTCTTCGACATTCGATATTCTGTTTTTCCATTCTATCTAGGGCGGAGGGTTTGCACGGTCTCTGCCAGGGCGTCGTCGCCGCCCACGTTGCCGGGAAAGACAACGTAGGGAATGCCTGCGTGCTTGCTCTCGGGGCCCAGTCGCCACACGGGCACACCCGGCAGGATTTGTCCGAGCACCAAAGCCCTCCTGACATTCAGACCTTTTGTTGCGACGTCGCTTGCCGTGATGCCGCCTTTGGCGATCAGGTAGCGCAGCTTTGCATCGATGCGCTGGAGCGTTGTGATCAATGCCTCAGACACTCGACTCCCAATGGAAAGATCGCCTTCGGCATGGCCGGCCGTCATCAGTTTCCGACTTGTGTAGATGACGACTTCTTTCTCGCTTTGAAGCAAACTTTCCGCGGTCCGACGAACACGCTCTATTTCAGCCCTGCTTCGGTCTCCAACCAGAAGCTCTTCCACATCCATCTCTATGCCTTCCATATGGGGAAGAGCGAGAAGCTTCTGCAGCTGCCGCGTCGTCTTCGGCACATAAGAGCCCACGAGGGTCAGCCCGCCTCCCTGTTTCGGCAAGTCTAAATCAGAGGAGGAGAGAAGTGGGCGAGGAGAGATGCCGGCCCGCACGCGGACAAAAGACGCTGCGCTTCGATAAAGAAATCGGCGGCCTTGAGCTTCGGTATCCAGCAGGCCTTTGACGAAAACCTCAACATCTCTGTAGCCGGCCGCGTTCACCACGCATATCTTTGATCTTCGAAGGCTTGACAACCGTTCCGTGATTCCCGGCGGGCCTTCCATTCGAAGATCCTCGACGGAGATAGAGAGTACGTCTTCGGATGAAATGCGTCCCCCTGTTTTCTCTTCTACCCAGTCGCGCAGGTTGGAGGACCTGTACCCAAAAACGCTGTCCCGGGCAAACTCCGTCTCAGCCGACGGAACAAGCCATCCCCCTTCCTCCACATAGTGGGTGTCTCCGACGGTATAACGGCCTCCTTCGAGAAAAAAAGGGAGGATGATCCACCCGTCGAAGTTTTCTTCCAAGCCAGAAGCCAGGGCTTCTACCTCACCAGGGAAATGACCTCGCAGGGTCGAGTCGCTGCGGCTAACAACGACGAAATTGCGTTTGGCTTTTTTTCCTGCCTCGACAAGGTTGCGTCCTATGTCCATATTTAAAGACCGGGCTGCGGGGAGGGTCAGGCTTCTGGAGTTGGTAAGAATGTAAAAGGCAGGGAAGTCCTTTTGGAGCTCAGACTCGAGCGCTTCGACAGACCATTCGGTGAGCACAGGAGTGTTGTGAACGGTTTGGGTGCCCGTGGGGTCATCATCCAGGACAACGACTTTACGCTTGCTTGCGCCGACCTGTTCACGAATGAGTGGAAGGATCTCCTGCGGCCATTCGGGAGGGAGGTCACGAAACAGGTCTTCTTTGTTGACGGCTTTGCTCTTCAAGGTTTTATTGGTCTAACAATCTGGACATCCCTCTCAAATCCCTCCTGACCTCCCTTTAACAAAGGGAGGGACAACCCCTCTTTGGTAAAGAGGGGCAGGGGAGATTTTAGGGAAGTTCCACCGTATCATTGTGAAACTCTGCGGTTGCGAAGATTCTCTCGTAGTTCCTCTTGTTAAACCATGTCAGGTAATCTTCTTCGGGCCGCGTTTCTTTTTCCAGGGCATTCCAAACGTCCTCAGGCACATCCCAATCCGCGGGCTCCATGTCCTCTTCCAGTTGCGCCACGGTTTTGACGCCTATGATCACGGAGGACACGAACTTCCTTCCGAGCGGCCATGCAATGGCGAGCTTGGTTTTCGAGATGCCCGACTCTCCAGCCACCCGATCGACCACCTCGGCCGTTTTGAACCCCTTTGTATGCCAGAAGCGGGGCCCGTCCACTGCGGTTCGGAATGCAAGGCGAGTGCCGCCCGCCGGTTGGGACAGGCCCTTGTATTTGCCGGTCAGGAGTCCCCCGCCCAGGGGACTGTAGCAGACAATGCCCACGCCGTGATCCACAGCGGATGGAATGAGCTCCGCCTCCAGTTCCCGATGGATGAGACTGTAGATATATTGGCCGGCCACGAGCTTCTCCAGGTTCTTCCGCATGGCGATGCCCTGGGTCTTGGCGATCTGCCAGCCGAAAAGATTGCTGCACCCGAGATAGCGGACCTTTCCCTGACGGACAAGGCCGTCCATGGCGTCCATGGTCTCTTCGAGAGACGTGAGGGGGTCTGGTCCGTGCAGGTAGTAGAGGTCGATATAGTCGGTCTTCAGACGTTTGAGGCTCGCTTCGCAGGAAGCGAGAATGTGTTTTCTCGAAAGCCCCTGCCGGTTGGGCATCTTGCCCGCCGGGAAGCAGCACTTGGAAGCGACGACGATCTCGTCGCGGTTCATCTGCGGCATGAAACTTCCGATGATCTCCTCCGCCTTGCCGCCCGCATAGATATCGGCTGCGTCCAGATGGTTGCCCCCCATGTCGATGTACTTCTTCAGGATGGCGTGGGCGGTTGGCTCATCGCAGCCCCAATCCGGAGCGCCGAAGGTCATGGTGCCCAGAGAGATCCTGGAAACGATCAAACCCGAAGAACCAAGAGTCCGGTATTTCATTTTGGCTACCCTTTCTTTCTCTTGAGCACTTCTTGCACAGCTTCCGCAATGTGATCCGCGGAAAGACCATACTTTTTAAGCAGGTCCAGGTAGGGAGCGGACTCCGTGAAAATATCGCGGACCCCGATGCGCTTCATGGGAACAGGGTGGTTCTCGACCAGCACTTCCGCGACAGCGCTCCCCAGCCCGCCGTAGATCACATTGTTTTCCGCCGTGACGATGGCCCCGGTTTCCCTGGCCGCCTGAAGAATAGTTTCCACATCAAGGGGCTTCAGCGTGTGGCAATCGATCACCCGGACGCTGATCCCCTTTTTTGAGAGTTGCTCCGCTGCGACGAGAGACTGAACCACCATGTCCCGGTTCGCGATGATCGTTGCGTCTGCGCCGTCGCGGACTGTGACCGTTTTCCCGATTTTGAAGGGATACTCCGAATCGTAAAGAAGAGGAACAGGATCGCGGGTAAAGCTCAGGTACACCGGTCCGCTCCACTCGGCAGCGGCCCGCACAGCCAGCTTTGCGCTTACTCCGTCTGCAGGGGCGATGATGGTGGAATAGGCAATGGCCCGAAGGATGGAAAGATCCTCCTGGCCCTGATGGGTCACACCGTCAGGCCCGGGGGTGATGCCGCTGTGGCTTGCGGCGATCTTCACGTTCAAACGCGGGTAGTGGATGCTGTTCCGAACTTGGTCGAGTGCCCGCATGCTGGCGAACACGGCATAGGTGCTCGCAAAGGGGATGAGCCCTGTCGTCGCCATGCCCGCTGCCGCAGCCATCATGTTCTGCTCGGCAATGCCGAAATTGAAAGACCGCTCCGGAAACTTCTGGGCGAACTTGTTGGTGCCGATGGACTTGGACACGTCCGCGTCCAGAACCACGATGTCGGGATTGGTCTCCCCGAGTTCGAGAATCGTCTCCGCGTACGCGTGTCGCGTGGGCTGCTGCTTGGCTTTGGAAAACAGCTCGCCCGATCCCAGGAGGGGGAGGACGTCGCTCCGGATGTAACGGTAAGGGGACTTCGAATTAGGACTCACAGGCACACCTCCTGATTTCTTCCAGGGCGCATTCGGCCTCCTCCTTGCAGGGAGCTTTCCCGTGCCACTCCACAGCGTTTTCCATGTAAGAGACGCCTTTGCCTTTGACCGTGTGAGCCAGAATAAGCGTTGGCGCCCCTTTGTGGGTCCTGGCCCGTTCGAGAGTCTCCACGATCTGCTCCATGTCATGACCGTCGATTTCCACGACGCGCCAGCCAAAGGCGCGCCACTTGTCGGCCAGGGGTTCGATGGGCATCACATCAACGACACAGGCGTCGTTCTGCAGACGGTTGCGGTCCACTATGGCCGTGAGGTTGTCGAGCTTCCACTTGGCAGCGGACATGGCCGCTTCCCACACAGAGCCTTCCTGTGTTTCGCCGTCACCGACAACGACCCACACGTGATAATCCTTTTTCCGCAGTTTTCCGCTCAAGGCCATGCCCAGTCCGGCAGACAGTCCGTGTCCGAGGGAACCTGCAGTCATGTCAATGCCCGGGGTCTTTCTCATGTCCGGATGGCCCTGAAGAATGCTGTTCATGCGGCGAAGGGTTCCGAGGTGCGACTTGTCGAAATAACCGCGTTCCGCCAGGGCCGCGTACCACACAGGGCAGGCATGGCCTTTTGAGAGAATAAAGCGGTCCCGGTCTGGCCAGCCCGGATCCTTCGGGTCAATGCGCATGATGCGGAAATAAAGGGCGGTCACGATGTCGGCTGCAGAAAGCGATCCGCCCGGGTGCCCGGCGTTGGCTGTGGTGATCATCTCGATGATGTCGCAGCGGACGGTTGCCGCCACTTGCTTGAGTTCTGGGATGGTCATAGGTTTTTGAGATGAATCCAATCTGTTCTCCTCTCTCACTTCAAACCGAAGATCCGGCGTTCAATAAACTTCCAGGTCTCCAGGTAATCTCCTTTGGCCATGAGTCGGGCGATTCTGCCTCCGTCGATCTCGTCCAGCTTTTGCCAGAGCTTGTTGGACATCCTGCTGTTGGCTTCAAAGGTACCTTTAATGTCCCATCGCGTGGGTGAGGTGTCGGAGGTCAGATAGTCATTGTAGCGGTACTTCTTCAGGTAGTAGAGAAACTCGACGTAATCCAGGAAATGCTTGGTGCCGCAGAAATAATCCCAGTCCCACCTGGCGTCGTTGTCATTGATGTGGACGTAATACTTGAAAGGGCTCTCGGCTAAATGCACCAGGGCCTCGGCAGGGTTTTCGTTCCCGTAAGTGGAGTGGCCGAAGTCTAGGGTGACACCCATTTCCTTGACCTGCATGTCGTTGAGCAGGCAGAGGGCCTTTGCCGCCGTGTCTACAAAACAGCGGCCCCGGGTCTCGCTCGGCTTGTATTCGATGAAAAGAGGAATCTTCGGGTTGTAGGAACCGGCCTCTCCGAAGGTCTCGACCAAATGTTTCCACGCTTTGCCGTAGTCATACTGAAAAGCGAATTCATAGCCGTCGCCCAGGGGGCAGCAGGTCACCTTGTTCGCTCCGACCGCGGCCGCAAAATCCTTGGCTTCTTTGATGAAGCGAACGGCCTTGTTGCGGATTCCCTTTCGAAGAGAGGTCAAACCGCCGTTTCGGAATTCCGGTTCGGCCTTGACGTTCACGTTGACCGCTGCCACGTGCAGCTTGTATTTCTTCAGCAGGGCTTTTGTGGCCTTGGCATCGTTCACCTCATAGGGGTAGACGATCTCCACCCCGTCACACCCTTGGATCTCGCTCATGAGCTGAAACTTCTGCTCCAGGGACAAAGGTTCGTTGTACTCATGAAACCGGTCTTTGGTTTTCGACAGAAAACCGGTGATGATTGCCATTTTCAACATAAGAGTCTCCTTGAAAAGCCGTTTCTAAAAACAAGCTCAAACAGTTGCTTTTTGTTTCCTATTTCTCAACTTCGCTCTGATCGCGCTAAAAACACCCAGTTGCCCCAGGATGAGAAAAACCGTCGCAAGGATTAGAGCCAGAGAAACCGGCCTGGTGAAGAAGATGGAGAAATCCCCGCCCGAGGCCTTGAGCGCCCTCCTGAAGTTGGTGTCCACGAGCGGCCCGAGAATGATCCCCAAGACAAGAGGCGCAGGAGGATACTTCCCTTTCTTGAAAAGGAGCCCGAGCAGGCCCGCAAAGAAAACAAGCACAATGTCAATAAACCGCAGATCGAGCGAGAAGGATCCGATGGCACAGAGCACCGCGACAATGGGCATGAGGATGGCGTTCTTGATCTGCAGGATCTTTTGCATGGGCCTGGCAATGAGGACGCTCAGGACGAACATGAAGAGGGTTGCCACCAGGAGCCACGAGACTGCCTGATAGGTGAAGGCCGGGAACTCGAAACTCAACATGGGGCCGGGACGCACCCCGTGGATCAGGAAGGCTCCCAAGAGCACCGCCGCTGGCGGGCTGCCCGGAATTCCGAGTGAGAGAAGCGGAATGATCGCGCCGCCGATGCATGAATTGTCCGCAGTCTCCGCTGCTACCAGTCCTTCGATGGAGCCCTTGCCGTACTCCTCAGGGTGTTTGCTTGCCTTCTTGGCCACGCCGTAGGAGACCCAGGATGCCACATCTTCCCCTACGCCGGGGATAATTCCAATGCCGACGCCGATAAGCCCGGCGCGGATCGCTATCCACCAGTGGCGCAGGATCTCGATGATTTTAATCCTTGTCTTGTCCAGAACAGCGACGAGCACGTCCTGTTCGGACATCAGCGATTCGACGACCTGCGGGATTCCGAAAAAGCCGATCATGATCGGGATAAAAGGCACACCGCCGATGAGCTCAGGGCTGCCGAAAGTGAGCCTATGCCAGGCCGTGAGTTCGTCCATGCCGATCATGCCGATGGTGAGCCCGAAGATGCCTGCGATCCAGCCTTTCATGGGGAGGTCGGCCCCGGTGAGTGTGCCTGAAATCAGCACGCCGAAGAGTCCGAGCAGACAGAATTCGGCGGAGGTGAATTTCAGGGCGAGGTTCGTCAGAAGGGGGGTAAAAAAGGCGAGGCAAATGATTCCAAACACCGTGCCGATCACGGAAGCGGCGCGAGCAATGAAAATCGCCTGCGCGCCTTGTCCCCGCAGGGCCAGTGGAAATCCGTCCAGAGTCGAAGAGGCATTGGCCGGCGTTCCCGGAATTCCGATCAGGATGGCGGAGAGGGAACCGCCCGAGACGCCGCCCACATATAACCCCATGAGCAGGGCGATGGCCGAATGCCCTGAAAACTTGAAGGTGATGCCGGTGAGCAAGGCAATCCCCATCGTTGTGGTCAGGCCGGGGAGGGCGCCGACGACCAGCCCGATCAGCGTTCCCATTCCGATCAGAAGAATAAACTCGAGGTTAAGAGTCTTCAGGACCTCGGAAAAAATCTGTTCAAAACCCATGTGTAATCCTTTCCAACAACATCAAGGCAGCGGGATCATGGCAAGCACACCGAAGACATACCAGATGATGGCTACGGTGGTGCCGGAAACAAGTATGATCTTCCACCAGGCCCCGCCTTTGAAGAGGAACATCATTCCAGCCAGAAAGAGGAATGTGGAAACCACATAAGGGATGCGGCCCCAGAAAACAAAGAAATAGACGGCGATGCAAGCCATGGCCAAGACACCCTTCAGGAAAGACGGCTTGCGGAGGGTCTCAGGAATCACTTCCGCGGCTTTCAGGAAGGGGTTACCTGCCCCGCGCATGCCGATAAGCGCCAGAACGACTCCGAGCAACGCCAGGAATCCTCCTATGAAAAGCGTGGTGACTCCCGGGTTGACGGATTTCTCCACGGTGACAAGTGCGGGTGATACATAGGCGATGTATCCATCAAACATCACGTAAAGGCCGATGAGCGCAAAGCCTATTCCCATGAAGAAGTCGAGGGAACGCAATCGCTTCGTAGATTCTTCCATGATCAGTTTCTCATTCCCTCAACCCGTCCCTCTCCCGAGGGGGAGAGGGACAGGTGAGGGGAAAAGGGGTTATGGTTTCGGGATACCGAGATCTGCCGGGTTCTTCTTTGCGAGATTCAGATCAACGAGCATCCAGCTGAACTTGGACTCCAGCGATTTGGACATGTCGTTGGCCTTGTCGCCGGACCATCCGAAGGGAGCGGCCACCTGGGCCTCCAGAACCTTCTTAACCGCGTCGGACTTCATGGCCGCATTAAAGGCCTTGGTGAGCTCGTCCTTGATTTCCTTGGGAGTATCCATAGGAATGGCGATGCCCAGCAACTGAGGCATGGGAAGCACCTTCTTGAGCTCAGGATAGAAATCCGTAATGGGCTGGACTTTCCCGACGCCGGGGATTTCCGTGCCCTCTACCTCGCTCGCGATGAGGGGGCGAAGCTTCTTGGCCTGCATGTACTGAAGCGCCTCGCCGACCGAGACGTGCACGATGTCCACCTCGCCGGTCAGGGCCGCTGTGACGGAAGGCGCTGAGCCTGCATAGGGAAGCACATTGGTTTTCACGCCCGCCGCGTTCATCATCGTGATCCATCGGATGCTCCAGACTCCGGGAAGTACGCTGCACGCCGCCTTCACCTGGCCGGGTCGGGCCTTTGCATCATCCAGGACTTCTTTGATGGTTTTGTACTTGGAGTTCTCAGGAACGAGCACGACACCTGGTGAGCCGCCTGCCCAGAACCACTGCCAGTCTTTTGCCGTGGTAGTGTGCGCGGCGTTGGCGGGGACAAAGAGGCCGGTCTCGGAGATCCCGAGGATGTTCAGTCCGTCACGGGGCTTTTGCCACACATAGTCCATGGCCACACCGCCGCCGGCACCGGTCATGTTGATGACATTGACCTGAACGCCGAGGAACTCCTTCATTCCTTCGGCCAGACCCCGGTTGACCTGGTCTGTTCCGCCGCCCGCAGAAAAGGCGCACACGATCGTGACCGGGCGGGTGATAACTTTCGACTGGCCCCAGGCCGCTGAAGCCGCCAGGAGCACCACCAGAACCGCTACAATAATCTTCTTCATGAATCGCCTCCTTGGGTAAATGGTTTAGTTGTTATTTCATGGTGAACGCTGTTGGCAGTGGTTAGGAAAATAATCTTCCCCTTCATCCCTCCTTTCTCTGTAAGCGACGATACGGTTGATCTTCAGTTCACTCATTTCGCATCACTTCTCCGCAGTTTCCCTTGCTTCCATATTCTTTCTCAGCACATTCAAAGACTTTTTCATGTGAAGACGCATGATTTCTTCTGCCTTTACGGCGTCCTTGTGTTTCAGGGCCTCAATGACAGCAAGGTGCTCGGGGAGGGTCTCGTCCGGGTGGCGCACCAGTCCTCCATAGGAACTCACCTGATAGCTGAACAGAACCACGTTGTAGCTGGTGAGGATGCTCTTGAGGAACTCCTTTCCCCCCAGGTCGGTGATGAAGTTGTGAAAGCGTCTGTCCTCTTTGGCGTAAGCGCTATAATCCTCGATGTGCTTGAGCCCTTTGAAGGATTGAAAGAAGGTCTGGAGTTGTTTGATCTGCAGCGGCGTGATCAGGGCGGCGGCGCGCCTCGCCGCCAGGCCTTCGAGCACCTCGCGCAATTCAAAGATATAGATCATCTCTTCCTTGCTGAACTGCCGGACAAAGAAACCTCTTCTGGGGATCGCCTTGATGAGCTTTTCCTGCTCAAGGACCTTAAGGGCATTGACCAGGGGGGTGCGGCTGACTCCCATGACCTGAGCCAGCCTGTCCTGATAGACCTTGTCGCCCGGAACGAGCCTTCCTTCCAGGATCATGGCCTTGAGCCGGTCATAGACCTTGGCGTCGAGGTTTCGATGGGCGGCTCCTATCTTTTTCATGATCCGGCTCTTTCCCAATGCTCCTTTGAGGGGATCCGATGGGCGCGGTCAAATCTGCATTTTGTATTTTGAATGCAAAAATGCCACGGCGGCAATCCTATGTCAAGAGAAAAGTTTTTTTCAAAACGAATTGACGATGAGAAAAAGCAGGGGCAGCACAAACAAGAGAAGGGCGGTGGTGAAGAACCAGCAGGAATTGGCAAGATCAAGGTCGAGATCATAGATGGAAGGGGGGATCAGGGCATTGAAGGCGACCGGCATGGCAGAGAGAATGATCACCACCTTGAGAGGCAGTCCATTTTCGATGTTTCCGAAGCCAAGGAGATAGGCGAGGGAGGAGGCCAGGATCGGCACGAACAGGAACTTGATGATGGAGACGGAGAGGCATTCCTTGAGATAGTCTCTGACCCGCCTGAACTTCAAGGCAAGCCCGATAGAGGTGAGCAGGAGAACGGTTCCAAGGGGTACGAAGGCGGAGACCACGGTTCTGAAGAATTCCGGCCTTTGAATGCCTGACCAGTTAAGAAGACCACCAAGCACAATGCTCGACAGGGCGGTCAGGATAAAAGGGTCTTTTCCCAAGCTTCTAATCCTGTCCTGGGTCTTTTTCGATTTTTCACCGGAGCTGTAGTACTTGGCGATGGGAAAGCCGATGGTATAGTAGGACAGCTCCTCGAATATTTTGTAAATCGGAACCAGTGCGAATCCCTGTTCCCCAAGAAAGATGAAGCAGACGAGTGCGCCGATGGACCCGATGTTTGTGAAAGACCCGCAGCCGTACATAGCCCCTGTTTTTCTGGGCTCCAGTTGAAGGACCTTGGCTGCTCCCAGGGCGAGGCCGCCCCCTGCGAGGATGGCAAAAAGACCGTTGAAGGGAAGCGCAGCGAGTCGGATGCTCTCGATGTTCACCACCCACAGAGCTCCCACGATTGCAACCGGGTTTACGAAGAGAAGGGCGATTTGTTGAAGCAGTTTCCGAAGGTGATCAATAGGGAGCGGGAGGCGCAGGGCCTGCCGGTTCACAAGGACTTGAATCCCGTAACCCAGCAGGAGCCCGAAGAGAATGATTGCGAATGATAAGACGAGCTTTGACATGATTCTCGCTTTTAGGGAGGCAATATAATAAGGGAAGGAACATTGGCAACAGGATTCTTCTGTGTTCAGATGCGTGGTTGACATCAGGGCGAGGGACAACCTAAAGTGACTTGGTAACCTTTCACAAGAGGTCGTGCAGAATGATCACAAGAGGTGAGCAGAAGAAGGCACGGGAACGGGCAGCGCAAATGATCGCTGAAGCCGGCATCAGGATCACCGAAGAGGAAACGAAGAAGATAGAGGTGGTGGACTTTGGCTTGAGTCGTCTTGAGATCGAAGGCTTGCAGGTTCTGACCATGGTGCAAACCGACCGGATCAGCGTGAAAGTGCTGGCCATGCTGCCCAACCAGACGGAGCCGGAGCACTGGCATCCGCCGGTGGGGGATGATCCTGGGAAGGAGGAAACCATCCGGGTCGTTGCGGGCACGGTCTACTTCTATGTTCAGGGCGAGAACACCTTAAAGCAAGGGTTCTTGGTTAGAGGCAAAGAGAAATACTACACCCTGAGGCACGAGATCATCCTGAAGCCCGGGGACCAGATCACGTTTCAGCCCGGGGAAAAACACTGGTTCCAAGCCCGTGACGAGGGAGCGGTCATGTACGGTTTTTCCAGTGTGGCCAGAGATGCTCTGGATCAGTTCACGGATCCGGACATTGTCAGAATCGTAAAGGTTGTAGAGAAATAGGTTGCCGCAAAGTGACAAGTGACGAGTCACGAGTGACAAGTTTATGTGTTGATCTTGTAACTCATTACTTGTCACTCGTGACTAAGAAGCGCGCCCTGAAGCAAAATATTTTGTGAAGGAGATATGACCATGGGCATAAGAAAGGTGGATCGCAGGATTATTGTTGCGGTGGCGCCGGTCGGTCGGAGCGTTGAACCGCCCTCGCTCAACCCGCTCACCCCGGAAGAGGTGGCTGCTCAGGTTGTGGGGTGCGCGAAGGCCGGAGCCAGCATGGTCCACCTCCACGTTCGCGACAGTAAGGGAATGCAGACCGAGAAACTCCACGAGTTCTCCAAAACCCTGGATCTCATTCGAGAAAAGTCGGACATTATGATTCAGGGCTCCACGGGAGGGCTCACAACGCTCACGCTCGAAGAGCGGTGCGTGTCTCTGAATGATCCGAGAGTTCAGGTCGCTTCCCTGAACATGGGTTCCGTGAATTTCGGAGAGGATGTTTACATCAACAGGATGTCTGACATCCGATACTGGGCCAAGCGAATGGAAGAGACGAGAGTTATCCCGGAGCTGGAAGTCTTCGATGTGGGGATGATGCCTGCGGTCAGACATCTCGTTCAGGAAGGCGTTCTGAAACCTCCGTGTCATTTCAATTTTTGCCTGGGTTTTCACTGGGCTTTGCCTGCGGTTCCCAAAAGCCTTTTTTTCATGACCTCCTTCCTGAAGGAAAACGAGGAGTGGGGGATGATTCATGACGGCATGAACGATTTGTCGCTCCTCGCCACCGCCATCGGCATGGGCGCACGGGTCATTCGTGTGGGATTCGAAGACAGTGTCTTTTATGCGCCGGGCAAGAGGGCAATCACCAACCCGGAGCTGGTTGAAAAGGCCGTGTCCCTGGTTCAGCACCTGGGTTATGAGCCGGCATCTCCGACGGAAGCAAGAGAGATGCTGGGGATCAGGAAGACAAAGTGACGAGTGACAAGTGACAAGTGACGAGATCAAGACATGTACTTGTGACTCGTTACTCGTCACTTGTCACTGATCTGTTAATAATGTTCTTTGCCTCTGGCGATGGGATACCGGCGGCCGTAACCAAAGGCCTTGCTGGTGACCTTGAGGCCGGGAGCAGCCTGCCTTCGTTTGTATTCGTTGACCACAATCCGACGCAGGACATCTCTCACTGCATCAGGTTCATATCCCAGGGCCACGATGTCGTCGAAGGCGAGGTTTTTTTCTATGGCTGCGTCCAGGATTCCATCGAGGACTCCGTAAGGAGGAAGGCTGTCCTGGTCGGTCTGGTCGGGCCTGAGCTCAGCGGAGGGGGGGCGCGAGATGACCCTGGCGGGAATCATTTCCCTTTCTCGGTTAATGCGCTGGGCGAGGCGATACACAAGAGTCTTAGGGAGATCTGATATCACGGCAAGCCCGCCGTTCATATCGCCATAAATGGTGCAGTAACCCACCGCGGTTTCTGATTTGTTCCCCGTACTCAGGAGGATGGAGCCGAACTTGTTGGAAAGCGCCATGAGAAGAGTGCCGCGGATCCTCGCCTGAATGTTTTCCTCTGTTTCATCCGGTTCGAGGCCTTTGAAGACCTCTGCTAGGCTCCGGGTGTAGGCGTTGAAGATTTCGTTGATCGGGATCTCCAGAAACTTGATCCCCAGGTTCTGAGCGAGCGCTCGAGCATCCTCGCGGCTCATCTGAGAGGTGTAAGGAGAGGGCATGCTCACGCCGGTCACGTTTTGAGCGCCAAGGGCTTTTTGGGCGACCACGGCGACAATGGAAGAGTCAATGCCGCCGCTCAGCCCGATGAGCACGCTCTTGAACCCGCACTTGGCGACATAATCCCTTGTGCCCATCACAAGGCCTTTCAAGATCGACTCTTCCTCTTTGGGCCAAGGCCCTTTGAATTCTTCGTATGGCTTTTCACTGTCCCACACGAGAAGATCCGTCTCGAACTCCTTGCCCTGGAGAATCAATCGGCCGCTTTGATCCACGACCATGCTCGCTCCGTCAAATAGGAGGTCATCGTTGCCTCCCACCTGGTTGCAGTAAAGGGTGGGCACCCTATAGTGGGTAGCCATGGTTTCGAGGATTTTTTGGCGCACGGCTCTCTTGTTCAGGGTGTAGGGAGAGGCGGATATATTCACAAAAATATCCATTCCCTGTTGGGCAAGCGCCTCAGCCGGATCAAGGCTGTAGCGGGGAACTCCTTCAACGTCTCCCACGTTCCAGATGTCCTCGCAGATCGTCACTGCGACTCTCTTCTCCTGGAGTTGGAAGGAGAGACTCTGTGCAGCAGGTTCAAAGTACCGAGTTTCATCAAACACATCGTAAGTCGGCAGAAGCCTCTTGCCCCCCTTTTTCAGAATCGCGCCATCCTTAATGAGGGCCACGCTGTTGGTGAGAGCCTTGCCCGTGCTCCGAGGGTTTCTGTCCACGTAGCCGCACAGGATATGAATACCGTGATTCTTAGAAGCAAGGCCCTCAAGAGCCTTGAGATTTTCTTTGATGAAAGCAGGTCTCTCCAGCAGGTCCTTGGGGGGATAGCCGACCAGGGAAAGCTCAGGAAAGACAGCCAGAGAACACCCGGCCCTCTTGGCCTGTTCCGCGGCATCCAGAATCAGACCGGTGTTGTGAGGGAAGTCACCGATGATAGGATTGATCTGGCAGAGAGCGATTTTCATGGGAAATGCCTAAAATGCACTAAAATGCCCAAAATGCCTAAAATTACAGAAGAGAATATAAGGAGAAACTCCTTATCACGAAAACACGAAAGCGCGAAAACACGAAAGAGGAGGGGGTTAGATAGAACAGTAGGTTGTTTTTCGTGCTTTCCAGCTTTCGGCCTTTCGTGATGGATTTTGAGAAGGTTTTTCTACAACCAACAACTGACTACGGACAACTGACAACAAGCAACCAGCAACTGGCAACCTGCAACGCGCAACAAGCGACCTCCAACGTGCAGGCTTTCGCTAAATGGCCTTTGCCGCTTTTTCGATCGCACTAATGATCTTCGGAATCTGCTGGTCCATGTGAATATTGATGCCGATCGAAAGAGTCCTGGACAGGATCTCCGCGGTCTTGGGCAGCGCATCCTTAGGGTAGCTCCGTCTGACCTGGCCGGACTCTGACTTGAACGGATACCCGGTGCGCACCAGGCTCTTCCCTTCCAGCAGATGCTCCCATTGTTCATAGTAGTGCCAGTAGTTCTCGTACCAGTAGATAGCGCCTGCGCCGGCTTCGGCCATGGCCTTGTTGAACGCTCTCGCCTTCTGTGCCGTGGGAAGAAAGAAGGTGACAAAGGTGCCGGTGTCTCCTTGGGGATCAGGAATGTCCCTGAAAGTGACCTGATCTATTTTGGCAAGAGCTTCTTTGATTCTCGCCTTGTTCTTCCTCTGTGCAGGGAGAATGACGGATTCCAACTTCCGAAACTGCGCAAGGGCCACCGCTCCCTGGAGTTCGCCCATTCTGAAATTCACTCCGATGAAGCTCCGTTTCTCAAGTCCCCTCGGCACCGTGGGGTTGTGGTCATGACCGTGGTCATGGTACTCGGAGGCTTTAGTGTAAAGGTCCTTGTCGCTGGTAAGGATCAGGCCTCCCTCGCCGGCTGTCACGGTTTTCACCGAATCAAAGGAGAAGCAGCCCACCTTCCCGAAAGACCCTAGGGCTTTGCCTTGCAGCCTGCCGCCGCAGGACTGGGCCGTATCCTCGATCACCGGGATTCCATGCTTCTCGGCCAGCTTCACGATCTCCGGGATGCGCGCCTGGGCGCCGCACATGTGGACTGGGATAATGGCTTTGGTTCTTGGAGTGATCTTCTTCGCCACATCCGCCGGGTCAAGGCAAAGGGTTTGATCCAGTTCCGCGAAAACCGGCAGGGCACCGGCATCGAGGATCGTCTCCCATGTGGCTACAAAGGTAAACCCCTGGGTAATGACCTCGTCGCCGGGAGAGATTCCGAGCGCTGCCAGGGCCACACGCAGCGCGGCTGTGCCGGAGGAGACGGCCAGGGCATAATCCACGCCGCAATACTTGGCGAATTCCTTTTCGAAGGAGGCGACCTTGTAAACGCCTTTCCGCTCCGCATCAAAGCCATAGCGGAAAACGATTTTATTGGTCAAGACTTCCAGAATTTCCTTCTTTTCCTCTTCTCCAATGATTTCATAGCCGGGCATGGGAAACTCCTATAAGAAAGTGCCTAAAGTGCACTAAAGTGCCTAGAGTGCCTGAAGTTGAAAAACAGAACCAAAAGAATGGAGTGTTGGAGTAAGGGAGTGATGGAGTATTGCTCTTAGACCATTACTCCAGTACTCCAATGCTCCATTACTCCAAGGTCTTGGGGGCTATAACCGTTTATCTCAAGCGTTGAGTTATGGCAAGCCATAAAATCGTAGAGTCAAAGCCCAACGGAGGACGCGAACGGCTGTTCCTGCAGTGGGAAAATAAGTGGGGCAGTGATAGAATTTTGTTGAAATATTGTTATAATTAAGGTCAATTAACAGATTACTTTAGGAGGTTGGACGGTTGACACCCTTTTACAAAAACATTGCCCTCTGGCTCGTGATCTGCCTCATGGTGATCATGCTTTTCCAGATCTTCAAACAGCCTGAAAGAGGTAGTGCGGGCCTGAGCTACAGCGAATTCTTGACTATGGTAGAACGCGGAAACGTGGTCCAGGTGACCATCCAGGGTGAAAACATCTCGGGCCTGTCCAACCAGGGACCTTTCAAAACTTACGCTCCCAGAGACCCTGAGCTTATTAAGTTTTTGAGAAGCAAAGAAGTGAGAATCACTGCAAAACCGGAAGAGGATTCGAACTGGTTTCAAATCTTCCTCTCCTGGGTGCCGATGCTGCTCCTCATCGGGGTCTGGGTCTTTTTCATGCGCCAGATGCAGGTGGGCGGCGGCAAAGCCCTTTCTTTCGGCAAAAGCAGGGCTCGCCTCATGACGGATTCCCAGGAAAAGGTGACTTTCGAGGACGTGGCGGGCATTGACGAAGCCAAGGATGAACTGCAGGAGATCATTGAATTCCTGCGTGATCCGAGAAAATTCACGAGGCTCGGGGGAAGAATCCCCAAAGGCGTCCTCCTCGTAGGAGCACCGGGCACAGGGAAAACGCTTTTGGCCAGGGCCATCGCAGGAGAAGCAGGCGTTCCTTTTTTCAGCATCAGCGGATCCGACTTTGTGGAAATGTTCGTGGGCGTGGGGGCATCGCGCGTCCGGGATCTCTTTATGCAAGGGAAAAAGCATGCGCCGTGCATCATCTTTATCGATGAAATCGACGCGGTGGGGCGGCACAGGGGAGCCGGCCTGGGCGGCGGGCACGATGAAAGGGAGCAGACCCTCAACCAGCTTCTGGTGGAAATGGACGGCTTTGAGTCCAACGAAGGAGTCATTCTCATCTCGGCAACCAACAGGCCGGATGTGCTCGATCCGGCCCTCTTGAGACCGGGGCGATTCGACCGGCAGGTGGTCGTTCCTGTTCCGGACGTGAAGGGAAGGGCGGAGATCCTGAAGGTCCACGTGAAAAAGACTATCCTTGGCGACAACGTGGACACGCAAACCCTTGCCAGAGGAACACCGGGGTTCACCGGCGCAGACCTTGAAAACATGGTGAACGAGGCGGCGCTCATGGCAGCCAGGCGCGGCAAGGATCGGGTGGAAATGAACGACTTCGAAGATGCCAAGGACAAGGTCCTCATGGGGACCGAGCGCAAGAGCATGATCATCAGCGAGGAAGAGAAGAAGACGACGGCCTACCACGAATCCGGCCACACGCTGGTGGCCAAAATGCTGCCGAACACAGACCCGATTCACAAGGTCACCATCATCCCGAGGGGTCGCGCGCTGGGGCTCACCCAGCAACTGCCTCTTGACGAAAAACATACCTACCCCAAGGATTATCTCCTCAACAGCCTCTGCATTCTCATGGGCGGGAGAGCGGCAGAGGAAATTGTTCTGGGGATGCAGACCACAGGTGCGGGGAATGACATCGAGCGGGCCACGACCCTGGCCAGAAAAATGGTCTGCGACTTTGGAATGAGCGATGCCCTGGGGCCTTTGAGCTTCGGGAAGAAAGAGGAACAGATCTTTCTGGGCAGGGAGATTTCCCAGCACAGGGATTACAGTGAACAGACGGCGCAGAAGATCGATGAGGAAGTGAGACGCATTGTCACCGACTCCTACGCCAAAACATCGAACCTCATCAAGGAGAACCTCGAGGCGCTTCATCAGTTGGCCGCTGCTCTGCTGGAGAAGGAGACCCTGGACGGAAAGCAGATCGAGGAGATCCTGGTCCGCGTAAGAAAAACCGAACCCTCCCCAGCATGAAGCTGACCCCTTGGTTCACATTGAGCTGGTCGGGATACACCCTCGAGTTGAGTCGCAGGACTCACGTCATGGGGGTCATCAATGTGACCCCCGATTCCTTCTCGGATGGGGGCCAGTTTTTTGAGAAGGAAAGAGCCATTGAACAGGCTCTTCAGCTAGCCGGCGACGGCGCCGACCTCATCGACATCGGCGGAGAATCCACTCGGCCTTACTCAAAGGGAATTTCCGCAGACGAAGAAATGAGCCGCGTGATCCCGGTGGTCGAGGCCCTCAAGAAGGAACTCAGGATACCGATCAGCATTGACACCCTCAAGGCGCAAGTGGCGAAGGAAGCCCTCCACTGCGGCGCGTCCCTGGTCAATGACATCAGCGCACTCCGTTCGGATCCGGAAATGGCTTCTGTGGTGGCAGAGGCCGGCGTACCGGTCATTCTCATGCACATGAAGGGGACGCCGGCGGACATGCAGGCCCATCCCACCTATGACGATGTCACCGCAGAGATCCTCTTCTTCTTGAGAGAGGCCATGAATCGGGCTGTGAGCAAGGGGATTCCAAGAGAGCGGATCATCTTGGATCCCGGTATAGGTTTTGGAAAGAGCTTTGATCACAACCTGGAGCTTCTCAAGGAACTCGGCCGGTTCCAGTGCCTCGAGGCGCCTATTCTTGTAGGAAGCTCTCGAAAGGCTTTTATCGGTCGAATTCTTGACAAGAAGGTTCACGAGAGGGACACGGGAACCATGGCCACGGTCGCGGCGGCCGTCATGAACGGCGCCCACATCGTCAGAGTGCACAATGTGAAGCAGGCGGTGGAGACCGTCAGAGTGATCGATGCCATCAAGCGAGGAAAATTAGAAGGAGCTTAGCATGGCTGGGAAAAGGCGAGAGAGTGACAAGTTATTGTGCATTGACATTGGGAACACGAATATCGTCCTGGGAGTTGCGGAGCAGTCCCGGATCCTCGATCACTGGAGAATCAGAACCGAAAGGGACATCACTGCAGATGAAATGGGCGTCCTGGTCCAGAATCTCTTCAGGAACTTCGATCTCGAGATGGAAGCGATCAAGCACATGATCGTCTCCTGCGTGGTGCCGCCGTTATTAAACACCATGCAGGTCTTCGGCCGCCGGTACTTCCACATTGAGCCCATGATTGTAGGCCCGGCCACAAAGACCGGGATGCCCGTCCATTATGACAACCCGAAGGAAGTCGGCGCGGACCGAATCGTGAATGCCGTGGCAGCCTATGAAAAATACCGCACGGGTATGGTTGTCGTTGATTTCGGAACGGCCACCACATTCGACTACGTGTCGGAGGACGGTGCTTACCAGGGAGGCGCCATTGCTCCGGGGGTTGTCATCTCCAGCGAGGCTCTTTTCCAGAAAGCTTCCAAGCTCCCGAGGGTGGAGATTTTTGCAAAACCGAAAAGCGTCCTTGCAAAAGACACCATCAGCAGCATGAACGTGGGGATTATCTATGGATATGCAGGTCTGGTGGACGGCATCGTGAACCGGATGAAAAAAGAGGTGGGCCGAAACCTGAAAGTGATCGCCACCGGCGGGCTCGCCCCCCTGATCTGCGAGATCTCCGAGACCATCGATCATGTCGAAGAATTCCTGACCCTGGAAGGACTGATGATCATCTTCAAGAGGAACCAGTGAAGATCAAACTTCCCCGGCTCGAAAAGGGAGACCGAATCGGAATCGTCGCACCGGCTGGACCTGTGCTCCAGGAAGAAATCCAGCCCGGGCTGGATTTTCTAGAGTCTCACGGGTTTGAGCCTGTGTGTTCCCCCCACCTCTATGAGCAGAAGGGCTACCTCGCAGGAGAGGACAAAGCGCGGGTTAAAGACCTTCACGCCATGTTCAGAGAGAAAAAGATCAAAGCCGTTCTCTGTGCCCGTGGCGGATACGGAACGCACAGGATTCTTCAAGAACTGGACTACGGGCTTTTCAGCCGGAATCCCAAGATCTTTGTAGGGTACAGCGACATCACGGCTCTGTTGTTTGCTCTGTTCAAGAAATCAGGGTTGATCACCCTTCACGGTCCTGTTCTCAGGGATTTGCTCAAGGGCGAGGGCAGAAATGCCGCATTGCTGCTGAAGCTCGTGACCTCTGATGAGTTGACCACGGTGAACTTCCCGAGCGGCACAGCCGTCAAAAAGGGAAAAGCGGAAGGTGTGGTTTTGGGCGGGAACCTCAGCCTGATCTGTCACTTGATAGGCACCTCCTTCCTGCCTTCTTTCAAAGGAAAGCTTCTTTTCATCGAAGAGAAGGGGGAGCCTCTTTACCGGGTCGACCGGATGTTGACCCATCTTCTCCTGAGCGGAGGGTTGGAGAAATGCGCAGGTCTGATGGTGGGGAGCTTTGAAGAGTGCGGGGATCCGGCCTCCGTGATCGATCTGGTCAGGGAGCGATGTTCAAGGCTGAACATGCCCATTCTGACCGGCCTTCCTGCGGGGCACGGGGAGGACAACGTGCCTCTGCCGATCGGCGTAAGGGCAGTCCTCGACACAGGGAAGATGAGCCTGGAATTCAAAGAGCCTTGCCTGAGAACCTGATTCGTCTGCTTCCGAATCGGGAGGGCGTGGGGGACCCGCTTTTGAGGTTGAAAGAACTTCGGAAAAATGATAATAAATATGACAACATAGACCCGTGTGAAGGATGAGAGAGACCAAATCTCAGCAAGGGAAGAACATTTGGAGTTCATAACAAAAATCGGAAAAGGGGCGGTGCGTCAGATCCTGAAGATGGGAAGAATGGGCATCTTTCTTGCCAAATCCGTCTCTTGCTGCGCTTCGCCGCCGATCAAGGTTCCGCTTATTCTGAAGCAGATCCAGTTCATCGGGTACCAGTCCCTGCTCGTCATCTTCCTCACGGGCGCGTTCACCGGAATGGTCCTCGGGTACCAGGGTTTTAACACGCTCAGCCGGTTCGGATCGGACGCGTTTCTCGGCCCCATGGTTGGGCTCGCGCTCATCAAGGAAATGGGGCCTGTGATCTCCGCGCTCATGGTGACGGGAAGGGCGGGATCTTCCATTACTGCGGAGATCGGGATTATGCGCATCAGCGAGCAGATCGATGCGCTGCAGCTGATGGGTTTAAACCCTTATCGCTATCTCGTGGCTCCCAATTTCATCGCAGCCCTCATCTCGGTTCCGCTTCTGACGGCAATTTTCGACGTGGTCGGGATTTTCGGCGGGTACCTGATCGGTGTCAAGCTTCTGGGCGTGAGTTCAGGGGTCTATTTCGGCGAGATGATGAGCTACGTGGAGATGGAGGATGTGCTGGAGGGGCTGTTCAAGTCCCTGAACTTCGGGCTCATCATTGCATGGGTCTGCTGCTTCAAAGGGTACTACACCGGGTATTACACCGGGTTTGGGGCTGAGGGGGTGAGTGCGGCGACGACGCAGGCTGTCGTCCTGTCTTCCGTGCTCATTCTCGTGTGGGACTATTTTCTCACGTCCACACAGCTCTTTGTGTAGAGCAGGTTGCTGAAAAACGCCCATCTACGGCGTTGTCCTCATCCCTCGTCGTTGCGACGTACCGGAGTGTACGACTCACTCCTCGGGATTTCGGGCGCCTTGTATCTGGACGTTTTTGAGCAACCTGCGGAGAGGGTTTATTCTCACTGTGGAAGTAGGGTGGACTATGGGCCAGCCAAGATAGCTTTGGTTGCTGCAGAACGCGTGCGTTGATCGGTTATGATAAAGATAGAAGATCTGCATAAGTCTTTCAACGGGGTTGCGGTTCTCAAGGGGGTGAACCTCGAGGTCGGCAAGGGGGAGCTCCTCGCGCTGATTGGAAGAAGCGGTTATGGCAAGAGCGTGCTCCTGAAGCACGTGGCAGGCCTGCTCCGGCCTGATCGGGGGCGAATCCTCGTGGATGAGCAGGACATCGGCCGCCTGGGGGGCAGAGACCTCATCCGCGTGAGAAACCGCCTCGGGTTTCTTTTTCAGAGCGGAGCCCTGTTCGATTCCATGACCATCTTCGACAACGTTGCTTTCCCTCTGAGAGAGAAAACAAAGCTGAGTCAACGGGAAATCAGGGAAAAGGTGATCGCCGACCTGGAACAAGTCGGTCTTGTAGGCGCAGAAGAGAAATACCCTTCACAGATCAGCGGCGGCATGGTGAAGAGAGCTTCGCTCGCCAGAGCTCTCGTCGAGGAGCCGGAGATCATGCTCATCGATGAACCCACCACAGGACTGGACCCCTTGACAGGTCATACGATTCTGAACCTCATCGATACGTGCCACAAAAGACTCGGATTCTCGGGAATTGTGGTGACCCATGAGGTGCCGAAGATTTTCGAAATTGTGAACAAGGTGGTCATGCTTCACGAAGGTAGGGTGATTTTCGCCGGGACCCCGGAGGAGATTCTTTCGTCGCAAGATGAAGCGGTTCAGACGTTTGTCGCTGCAGGGGCGGAGTGGTTAACCCATGATGCCGCGTGCTACCCCCCTATGCTCCATCGGAGAAGGAAAGACATCCATGCGCTTTAAAAGGGGCAGCGCCCGGCAAAATTAGAGTCGCCATAGAGGAGAACCATGAGAAAGTTCAATATCGAGTTTACGGTCGGCTTGTTCGTCATCGCGGGCATCCTCTGCCTGGGCTACCTATCCATAAAACTCGGAGGGATGGAACTCATCGGGAGTCAGGGATATGATGTGTATGCCTTGTTTTCCAACAGCGGAGGTCTCAAGCAGGGATCTTCGGTCATGATTGCGGGAGTTGAGGTGGGGCGCATCAGGAGCATCAGCCTCGATGATTACCAGGCGCGGATTGTCATGAACCTGAACAAGGACGTAAAGGTCCAGGACGACGCCATCGCGGCCATCAAGACCAAGGGGCTCATCGGTGAAAAGTTCATCGAGATCACGCCGGGCGCATCAGAAAAAATCATCCCTCCGGAGGGAAAGATCCGGGAGACCCTGCCTCCCGTGGATTTTGAGCAGTTGATCTCCAAGTACGTGTTCGGCAAAGTCGAATAGGCGCGGCTCTGTGAAGGATCGGGTGACGATGGTGAATCGTATGCTGAAATGGATGACTCTGGTACCCATGGTGCTCATGATGGCCTTTGGTTGGGCTTTTCCTGCATGGGCGGGTGTGCCCACGGAAAAGGTCAAGGAAACTGCAGACAAGATTATCGCAATTGTCGGCGATCCAACCCTCAAGGACCCGGCCAAGGCAGCACAACGGAGGGAGCGGATCCGAAGAACGGTGGACGAACTGTGCGACTGGGAAGAGATGTCACGCCGGTCTCTCGGAAGGCACTGGGCGCAGCGCACCGAGCAGGAAAAAAAGGAGTTCGTTCACCTTTTCGGGCAGCTGCTCGAGAGAACCTACATCGACAAGGTGGAGGGCTATTCCGGGGAAAAGGTGAATTATCTTGGGGAGCGGGTCGACGGCGATTATGCCGAGGTGGACGTCAAGGTCGTGACCAACAAGAACACGGAGATCCCGGTCATCTACCGCATGAGAGCCAAGGATCAGAAGTGGTGGGTCTATGACATGGTCGTAGAGGGTGTCAGCCTGGTCAACAACTACCGTACCCAGTTCAGCGACATCATGGCCAAGTCTTCTTTTGAAGGGCTGATGAAGAAACTGAGAGAAAAATCCGCTGAATAGGCGGAAGAGGCTTTACAAGCTTATGAAGAGAACCGGCTTTGTGTTTGTGATCGCGATTCTTTGCTTCGTCTCCATTGAAGCCAACTCCTCAGGGCAGAGCACGGCGACCTATGCGCCGGAAAATGGATTCGGCGCTCAGGGAGTGGAACTCGCCTCGATTCAACTGGCTTCTTTGAAAGAAGCGAGCGCTGAAGAAGAGGAGACCGAAGCGGTCGAGTCCTCACGAGAGACGGTGCCTGATCCTCTGGAGCCTATGAACCGGGCATTTTTCGAATTCAATGACAAACTTTATTTCTGGGTGCTGAAACCCGTGGCCACAGGGTACAAAACCGTGGTGCCTGAAGAAGCCAGAGTGTGTGTCCGGAATTTTTTTAATAATCTAGCCTTTCCCGTGCGGTTCGCGAACAATCTGTTCCAAGGGAAATTCTTTGGAGCCTTTGAGGAGACATGCGGTTTCCTTGTGAATTCTACAGTGGGGCTGGGCGGTCTTGCCGACATCGCCACGGCCGTCGACCTCAAAAGACACGATGAGGACCTGGGCCAGACTCTGGCAGTCCATGGTGCTGGACCCGCGTTTTACATCTACTGGCCTTTCTTCGGGCCTTCGACCCTTAGAGATACGATCGGGATGGCAGGGGACATTTTCTTGGACCCCCTCACCTACCTGGGCGATTATTGGTACGCCCCCTACTCAAGGGGGCTCAACGTGGTGAATGAGACGTCTTTGAGAATCGGCGACTATGAGTCCCTCAAGAAGGCTGCGCTGGATCCCTACGTCGCTCTGAGGGACGCCTATTATCAAAACCGGCTGAGCAAGATCAGAGAGTAGCCGCCGAGCAAACAAAGAAGAGAAGAAAGCAGGAGGAAGGAAAATGTCAGGATCGCCTCGCATGGATCCGGAACTGTTCAATATGGTACTTGATACCCTGAGCAAGCTCCAAAAGGAAAGACTGACTCTGGAAGTCAAGCTGGAAATGGACAAGGCCGGCGTGTTCCCGTCTGAACTCATCCGCTTCATGCTGGGCCCGGAAGTCGCTTTGCATCTCATCTTTATTCCCACAGAGTACGGCGGCCTGGGGGCAGGCGCCCGGGAGATCGCGGTGATCTCAGAGAAGATGGCCAAAATGGATCTGGCGGTGGCCACCTCGTTTCTCGCCATCTGCCTGGGCATGGATCCCATCATGGTGGGAGCCACGCCCGCTCAGAAAGAAAAGTGGGTTCGAAAGATCGCTGATGAAGGCCTGATCGTGGCGTATGGGGTGACAGAGCCGGAGGCCGGCTCCAATGTCCAATCCCTTAAAACCAAGGCTGAGCGGGTTTTGGATGTGAACGGAAACATCACGGGTTACAAGATCAACGGCCAGAAACAGTTCATCACCAACGGCGGAGTGGCCTCTGTTTACACCCTGCTTGCAGACACGCCCGGGGGACCCTCCTTCTTTATTTTTGAGGCGGGGACTCCCGGTCTTTTCACCGGTAAACATGAAGACAAGCACGGCATCAGGGCCTCCGACACCTGTCCGATCAGCCTGGAGGATCTGTTCGTCCCTGCGGAGAACCTGGTCGGAGAAGTCGAGGGACAGGGGCTCAAGCAAGCCAACCAGGTGTTCGGCTACACCAGGCTCATGGTCGCAACCTTCGGCCTCGGGGGCGGGACGGCCGCCCTTGAAAAAGCGATAGCCTACGGAAAGGAGCGGATTCAATTCGGGGGACCTCTGGTCGAAAAGCAGGGGTACACGCATCAGCTGCTTGTTCCCCATGCGGTCCAGTTGGAGGCGGCAAGAGCCTACATCGAGAAGACCGCGGTGAGGCTCGATGCTGGGGAGCAGGACCTTCAGGTGGAAGGATCCATCTCGAAGTACTTTGCCACGGAAGTGGGGGACGCTGCCGCAAATGATGCCATCCAGGCCCTGGGAGGTTATGGGTATGTGCGCGAATTCGAGGTCGAAAAGATAAAAAGAGACATCAAGATCACTACCATTTTTGAAGGGACGAGTGAAATCCAGAGAAGCATTATTTCCACCTTCCGTTTGCGGGAAACCGTGCGTTCCAAAGGACGATTTTACCTGGACATGGCCGAAGCCCTCGACAAACTTTCTCCGGACTGCGGGGCTCAGATTGTCGCCCGGTCGATCCGCCTGCTGAAGGACGTGGTTTTGAACACCCGCAAGCACAAACTCACACGATCGCAGTATGTCATGTTCCTCCTGGCGGACATGATGACCTGGTGCGAAGTCGGAGAAGCTCTTTGTCAAAAAGCCGCGGCCGGTCACAGCCACGGCCGATCGCCGGAATTCCTGAAAGCGGTCGCCCGCCTCTTTGCCCTGGAGGTGGAGACGAAGGTCTTCTTGAACGGCACCAAGATCGCTCAGGGTTGTGATGAACTCATGGGGGACGTGGTCCCCAAGCTCAAAGAACTCGATCTAGGCGAGACCTCGCGCCACTTCATGGCCGACATGAATCAAGTCGCTGCAGAGATCGTGCGATAGCGATCGCATTCAATCCCTTGGGAATGACCACAGGAAATATTTATCGTCGCTCGTCCCGGGCAAACAGGCACAGAAGAAGACGGTCGCCCTTCAGAAGGAGCTCTTGCGAAAACCCGAGAATCGATCCTCAACTGAGGCGCACCTTCGACAAGATCGGCGTCCCTGAGCCCACCCCTTTCCGTCCGGACCCCTTTCAGCTTGAGTCCCTGGAGAAGATCGAGGAATGCGATGTGCTCGTGAGCGCACCTACCGGTTCCGGAAAGACGTGGATCGCCACTCAGGCCATATCCCGGAATCTCTCCAAGGGGCTCAAATCGTGGTATGCCTCCCCCCTCAAGGCACTCTCCAACGCCATCTACCAGGAATTTTGTGAAACCTTCGGAACCGATGTTTGCGGCATCCTGACAGGGGATCGAAAGGAGAATCCCAACGCTTCCATCGTGGTGGGAACCACGGAGATCCTGCGCAACCAGCTCTATGATGCCATGCACCAGGGGGTAAGCCTGTCAACCGATCTGGTCATCCTGGATGAGGCCCACTATTTGAGCGATCCTGAAAGGGGTGTGGTGTGGGAAGAGGTGCTGATCTATCTGCCCCCGAGAGTGAGGCTCCTTCTCTTGTCCGCCACCATCTCCAATGCCGAAGAGATCGCCGCCTGGCTCAGGGAAAACCGCAAAACCACGACCTGGGTGGTGCGTTCGGAAGAGCGACCCGTCCCGCTGGACATGCTTTTCCTGTTCCCGGACGGCCTGATCTCTCCTCTCACCAGCAGGAGAGGCCTTTCCCCGAAGGTGAGGAAGTTTCTGCTTTCCGACAAGGGGCAAAACGGTTTCGGGAGGCTGGACTTCGGCGAGATCATCGCTTGCCTCAGAAAAGTGGACCTGCTTCCGGCCATATTTTTTCTCAAGTCCCGAATGGATTGTGACCGGGCTCTGCTCACCTGCCACCGGGTGGACAGGCCGGAGGAGATCAGGGAACGCCTCGGAAGCGAGGTCAGGGAATTCTTGAGAAAGTATCCTCACCTTGAGGGTCATCGACAGAAAAACATTCTCTTGGATGCAGGGGTGGGGTCTCACCACGCCGGCCAGCTTCCTTACTGGAAGGTCCTGATTGAGAAAATGATGGTCCGGGGATATCTGGAGGCCATTTTCTCAACTTCTACCGTGGCTGCAGGCGTCAATTTCCCTGCCCGAACCGTTGTTCTCGTTCAAAGCGATCGGTTTGACGGTCGCGAATTCTCCAACCTCACGGCTACCGAGCTTCATCAGATGACCGGCAGGGCAGGGCGAAGAGGAAAAGACAACATCGGGTTCGCCCTGATCGTCCCAGGCCTGCATCAGGACCCGCAACTCATCGCCGAGTTGAAGGATTCTCCCCCTGAACCGCTGATGAGCCAGATTCACATCAATTTCTCCATGAGCCTCAACCTCCTGCTTTCGCACACGCCGGGTGAAGTCAAAGACCTCCTGAATCGATCTTTTGCCTCGCATCAGGAACTCAAGCGAGGATCCCCTTTTCAGGCTCGATGGAGCGACCTCGACGCGGAACTCAAGAGACTCCTGCCTGAAGGGAAATGCGACACGAGTGACCCCGTCGAGGTTCTGGAGAACATTCTCAAGAGTTCCCAACTCAGAAGACGCGCGAAAAGACTGGAGCGGGAAGTCCGAACAGAAAAGAAACAGAGGGCTTTGGAAGAACATCTTCGACCAGGAACCCTTTTCGTTCACAAGAACCGGCAGGTTTATGTGATCTTTCGGGTTTTCAGCGAAAAAGGAAGGCGGGTCTGCGCGGCTCACAATCTTCGGCGAACGCTCCGCCTCAAGAGAGGAGAATGGCGTCTCCAAAGAGTCGATGTCCGTCACATCAGGAGTATCCTCGATTTCAGAGTGGACTTGCACGAGGAGGATCCGCCCGAGAAGCTCAAGGCGTTGTTGGCCTCCATTCCTGTGGAAGGGTTGAAAGACCTGCGAATCCAGGTGCCGGGAAGAGATGAAGCAGAGAAAGGGAAAGGGGCGCAAGCGCTTCCCTGCGAAGACTGTGTTCACAAGACCGTCTGCCATGGCCACGAGAAGGGCGAACTTCGAACCTTGCTGAGGGACTACCAGGTTCTGATCGATCAGATGGGTGGAGCGGGACAAGGGCTTTGGCTGAGTTTTAAGAGGCACGTCCGATTTCTGAAGGAGACAGGTTTTGTGGACGAGTGGGATCGCCTGACCCAGGACGGCCTTTGGGCGTCAAAGCTGAGGCTGGACCACCCTCTCCTGATTGCTGAAGCCATCAGGAAAGGAGCTTTTTCAGAAGTTTCGCCTGAGGTCGTGGCAGGGTGCCTGGCTCCTTTTGTTTGGGACAGGGCTATTGAGATGGACTTCAGAATTGAAAGCCCCCTTGATCTGGGAGGCTTGGAAACATCCTTCCGCCGGACCCTGGACCTGATCGAAGACCTCAGCCGGCTTCAGATCAGCAGGGGTTTCAAAAGCCCTCAGATGTTTTATTGGCCCTGCGTCGCGCTCTTTCTTTGGGCCTCGGGCGTCCCGTGGAAGAGTCTTCTGAGCGTGATCCCGGTAGATGAAGGGGACCTGACATCGCTCATTGCGAGATGCGCAGACCATTTGCGCCAGGTGGCCAATCTCAGCGAAACCCACCCCGGCCTGTCGTCCGTAGCGGCAAGGGCCATTGAGTTGATTCTCAGAGAGCCGGTTTTGATTGAATAGAAACGAGGGTCTCCAGCGAGGGGCGAGAAGTGCATGGATAACTGTGCACGAGTGCACAACGTCCTGTGCACTAAGTGATGGTTACCACTTTCCCTTGGGTGATCTTCACAAGGTCTGCAGCGCTGAGCTTGAAGACCGCGTGGGGAGTTCCTGCAGCAGCCCAGATTTCCTCACACTTGAAAAGATCCTCGTCGATGAAGATCTCCATGGGCTTGGCAAGCCCTGCAGGCGGGACACCGCCGATGGCAAACCCCGTGTGCTCCCGAACAAAGTCCGCATCGGCTTTCCTCACAGGTTCGGAGAGGAGATCGCGAAGTTTTTTTTCGTTCACGCGGTTGGCGCCGCTCGCCACGACGAGGACAGGCCTTTTCGTCGTCTTGCACTGGAACACCAGAGACTTTGCAATCTGCTCCACGCGACAGCCGACTGCTTGAGCCGCTTCCTGCGCGGTTCTGGTCGAGCCGGGCAGCTCTACGACCTCGCATCTCACCCCGTGGCGGTCCAGAGCGTCCTGGACTTTCTGGGCACTTTCACTCAGCGGTTCAGACATGAAAGGAAATATAACACGGTGACTGCGGAACTGGGAATGGAAAAAGGCACAAAGGAAGGAGGGACAAAAGGATACAGGAGAAGGGGTTTTCTGCTTTGTGCCTCTGTCCCGCTCTCCCTGAGATTATTTGAAGTTGAATTTGTTTTCGCTGAAAAGCCGGAGACAAGCATCCACCACATCAGGGTCATAAAAGCGGCCCCTCTTGTCCTTAATTTCCTCCAGCGCTTTATCCATCCCTAAGGAAGGCCTGTAGGGCCGGTGCGACGCCATGGCCTCGACAACATCAGCCACGGTCAGAATTCTGGCCTCCAGAAGAATGCGCTCTCCTGTGACGCCCTGGGGATACCCGGACCCGTCCAGCCTTTCGTGGTGTTGAAGCACCATCGTGGCAATGTCCCAGGGGAACTCGATGTCTTTGAGAATATCATAACCGATCTGGGCGTGCGTTTTGATGAGGCTGAATTCAAGGGGTGTCAGCAGGCCGGGTTTGCTGAGGATTTCAGCGGGCACGGAGATTTTGCCGATGTCGTGAATGGCCCCTGCCATGCGAATTCCATCGACCCGGTCGGAAGAAAGGCCCATCCGGGTGGCGATGGCTCTGGCCAGGTCCGCGACTCTTTTCTGATGACCGGCGGTGTAAGGATCTCTCACCTCGACCGTTTGAGCCATGGCCTGAATCGTGGCTCCCGTGATTTTGCGAAGCTTGTCGACGCTGTTTCTGAGTTCTTCCTCAGCATTCTTTTGAACCGTGATGTCTCTGACGAAATTGAGAGTGGCAGGTCGATCTTCCCACACGATAGGGACGGAGCTGATCTGAGCCCAGATCTCCTCCCCTGAGCGGGTTATCACTCTGATGGTTAAGCCCGAGGGCGTGTGTTTGTTGCCTTCTACTTCCTGACGGATTTCTGCGAGAAAGGCGCGGTCATCAGGATGAACAAGATCCATGTAATGGATCTTGTTCAGTTCGTTCTGAGAGTAGCCAAGGGTCTCCAGGGTTTTCGGATTGGGAAACTTGATCATTCCATCCTGCGCAATGAAGATAGCATCGTTTGCATTGTCCACAAGAAAACGATATTTTTCTTCTGACTTTTGAAGCGCTTCCTCGGCCAGCTTGCGCTCAGTGATATTGTGCACAACGGCCCTTGCGCCTTTTGGGAACCCTTTCTCATACACGAGTTTTGTGTTCAGAATGACCCAGATGGTCCTGCCGTCCTTCGTCTGTATGTTCATTTCCACGGCTTGGGGAACTTTTTCGCCGGCGAAGACCTTCGCCATTCTTTCCATAAACAGAGCTTTGGAGTCGTCGGTAAGAACATCAAAGGGGCTCATGCTGCCTAGGAGCTCTTCCTTTGTGTATCCTGTGTACTCGCACATGACGTCATTGACCGTGACGAATTTTCTCTGGATGAAATCCACTTCATAGATGCCTGCCGGTGCGTTGTCTACGAGTTCTCTGTACTTCTCTTCGCTCTCTCTGAGCGCTTCGTCAGCCAGTTTCTTTTCCGTAACGTCTCTGAGAATTCCCCGGAACCCCGCAGGCTCCCCTTTGGTGTTCCGGACCAGCGAAACAGATATCTCTACGGTGCGGGCGGAGCCGTCCTTACGAATCAGTTCCCAATTAAGACTTTTGGAAGGTTCACCGCTCAGAAAAACATGGTTGAAGGTTTCAAAAACCTGTTTTGCACTGACCGCATCCATGTATCTTCGATTGTTGCTCCCCAGGAGTTCGTTTCTCGGGTACCCAAGGATTTTGCAGAGGTGGTCGTTGCAAAAGGTGATATTGCCCCTGAGGTCGACTTCGTAATAGCCTTCCTCAACATGTTCCAGGATGGCCCTGTACTTCTCTTCGCTCTCACGCAGAGTCTCTTGGGCTTTTTCCCTCTCAGTGATGTCTTCGTAGGTTACGAAGTGATCGCTTTGCTCGGTGGTAACGGTTCGAAAAAGGATAAGTTTTTCCGACCCATCCTTGCAGGTGACGGGGAAAATCCTCGGATGGATTTCGCCTTGCGGGAATTTCCGCAAATCCTCAAACCATGCGGTGAGGACTTCTTTTTTGCGCTTGGAATCAGGGTGGGCTTTTTCAAACCAGCTCTTGCCGGTGGGAATGTCTTCGAGGGTGTAGCCGAAGAGCTCGGTGAATTTAGGATTGACGTAAGAGTAATTCCCTTCCTGGTCGATAATGGCCACGGCAAAGGGGGATTTTTCAACTAGGAGCTGGAGGTTTTGTTTTTCTTTGGACAGGGCTTCCCACGGGATGGATATTTGTCCGGCGCTCGACCGATCCATCCTTCTGATTTTCGATTTGAAATCCTGGGAAATCAGTTTTGTTGGCAAAACCACATCCTCCGCCGGGCTTGGGTCGGGGAGATATCTCCCATTTCGCGAAAATAACCGGACTGAAAACAATCCCCAGAGGTCAAGATTGCTAAAACCGTGCCATAACTGGGAATTATGTCCTGCTCTGGAAACGGAAAGGGAAGGAAACAGAACTTTAACCCGGGTCTGGAGCTGAAGATCCTTGTCCTGAAGGCGTCTTCGCTTCTAAGCACTAAATCAAAAAAAAAGAAGCGCATTGGCGATCACTGAAGGGAGTAGAAGAGGGCAGCATAAAAGGCGAAAACAAAAAGCGCAAAAATTTGTGCAGGTTATAACAATTTTTGTCAAGGCCACATGATTTTGGAAAAGGTGGATGGATCGAAAAAGACCGGATCTTCACCTTAGGATCGCTAAGACAACTGTATTTTTTCACGAAAACTGAAACGAATCCGGTTGTCCATGTAGTAAACAACATCCGGTCGGAAGCGGTAAAGTCTCACCCGAAATCTCTTGCTGAAGCCATCGAGATCCAGCTTTTCTCCTGAGCCGAAGAATTCCATCGTAAAAGGGAACTTCTTTAGGTAGGCTCGAATGGCCCTCACGGATTCCAGACCTGGGGACATGGGGTGAAGACCTCCTGACATCTGGATGCCCCGAATCTCTTTCCATGTGGAAGACTGGTGAAAGATCGCTGCTGCGGCCTGACGGCTTGCCAAAGCTTCCTGGATATGCCGGGAAGCAGGATCTGAAAAAAAATAGAACGTGAAAGCGAGATTGGCGTAATAGACCGGAGCCGCCCATGCTGCGTCTTTGACGGCCGTGGAGAGGGTCATGGTGTTCTGTCCCTTGATGAGTTCTTCTGCCAGTTTCCTGAGCTCTTCTTGAGTTGGGGGCGGCGTTTCAGTTTTCATGAATCCATCGCTGATTGATCTGAGTTTGAGGATTGATTGACGAAGCTTATTCTGGCACAGACGGTTGTGAATTACAACCGACACGCTGCACAGAGCAGGAGTTCAGTAAATCTCGAACTTGACCAGCCGGCCGTCAAGCCCTCCGCTCTTCAAAACCTTTTTCCACGAGGGTTTTAGCCCGATGTGAGCGATCCACTCCCTGTTTCCGAAGTAGACAAAGGCCGAAGAACCCAGGCATCTTTGTTTAAAGAAGTCCCCCAGGTCTCTGTAAAACGGACCCAGATCTCTATCCCGGTCGAGCCGGATTCCATAAGGCGGGTTGCAGAGAATCACCCGATCGCGAAGTTCAGGAATCGTTCTGAAATCCGCGACCTCCAGGCCGACCCGGTCTCCGTAAGGGAGATCCGTGATGTTTTTCCTCGCCAAGTCGACGGCCTCTTCTGCAATATCACTTCCCGAGATGAGGCCTCGACTAGGTTTCCGCATAGCTCCATCCGCCTCCTTCTTTACGGCCAACCACAGGGGTTCATCGTAGTCCGGGAGAAATTGAAAACCGAACCGTTCTCTTCTGTAGCTGCCGGGAATTCTGCAGTAAGCCATCAAAGCCTCGCTCAAGAGCGTTCCAGAACCGCACATCAGGTCATAGAGAGGCTTGGAGCCGTCCCACTCTGAAAGCCTGATCACGGCGGCTGCTGTGATTTCCTGCATGGGCGCTTGACCGCCTTCTTCTCGATAGCCGCGGCGATGAAGCGATCCGCCCGAGGTGTCCAGACTGACGGTGGCATTGTCGTTTTCGATGTAAAGGCCAATCCACACATCCGGATCGGTTTTCTTCACAGAGGGCCTCCTGCCGAAACGGTCCCTGAAGGAATCCACCACTGCATCTTTAAGTCGAAGGGCCGCATACTGCGAGTGACGAATCTTGCTGTGGGTGACGTTGGCAAATACCGCAAAGGTGTGATCCGCGGTGAAAAACTCCTCCCATGGGGTTTCCTTGGATTTCTTGTAAAGGGTGTCCGGGCTGTGACAGCGGAAGGTGATCAGGGGCGCAAGAACCTTGGTGGTCAGTCGGGCACCGTAGTTGATCCTGTAAAGATCGTCCTTGCCGGCATCGAAATAGATACCCCGGTAGGAGGCTTGCACTCGCTCTGCACCCAGTTCCATCAGCTCCTGGCCGGCGAGTTCTTCAACCCCCTCCGGAACCTGGGCAAAAAAACGATGGTTGAGCTGGTACTGGAACATTGGAGCCTTGAGCTGAAACTTGAATGCAGGAACCGAGGAGTAGGCAGTATGCAGTAGGAAGTAAGCAGTGGGGACGGCTGCCTACTGATTTCTGCCTACTGTTTACTGAAACTCAGCGGCTCTAAAGAGACCACACCCCCCTGTCCGGGCTCACATCATTTGGCTGGGGCCAAAGGTCTTTAGCGGGATGCGATCGGCCCTCACGACTTGGCGTAACTGTGCAGTCCTGCCAGGTAGTTGACCCCGAGATAGGTAAAGAGGACGCAGAAGAACCCGATAATGGAGAGGAGGGCGAGCTTGTTGCCTTTCCAGCCCCTGACCATGCGGGAATGGAGCAAGGCCGCATACACAAGCCAAGTGATCAGGGACCACGTTTCCTTGGGATCCCAGCCCCAATACCTGCCCCAGGCCGAATGGGCCCAAACTGAACCGGTGATAATGCCCAGGGTGAGTAGCAAAAATCCGATGACCACCATCTGGTAGCTCATGTCATCCAGAATTGAGGAATCCGGAATGATCCTTATGAAGACATTGCTTCCCTCGGGTTTTTCCCTTTTCTTCAGGAGGTACATGAGACTTAACCCGAAGGCAAGGCCGAAAGCTGCATACCCGAAGAAGCAGGTGAGGACATGAGCAATCAGCCAGTTGCTCTTGAGCGCAGGCACCAGAGGCTGAATCTGGCTGCTGAGGGTTGGAGAATAGGAGGCGTAGGCCATGGCGAGGAAAGCAAGGGGAGTCGCGAAGACCCCGAGACTGCGATTCTTGGTCCGCCACTCGATGAGAACGTAAAGGAACACGATGGTCCAGGCAAAGAAGATCAGGGATTCATAGAGATTGGACAGGGGGGCGTGCCCGATGCCGAGATCGTAGGATTCGATCCAACGAAGAACGATAGCGAGAGACTGGCCTAGAAGACCCGCCAGAGTGACGAAGGTCGCCAGGCGGCCGAAGAACTCCTTCCCCATCACCATCATGAGGAGATACAGCATGAAGGATGCGAAATACACGAAAGTGATGTAACTCAGAATAATCGAATTCACCGCTCACCTCTCAGAATCAGGTCAGGTCGGAACCGCCCAGGCGGTCTCGGTCCCGCATTCACACAGGGGCTGTCTTTTCAACCTTCCGCTTGATCTTCAATGCCAGATGGTCAAGCTCTCTTTCCAGGCCTACCGGGTTCTTGTTGGTCCTTCCTGCAACGCGGATATTCAGGCCGCCCTTTGTCCTGGCCACTTGGACCCAGATGCTCCTGTGGGACGTGAAGAAAGTGACAAAGAGGCCTATCATGATGAGAAAGAAGCCGGTCCAAACCAGGGGAACGCCCGGGTCCCTGCTCACCTGAAGTCCCGTGTAGTATTTGGCTTGGATGTTTTCCAGGGTAAAGTAGTAGGGTTTGTAGGCGCCGGGATTGAACTTGGGGAATCTCTCGAAGAATCCCGGGAACCGTTCCTTGATCAAGTCAATGTTCTTGAAGACCCAGAAGCGGATTTCCTCGCCCTGCTCCGGCCGGACCGCCACCTGAACCGCAGGACCCATTTTCATAAAATCGGATCTGGCTTCGAAGACCATGAATTGCCCTGGCTGGCCCGGCAGATCATAAGGCCTTTCGATTTCAACATCGAGGAGCGCATTGGCCGGGTCGCCCTCCCGGCGAATGCCGATGCGCGCTTTGTTTCCTGGAAGGGAACCGTAGCTGGCCTGGTAAAACGTGATCCCTCTGAATGTGACGGGGTGATTGACCAGCAGGGGTCCTTGAAGCGCCGCTTTTCCATCTTCGAGAAAAGTGAGGTCCGATCGATACTCCTTGGGCGCTCCATTGTCATAAAACTCCACGGAGAATCGATCGCATCGAACGTCGAAGGGCATGGGTTTGAAGGCTTGGGTCTTGCGGAGCCTCACCTTGTTGACCGCCTCCCCCTCCGGGATGTTCACATAGGCTTCGAAGCCGAACAGGGATCCCACAATGCTGCCGATGAGGATGATGAGCACGCTCAGGTGGACCAGGTAAACGCCCAGGTGAGAGAACCGGCCCTTTTCGGCGTAGAGCACAACCTCATTGTCCGTTTCTCTCTGCTGGAATCGTCTGTAATGGGTTTTCAGAATTCCGGCGGTCAGGGGAACCACTTTGTCGGTCTTCCCCTCTGCGCTGAAATTCCTGTGGGGAGGGAGGTCTTCAAAGGGCTTGGAGCGGTCCAGCTTCGGAGCGGTCTGAAATCGTTTCCAGGCCGAGGGGAAACGATCCAGGGAACAAATGATGAGGTTCAGGGCAAGGGTCCCGATGATCAGCCTGAACCACAGGGAGTGATACATGTCGAAAAGCTGAAGAGAACTCAGAAGGCTCACGAGACCTGGACTCAACTCCTCCGCAAGCTCCATGGCCCCTTCCTGCTGGGGGATAACGGTCCCGAAGATGGAGGTGACGGCAAGAACAATGAGCAGCGCCAGGGTAAGCTTGACAGAAGTGAAAACGCTCCAAAGAACGTTAGACTTCTTTGCAGGTTCGGATTTAGTCATAGAAGAAAACCAAGGGTGTAAATGGCAACAACATATATCTTTAACGTGAAGGGTTCAATACTCTTTCCCCAAAATGTTCTATCTGACCCTTTTGTGGGTCTTCCCTGACCTCAGCCATCGGCATTGAATTTCAAAAAGGTAAAATGCGGCTGATTTATAAAAAAGATTGACGCTTGAGCTGCATTTGTGATAAAAAGCTATCCTTGTAGATTATAATGATTTTTCATAAGGGTACTTCATGCTGGATCTTCGATTTATCAGAGCCAATCTTGATGCGGTCAAACAGATGCTCAAGAACCGGCGCAACGACTTGGACATATCCGTCTTTGAAGCCATTGACAGGAAGAGGCGCGAAATCCTTCCAGCCCTTGAAACCCTTCGCCACCGCAAAAACAAGGTGAGCGAGGAAATCGCCCAGATGAAGAAGCAGCGGCAGGATGCCTCGGGCCTTATCGGGGAGATGAAGGAAGTCTCGGTGGAGATCAAGGAGATGGAGGCCGCGCTTTCCCAGGTTGACGAAGATCTGAAGCCTTTCCTCATGGTCATTCCGAACATGCCTCACGAGTCCGTGCCTGTGGGGGCGGCCAGTGAAGACAATCCTGTGATTAGGACCTGGGGCACTGTCCCGGAGAAGGAATTTGAGGCCCTTGCGCACTGGGACCTCGGAGAGAGGCTCGGCATCCTGGACTTTGCTGCGGCTTCCAAGCTTTCAGGGTCGAGATTCGCGCTTTACCGCAGCGCCGGGGCCCTGCTTGAAAGAGCGCTGATCTCTTTCATGCTGGATATCCACACGCGGGAACACGGGTACACAGAGGTTCTGCCCCCCTTCATGGTCAACTCAGCCAGCATGACCGGCACAGGCCAGCTTCCCAAATTCAAAGAGGACCTCTTCAAAATCGAGGGATGGGATTTGTTCCTGGTTCCGACCGCAGAGGTTCCGGTAACCAACATCCATCGTGACGAAGTGCTGGCGGAAGAGTCCCTGCCCATTCATTATGTCGCCTACACTCCATGCTTCCGGTCAGAGGCGGGTTCCTACGGGAAAGACACAAGAGGGCTGATCCGGCAGCACCAGTTCAACAAAGTGGAACTCGTCAAGTTCTGCAGACCCGAGGACTCCTACCGGGAACTGGAAGATCTGACGCGGAATGCGGAGACGATCCTGCAGCGTCTGGAACTGCCTTACCGTGTCGTCGCCCTTTGCACCGGCGACCTCGGTTTCGCGTCGGCCAAGACCTATGATCTGGAGGTCTGGCTCCCGGGCCAGAAGCTCTACAGGGAGATTTCTTCCTGCAGCAACTTTGAGGACTTCCAGGCCAGGCGGGCCGGCATCCGGTTCAAGAGAAAGGGAGCAAGCGGAACCGAGTTGGTCCACACCCTGAATGGATCCGGTCTTGCGGTGGGCCGGACCCTGGTGGCTGTGCTGGAGAATTACCAGCAAAAGGACGGCACCGTCCGGATACCGCGTGTTCTTCAATCTTATATGGGAGGAATCGAGTTCATTAAACCTGCACAACCATGATGCCGATTCCCGTTCGGATCCAGGTAGTCGATCTGCCACGTGGCCCCCCTCCTACCCTCACGCGTTCTGATTGCCGTTAGCTTCTCCTCCTTTCCTCTAACTTATAGATCCAGCAGGATATCCTTGGCCCCTGCCAGCAACATTCCCCGGTTCTTGGTTACCCATTCCATGCCGTTGCGTTCCAATATATCCTTGAACAGCTCCAGCAGCTTCTGCTGTTTTCGCGGATCCCCCGGGAGGCGCTGACCTAGAAACCGCCAATCCAGCGGTCGGACCTCAAGCCAATCCTTCAGCTAGGCCACCTTCTCCGCAGCTTTCTTGTATCCCACCTGCCGGCTCGTGCGCTTGCCGGTGTGGGTGATGAATATCCACCAGGGGTTGCCTTTTCCTTTGACTTTCTGACGTACAATAACGCCCATGCCATTTGCCTCCTTCCTGTTTTATCATGCTCTTAAATCGGTCCGGGGCGCACACCCAAAGCAACATCATTTTTTTGGATCATTTTGTTAAGAAATTGTTTGGCCACCTCGTCTAAGCTCCCCTGTGATCTCTCCGGTGTATATACCAGTCCCGGCAAGATCTCTCTTGCGCCAGGCTGTTCTTCAGTAGCCAAAGACAAAAATGCAGTCGTCTTCACCCCGCAATACGGACAAAGGAATAGCAAAACGTCTTTGTAGTTATCATTATGAAAACCACATTCATTGGCATACAATGCTTTCCCGCACTCACAAGTAATTTTCATCACTTTGCCCCCGCGGTGGTACTTAAACCACCCTAAAGTGCTTTCTTTTACGTTCCGAAAGATTGATAGGTGGCCTTGTGAAGTTGATCGTACCGAATGGAAATCTCACACCCAGCGCATATAACCGGGTCTTCCTGAAACCTATGATAGAACTCAGTCCCTTCCATTGTGTGAATCGGTTTCCGGTCCTCCTTTGGGACAAATTTCGCGTAACAGTTTGCACAGTAGAACTTATTATCGAATTCATAAACATACATGATTTTTACCCCTTTTTCTTTTTGGAAAGATATTCCCGGATCGCCCGAAGGATGAGCTCCTGAAGCGTGATCTCCTCTTCAGCCGCCCGGATCTTCGCCGCCTTGTGAAGCTCTGGCGGAAAACTTTTAATCATGTATTGTGTCATCGAATCGCCTCCTTTTATTAGGTTATCTCAATCATCTACATGACTATGGTCATGTCAAGCATTATGTCTGACAAAATGCGCATTTCTTAGGGGCTGAAGATGGTTGTCTTTGCTGGGTTTCTTGCGTTTCGAGGTGTTTTGGCTTGATGATTTAGTAATCGCCAGTATCGTGGTGAATGTCAGGGGTCACGGGCAGGGTGTCAGGGTCACGCCTTTTCGCTGATCGAGTTAGATGGTGAGATTTTCCATACTAGGGCAAACGATCTCTCCCCGATTCGGCCGATCCTCCTCCAAGTGGGAAGCATTACTCCTTGCTTACGCACTCGCGTTCCCATACATCCGGAGGGAGGGGTCTCAAGGATTTTACAATGACCGTTCTGCCGGTGCGTTTGCCGCTCCTGACGGAATAGAAGTTTCGCTTTTTAGATGCAACCCATTCCGTTAGGACATCCAATATGTCCAAAGCTTCATCTTGAAGTACATTGTCCCATGCCATAACTAATCTGCCTGGCCCGACCTTCACCAAAAGCTGCCCCCGCGTTGACTTTCCCATATCTCCCTCTCGACAAAAAGGAACTCCCAGAGCTGTGAATCACACCTTGTCATTTTCTCGTTTAGAAGCCTAGCCTGCGGGCACTAGATTTGCAATGTTATTGTAGCGACTCTTTCCGCCTAAGCCCCTCTGCCACCCCGCCAACAACTCGCAGAGGGGCTTGTTATTGCAGGGTATTCACCGAGTAAGCGTCCTTTTTTCGGTGTCAGAGGGTGAGGTTTGTGTGTGTAGCTCTCTACCATAAAGGTTAAAGAACCGGTTGTACAGCTGCCAAAATATCTCAGGATCGTCTTTAAGAGAGGCGTTTGCGTAGTCGATAAAGATGGGCTGGTCGTTTTTGTCCATGATCGCTCCCTTCACTGGGCAGTGGTTGCACTTTGAGGATCTCGGGGGCAGGCTGGCAGTGGAGGGGCCGGTGTTCGGGTCGACATCCTTATGCCCCCAAGCATTGTCTGTTTTTACAGCGGACAATCAACTTAAATTCGGTTTCAACCCCATCTCTCAAGAAAAATTTGTGAAATTCTTATGATATTAAGCTTTTTTCTTGCATTTATAGTTTATATTAATTATACTTCAATTCATCTCAATTACAGATAGACTAATGATAACTGACCCCTACGACAACCCACCCTCTTCGAGCGACGATCAACTGCATACGTGGCTGGATTATCAGAAGCGGTCCTACCGTAGAGCCCGAAGAAAAGAGGTGCTGAGAAGGGGGGCATGGATCGGGGCGGTGCTGTCCCTTTGCGCTTTTGTGCTTGGGCTGACTTTTCCCTCCGGCTCCCTGATCTCTGCGGTCTTTGAAGACGGACAGCGGCCTTCTCCGGTCAACACGATCACGGAGACATCAAAACCGAAGCCTTTCTCGATAGAGGACCTTCGGGGGTTGCTGGCGCAGGTCAAGCTGACCAATGCCCCTTTTGCACAAGTCTACCACGTGGAAGCCCCTGGAGGGCGATACACGCTGGAGACCTCTATAGACAGGGATCTTCAGCGATTCGTCATGGACCTACTCGACCGATCCATGACCCAGCATTGTGCAGCGGTGGTGATCCGGCCGGATAACGGTCAGATCCTGGCCATGGGGAGCCATGAAAACAACGGGAACGGGGGCAGGGGCGAAAACATCGGCCTCCGGGCGGATTTTCCTGCAGCGAGCCTTTTCAAGATCGTCGCCGCCGCCGCCGCCCTTGAGGCCCGCGGCATGAATCCGGAAACCTCCCTGGCGTTCAGGGGGCAGAAGTACACCCTCTACAAAAGCCAGCTCAAGGAGGACAAGGCAAAGAAGGGAAAGAGACTGAATCCCGGCACCAAAACGACACTCAGGGAGGCCTTCTCCGACTCCATCAATCCCGTCTTCGGCAAGATCGGCATCCACTACCTCGGGAGCGAGTTGATCACAGAGTATGCGGATCGGTTTCTCTTCAATCACGCCATCCCCTTTGATTTTTTCGTGGCGCCGAGCCGTTTCATAAAGCCGACGGATGACTATGCCCTGGCCGAGGTGGCCTCGGGCTTCAACAAGAGGACGCTCATTTCTCCTCTCCATGCAGGGCTGATCACCGCATCGATCGCGAACGGGGGAACCATGATGGCGCCGTGGCTGATCAAAACCGTCACGAACGATGCGGGGGACGTGCTCTACGAAGCGACTCCTTCGGTGCTCGCCAGCCCCATCAGCAAGAAAACGGCGAGTAAGATGATGGTCCTCATGGAAGGGACGGTTGTGGAGGGGACCGCCAGGAGAGCCTTTCAGCCTCTGCAAAGGAAGAGGGAGCTCAGATATGTGGACCTGGGCGCCAAGACAGGCACGATCAACGGGGCGACGGACCACTGCAAGTACGAATGGATGACGGCTTACGTTCTTCCTTCGGATGGGGATGGAGGCCTGTGCATCACGGTCATGACGGCCCACGGAGGGAGAATCGGCGTGCGCGCCAAGGATATTGCGAGACTGATTATCGACCGGCACTATTGTTCTTAGGCGAAGCCGGAGCCGAGCAGAACCTGCGGGAGGTTTCGAAGGGTTTTCTTAGTGCAAGCAGGCTCAAGGTGCACGGTGCAAGGCGCACGGAAGACCAGGTCTTTAGCGGCTGAGACCGTGTCCCGTGCGCTGTTCTTTTTTCTACATGTTCTTGGTGAGGAGATGGAAATATGTGCGGCATTGTTTGTTATGTCGGTGAAAGAGAAGCCAAGCCGATCCTCATGGAAGGATTGAAGCGACTGGAATATCGCGGGTACGACTCCTCAGGAATTGCTGTACAGGAGGGCAAGAACATCGCGTTTTTCAGGTCTGTCGGCAAGATCGTGGAACTGGAAAGAAAGGTGGGCGAACTTGCGATTCCGGGATCCTCCGGCATCGCCCACACCCGATGGGCGACGCACGGCGAACCGAATGAAAGGAACGCTCACCCTCACAGGGATCAGGCCGAAAATGTCTTCGTGATTCACAACGGCATTATCGAGAACTTCTACAGCCTCAAGAAGAAACTGGAAAAATCCGGCGTCTCATTCCGCTCGGACACGGACACGGAGGTCCTCGCCCACCTGATTGCCCTCCACTACGACGGAAACCTGGGCGAGGCCGTGAGAAAAACCATGTCGCAGGTAGAAGGGACCTTCGGGATTGCCGTGATTCACAGGCAGTCTCCCGGGCAGATCGTCGTGGCAAGGAGAGGCAGCCCGCTCATCATCGGCGTCGGCGAAGACGGCCATTTCGCCGCATCCGACGTGGCGGCCATGGTGCGCTACACAAACAAGGTGGTCCACCTCAACGACAACGAGCTGGCCACGCTGACACGGGGCGGGTTCACCCTGTCCACAGCACAGGCCAAGACCATCACCCGGGCCACGGAGACCGTGGAATGGCAGCCCGAAGATGCGGAACTGAGCGGTTTCCCCCACTTCATGCTGAAGGAAATCTATGAACAGCCGGAAACCATCATGAACGCCATGAGGGGGAGAATCGAACCGAGCGAGGGGGTCCCCAAATTGGGCGGCATCATGCCGGTGTGGGATCAACTCAAGGAGTCACGACACATCGTCATCGTCGCCTGCGGCACCTCCTGGCACGCCGGGTGCGTGGGTCGGTACATTTTCGAGAGACTGACCGAGATCGATGTGCAGGTGGAAATCGCCTCAGAGTTTCGGTACAGGAAACTGAATTTTCCGCCCAACACCTTTATCATCGCGATCAGTCAGTCGGGGGAGACGGCGGATACCCTGGCGGCGATCCGGGAGGCCAGGCGCAAAGGAGCCCGCCTCCTGGGGATTGTGAATGTGGTGGGAAGCTCGATTTCAAGGGAGACGGAGGCAGGGGTTTACAACCACGCAGGCCCGGAGATTGGAGTGGCTTCCACCAAGATCTTCATCAGCCAGCTCACGATCCTCACCCTTCTGGCGATTCTCCTGGGCCGGCATCAGAAACTGTCCCTCACTGAAGGGGTGGAGGCCATTCACGCCTTGACCGCTCTGCCCGATCAGGTCAGAAAAGTCCTCTACCAGGACAACCACATCCAGGCGATCGCAGACAAATACTTCAAGTGCAGCAACTGGCTGTTCCTTGGGAGAAAGTACCAGTATCCCATTGCCCTGGAAGGCGCCCTGAAGCTCAAGGAGATCTCCTATATCCATGCAGAGGGCTATGCGGCAGGAGAGATGAAGCATGGGCCCATCGCCCTCATCAGCCCGGAGATGCCCACGGTAGCGGTTGTCCCCAAAGATTCCTTGTACGAAAAAATGATCAGCAACATTCAGGAGATCAAGAGCCGCAGAGGCCCTGTGATCGCCATTGCCACGGAAGGCGACGACAAGGTCAAGGAGATGGCGGACGAGGTGATCGAAGTCCCGGCGACGCTCGAATACCTTTACCCGATTCTGACGGTGGTTCCCTGCCAGCTTCTGGCTTACCACTGCGCCAGGTTTCTGAACAGGGACATCGACAAACCAAGAAATCTCGCAAAGAGCGTCACGGTGGAGTGAGGGGCACGAGGAAAGGGTTGGAGCGAGGTTCGGTCAAGACCATAAACCCACGGGTGCATCAAATCATCAAAGCGGCGGCCAGGATTGTCCTGGCCCCTTTTTTGAGACCCACGTGGAGGGGCGGGAAAACCTTCCTCAGAGAGAGCCCCTCGTCCTTCTTCCGAAACACCAGCGATGGGAGGATATTCCCCTGCTGGGTCTCGCATCCCCCGTGCCTCTCTATTATGTTGCAAAGAACGAACTTTTCGTGAATCGCCTTTCGAACTGGTTCATGACCTCTCTCGGAGGCATCCCTCTGGATCGGCGCCGACCCCTGGCCAGCCGGAGGTCCATCAAAGCGATCGTGGGGCTGCTGAAAGCCGAGGCCGCTGTGGTGGTTTTCCCGGAAGGGACCTACTACAGGAACCGCATGGGTTCCGGCTACGTTGGATTGATTCGCCTGATCCACTCTCGGATTGAGGTGCCTTTTATTCCGGTGGGAATCCGTTACTCACGGGAGGGCATGCGGAGAAGAGTGGACATCAAGTTCGGCAGGACCGTAGCGTGGGAGTCCTCAGCGGCACCTGACGCATTTCTTGCCGCGGCCATGCAAGAGATCAGAGTCCTTTCCGGATTATGAGGACGCTATTTCACTCCCAGAGACTCTCTTCATAGATTCTGTACTCTGTCTCGCTCATGCCGAGCTTTGAATAAACAGACATGGCCGGCCTGTTGCTTTTCGCAACGTAGAGGCGAAAGCCACACACCTCAGGGTTGCTCTCGGCACTGGCCTTAACGCCATCGTAGAGGGCTCGATAGATGCCTCGTTTACGAAACTCGGGTGGAACATAGACGCTCTGGATCCACCAGAAAACCCCATTTCGCCAGTCACTCCATTCCCTGGTGACCAGCAAGGAGCCCGCAACCTGCCCGTTCAGCTCGGCGACCAGGTAAAAGCCGTGATCAGGATGCCTGAGGACCGCTCTCATCCCGGCTTTCACCTTGGCCGGAGAGAGACTCTTGTTTTCAGTCTCCTGCGCCATGGCGATATTGAAATCGGCGAGCGCAGGGACGTCCTGTTCCCGCGCATTTCGAACGACAAGGGTTGGCGCCATAAGAACGGCTCTCTTACTCCTTTGAATCCTGGACGCTTGCAATCAACACTTTGTCCACGCGGCGGCCGTCCATGTCCATCACCTCAAAACGAAACCCCTCCCACTCGAAGTGTTCCCCCGTCGCCGGTATGCCTCCGAGCTGGGTCATCATAAAGCCGCTCACGGTGTGGTATCGGCCGGATTCCTCGTCGGGAAGTGCATCCACCTCGAGGATTTCCTTGAGCTTGTCGATGTCCAAGAGCCCGTCCACAAGCCAGGAACCGTCTTCGCGGACCGTCACCTCCAGTTCATGGGGCTCATCACGGGAAGGAAGTTCCCCCACAATGGCTTCCAGAATGTCTCGGTCCGTGACCAGACCCTGGATGCCGCCATATTCGTCGGTGACGAGCGCAAAGTGGGTGCCCTCTCTTTTGAAGAGGTCGAGGACTCTCAACGCAGAAGCGGTTTCGGGAACGAAGAGGGGTGGTCCCAAGGCCTGTCGCAGGTTGGTGGGTTGGCCGCCTAGGGATTGCTTGAGGATGTCCTTTGCAGAGACAATACCCAGGACGTTGTCGAAACTTCCTTGGATGACCGGAAAGCGCGAAAGCCGGCTGTTCACAATCTTCGCGCGAAGGACCTCCGGGGAATCTCCCGCATCGATCCACACCATCTGAGTGCGCGGCGTCATAAAGGCTCCGATGGGCCGCTCGTCCAGTCGCAGCACCCCTTCGATCATGTCCTGCTCGGATTCCTCGAAAATGCCCTGTTCAGTGCCCTGTTCAACGAGGATCTTGATCTCTTCCTGGGTGACGTGGGGTTCCAAAGAGGGTTTGACCTTAAATATCCTGAGGACCAGGTCCGTGGATAGGCCGAGCAGCCGCACAAGAGGAAAAGCAAGCGAAGACAGAAAACGCATGGGAGCCGCCATGGTGGAGGCGATTCGTTCGGCGTGGGCCAAAGCGATTCGCTTGGGTGCGAGTTCACCCAGCACCAGGGAGAAGAATGTGATCGCCACCACGACAACGCCTACGCCGATGATGCCTGCGTAGGGCACGAGCGCGGGCACTGCGGCGGCCAGACGCTCGATTTTATGGGCCAGGGTCGCCCCTCCGAAAGCTCCTGCCAGGATGCCCACCAAGGTGATCCCTATTTGAACCGTCGCCAGGAACCGGTTCGGGTGAGTCGCCAATTCGAGTGCGGCGCGAGCACCGGCATCTCCTGAATTCGCCGACTGCTGCAAACGGGATTTCCGGGATGCAACAATGGCGATTTCAGACATGGCCAGAAGACCGTTAGCGGCGATCAAGAGAAAAATCACCAAAGTCTCCAGAACGAAGTGAGTCAAGAGATCACTCTCCTTTCCTTTTCATGCACAGCGGGGCCGTCCCTGAGAGCTGGGCGTTCTTTATGGTCAAGGCTCGTAGGCATAACTCCATGTCTCTGTGAGAACATTATCTCCCAGTTTGAGGAAGGCTCTGAGCTCCACAGGATCTTTTGTTTTTGGGCGGTCTTTGTCGGCAGAAAGCGCCTCATCCGCAAGAATCTGAAACACGAGGCGCCAGCCGCCGGTAAACCTGTTCTTGTAAACTTGTTGCTCCATGAACTTCGCGCCGGAGCCGACCGTCACAATGGCTTCGACCGCTTTGTCAGCGGCAAGAGAGTCGAGCTGGGTGCCGGCAAAGTCGATGACAAATAATCTGGCACCCTCCACCTTGGTCCTGCTGGCCCTGGTGGCGACCACTCTTCCGGCCGGAGGTCGCGGGCTCTCGGTTGCGTAGTGCCAGACCATCTGGTAGGCAAAGGAGAGAGGCTCTCCCTTCTCGGGGAGTTTGGAAGGCACGAAAAAGGCGACAATGTTGTCGTAGACTTCCTTGTCCGTGGGGATCTGGATGAGTTCTATCCGGCCTTCTCCCCAGTGGCCCACGGGAGTGACCCAGAGGCTGGGGCGATTTTCATAGTTGCTCTCAAGGTCCTGGTAATGGTCGAAATCCATGTCCCTTTGAATGAGGCCGAACCCTGCGGGGTTGTTGACCTGAAAAGAGTTGACCAGCAATGTCTTGGGATTGACCAGGGGACGCCAGAGCCACTCTCCTGTAGCCGTGGCGATCATGAGCCCATCCGAGTCATGGACCTCCGGCCGGAAGTCATCCATGACTTTGGCGTAGGAGTTTTCACCGTGGTGAAACATGCTCGTCATGGGGGCGATGCCGAGCTTGGCCACCGGCTTACGGAGAAAGAGCGTGAGTTCGACATCAATGACGGTTTCCTTTCCCGGATGGATAACAAAACGATAGGCTCCCGCAACGCTGGGGCTGTCCAGAAGGGCGTAGAAGGTGATGTCCTTGGCATCGGGCTGTGGCTCTTGAATCCAGAATTCCCTGAAATCGGGGAACTCCTCGCCTGAGGGAAGCACGGTATCGATGGCAAGGCCCCTGGCCGAGAGGCCGTAGTTCATGTTTTGTGCAACGGCCCTGAAGTAGCTCGCCCCGACGAAGACAGCAACTTCATCGTGATAATCTGGCTTATTGATCGGGTAATGGATGCGAAACCCTGCAAAGCCGAGATTGTTCGGCACAAGAGCTTCAAGCTCTTTGCTCGGATACGTGAAGGACTCCTTAGAAAAGGGGATGGGCTTCACCTCTCCCTTGAGGCTGATGGTATAGAGCCCTACTGTGCGGTCATAGTAAAGTCCCGGGTGGAAAAACTGAAGCGTGAACGGGAGCCCTTCTTTGCGCCATAAAGATCGGTCAGGCTTGAATCGGATGTTGCGCCACTGATCGTAGTTGTCGACTAAGAGGGTATCTGGAACTTCTCCTTTCGGGCTCTTGTAGGGTTTCTGGGAGAGCTTGTTGGCCTCCTGCACCACGTTCTGAAACGCGAATGCGCTTTTTGCCGCAAGGGCTTCTCCCTGCGCAAAGCAATCTCCAAAGCCAAGGAGAAAGAGGAAGGGGGAGAGTAAAAGTGCTTTTGCGCCAGATCGAGTTATCATCTCTTTTGCCCAACATTTCATCAGATTCTATCCTCCATAATGCATGTCGGCATGGTTTGGCCTCATGCAGGATGCTGAAAAACGCCCTGCGAGCACGTTGCTCAAAAACACCCAGACACAAGGCGCCCGAAATCCCGAGGAGTGAGTCGTACAGTCCAGTACGTCGCAACGACGAGGGATGAGGGCAACGCCGTCGGTGGGTATTTTTCAGCAACCTATCAACGTACCCTACCTTAACCTTTTTTTGTAGCTCAAGGCAATCCCCGCTCGACTGCCGGGATGAACTCGGGTCTCGAAGCCAGGCCGGTCCCTCATGTACTGAAAGTATCGATCCGTGTCGCTCAAATACCCTCCCCCATAGGCAGAGGCGCGTTCTTCCACGTTGTGGGCGGCGAGGCATCCGCCCGGCTCAATCTTGGGGATCAAGGCTTTTGCATAGTTGATGTACCAGTTCTTGTCCGCATCGATGAAGACAAAGTCGAAAGGCCCTGGCAGATCCTTCACCAGTTGATGGGCATCGGCGTTCCGCGCCTCGATGGTGTTGCTCAGCCCTGCCTCCTTGAAGTTGTCCAGTGCCTGTCTGTAGCGGTCCTCATCAATTTCGATCGTGATCAGCTTCCCGCCGGTTTTGCTCAAGGCCCACGCGATCCAGACGGCTGAATGCCCGGTCGAAGTTCCCACTTCCAGAGCGCGCTTGTATTGATTCTGAACGATGATGTCATGGAGAATCCTGCCGTCTGCCTCTGGAACGTTCCAGTCCCGCCATCGGTTCCTCATCTTGTCGAGAAAGGCCATCACCTTTTCATCGAGGACGCTGTCGACTTTCTGAACCTGCGAGTAGGAGGGCAGGGCCAAAACAAACAGCACGCTCAGTGGCGCCACGATGCCAATTATAAAATATTTTCTCATGATGCCCACTCCTAATGCTCTCATAAAAAGGTTCGGCCGGAATGACACAAACAGAACCTTTTTTAGTATTGTTTCTAATGGCAAAGCCTCTCTGTTTTGTCAACACTTCTGGATGCCTTACGAAATCCTCCGGCGCCTCAGAGCGAATGGGGGTGCTGCCAATTCAGTTGACGGAATTTGTCAGATTTTGCCTTGTTTCCGCAAAAAAACAGGGCGAAATAAACACCTGTGCCCTGAACCGGTGACGGCATCCGAAGCATCTGCAGTCTGCGAGGAATGGCTCCACATGGAACAGAGAATCCCGGGCAGTGGCAGACGGAGCAGAGAATATGAAGGAACAAAGAATGCAATCCTATGAAATCAGGCTGTATTTTGGACGAAGACCTAATGCCCCTCCAGGAACGCAAGGGGAGTGATCCTTCATGGGCTTTCGTGTCGCGGTCGTGGCCCGTCATCGCGTTGAACGCACGCGCATATTCCGTCGATTTTGGTCCGGGAGTTGCATTTTCATGGTGAATCCGCGTTGTGAGGCTATGATTCATGGCGTCCTTGCTTATCGCTTCCCACTTCTTAACTTGTCTTCAAGACTTACAGACATGGGGAAGAGAGAGATACCATGAAGGTCGGTACAGTCTTTGAAGGAAGGATCTCAACCAGTGAAAAAGGCATTCCTGGCCATAGCCTTTGTTATCACCCTTACTCAAAGTGTGTGGGCTGCGAACTTTGAGGAGGATAGGCATGTCCAGGAACTCATTGCGCGAATTTCTCATGACACACTAAACAGCGAATATGACAAGGCCATCACAAGAACCCACGCTCTGATCAATCGTTACCCCAAAGAGCCTTTGCCTCGTTTTCTGCTCACTACCATTTACATGTACATCCTGCGTTCGTACTGGGATTTCCCGGCCGACGATCAGTACGCGATGTACAAAAGAAAATTCTCAAGTGCAGCAGCAGATGCCAAGAAAGCCTGTGATGAATACCCCGCCCAAAATGCGATGATCTATTTCCTGCGAGGGATGGTCCTGGGATCAGAGGGCATGGTTCATCTCCAGGACAAGGAGTATTTGGATTCGTACTCCAAAGGCAAGAGCGCAGTTGCGGCGTTGGAAAAGTCCCTGGAGATCGATCCAGCAAATTATGACGCCTATCTCGGGCTGGGCCTGTTCGAATACTATTGCTCGAAGCTCACCGGAGCTATCAAGATTCTTGCTTGGCTGATCGGGTTCAGTGGCAACAGCGAAAAAGGGCTCGAGTATGTGACCAAGGCTATGACACAGGGTAAATACTCAGAAGGCGCGGCCAAGGTTTTTCTCGCCTACGCGTACATCCAGTATGAAGGCAAGCTCGATGAGGGTGTGGAACTCGCCAAAACGCTTCGAGAACGATACCCGAGGAATTTTACCTTTATTGAGTATTTCCTCCGCGCTGCCAGAAAACTCCCTGTAGACAGGGCGATGGACGGTATCCGGTGGATCGACACCTATGTGAGGACTCCGAACTGGAAAGATGAAGTCATCTTGTTTGTCCCGTTCAATCTCGAAATGGTGGATTACGTTCAGGCAAGCCTGTATCTGGCCCGGAATGACTATGCCGAGGCCCGGAATCTCCTCGAACCTGTTTCAGCGTGCAACCACGGTGTGGATGAATTCAGCACAGAGGTGAATCTGGCACTGCTCTATGTGTATGCGAGGACCGCCAACCACGACAAGGCCAAGCAAATCTACTCCCTCATCATGAACCACAAATCCATCAACAACTCTCATTCCAAAGCGAAAGACATTCTTAGAAGCTAAGCTTACGATCTCAATCAAAGGTGACCTCGAGACCTAGGTTCTCCGTGAAGACCGATGACATGCTATTGAGACGGGCGAGGATTCTCTGCCGGTCAGGAATCATGCCGTTTTGCTTCATGAACTCTAGGGCCTTGGGTTTGAACTGAGCGCGCAACTCCGCATACATGTCTTTTCCCTTGAGCCAATCGACTAAAGCCACAGTCCCCGACATCTTCGAGATGAAATGCAGCGACTCCAGATCGACCGCGAAATCGAGTTCTTTGGTCGGTGGCAGGGTGACGAAGATCTGGTTATTCCTTAGCGTGATCGAGTCCTTGGTCAGTTCTTTCATGTCGATCCCGTAGTACAATCTCGCCGTCCCGATGAGATAACCCTCGCGTTGCCCGAGGAGAACGTTGTTTTCAGAAACGGATACGACGATCTGGGTGGCGATTCTGTCGGTGACCAGAAAAGCCATGGCTTCGCTTTGCAGGATGGTCAGGGTTTGTTTTTCAACCCGTTCCCATTCAAACACTGCCCTGAGGGACTTCAGAAGGGGGAGGGTGATGTAAGTACCGGCACCGCCTATGCACAGAGCGATGACAACGATCAGGGTCGTCTTTAGGGTTTTCATCACGAATCCACCTTAACAGGAGATGATCCGCAACAAGATGAAAAGCGCGACAATGGCAACTAGGATTACAAGAATGATCGGAATGATGCCGGACGAATTCCTGATAATCTTCATCATAAACCCTCCTGACACGTCTTTGTTCTCAATTTCAGATTGATTAGAGCCGCCGAAGCAGGAAATAGAAGTCACCTGTTTTACCAACGAGCACCTATCTTGATTCGCACATTTTTCTTCCTATAGCAAATGTACGCAAAAAAGCAACCCTTGCTCCTCATATCCAATTGTGGGATAGTGGTGATTAAGAAATTAAGCTGAGTTAAGGGAATGGACGCAGGGCCCAAGAGAATAGAAGAAATTCTCCAGAGAGGAATAGATGACGAAGTTTTCCCAGGAGCGGTAGCGCTGGCTGCGCGGGCCGGGAAGATTGTCTTCCTTGAGCATGTCGGATATCGTTCACTTGTGCCTGAGCGTGCATCAATGGCGAGAGACACCATCTTTGATCTCGCCTCTCTGACAAAGGTTTTTGCGACAGTTCCGGCTGTCATGAGACTAGTGGACGAGGGGAGGATCGAGCTGGATGAACCTCTTTCGAAGCTTATTCCCTCTGCAAACCTCGGGAACAAAGGGGATCTCACACTGCGGCTCTTGCTGAGTCACTCTGCAGGTCTTGTGGATTGGAAACCATTTTATGAGAGGCTTCGTGATCAACCGTTGAAAGACCGAAAGAAACTGCTCAGAGAGTGGATCATCGAGGAGCCCTTTGCCTATGAGCCAGGAATGGGGAGCCTTTACAGCGACCTGGGGTTCATGCTTCTGGAATGGGTGATCGAAGAGAGGACAGGGGAGACTCTGCCGGAGTTTGTGCAGAAGAATTTCTATGGGCCGCTGGGACTAAAAAGGACATTCTTTCGGCGAACGAGCGAGGAGGCAAATCCCCCCTGGCCCCCCTTTAAAAAAGGGGGGGAAGATGAAGATTCAGGTAAGAAGAGGATAGGGGCTGAAGAATTTGCGGCGACGGAGGATTGTCCGTGGAGGAAGCGCGTGCTGCAAGGGGAGGTGCACGATGACAATGCATGGACCCTTGGCGGATACTCGGGACACGCAGGGCTATTCAGCTCAGCTAAAGAGATCTACGTGATGGCCGACATGTTGAGAGAACACTATTTGGGGAAGAGGGCCGACTACTTCAAGCCCGAAAGCGTGAGGGAGTTCTTGAGGAGACAGGACATCGTGAAGGGAAGCGACTGGGCACTCGGCTGGGACACAAGAGCATTGGAAGGAAGCAGTGCTGGGAAACATTTTTCCCGAGACAGCGTAGGCCACACCGGTTTCACAGGGACGTCCATCTGGATGGATTTGGAAAAGGACGTGATCGCCATTCTGCTCTCAAACAGAGTGCATCCAAAAAGGGACAACGACAAGATCAAACAGTTCAGGCCCGTATTTCATGACGCCGTCATTGAGGAACTGGGACTGGTTAATTAGCCACAGACCCACACAGACAGAAAAACAGGAATAATGGAATGGTAGAATGATGGAAGAACGGGTAAGGAGAGAACAAAAGAAAGAACCCCTTATCACGAAAACACGAAGGTATGAAAACACGAAAGAAGAGGGGGGTTCTATAAAACAATAGGTCGTTTTTCCTGCTCTCCATCAACAAGCAACCTGCAACTCGCAACGTGCAACCCGCGACGGATAACGGACCATCGATTGCGGATACGACTGACAACGGACCATGGACGACGGACGATTGACAAATGGCTGAAATCAAGAGCACACTCGACATCATCATGGAGAAAGCCAAGAAGTTCTCCGTGACCGAAGAGGAGAAGCAGGGCTTTAAACGTCAGGAGCTGGAAGGCAAGATCAAAGGCCTGGTTCAGAAAGCTCTCAACGGTATATTGGATTCCGAGAGATTTCAAGTTGAGGTGACTGCGCTCCAAGCAAAAGACAAAGATCTGGTCGATCAGATTCTCAAAGATGAGGTCGTGGCTCGAATCGAAGTGGAGGTAAACAGCGAAACGCTCCTAAAGATATTGGAAAACACGGCTGGATCTGAGAAAATTGCTGTGAAGAAAACCTTGGCTGACTTCGCGATGAAAACTGCGAAACAAAAGGGTTCACGCCGAAAGGCGCTGCTGGAGGGCTTCAAAAAAAAGGGCATCTCAGGTTCTGCTGTTGTGCCAAATGTAGATGGCGATCCTGAGTGGGCACGCTTCAGGTTGGAGATGAGGAGGCAACTGCAAGAGGAGATCAGAAAAATTTCTTGATCCGACCTTGACCCAAGAAGCCTTTTCCAACGTGAACTACTCATCGTGTTTGTGGGGGTGGCCTCGGTGATAAAGCCAGTATCCCATTATCCGAAACTGGGAGGTAGGCGTTTGAGCAGATGCCTTTTCGGTTGACATCGTCTGGGCAGCCGTGTTAGAAACAGCGCATAGTGTCAATGGCCGTCCGAAGACGGTTCAGTTCAAAATCGCAATTTAATCGGATACGGATCAGAGCCACGAAGGCTTTCCAACGACATATTGGAGCGTTGAGCTTTCGTGGCTTTTTTTTGGCCGGTGGAAGAGGACATTATTGAACAGGATCAAGGAGGAGAACAGTATGGTCAGAAGACAGTTTCGCCAGGTTTTTTGTCTCTTTGGGTTGGTGGCGGTCCTCGGTATTCTGCTCATTTGGGTTGCTCCGTGCCTGGCTGACACGAAGGCCTTATTCTATTCGTGGCCTAGCAATGTGGGCCCTCTCAACCCCCATCTCTATTCCCCCAATCAGATGTTTGCCCAGGCCATGGTCTATGAGCCGTTGGTTCGCTACGGGGAAGGGGGGCGGATCATGCCTTGGCTGGCGGAAAGTTGGGATATCTCCAAGGATGGAAAGGAATATGTGTTCAAGCTCAGGCAGGGCGTGCTCTTCTCCGATGGAACACCTTTTAGCGCACAAGCGGTGAAAAGGAATTTCGACGCCATCATGGTCAATGCCAAGCGCCATGACTGGCTGAACATCGTGAACGCGATCCATGGAACTTCCGCTCCTGATGAGCGCACCTTCAAGCTCGTGCTGAAGAGCCCGTACTATCCGACCCTGCAAGATCTCACCCTGATCCGGCCCTTTCGGTTTCTGGCCCCTTCGGCCTTTCCGGAGAGCGGCAATACCGCTGAAGGTATTCGCAAGCCCGTGGGAACAGGGCCATGGGTCCTGGCGGAAAGCAAGCTGGCAGAGTATGACGTTTTTGTGCGCAATGATCACTACTGGGGCCCGAAGCCCAAAATAGAAAGAATTGTGGTCAAGGTGATTCCGGATCCGCACGGCAGGGCCATTGCGTTCGAGACGGGGCTGATCGACCTGATCTTCGGACCGGGCGGACAGATAGGGGTGGAGACGTTCAAGCGGTTTGCAGACTCTGGCAAATATGAGACCCGCGTCTCAAAGCCTCTGGCCACGCGCGCCCTGGCTGTCAATTCGAACCGCGGTCCCACCAAGGAGCTTGCCGTGCGCAAGGCGATCCAGCATGCGGTCAACAAAGGGGCCATGATCCGAGGCATTTTTTCGAACACAGAGGTCAAGGCGGACACCTTCTTCTCAGAGGAGATGCCCTTCTGCAATGTGGGGCTCAAGCCCTATGCTTATAGTCCTCAGCAGGCGGAAAGCATCCTGGATGAGGCAGGCTGGAAGCGGCCCGCCGAGGGAGCCGTTCGGGTCAAGTCCGGCGCCGAACTGGCCTTGGATTTTTGTTTTGTTGGGAACGATGCCCTGCACAAGTCCATTGCAGAGGCCTTTCAATCAGCAATGAACAAGGTTGGCATGCGGGTCAAGCTCCTGGGCGAAGAAAACGATTCCTTCCTGAAACGCCAGAAATCCGGAGAATTCGGTCTCATCTTCAATGACACCTGGGGAGCGCCTTACGAACCCCACGCGACCATGAGTTCCATGAGGGTTCCGTCCCATGCAGATTTCCAGGCCCAGTCCGGCTTGCCCATGAAAGCCGAGATCGATTCCAAGATCACCGAGGTTCTGGGCAGCGTGGACGAAAATCAGAGAAAAGGCCTGTATGTCTATCTTCTTACCACGCTCCACGAGCAGGCCGTCTACCTGCCCCTGAGCTTTATCACCAATGTGATCGTTCACCGTGGAGACCTCCAGAATGTGAACTTCGGCTGGACCCGGTACGAGATTCCCTTTGAAGGCATGGAGAAACGATAAGAAGACAGGAAGGCGACCGTGGCAAGATTCGTTTTCAAGAGAATTCTGATTCTCCTGCCTATTTTGCTGGCTGTCTCGATCGTGGTGTTTCTGATCCTGCGCCTGGGAGAAGGAGACCCGGCCATGGCCTACCTTCGTCTCTCTCAGATTCCGCCTACGGACCAGGCTCTGGCGGAGGCTCGTGAGCACCTGGGGCTCAACCTCCCTCTTCCTGTTCAGTACTTCAACTGGTTTTCCAAAGCCTTGGCCATGGATTTCGGAACTTCCTATGTTACGCGGAGACCGGTGCTGGATGAACTTCTTTACTACCTGCCGAATACCCTCACCCTGGCGGGGGTTTCCTTGCTCCTCACCCTCCTGCTCAGCTTTCCCCTTGGGATCCTCTCATCCCTTTACCGTGAGCGGTGGATCGATCAGGTGACACGTGCCATCTCTTTCCTGGGCGTCTCCATGCCGAGTTTCTGGTTGGGGTTTCTCCTCATCTACTTCTTTTCAGTGAAATTCGGATGGCTGCCCCCCATGGGAAAAGAGGGTGCGGCCTCTGTGATCATGCCTTCTTTTGCGCTGGCGCTCATGTCCATGTGCATCAATACGCGCCTCATCCGGGCGAGCATGCTTGAACAAATGGGACACCGGATGGTCGTCTATGCCCGTGCGAGGGGTGTCTTGGAACGGTGGGTCATTGGTCGCCATGTTCTCAAGAATGCGCTGGTCCCAGTAGTCACCGCCATGGGAATGCATGTGGGCGAGCTGTTGGGCGGAGCGGTCGTGGTGGAAACCCTCTTTGCCTGGCCGGGCATAGGCCGCTATGCCGTGACGGCGATCTACAACAGGGACTTCCCGGTCATGCAGTGCTTCATCCTGCTCATGACCGTTATTTTTGTGTTCTGCAATCTTTTTGTGGACATTCTTTACGCCTGGCTCGATCCTCGGATCCGGATGGAAGGAGAAAACGGGTTGTGAAGGCACGCAGGCTCCTGTTAAAGCGCAAGCTGGTGGTTTTCAGCGTCGCTGTTCTCGGGCTGATTTTTGGGGTGGCTGTCTTGGCGCCATGGATTGCACCCCACGATCCGGCAGAAGTCGATCTGGAGAAAAAGCTTCTTGACCCCAGTCTGACGCATCCCCTTGGCACGGATCACCTGGGTCGGGACATCCTCTCGCGGCTGATGTACGGCGCACGGGTTTCCATCGGCGCGGTCCTGGCCATCGTTCTTTCGATCCTTGCGCTGGGTTTTGCTGTGGGCACGGCGGCGGGATACTGGGGAGGGTGGATCGACTCGCTGCTGATGCGTTTTTGCGATGTGTTCCTAACTTTTCCCACGTTTATTCTGGCCATGTTCATGGTGGGAGTCCTGGGTACAGGCTTGACCAACGTCATTCTGGCCATCGTGCTGACCCACTGGGCCTGGTACGCGCGGATCATACGGGGATTGGTCCTGAGCCTGAAAAACCGGGAGTACGTGCTGGCTGCCCGTGTGGCGGGCACCCCTCGTCTGAAGATCGTGCTCCGGCATCTTCTGCCCCCGGTGGCGGCTCAGCTGGTGATTCTGGCCACCCTGGATATGGGCCACATGATCCTTCATGTGTCAGGCCTTTCTTTCCTGGGCCTCGGAGTGCAACCGCCAACGCCTGAATGGGGAGTCATGATCAACGATTCCCGGCAGTTCATCTGGACCAAGCCGCAGCTCCTCATGTACCCGGGTCTCATGATCTTTCTCACGGTCATGGCCTTCAACATCCCGAGCGATGCGCTGAGGGACATGCTGGATCCGAGCATCCGGTCGGAGGAAAACTGACTCATGACTTGCGCTCCTGTCCTGACCGTCAAAGATCTTCGCGTTGCCCTAGACAGAGGGGAATCGCTCCTTCCCTTGGTGAAAGGGGTGAACTTTGGTGTTGGTAAAGGGGAAATCCTCGGTCTGATTGGGCAGAGCGGATGCGGTAAATCGGTCACCTGCCTGTCTCTTCTCGGTCTCCTGCCGCCGAACCTCAGACGGACAGGAGGCGAGGTGTGGCTCAATGGCACAGCAATCACTCATTTGGGTGCTCGCGAAATCAGGTCCCATCGCGGCCGTGGAGCGGCGATGATTCTTCAGAATCCCATGAGTTGCTTCAACCCCATCGCCACGATTCGGGACCACTTTGTCGAGACCTTGACCTCCCACGGGTTGACGGATTGCGATCGAGGAATGGGGCGCGTCAAGGAGTCGCTCGCCGAGGTGGGCTTCACGAACCCGGAAGAGATCCTCGGCCTCTATCCTTTCCAGATGAGCGGCGGCATGCTTCAGCGCGTGATGATCTCCCTGGCCCTTTCGCTTGAGGCCCCGCTCCTGATCGCCGACGAGCCTACGACCGACTTGGACGTTATGTCGCAAGCCAGAATCCTGGAGCTTCTGAAGGTGCTGCGGGACAGGCACGAGACGGGGATTCTGTTGGTCACCCATGATCTCGGCGTGATAGCCAGCTTAGCAGACACCGTCGCAGTCATGGAGGACGGCGAGATTGTCGAAACCGGACCGGTGATACGGATTTTTGCAGAGCCGGTCCATCCCTTCACAAAAATGCTTCTGAAAGCCCACTTCGGGCTCTATGGGGTATTTGACGGTATTTCTGCTCTGAGAGAGGGGACGCGCCAGAGATGAATCTCCTGGAACTGAGAGCCATAGACAAATCCTACCGCCGCGGGGGCTGGTTTGGAAACCGGGACAGGGTCCAGGTGCTGAAAAAAGTGAGCCTTTCCCTCAATGACGGGGCCTGCCTTGGGCTCCTAGGGCGCAGCGGGTCCGGAAAAAGCACGCTAAGCCGGATCGCTCTGGGTCTGGAATGTCCGGACTCAGGAGACATTCTTTTTCAGGGGAAAGAGCTGGCAGGCCTAAGCCGCAAAGAAAACTTTCTGGCTCGGAAAGACCTTCAGGTCGTCTTTCAGAACTCGCTGGGGTCCGTGAATCCCAGAATGACAGCAGGAGAAGTGGTTGCCGAGCCTATACGCAATTTCGAAAGGGTGACAAAATCGGAATTGAGACACCGGGTGGGGCGATTGCTGGAGATGGTCGGGCTCAACGCGTCAGACGCGGAAAAGCTTCCGCATCAGTTCAGCGGCGGCCAGTTGCAGAGAGTGTGCATTGCCCGTGCGATCGCGGTGAAGCCCAGAGTGATCATCCTGGATGAGGCCGTGAGCAGCCTGGACATGATCGTACAGACAAGAATTTTGGATCTCCTCGCGGCCCTTCGGCGGGAACTTGGGACTTCCTATCTCTTCATCTCCCACGACATTCGCGTCATCTTAAGGATGGCCGACAGCCTTGCGGTCCTTCACGAAGGAGAGATCGTGGGGTATGCAGAGAGCATAGAAAGAGTTGGGGCTATCAATCATCCCGTGTTTACAGCCCTGATGAAGGCAGTGCTCCCTGCGCTCCCGCCTGGGATGAGAGATCGAAACGGAGATTACACAGATCTCCTCCCTTGTTTTGATTGACAGCCGCTCACAGGGGCGTTAAGAAGAAATAACGCAATACGAAATTGCGGGCATAAGAGCGCTTAGGGTTATCAAACAAAACCACGAAGGTTCAGCCGGAGCGAAATCCGGAGAGTCTTCGTGGTTTTTTTGTTGGGAAAGGAATCAGGAATGTTTACAAACTGCACGCTGGATTCACTCGCTTTGCCGCACTTTATCTCCCCCTCGGCGCAAACGGACTGGAGTGAAGTCTGGAAGACGATGATGGCGAGACGCCAGGGAATTGCCCCGGATTGTGCTACGCTATGGGATGATCAAAAGCACGCAAGGCATTACTGGAACACGATTCAACAACTCGGGGGAAGGTACATCCACAATACCCTTTCGGGGCTTTCACTAAACCAGAATTCCCGTGTCCTCGACATCGGCGCGGGGCCTGGTACCTTGGCCGTCCCTCTTGCAAAATCAGTCTCTCAGGTCACGGCAGTGGAGCCCTCTCCAGGCATGATGACCGTTTTGGATGAGAATATCTCCCATGATAAGATCTCTAATATTTCTTGTCTTCAAAAACGGTGGGAAGAAGTGAATGCTGACTCAGAATTAAGCGCTCCCTTCGACGCGGTCATTGCCGCATTTTCTCTGGATATGCCTGACATCCGGAAAGCGGTTCAGGAAATGGTCCGCGTATGCAAGGGCCGCATCTATCTTTATTGGTTTGCTGGAGTACCCACCTGGACTTCCAATTACGCGGCCCTATGGCCGGTGCTCCACGGAAAACCCTATCACCCCTCTCCGAAATCCAGAGTGCTCATCGGTGTGTTGAAGCAAATGGGTATTGATCCAGCAATCGAATTCCTTCCAATCACTTTTCCCATACGGTTTCAGTCGCTAGATGAGGCATTCGAGGAGATCTCTCCCGAATTCTATGTGCGAACAGATCCGCAGAGGGAGATCCTTATGCGATTCCTTGAGCGAATCCTCGTCCGCGAGGGAGACTCGTTTGTGCTCTCTCACTTCTACATGGCCGTAAAGGCGAGCTGGGATACAACAGCCTTTTCTTGAAGATCACACTTCATTGTGATGCCTGTACATCGAGACGGACTCTGATTTGGGCGCACGGAGGGCGTTCATTCGCCTTCGACTCTGCAGCTTGCTGCAGGGAGGAATGGCGAGGCGACCGCGCCGTAGCCCGTGAGAGCGAAGGCGGGTAGGGCTTCGGCGCAATTCCGGTCGAGATACCCCGCAGCTTGCTGCGGGGAGCTCCATTATGTGGTTCGTGCGTGTCGTAGCGTCAGGTCAGAAATGAGGAGGGACGTGCAGGAGAAGATTAGAGAGCAGCTAAAATCCCTCCCGACCTCCCTTTAGAAAAGGGAGGGGAAAACAGGTCGCAAGCAGGAGGTTGCTCCTACAGGACTGCGGGACCGTGCACCTTGCGCCCTGCACCCTTCTTATATATTGATCACACTGTCGGCCAGTTGCATGGCGGTCACGATGTCGAGGATGTTGGTGGTCTCACCTACTTTCTTCTTCTCCAGGAGATTGAAGTGATTGAGGCAGGTGCCGCAGACCAGGATGCTGACGCCTTCGCCTTCCAGTTCTTTCAACACCGGCAGAGCTTCGGCCCCTTCGATGGCCAGCTTGACCCCGTTGTTGACAAAGACAAGCCGCCAGAGTTCAGGGCCCATCTCCTTCAGTGTTTTCAGAAAATTAAAGAGCAGCTTGGCGCCAAGCTCGTCGTCGCCATGTCCCATTCGATCGGTTCCCACCATCACCATGATCTTCTTACGGTGAGGCTGCGATTCTTTGACCAAAGGCTGGTCCGGGGCATGGGATGTTCCTGTTCTCGTTCCGTGCACACAAAAATCCACCCCCTTCTGTTCCACAGCGACTATGAACTTCTGATTTTCCAGGAAGCGAGAGACATTTTCTTTTGCCGCCTGGTTGTCGACAATGACGCTGATCTCGGAGAGGTGTTCCTTTTCGATTTTCTGCTTTGTCTGAAGCACCGGAGCAGGGCAGGCGAGCCCGCGGCAATCCAATTCGTTCGACATAAATCACTCCTTTGATTCACCGCAGAGCGCGCCCGCCGTCGCCCATTCGACAGGCTCAGGGCTATGGCAGGGCAAGCAGACCGCAGAGGATCTTTGTTGGGTGAAAGCCGTGAAGGGCAATCCCCCATCGGCAGTTAACCTTATTTCTGTGCCTCAGCGGTCTCGGCGATCTCTGCGGTGAGGCTTTTATTCCACAAGAATTTTCTCTTTGGGTTCGGCGATCACTTCGCCCACCATGGCGGCATCCTGAACTCCCTTTGCTTTAAGCGCCTTCAGCAGAACCTGAGCTTTTTCGCGAGCCACGCAAATCAGCAAACCACCCGATGTCTGCGGATCAAACAACAGGTCCTGAAGGATCCGGCTGACGGCTGGTGCAAAATCCACCATGAAGAGCCTGAAGTCCCTATTCCTGTAAGCGCCCGCAGGGACCAGTCCCATAGCCGCGTACTCCAAAGCTTCCGGATATACAGGGACGTTTTCCGCCTTGATCCGGACTCCATAACCCGAGCCGGACACCATTTCGGCAAGGTGGCCCAGGAATCCGAATCCCGTGATGTCCGTGCACGCGTGCACCGGGTAGTCCTGCATCACCTCGGCCGCATCCTTGTTAAGGGTAGCCATGGCTCGAGTCACTTTGTCGGTGACGTCTTGGGAAGCAAGTGCCCCTTTGATGGCCGTCCCAATAATCCCTGTGCCCAGGCGCTTCGTCAGAATCAGGAGATCCCCGACTTTCAAATTCTTTTTTGTGAGAACTCGGTCGGGATGAATGTAACCGGTGACAGAAAGACCATACTTGAGTTCCGGGTCCTCCACGGTGTGACCCCCCACAAGCACCACCCCGGCCTCACGCATCTTGTCCAGTCCGCCTTCGATGATCCGGCGCAGGACGGAGATATCCATATCCTTGGCCGGGAAGGCGACCAGGTTCATTGCCGTCTTGGGAACGCCACCCATGGCATAGACATCGCTAAGCGCATTGGCCGCGGCGATCTGACCGAACCAGTACGGATCGTCCACAATGGGGGTGAAGAAATCGACGGTTTGAATGATCGCGATTTCATCGGTGACTTTATAAACCCCCGCATCATCGGCCCGCTCAAGACCCACGAGAACATTCGGGTCAGTTGGGATCTGAAGCCCGCACAGTGCCTTGTCCAGGTCCCCTGGAGCAAGCTTGGAGGCTCAACCGGCCCCCTTCACCGTTTGCGTCAGACGATAGCTTTCTTGTTCGGTCATCTTGCGCCATCCTTAACCGCAGATTGTCAAAGGTAACCTAATGCGGGAACATCTTGATTTCAAGAACAAATAAGGACGAAGAACCCTGTGCTTTGGACCGAAGCCTCCAGGGTTAGGATCCCTTTAGAACCTCCGCCATGGCCCTGGGAATGTGCCGTATAAGGCCGATGACTTGTGTCGCTGGAGTGGGGTTCGCATACAGGCCCGCGAGCCTGTTGACTCTTGCGGCGAGAAGAGCCGCCTCCTCCACACCCATACCTGAGGCAACCAAGGCCGAAACGATGCCTGTCACCGTATCTCCCGTGCCGCCTACAGGCTCTAGAGCTTCCACCAACGGTTCATCTACCGTAGCAAGAATCCCCTCACGATTAGCGATGTAGTCTCTTTTCCCTTTCACCAGAAGGCAGCGTGCTGCATTGTCGTGCTCATAGGATCGCGTGATAAGCTCGGGCACCCGGTTCTCTTCATGAAGAATGAAGCCCCTGGTGTAAAAAGGGTGCGGCGCCTCTTCATCAGCAAGGAAAGCCATCTCTCCTGCATCCGGTGTGAATAGATCGTAGGCCCCTGCTTGCCCGCTCATTTTGGCCGCATACATGAAACCGGCATCCGCAATCAGAACCGGTTTTGACTTCATCTCCTCGACTGCGAAGAGAACCCGGTTGTGCCAATCCACATCGGGGAGGAGGTAATGAAACGTGACGACTCTAAAAGCCTCTTTCGAGAGATGCTTCGTCAAATATTCATAGAGCCGTCTGCTCCCTTTCCCTCTACCGATATCCCCTACGAGATACGCGAATGGAGGAGGATTGCCCAAGACCTTTCCTGCCGCGATCGTGGCCGCGAGCAAAGCAGGCGTACCCCTGTTGACAGGCAGACTTCTCCCTTCCAGTGAGAGGGTGTCATTCTCGAGTCGCACTTCTCCGGAAACCAAAGGGAAGTCTTCAACCGGTATGGTTCCGACTACCGCGAGCATTGGCGCCTCATCTCTTCGTAGGACAGTTGCAGGGCGTAGCCACAGAGCGTGTGACCGATGGTTCTTGGGCTCGGTGCGTCCGAGAAAAGCTTCCCGACCATCTCCTGAGCAAGAAATGGTACATCCGGGCAACCTCCTCCGGAAACGTTCACAATCTTCATGGTCTCTTTGTGAACGGTGAGTTTCATGTTGGCCGCCCGGATCATGAGGTATTCGCCGAAGTCCTTTGTCTGGAAAAGGTTCACCGGTTCGAGCAGAGCGCTGTGTACGGGAACCGCCCTCAATGGCGCCACACCCGATTCCTCAAGGACTCTGAGCACGTTGAGTTCTTCGATCAAGGGAAACTCTATGACCAGGTCACATCCGGTTCTAATTTCGGGCGGGGGCCCCATGACTCGAATTTTCCAGCCATTAGATTTCAGGACGTTTTCCGCCCGGATTACTTCGCTGGTATTCTCAAAAACAAGTATCCCCTTATCCCTGTTTTTCGTGCCCGAGAGGCGCTTGGGTTTGCTTCTTTTCAAAAACTTAAACATAGTCCACGTTAGTCCTTTCTTATCTCTATTCGGTATCCTTCCCCTTCTCCTCGAATGTCCTGCACCTTCCACCCCTGGCTCTCGGCAGCGCGGCTCACATTCTCCTTGGAAGTGTCCGTATCCACCAGGACCTCGATTTCTCCTTTGCCTAACTTCTTGATCTCCCCCAGCGTCATCAGGACGGGTTGGGGACAGCTCAATCCTCTTGCATCGACGACACTACCCATTTCCACTCCTCCTTATGCCACTTTTCTTCTCATGGTGAAGCCGATAAAAAGACACACGAGCAATCCGATGATCACAGCGGCGATTCCATTGGGCCCCACACCTGCGGGGGAACTGGCTGTCCCGAAGTTGTGGGCGAATCCTGCGCCAACAATCATGCCCAAAACAAAAATGGCCGCATCACCGTCCCCTTCACCTGCCAGGAAGAGTTGGCGGCCTGGGCAACCTCCGGCTAGCGCAAAAGCAAGGCCGGCCAGAACCATGCCTCCGAAATTCCAGGCCGACAGGGTGTGGGCCACGGGTTGCTTGGCGAATCCCGGATGGAACTGACCCAAAATAAGGTTTGTTACAAAAGCGAAGACCAGTAGGCTGAGCAGTCCCGTGAAAAGATGGGGCTGACGGAAGAGAATCAAGTCACGAAAAGCGCCCATGGTGCAGAAACGGCTTCTCTGGGCCAGGAATCCCACGGCCAGGCCGACCAGCAGAGAGACCGCGAGAGGAGCGTGCATGGACCCGGGACCCTTGAGGCTGTAAAAAAGGACCCCGCTTTGCGGCTTGTCCGCCAGGGGAGGATAGATGAATCTCAGGACCAGGAAAAAAATCATGATGAGCGGAAGCATCCATCCCACACTGGCATAGGTCTTCTCCGATCGGCCGAGGTTATAACCTCCCTTGAAGAAAAGCGTCCCTACCCAGATTCCGCCAATAAGTCCCGCTATGCCAAGGATGGCGTTGCCGTCTCCTCCTGCAAGACGGAGCAAGGCCCGCCAGGGGCATCCCAGAAACACCAGGGCTCCGATCATTGCGAAAGCGCCCAGGACGAATCGGACTATGGGAGCCGATCCGGCCCTGGGCCGGAATTCTTTGAAGAGATAAGCGGCGACCAGTGAACCAAGCACAAACCCGCTGATTTCAGGCCGCATGTACTGCACCACGTCGGCCCGGTGCAGCCCGAGGGCCCCGGCAATATCCCTGTCAAAACAGGCCACACAAATCCCCATGTTCCCGGGGTTGCCCATTTTCTGCAAAAGAGCAGCAAAGACCCCAATAAAAGCCCCTACCGCTATGATTCCCCATCGAACTGCGAATATGTTTTTCATCTGAGTCATCCTTTCATTCTCGTTTCTTGTTCATCTCTTATGGCGATGAGATGGTCTCTCGCAGGTGCCGACCTGCTCTGCAGCGGCCCGGGAAATCAACAGGGATAACGTGTTCGCCGGTTAACAGAGCCAGCACCATTGCCTTCCTGAGGCATAGGCCAGACTAAAGGTAAATACAGATTATGGATGTTTGCGTGGGAAGAAGAGGATTCTAGGTCTGGCCCTTTGCCTACCGAACCCGGGTAGAATGGATGGTGATGCGTCAGGTGAAACCGAAACACCGTCTCATGATGAATCTCTTTGACGACCTTCGTTGGATATTATTTGTCCTTTATATAAGGAGAATCCATCCGATATGTCAAACTGGAAATACCGATAGATCAGAAGCCTTGGGATGGGGATTTCCGATGGCGGAATCAGGGGGTAGGGAGGCAATGAAAGAAGAATCTTGGCGGAGCGCCAACCTAACGCGCTCTGACCCGAGGCGCCCTGGGAGGAGAGGGTGCTTTGACCTTTTCCGGCTGGTTGGGTGCGGCAATGAGAAAATCCAGCAGCGTGCGGCATAGGGGAGAAATCGTCCTCCTCCTGTCGCGGATGAGATAGAAGTGACGGGACATGGGAAGCCCCTTGATTTTCAGGCTTGTGAGCACCCCTGCTTTCAACTCCGTCTCCACGGCTCGCGACGAGAGGATAGACACTCCGGCGCCGGCCTTGACCCCCTCCTTGACAGCCGTCGAAGTCCCAAGCCGAGCGATCACCCGAAGCGACCCGATTCCCTTTACCCCCGCGTGCTGAAGGTAATCCTCCAAGCTTGACAAGGTCCCGGAGCCCACCTCCCTTGATAGGAAAGGCTCATCGGCCAGTTCGTGAGCCGCCACTTCCTTTTTGGAGGCCCAACGGTGTCTGGAGGGGACGACAAGGACCAGGTCATCCTCCCACAGTTCATGGCTCAAGAGCTTCTTGGTTGAACTCCTGCGACCGATGATTCCAAACTCAAAATCACCTTGCAGGACACGAAACTCTATTTCTTCTGAGTCGGCGACCGTCAACACGACGCGGATGAGAGGGTACTCCTTGGCAAAACGCCCGATGACCTCAGGGAGGATATACTCCCCGGGAATGGTGCTTGCACCGATATGAATTTCTCCCTGCTTTACGCCCAGGAAGTCCTGCATTTCAAGAGATGCCTTTTCTTTTAACTCCAGCAGGCGCAGGCCGTGTCTGTAAAGGAGTTCCCCCGCCTTGGTAGGAGCGACCGTTCGCCCCATCCGGTCCAGGAGCTTGGCTCCAACCATGTTTTCAAGAGTTGCGATCCTTTCACTCACGGACGCTTGCGCGAGGTGAACCGCTTCTCCTGCCTTTGAAAAGCTTCCGAGTTCGACGACTTTGAGGAAGATCTCAAGCTGGCGAAGATCGAAATCGACGGACACCACGCTCTGGGAAAAAGTTTTTTTCATATCAACTCAGTTGTGGCTTGAGGCATTTTTTGTCTGTCCCTCTTTCGGCGGTCGGCCGTCCGCTCTCCATTTTGCTCCTTGCTGTCTGCTCTTCGCTCCATGCTCTGCGCTCTCTGCTCAAATATACTGAAACCAAACTCGTTGCACTTCAGAGAAATTCTTTTTCACGAGCGCTCCCCCGGACACGGTTTCTCCGTGACCCGGGAGCAGATGCTCCACATCGAGCTCTGACAGGCGCCTGATGCTTTCTTTTAGCGCTTGCCCATCCCCGCCTGGAAGGTCGGTCCTCCCAATGCCCTGATAAAAGATCACGTCGCCGGTGAAGAGGGCTTTCTCCTGAAGCCAGTAAATGCAAATGGACCCGGGCGAGTGGCCAGGAGCATGAATGACCTGGAACTTCATGTCACCCAGCAGGAGAGCTCCTTCCCGGAGAAGAATCTGAGGTTGGAAGTCCGTGATGCCCATGGCGGCGCCATAATGAGGCGCCAGGGTCTTAATGAAATCCATCTCCGTTTCGTGGAGGGCGATGAGCGCCCTAGAGTTGACGAAAGCGCGAACCGCTTCCACGTGATCCGGATGGCCGTGGGTCAGGATAACGAGATCAATGTCCTGCGGGGTGATGGAGAGCTTTGAAAGATGATCTTTCACATTCCCGAAAAGGTGGTTGTGCCCGGGATCAATAAGAATCTTTTTCGATCCGCTGATGAGGTAAGTGTTCGCGTTGTTGGCGGTCGGGTCCCGCCACACGAAGGCATGAAGACCTTCCGGGATTTTCATGTTCAGACCAGATCTTTCATGCGAAACCGGCGAGCGGGGATTGTTCCGGGCTTTGCTCTGGCCGAATCACTAAGATTCAGAACGTCGACAAGCGTCGTGTCCTTGAAGATGGTCTTCATAGAGTCAAAGGCTTTTCCCCACACAGGGCGGATCGGACAAGTGGCAATGCTTTCACAGCAGGTCTCGTCTGAGAGACAATCCACAAAAGAGAGATTTGATTCGAGGCGAAGGAGAATCTCCCAGAGGTTGATTTCGTGGGGGGCTTTCGCAAGCATGTGCCCACCCTTAGGGCCTCTGACACTGGAGATCAGCCTTGCCTTTTTCAGCGGGATAATCAGTTGTTCGAGGTACTTGATCGGGATTTTCTGGTTCTTCGAGATATCCGACATGCTGATAGGCCCTTTTCCGTATTGCTTGGCTAACTCCAGCATCAGGCGTGTGCCGTAACGTCCTCGGGTAGACAATTTCATGGGGGAACCCTCATTTCTCAATGGTAAAAGACAACCATCTGATATTTCGAAAAAAAATATATTCTCCCTCTTTAAAAGTCAAGTGCGCATGCCCGCTCCTCCTTTCATTGACAAAACGGTTTCAAGGCATTACCTATAAAAGAAATGGGATCGCCAACTTCAATCGACGGAGGGTGCATGACATGGATAGCAATCTGGAAGGGAAGTCCGTTTGTGTTCATAGCTGCAAGAAAATCGATGTGCCTACAGACGAAGAAGTGTGCGCCCTCAATGAACTGAGGTGCATTAAAGAGGAAGTGAGGGATCTCAAAAAGAGAATATCCGACCTGAGCGCAGGCCTCGTGGCCGGGACCCGGGATGACCTGATGATTCTGGAGAGACAAATGGAAGACCTCAAAGAAGAGTGGCTGTCCTGGGAAGAAAAAAGACAGCAGGCCGCTAAGGAAAGAATGATTATCCTCGGCCATGAACAACCCGGGACGAAATAGGGCCCGAGGGCTTATGAACCCTTTCCCAACCGGTTTTCCCTCCCCCCTTATTCCATCACCACAGCCTCCTCTTTCCGTCTTCCTTCCTTTGACTTGTTTCGCATTGACTTAATGGCCAACTTGTCCTTATAATCTGAGAACTTTTGCTGATCCGCGGAGGAATGGGTTATGAGCAAGAAAAGGTCGATTCAATGGGTTGGCATTCTCTTGTTGTTCACTTTGATCACCTTGCCGGCCCCTGCAGCAGCTCAAGGAAGACAGAATTATTTTACCCTCGAAAAAGCCATCTCCCAAGCGCTAGAGAGCAGTTACAAGATTAAAGCGAGGAATGAGAGGATCGAGCAGGCAAGCGATATCATGAAACAGGCACGAGCCGATTTCTTGCCGAAGCTCGGGACGGCTTACAGCTACAACAGACTGAGTGAACCTCCTGTGAGCAGAGTGAACAGGGCGGTATCCCCTATCGGTACCACTGTCCCACTGGTTGTCGGCACAGAGGACAACTTCCGATGGACATGGTTTCTAAGACAGCCCCTCTTTACAGGGTTTGCGCTGGTCAGTTCCTACAAACTCGCTGAATTGGGCATTGATCAGTCCCAACTGGAAGCGGAGCTTGAGAAACTGGACCTGGTCCTGCGGGTGAAGGAAGCTTATTTCAATATTCTGGGAGCGGACAAGGCGGTCGAGGTCGCACAGACGACAGTGGAGTCTTTAACACAAACGGTGAAGGTGGCTCGCAGCTTTTTCGAAGTGGGTATGATTCCCATCAATGATGTGCTCAAGGCGGAAGTGGAGTTGGCGAATGCGGAGCAGTCTCTCGTGAGGGGCAAGAACGCGGCAGAGACCACCCGCTCCTCTTTCAACACGCTTTTGGTCAGGCCGGTCAATGCGCCTGTGGAGGTGGAGGACATCCTGGTCTACAAGCCGGAAGTTGGAGAGTACAATGCCTTTGAGAAAAAGGCGCTTGAAGCTCGCCCTGAGATCAAAATACTGGATGTGAATATCCGGCAGACAGATCAACAGATCCGCCTCGCCAAAAGCAAATATTATCCTGAGATCTCTTTTACCTACCAGTATATCAGTGAAGGGGATGAGGCCGCGGTCAAAGGCAGCCCGTACGTTGATGCAAACCACTGGGAGGCTCTGGTTGTGGCCAACTGGACCTTCTGGGAATGGGGAAAGACCTACTATGCAGGCAGGGAAAAGGAAAGCTTGAAGAGGCAGCTTACCGAGACCAAAGCGGATGTGGAAGACGGCATTCGCCTGCAGGTCAAACAGGCCATGGTGGATCTGGATTCCTCCGCTAAGAATATCCCCACGACCCAGAAAGGGGTAGACGCAGGTGAGGAGAACTTGAGGGTCAACGCGGAGCGGTACAAGGCCCAGGTGTCCACCATCACCGATTTGCTGGATGCGCAAACCCTTCTGGCTCGTGCCAGGCTGGACTACTACCGGGCCCTCTACGATCACAACCAGGCTAGAGCCCGATTGGAACGGGCACTGGGAAATTACTGATCCGTCTTTCTTGGATCGTCCATTTGACTTGTGATTCAGCTATTTCATGTTTCCAAAACCTTTGGGCCCACGGCGGCCCTTAAAGACATTGACCTCCGAATCCGCACGGGGGAGTTTGTCTTTGTCACCGGGCCTAGCGGTGCAGGAAAAACCACCCTCCTCAGGCTGATCTTCGGCGCGGAGCCGCCGACAGAAGGTCAGATCGTCATCAACGGTATCAACCTCAGCCGCGTCAGCGGCACCAAGCTCGATCTGCTCCGAAGAAAGATCGGCTTCGTGTTCCAGGACTTCAAGCTCCTGAGCCGCAGAACCGTTTTTCAGAATGTGGCTTTAGCCCTGGAGGTGACCGGCGAAAAGCGATCGATGGTGCGCAAAAAGACCCACCAGATGCTCCGCGCGGTGGGATTGGCCCCCAAGGAAGAGGCCTATCCGATTGAGCTTTCGGGAGGGGAACAGCAGAGGGTGGCCATCGCGAGAGCCATGATCAACGATCCCCTGATCCTGCTCGCGGACGAGCCCACGGGCAATCTCGATCCGGATATCACACGGGAGATTATGGTCCTCTTCAGAAGCATCAACCTGAGAGGGACCACGGTGGTCATTGCGACGCACAGCCGGGAGTTGCTCCGCAATACGGACCAGCGCATCATCGTGCTCCACGGGGGAAAGGTTCTCGAATAGTAACCCGTTCGCTCTTTAGAATGGAGGGCCTTTTTCTGTTATTGTTGTCTCTGGGGGGGAGGAGAAACTTTAGGCGAAGACTTCAGTTTGGTTCTTCGTCCCAGCACAGGCACAAAGGGACACAGGCACAAAGGCACAAAGCAGAAAGACAATTCTCTTAATCCCTTTGTCCCTTTGTGCCTCTGTGCCTGTGTCCCTCAAGCTGTTGGCTGCAGCCGACAGCGGTTGACTTGGGATTAACGTTATGATTGCGAAACTCAGGCTCTGGTCCACCTACTTCAAGCAGGCTCTGTCCAGCATCCTCTACAACCGCCTGATTTACGCCATCAGTGTGGGCACGATTGCCATTTCCCTGCTCATCTTCGGCGCCTTTGTTCTTCTCTCGGTGAACGTGAAAACCTGGATTCAAGGGTGGGGGCAGACGCTTTCCATCTCGGTGTATCTCAAGGAAGGCATCGATGAAGGGGCAAGGGAACGGATTCGGACGGCCATCAGCAACTTGCAGGGGGCGGAGATTAAAGGTTTCATCTCCAAAGAAAAGGCCCTCCATGACATGAAAGGGATGCTCGGGTCGCAGGCCGGACTGCTCGACGGGTTGAACAGGAACCCTCTTCCCGCTTCCTTTGAAGTGGCCTTCAGAAACGTGGACCGGGCCAAGTTCGAACCAAAGAGAATCAAAGAAGCCCTGGAAAAAGTCGCGGGAGTGGATGAGGTGCAGTACAGTGAGCAGTGGCTCGACCATTTTGAGGGGCTACTTTACGTGCTCAAGGTTGCCGGGCTTGCCATTGGAGGGCTCCTCTGTGTAGCGGTTCTGTTCATCATCACGAATACGATCAAGCTCGCGATCTATTCACGGCGCAACGAAATAGAGATCTACAAGCTGGTCGGCGCCACGGACTGGTACGTGAAAGCGCCCCTGCTTCTCGAAGGGGCGCTTCAGGGGCTGCTGGGGGCCTTGATCGCGCTGGGGGTTCTCCTGGCCAGTCATTTGGTTCTCTCTTTTAAGGTCATTCAGATTTTCGGATTGCCGTTCATGGATTTTGTTTTCTTGTCGGAGAGTTATGCCCTGGGGATCCTCTCTCTGGGGCTGGTTTTGGGCCTGCTGGGGAGCTTTATTGCAATCGGGCGGTTCTTTAAGTTTTGAGATCAAGAATGGCTGAAAAGAAAAGGGGTCGTTCTCCCTTGTTCACCCGCCTTGTTTTTCTGTTGTCGGCCGGATGGCTTGTCTTTTCTCTGCCCTTCTCCGGCTTCTCCTTGTGCTGCGCACGCGCCGCAGCCGACCCGGCGGAAAAAAAACAGCAAATCGAAAAGATAGAAAAAGATCTTGACCGCGAACGGGAACAGCTCCTGAGGTTCGACGAAAAAGAAGAAAAGCTGCTGGAAGAACTCTCCCATCTGGAAAAAGAGATTGAGGAAAAAAGAAAGAACCTCAAGGAGCTGGAGGAAAAAGTCTCCGTCATCAAGAAAGATCTGCGGGAGAATCAGGCCAAGATGAGCCAGCTCGAGAAGTCGCTGAAAGCGCTTGAGGACCGCTTGGGGAAAAGACTGGATGCCTTCTATCGTTACGCGAAGAGGGGGTATATCCGGCTTCTCGCCACAGCGGACGGGCTGGATACTCTAAGGAAAAGATTCAAGTACCTCAGGGCCCTTCTGGCCGTGGACCTCACCCTGCTTCAGGAAACAGCCGATCTCCAGAAGCATTACCGGGAAGAGATTGCTTCGGTCAAAGAGAAACTTTTCGATCTGGAAGGGCTTGAAAAAGAGGAAAGCGTGCGGGTCGCCGCGGTCAAAGAAGATATTGACAGGAAGGTCGTTCTCCTGATGAAGACCCATAAAGAGAAGGAGTTCCTTGAGACAGGAGTCAAGGAACTGGAGCTGGCTTCGCAAAAGCTGAAAGAAACCCTTATCCAAATTGAGAAACGAGACGAAAAACGGACCGAAATCCCCTCTGATTTTGCAAACGCCAGGGGGAAGCTTCCCATGCCGATTGACGGCAGAATATTGAGAGAAGGCGCCTCCTCCCAGGGCGTGCTCAAAGGGATCACTATTGAGGGTCGCCCCGGCGCCGAAGTGAAAGCGGTTTATGCAGGCCGAATCGATTTCTCCGGGACCCTCAAAGGCTATGGCGAGCTCGTTGTGATCAACCACGGGTCTCGATACTTCACGGTTTCCGCCCATCTTGCTCAGAGAAAGAAGCAGGAAGGGGAGATGGTTAAATCCGGGGAAGTGATCGGATCCCTGGGGAAAACAGCCACACCGAGGGAGGCAAGGCTTTACTTTGAGATCAGGAAAGGTGGAGGAACTCTCGATCCGATCAGGTGGCTAAAAGTTCATTGACCAGGGACGGCACTGTGGAGTATCATAGTAAATACTTTTCGCTGCAAATTAGGAGCTGCATTATGCCTCGAAGCAACAAGAAATTTCTTCTCCAGACCATCGTATTCTGTGTTCTCATCGGGAGCATTCTTTTTTTCAACGGAAATACGGTTGTGGTCAAAGCAGGAACCGAAGACGCCTACAAGAACCTCGAACTTCTCACTGAAGTCCTGCGTCAGATCGAAAAAAACTATGTGGAGCCCCAGAACAACCAGAAACTGGTCCAGGGCGCGATCAAGGGGATGGTCCAGAGCCTTGACCCCCACTCGTCATTCCTTTCCAAAGATGAACACCAAGATCTCCTGAGCGAAACAAAAGGCAGCTTTTCAGGGATCGGGGTCGAGATCACGGTGCGGGACAATGTGCTGACGGTCGTTTCACCTATTGAAGGAACGCCGGCCTACAAGGAAGGAATCCAGGCCGGAGACAAGATTATCAAGATTGACGGGAAAGTAGCGGCAGATATGAGTCTGCCTGAAGCGGTCAAGAGCATTCGAGGTGAAAAAGGAACCAAAGTCAACTTGACGATCATGAGAGAGGGCGCTGAAAAACCTCTGGAATTCACCGTGACCCGGGACGTGATTCCTATCAAGAGCGTGAGGAGCACCCTCCTGAACCCGAAAATCGCTTACGTCAGGGTCTCCAATTTTCAGAGCAAGACCACGAATGATCTGTCCGCTGAACTGGAAAAGCTCCAAAACGGGCGCAAGCTGGAAGGCCTCGTTCTGGATCTCCGGAATAATCCTGGCGGCCTGCTTTCCCAGGCGATCGATGTGTCGGATCTCTTCCTGGAGTCCGGAGTGATCGTGAGCACCAAGGGCCGGGAGTCCTCGCAGGATATGAAGGCCACGGCGCACAAGAAAAAGACGGACCGGAACTATCCCATCATCGTTCTGGTAAACGGCGGGAGCGCAAGCGCCGCAGAGATCGTTGCAGGGGCGCTCCAGGACAACAAGCGGGCGCTCATCCTGGGCACCAAGACGTTCGGCAAAGGCTCGGTGCAGACGATCATCCCCTTGAGCGACGGCTCGGGGTTGCGGCTGACCACGGCCATGTACTACACGCCGAGCGGCCGTTCGATTCAGGCAAGCGGCATTGAACCCGACGTAGAGGTGAAATTCATTCCTCCCGTTGAAGAGGACGGAAAAGACAAGGCCCGCATGGTCAGGGAGAAGGATCTCAAAGGTCACCTGCCCAGCGGCTCCGGCGAGGAACTCGACGCGGACAAGCGCACGGAGGAGAAGGAGAACGACAAGAGGGCCAAAGAGCTCCTCGAGAAGGACAATCAGATCCGTCAGGCCCTGCAGCTGCTGCAGACCTGGCACATCTTCTCGCACATGAAGACCGGGTCCTAGAAATCGATTTCGAAGAATCATGCGCGACGCCCGGCTTCAGACATGGCACTCCGACGCAAGAAGAAAGGAAGAGCCCGAAAGAAAAAGATTAAACTGCGCACTCTGGCGCTAGGACTTCTCGTGGGAGGGGGGCTGCTGTTCACGTCCCTCTCTTTGTTTTTTCTCTCCGGACGTCCGTCGAAGCCGGGGGGTTATGACGAGCCCTCCTCCAGAGCGGTCTCTTCAAAGAAACAGAACTCCAAAGGCGATCAAGGGGCCCGCAAGCCTCCCAAGAAAGAGGTGCGAGCGGCGCACACAGGCGAAGGGTCGGAGGGGGCACCCAAGATCGCTATCATTATTGACGATGTGGGCTTCGATGTGGATCTCGCGAGGTCTTTCCTTGAGTTAAAACCCCCCTTGACCTTGTCGGTGCTGCCCACGGCGCCGCATGCACAGGGGATCGCGCGGGAGGCCGTGGCAAGAGGGGCGGAGGTGCTTCTTCACTTGCCCATGGAGCCCAAGGAGAGCAACGGCGAAGGTCCAGGTGCAGGGGCTCTCCTCGCAAAGATGGGCGAAGAGGAGTTTGTCGAGACCCTGAACGGTCATTTGAGCAGGATTCCCGGCATCAAGGGGGTGAACAACCACATGGGGTCTCTGCTCACGGAAAAAGAAGACAAGATGGTTCTGCTCTTCAGGGAGATGAAGAAGCGGCACCTGTTTTTTGTGGACAGCCGAACGACCCCGCAGACCGTGGCGTCCAGGGTGGCTGCGGAACTGAGGGTGCCCGTGGCCAGCAGGAGCGTGTTTCTGGATCACGAGCTGTCTCAGGAAGCCATGAAAGTCCAGTGGGATCGGCTTCTGGCCATGGCCCGGGAGCAGGGAGTTGCCGTGGGGATCGCCCATCCGCACAGGGAGACACTGGTTTTTCTGAGGGAGCACTTGCGAGCCCTGAAATCCGAAGCGCGGCTTGTGCGCGTCGCGGACATCGTAAGTTGAGGGACAAAGGCACAGAGGCACAAAGGGACAGAGCAGAAAAGGTCTTTCTGCTTTATGCCTTTGCATCTTTGTCCCTTTGTGCCTTGGTGGTGATGAAGAAAAACAGAGTGAAGCCTTGCCTGAAGGCGGACAATACGTACTGGAGGTATCGTTGTGAAAGTTCCATTGCTGGATTTGAGAGCACAGTATGCTACGCTCAAGGAGGAGATTCTGGCTGTGACCCGGGAGGTCTATGAGTCGCAGCAGTTCATTCTCGGGCCCAAAGTGAAAGAACTGGAAGACAAGATTGCCGCGTACTGCGGGTGTTCGCACGCCGTCGGCGTTTCTTCTGGAACGGATGCGCTGCTCATTGCCTTGATGACCGCAGGCCTCGGGCAAGGGGATCTGGTCGTGACCACGCCTTTCACTTTTTTTGCAACCGTGGGCTCGATCACGCGGGTGGGCGCGGCTCCGGTGTTCGTGGACATCGACAGGGCTACCTACAACATGGACCCGACGAAACTCGCCTCCACCCTGGCGGGGTTGAGTGGAACCGCGCGCTCCAGAGTAAAGGCGATCATGCCGGTGCACCTTTTCGGTCAGTGCGCGGACATGGAGCCGATTCTCGAAACGGCGAAGAAGTACAACCTTGTGGTGATCGAAGACGCGGCCCAGGCCATCGGCGCAGAGATCGCGTTCAGGGGCGGCGTAGCCAAAAGGGCGGGATCCATGGGAGAGTACGGGTGCTTCTCCTTTTTCCCTTCCAAGAACCTCGGAGCCTTCGGGGACGGCGGGATGGTGACGACGAACTCCAAAGACCTGTATGAGCGGCTGATGATCATGCGCGGTCACGGCGCGAAGCCGAAGTACTACCACAGGATGATCGGCGGGAATTTCCGGCTTGACGCTCTCCAGGCGGCCATCCTGATCGTGAAGCTGAAATATCTGGATCAGTGGACCGCAGGCCGCCAGGAGAACGCAAAGACCTACCGGGACCTCATTCAGAAGGCGGGGCTCTCCGAAGTGACCCTGCCCGTGGAGAAACACAAAAGGCACATCTATAACCAGTTCGTCATCCGGCTGAAAGACAGAAGGGACGAACTTCGGGAGTTCCTGAACGCTGAAGGGATCGGCACGGAAGTGTATTACCCCTTGTCGCTTCACGTGCAGGATTGCTTCAAATACCTGGGCCACAAGCCGGAGGATTTCCCGGAATCCATGGATGCCGCGGCAACCACGCTGGCCCTTCCCATTTATCCGGAGCTCAAGCGGGAGCAGCTCGAGACGGTGGTTCAAAAGATCAAGGAGTTCCTGGGGGTTCGGCGTTGAAAAAAAATATGAAAAACATGAAAATTTTAGTTGACAGATGGAAACCGAGGGGTTAAGTTACGCGTCTGCTCTGAAGAAATGCCGTTCTCATCTTGACATTCCAAGTCGGAGTTATTAGGTTAAAAAGGGTTTTTGTCGCTCTTTGAAAACTAAATAGTGATACCGCTGTAGGCCGCAATTTTGTAATTAATGGATCAGCCAGATCCAATCCATATAACTGGAGAGTTTGATCCTGGCTCAGAATGAACGCTGGCGGCGTGCGTAACACATGCAAGTCGAACGAGAAATTCCGGGCTTGCTCGGGAGAGTAAAGTGGCGAACGGGTGAGTAACGCGTGGGTAACCTGCCCCTGAATCTGGAATAACTTCGCGAAAGCGAGGCTAATACCGGATATTGTCCCAGGGACCTCGGTCCTTGTGATGAAAGATGACCTCTTCACGAAAGTTGTCGTTCAGGGAGGGGCCCGCGTAC
>CAVPDE010000016.1:0-2500 GCA_963702565.1 uncultured delta proteobacterium | reverse complement strand
ACTCTGTGTTGCAAGGTTAAGCCGTTAGGTGTAGCCGAAGCGAAAGCGAGTCTGAAAGGGGCGTTGAGTAGCACGGAGTAGACCCGAAGCCAGGTGATCTATCCATGGACAGGGTGAAGGCCGAGTAACATCGGCTGGAGGCCCGAACCGCAGAAGGTTGAAAACTTCCCGGATGAGCTGTGGATAGGAGTGAAAGGCTAATCAAACCTGGAAATAGCTGGTTCTCCCCGAAATATATTTAGGTATAGCCTCACAAATTAAGTAACGGGGGTAGAGCACTGGATGGGCTAGGGGTCCTACCAGATTACCAAACCCAACCAAACTACGAATACCGTTAACTTCTATTGTGGGAGTCAGACAGCGGGAGATAAGTTTCGTTGTCGAAAGGGAAAGAGCCCAGACCGCCAGCTAAGGTCCCTAAATATGTGCTAAGTGGTAAAGGATGTGGAAATGCAGAGACAGCCAGGATGTTGGCTTAGAAGCAGCCATCATTTAAAGAAAGCGTAACAGCTCACTGGTCAAGTGATTCTGCGCCGAAAATGTAACGGGGCTTAAGCACATTACCGAAGCTGCGGATTTCTCCGCTTCGGCGGAGGAGTGGTAGGGGAGCGTTCCATTCAGGAGTGAAGCCCGACCGTGAGGACGGGTGGACCGGATGGAAGAGATTATGCTGACATGAGTAGCGATAAAGCGGGTGAGAAACCCGCTCGCCGTAAGCCTAAGGGTTCCTGAGTAAAGCTAATCTTCTCAGGGTTAGTCGGTCCCTAAGCCGAGGCCGAAAGGCGTAGGCGATGGAAAACAGGTTAATATTCCTGTACCACCAATTTGGCGTTTGAGCAATGGGGGGACGCAGAAGGGTAAGTCATTCCGGTGATGGTCGTCCGGATTCAAGCTCGTAGGTGGAGAGGGCAGGTAAATCCACCCTCTCGTTAACACCGAGAAGTGATGAGGAGGGAGTAATCCCACAAACTGACTGAGCCCATGCTGCCAAGAAAAGCCTCTAGCGAGTCTGATTGGTGACCGTACCGCAAACCGACTCAGGTAGGCGGGGTGAGTATCCTAAGGCGCTCGGGAGAACTCTGGTTAAGGAACTCGGCATATTAACACCGTAACTTCGGAAGAAGGTGTGCCTCCGTTAGGTGAAGAAATTTACTTTTGGAGCCGAAGGAGGTTGCAGAGAAATGGGGGTGGCGACTGTTTACTAAAAACACAGGGCTCTGCTAAGTCGCAAGACGACGTATAGGGCCTGATGCCTGCCCGGTGCTGGAAGGTTAAGGGGACTTGTTATTCACCCTCGGGTGAAGAAGCATCGAACCGAAGCCCCAGTAAACGGCGGCCGTAACTATAACGGTCCTAAGGTAGCGAAATTCCTTGTCGGGTAAGTTCCGACCTGCACGAATGGTATAACGACTTCCCCACTGTCTCGACCAGGGACCCGGTGAAATTGAATTGAGGGTGCAGATGCCCTCTACCCGCAGAAAGACGGAAAGACCCCGTGAACCTTTACTATAACTTGACATTGGACTTTGGGCTCGTATGTGTAGGATAGGTGGGAGACGGTGAAATCTCGACGCTAGTCGGGGTGGAGTCGACCTTGAAATACCACCCTTATTGGTCTAGGGTTCTAACCTTGACCCGTAATCCGGGCCGGGGACATTGTCTGGTGGGTAGTTTGACTGGGGCGGTCGCCTCCCAAAGTGTAACGGAGGCGCGCGAAGGTTCCCTCAGGCTGATTGGAAACCAGCCGTAGAGTGTAAAGGCATAAGGGAGCTTGACTGTGAGACAGACATGTCGAACAGGTACGAAAGTAGGTCTTAGTGATCCGGCGGTCCCGTATGGAAGGGCCGTCGCTCAACGGATAAAAGGTACTCCGGGGATAACAGGCTTATCACGTCCAAGAGTTCATATCGACGACGTGGTTTGGCACCTCGATGTCGGCTCATCGCATCCTGGGGCTGGAGCAGGTCCCAAGGGTTTGGCTGTTCGCCAATTAAAGCGGTACGTGAGCTGGGTTTAGAACGTCGTGAGACAGTTCGGTCCCTATCTTCTGTGGGCGCAGGATATTTGAGAGGATCTTTCCCTAGTACGAGAGGACCGGGATGGACGGACCTCTGGTGTTCCAGTTGTCGCGCCAGCGGCATCGCTGGGTATCTATGTCCGGAACGGATAACCGCTGAAAGCATCTAAGCGGGAAACCAACCTCAAGATAAGATATCCCTTCCCGTGGAGACACGGGAACTGAAGACCCCTCGTAGACTACGAGGTTGATAGGCCGGGTGTGTAAGCGCGGTAACGCGTTGAGCTAACCGGTCCTAATAGGTCGTGAGGCTTGGCCATATTTTTTTCCCCTTGCTGGGAACGTACTTCCTGTATTCTTTACTTTTATTCAGTTTTCGGTGGCGATGGCGAAGAGGAAACACCCGTTCCCATTCCGAACACGGCAGTTAAGCTCTTCAGCGCCGATGGTACTGCGTGGGGAACTACGTGGGAGAGTAGGACG
>CAVPDE010000015.1:0-181898 GCA_963702565.1 uncultured delta proteobacterium | reverse complement strand
CCCTTGTCAGTCCGAAGCTTGCCGAACATTTGGAGGTATTTGTCGAGCATCTGCCAGAATAACCAACTCAGGTTGTGCTTCCCTTTTCTTGGGCTTTGAGACTCTGTCACACAGAGAATAACAAGAAAGCAAGAACGTCCCTCCTCCCCCTCATTCGTTCCCAGAAACCGTCAGTCTTCAGCCTCGAAAAGGGATAGGTCATGCTTGTCGTCGATCCGGGTGGCATGATCGCCGTCCAGTAGGTATTGAATGTGTCGACGAGTTCGTAGGAGGGTTCGATCAGGTTTTCAGTGATCCGGCCTTGCGCTATGAGGTCCATTATGGAGAGGAGCAGGAAAGGCTTGTGCGGTGCACGACGGTAGGTGCTCGCCGGATACCGGCCTCGGCCTTTGTCGGTTCGGAGATTTGCGAACATCTGGAGGTATTGCTCAATCATCTCTCAGAACGAGCACTTCAGGCTTTGCTTTGTTTTCGCTGTGGTCGAGACTCGGCCAGGTCAAATAAACTGAAATGATGCATGTCCCCAAAGTCCCCCAAGTTGTTCTTTCATGTACATCCCTTACTCCAAGGCGCTGTTTGAAATAACCCTATCCAGGGCTTTGGTCAGCTTGCCCTTTTCCCCACTCTCATTTGTCCTGATTCTAAGCACAGGTAGGCCGATTTTGTAAAGGACCCGGTCTTTTATTCCATCCCTTTTGGTTTGTTCTTTGTTGTCAACATGGTATCGGTATCCATCGACCTCAACTGCCAGGGAGGGTCCCTTGTCATGCTTGTTGTAAATCAGGAAATCCACATGTGCCCAAGGGTGCTTTGCAAATTGCGTTTCCGTTTCGTCGAGTTCGCTGTAATCGTTTACAATGGAATACAAGGGCACATGCAGCACATGCCGAAATGAGCGAAACCGGGGTTCATCAAGGGCCGATTCGATCACTCGATTCATCAGGTTTTCCGATTTGAACTTGGAAACATTCCTTACTGATGCCATGAAATCTAGCAGAGCTTTTGAATGCTCAGTGTACAGTAAATCGAATACGGATATTTTGTTACTTTTTAATATGGTCTTCCCCATGGATTGGTATTCGATATAGCGCATCAAGTCGCCAATGTTCGTGCCATGCTGCCTGAAGCCCTTATCGGATGTGACGATGATCAGTTCTTTGACGGCCCTTGAAACCGCCACATTGATCAAATTCGGATCATCCACGAATTCGTTGATCCGGTTTGCTACCGTCGAAAAAATGATGGTCTCCTTTTCCCGGCCCTGGAATTTATGGATCGTCTCCACCTCCAGTTCCGGTAGACCCAAACATTTTTTCGCAGCATTCACATGATCGCGGTAAGGTGCAATCACTCCCACTTGATGACCATTTCCGTAACGATCGCGATGGGTCATCAAAATTTCATCCCGGATTACTTCCATCTCGCGCCTATTGATAAGGCCGTTCCCATCGGGAGTTCTACGCGCGTGGTTTCCAGGTGCGGTGCGGTATACCCATAACGGTTTATCTTTAGCGTCTTCGCCCGTCATAATTACCAGCTTGTTGTCATAATACTTCTCGTTGCAAAATCCGATAATCTTTGGATGACAACGATAATGCTCCGTGAGTAGGGTTATCGGCAGTGTTTCTTTATAAAGCGCCATCAAGGATGAAATGATGCTTTGATGTCTGAAATTATAAGCCCGGGGAATGCCCCTTTCAGCGACGAGGCTATCGTTCAAGGCTTCGATTTCGCGGGTGACAATAGGAGTGAGTTGCCGGACGTCCCCCACAATAACAGCATTTTTAGCGCATGCCAGCGCCAGAGCCGCCGTCACCAAATCGACCTGGGAGGCTTCATCAATGATCAGATAATCGAACAGAAACAGCTTGGAAACACTATTCATCACCGAGTGTGTGGTGCTTAAAACCACGGGATATCGTTTAATGAATTCATCGAAATGAAATCTATAGGTCTTGGCCTCAAATTCCGTGGGTTTTAAGATTTTGCACCGGCGCTGCACATTGTCCTTTAGTAACAGGACGGACAAGTCGATAATTTCTTTCAAAAGATCCGCGAAATCTTTTCTGGCCAATTTGGCTTCGAGCGCTTGAATTTCCTCCTGGATTTCTCTTTCTCTGCAACTGTAATAGAAAGCACGCAGGGATTGGACAAATTGGTGGATCTGCATTTCCGAAAAGTTGAGGCGCCATATCCCATACTCGAAAAACCACTGAATAAGCTTCCAAAACGAGATCGGTTTTTCGTGCTTAGCATGATGTTCGAGCACGGTTAGAAAACGGAGCAATGTGTCGGATCGCCAGCGCTTTAGCCGACGGATTCGGCTAGCATCCTCTTTTTTGCCCTGAAATTGCCGTTCATAATATGATCTTTCGAAGATCAGATTCGATAGCATGCCCTTACACTTGGCCAGTGTATTCTGGTCATCGAGCAGCGTGCTTAATTGAAGCGATTTTTGCTCCAAGGATTTCGTTTTGCGCACAGCGGCATTGAAATCCAATGCCCAACCATCCAGACTGGGAAGCTTCTTCGATGCGGATTGAAAAAATACCGTCCGGTTTTTAGCGCTTCCGAGCATGGCCGTCAGAAACCCATAGCCTCGTTTTTCCATCTTTTCTTGGACATTGGCCGTAGCCGAATTATTGCTAGCCACCATGCCTACGTTTTTCCCCCTAGCGACGACATTTGCAATAATGTTGAGGATGGTCTGTGTTTTTCCTGTACCGGGTGGGCCTTCAATCACACTGATGGAATGGGTCAACGCTGTTTCGACTGCCTTTTTTTGTGAGGCATTCAGTCCGAAGGGATAAATAATGGGTTCGTTGTAGGGCTTTTTCTCAATGGGTTGCACCTCAAGATAGCAACCCAGCAGTGAATCTTTTCTAACGGCATTGAGTCGGTCGTACTGGGCGGTCAATACCTTTACACCATCCTCGGTAACAGTAAGCACTTTGGATAGCGCCTTGAAATACTCGAAAATGGCTTTTGGCTTTGCTTCGCTCAAAACAGAATCAATTGTTCTCAACCTCGACTTCGACACAAGTTGCGATCGGTCGTCTCTAAAAAGCTTTACATGCTCGCCAAAATCAAGCGCTGTTTGATAATGGTCTACAGCCCGGCCATCAATTGTTACAATTTTCTCTTTTAGATTGATCGCGGATGGATTCGTCAGGATTTTAATGTTCGATGGGTTGTATGCGTAAGTTCGATCCCCATTGTAAATGACTACTACCTTTTCGCCGACGGTTTTCAGACTGATTATCGACTTGGTTACGTCCCTTTCTATCTCCCCGTTCGACTCGTTTCTTATCAAAACCAAATATTTTTTCTCATCCATGCTCATCGCCGAAAAAAAGAGTTCGTTGAAAAAAAATGCCGCTCGTTACACCCTTCGTCACAGGAAGATGCCGTTCTCTTCTAAGGGAGTTTTCTTTTCTCTTGACTGGTGCCTTTTAATGGGTGACACCCTTCCCACACGGTGGAATTTACAGAATCATGGGCGTCCCTCAAATCCCGCTTTTCAATTCCTGGCCGCAGCGGGCCGCTAATTTGGCCCTTATCTTTTCCACTGACCAGTTGGCCACAGCGTTAGCTGCATAATCCAGCATTTGCCCAACGACCTCGCGGCGTATTCGTGTATCACTGCTTCGCTTCACCTCCACAAGAGTTGGAATGCCATCCTGATCGAGAAACAGATGGTCTAACGACCATCGGTCTCCTCCCTCTTCATCCGCCGGAACCCCTGCCTCCCGCGAGACCAACAACCAGCGTCTTGGAGATACGCTGTCTATTTGGTCCCCTGCCAGCAAGTTCGGGTATTTCTGAAGAAACTCTTGAAGCAAGTTTTCTGATTCATATCCACTCTGCTTCATCCCAACCAGCTGGCCATCATCCTTGATTAGGAAAATCTCTCCACTTTTCGTCGTCATCTGTGTTTCACCCTCCTAATGAAGATCGTCCAAAACACTCCATTCTCTTGCAAAGTCAAGGTATTCATCTTAAGAACGTCTTCGATCGATGGTAATCGAAGTTGTCCTGGGCCGGCCAGTGATGATCCTCGGTTGGGGTGAAGATGGGCCTGTCGCGAAGAGTCAGAATATGGCCGGGCAAGTTCTGTTCGATCTGAACCCTCCTGGATACGAGAACCTCGTACTTGACGCCGACACTCATCAGGCCTTCGTCGAAAGACCAGTGGCAGAGGCGGCATAGGGCAAGGCCATTCGTCGGTCTGTCATCACGGCCCTCGCTCCACGGTTTGATGTGTGCCGCCTCGACAACCGTGTGGCCGTCAGGGGTGAGCATCCGAATGCCACAAAGAGCACAGCGGTGCTCATACAATGACACGATGGCTTTCCTGAAGCCCTGATCCCGCACTCTCTCCTGAAAATCGTCCTCTCCCCTGCCCTCCCCGTACTGGGTTTCCGGCTCTGCCATCTTCAGCAAGGTTTGGCTGTATTGGTACGCGTCGTAATTGATTTTCCCCTGCTTCTCCACGAGAGGTCTGACCTCAGGCACAAAGTAGGTGTTGATCAGGACAGCCCTCAGCCTCTCCCTTGTCTCGGGGTTGCATAGGTACCCGAACAGTTCATCATCCATCTTAGCCCCAGCGCATACCTCGCGCAGCCTGGTCATGGAACTGAAGTCCATGTCGATCTTTGTTTCAAATCCCGGATTGGGAACAAGATGCCAAAATCTGTCGCTCTTAAGCCGCGGAAACGGATAGGCCATGTTCCCCTTGGTGCCAAGGGGCATGATCGCAGCCCAATAGAGGTTGAATGTGTCGAGAAGTTCCAAGGATGGTTCTATGAAGCTATTGGTGATCTGGCCCTGGGCGATCAGGTCCATTACCGAAAGGAGAACGAAAGGTTTGTGGGGGGCCTGGAAGCAAGTGAGAGCAGACCAGCGCTTTCGGTTCTTGTCGGTTCGGAGATTAGCGAACATCTGGAGGTATTTGTCGAGCATGCGCCACACCTACTACTTTGCTCAACTCCCGTCTTTGACGGGCAGCAAGCCCTTGCAGGCAGGAAACTTCACACAACTCCAAAACTTCTGTCCGGCATACTTCCCTTGCCTTGCAGTCTTGACGATCATTTCTCCCCCGCACCTAGGGCAGAGCTTCGCTTCCGGGTCTTCGATAAGCGGAGGATCTGGAGGTGCAAGGGCAGCACTCTCTTGCACGCTGCCAACAAGCTCAGCAAGCTGGCCCCCTTCGACAAGGTCGATAGGTTTTCCTGAAGCAAAGTCCTTTGCCTCCTGGGTGAACATCCCGGAGGTGATGATGATGGCCCCGGTTGCGTGCCTCGCTGTCAGGAGACCATACATCTCCCTCACGATTTTGACCCCGACCTTCACAGAACGCCACTGCTTGCATTGCACCAGATAGGTGCTGTCATCCTTACTCAGAACCAGATCCACTCCGCCATCAGGGCCGGCACCGCTGTTTTCTTTCACCGTGTAACCCTGCCGGCGGTGGGCTTCGCCAACAAGTTCTTCGAATTCTCGCCAGCTCAAAGAACGGATGCCGTCAAGGTCCTTCTGGTCATCAAGCAGCCTCCTCTTTCGCCAAGAACGATACGCTGACACAGGTGCGGGAAGCAAGAGGACGAGAGCAGCCCACGGAGCAACAATAGGAGCAGCACGAGCAACACTCTTCAGAACTAGATTGTCGCCACTGATACCAGGAAATATGTACCGCAATATCAGAAACACCACTCCAGAAAGGACAACGCTGACCCACCATGGAGCCCCAACTAATAAGTTCAAGATACTTTCATTCTTCCTTGCCATCAGTGGTACCCGTTCTCAACAAACGATCCTGATCTGTTTCGGAAAGTCATTTCTTTATCTGGGTCCGGCATCTTTACCGACCATATTTCCTTTTGCCCCTCTTCCCAGAGGCCACCGCCGCCTCATAAGCCTGATCAAAACTCGACTTCTTCCACGACTCGGGAAGGTGTTTGACCCCTTTTCTCATGAGCGCCTGGTATAGCTTTGGTTTGACTCTTGTGTCGAACATGCGATGGCAGCCCGGGCACAGCATCAGAATATTCTTCCTGCTGTTATCTCCTTCTGAAATAATGTGGGCTCTCTCCCTTAATGCGACATAATTCCCACACATTTCACAAAAACTCTCTACTCGCTCATCAATCAAATCAAGCTCATGCTGTTCCTCAAGAATACCCTTGATAACCTTCGCCTTCGTCTTCTGCCAGGTTTTAATGCCCAGAGCAGATGCCAGTATTTTAAGATCGGCTATTTTCATGCCCTTCAAGGCTTCCTGCGTGTACGGCATTTTCGTCAGGAGTTTTTTCCTTAAACACGCTGCCTTTCTATCCATCATAATGACCCCTTTTCTTTGCACTCAATGACACTACCTCTTGTCGCCTCAAGACGGAAGGCAAGGCTGTGCGCAGCAGTTTCAGGGAAGGGTATGCGTTCAGCCAACTTTTCCGTTGTTCGCAAATCGTTCTTATAATCCTCTCCCATTATAACGCGGAACCAACGCTCACGGTCCGCCACAACCCGATACATTTTTTCATCTTGTGTTTCAGCAATAAATGGAAGATAAACCTGAAGCGGTAGACCACAGCGTTCAATCTTTGCCCCGATCCGATCAACTCTACCGGTTCGCTGTTCGAGTGTACTTGGATTCCAGCAGAGATCATGATGGATGACGTAGCGGCAAGACAGATGTAGGTCAACGCCCTCAGCCATGACACTGCTTGCGATCAAGACCTCGGGATAGAATGGGGTATTGAAAGTTAGCATCAGCTTCTGCCGCGTTTCAGGTCTCACTTCTCCGTTTACCAGCCTTACATTCGGCACAAGCTGTTCCGTCTTTACCCCCTGTAGCTCATCACCCGCATAGGTATTGCCAACGTCGGCCCCTATGTAGGTGCCTGTTTGGACACTTCCCGCCGCTCTTATATAGTTTTCTCTTTCCGCTCTGCCGCACTTCTTCTGAAGGAAAACAAAGAACTCCTCTAGTACCTGCTGCAGCGTCTGGCCCGATCCGTCCTTCGTCTGAAGGGCCTTCACCATAGAGTCCTCCCCCAGCGTATCCTGGCCCAAGGCGAAATATCTGGCCAAGAAAGTAGGGGTACGAACGTACCGACGGACCACATCAACGAGAGTACTTTCGTGCTCTGAAAGATCAGGATACTTAATCAGGATTTCTTTCACGCTTTTCTCGCATGCTCTCCGAACCGGTGAATCCACATCAAAAAAGCGCTCTCCTAGCCTTTCAAGCTCAGGGAGCACTTCTTCTTCCGGGCATCCCAGTTTTTCCCTTCCCAGCGCTACAATCTTCTGCCGAATGGCTTCCGAGATTCGCTGGCGCAGACTACGACCGGTCGCTACGTAGTGGCAAAAAACGAGAACTTTCTCTCCGGATTGCCACGCATCAATGACTCTTTTCACCGTAGCGTCCATCTTGGGGTGCTCTTTGAGAGACCCCCTCCCATCAACTGAAAGAAAACGCTCCAGTCTGTCCAGATACCATTGTCCTGCTTCATCTGAAGAGCCAATGTCAATTTCCTCATGATCCGAGTCGACCAGCTGACTTGAATCCTCCGTCTGTTCCCTTGCGGAGCGCCTTGTCAACATGAATGCTTCGTAGCTGGAAGCCAGTCCTTCGGCAAACACGGGCCGGGATTCCGGCTTGTAAGCGACAGCCCTTGCGGCGAGAAGAAATGGCAATACAGAGTCCCCAGTAATGCAAATTCCAGGTGCGTCCAGAGCTTCCCGGCCAGGATAGATAGACTCTCCAACCAAACGGTCCCTTCGTTTAGTTCCACCGAACGGTTCTGGTAGATCTTTCGCTTTGATGTGCCTGATTACCCATGGCGCTAACGCATCTTCCGCTTCACGCATCTTTGTTTGGACCCGCCTGAAACATTCCAAAACCCGATCTGCTTGAGCCGTGCATGGCGCACCCTCCGAGACCACTTTCCACCAAATTGCAATATCACTGCAATGCTTTCCCTCTATAGCGAGGTCTTCTTTCTTCAACTGACCCCAAGCGTGATCCAATGTCACTGCTGATTCCTGGGCAGCATCAAGCAGCTCCCGCAAACGTAAAATACTTTTTTGAAAATGCTCCTGCCCTCCGGGAGGTGCTGTTTCAGTCTTCCATGAAACCCCATTGAATCTTTCCAGGACCGAGCATAATTCATGATGGCCAAGCTGGAAAGGGGTCGCTGTCATGAAAAGCATTCGCTCGAAATCATCGGCGAAAACCCCCCTGATCTCCTCTGCATCCTCCTCTGCCTCTTGAACCTGAAACAATGAAGCTAAGCGTGTTCGAGCATTCTTTAGGTGATGGGCTTCGTCCAGAATCAGCAGAGGTAGCTTGAAGTGGATTTTCTCTAAACAGAGCCGCCACACTCTTCTGAGCTCATCGCTGATTTCCTGCCGTGCTTCGGTCAGCCTGTCTTCAAAATATTTGCTTTCCCGTATTGGTATTCGGCTCAGTGATTCATAGACCTTCTCAGCACTGATTTCTTGGAGCACGTCAATGACTGCCTTAGGGACAGGGTCATCATCCGTATCACTGTCGTTGTCTCTCTCAGGGTCAATGTGAAAACGGCGCATGACGCGTAACCAATCTGCAGGGTCAGTATCGAGCAACTTCTCCCACAATTTCGGGTCCTTGACATCCCCCCTCGAGATCATGAGGAGCCTTCGGAGAACTCTGTGCAGTGCTCTGCGCAGGCTACCGGTGTTATGTCGGCGGTAAAGAGACCTCTGGATAAGCGCAAGCTTTACCCACGGGTCTCCCAGGCCGGCGCTCATTGCTCCATGAGTCAAAAAGATGATCGACTTCCGTCTCTCAGGAGGATCATCCAGCAGCTTCAGGAACTGAACCCCTCGCTCCGCCCTGGCACTTCTCAGTTGGGAAGCGCGATCTATGGGAAGACATCTCTCCTTGAACAATTCGAAATCTCTGGGCCATTTTTCCTTGAGAGAGGATGGAACCATCACTACGACCGGTCTTTTCTGTTCATCTGCCAACGCAACTGATACGGCTACCGCAAGCGCTACAAAGGTTTTGCCCATCCCGACTTCATCGGCGAGAACCACACCGGGTTGAGACTCGAGGCGGTGCAAAATGTCGCGAGCCGTGCGTTCCTGGCGCTGGGCGTCTGCAGGACAGATCCGATCCTTCACATGTAACCCAATGGATTCGCAATATCTATAGCTCCAGCTCATCGCAAAGCCTCCTGAAAGGATTCTTGCACGTAGACTTTCAGACTGGGGATTTCTTCCATGGATCTGCCGCTTACCTCTGCTTTGAATTCTTCAATGACTTTGCGAACCGCCTCCTTTACACTCGTGGCAGGAAGGCAGCCGGTTGCCGTCGTCGGCTTGACTCTCGACAATTCTAGAGCGAGTTCGGTCAGTAGAAAGACTTTTTCTTCCTCTGACTTGCCTTCCTTCACGATAGCATCAGCTATGGCCCGGACGCCTACAGGCCCATTCAGTCTCCAGTCGAGCGTGGTCTCTGTCGGTATGGGCCGTTCGAGCCTTTCTCGCAGAGCCGTCAGCGCTTGGCTGATCCGCCGAGTTCTCTGAAGGAGGAAAGTGGATGTATCCACTCGCTTATGAGGATCGCTAAGTGGCTCGTATCCTCCTCCTATCAAGGCTCCCTTCCTGCGTAGCCATTCCCTCATAGCCTGATGCAAAGGCCTAGCCGATGTGAGAATATCGATCAATACTTCCAGGGGGAGGTCCTTTAGCTCTTCAGGCGGTGGGAGATCCGCCGATGAGGAAATATTCACTGGCCACCAAGCTTCACCCGCTGAAGCGGACCACCTGACAAAAAACCCTGATGGCGGCCTTGTTGAAGCCCATGGTAAGGTCACCTTCTCTGGCGAACCATTACTTTTCCAGTCTTCCTCCTTGTAAAAAGCCTGGCGGGAACCCTCGTAGAGGATTTCCCATCCGCCCGGCGGGCTGCCATTCAGATTGAACTCCACCATCTGCTTTTGACTCTTGTCCGCTGAGTAAATAGCAGGCCCAAACTCAGGGGGAAGAAGCACCACACTCGAAGAAGCCTCGTCTTCACCACCGTGGATTGGGTTCCATTTGACTTTCACATCCTCTCCGATTTTGTCTGAAGGAGGAAAACTGCTTCTTAAAGACTTGAACAGGGAACGATTGGACTCATGCCGCGCCAGGTACAATAAGTTTGCCTCCAGGTTGGGTTTTTGGGCGATGCCAAAACCGGCACTTGTAAAGTTGCTCGAGCCGATCATATAGGTTATCCAGGAAGCGTTATTCAACCACAATGCTTTGGCGTGGAGAGGTCTGGCCTCTTCGAGTTTCAGCTGCCGGATTTCTGTTGAAACCCCTGGCCTATTTGTCGGTTTTGCCTCCAGGATATTCTTAGGCGCTTGGAGCCGTAGAGTCTCCTCACCTTCAACCCGTTCGGCAACAAGATGATATGTAACCTGCGCTTCACCACGCTGTTTGAGTAGACCCCAAAGCTCCTTTGCAGGCAAGTTAGGACCATTCCCGGAATCAAAAAAGGGGCTCAAGACGTCAGCGTTCTCGGGAGGCGAGCCCGCGGGCCAAAGGTCCCGCAGTTGACGGAAGGCGGGCGCCCTGCCCGGCCCTGTCAAAACCGCAGACACCCCTATCTCTCCAGAGCGCCTTCTCAGCTCTGATAAGCCCCAGCCTTGAATCACAGTCCTCACCTGTTCCAGGAAAGTGCCCCAGCGACTGACCGCAGGGCTTGCTCGTCCAAAACCCAGGTCCGCATAGGTGGCTGCTTCTTTTAGAAACTCTACATACCTTTCCAGGCATTCCACCGGAGCGGCCCCCCCTGGCTCAAAGTTGATAGCGCCGAAAACCTCCTGGTTCCGCCGGTAGCCATCCTCCGTCAGATTACCTGAAGTCACGATCAATCGGATCAGGTTGCTCCAATGAAGCAACACCACCTTGGCATGAAGCACACCCCCAGGGAGACGGGCAGAAAGCAAATCCCAACGCAGGCTGCGAAAGCCCTTGCAGTGATGCTGGTCGACCAAGGCCGCAGCACAAATCACCTGCGAAAGCTTTTCTTCTCGCTCGACCAGGTATAATGGCCCGTCTTCTCCCGGATCGGTCTCCAATTGGAGAAACCGGCCCAGGCATTCTTCTTCAAAAAACACAGGGGAAAAGGTGAATGTTGTCGCGACACAGCCTATAGGATCGCCGGCACCATCCGGCGGCACCCACGCTTCCAGCAATTTCCCGTAACCTTTCTTTTTCTCTGCGTTGTTCTTAGCCATTCACCATCCCCAAGTCTTTTGCAAAGGACCAAAGCGGCTTGGTCCGGTAAGCGTTCACATAACTATCATCGTAACTGCCGCCGTCATATCGAAGATACCCAGGTCGTATGATGACACTTCCGTCGTCGAAACGTTCGAACCACGGGTTCTTCCCATTCGGAGGTTTCTGCATTTGAATCTTCCTGTGGTGATCGATCAAGCTACCGACCCAAGATTCGATGTCGACTTTCGCTGAAAGCTCTGCAAACTGCTCCTGGAACCTTACTGCCTCTCCGAAGGGTGACAACAGGTCCGTGACTTCAGGAAAGAGATCTGGCAAGCGTTCGTGTGCTTTCTGAACCCCAAGTGTTTTGGCCAACTGTGAGGGAGTTGTCTTTGCTCTTGTCTTGGTCATTTCGAACAAAGAATCGACGAACGCATCCTGAAGTAGTCTCGAGAACTTTTCGTACGCTTGAATGGCCAGGATCAGTTCTTTCAGTCCCTCACTGGCTTCGGGAAGGAGCGATGTGTGGACGCCCCGCTCGGATGAAACATTCTCAAGCATATCTCTGCATAGGGACTGCCCTGTCGGTGAGGTGATAAATCGAATGACTTGAGATCGGCATTTTGAGGTCTCACGCAGAAGTGCGTCACTAATCACCTCCGCTTCCCTTTTACCAAACCGATAAGGGGCCAGATGGTCCTTGAAGAAGCCCCATCCTTGCCATGCTCCTGATCGGGCAACTGCACCCTTTTCTAAACCATCAGCCACCGCCGATGTGAGCAGTTGCCTCCAGGCTCTGCCTTCCCCGGTGCTAGAGCTGTAAAAACCTTCTAAACCTTCATCCTTGGCCCAAGTGTTGAGAAGACTGTATCCCACTTCACCCAGACGGCCATCGCGTGAAATATCCAACTCCTGAGCCAGAACCCTATAAACCCCATGGAACCCGAATACCGAAGCGGTCTTGAGGTAACTCCGGGCAGACAAAGGCACATCATTATCAATTGCTGAAGATGCCTTGTCGATTCCTGGAAGACCGCGAATCTCCGCAGTCCCTCTGAGTGTTCGGACCAGGCCTTCGACCGTGTACCACTCAAAGACCTGCCACGGCGGGCTGACACCATCTTTGGCAGTGACGTCCCCATCGAACTCCGAGCAAACCGCGCAAGATACGGCAATTGCCGTCAAGAATCGGGGATGGGACTGTCTCTCGCGCACCCCAGGAGCCAACCGCACGCCAAGCGAATCCGCAATCGCATAAAGTCCCAGCGGATCGATGCTTCCCTCGCTTGATGTCCCAGGATCAGCTTCTGTAAGCAAAGGCAACAGCATATAACTCTCACGCCTCCCACATTTTTGTTTAGGGCTCTTGCTGGATCACCCGATTTAGGCAATCATTCGGTTATGAAGAGGTTTTTCTTCTCTTGTAGACAATCTCCATTATGAGGTCTCTTTCGTCCTTTTCTATTTCTGCTGGTATCTGTGTTAGTTGCCCCTCAATGCCTGCCGTCAGAGCGAGAACCAGAGCGTCAATAATGTCATCTTTTGCGACAGCCTTTCTTTGATATTTTGACAGCGCCTTTTCATATATCTCCTGGGATTTCCTATCAATCCCATTAAGAACCCCCAGACGTTCTCCTATTCCCTCCTTTGTCTTCTTTGAGTGGGACATAGAACGTCCACCAGCTAAAGCCCAGAAACAAATCTCAGGATGTGACTCTCGGAATGCTTCTTTTGCGCCGAGGTTATTTTCCAGAAATCGATCGACTTCGCAGATTTTCGGGCAAATTCCCCGCGTTTGAAGAGATAAGGAGACCCCAAGAATCCTCATGTTCGCTTTTTTGGCCAGTTCTAAGTTCGCTTCATATGCTGCGGGTCTGCTTGGAGCAGGGAATACACTAGATGCCCTCGGTGCTCCGAGAAGCTTTCGCGCCTCAACGTCACACTGTCTTCTTCCTCGAAACGGCAATCCTATTGGGATGTCAATAAGAATAAGAGACGCCCTTTTATGCTCCGCCCAAAGCGATTCTATGGATTCGAAAACTCCCACATCCAAAGAAGACCTGGCATCGGTGATGAAAGCAACCCAACCGCTTCTGCATCCGTCCACGCCAACAAATTTCAATATCTTGGACCTGCTTTCAATTTTTGAAGACATGGTCGTTGTGCCAGGTGAGGAAATCGGGGCTGGGCTGGAAGCGCGGGGAAGGTGGCACCCAGATTTGCTTGCCATGGAGAGCCCGATACTCCTCGCCATTGTCGAATTCTTCCTTGATGCGGTCGCTGACCTCGAAATGATGATCTGAGGTGACCGTTACATATCCGGAATCAAATAGCCTGTGGACGTCGGATCTCAGGAGCAGACCATTATCAACGCGATGTGGTCCCTTTTCACTATACGGTTTGATGTGAGCGGCTTCCAACGCAGGCAGAGTCCTCTCTCGTGTAATCGCGCATCGGCGCTCATATACATCCGTAACGAGAACTCGAAAACTTCCTTGTCCCAACCTCGGCAAAACAAGAACTGGTTCGCCATACCTCGCCTCAGTCTCAGCCGCTTTCATTGGTTCAACAACGCTAATTGGCAAAGCCTCCAATCTCTCCTTGATCTGCTTCCACAGATGGAAGCCATGACCAACCGTCAGGTCATAGCCTTTCCCTTGGACGATGTTGAGACTGAAATCGGGCGGGACAGGAATCCAGTCTTGAGGTTTGAAGAAGTACGGTTGGGTCAGAAGGATACATCCGATCTTGTAGTCTTCAAGAGGAGATCGTTTGGCTCTGCGATATTTTTCCGTTCGGCTCCGCATCTCTGAAAGAGAGCCTGCTCCATTCTTCAAATCGAAAGCTGACCATGCAAGGCTGATTGGTAGGATCGTGCTGTGGGCGAAGAACCCACCTCCAACAATGAAATTGTGAGGAGAATGAAGCTTGAAGAAGAAAGGCTCTCCTGCACTCAGGTAACGAAATTGGGTTTGCCCTCCAGGCTGCCAGAAATTGACCTCGTCTATTCCCGGTTGTTGGGACAGGAAGGAGAACCACTCATTGTCGGTGACCCCAATGAAACCCTTCATCTAGCTCCTTTTCCCTTGTTGAGCCCTCATGCTACTGTTCTGAATACCTGGTACCTCCTGTCAAGCAAATCGGGGTTTGGCCTCAATCCTGCTGATCTGGGTACGAGAATCTGCTTCAAGTGTAAGCCCTGAAGGCCATGTATGAGCATTGGACCATCTTTCTCTTTCAGAATATCCCTCCGAACCTCAATTATAAGATCGGGTCTGACACCGAGTAATAGTCGATCAAATGCAGCATGGTGGAACTTGCATAGAGATATGCCGTTATTGACGGTTGGTTCTCCGCCTGGTTCCCCGTCAGGTATAATATGTGCGGCGTCCAGAAGTTCCAGATGGCGGAGGCGGCAGAAGGCACACTGTTCTCGATATGCCCGAAGGACCCTTTCACGGAAACCCCGCTGGTGCAAACGTTGTTTTACAACGGCTGTCAAATAGATCCTCCGTGCATTCGAGGCGGGTTCCGATATGGAGGTTTCCTCCTTTTGTTCAAGGTCGACGAGTGATAGGTCATCCACTGCTACCTTGAAGGTCAATCCCTGTGGGTCGTCAGCAACAATGAATACAGGCCAAACGGCAAGGTATTTGCCTGGTACTACTCCATGGAAATAGATGAGGGGTGCCTTTCGAAAAAACGCCATTCGGAGGCCGGCATTATCTCGGTGCTGCGGATCGGTTCCGCGGTATCTGTATAGGAGCAAACCATCCGAACCGAAGCTGTCGTCATAAGGACCTTCCGGAGTTGTAGTGATTGAAAGAGGCATCTGCGGGAGGAGTTTGGGTTTGAATATCCCTTGTGGCCCTACCAAAGGCACGCGGTAATTTTCAAATTCAAACCCTTCAGCAAGAAGCGAGCGGGGCAACACATCACCCTGGATGCGGACCTGATCCGCCAGCCAATTGAACGCCGCAAGTCGAACTCTCCGGTCTAAATCTGACATAGGTGCCCGCTATCGAGCGATTACGCGTTCGAAAATACCGAGGATCTGGATCTCATCTCCTTCCGTCAATACAATGTCTTCATATTCAGGATTGACTGAAGATAAAACGATCTTGTCAGCCTTGCCTAGGGAGTCTGCATTCGGCTGCCGTATGCTACTGTATCGTTTCACAACTGCAAGGGGCGCGCCTCCATACTCTGCAATCCTGCAGAGTACGGTTTTCCCGTTTCGGGATCCTCCGGGGTCCTTTTTGAAGAGGCACATGCTTCCATCCGGGATTCCGGGCTCCATGGAGTCACCGTCGATCCGCACGAGGAAGCGGTCACTAGGAAATGGTCCTCCCTCGACGTGAACCCAGCCGAAATTGCTTTCATTGGGCAAGAACCCGTCAACTAGCTCAAATCGAGGATTGGCTGCAGCTCGAAGATCAAACAGAGGCAGTGCATTGATGTATGGATGGAGATCGATCACTTTGGAAGGAATCTTTTTTACAGGCTCTTCCGCCGGGAGGTTCTCTGTTCGGCTCCTTATGAACCTTTCCGTATCTCTGTCCATAAAATAGACATAGCATCCCTTCATCCCTCGAGACAGCAGCACGCGGTATGTGTTCTTGACCAGGTCGGTGAATCTCCCCGCGCCTCGTCTCACCTCGGAGTCGCGGGAGTTGCCGGGCAGCCCAGACCAATCTTGCTTCGAGTAATCGTAAACCAGATCGTTACCAAAAATCACACCGACATAGTCAAACTCAAACCCTTGGGCTGTGTAGATACATCCGATCTGGTCAATGCCCCCAGGCTCATACGCCCATAAAGTTGCTTTTGGAACCCCTTTCGCCAACCTCGTAGCCTCGGGCCGAGCGTTCCAAGGCCGCCGGTAATCACCGATGACGACATCCTCCTTGAGAGTCCCGTCCGGATTAGGACCCCTCGACCAGTTCCAACAGAAACCGGCAGTCAGCCTTGCACTGCAACCTTCCGTTGTTTTCCCCCTAATTGCTGCTTCAAGTGAATGAGGGGATGGAAAAATGCGAAAGTCAAATCCTTCTTCTCCGTTCCAGAGAATATGGGGCGTCCTTTCAATTCCGAGACTGTTATTGACCCAGCTTACGAACGCCTCGGATCCCATACATCTGAACTGAACCTTTATATCGTAATCCTTGATATCACAGTTGAGCCTCTGGGCGTGTTCAAAGATGTATTGAGAAGAGCCTATCTCTCCCGGCCGCACAACCTGTCTATCGTCAACGAGAAAAACAGCCACCTTGGCCGCCTTGATCAACTCTTCGACCTGAGGATGTTCGGAGCGTTCTTCCCTCCTGGTGAAACGGTTGTAACTGGTCTTCCGAATCCTGTGTGATTCATCGCAGATCAGTACGTCCACTGCATTGTATGGGGCACTCACATAACTGTTGAAGTATTTGAATTGGGTCGCGCCCCGGACGCCGATGGCCTTCCGCAAGGTTTCTGTGAATGCACGCGAACCGGTCGCATATTGTGCGTTGAACCCCTGCTTGAGGAGGTCAGCCATGAGGTTGATCGCAATGACCGATTTCCCCGTACCCGGACCGCCCCTGATGATGATCGTGCTTTTCCTCCTGTCGTGGAAACCTTTCCTGGCAGAGGCAAGTACACTGTCGTAGGCAACAAGTTGTTCATCAAGGAGGACATACTCAGATTTACCTTTTATGACGTTGGACACATGCTCCATCAGCTTCTTGCTCGGCCGGTATTTCCCGTCCTCTATACGCTTCAGTACATCCAAGCCCTCACCCTTCGCCAAGCTTGCAAGGAGGTAATTGGCCAGCTTATCTACATCATCCCCCGAGAATAGGGGAAAGGACTCAAGTAGATCCTTGAATTTTTCTGAAAGAAGGTTGTCCGATTGGCTAAAAAAATAGTTGTGAAGGTAAGTGCAGGCGGTTAGTCCAACAGGTTCTCCCTCGTGGAAGGCTGTGTGATTGTCCTGAAGGAACATGGAATAGCGGCCAACCTGTGCAGAAGGGTGCAAAACCTCCCGCTGCGCTCCGCCGACCCACGTTAGAACCTCGTTGTCTCCTTCCGTCGGCCTACAGGCCTCCCACTGCTTCAACTCGACAATTACGGCATTGTCGCGTTTCTCCTGGTCTCGGCCCGTGATCATGCAGTCAAGGCGAAGCGATGTTAATGGGAGTTGGTATTCAAGGAGAATTCCATGATCACCTAGGCCAGCGTTTTGAAGCACTTGTGCCATTGCGCGCAATGAGTTACGCCACGATTGGATTTCACCCTGTGAAGGGCTGAATCTGTATTGATTGAAAAAGGCCTCCCTCAACTTCTCGGCAATCTGGTTATGCACGGTGTCCGTTATGAACTGCCTAGAGGTGCCGGCATACAGTCTCATCCCTCATACTCCGTATACTTGTTCGCCTTTCCCTTGACCAGTTCGGCAGGATACTTCAGTCGGTTCATAACGATCTTTTCCTTCGCAGCCTCATGGGGGTCTATGCCAAGCTTATCCGCAAGATTTGCAAGGAAAATCATCACGTCACCGATCTCTTGTTTCACTTTTTCTTTCTTTTCCGGGCTCAGATTCTTGCTTTCCTCCTGAGTCAGCCACTGGAAGATCTCAACTATCTCAGCCACCTCAACGCTAAGGGCCATAGCCAGATTCTTGGGAGAATGGAATTGCTCCCAATCGCGTTCCCTGGCAAACTCCCGCAGCTCATTGATCAAATCTTTCATCTGTACTGGCTCCTAAACAGACTGATCCACAAAAAAGACAAAGCCCCATGTCCCGGCAAACGGGAGATGGGGTTTTTTCTTATGTGCTATGTAGGGCCTTCGTGTTTCATCCTCCTGGATCTCAAAGAGGTTTACGGGCCAATATACTGAAAAGATGGTACTCAAAGGTGCAGAGAGGGTCAAGGAATTTAAACAAATGAGAATAAGTTTAACAAAAGGTTAACAAAGGAAACAATACTGGGCTCGAAGAAGTCGTTAAAGTCGTTCAAATCGTTGAAGTCGTCGGACCAACCACGTGAATTCGCCACATCCGATGTGTCGAGTCGGCCGTAGGAGTGTCAGGTCTTGACATATGACATAACGCCCTACCCCGCCTGAGCGCAGTCACAAGGTAGGGGGCATCATATTATAGGTTCCCGTCACAGACCTGCCTCTGCGCTCCCCCAAGCATTTCGGGGACGCTCCAGATAAGCGTGCTGACGTAATCTCTGAACGGATGCGTTCCCAGCCCCAAGCATTTCTCCGTCAGTCGTATTGCGCCCTCCCACTGCTGCTTACTGCACCTATTTGGCACATCCGGCGCATCGGCGAAGCAAATGAACAGCAGATAGGCGTCAACACCGTTTAGTTGCCGCAGAAAATACAGGTGCGCCAGCCGGTTCGCATACTGATAGAATGGGGACTCCCATGTAGCGGCATCAACCGCGCGAAAAGCCTTCTTTGCATCAGACAGAGCACGCCGAATTTTCTCCAACGAGGCTGGGCTTGCCTTGCTCCGGTAGTCGACCGCTTCCTCGATGTAGGCCTTTGCTTCCACGAGAATATACTTTCCTGACGCGGTCTTGGCGAGGCCATCCCATCTTGGCCCACTCCGAGGCCAAAATGCAGTGAGGGGAAATTCAAGTGAATCCAGCCCTAACCGATCGAGAAACTCTTGATCAAAGTACTCGGCGTACCCATCGGACTTAACCGGCGAAAGCCACGGGGATGGGGGACGCCCTTCACTAACTAAATAACTCCCAATCTCAGCCAGAAAACAGCACAACGATTCGCTCTAAGGTCTTGCTATTTGCCGTAGCTTCCTGATTCACTTCTCCCAGCTTCCTGTGGACGGTAGCGGGACGCCCTTCAATAAGTAAATAGCTCGGTATCTCTGCCAAAATACGGTCTTCAGCAGGTACAATTTTCCCAAGGAGCGAGACCGCCGAAACCTGGCGTGCCAAGGCATCTTTCAGTGACGCCCATGTTTTCATGCGTTTCCGTCACAAACTTGCTTTGGTGCCCCGCTGCTTTTTCCCTTTTTATGAACCCCTTAACTCACCCTTCCGCTTTAAAGTGCCGCGATCTCAATCCCACCTTCTCTCGGACCCGTGCCTAGGTTTCTCTATGTATTCGGAGTAAGTGGTTTGACTTTCTGTAGTGCCGTCATAGCTACAGTGACCATTCCGGCCAGGTCACTGACGTTGCTTGGAATAACTAGGGTATTGGAGGTCTGAGCCAGTTTACCGAACTCGTTCATGTACTGTTCGGCGACTCGCAAGTTTGCGGCTTCCTGCCCACCCTTCATTTGAAGCTGTTCTGCGATGGCTTTCAGGCCCTCCGCTGTAGCCTTTGCCACAGCCAAGATCTCCATCGCCCGCCCGTCGGCCTCATTGATCCTTTTCTGTTTCTCGCCTTCAGACCGCAGGATAGCGTTTTGACGCTCTCCCTCAGCCTTATTGATTGTAGACTGTCTTTCGCCTTCGGATCTAGCGATAGCTGCCCTTTTCTCTCTTTCAGCGGTCATTTGGGCTTCCATGGCCTTTTTGACAGATTCAGGCGGAACGATGTCCTTGACCTCGTAACGGAGAACCTTTACACCCCATGCCTGCGCCGCTTGATCAATGGAGTCAACAATCTGGCGGTTTATGGTTTCACGCTCCTCAAAGGTCTTGTCAAGATCGATCTTTCCAATGCAGGATCGAAGAGTTGTCTGCGCAAGTTGGGAAGACGCCATTCGGTAATCATTTATCCCGTAAGCAGCGAGCTTACTGTCCATAACCTGCAGATAGATAAGTCCATCAACCGCGACGGTAACATTATCTCTCGTGATGCACGTCTGGCTAGGAATGTCGAACACTTCTTCCTTTAAGGAATACTTGTAGGCAACTCGGTCAAGGAAAGGAGCAAGAATATGAAATCCAGCACTGAGGGTTTTGTTGTACTTCCCGAGTCTTTCAATGATGAACTCGCTTTTTTGAGGGACAATGACTGCGGTTTTAATAATTACAACAACAAATAGCGCAGCCAATACAAATACAGCAATCAGCGTTGGAGTCATGGCAAGCTCCTTTCAACAGGTTTTAGATTTTCTTGACAAAAAATACGAGACGCGAATTGTCTGTGTATCGAATGAGTTCCACTTCCTCCCCTTCCATTATTTCTTCATCCGAAGTCGCATCCCAGGGCGTACCCCGATAAATAATTCGCCCAATACTGTTTCGGGAAATCTGCCCAACGACCTTGGCACGCACTCCCTTTGGTAAATCATCCAAGCCTTCATCCGCAGTACTGGAGGACAGTCCACGGAAAACCCTCATGAGAAATTTCCTTAGCAAGATAATCGATGCTATGGTGGCTACTATAAAGATACCTATCTGCTGAGCGACCGTCAGGTTCCAAATGAGTAGAGCCCCTGCAACGATCCAGCAACCAATACCGAAAAACAGGACTATGAATCCAGGCATTAGGAGCTCTAAGAAAGCAAGTCCGATTCCCAATAGAAACCAGATAAGCCATGGTGAGAAGATAGAGTTTAGATCCAAGTTAACCCTCCATAAATTCAAAAACCCCGCCATCACCACTAAATGGCTACGGCAGGGTTCTCAGTTTGATTCGGCTCATGGCACCCTCTTGGGCAAGGGGTTTATAAAATCCACCTGAAGTTGTGCCTCAGAATGCAGGAACATGGCCCTTTTTGTCAAGAGGTTTAAAAGGGTTAAAATAGGCTGAACCAGTTGGAACGTCTGATTTTGAATGGCAATAAGAGGGAGCTATTCCTATGCGCTTTGCTATTGCCCAGGTGCGGAACTCACCGCTTCTACAGTAAACTCACTGAGATTATCAGGGAGGTCTTCAAACACGATCATAAAAGGGACTGACGCCTGCGGCTTGATGTTCACGTTGGCGTTCACCTTGCCTGTCTGATTAGCTAAAGCTTGTGTCTGGGGTCAGGTCTTGTATTTTGACTATTCCACTTCTTCACCAAGGCACCGAGCCCCTTAGGGTACATAACATTATAGGTTCCCGTCACAGATCTGCTTCCGCGGCCCCTGGTTTTTCCCTTTCCCGTACCGGGCCGCTGGTTCGTTCACAAACCCAATTTTCTTCCTTTCCCTTTCAGGAGGTGTCATGAGCTGCCTGATGGCCTCAAAGATAGCCAAAATCTGCTCATCATGTTCACCAAGTTTTTCCTCAACTTCAGCCAGTCTCCTTGCCAACGAAGCATTGGAAGCTACCAGTTTTCTTAGACGCACAAATGCACGCATGATCGATATGTTCACTTCGATCGCTCGGTCGCTATTCAGGACAGACGACAACATCGCCACGCCCTGTTCAGTGAATGCACTCGGTGACGCAGAAGAGTGCTTCAAGAGTTTGAACCGGTCACAATTTGTGACCAGTTCGTTTCTTTCGCTTTGTGTGAGCCTGAACATGAAGTCAGGCGGAAACCGCTGCTGATTCCGCTTCACCGCCTGGTTTAATGCCTTTGTGGAAACTCCATAAAGTTCCGCGAGATCCCTATCTATCAAAACCTTCTCGCCTCGGACAAAGAAAATCCGGCTCATTACAACATCAGCAGGGATAATTGAATTCCCTTCTTTCATCACCACCTCCTTGACGACCTTGGATTTCGATAGGGCTTAGGTGCAGCATTCAAAAATACTCAATCTCATCCCCTTCTTTTGTCAGATCCGGTCAAAAGGCAAAGCCCCATGTCCTGGGAACAGAATAGCATAGAGCAGGGAGCGTAGAGCACGGAGCTAAAGCCACAAAAGAGCGCTGAGCAGAGAGCATTGAGCACGGAGCTAAAGCCAATAATCAGAGAGACCTGCAACCCCCGAAAAGACAAAACCCCATGTCCCGGGAACTGGGAGATGGGGCTTCTCTTGTGTTATATATCGGGCCTTCGTGTCTTACGCCTCCTCGATCTCGAAGCGGTTTTCGGATCAAAAAGCGATACACCCACCAGGGCCAAAAACTGTGAAGCCATGGTACTCAAAGGTGCAGAGAAGGTCAAGAAATTTGGGGACATTGGGAAGAAGGAAGCAGGATCCTAGATCCTGGATACTGGATGCCGAAAGAATGGGAAAGGAGAAGAAGACCCCAGTTGAATAGGTTTCACATTCAACGGGGCAAGCAGAAGGCAGATGACAGAATGAAGGCCGATACTGGATACTCGGTGCTTGATCCTGGTTACTTGAGACCGGTCAGACCGAGAAAAGATCACATGACAGCCGGCGGCGCCAAAGTTTACCTGCCTACGGCATCGCAAAAGGCGACCCGGGGCGACCAGGGCTACGCCGGACGAGATGGCGGTCAAGAAGCTATGGAGGACAGGGAGGGCAAGGGGCTGGGAGTTCTTCGACCTCTCGATAGACTCAGGACAGGCAAGCAGGATCTTCAGGGTTGGTGGTCAAGCCACTTGATAGGTTTTTCCAACAGGTTCGAATTCCCCCACATCCTCAGTAGAGAGCTTCTCTCTGATCTCTTCAAAATGGGACACGGTCTCCGGTCGGTACAAACGCTCTCCACAATGCAGGCACACTTCGGCTTTCACCTTCAAGATGGCAGTATTCGCGCCGCCTTTAAGGACCTTTTCGACCTCTTTCTCCACAAGTTCCCCGCCGCAGATGGGACATTTTTCAAATAGTCTCATGGCCGCCTCCTGATTTTTCCATTGATCCATCTTCGGGGATCCGGACGATAGGTCGTGATCAATGCACTCGATTTTGTCGTCTCGTTAAATGCCCAGACCGTATGGATCGGTTCATTGTTTCTAAGTCTAATAAAATAAGACAACTTGGATAGGGTTTGTGTGGGAGGAGGGACGTTATTGATATATTGACATTCTCTGAACCCCTTAACTCACCCTTCCGCTTTAAAGTGCCGCGATCTCAATCCCACCTTTTGTCAGATCCGGTCAAAAGGCAAAGCCCCATGTCCCGGGAACAAAGCAGCATAGAACAGAGAGCATGGACCCCGGAGCGAAAGCCATAAAAGCACAGCCCACCATCCTCCTTCGCCGAAGGCTACGGAGGACAGGCGGAGCGTGGAGATGGGCGCAGCAAGCAGGCTAACTGGCCTCCTTTGATCTTTCCTGTCGCACTCTCTCGTGGAGCCACACTTTGATCAGGGCGCCGCGGTCCACTCCAATCGATTGCCTTATTTCGTCGATTTCCTTAACAAGGGACTGACTCATATCCAGGGTGATTCGAACTTTCTTCCCCGGTTTCATAATCGCAGCCTTCGACACGTCGATAAGATTATGGATGTCCTCGCCCTGATCGAACCGTCGATCAAACTCCTCACTGCTTTTCGCGAGTTTTCTCTTGCTCATAGAGTTTCATCTCCTGCTTCTTTGACCTTCTGACTGAAATGATTCGAATGGCTTCTCCCCTCAGTGTGTAAACCGCCGACCACAGGTGCTTCCCGATCGTCCCTATGAGGATAGAGCGGTTCTCGATTGGATACGGAGCCCGAATCTCGATCCTGTCCGGGTCTTCCCAAAGGCGCTTGGCCGATTCGAAATCGATTTTGTGCTTCAATCGATTCGTGCGGCTCTTTTGGGGATCCCATTCAAATTGTATGGTGTTATTGTACATATTTTTTACAGAATTGCAACAGCAAGCTCAAATAGAATTCGAACCTTAAGCTCTTCCTTTCTCGGACCCGAACAAAGACAAAGCCCCATGTCCCGGGAACTGGGAGATGGGGCTCTTTTTGTTTTCTATGTGGGGCCGTCGTATTCTATCCTCCTTGATCTTGAGAGGGTTACGGGCCAAAAAACTGAAAAGCATGGTACTCAAGAGTGCAGGAAAAAGCAAGCTAAAGAAGAAGACAGAATTCAGGAGACTGGAGACAGAAGACAGAAGAAGAGCCCGATCCTAGATACTGGATTCTGGATGCTGGATGCTGGACACCCCTGGAAAAGACGAACAAAAGGGCTGAAAGAGTTTTCTCTCGCAGAGCCGCAGTGAACGCAGAGTGAAAGATCAAGAATATTGGAATAACGGAATGGTGGGAAGATGGGGGAAGAAGAAGACAGCCGGCCTCGTTGAAACTACGCCGCGCCAAGGAAGACAGACTAAAGAAGGGGGGAGCCACAATCACAAAGGCCGCAATGCTAAAAGGGAGAAACAGTGCGAACAGAGGAAGACGGAAAATCGATCGGGTTATTCACGAGCCCAAGCTCTATTGGCCCTCCAAGACCTCTTCCAAGACTCCAACAAGTGGAGGCAGGTCCTTCACAATTGTGTTCCAAAGGATATCCAGATTGATATCAAAGTACGCATGGATCAGACGATGTCACATCCCGATGATGTCTGCCCACGGTATCAGGGGAAGCTCTTTGCGGGTGTCTTTCGAGACTTGGCTCGCAGCTTCCCCGATCACTTCAACCGCTTTGAGAAGAGCAAATACAAGCTTGCGGTCATTCTCGAGAGAGCCTCGATTCTCACCTTTTGCGAATGACTGGGCTTGTCTGGCCGCGTCCAGCATATGCTGCAGGCGTATACGGTCCTCACTCTGCATATTGAACCTGCGCGGTCTCTAGAACTTGTTGCCGGAAATAAGGACTCAGATCTTCGGCCGTTCTAAGGTCCGCTTTCCTGCCCAGAATTTCGCTGAGTTCAATCTCCATACCGGATAGCGTGATCAAGCCGGGGATGTGATCGGCGTAAAACTCCACCAGCAAATCGTTGTCACTTTCGCTGGTGAAGCCACTATTCAGGGCTGAACCAAACAGCGATAGCCGCCGGATGTGATTCTTGCGGCAGAATTCAGCAATCTTTTCCTTAGGGATTCGCACCTTTTCTTCCAGTTTACCTTTCCTGTGAACGTTTCCGACACCTGAGTCAGATTGTGAAAATTATACGAGTGATTTGCCATCAGGTCAAGTTGGGAAGGAGTCATATGAAAAGGATTCAGGGCACTGAGAAACTTTCCTGAATTTTTGAAATTCTCCCCGCCGCCAGCGCTGATCCCGGATGCCAGAAGAAGAGAGGGGAATGGGGGACGCCCTTCACTAACTAAATAACTCTCAATCTCGGCCAGAAAACAGCACAATGATTCGCTCTAAGGTCTTGCCATTTGCCATAGCTTCCTGATTCCCTTTTCCCAGCTTCCTGTCTTTAGCGCATCGGACCGCCGCATCACCCCATCCCACCCCTTTCCTGCCTTCCTGAATCGCTCTGCAAAAGCCTGATCCCTTAGTTGCTCTTCCAAATAACGATCAAAATTCGTTTTCTGTCCCATCCCTATTTTTCTCCGGCCTCTTCACCCGGCCTTTTCCTTTTGGATCGCCATCGTTCTTCATCTTTCCGGGAGCTGTCGACTGGGCTTAATCCTTTTCTTGCCGGCAGCAAATGCCAACGCGACGCTGTCGCGTATTTCTTATCGCCTTGGCTAAGGCCTGGTCTACGCGACCTGGTTGCGTAAATTAGGTTCGGAGGGTAAGCGAGATAAAAAGAACGGAAACGCTGGAGATTATCGACTCCGAACCCGCGGCCATAACGGTTTGATAAATCCGCCGAAAGCTTTTCAAGGAGGGCTTCCCCATATTCCGCCCTCGCCTTGCCGCCCTGCTCATATTCGACGATGCGGCGCCCGATCATCCAATAGGCAGCCGTCATGATGGCGTTAACACTCCGAGCCGATGTGCGGCGGGCCGCTTCCAACAGTTCAGTGATACCACTGACGAGAAGGATATTGGATCCTAGATCCTGGATACTGGATGCCGAAAGAATGGGAAAGGAGAAGAAGACACCCGCCTTCGCCGAGGCTTCCGCCTTCGTTTCCAAACTTCGGCGAGACACGACGGCGGGCCAGGGTAGACAGAAGACTGTAGAAGGGCAACACCGGAAGAAGGGAATCGTTGAAATCGCTTAAACCGTTCAAGCCGTTCAAAGAGAAAAAGAATGGGGAAGAGGGAAACTGGATCCTTGATCCTGGATACGGGCAAAACGGAAGACAGGAGAGCGGAGGAACGAAGGGCGATATCGCCTCACAAGGCTTTCGGTTCCAATATTCGTTCAAGTTCCGAGACGAGGGGTGGTAAATCATGCTCGATTGTATCCCACAGAACGTCGAGATCCACCTGGTCATAGCCATGGACAAGTCGGTTTCGCATCCCGATGATCTGGGGCCACGGGACCCCCGAATACTTTCTGCACCCCTCAGGGCTAACCCGAGCAGCCGCCTCACCGACGATTTCAATCAAACGAACCAGCGCGAGCTCAAGGATTCTGTCTTTCTGCAGGTCGGATCTGTTCTTCCCCTTAACCAAACCACAAGCCTCCCGTGTGTGGTCCAGCATGTGGCGAAAACGAATCTCATCATCATGATGCGTCATACTGAACCTCAGCCTCGGATAGAACCTGATCCCGGTAGTACTTGCTGAGAAAACCTGGGGTGTTCAGATCGACCCTCCTCCCGAGAATCTCACCCAACTCGATTTCCAAGCCAGCCAACCGGATCATACCTACACCAGCGCCGGATTCAAACTCAACCAGGATGTCGATATCACTCCGCGACTGGAAATCTTTACGGAGAACAGATCCGAAAAGCGACAGTTTTCTAATTCGGTTCTTCTTACAGAACTCAGCGACCCTATCTCGAGGGATTTCGAACTTCGCCTTTGTAGCCATCCTAAGATGCCTCGCAATAATGCAATTACAAGCCCTCTAAAGAGCCCCCCCGAACCTGACGATGCAATAATTATAATGGGTTCTGACGGTTAGGTCAAGAAACAGGAATGCAATGTTTCCCATCGTAGGGGCGCGTCTCAACCCCGTAGAGCACGGCTAGGTCCCTATCCAACATCACCTTTTGGCCGCGAACCAGCAGAATCGCTTTCTCGATCCGCTCGACTGGGATCGGCAATGGCCTAGAGGTCATGCATAACTCCACGTTTCTGCGGCCTGTCCGGATTTCGTTGCAATTCGAAACCCTAACTTGAGGTCGCAAATTGCGACCTCAAGTTCTATTGCGAGCCCACCCCCAAAAGACAAAGCCCCACGTCCCTGGTGCCTTCCTTTAGTGTTTCGGCCTTTTCCAAAACGGTCCTGTCTTCCCAAGTTCCGTCAAGGTCCCGATGAGCTCCCGGCCATATTCCCTACTTCGAGAGACCCAGTCCGGGTCCAAGCGCCGGCGAAAATAGTTGCCCGAGAAGATTTTGAGCAGGTCAGGGAGGGAAAGAATCCCGTCCTCCGTGGCTGGTGCTTAGGGGGGACGCCCTTAAATGACTAAATAACCCCTGACTGGGCATAGGCCACCTACATTATTTTAAAAGTTCCCATCACAGACCTGTTTTCGCGACCCCCTGCTCTTCCCTTTTCCATACGGCGCTGCAGCTTCCTTCGCTTCAAATCCGATTTTCTTCCTTGGCGGATCTGGAGGCGTCATGAGTTGCCTGATCGCTTCAAATACAACCTGGAATTGCTCATCATATTTCATTTCCATCTCTTCAAGTTTTTGTTCGAGTTCTTTATGTGCACTCAAGAACTGCCTCAGCCTCACGAATGCCCTCATTATTTCGATATTGACATGAACGGCACGTTTGCTTCGCAAAACGCTTGAGAGCATGGCAACCCCTTGTTCAGTAAACGCATACGGCAGGTATTTGGAATGCTGGCCCTTCTTTAAGATGCCAAATTGGAATCTTAAAGATTCGTGTTCTTCTTGCTTCAGTTGAAACATAAAATCAGGTGGAAAACGATCCAGATTGCGTTTTACCGCCTTATTGAGATTTCCGGTTGTAACGCCATACAACTCGGCGAGATCCCTATCCAGCATGACCTTTTGCTCACGAACTAGAACAATCGCTTTCTCAATCCTTTCGGCTGGGATTGGCAATGGCTTCGAAGTCATGTTCAACTCCACGTCTCTCCGACGTCTCCAGAGTTGGTCTTAAATCGTGACCGGTTTAACTTGAAGTCACAATTTGCGACCTCAAGTTCTACTGTGAGCGCTACTACAACAGCCGCAAAACACAAAACCCCACATCCCTTGGGTAGGGAAATGAGGCTTTACATATGTTCTATTTGGGGCCGTCGTATTCTATCCTCCTCGATCTTAGAGAGGGTTACGGGCCAAAAAACTGAAAAGCATGGTACTCAAAGGTGCAGAGAAGGTTAAGGAATTTAAGGGAATAATGTAGGAAGTAGACAGGAGACAGTAGAAGGGCAACACCGAAAGAAGGGAATCGTTGAAATCGCTTAAACCGTTCAAGCCGTTCAAAGAGAAAAAGAATGGGGAAGAGGGAAACTGGATCCTAGATGCTGGATACTGGATGCCGAAAGAATAGGAAAGGAGAAGAATACACCCGCCGTCGCCCCTTCGACAGGCTCAGGGCTATGGCGCGGCAAGGGAGACAGGAGGCAGCCCCCTTCGCCCTAGGCTTCCGCCTTCGTTTCCAAACTTCGGCGAGACACGACGGCGGGCCAGGGTAGACAGAAGACAGCAGTAGGACAAGGACTGGAATGCTGGAAAGATGGGATAAAGGAAGAATGGAGTAATGGAATACTGGAGTATTGGAGTGATGGAAGGATTGGAAGAAGGATCCTGGAACCTGGACGCTGGGGACTCAATGCTAGAAAAACCGGCAGGACATCGGGAAAGGCGGAAAAATTATCAAATTAGGCCCTTGAGGGCTTTCACACCAAGCCCATCATGCCTTAAGTTCAGATTTTCCAATGCGCTTCGCTTCAGTTCTTGAGATGAGAACCTGACGGCGTCCATCATCTCGCACAGGTTCCATAGGCTCTGCGAGGAAATAAACATTCCCGGGTAGGATTCGACAGTCCCTATTCTCTCGTTATCCTGGTTCAGGAACCTGCAAGCCCTCAAATCCCCCAGAATACGGGATACCGTCGAGTCATTCGTGCACAACACTTTTGCCAACTGAGCTCCCTTCATCCCGAAGCCTTTGACGTGCGTCAGGGCTATGAGGTCCGCACGAAAACCTGTCCCATATTGCAGTCGGTTTCGGATCATGATGGAGGCTTCAGCCACATTCTCAATGGTGTTTAACTTGCGCGCTCTCATTTGAACGGTCTTGGAGACAGCCTCAGAAGACGGTTCCAGGCTGAAGATATGCCTGATCGGCTTGGGAGCACCGCGGAATGGAGATTGGCTCAGCTTTTCCAAGATCGCCGACCGATGATGGTCGGGCATTGCGATGAACATGGTCTTCAACTTCTGATGATTGACCAGACCGGAAAACCGGCTGAGCCATGCCGGCAGGTCCGTGGCCATGCGATCTTGTTCCATGAGCAGCAGAGTGGTCATTATCAGAGCCTCTACATCGATGATGCCCTCGACCTTTTCGTCGATAACTGGGACATCAAAAGCGATGCCGAGGGCCACCCAGGCCCCCTTAACGGCGGGGCTTGCCTTTCTTTGCAAGGCTGCGATGGATTTCATCGAAGTCAAATCCCAACTCCTTCATAACGATGCGCAAATCGTCTTTCCTTGGATCGCTGTCATCAACGCTCATTACAAAACGTAGAGCCTCAGTGATTTCTCTCTTGCTGGGCCGCAGGTTGCTTAAGTCTTCTGTGTGTTTGCGATAGGAAGGGGTCGTCGCGTAGAGTTTGAGCGATATCAACGCCTGACGGCTGATCAAACCGATCTTGAGATTGTCGCTCACCTCAAGAGTGCGAGAAATCTCACTGAAGTATTTGGGCAACTTGACCGAGCGCGCCGATGTCGAAAGCATGTTTGCCAGGCTCGTGTTCAGCCACTCAGCTCCAAGCCTTTTCGCCCTGCCGACATGGGCTATGCCCCTCTTGAGGGAATCAGGCAATTCTTTGGGACTCATCAAATCGATGTCCGTTGTCTGGCCCTTAAAGCCCTCCAGCGTCATGGCCGCGCCACCGTGAGTATTCCGGTCGATCCCGCCATGGCAATCCGATTGATTCCACCGGCCACAATAAGCTCGAAGTGCTCTCCCGGACACTTCACTCGGAGCCAATCAGCGAGCAGCTTCAAGTTCTCTACAATCTCGTTTTCTTTGAGCGCCTTTACCATTTCATTTGGTTCCCGTATAATCCCCCACAGCGGATGGACAATATAGATACCATGAAATTGCGTTAATTGCAATTTTTTTTGCGATTAACGCAAATAATTGCAAATTGGGTGCCAGGTCGGACCAAGCCAATAGTTTGAAATCATGATCAAAGGTTGGAAAAATAGCCCCGAAAAAGGGTTTAAATCGACATTTTCAGCCCCAAAATGAGCGGGCTAAGGAGAATTGAGGAGAGGTTAGGGGCAAGCTTATTCTGAGAATTAAAACACATCTCAATGCTTGAGTTCTTTGGTGCCCTTCGATGCGCTCCCTTCGGTCGCTTACTCAGGACACCAACATTCGCTGCGCGAATGCTGGTGGAGGCGGGGGGAGTCGAACCACTTGACGCCAAATAAAATCAACAGGGTACACCCAGACTGACAATGAGCTGACAAAGGCAAGATCTCTTCATCTCTTGCATTGACCCTGTTTCTAAGCACAGGGGAACATTTGAACATGATGACTTCGCGTGCCCGCAAGGTAGAGTCCTCACCCTTCTGCGGTGTCAAGGAGCCCGCCCCCCTGAGGAAAGATTTTAGTCCCTCAACAATGCCAAAGCCGCTGGTTTCCATACCGCCACGAGCGCCCCAACCAATGAACTCGTGGTGAGCAGTCTCTGGAACATAGGGAGAATGGCCAAGAAGGCTTGGACAACTAGGATGATTTGATATTCCTTAGCTCGTCGAGAAAGGCTTCCGCCTCTTCCCGCGTATCGAACGTGCCTAGAATGCGATCTCCATGCTTATCGAAAAGCAGTCTCCATTCCGAAATCTGCAACCAAAGAGGGGAATCCTCGTTGGCAACTCCGACCGCGTGAACTTGGGGGTATTTGGCGAAAGTCTCCAAAGCCTTCTCTTTCCAAAGTTGGAAAATGTCATGAGGCCATGGGTCGCTAAAACGCATATCAAGGATATAGTCGATATACGGAGGGCTCAGAGAAGCCATTAGGGCAAATGTGGCGTCTAGCGCCAATTGCCCGTTATTGAAAAAACCTTCGGATATAAAGCCATGAGGACGAGCATAAATGCGGTACTTGGGAATGCTTGCCAAAATCTCTCTATCAACCATTTTGTGGATGCTGACATATCCCCTCATATCCTGGCCTGGCTTGATTCTCAGTCTTTCCATTCCCAGAAAATCAATTCGCTGTGTTATTTCCATCCATCATTCTTGATAATTCTGAAAAATACTGACCGTACTGGATATAGTTGTCCGTCCGCTGTGCAATCTCCTCGAAAAGACATACATCCTCCGGCGTGAACCCGTAAGGCTTTTTCAAGGAATGAAGGTAGATGACTCCCCATACCTGAGAATCACAGATCATCGGCACACACATGACAGATGAGATTCCGTGCATCTTCAGTGTCGAAGCGAGTTCAGGGTTCACCGCTTCCGTATCAGAATTGGAAATCATTACAGTCTTCTTCCCCTTTATCACCTTGTAGAGCACCTGAAGGGAAATCTTCGGTGCGGGCCTGCCTTCCGATTTTCTTGACCTATGTGAGAAAAGGACGATCTTTGTCGTGCTCGGGTCGACAAGAATGATAGATGTTGAATCAATCTCTACAAGCAGTTCGGCAAGAACGTCGAGCTCCTTGTCCAACGTCTCTTTCAACGGCAGCTTCTGCTCCAGTAGATCGGAAACCCTATAGAGAGTCTCCAACTTCTTTTGGTTTGTTTTGTCCTTATGAATGATGAAGATTCCGCTTTTTTCCCCCGTCTCTTCGGTGAGCCCAACGGACTCAAGAAAAGGCTTCGTCAGAGTCATGGAAACCTCGCCTATAGCAATCATTGTCATCCCTATGGCAATCGGCACCCCCTCCTTCACTGAGTATTCCGGTCGATCCCGCCATGGCAATCCGATTGATTCCGCCATCCTGTTCCGATCCATTGCGCCACCCCATTCCGGAGCATCCCGCCACCCCTCTTAGAGGGTAGAATAAGCGACGCTGGATAATCAGGAAGCCAGCCGGTAAAACCATCTCCTAAAAACGATCAAAGGAGGTGGCAATGGCTGGTAGGAGATTATCCATGCGCAAAATCAGAGAAGTTCTCAGGCTCAAGTTTCAATACGGTCACTCCAATAAGCAAATCGCTCAGAGCTGCAACATCGCTCGAAGCACCGTCAGGGAATACCTGGATCGGGCAGGGAAGGCAGGCTACAGCTGGCCCCTTGATCCATCTCTGGACGACGCAATCCTTGAGAAGACGCTCTTCCCCCCTCAGCCGATTGTCGCCTCTTCCCCACGCTCAATGCCTCCCGTGGAGTATCTACACCAGGAGCTGCGCAGAAAAGGAGTGACTCTTCAGCTCCTCTGGCACGAGTACAAGCAGGCCAACCCAGAGGGCTACCAGCACAGCCAGTTCTGCCATCTCTACCGGCAATGGACAAAAAAGCTCGACGTGACCCTAAGACAGGAGCACCGGGCCGGCGAGAAGCTCTTCGTGGATTATGCCGGCCAAACAGTCCCCATCGTTGATCCTGCCACGGGTGAGATCACCCAGGCTCAGATCTTTATCGCCGCCCTCGGAGCCAGCAGCTATACCTTCGCTGAAGCCTCCGCCTCCCAGGATCTGCCCTCCTGGATCCGATCTCATGTGCATGCCTTCGAGTTCTTCCAGGGGGTGCCTGAGATTCTTGTCCCGGATAATCTCAAAGCAGGAGTCAGCAAGCCCTGCAGGTATGAGCCGGATATCAACCCCACTTACCTGGAGCTCGCTCAGCATTACGGAACCACCGTGATCCCGGCTCGCATCGGGCATCCCAGAGACAAAGCCAAAGTGGAGTCCGCTGTGTTTGTGGCAGAGCGCTGGATCCTGGCTTCCCTGAGAAACCATGACTTCTTTAGCATCCGGGAGCTCAACCAGGTCCTCTTCCGATTCCTGGAAGATCTCAACACCCGCAAGTTCCAGAAACTCGACACCACTCGCAAAGCCCTCTTCGAATCCCTCGATAAACCAGCCCTAAAACCTCTGCCTTCCGTACCCTATGAGTATGCCGAGTGGAAGAAGGCCCGAGTCAACATCGACTACCATGTCGAGGTCGACCGTCACTACTACAGCGTCCCCTCCCAGCTCGCCAGGGAGCAAGTGGATATCCGATTAACAGCCACCACCGTGGAGGTCCTGTTCAAGAACACCCGCATGGCAAGCCACGTCCGGAGCTACCACAAAGGCACCTTCACCACAGTCAAAGAACACATGCCCAAGAGCCATCAGAGATACTTGGAATGGACCCCTTCAAGACTCCTGCACTGGGCCGAGAAGATCGGCCCCAAGACAAGTCAACTGGTCACTCACATCATGCAGAATAGACCCCATCCCGAGCAGGGCTTTCGATCCTGTCTCGGAATCATGCGCCTGGCTAGCCGATACTCCCCTCAGCGTCTTGAGGCCGCCTGCACACGTGCTTTGAGCATCAAGACCTATTCTTTCAAGAGCGTTGAATCCATCCTGAAAAACGGTCTCGATCAGCAACCCCTGCTCTTTGACGCTCCAGATCACCAACCCTCCGCTCAACACAGCAACATCCGAGGAAAACATTATTACCACTAACCACAGGAGATCACCGATGCTTACCCAACAGACCCTAGACAAACTCTACGCCATGAAGCTCAATGGCATGGCCGATGCGCTCAAAGAGCTGATCCAACAACCTCACACCCAGGATCTGTCCTTCGAGGAACGAGTCTCCCTCATCGTCGATCGTCAATGGACTTGGAAGGAGGACCGACGCCTGAAGCGTTTCCTCCAGATCGCCAGACTCAAAATCAGTGCCTGTACCGAAGACATCGACTTCAAAACTCCACGCGGTCTCGATAAGTCCGTCATCCTCCACTTGGCTCAATGCGAATGGATTACCAATAACCAGAACATCATCATCACCGGTCCCACTGGAGTGGGTAAAACCTATCTCGCCTGCGCTCTTGCAAACAGAGCCTGCAGGATGGGCTTCCAGTCCTACTACATCCGGCTGCCTCGCTTGTTCCAGGAACTCGCTATCGCCAGAGCAGACGGCTCTTACCCAAAGCTCATGAAAAAACTGCTCAAGGCTAAAGTCCTGGTGATCGATGATCTCGGTCTGGCCCCTATGGCCGCTCCAGAGCGAAGAGATCTCCTGGAGGTCATCGAAGACAGGCACGGCAGCGCCTCCACCATCGTGGCCACTCAGCTTCCCATTGATCATTGGCATGAAAGCATCGGCGATTCCACGATCGCTGACGCCATCCTCGACCGCTTGGTGCATAACGCCCACAAAATCCATTTGAAGGGAGAGTCCATGAGAAAGTTGCGTTCCCACTTGACGGAACAAAATAAAAGAGCAAAATAGCAAACACCCAGCGTCGCTACGCTCCGACCAGGGGGTGGCGCATTATCCCGGATTAGGGTGGCAACTTCCTCCGGAACAACATGGCGACTTCACCGGAATAGGCATTCACTTCAAACTCGGTTTCGGGAAGGAGATATTTGCCGCCCAAAAAAGTGCCGTTCTTGCTCTCCAAATCAGTTGCAAAATACCGATCTGCTTTCTTCTCGATTCTCAGATGCTGACGGGAGACGGTTTCGTCCTGGAGTGTGATATCGTTTTCAAAAGAACGGCCCATGCTGTTAGCACCCTCCTTGAGTTGAAAACACCGGCCCATGTCGAGACCGTTGAGAACATAGAGTTTGCTCATCAGTGCGATCCCTCCAATTGGTCCAAATGCGGTTTCCGTTAAAAGCGTATGATAGAAAAAATTGCTTTCACGGCTTCCTTCAATTGATTAACCGATTCCCTAATGGAGTGGTTGCTAACCACGCATAAATAGCCTTGCCCCTTGTACCCGAAGTAATCTTTTTACGTCATCACCCCATTCCTTTAGCTCCGGGATGTTTCTAAGTATCCTGCTGGACATGCTTTGCGATCTTGACAGAGGCTGCTTGGAGGTATGTGTGATTCTCAGTGCGAAACCCTTGCTTAAGAAAAACCCTAACGAAGAGATTATCTTACTGATCACTTCATCTTCTGAAATGTCTATCTCGATTGTGAACGCTCTCCCATCCATTCGTACGATGACGTTCTTTGCATCTTTCATGCAGGCGGCCCCCAGTTGTGTATTAGTCCTGCTCGGTTTAGGAATTATCCGATTTCGGTTAAGCCACCTGACTCCCGATAGCCGGCCTATTTCAGTTAGGTCTTGCTGGGCAGACTTCAGTTAAATTCGCATACCTGTGTCGCGTATCAAATTTCTTCAACCAGCTTTAGATTTAGGTAAATATACAATACTAGATTCGGATGAAAACACAATACTATAATAACAGTAAGATAATAATAGTTTGAAACTACTATTTATGGGCGAGCGGTCTATCGGGAGAGATTTTGGAGATATGATCTGAGGTTTACTTTCTTGTTCAATATCCCTAATCTTCTTCGGATGTTGTACCGGTGGACTGAAATCGCGTTGATGGAAACCCCTAGGAATTCACTGATTTCTTTGCTTGTTTTTCCATGCCTGATGAAGTCGGCGACTCTGAGTTCTGTTGGAGTGAGAGAAGAATCCCCTGACTGCAAGGTCTTCAAGAGAGGTGAAATCAACTCCCCTAGATTGCTTCTTATGATACCCAAGTAAGCCTTGCTTTCAGGGTCAAGCACGGCTTTTTCCAATTTTTCTATATAAGGGAGAACCATCCTTTTCAGGTTGCTCAGTATGTCTTTCCTGATCTCCTCCTTTTCAGCTTCCCTGCGATCAAGGAGAATCTTCAACGCCGTATTAACCTCCTCAAGATTCCGGGTCTGAATCTCTAACGTTTTCTCCTTTTCTTCGAGCGCTTCCACTGACCGCTTGCGCTCAGTGACGTCAAGTCCCGAGCAAAGGAGGCCGATGATATTGCTGTTATCGTCCCTCAATATCTTATTGTGCCACGCGATAATCCTTTCCTCTCCGGAGCGGGTGCTGACCGGATTCTCGAAATACTCCGCGTTCTCTGTCTCTCCAGCTAAGAGTTCTCGCCCTACTGCCATCACTTTTTCTCGCCATCTTTCAGGCAAGAAACTCTCAAACCAGTTCTTTCCAAGGATCTCTGCTTCCTCATAACCAAGGATCTCGCATGCTTTTGTGTTTACAAGGGTAACATTCCCTTCCGTGTTCATAGCCAAAAACATCACTCCCGCCAAATCAAGGTAATGGCGTGCCCTGTCCCTCTCTTGTTGTAGTTCTCTCTGTGTGTGCTTGATCGCGGTGATATCGTGGGCGGTGACGAAGGCTCGATACGGTTTATCTTCTCCTTGCTTGAATTGTGGAATTGCATTGATGTTAATCCATACGAAATCCTTCTTCTGTGGGTTGTAAACCCCGGCAACCTCATTTCTAACAGGTTTCCCTGTCCTTAAGGCTACCATTGGGGGATACTCTTCACCTGGGAGCTGTGAATGATCCTCATGAATCACTTTCCACTGGGGATCGAAAGAACTCTTTCCGATGACCTGCTCATAGGTTAATCCGAGTATTTCAAGGGCGGCAGGATTTACATCGGTCACTTCCCCATCGGCTTGCAGGTAGAATACTCCATGGGCCATACCCTCAAACAAAGTCCGATACTTTTCTTCACTTTCCTGCAACGCTTCTTCTGCTCGCTTGCGCTTCGTGATGTCCATCGTGAAACCGGCAAGTGTGACCGGCACCCCGGCCTTAAGAACGGGAAACTTGATGGTCTCATAAATATGGCCTTCAAGTTCTTCCACCACATCTAGACGCTTGCCTTCATTTAAAACCTTTTTATCGTCGGCTATCATGCTCTTGGCAATATCAGACGGGAACAACTCATCCATCGTCTTTCCTATAACTTGGTCTAGGGGCATTCCCAGGAGTTGCTCGTAATTCCTGCTTAGATGGATGGAGCGGATATCCTTATCCTTGAAGAAGACATAGATCGGACTGTGTTCCAAGAAAGCTGAAAAGAGGGCCTCCTTCTCGTGCAGTGCCTCTTCCATTTGCTTCTGGCTGGTCATATCCCGTACAACACTAATCCAGCCAATCCGCTCCCGCTCTTCGTTTTGTAGCGGCACAACAGTATGCTCGCTATTGAATACTGCGTCGTTCTTTCGCTTCATCGCGAAATCGCGCAGATGAAAGAATCCTTGTTTTGTGATGACGGGGTATAGCTTTTGCTGGAATTCCTTCAATCCTTCTTCACTGGTATGCAGGAATCCAATCGTTCTACCCAGCATTTCCTGACGGCTATAGCCAAATACCCTCTCTGCTGCTGGGTTGCAGTCAGTGATCACAGGCGGAATCTGGGCATCCAAGACAAACATAGCGTCCAGTTGGCTCTCAAAAGCTTTTCTAAACAATTCCTCGGATTTCTTCAGAGCCCCCTCTCTCATTTTTTGTCCAAGGGCATCTTGCTCAAGTCGGATGATTTTCCGCTCTAATTCCTCGTAGGTTGGCTTTTCGGTCACCGCGACACCCCTTCCTTCCTCATCGAGTTGCAACATGCAACCGCTGATCAACCCTTCCCCTGATACAGGCCACAAGCTTTTCCAGATCTTTCCTTTTTAACACCATCAGAAAATCGAGGTCGGCATCTGTCTTCAGCAGTTCCCTGATCTTTTTCACCAACTCTTCATTTGTCATATCCATTTCCTGCCACTCGGTGCCGGGTCGGACCAAGCCAATAGTCTGAAATCATGATCAAAGGTTAGAAAAATAGCCCCGAAAAAGGGCTTAAATCGACATTTTCAGCCTCAAAATGCGCAGGCTAAGGAGAATTGAGGAGAGGTTAGGGGCAAGCTTATTCTGAGAATGAAAACACATCTCAATGCTTGAGTTCTTTGGTGCCCTTCGATGCGCTCCCTTCGGTCGCTTACTCAGGACACCAACATTTGCGAAGCGAATGTTGGTGGAGGCGGGGGGAGTCGAACCCCCGTCCGAAAGCAATCCACTTAAGCATCTACATACATAGCCCGGCAATTAAGTGTTCGCCCCCCGGTTCCCTGCCAGGCGAGGTTGCCAAGGGACTAACCTGGTTAAGTTTCGCTTCCCCGACGTTCAGGTCCATTGGGTCAGCTACCCTGCTATCCGGCGTCCTAATCAATCCCGCAGGGGTGGATCAAAGAGGACGGTGGCCTTTAAGCGGCCACGGCGTACGCATAATCGTCTGCGTTTGTGTTTAAGCCCACCTTTTTTACGAGACCCGGTGGAACCTCGGTATGCAGCTTAAGCTTCCTTACCCCCGTCGAGCCCGTTTCGCCCCCATGAAAGGTTAGATTTTCACCCTCACCCTAACCCTCTCCCCTCAAGGGAGAGGGAAATGCCAAATAAGGCAAGAGCACATTACACGTACGAAAATACCATAAGCCTTTTTTTGGTTACTGTCAATATTCTCCTTTTTTCCGGGCCCGGTCCATCTCGCGCTTCATGTCCCTTTCCTTGATGGCCTGGCGCTTGTCCACCTTCCTTTTCCCTTTGACCAGAGCCATTTCCACCTTGACCCACCCCTTGGAAAAATACACCTTGAGCGGGACCATGGTGAAACCCCGCTCCTCGGTCTTGGCTGTCAGGCGTTTGATTTCCATTTTGTGAAGGAGAAGCTTTCTGGTCCGGTCCGGGTCGAGTTTCATGTGATGGGCAAAGGGGTAGGGGGTGATGTGCATGTTGTAGAGATAGGCTTCCCCTTTCTTGATCCTCGCGTAGCTGTCGGTGAGGTTCGCTTTGCCGTCCCGCAGCGATTTGACCTCAGGCCCATTCAAGATCAGTCCGGCCTCGAAGGTCTCATCGATGATGTAGTCGTGGACCGCTTTGCGGTTCTGGCAAATGATTTTCTTTTCCATGGAAACACCGCTCAACAACTCCCCCCGCCTCGGGTACTTGGAACAATCAACGTGAGACGGCGGGGCATTGGTATCTTTTCTTTCGTTCCAAGGCCGCCAGTGGCGGCCAAGTCTCCCGCCAGTCACTCCAGAAAAGATGCCAATGCCCCACTGACATAGCTCTATTTGATATATCCGCGCCTGGAATTCTCCGTCACCCTCCGGCGGCCATGAAGAGCTTGTGATCGAGTTCGTCGAGGAGAGGCTGCATCTTTTTCACAATAAATTCTCTAACCTGCGCGGCCGTGTCCAGTTTCATGATCTTACGGAGATCGGTCTTGGCCTGGTCCAGCGAAAGAGACCGGATCATCTTCTTGATCATGGGGATGCCGCCTGCGTTTAAACTAAGCTCGTCAATTCCCATGGCCAGGAGCACGGACGTGCAAAGGGGGTCTCCGGCCATTTCACCACAGAGCGCCACCTTGATGCCGGCCTGCTTTGCCGCCTTGATCACCTGCAGGATCATCCTGAGAATGGCAGGGTGAAAGGGCTGGTACATGAACGCCACGTGCGCGTTGACCCGGTCAATGGCCAGGGCGTACTGGATCAAGTCATTGGTGCCGATGCTGAAAAAGTCCGCGTGCTTTGCCAGGATGTCGGCGACCGTCACCGCAGAGGGCACTTCGATCATGAGCCCGACTTTGATGTTCCGGTCGCAGGGCACTCCCTCCTGGTCCAGCTCGGCCATCACTTCCTTGAGCATCTTCCTTGCATCGAGAAGTTCCTGGAGCCCCGAGATCATGGGGAACATGACCTGGATGTTGCCGAACGCGCTCGCTCTCAGAATCGCCCTGAGCTGGCTCCTGAACATTTTGGGCTGCTGCAAACAAAACCGGATGGCCCTGAGACCGAGAGCCGGGTTGGTTTCCTTGGTCCAGGAGAGTTCCGACGAAAACCTGTCCCCGCCGAGATCCAGGGTCCGGATGGTCACGGGGTTCGGGGCAATGATCTCCGCCACCTCCTTGTAATCTTCGAAGAGCTCGTCCTCCGTGGGCAGCCCCTGAGAGCGCAGGTAGTGGAATTCCGTCCTGTAAAGACCAATCCCTTCGGCGCCGTGGTCTTTGGCCGTGGCGACCTCTTCCAGGAACTCGATGTTCGCCCTCACCGAGATCAAGTGCCTGTCCTTTGTCTCCGCCGGGAGGTGGCTCAGCCGGATGATGCTCGATTCGAATTTCTCCTGGTTGAGCTGCTTTTCCTGGTAATCGATGATCAGATCGTCATCGGGGTCGATGATCACCTCTCCCGTGTTTCCGTCCACGATGAGGAGCGTCCCCTCCTGAACCTGGCGGGTCACGGACTCGAGCCCAACCACGGCCGGGATCTTCAGGGACTGGGCAATGATCGCCGCGTGGGAGGTCCGGCCGCCCACGTCGGTGATGAAACCCATGACTTTGCCGATGTTGATGGAACTCGTATCCGCCGGGGAAAGCTCGTGGGCCACGATGATCACGCGTTCGCTGATTTCGTAAAGGCTTTCCTGTTCTTTGCCTGCGAGATTTCTCAACACCCTTTCAGCCACGTATTCCACATCGACGATCCGCTCCTTGATGTAGGGGTCGTCGATCTGGGAGAAGAGACACTCGATGTTCTGGACCGACTTCTTCAAGGCCCACTCGGCATTGATCTTCTCGCTGAGGATCCCGTTGATCGTGGCATTGAAAAACATGCTGTCATCCATGATCATGAGATGGCTGTCCAGGATGAAGCTGTGCCTCTTGATCTGCTCGGGCATCCGGTTCTTGAGATGGATGATCTGGTCCTTGGCGGCATTGAGCGCGTCCTTGAAGCGCTCCACCTCTTTGCTCACCTGCTGGTCGCTGATGAGGTACTGGTAGAGGATTTTGACCCTGGACCGGTCAATGAGGCGAGCCTTGCCGATGATGATTCCGGAGGAGACCGCAATGCCTTTGAGTTTTCTCAACGGGGTGTCCGTCATTTCCCTTCACCGAATTTCTGCTCAAAGAGAAGGCTGAGCGCCTCCATCAGCGCTTCGGAGTCTTCGCCAAGAGTCTTCACCTCGATCTCCGTGCCCTTGGGGCAGGCCAGAGCCAGGATGGACAGGATGCTGGCCCCGTCCACCTCCTGATCGTCTTTCCTGAGAAAAAGGGCTGACCTGTACTGAGCGGCAAGAGCCACGATCTTCGCAGCCGCTCGCGCGTGCAAACCCAGTTCGTTGGAGATTCTAAGTTTCTTGATCTGCTCCATCAATCGGAAAAACCACCAACACTTGATCCAGGCCTTTCACTTCATGACGATTAGTAAGCAGTATGCAGTAGGGAGTATGCAGCAAAACAGAAAACCGTTATTCGGGTTGGTGTTACTTCGTACTGCCTACTGCCTACTTCTTACTGGAACATAGAGGCTCTGCTTCGCCCGCTTCATCAAAAGGCAGGCTTTGTATGCTCTTCTGTATTCGACTCCTGTTTCAGACGAGATCGTATGGGCAATATCTTTAAGGCTCATGGTGCCTGCTTTCAACAGGAGCCCTATTTTCTCCTGGACTTTTTCGTCCAGGGTCTGCTCTTTTCCCTTTTTCTCACACCCGGCCACAACAAGGGTGTACTCGCCGCGGGCTTCTTCTTCGCTCAGCCGGTTCAGAACAGAACCCACAGAAGCGGCCACGATGACTTCAAACAGCTTTGTCAGCTCCTTGTGAAGGACCATGGCCCGATCCCCTAAGACCTCCCTCAGATCCTCCAGCATCTCCTTCAGCCGATGAGGGGCCTCAAAGAACACGAGGGTGTGGGGCAGCGACTTCAGGGTCTCCAGCTCTTTTCTCCTCTTTCCCGAACGGGGGGGCAGAAACCCGCAAAAGAGAAAAGTGTCCGCCCTCATCCCGGAAACGGAAAGGGCTGAGGTCACTGCAGACGGCCCCGGAACAGGAGAAACCCGAATCCCTTGCTTCAGGGCGCCGGCCACCAGAAACACCCCGGGGTCTGAAACGGCCGGCGTGCCGGCATTCGTCACAAGGGCAACGCTCCGCCCTGATTTCAATTCCTCGACCAGCTCAGGACCCTTTGTCCTCTGATTGTGCTGATTAAAGGAGGTCAGCTTCGTCGCAATCCCATAGTGCCGGCAAAGATTCCTCGTGTGCTCCACCGTTTCAGCGGCAATGAGGTCCACCTCTTTCAGGACCCTGAGAGCCCGAACCGTGATGTCTTCCAGATTTCCGAGAGGCGTGGAGACAACGTAGAGGATCCCGGGCTCCCTATGTCGCGCATCGTTCATGGCCAACCGTCAGAATCCCCTTCCTTCTCCTTGCCTCACCAGTAGGAAGTAGGCAGTATGCAGTAGGCAGTTCCCCCTCGTGTTCACTCTTTACTGTCCGCTGCTTACTGCATACTTTTTACCCTTCGACATAGCTCAGGGTCTGCGACAGGGCCTTCGGCTGCTTACTTCTTCTTCTCAAGGGTAGGCCAAATCAAAGGCGTTCCGGATCACCTCGATCTCCCTGTCCAGGCCCTTCTGGTGGATCACCACCACATCGAACCTTGCCCTGGCCTCTTCACACCCGTGTTTTTTCATGTAAGCCAGCGCCACTTTGGAGATCTGCCGCTGCTTCCGCGCATGCACGGCCTCTTTGGCATAGTCGAGGGATTTTCCTTTTCTTGTCTTGATCTCGATGAAGACCAGCGTCTCCCCGTCCCGGGCCACCAGATCAAGCTCCCCAAGAGAGCAGCGGTAGTTTCGCGCAATGCACTTGTAGCCGAGGCTTTCGACTTCCTTGAGGGCGAGATCCTCCCCCTCTTTTCCGAGCTCCAGCCTTTGTCTCGTCACTTCAGGAAACCCTCCTGAAGGTCATCCGGTGAATGGGGCAAGCCCCTTGTTCCCTGAGGGCGGCCAGGTGTTGCGCCGTGCCGTAGCCCTTGTTTTCCGAGAACCCGTACGCGGGAAAGCGCTCATGAAAGGAGCACATGATTCTGTCCCGGTACACCTTGGCCACCACGGAGGCCGCAGAAATGCTGTGGCTGCGGCGATCCCCTTTTTTCAGGCACCGGTAGGGAATCGGGACCGGCACAGGGTGGATCCCGTCCACGAGACAAAACTCGGGTCGCGGGTCCAGGGACAGGATCGCCTGCTTCATGGCCTGCAGGGACGCCAGAAGAATATTGCTCCGGTCTATTTCCTCCGCCGAGACGACTCCCACGCCGACAGACAAGGCTTTTTCGTGGATGAGGGAGAAGGCCTTTTCGCGCCCGTTCTCCGTCATCTCCTTGGAATCCCGGACTCCCTCCAACAACACGCCCTCAGGCAGGATGACCGCTGCGGCCACCACCGGGCCTGCCAGGGGGCCTCGGCCGGCTTCATCCACGCCTGCAATCAAACGGTAACCGGCTTTTCGAACAAAGGATTCGTAGAAGAGCGTGTCGAGATCACGGGAAGAAACGCTCTCGGGGAAAAGAGCGAGGTTGTCTTCTGGAGTCATCAAGCGACCCTGCCTGGGAACGAGTAACCCTTTCAGAGGTGTCCCGTCTGAAAGGGTTACGCTCTCTTCTCTTTGATGCGCGCAGCCTTGCCCTTCAGTCCGCGCATGTAGTAGAGGCGTCCCCTTCTGACCTTGCCCCTGGAGACGATTTCAACCTTGTCGATATTGGGGGAGTGAAGGGGAAAAATCCGCTCCACCCCGATCCCGTAAGAGACTTTTCGTACCGTGAAGGTGGCCCCCATTTTCCCTTTTCTTTTTCGGATCACCACACCCTGGAAAATCTGGATTCTCTCCTTGTCCCCTTCCTTGATCTTGGCATGCACTTTGACCGTGTCGCCCGATCGGAAGTCGGGTATGTCCAACCGCATCTGTTCTCTTTCGAGCGCCTCAATAACGTCCATAACTCCTCCTCAAGATTCTAACGGATCTCTGCCGGCCAGTCTGTCCAAGATAATGGCCGCTGCTGACCTCACGGAGAGGTGATTGTAGTTTGTATAGCCTTCCACCGGGTCCAGCAGGTAATCGGCCTTATCGAACACCTCGTCCACAAGACCCCATGCCGTCCCGAAAAGAAGAAGGATCAGTTGGTCCCCCCTGACCATGGCCTTTGCCTGCGCGTAGGTCAGTGCCGGCGCCTTCTTCCTGGATGCATCCGTCACAATGAGAACGGGCTTTTCCGCTTCCCGGCGCGTGATCTCGTCAACACACGCCTCGAGGGAAGAAGAAACCGCCATCAACTCCAGAGCTTCTTTCCTGGTCCAGTTGTACTCGGCACCGTACCCGACGGTCCAGTGTCTCAGAACCCGCCGGGCCAGCTCCTGCTGATCCGCTAAAGGGGTGATCACAAAAAAAGTCTTCACCCCGTATGTCTTGGCCAGCCTCGAGCAGTCATGAAGATCAAAAGTCGTGATGGCCGAGGCAATGGTTTCGTAGTTCTTGTTGTAAACGGGGTAATGAAGCAACCCCACGTGAAGCCTCATAGGATGATTGCTCACTTCCCCTCATCAGACATCAGCCTCTGCCACATCTCTGAGCCGACAAACTGCCTGAATATCGAATGTCGAACAAGGAATTTCGAATGATGAAGTTTGGCGCCTTCGCTCCGTCTTTCGGACTTCGTCATTCGGTGTTCGATATTCTGCGGTTCTCTTTTGAAATTCCTCACAAATTGGGAACGGGCACAGGGCAAAATCTACTTCTTCGCCTTCACGCCCAGCCTTTCGAGGATGCGCTTGTCCTCTTCGGTCAGCTTTGCCTTCTTCAGAAGATCCGGCCTTCTTTCAAGGGTTCGTTTCAAGGACTCCGTCCTCCTCCACACCCGGATCTTCTCGTGGTCGCCGGAAAGCAGGATTTCGGGCACTTCCTGGTTTTTGAAAACCCTCGGCCTTGTGTACTGAGGGTATTCCAGGAGCCCATCCTCAAAGGAATCCTCCTGGCTGGACTTCTCTCCTCCCAGCACCCCCGGAACCAGGCGGCTCACCGCCTCGATGACCACCATGGCGGCCATCTCTCCCCCGCTCAGGACAAAGTCGCCGATGGAGAGTTCCATGTCGACGCAGGTCGTCCGGATTCTCTCGTCCACGCCTTCGTAGCGCCCGCAAATGAGGATGATTTGCTCCATGCGGGACAGGTCCCAGGCCAGGGGCTGATCAAAAGTCCTGCCCTGGGGGGTGAGGAGAAGCACCAGGGATCGGTCCTTTGTTCTGTCGATCGAGTCCAGCGCTCTGGAGACGGGCCCTGGTTTCATGACCATGCCCTCGCCGCCTCCAAAGGGGCTGTCATCGGTGACCAGGTGCCGCCCCCGGGCAAAGGAACGGATGTTGACCAGGCGAATGTCCACCAGGCCGGCCTTCACCGCTCGGCCCAGAATCGTCTCCCTCAAGAAAGATGAAAACAGCTCAGGAAAAAGAGTGAGAACATCAAACCTCATTCAGATCAAGAAGCCCTTCCACTTCAGAGATGATCATTTTCCCGTTCTCCAGATCGATCGTTTTCACCACATCGTGGATGGCGGGGATGAGGAACTCCTCTCTTCCTTCCCGGACCACGTAAATGTCATTGGCCGCCGTCTCCAGGATTTCTTTCACGGTGCCCAGGTAGCGGCCTGTCTCCAGATAGACCTTGAGACCGATGAGCTCGTGCCAGAAATACTCCTCCTTGTCGCGGCTCACCGCTGCTTCAGGGATAAGGATTTCCGCACCGCGATAGGGTTCGACTTGATCCCTGGAATCCAAGCCCTCCAATCGAATCAGGGCCCCTCCCTTGTGAGGCACGGCAGAGAGGATCCCGTGCTCGGAGATTTCTCCAGGGCTGTGCCTGAGAAAAACCTTTCCCGCCGTGAGCAGGATATCCTCTGACCGGGCATAGGATTCGATCTTCAGAAGGCCTCTCAGCCCGTGCGGCCCGATGACCCTTCCGATCAGAAGCAGCGCTTCAGGAAAGACCTTGCTCAACCTTACTCGATGATCTCCAGAACCGATCTCTTGTTGATCTTCGTGGAGGCTGCGCTGAGAATCGTTCTCATGGCCCGGGCAGTCCTGCCCTGCTTTCCGATCACTTTTCCCAGATCTTCCTTGGCCACTTTCAGTTCGATCACCGAGGTTTGCTCCCCTTCGATCTCTGTTACGACCACCTCTTCCGGCTTGTCAACCAACGCTTTGGCGATGTACGTGATCAGCTCCTTCATCTCCATACCCCCTCCTTCCAGAGTGCAACAAGGCCGTTAGGTGTGATGTCTCAGCTTTTGGAACTTTTAAGCATCCCTTCCTTCTTCAAAATGGATCTCGCGGATTCTGAAAGCGTGGCTCCTTTCTCCAGCCAATGGTTCACCTTTTCTTTGTGAAGTTTGATGAGAGCCGGATTCTTGGTCGGGTCATAGGACCCGAGGATTTCCAGGAACTTTCCATCCCGTGGCGATTCCGAGTTCGCTGCAACCAAACGATAGTAGGGCTTTTTTCTGGCCCCCAACCTGGTGAGTCTAATCCTTACAGCCATTCCTTTTACCACCCCCTTTTCTTGTCAAAGCGCGGAGCTCAGTGAAACATGGACGGTACTCCCTGCAACCTTTTCCGGGTCAGGTTTTCCATCATTTTCTTTGTCTGCGCGAAGTTCTTCAAAAGCCGATTCACATCCTGTATCGTCGTTCCACTCCCAAGGGCTATTCGCCTTCTTCGACTGCCGTTGATGATCTTGTAGTTTCCTCTCTCCTCCCTGGTCATAGAATTGATGATCGCCTCGACCCTGCCCAGCTCCTTTTCGTCGGGCTTCATGTTCTTGAGCTGTTTGAGCTGTCCCAGGCCGGGAATCATGCCCATGATCTGCTCCAGGGAACCGAGCTTTTTCAGCTGCCTGAGCTGACCCAGGAAGTCCTCAAGGTCGAACTCCCGTTTTTTCAGCTTCTTTGCAAGCTTCAGGGCCTCTTTTTCGTCGAACTCCTCCTGGGCTTTCTCGATGAGGGAAAGCATGTCCCCCATGCCGAGGATCCGGGAGGCCAGCCGGTCCGGGAAAAAGGGCTCCAGCGCGTCGAGCTTCTCTCCCACCCCTATGAACTTGATGGGTTTGTCCGTAACCGCCTTGACGGAAAGCGCAGCCCCTCCTCTTGCATCGCCCTCCATCTTGGTCAGGATAACCCCGGAAATATCCAGGAGGTCGTTAAAATGCTTGGCCACGTTCACCGCGTCCTGGCCGGTCATGGCGTCGGCCACCAGAAGGATTTCCGTGGGGCTGACCCTCTGCTTGATCCTCACCAGCTCCGCCATGAGCTCGTCGTCGATGTGGAGACGGCCTGCGGTGTCCAGGATCAGAATGTCTGCGCCCGCTGTGCCGGCCCGGGCCAGGGCCTCCTGGCACGTATCTTCAGGCTTCCGGTTCTTGTCCGTATCGTGGACAGGAATTCCCAGTTGGCTCCCCAGCTTCTTGAGCTGTTCGATCGCGGCAGGCCGGTAAATGTCGGCTGGAACAAGATAGGGGTTCCTGCCCTTTTTCCTGAGGTGAAGCGCCAGCTTGCCCGCGGTCGTCGTTTTCCCCGACCCCTGAAGGCCCACAAGCATCAGGGTGAAGGGGGTTCGGCCTGTGAGATCGAGTTCCTGCCTGGTCCCTCCCATGAGCCGGATCAGCTCTTCGTGGACGATCTTGATGACCTGTTGCCCCGGGGTGAGGCTGTCCAGGACCTCTTGCCCCATGGCGCTCTGGCGGATGTCTTCCACAAACTTCTTGACTACCTTGTAATTGACATCCGCTTCGAGCAAGGCCATCCGGACTTCTTTGAGAGCCTCTTCGATGTTCTTTTCTGTGAGCCTCCCCTGTCCTCTCAGCTTCTTGAAGGTTCTGCTCAGCTTCTCCGATAGACTCTCAAACATGAAAAAACGCCTGCCGTTGTCGATGGGTCCCGCCGGGCAGAGCCCGGGGCACCCACTTCGTCTCCCTTCGACTTCGCTCCGCTCAGGGCGACCCCCTAGATAATTCTCCTTCCCTCGGGACCCCATCCCGAGCGAGGGTCCACGGCCAGAGCTCCTAGACCGAGTCGAGGGGTCGCAAACGATCAAAGTAATCGTTTTTACTACGCTGTGTCAACAAAAATGAGGTTCGCCCTGCACGCAGGGGATAAGGGTTAGATTTGATGAGATTCTAGCATAAGTTGAAGACCATTTCTAAAGACTTTTTTAAAGCTTTCCCATGAATTTTGAGGTTGCCCCGAAAGGGTTTCCCCTTTACTATGACCCCCGCGGAGAAGGGGGAAATCGAGGGGGAGGGGCACATGGTTTTATGGCGCATGATTATGAAAGGACTTCGGATTCATTGAATATCCCCTTACAGAGCGACGACGCCGTGATTCAGCCCAGAAAAGGAAAAGGCGATCCGGCTCTCGGGCCTGACGCGCTCATGGTCGTTATCTCCCAGGATCTGGCCCGGCTCTCGAAACTCAAGCCCATGGATAGTTTTGATCAGGGGTTCTTCAAGATCTTCCGAGACAAAGGACAGACAGAGGCAGGACTCAGCCTGGCCGGTCCATTCCTGGGCGCACCCCAGGCCGCCATGGTCATGGAGAAGATCATTGCCCTCGGCGCAAAGCGGATCTGCCTGTTCGGTTGGTGCGGCTCGCTTCAGCCGGATCTCAGAATCGGAGACCTCGTGATTCCTCTCCACGCCATTGCCGAGGAGGGGACCTCCAAGCACTACCCTATCGGTAAGAGCAAGCCGGGCACAGACCCGGGACTCAACCGGATTCTCGAACGCGCCCTTGAGCAGGAGGCGCTTCCATTTCGTAAAGGCACGGTGTGGACAACCGACGCGCCTTATCGGGAAACCGCTTCGAAGGTCAAGACATACCGGGAAAAGGGAGTCCTGGCTGTTGAAATGGAGATGTCCGCTCTGATGACCCTCGCGGCCTACCGCTCCGTGAAGCTGTCAGGCCTCCTGGTCGTCTCGGACGAGCTTTTCGATCTCAATTGGCACAGGGGATTCTCAAGCCCTGTTTTCAAAAGACGATGCGAGAAGGCTGGGAACCTGCTCCTGGAGTTATTTGAGAGTGAAGAATCGTAGATGGGCGATTTGAATCTCAGGATCTGAGTTCATGGCTAGTGGCTATGAAGTCAAAAGCGAACCGCAGAATATCGAACAAGGAATGAAGAACGCTGAAGGTGCGGATGAAAGAAAATGAACTTCGTCATTCGAAATTCCTTGCTCGACATTCGACATTCATTGTGATCCCCGGTATGGAATAAACACTTATGGGTTTTGAAAAACAATCACTCCCAGAAATCTTCAACGAACAGGACCTCCTGGTGTTTGACCGAGAGATGCGGGAACTCCTGGAAGAACCCGCAGAGCTGCAGTATGTGGTGGAACCCAGGATCACGGCCGTCGAAGTAATCCTGATTTATGAACAGGGGACCCTCAAGTCCGCTTCTACTCGGACAGGGCCGGTGACCCCAAGCGTCAAGACTATCCTCACTGTCCCGCTGACCTTTGCCCCTCTGAGGATAGGAAGTCCCATCCCCGATTACCTCGAGATCATCGCCGACATTTACATGGAAGACGCGCCTCTTGCACGACTGAATCAGGAAAGGAGAGAGAAGGGCCTCCCGACCTTCCCCACCCCAAGAGCGGCTGTGGAAGATTCCCTGCGCCAGACGGATACAAGGATTTCGGCAAAAAGACCCATGAATTACTTTTGCTCGGGAATCGTGAGAAAGGCTGAGGTTCAAGGGTCAACCCATTACGAACTCATGCTTGCCCTGCAGGAACTCGGTCTCAGGGTGAACAGGCCCCATATTCGAGCGAGTGACGGAATTCGCGAGGTGATCGACCACTGCCGGCACCTGGGAGCGGAAGCAGGGAATTTCCCTTACCCTGTGGAAGGTGCTCTGATCCGGGTAAATTCTCTCGATCTTCAGGAAAGGTTGTCTCGCACTTCCGGTCATCGGACGGGGACAGCTGTTTTCAGATTCTAAAGCTGTTTGATCGCAAGCAAACAATCTTGATCTCTTTGGCTGATTGCCTTTGACTCGTCACTCGTCACTTGTGACTGCTATTTGAGGCAATGATAATGGAGAACATCAGAGTGAGGCTTATTGTTGAAGGGAGAGTGCAGGGCGTGTGGTTTCGTGAAAGCACCCGCAGAGAAGCGGAGCGTCTGGGGGTTCAGGGATGGGTCAGGAACCGGCGCGAAGGGTCGGTGGAAGTGGTCGCTGAAGGTCCCGAAGAAAACGTGGGAAAGCTGGTTGCCTGGTGTCATCATGGGCCTCCTTCTGCTCGGGTCACGCGTGTGCATGAGACCGTAGAGGCCTTCCAGGGGGAATTCGCCTCCTTTGAGGTTGTCTATTCCCACTGAAAATGGTAGACAGGTTTGCTGGGCGTTGGGGCAGCAAAACGATCCTACCTTGTGAGAAGGTGTAAAGAATGAATCAGCCGGTGCAGGGTGCAGGGTGCAGGGTGCACGGGAAAACCACACTGCTTTTCGCTTCACAGACTGGGGCGGCGATCCCTTACTGCAAAGTCATGAACCCTGGTTTCAAGCTTCTTATGAGCCTTCTGCTTTGCTTCGCTTTGTTTTCAGCCGGCGGGTGTGCGACGACCAAGAAGCTCTACGGCAAAATGTCCCCTGACTCCTCAGGGCTCAAGAAGCGCGTCCTTGTTCTCCCCTTCTGGGATCAGGTCGGGCTGGGAGAAGAAAAGCTTGAGGAACTGGCAACGCAGTTTTTGTCCCTCCTCAACAAAGACGGCGTCTTTGTCATTGAAAGAGTCAGGAGGCTCCCAGGCGTCGCGGACCGGGTGAGGACTCCTGAGTTCGGGATCGTGACCGATCCTGAATATGCGAGAAGAGCCGATCAGATGGGGATGAACGTCATGCTCACGGCCGTGTTCACCCCTTTGGAAACCCAGAGAATAAAGACGGGCATCTGGCCCTTTCGCAAAATAAAGGATGAGACGGAGATCGCCATGTACGTGAACGCCTTTGATGTCATCAACGGCACGCTTCTGCTCACCCGTCTTGAAAGCGTGAAGATCCGGACCATGGCGGAGATCATCGATGACGATTGGGAAGAGGAAGAGAATGCGGAACCTAAAAAGATAGAACCTGAAATTGATGAAAAAACTCTCACAAAGGCGCTCTCGGAGATCGTGGAAAACCAGGCTGCAGAAGTCGGCAGCACCCTGAGAGAAAAACCCTGGCTCGGCAGGATTATGTCTTCCGATGCTTCAGGGACCTTCATCAATGCCGGCAGTGACGTGGGCGTTAAGCCTGGAAGCGTGTTCGAAGTGCTGGGACCCGGCGAGACCATCGCTTCTGCCAGCGGCCGAACCCTTGCTCTCCCTGGCTTGGCAGTAGGAGAGATCAAAGTGACCGAAGTCATGAAGGACCGGGCCCTCACCTCTGTCCAGGAAGGGGCTTTGTTCAAGGCAGGGCAGGTCATCCGTTTCAAAAAATAGCCGATGCGCATCCAAGAAAATTCTCCGGATGCGCGCTGTCAGCGATCAGCGGTCAGCAAGAAAAAACAGCATTAAGCTGAGTGCTGATAGCCGACGGCTGAAAGCTTCATCCAAAAATCATTGATTCTTGGATGGCCGTCAGCTCAGCAGCTCTCTGGCGTGTGCAACGGCCTTTTGGGAAACTTTCTTGCCGCCGAGGAGCCTGGCGATCTCTCTGACCCTCTCTTCGTAGTCCAACTCCGAAATCACCGTGCGGGCCCTGCCGTCGAGAACCTGTTTTTCGACCATGAAGTGGGTCTTTCCCTTGCTTGCGATCTGAGGCAAGTGGGTGATGCACAGAATTTGATGGTACCCGGCGAGGGAGCGGAGTTTGTCCCCGACCACCTCTGCCGTGGCGCCTCCGATGCCGGAATCCACCTCATCGAAAACAATGGTCTCTACAGAAGACGATCTGGCAAGGATGCTTTTCATGGCAAGCATGATTCTCGAAAGCTCCCCTCCCGAGGCGATTTTGGACAGGGGCTTGAGGTCTTCACCGACATTGGGAGAAAGCATGAACTCCACCCTGTCCAGACCTTCCGCCCTGAGCCTTTTCATCAGCTCTTCCCGCCCCGCTTTCAGAGATTCGGCAGGATCCTGAAACTGCACCTCGAACCGGGTTCCGCCCAGAGAAAGGACGGCAAGCTCCTCTTTCACGGAATCCTCAAACCGTCCGGCCGCCTTTCTTCTTTTTTGGGATAAATGGGTAGCCTTTGAGAGGAGTGCCTTCTCCGCCTCTTCGATTCGGCTCTCCAGTCGGCCCAGTTCCTCTCTGCCCTGATCGAGATTATCCATCATCTCCGCGAGCCGGTCTTTGAGCAAAAGGATCTCCTCAATGGAAGCTCCGTACTTTCTTTTAAATTTGTGGATGAGCTGGAGTCTTTCCTCCACTTCTTCAAGGCGGCGGGGATCCATCACAAGGCCCCTCTCAAGCTCTCTCAGTTCCATTGCCGACTCTTCGATCTCCGCTTTTGCCGAGGCCAGGGCTTTGACGATCGTCTTCAACCTCTCCTCGAGATCCGCTCCTCTTTCCAGCCTCCTCACGCTCTGGCTGAGGCCTGAAAGAACCGAATTGTCCCTTTCATAGAGGGTTCCATAGGCCTCTCGGACCTCTTCCATCAGTTTCCCGGCATAGTGGAGTCTCTTCTTTTCAGATTCCAGAGCCGCGTCTTCGCCCGGCCGGAGCGCCGCCTTTTCAATCTCTTCTCTCTGAAACCGCGCCAAGTCCTGCCGCTCCTCTTTTTCCCGGATCTCCTTTTTCAGCGCGTCCCGCTTTTCCTTCAGAGCCTGATGCTCGTTAAAGGCGTTGCGCAGATTCTCTCTATCCTCCCCAAGACCGGAGAAATCGTCCAGAAGGGCCAAGTGATTTTCGGGCTTGAGGAGAAGCTGGTGCTCGTGCTGCCCGGAGATGCTGATCATCATCTGTCCGAGTCTCGCGAGCATTTGCAGGGTCGCCATGGATCCGTTGACCGCGATTCTGTTCCGGCCTTCCCTGGAGAGGTGCCGCTTGATGAGCAGCTCTCCATGGAACGGGATATCCATTTCCTCCAGCACCGAGCTCAACGGCGAAGGGAGAGGGATGTGAAAAAGGGCTTCCACCCTTGCTTCTTCCGCTCCGCTGCGGATGAGCTCCGCCGAGGCGCGGCCTCCCAGGATCAGGTTCACGGCATTGATGATGATCGACTTGCCGGCGCCTGTTTCTCCGGACAGGATGTTGAGGCCCGGTTTGAAGTGAATCTCAAGATGCCCGATGATGGCGAAGTTGGAGATGGTCAATTGAGTTAGCATTCTAGATCAGTGCGAGGATGCAAGCCTTGGACACGGCTAATCGAAAGGGTTTAGTGATTCGTATCGATTAAATCCGAAATCCGAAGCACGAAATTCGAAACAAAACCCAATCTCCAAATTCAAATGATCAAAACAATAGGCCCTTTGGTTTCTGTTTTGAACATTGAAGCTTTTGTGCTTTGTTTGGATTTGTTTCGGATTTCGGATTTCGTGCTTCGAAATTTTTCTTACAATTGTTCCCACGTCACTCTCAGCACTTCCTGATAGGTGGTCTTCCCGTCCATGAGCTTCTTGATGGCGTTCTCTCTCAGGGTGATCATGCCCTCTTTCCTGGCCTGGTCCCGGAGCAATTCCACATTGCACTGCTCCGTAACGATTTTCCTGATCGACTCCGTCACAGGAAGAACTTCGTAGATCCCGCCGCGACCCACGTACCCCGTGCCCCTGCACCGCATGCATCCTTTTCCCCGCTGGAGCTGGACAATCCCTTGTTTCCCGAGGTCAAGTCCCATGGCGACCAATTCCGCATGATCCATGTCAACCGACTCGGTGCAGTAAGGGCAAATCTTTCTGACGAGGCGTTGAGCGAGGATGCCCACCAGGGTCGCCTGAATCAAGAAGGAGGGAACGCCCAGGTCAAGAAGCCGCGTGATGGCGGAGGGAGCGTCGTTCGTGTGGAGGGTGGAAAGAACCAAATGCCCTGTCAGGGCGGCCTGGATCGCGTTTTCGGCCGTTTCCACATCCCGCATTTCACCGATCATGATGATGTCCGGGTCCTGCCTTAGAATATTTCTGAGGATAGAGGCAAAGGTGATCCCGATCACGGGCTGAACCGCGATCTGGTTGAAGTCCTCGTGGATCATTTCAATGGGGTCTTCCACGGTCGTGATGTTGATGTCGGGGGTTGAAAGGTAGCGCAGGGTCGAGTAAAGGCTCGTTGACTTTCCACTCCCTGTAGGCCCGCAGACCAGGACGATCCCGTGAGGCATGCCAATCATCTGCTGGTATCGGATGAGATCCATGGACGTGAAGCCCAGGTTTTCCAGGTTCTGGAACAGAACGTCGGGATCCATGATCCTCATGACCAGCTTTTCACCAAAGGCGACAGGCACGGAGGAGACACGAATTTCGGACTCCACACCCTGTTTTTCCATCTTGATGCGGCCGTCCTGAGGCCTTCTCTTCTCGGCCATGTCGAGGCGGGCGAGGTTCTTGACTCGGCTCACCACTGCGGAGTGGACGTTCTTGGGAATCTCGTAAATCTGGTGCAAGGTGCCGTCAATTCTGAATCGGACAATGCTCTTGTCCCTTTTCGGCTCAATGTGAACGTCGCTGGCTCGCTGGTCAAAGGCATAGCTGAAAAGGTGGTCTACCGCGTTGACGATGTGCTGGTCGTTGGACGGAAGCTCGTCCGACGTGCGCAGCTTCACATACTGCTCCAGGTTCCCCAGGTCGATCTGGGGAGTGCCGAACTGATGTTCTGCAGCCACGATGGAGCGCTTGAAACCGAAGAACTCATTGATCAGTTTGATGATGTCCGTCTTCGGGGTGACCACTGTTTTCACCTTGAAGTGGCTGACCTGGGCGATATCGTGGATCACTTCGTTGTTAAAGGGATCAGGCGTCGCAACGGTGAGACATCCTTCTTCCAGTTGAATGGGAAGGACAAGGTGCTTCCTGGCAAAGGTGTGAGGAATCGTGGTCGTAACCAGGTTGAGATCCAGCTTCAGAGGGTCGATCTTTTTGTAAGAAACCTTCCAGGCCTTGGCCAGGGCCTGGAAAATCGTATCCTCATCCAGGCTCTTGGTCGGGTCATCGGCTCGTTCCATCTGAAGCGAGCTGATCACGTCGATGATCGTGACAGGATTGCTGATTCTCGCCTTGGAAGTCGCAGAGGCCTGTCTCATGGCCCGGATCTGCTCCAGTTTGCTGGTGAGCCGATCCTTCTTGGCCATGATCTCCTTTCTCTGGGCTTCGGAGATAAGGCCGAACTTCAGAAGAACTTTGCATACATTGTCCGGTGTAAATCTTTCGGAAGTGCTTAGCATCCCTGAGTTTTTATTCCCTCCAAAAATTTGACCTCGATCTTCTTCGGCTAATTTTTCAGGCTGCCCCGTGAAACGCACTGCCAGATTTCACTGGGTTCTACCTGGATGAAACTTCACCTGGCCGAAACAGCGAACCGCAGAATTTCGAAGGGTCGTTTCCTTCGACATTCGACATTCCTTATTCTATATTCGTTTTCCCAAAGTTCTTTTCCGACCCAACTGGCCGCCTCAGCGGCCAGCGGCTAGGCTGTATTCTGTATTGTTTCTTACTGTTAATGATAATACGAGCTTGTGATCGCTGGCAATCAAAATATCCCGGAGTGCTCATCCGGAAATTGGATTCTCGGATTCGCGCCATCAGCCATCAGCTTTCAGCGATCAGCGAAAACAACAAAAAAAATAGGCAGTTAGATTATTGCTGACAGTTGAACGCTGACCGCTCCATCAAGAAATTGCGGGGTTCTCACTCTCCCTTTTTTGTTCTTGCTTCGGGGTTACGAAGGTGATAGACATTTCTTTCATCATTACCCCATCCTGGTAACCATCTTTTCATGGAAGAAACCGTCTCGATTCGGAGGGAATCACCATGAAGAGGCTGAGAGGCGTTTGCGGCTTGCCCGCCGGGTTTGTGGCGGGTTTTACCAAGGTCGAGCTTCTGGTTGTCATTTCCATCCTGGCCATTTCTGCAAGCTTTGCTGTGCCCGCTTTCTCAAGGTGGCTCCCGAATTACCGGTTGAAAGGGGCTGTCCGTGATCTCTACTCCAACCTCCAACTAGCGAAATCAGCGGCCATCAGGGACAGAGGGGAATGGGCCCTCAGATTCGACGAAGATGGGAAAAGCTACCAGGTCGTCAGCGGAGGCGCTGATCGAGTTTATTCCACCACTGATGACAACGTGGTGCTGAAGACCGTGATTCTTCCTGACTATGGCAGCGGATTGAGTTTCGGGCCTGGAATCGCAAAAAGAAAAGTGGGCCAAAATGAACCGATCGGGGACAGCGTGTCTTTTCCCGGCGACCGCGTGGTCTTCAACTCCCGGGGCATGACCACCGGCACCTTCGGTGGTTACGCTTATCTTCAGAACAGCCTGCACTCCTGTTATGCCGTGGGCACATGGTCTTCAGGAATCGTTGTGCTCAGGAAGTGGAATGGCTCGGCCTGGGAATAGAAGAAGACGGGACACAGATCCACACAGATGTTCACAGAAACAAAAAGGAGAGAACTGCTCGGCCAAATCCTGATGAGAATGCGTCCGTTACTGTAAAACTAATTTACAATTGAAAAATTATTTTACGGTTTTCACGATTCCGTCCCCTACTAACGCGCCTGCTTTTCATGTCCTCTTTCGCTTTTTTCAGCCTGCCAGAAAACGGCTTCTTGCAAACTAAACATAGTATTATCAATTAATTAATACCAAGCTATTAAGCCCATTTTTCTACTTCGGGCAAAGAAACGGATCAGGTCCAAAGGCTAGCTCCGGATGGCACTCTTTTTGCTCACATAGGGATAAACCTTAGATAAGGATGACGCGATGAAAAGAGAACGCGGCTTCACCATGCTCGAACTGTTGATCACGATCGTAATCCTCTGCGTTTTACTTGGGCTTGCCATTCCCGCCTTCTCGAGATGGGTCCCCAACTATAGACTCAGGGGCGCGGCTCGCGACATCTACTCCAATTTTCAATATGCGAAGATGATTGCGGTCAAAGACAGAGCCGGATGTGGAGTGCTTTTCGACCGGGCCAACAACCTGTATCGAGTGGTCAGCTCCGGGCCCAATCGGGCTTTTGAAAGTACTGCCAGCGCCGTTGGTGGGGATGATGTGGTTTTGAGAACAGTAAACTTCTCTGAATACGGCAGCGGATTGGCATACGGGCATGGTTCGGCAACGGCCGCCATAGGCGCCGACTTCGGAGACGAGGTCACCTTTGATGAAGACGGCATCCTTCTTGATCCCAGGGGAATGGTCTTCAAACCTTCCAACATGCCTGTCACTGCGGACGGATATGTGTATCTGCAGAACAACAGGAACAACTCCTATGCAGTAGGCGTGTGGATATCAGGCTTGGTCGTTATGAGAAGATGGACAGGCTCGGCCTGGCAACAGTGAGAGAGGGGCTGAAAAATGCAGAAAAGAGGGATTGAAGTAGTGGAGCACAGGAGCGCTGGAGTGATGGGTAAACAGGCGGGGTTCACCATCATTGAGCTTTTGATAGCTGTTGCGCTGGGCTTGGTCATCCTGGCAGGCCTATTCAGGACCTTCAAAGTCCAGCAGGACTCCTACATAATTCAGGATCAGGTCTCGGCCATGCAGCAGAATCTCCGGGCTGCCATGCACTTCATTACCCGGGATCTGCAAATGGCCGGCTATTACACCAATTTTGACCGGAACAACAGGCAACTGGACTGGAATGACCTGGACGGGGACAGCAATCCGGCAAACAACATGGAGACCGGCAGACCTCTGCTCTTTGCTGTGAACAATGCTTCCACGGCCGGCATCAAAGCAAACACGGATGTCATCGTTATCGTCAAAGCCGGTTCCGAGGGCCGCACTCTGACTGCGGGCGAAGGAAGTTCGGGAGGAGCGATCTCTCTAAGCAACCGCGATTTTGACGGCGACGGGACCGCCGACCTCAATAACACGGGAAAGAAGTTCGGGCTGCTGGTGAAAGAGGATCTCAGCTTCGCGGACTTTTTCCAGGTGGACAGCGCCTCGGGCAGCATCAATCCGCCCGCCGGGCTGACCGAGAACTACACGTCGGGCGACACCGTTTACCGGACGGACATCATCATTTATCGAGTCACCGACGATACCGCCCGACCATGCCTCGTGCGAAAAAACCTGGGGGATGACTCCGGCTATCAGGTGATCGCCGAAAACATCGACAATCTCCAGTTCCGCTACTTACTCAACGATGGCACCTGGACCAATGACCCGACAGGGAATCAGACCAGGGTGAGAGCGGTCGAGGTCCTGCTGGTCGCAAGAACCGCATTTGCCCAGAGGGGATACAGGGATACAAGTTCCATTACCTTCGGAACTGAAACCATCTCTGTGAACGACTCATACAGAAGAAAGACGCTCAATTCCCTTGTCAAGACTAGAAACGTGGGGCTGTAAAAATGAGAAAGCAACTTAAACAAGATCGAAAAAGCAGGGACCAGGGTTTGTCCGCCGGTTCTGTGGCGGGTTTACCCGCCATACCTGTGGCGGGCTTCACCCTCATCGAAGTCCTGATCGCCGTCGTTATCCTGACGGTCGGACTTCTCGCCGTGGGGACCATGCAGATTTCCGCGATCCGCGGGAATTTCATGGGCGGGAACACAAGCATCGCACTTTCCCTTGCGAGCGAGAAGATGGAAGACCTCCTCAACAGGGATTACAATCACGCAGATCTCAACGACGGCGTTAGCGCCAACAACAGCACTCTTTCCTCGACCACGTCCGTGGACCATGAGGAAAGCATTTCAGAAGAAGGCATGGTGGGTGCAGGCGCCTTTTATCGAAGGATCTGGAACATTGCCGATCAGGCTTCACCGACCACCAAGAGCGTGATGGTCATCGTGACATGGGAAAACAACAGGCACCGCATCACCATCGCGTCCATCAAAAGACCGTAAGGTTGCAGGAGAATTCTTATGCTTCCGATAATATTAAGGCTCAAGAGCGAAGAGGGGAACCTGACGATCATCGCTTTCGTCCTTCTCGTGGTTCTGACCCTGGTCGGCATTTTCGCCACCAAGACAGCCCAGATTGACCTGCAAACCGCTTACAATGAAGTGCCTTACAAGCAGAACTTCTACATTGCAGAGGGCGGGGTGAACAGGGAGGCGGCTGAACTGGGGCGAGGCATGTACCCGGTGACCAATGTGAACCAGCCCCAGGTGCTGGCCACGCAGGCAAGCGGCTCTCTGCCCGGCGGTCCGCACGTTGTAGCAGGCACTGCCTACAATTTTACCGTTAACTACGTAGGGGCTTATGCCGCCCCGAGCGGTTACTCGGCTATTCACTTCAGCCGCTACGATTACTTTGTGGATGCGAGAACCGTCGCGACAACCGCCTCCGGCCAAGTTCGTGTCGCATCCAGGCTCTTCAAGATCGGCCCCAAAGCAGAATAGGAAAGGAGATTACCATGAGCGCTACAATAAAGAAAGTCCTGACCTTCAGTCTGATTGCGCTTTTGCTCGTTTCTTTCTCAGGCCTCGCTTCGGCGAAAAAGAAACAGGGGCCTGTCTGGCATAAAGGCGTTGTGACCAAGGCCGCATGGACGGAGGCCGGCACAACCTGCATCGAGGTGGACAACGAGAAGTACACCTTTCTGCCTCTGGACCAGGTGAGAATCACACGGCAGTACAGAGCCCCCAACGGTCAATGGCTTTCGGAAAGCATGCCTCTCAGCCGAGTTTACACCGGCACGGAGGTCCTCATCAGAGGAGAGGGGCTGGAGATCTATCAACTGATCGTCGAAGAACCTTAACCATGGAGCTTTAATCAAATGAAACCCCCGAGATTCCATTTTTCCCATAGCCGCATCGAAGGAAGCGTCGTGATAGGAGAAAAAGCCATGAAACCCAGCAGCCAAAACCAGAGTCGAAACACCAGCATGACTTGCGCCAGCAGTGCAAGGCAAGGTCTGACTTTAGAGCAGTTGGGAGGCAATCTGCTCCGTTTTCTATTGATTGTGATGGCTGCAGTCTTTATCGCGCTAACCGGCAGCCTCACCGCTCTTGCCGGTACTCCGCACGCAGTGAATGACAGCTACAACGTCGACGAAGACAATACGCTCTCTGTTCCTGTGAACGGCGTCCTCGCCAACGACTGGGACGACGATCCCCTTCATACTCCTTGGCTTTTGGTTGATTCAGTCAACGGTGCTCCCGCCAATGTCGGCAATCCCATTCCTACGACAAACGGAGGAACCGTAACACTCACGTTGTTCGGATCACTCGATTACACACCCCCAGGCAACTTCTTCGGCACTGATTCCTTCACATACAGAGCTTTTGATCCTGATTCGAATGTCTCTAATGAGGCTACTGTTACCATAGACGTGAACCCGATGAATGACCTGCCGACCCTGAATGACCCGGCGGATATGCCGCTCGGCGAGGATGCCCCGCTGCAGACCGTGAACCTGAGCGGGATCGGGATGGGTGCGCCTAACGAGGGCCAGACCCTTACGGTGACGGCTTCCTCGGGCAACACGGCGATCATCCCCAACCCGACCGTGACTTATACGAGCCCCAATGCCACAGGCACCCTGAGCTTCACGCCGGTGGCCAATGCCAATGACGTGATCAACGGGGGACCGACCACCGTTACGGTGACGGTTTCCGACGGTACGGACAGTGTGCAGCAGACCTTCTTGGTGTCGGTGTCCAGCGTCAATGACCTGCCGACCCTGAATGACCCGGCGGATATGCCGCTCGGCGAGGATGCCCCGCTGCAGACCGTGAACCTGAGCGGGATCGGGATGGGTGCGCCTAACGAGGGCCAGACCCTTACGGTGACGGCTTCCTCGGGCAACACGGCGATCATCCCCAACCCGACCGTGACTTATACGAGCCCCAATGCCACAGGCACCCTGAGCTTCACGCCGGTGGCCAATGCCAATGACGTGATCAACGGGGGGCCGACCACCGTTACGGTGACGGTTTCCGACGGTACGGACAGTGTGCAGCAGACCTTCTTGGTGTCGGTGTCCAGCGTCAATGACCTGCCGACCCTGAATGACCCGGCGGATATGCCGCTCGGCGAGGATGCCCCGCTGCAGACCGTGAACCTGAGCGGGATCGGGATGGGTGCGCCTAACGAGGGCCAGACCCTTACGGTGACGGCTTCCTCGGGCAACACGGCGATCATCCCCAACCCGACCGTGACTTATACGAGCCCCAATGCCACGGGCACTCTGAGCTTCACGCCGGTGGCCAATGCCAATGACGTGATCAACGGGGGACCGACCACCGTTACGGTGACGGTTTCCGACGGTACGGACAGTGTGCAGCAGACCTTCTTGGTGTCGGTGTCCAGCGTCAATGACCTGCCGACCCTGAATGACCCGGCGGATATGCCGCTCGGCGAGGATGCCCCGCTGCAGACCGTGAACCTGAGCGGGATCGGGATGGGTGCGCCTAACGAGGGCCAGACCCTTACGGTGACGGCTTCCTCGGGCAACACGGCGATCATCCCCAACCCGACCGTGACTTATACGAGCCCCAATGCCACAGGCACCCTGAGCTTCACGCCGGTGGCCAATGCCAATGACGTGATCAACGGGGGACCGACCACCGTTACGGTGACGGTTTCCGACGGTACGGACAGTGTGCAGCAGACCTTCTTGGTGTCGGTGTCCAGCGTCAATGACCTGCCGACCCTGAATGACCCGGCGGATATGCCGCTCGGCGAGGATGCCCCGCTGCAGACCGTGAACCTGAGCGGGATCGGGATGGGTGCGCCTAACGAGGGCCAGACCCTTACGGTGACGGCTTCCTCGGGCAACACGGCGATCATCCCCAACCCGACCGTGACTTATACGAGCCCCAATGCCACAGGCACTCTGAGCTTCACGCCGGTGGCCAATGCCAATGACGTGATCAACGGGGGACCGACCACCGTTACGGTGACGGTTTCCGACGGTACGGACAGTGTGCAGCAGACCTTCTTGGTGTCGGTGTCCAGCGTCAATGACCTGCCGACCCTGAATGACCCGGCGGATATGCCGCTCGGCGAGGATGCCCCGCTGCAGACCGTGAACCTGAGCGGGATCGGGATGGGTGCGCCTAACGAGGGCCAGACCCTTACGGTGACGGCTTCCTCGGGCAACACGGCGATCATCCCCAACCCGACCGTGACTTATACGAGCCCCAATGCCACAGGCACTCTGAGCTTCACGCCGGTGGCCAATGCCAATGACGTGATCAACGGGGGACCGACCACCGTTACGGTGACGGTTTCCGACGGTACGGACAGTGTGCAGCAGACCTTCTTGGTGTCGGTGTCCAGCGTCAATGACCTGCCGACCCTGAATGACCCGGCGGATATGCCGCTCGGCGAGGATGCCCCGCTGCAGACCGTGAACCTGAGCGGGATCGGGATGGGTGCGCCTAACGAGGGCCAGACCCTTACGGTGACGGCTTCCTCGGGCAACACGGCGATCATCCCCAACCCGACCGTGACTTATACGAGCCCCAATGCCACGGGCACCCTGAGCTTCACGCCGGTGGCCAATGCCAATGACGTGATCAACGGGGGACCGACCACCGTTACGGTGACGGTTTCCGACGGTACGGACAGTGTGCAGCAGACCTTCTTGGTGTCGGTGTCCAGCGTCAATGACCTGCCGACCCTGAATGACCCGGCGGATATGCCGCTCGGCGAGGATGCCCCGCTGCAGACCGTGAACCTGAGCGGGATCGGGATGGGTGCGCCTAACGAGGGCCAGACCCTTACGGTGACGGCTTCCTCGGGCAACACGGCGATCATCCCCAACCCGACCGTGACTTATACGAGCCCCAATGCCACAGGCACCCTGAGCTTCACGCCGGTGGCCAATGCCAATGACGTGATCAACGGGGGGCCGACCACCGTTACGGTGACGGTTTCCGACGGTACGGACAGTGTGCAGCAGACCTTCTTGGTGTCGGTGTCCAGCGTCAATGACCTGCCGACCCTGAATGACCCGGCGGATATGCCGCTCGGCGAGGATGCCCCGCTGCAGACCGTGAACCTGAGCGGGATCGGGATGGGTGCGCCTAACGAGGGCCAGACCCTTACGGTGACGGCTTCCTCGGGCAACACGGCGATCATCCCCAACCCGACCGTGACTTATACGAGCCCCAATGCCACGGGCACTCTGAGCTTCACGCCGGTGGCCAATGCCAATGACGTGATCAACGGGGGACCGACCACCGTTACGGTGACGGTTTCCGACGGTACGGACAGTGTGCAGCAGACCTTCTTGGTGTCGGTGTCCAGCGTCAATGACCTGCCGACCCTGAATGACCCGGCGGATATGCCGCTCGGCGAGGATGCCCCGCTGCAGACCGTGAACCTGAGCGGGATCGGGATGGGTGCGCCTAACGAGGGCCAGACCCTTACGGTGACGGCTTCCTCGGGCAACACGGCGATCATCCCCAACCCGACCGTGACTTATACGAGCCCCAATGCCACAGGCACCCTGAGCTTCACGCCGGTGGCCAATGCCAATGACGTGATCAACGGGGGGCCGACCACCGTTACGGTGACGGTTTCCGACGGTACGGACAGTGTGCAGCAGACCTTCTTGGTGTCGGTGTCCAGCGTCAATGACGCGCCGGTCGCACAATTCGGAGCAGCCCCTGCTTCCGGCCCCGGTCCTCTCGTGGTCACCTTCACGGATTCCTCTACGGACATTGATAACGCCATTGTGGCTTGGAGCTGGAATTTTGGAGATGGAGGAACCAGCGCCGCAGCGAATCCCAATCACACTTACAACAGCACCGGCACCTTCACTGCCCAGCTCACGGTCACGGATGCAGCCGGCGCCACCCATTCGGCCTCGACGACCATAGCGGTCCTGGCGGGCATCAGCATCAATGATGTGGTCGCTACGGAGGGCGGAACAGCCACGTTCAACGTCTCTCTTGTTGTGCCACCATACACGGGGAATACCGTCACCGTCAATTACGCTACTGCGAACGGCTCCGCCACAGCGGGAGCTGATTACACCGCAACGAGTGGAACCCTCACCTTCAACGCGGGAGAATCTGTCAAGCCGGTCACCGTGGCAATAATCAACGATTCCAAGGCGGAGTTCGCAGAGGATTTCTTTGTGAACCTGAGCGGTGCGAGCGGGGGTACGACCATCGATGACGCTCAGGGCCGCTGCGAAATCGCCGTGGACGACGTGGCCTCGATCTCCATTGGGGACGTGACGGTCAACGAAAACGCTGGGACGGCCGTCTTCACCGTCACCTTGAGCACGGACGCTGATTTTGTCATCACCATGGACTACGCCACGGTCGACAACACGGCTCTCGCAGGCAGCGACTACGGGCCGATAGGCGGGAATTTGGCCTTTGCAGTAGGCGACACCTCGGCGACAATTTCCGTCCCCATCATCAACCCTGTTGATCGAGAGCTCACAGAGACCTTCTTCGTCGACTTGAGCAACCTGGGGCCCGGAGGCGGACCTGCCGCATTCAGCAAGTCTCAGGGAATCGGCACCATCGTTGATAACGACTACCGCCTCACGGTAACCCCTAGCATACGCACGCCGGCCGCATCGTGTAACGTCACTGCCAGTGTCGGGTCGATTTCAGGATCCGGCGGGGGTTCAGGATTGAGCTTCTTCGCCGATTATGACGGCGGCGATATGGTGACCCTCTCAGCGACCGATACCTACCCTGCCAGGGGGTCTGTCTTTAAGAACTGGAGTGGGGATGCCGGCGGAAGTTCCTATTCAACCGATGTGATCATGGATTCGGATAAGGATGTGACCGCCGACTTCAACGCCACTTACACCTTCAGCATCAACCTAGCAGGGTCCGGTGCCGGCCATGCCTCGGTCACGGCAGGGCCGGGATCAGATCCCAGATTCCCTCTCGGTATTGCCATGGGGGCCTACCTGTTTGAGAACGGAGAGTCGATTGCGCTCACGGGTACGGACAACATGCCCACTGCGGCGATCCCGGGTTCGGAATTCCAGACCTGGACCGCGGATTACGGTACTCCGGGTGCCGGATTCAACCCAGGGAGCAAGACCACCTCCGTAACCATTTCAGATGATCTCTCTATCAGGGGCGATTTCATCGGCAAGTACATGATCACCTCCATTGCCCGGACCGGCGGCAACATCTCCCCTCCGGGGTCCGTCATCAAGTACCACGGCGAAAGCCAGGCTTTCACCGTTTCCGCCAATGTGAGCTTCGTGAATTCCGACGTGGTGGTCGACGGGTTTTCCCAGGGGCCGCAACCGTTGTACACCTTTGACAGCCTGAGCACCAACCACACCATCATTGCCGTGTTCCAGTCGGGGAGCGAGGTTTTCGTAGGACAGGCTGCAGGGGATGAGCAGATTTACACAGCCAGTGTTCCCCCGATGGTGCTCATGGTCATGGGCAAGGACCACAAGCTCTTCTATGAGGCCTACAACGATGCCTCTGACCTCAACAGCGATGGAGCCCTGGACGTGGGATACAACCCGGCCATTGATTACTACGGCTACTTTGACTCTTACAAGGTCTACAGGTACGACGGGACCAACAACCGCTTCGAGCCCGTACGGGTGACGACCAACAAGAAGGTAAACCCCCTGGCCACGGACGAGTGGAGCGGGGACTTCCTGAACTACCTTGCCATGGCCAGGATCGATGCGCTGAGAAAGGTCCTCTATGGAGGGTACCGCCATGTGGATACGGCCACGGAAACCGTCCTCATGAGGTCCTACATCCCTCAGGATGCCCATGCCTGGGGCAAGGAATACGAAAGCATTACAAGAGACGGTTACGACATCCAGGAATATACACCTCTGGACCTTCCCTACACAGGCACGAGGCACCTGTTTGCAAACGTCACCCTGGAGGACGGGGCCACTGATTTGCCTGATCTTGACCGGCCCCTCTTGAGGGTGCTCAACGACAGCTACTATCGCATCTGGGAATGGGTCTCCATCGAGAGGCCTGTGGCGGGGACCCGTTGTCTGGACGGAGGCTCCGGACCCAATTGCGCGAGGGCAGCGGTCATAGGAGGGCTGCATCCGGGTCATCCGGGCAATGCACAGGCTTTCCAGAATCTGATTGACACCTACGCCGTACCGGCCAAACTCATAGGAACCGGCCCCGTGACTCAGATCAACGGAAACGGCAACCCCTACGGCGCAAGTGACAATTACCTCAGCATCTTCACAGGCAGCATCAACGTGACAACCGCGGGAAACTACCGGTTTGCAGTAGACGGCGATGACGCTGTACAGGTGCTCATTGACGGTGTGGTCAGATACGGCTGGTACAGTTCTCACGCGGGGCCCTGCGGCTGCACCACCTACAGAAGCGCTTCGTTCTATCTCAGCTCCGGCCTGCACACTGTGGAGTTCCGCCATGAAGTGGCGGCTGGCCCGGGGAGCTACACCCTCTATTGGAGAGGACCGGATTCCGGAAACGTGTATCAGATCATTCCGGCGGCCGGTTACACCGGCTTGACGATGACCACATACGCGCTCCTAACGGATGCCATTCCGGCGTCGGCAATAGCGGATTATGAAGTGAAGGTCCTGGTTGGAACTGCCTCTCTGCCTGAGGCAAACTGCAAGAGGTACCCCAACGGAACCTACAAGCCCACGGGGATTCTCCAGAAGTTCGGAGAGCCAGGGAAACTCAACTTCGGCCTGATGACCGGCACCTATGCGAAGAACACCTCCGGTGGCGTTCTGCGAAAAGCGATCGGCTCGTTCACGGATGAGATCGTCGCGAACACCGGACAGTTCAAACACAACACCGATCCCGCTTTCAAGGGCATCGTGTACACTATCGACAAGTTCACAATCACGGACTTCACCTACAGCAACTATACTCATGGGAACTGCGGATGGATCACGACCAGGCCCATCAATGAAGGAGAGTGCGCGAACTGGGGCAACCCGATCGCCGAAATGATGTTTGAGGGGATGAGATACTATGCAGGCCAAGGCTCGGCCACAGCCGCGTTCACGTATGGAACAGGCGGCACCATCAGGGACAACGTTCTGGGGCTTCCCAAGGCCACTTGGGACGATCCCTTTGTGACGAACGGGGCCTGCGCCAAACCTTTCATCCTGGCAATCACAGACATCAACCCGAGCTATGACTCGAACCAGCTGCCATCCGTGGCTTCAGCTTTCAGCACCGGGTTTGCAGGCACCTTGTCCTCTAACGACCCAACGCCGGTTGCCTTGGATGTTGAAGCGATGGGTGAGGCCATCAGCACTTCCGAGGGCATCACCGGGGACCGCTACATCGGGGAAATGAACACAACCGTTGACAACTCCTGTTCACCCAAGGACATGACCGGCAACGGCTTCGGAAGAACACGCGGTCTCTGTCCGGAGGAACCGACCAAGCAGGGAAGCTTCTACTCTGCCAGCACGGCCTATTTCGGACGAACCCATGACATCAGCGCGTCCACCGGAGCGCAGAATGTACTGACCTACATGGTGGGTCTGGCTTCCCCTCTGCCCAGGATCGAAATCCCTGTGGGGAACAGTGTGGTGACCATGGTTCCCTTCGCGAAGTCCGTGGGCGGGTGCCTGGGCGTTACCCCGAACCCGGGCAGTTTCCAGCCGACCAACACCATCGTGGATTTCTATATTGAATCCTTGAGACCTGCGTCAGGCACCTTCAGAATCAACTATGAGGACGTGGAGCAGGGTGCTGACCACGACATGGACGCGATCGTCCAGTACTTCTACCAGGTGGTCGATGACGGCGACAACCCCGTGGTCAACCCGGCGGACGGCACCAGGGTGAGAATCAGCCTTCAGTCGGAATACGCGGCCGGATGCATTATCCAGCATATCGGGTACATCATCTCAGGAACCACGGCCGACGGGACTTATCTTGACGTGAGAGACTCGGACACGGCCGCCGGCAGTGACGTGGACTACTACCTGGACACGCCGCCGGGAGTGACCCCTCCTGCAACGGTTGCCCAGTGGGATGACAACGTGGCTCTGCCTCTGCTGTCCGAGCGTGTTTTCATACCTGGACCCGCCGCGGCAGCCACCTTGATCGAGTCTCCGCTGTGGTATGCGGCCAAGTGGGGTGGTTTCGTGGACCAGAACGACAACAACCTGCCCGACCTCCAGAGCGAGTGGGATTCGGACGGGGATGGGGTGCCGGACACCTACTTCTACGTGGTCAACCCGCTCAAACTCGAACAGCAGCTCACGCGGACCTTCTCCGACATCCTAAGCCGCGGGGTGTCCCACGTGGCTCCTGTCGTGTCCGTGGACGAAGCCAACAGGACCCAGAGCGGCGACAAGCTCTACATGGCCTTCTTCAGGCCCATGTCGGACAACTACTGGCAGGGCAACTTGAAGAAGTACGGGCTTGACTGGCTCACCCGAACCGACTGCAGCCGCACGGTTCCTGAGTGGACGGTGACGGATGCCAACGACTTGGTCGCCGGCTTCTGCGACGGCATCTTCAAGCCCAGCAGCCAGTCCTTCTGGTCATCCGAAGCCGACGGCGGTCTCGTGGACAAAGGCGGTGTCGGCGGCCGGCTGAAGGCCAGGATGCCCGGAGCGGATCCCAGGAACCCCGCAGCCCCCTACTACAACTTCAGGAATATTTACACCTACAAGAACGGGTCTATGGTTGCCTTCCTCCACGCCAACATCACCAACGCGGACCTCGAGGTTGGGAATGACCTGACCCGGTATCGGATCATCAACTTCATGTACGGCTACACTTATGACGCTGTTTCCTCTGCCAATCCGAATCCTGTTTCAAAGAGGGAATGGCTCCTTGGAGATATCATTCACTCCGAGCCCAAAGTCATCGACTACTTCGATGACAGTGGCACATTGAGCCACCGTTTCATAGCCGTGGGCGCCAACGACGGCATGCTCCACGTATTTACCGATGTAGCCGCAACCATCGGCGGCGTCAGTTATCAGGCCGGAGATGAGATCTTTGCCTTTATTCCGCGGGATCTCCTCCGGAGACTCCAGGAGTTCAGCAGACCGGACACTCACTTCTACACGGTAGACGGCTCTCCGGCTCTCTTCCGCTCCAACACCACGAGGACCGTCTCCGGCACAGACCACTATGTGAAAACCCTGGTCTTCGGTGAGCGTGCCGGCGGCCGAAGCTACTGGGCTCTGGATGTGACGGCGCCTGATCCTTCCACGTGGACTGTAAAGTGGCACATCGAAGGCGGCGCCAGCGGAGTGACGGAGTTCCAGGAACTGGGCTACACCTGGAGCAAGCCTTTCTTCACCGAAATGAAGCTTGACTCCACAACCACCAAGGAAGTCGTCATCTTTGCGGGCGGCTACGACACGATCGAGGACGGTTTCCCCGAAGGCTTCGACGACCAGAACGAGAATGGGAAGCGGGATACAGGGGAACTCCACGGCACGACCATCGGCGGGACTGAAGGGTATGACAAGTGGAATCCCGTCAAGGACGCCATGGGCCGTGGCATCTTCGTGCTGGACCTTGCAGACGGCAGCATCCTGTTCAAAGCCAGCTACGGGGATGATGACGGGGATGGAAACGAGGCAGAGGATGTGACCACCGGCATCGACCAGAAGTACGCCATGATGAAGTGGTGCTTCCCTGCGGACATCTCCATCATTCCTCTATCTGATTCGCTCATCGTCATGTATGCGGCGGATATTTACGGCCAGATCTGGAGAATCCGGTACGACTACTTCGCCGATCTGGCCCACAGCTACACCAGCTCCGCTTCCACGAAGTGGACCGTGAAGCGGATCTTTGCCGCCAACCCCGGCTCGGACCTCTCCTCAGGAAATGCATTAGCTTTCACAGCCAACAGCCAGTCTTTGGTGTCCGCGGATGCGGGAAGGAAGATGTTCTACTCACCCGATGTGTCCCTGTTTGGCAATGAATGGACCAGCAGGCCGGTTCTGTACGTCGGCACCGGAGACCGCCAGCATGCAACGTACACCATGATCTCGAACAGGATGTACTTTGTGACGGACACGGGCACTGCGGCCGATGAGACGGACCTCCTGAACTTGACCTGCGACGAGCTGGACGATGAGGCCACGGTGGATTTGGATACCAAGACAGCGCTGAGGAACATCCTTCTCAACGGGACCAACTCGGTCAGAGGTTTCTACCGCGTCCTTGACAAGCAGGGGGACTGTGCGGATGACAACCTGGACCACTCGGGCGAGGCCATTTTGAGCCAACCGACCTTGTTTTTCAAGAATGTCTATTATACTAGCTATCAGCCGGTCTTTGGCGATCCTTGTAACCCATCGGGCAACGCCTTCATCTATGCCCTGGATTACTCCTTTGCCACTTCGGCATTCAACTATGAGCTCTCGAATGACACAGTGGAGTCCGACATCAGGACCCTGAAAGATACCTACCGGTTCATCTCCGGAAGCTCCATTCCTTCAGGAGTCCGGATCATCATGAGAGACGGTCATGCAGCAGGCCTGATCAGTGCCGGCGGTGCCGTGGCCGGTGTCGGTGAAAACGGGTCCACCAACATTCCAGGACCTCCAGGCGGCATCACTCCGCTCCTCTGGGAGACGGAATAGCCGATTCGCCCTACCCGCGCCCTCCCATCAAGGGAGGGCAGGAATGAATGGCCAAAGCGCCACCCCCGCCCTGTTCGGTGCGGGGGTGGCGCTTTTTATTCACTGATTTCTCTGTCGCTTCGCCTCTTCGAAATGCTTTTTCTACTGATTTAGCCCCGAACCCTGGAATCCGGATTATGACGGGGGCTTCCGCTACAGAATGTTTGTGGTTGCATTTTGGGATGTGACGAGGAGAGGCTATTCTTGTCAATTTTCGGCACTTTTTCCGGGTTTTCTAACTCCGACCCCGCACATTTACTATTATTTATTAAATAGTTACAAGTACATAGCCCTGCCATGCCAAGGCACCCAACGGCATCCTATTTGCATTATAAAGTAGTGTTCATAAGGCAGTGCTGTTCTCTCTAACTCGCAGGAAGGGAGAACAGAAAGGCGAATGCTTTCTTGATGGTCGCCGCTGTCCAGCTGAAAAAGTCGAACCAGGAGGTATGGTTCCATGGCAAATAAAACCTTTCTCTGTTTAGCCCTCATCATTGGTATTGCCCTATCAGCGAGCCCAGTTCTTCCATACGAAGGGACTTTGTACGGACCAAAGGAGTTCAAGGTAGGGAGATTCCATTTTCATTCCTCCTTCCAGTCCTTCAAATCTGGGGAATCTGGGGATGCCGTTCTCGAGATCAGCAGCGCTGACTCCCATGGAAAGATTCGAAGCGGCTTTGTGAGCCTCAACGGCCGGTTCTTCTCTCTCCATTCGATTCTTCATGCCAAAAAGTCAACCATGGAGGTGCCGGTTCAACTGCGCAACCGGAATTATCTGTGGGTGTTCCTTTACGGTCAAAGGGGCGCTGCCATCAAGCTCCAGGTAAAGCAGGGTGCGCAGAAGCCAACCAACCATGAACCTAAAGCGAATGACCAGGCCGTAGAACTCGATGAAGATGCATCGGCCTCCATCACACTCACAGGGTCGGATCAGGATGGAGACACTCTTTCCTTCCAGGTCGTCTCAGCGCCGGCTCACGGGACCCTGAGCGGCCTACCTCCTTCGCTGATCTACGCGCCGTTGACTGACTACAACGGCTTGGACTCATTCACTTTCATGGTCAGCGACGGCAAGGCAAACTCCCGGGCTGCAACAGTGAACCTTACCGTCAAGCCTGTAAACGATGCTCCCATAGCGGCTGCTAGGGTGCACATTGCCGTCATTCCTGCGAGGGATGCTCCCGTAGCGCCTCCAATCTCTCTTGCGATTGCGAAGGTAGGAGAGACAGTGTCATTGGATGGAAGCCAATCGACCGATGTGGACGGTGATCCGCTCACCTATCTGTGGACATTGACCTCCTATCCGGCCGGCATAGAACCGGCCCTTGGCAATGCCACTACTCCCTCCGCATCCTTTGTGCCCTACCTCCCGGGCGAGTATAAAATGCGGCTTGTGGTCAACGATGGCAAGGTGAACAGCTCTCCTGACGATGTGACCATCTCTGTCGCTTACGTGCCTTTCTCCCTGACTGAAGAGAAGCTTAAAGCCAGCGACGGATTCGTGGGTGACCTTTTTGGATCTTCCGTGTCGGTCGACAACCGGCGCGCAATCATCGGGACCGAGAGTAAAGAAGTCGCTTACGTCTTCGAATCCAACAGTCCTTGGTCTCAGACCGCTCAACTGTGGGCCGCCGATGGAACGCAAGGCGACCGCTTCGGCTCGGCCGTGGCCGTAAGCGGTGACTACGCCCTTGTCGGGGCTCAAGGCGACGACGACCGTGGGGAGAATTCCGGCTCCGCCTATTTGTTCAGGTGGGACGGCACTCAGTGGATTCAGGCGGCCAAGCTCATCGCCGACAACGGAAAAGCCGGTGACTTCTTCGGCGCTGCCTTGTCGCTCAGCGGAGATTACGCGGTCGTCGGCGCGTACGGTGATGACACAGGTGGAGACGAATGGGTCTCGATCTTTGGAATTGACAAGTACGTACCCGGTACCAATGTCACGTGGGACTCAACCATCAATGGCTGGGTGGCCGGCAACAACCGGATACTCTTGTATCCCACGGATTGGGCTAGAAATTTCAGGCCCAAGGCAATGAAATTGAGACATACCGCCCCATCGACTATTAGTCTCTTAAGAGTCTTTGGAGTGAATAGCCAGCCGCTGGCCAGCGTAGGCCCTTACACGTCCGAAGCGGAGATCTCTCTCCTCAATAGTGCTGATATATGGCTTGTTTCTGCTCTGTCACCTCCTGCAGTCACGAATATCGAGTTCCTGGTTCCCTCAGCCGGCGGTGGGCTTGACGCGGGATCCGCTTATGTCTTCAAACGCGCGGGCCAAGCCTGGACGCAGCAGACCCACCTCAAGGCAAGCGACGGTGCGGCAGGTGACGCCTTCGGTGTTTCCGTTGCCGTCAGTGGTCAGACGATTGTTGTTGGATCGGACAGGGACGATGACAACGGTCTGGATTCAGGATCCGCATACGTCTTCGTTCAAGCCGAATTGGATTGGCTCCAGGAAGCCAAGCTCCTAGCAAACGACGGTCAGCAGGGTGACCAATTCGGCGCTTCTGTGGCGATCAGTGGCAACATCGCCGTTGTTGGAGCGCCGGGCGCAGACACCGTCTGGATGGATTCAGGTGCAGCCTACGTGTTCAGATACAACGGCGTGAACTGGGTTGAAGAGGCCAAGCTCATGGCCGTTGACGGAAAAGCAAACGACCAGTTCGGAGCTTCCGTCTCCATCAGTGCTGACTATGTCGTGGTGGGAGCGCCGGGTGCGGACGGATCAGGCGCTTTATACGTGTATAAGTTCGATGGTTCAGTCTGGTCCCTGGAAGGTAAGGTGATTGCCACTGACGCGGCTCCCGGGCAAGGCTTTGGCGGTTCCGTCTCCATCAGCGGCGACACGATCCTCTCAGGCGCCGCCGGTGACAGCGCCCAGACCGGCGCAGCCTATGCCTACTCTATTGATACCTATCACACCGCGAGCATTAGTGCGAATCCCGGCATCCTTCTAGCGGGCGAATCAACAGATCTCTCCTGGTCTTGGATCAATGCGCTGGTCGTTCAGGTCGAACCCGGAATCGGCACCTTTGCCGTGGACGGAGACCCGATAGCATCAGACACGGTCTCCGTGTCGCCTGGTGCGACAACTACCTACACCATTACTGCTCACGGCCCGTACGGAAAAGACACGGCTTCGGTGACGGTGGTGGTGGAGTCAGAGCCATAAAGTAATTTCCCTCTCCTTACGCGCCACCCTCGTCCTGAAAGGGGCGGGGGTGGCGCTTTTTTGTACCGAACACTCGATTGTGTTGTGTTAATGTATGAGAGGGCCTGTCCGCCCCTGCAAAGAAACTGTATATGACGGTACGGAAAGGAGACATCCAGGAGCTTCACATTGACCGCGTCGCGTTCGGCGGCCAGGGAATCGCTCGGCTGGACGGGCTGGTGGTCTTTGTGAAGGGCGCTGTGCCCGGAGACAGGGTGAAGGCCCTGATCTTCAGAAAGAAAAAGGCCTATGCCGAAGCCAAGATACACGAGATCCTGATCCCCTCTCCGGATCGCATCGAAGCCCCCTGTCCTTACTTCGGCATTTGTGGGGGATGCCAGTGGCAGCACGTGACCTACGAGCGGCAGCTTGAGTACAAGAGAGGGCACATCGAGGAAGCCCTCTCCCACATCGGCTCTCTTTCCGGCATTGAAGTCCGCGATCCCATCCCCTCGGAGAAGAGCTTTGGCTACCGGAACAAAATGGAGTTCTCCTTTTCCGACCGGCCGTGGCTGCCTCATACTCCTGCCAAAATCCCCTCTGCCTTCCCTCTTCCCCCTCCCCTTACCCCTCCCGCCAGGGGAGGGGAAAATAATGCGAGGGGGAGGGGATTATCGGGAGGCCCCTCCACTAACGCGACTCGGACCTGCGAACCTCACCCCCCTTTGGTAAAGGGGGGCAGGGGGGATTTTGCTCTCGGCCTTCATGTGCCCGGCACGTTTGACAAGATCATTGACGTGGAGGCTTGCCTTCTCCAGCAGGAGAGGGGCAACGAGATTCTGCGAGAGGTCAAACGCTTGGCCGGTGAATCGGGGCTCCCTCCCTACGGGATCAAGAGCCACAAGGGTTTCTGGCGGTTTCTTACCCTGCGGCATTCGGCCTACCACGATGAATGGATGGTCAATTTCGTGACCTCAGAGATGAGGAATGAAGTCGTCCTCCCGCTCGCGCAGAGGCTCACCGCCCTCTTCCCCAACGTGAAAACCGTGGTCAACAACATCACAGCAAAAAAGGCTTCCATCGCGGTAGGCGAAAGGGAAACGGTCCTTGCCGGTGACGGGATCCTTCAGGACAGGATCGGCGCCTCCTTGTTTCAGATCTCCGCCAACTCCTTTTTCCAAACCAATTCCATCGGCGCCGAAAGGCTCTATGGAAAGGTGGCCGAGTTTGCTGAGCTCAAGGGCGGGGAAACCATCCTCGATCTTTACAGCGGCACCGGCACCATCCCCATCTTCATCGCGCACTCCGCAAGGAGAGTGATCGGCATGGAGATCGTGGAGAGCGCTGTTCTCGACGCCAGGAGGAATTGTCAGGCGAACGGAATTCAAAACTGCGAGTTCCTTCTAGGGGATATCCGCGAGAACCTGGCCTTTCTCACGCTTCAGCCGGAGGTCATGATCATTGACCCGCCCAGGGCCGGCATGCACCAGGAGGTTCTCTCCCGTGTTCTTGAAATCGGGGCGGAAAGAATCGTTTACGTCTCCTGCAATCCTGCCACCCTGGCAAGGGATCTGGGGCTTATGCAGGAGCACTACCACATCTCCGAGATCCAGCCGGTGGACATGTTCCCGCACACTTACCATGTTGAATCGGTAGCAAAACTGGAGAAGAAAAACAGCTGACCGGACGACGGCAGACGGACGACCCGCCACAAACACGGCGGGCAAGCCGCCGACCGCGGCACAACCAAGAAACCCAAGACCAATCACCAAAACATCCTTCGACTATGCTCCCTTGGAGAACCTCAGGGTCATCGACAGGACAGGCGAAAGGGAGAAGATACGAAAGAAGAGACTTTGATACACACCTTTGCCCTTTTTCGTGCTTTCCAAATTTCGTGCTTTCGTGGTTGCTGTTGGCCTTCTCTTTATGTCTCATGTTCCGGGTCTCGGGCCAAGAAACATGTTGACAAGGTATCAATTGCTGGTATATTCAATAATCTTTTGATTAACCAAGCCCTTTTGAAACGCTTGTTCGCTCTGTTTGGCCGGAAATGCCCTGTGGAACCGGGCTGAGAAAAGGGGGTGATTCCCATAACCGAGGCTATTGGCAATCATGATCCGACCGTAAAGCGCATCGGTTTCATAGACTCTTGCTTGTTGGGTCCGGATGCTTCCGCACCTTCCGATCTCTTTCGCGAACAGGTAGGAGACTGATCGTGTAATTTATTGAGAAGGCCGCGCCACGAAAGCATCCCGGGACGAGTTTTGGGGTGCTTTTTTTGTTTTTTCAGACGATTAAGAATGACCATCTGTTGAGAGATCGGCAAAAACCCCTCCGTTCATGGTTCGCGATACCCCTTAGGCGTGCTCAGGGCGGTGAGTAAAGTCGAACCGCTCACCACGAACGGAAAATCACATATCCACAGGTTACGTTGCCCGTTCGCCCTGAGGTATCGAAGGGAGAACGGGAGGGGGTTAGAAAGAAGGACATATGAAAGTCGTAGTTCAGGATAACCAGATCGAAAAAGCCATTCGGGATCTCAAGAAAAAGCTTACCAAAGAAGGCTTCTTTTCTGAGATTAAGGAACGCCGTTTCTATGACAAACCGAGCGTTCAGAAAAAGAAAAAACAGGCCAAGGCCGCTAAGAGGCGCCGCAAGAGAATGAGAAAAGTGTACTAACGACAGGGACTAAGGGACAGAGGGACAAAGCAGAAAATTTCTTTTTTGTCTTTACCCTTTGCATCTTTGTCTTTTTGTCACTTTGTCCTTTTCTTTGCACCTTTGTGCCCTCGTCGCGCCCAGAAACGAAACCGAACTCTCCGCCCAAAGGCAATTATTTTGCTCGCACTTCCAGAGTTGGACTATAATTTTGGTGAACTCATTCGCTGCGGTGATTTTTGATTGCGACGGCGTGATGTTTGACTCGCGCCGGTCCAACATCAATTTCTACAACCACCTGCTCTCCCATTTCGGGCTCCCTTTGCTCAGAGACGAGCAGGCGGCCTACATCCACATGGCTACGGCCGATGAGTCGGTTCGCTGCATCTTCAGGGGCACCCCCTACCTGGAACAAGCCCTGGCCTACCGGTTCCAGATGGACTACACCCCCTTTATCCAGGATATGGTCCCGGAGCCGGGACTGAGGGAACTTCTGGCCCTGCTAAAGCCCTCCTGCGGCCTCGCCGTGGCCACGAACCGAAGCAACACGATCCAAAAGGTACTCGAGTCGTACGGCCTTGCCGACACCTTTGACATCGTGGTGTGTTCGCTGGATGTGACCAGACCAAAGCCCCATCCCGAATCGCTTTTCAAAATCCTTGATTTCTTTTCGATCCGGCCGGATCAGGCGCTCTATGTGGGGGACTCGACCGTGGACGCTGAAACAGCAAAGGCAGCGTCCGTTCCGTTCGTGGCCTACAAGAACAAGAACTTAGACGCTGCCTTTCATGTGGAACAACTGCTGGACATTGCCAGCGTTTGTGGTTTGCCCTAGGATTTAAAGGTGGAGGCAACCACTGAGGGAGTCAAGAAAATCAACAACTCTGTTTTCGTGTTCGTGAGCCGCTGAGCCTTGAACAGCCATCCCAGGATAGGAAGTCGCCGCAGGCCGGGAATTCCGGATTCATCACTGCTCTGGTTCTCCGTATAGATGCCGCCGATCACCACCGTGTCTCCGTTCTTGATCATCAGCTTCGTGTTCAGGGACTTCTTCCGGATCCTGAACTGGGTGGGCGCCGTGTCATCTGTGACCTTCACGTCCATGGTGATGAAGTTGTTGTAGCTCACCGTAGGCGTCACTTCCAGAGACAGGGTCGCGTCAATGGTCGTGGAAGCCACATTTTCCGTGGCTTGAATGATGATGGAGTCGCCTCGGCTGATCGTGGCGGCCTGGCCGTTCATGGCGATCACTTTCGGTGCGGAAATGATCTTTGTCTTGCCTTCGGTTTCAGCCAGCGCCAGCTTGGCATCCAGGAGGGTTGCAGTCAGGCCGGATCCGCTCAGGGTGGAGAAGACCAGACCCAGATTGGGCGTCCAGTCTCCGGGCGCATTGGAGGTAAAAGTGGGGCTGTACGTCTTACCCGGAGCCGGGAAAGGTGGCGACACGGAGGGGTCAGTGGGAGTGGTGTTTAGCCCCTCCATCGAGGGCCACGGAACCGTGTTATCCTTTCGCTTGTTAATCTGGAATTGATCCCACCGGATGCCCAGGTCCCGGATAAAGTCATCCGTAGCATCCACGATGCGGGCCTCGATCATCACCTGCTTGACCGGGGTGTCGAACTGTTTGACGATGTCTTTCGCAATCCTTACATTGGACGCGATGTCGGTAAGGATAATCGTATTCGTCCTGCTGTCCGTGCTCAGCTTGCCCCCCCGGCTCTTGCCTGTTTCGCTGACCGCGAGGAGGGGTATAATTTCACTGGCTTTGGCAAAATCAACCGGAATATATTCGGTCAGGAGAGGCTCCAGCTCTTTTTCCTTTTCTTTCTCACTGATGATCTTTTTCCTCTCCGCTTCAAGCTTCGCCTCAAATTCCTGGATTTTACGTCTCTCTTCCGCCTCGATCTGCGACATCGCGGCTTTGGTGGTCACCCAGATCACGTTGCCCTGATCCCGCTTGGCGAGGTTGTTGTTGTCCAGGATCAGGTCAAGGGCCTGATCCCAGGGGACGTCCTTGAGTCTCATGGAAACGATCCCCCTCACCTCCGGACCCCAGACGATGTTGAGGTTGCTGACTTCGCCAATGAGGCGGAGGATGTTGGTCACATCCGCGTTGACGAAGTCCATGGTCATGGCGGCCCCTTTGTAGTCCTTCTTCATACCGGGGATGCCCGCTGACGCTGCAGAGGGGAGCCCGGGCTGAACCGCCATCACCCCGGGTTGGTCGGTTTTCTGCTGCAAGGAGATAATGGGTGGAGCCGCCGGGGCTTGGAATGCAGGCGCCTGCGCGGCAGGAGCCTGGGCCTGATGCAGGGGAACGATCTTCTTCTCCGGAGGCTTTACCGCCGTGGGGCCGAAGTCAATGATAATGGTGCTCTCCGTCTGTTTGACATGAAAAGGAACCATTTCCCTGAGCGTGATGGCTATGGCGACATCCTTCTGGGTCAGCGACGCCTTGACCCAGTCGACAGCGCCTTCGAAGTGCTTGGAATCCATGTGCCTCATGATCAGGGGCGGGATGGTCGCTTCAGGCACTTTAAGGACAAGGGTTTTGGGCCCCTGCTGATTGAGATCATATTTGGCTTTCTTGTCCATCGTCACAATCAGACGCGATTTGCCCTGCTCCAAAAGGGTAAAATCAATGCCCAGGATCTGAGTCAGAGCGCCGGGTGTGTCTTTGAAGAAAATCCTCGGCTCCGAAGGGGTGACGGATGCCCCTTCCGCGGCAACCGTTTTCTTTTCAAGCGCCTCTGCGGCAGCGGGCAGCGGTTTTTCCGGCGTCAGGGTCAAAGCGATCACATTGCCTTTGGGCTCCGTCTGATAGAGCACAGGCACGGTCGTACGGATGACCGCCCGCGTCGTCATCATCTGGGTCTTTCCCTCTTCAATTAGAATGTCCTTCACCCCGGCGCTGTTCACGTCCTTGACTCGAGGCAAAGCGCTTCCCGGCACGCCCCGGATGTCGAGGACGATTCTCGCGGGATCCATGAGCTTGAAGGCTGTGTAGAAGACCGGTTCCGAGTTGACAAACTCCACAACCGTCTGCTCTTGAGAGGGCGTCACGTTGATGGCTTGTATCACCGGGGCTGTGGACTTCTCAATGGCGGCCTGGTTGTCAGCGGCTACATCGAGGGCTGCACATCCACAAAGGGTCAACCCTGCCGCTGCGACAAACACCAAAGAGAATACTCCCTTTCTAAACAGGCTCCGCATTTTCCCCATGGACTTTCTCCTTACTCATGAATTCCCCGTCCCCAATCCTCCTGATCCCCCGGCCCTTTCGAACCCCGGGGAGTACTACATGAGGGACGGAAGCTTCTTGGCGATATCCTTGTACTTTACCGTGCCTTTAAAATCCTTAAACTCTTCCCGGATAACCACTTCTTTATCCGTAATCCTTTCAACAAACCCTCCATTGGTGCCAATGGAGGTGCCTTTCTGGATCACATGGCCCGTGCCTTTTGAGTCCTTCACCATCGCGTAGTTGCCCTTGCCTCCGACGATAATCGCGATCAGTTCCAGCTGGGACAGGTCGAGGGTCTCCAGGTAGGTTTTGGGCCTTCTTTTGGCCTTTTCCTCCATCTCTTCCTGTTCGGCAATAAAGGATTTGAAGGGATCGGTCTTGCCCGAGGGATCATAGGTGTATTTGGGCCCTTCCTTTTTCTCTTCCTTCTTCACGTCCGCCACAGGCGGAGCGGTCTTGTCTTTTTCAACGACCTGCTTCAACGGCCTTGGCTCTTTGTAAACCGCGTCCGAAGGAGCGGCCAGGGCCCCTGTAGCAAAGAAAGAGAACACCAAGACTGGAAAGAGGCTATTTCTTAGGTTGCTGCGTCGCATCGGTTTCACCCTTGAATCTGTAGGTTACGGCATCACACCGGGTTGTCAGAATCGTTGACCTTTCCTTCTGCGGGGTCATGGAAACGTTCAGGATGTTCACGATCCGCTCCATCTGCCCCACTTTGTCGAAGAACACAGCGACGTTGTGATAGGTCCCCTTCACCTCAATGGACACCGGGATCTCCATGAAAAAGTCCTGCGGCCTTTCCCTCTGAGGGCTGAAATTGAGGAACTCCAGCTGGGAATCCGTGCCGAGCTGGGTGATCGATTTGAGGAGACTCGGGATTTCCTTGGTGTTGGGAAGAAGCTTCAGGGCCTCCTGGAACTGGGCATCCACTTCGGCGTATTCCGCCTCGAATTTTTTCAGCGCTCTGGCCCTCACAACCGCCTGATTGAGCTTCTGCTGGAGTTTGGCGATCTCATCCCGGCTTTTTGCGATCTCTTCGGAATAAGGTAGATAAACAAAGTAGATAAACAACCCTGCCAGAAGGACAAGGGTCCCCAGAAAGATCGCAATCCTGATGGGCATCTTTATTTTTTCAACTTTTTCGAACAACGCACCTGTCTTCATGTCCCACCGGTCCTCTAGCTGATTCAGTTAAGGTTTCTTCGCCGCTGGAGGCGCTGCTTTTTCCTTGAATGCATATGTCTTGCATTCAAGGACAAAGTCCGACACGTTCAATTTGTAGTCCTTAATTTCCCTCAGCTTTGCACTTTGCAAATCCACGCCGGATATGTACTCCGACTGCTCAAGGTTCGTCATGAAAAGGGCAACCGTTTCATTGTCCATGGCCGTCCCTGTGAGCGTCAGGCTGCCTTTGGTCTCTTTCATGCCGCTCAACCACAGCTTTTCCTTCGGCACTGCCAAGGCGATTTCGTCCAAGAGGTGCACAGGGCCGGTCTTGTTTTTCTCGAGCTCTCGAATCACCTCCAGCTTGGCTCGAATCTCCTTGATCTTCTTCTCGAGCTCCGCAATTCGCTTAATGGTTTGTTCATAGGTTTTGAGCTCATCCTGTATCCTTTTTTCCTCATCCTTGAGTCCACTTAAGGTGCTCGTGAGGTAGAACAAGGTGTAGCCCATGACGCAGAAGAGCAAAACCACGCTCAACCCGTAAATCATGAGCTGCTGTCGGATGTTCTCCTTTTTCCTGGCTGCCCTGAAGGGCAAGAGATTAATGCGTATCATTTGTCACCAATACTCCTTAATGCCAGGCCTACCGCTATGGCGGCTTGAGGCGCCATATACGTTAGGTACTTGGGATCAAACGCCTTGTCATTGACCTGGAGATTGCCAAAAGGGTTTAGCTCTATGACGGGAATCTCTGTTTCCAGTTCAAGGTATTTCTGAAAGCCGGGGAATCTGCAGGAGCCCCCGCTGATCACGATTTTTTCGATGGTCTCGTCCGGGTAGGTAGTGGCGAGGAAGTCCAGGGCGCGCTTGATTTCGTTCACCCAGCCGGAGATCACGGAAGTAAAAATCTCCTCCAAGGCCCCTTTGTCCTTGTGATCGATCTTGGCTCCTCCCAGTTTGATCTTCTCCGCCTCTTCGTAGGAGACATCGAACTTCGACATGATGGCTTCGTTGATCTGGTATCCGCCGTAGGAGGAATCCCTCGTAAAAATAGAGACGCCGTTCTTGATCGCGTTGATCCCGAGTTCTTCCGCTCCCACATTGACGAGGGCGTAGCAGCCGGCGATTTTCTCGCTGCTCAGCTCAAAGGCATTCTGGAGCGCAAAGGCGTCTACGTCCAGAATGGCCGGACTGAGCCCGGTCAGGTGAAGAAGACTCACATAATCCTCTACGATATCTTTCTTGGCGGCAACGAGCATCACATCCATGAGGCCCCTCTCGGCCTTTTCCCCTTCCGCTTTCTTTTCAGCTCCCTCTTCGTCCGGAGGAGAAAGAATCTCGTAGTCAAGGTTCACGTCATTGATATCAAAAGGGATATATTGTTCTGCTTCGTCCTGGATGCTGGCATCGAGCTCTGCCTCGCCCCGTTTCTGAATGCTGATCTTTTTTACGATCACCGAGTATCCTGAAATGGAGGTGACGACGTTCTTGTTCTTGATCTTCAAATTCTTGTAAAGGGTCTTGATCGCAGAGGAGACGATTTCCATCTCTTTGATGGCGCCCTCGACAATGGCATCCTGCGGCAGGCCGATGATCCCGAAATTTTTCAGAATCCTACCTTTTTTTGTGTCCTCTATCTCGACGAGCTTAATCGCGTGAGACCCGATGTCCAGTCCAACCAGTTGATTTTTTTTGGGTGTAGGCATATTCGACCCTCAGTCAATCCTCGGGAAAAATCCTGTCTTTATCAGTTAGGTTGTAGCCGAGAGCAAGAATGATCTTCCTTCTCGTCTCCATACGACAGCTCTTGCCCTTTTCAATTCTGTCGATGGTCAGCGGGGACACCCCCGCTTTCCGGGCCAGCTCTGCCTTGCTCATCAGGAGCTCCTCCCTGATTTCTCTCACGATGTTCTGTCGCAATTCTTCCTCCAGACTATCGGTTTCCTGGGCGCAAACTCAGCAGCTGGCCTAATATCATATATAAATGGCCATATTTGTCAAGAAGTTTCAGATAATTAAACACAAATTGATATAATTTGCATATGTATAGTGTAGAATAGAATGAATTGACACCACAGATTGTATGTGCGCTTTCTTACCATGCCTCGCTTCAAACTTTGCTTTTGTGAGAAAAAGAATATCCTTCCTCGGCGCCGCCGAGCGCGAGTTTATACGAAAGTGCAGTAACCTCGGGAACCGCTGTTTGAGAAATCCCTTTACAAAACCGTGACGGAAAGATTACATTCGGCCTTCGTGTGAACAGCCGTCAGTCGTCGGTGGTCAGCGGTCATTTTAGGAGGCCTGTTTGGAGGAGAGGGCGGAAAAGATAAAGAAGAAAAGCACCATCAGGGAGTACGCTGAAGCCGCTGCTATTGCGATTCTTCTCGCCTTGTTTATCAGAGCGTTCGTGGTTCAGGCCTTCAAGATCCCTTCCGGGTCCATGGAGCCGACCTTGCTGGTGGGGGATCACATCCTGGTGAACAAATTCCTTTATGGCATCAAGCTCCCTTATTTGCAAACAACCCTGATTCCGATCAGCGACCCCGAGCGGGGGGACATCATTGTCTTCATTTATCCCGAGGACAAGGACAAGGATTTCATAAAAAGGGTCATCGGAGTCCCGGGCGACAAGATTCAAATGCAGGGCAAACAGATCTTCGTCAACGGCCTCCCCTTTGACGACAGGTACGGTTTCTATGATGAAAAAGCAGGAAACCCCAACCGATCCTTTGGGCCGGTGGTTGTTCCGAAAGAGCACTATTTCGTGATGGGGGACAATCGGGACCACAGCCTGGACAGCCGGTTCTGGGGATTTGTCTCTTCGGCGTCCGTCAAAGGCAAGGCATTCATCATCTACTGGTCGTGGCCCAACTGGGATCGGTTCCTGCGCCTGGTGAGATAGGGCGAGCGCGCTCCCTGAGTTCCGCGGCCATGAGAATGGTTTCCAGCACTTCCCTGTGGATGTCCTTGTTCTGAATTCCTTCCAGGGGAACAAAACAGATATCGCTCGTGTCGGAACCGGGTTTCGGCTCTCCTGATACCCTCCAGCCCCAGTAATCCACAAGGACATAGTGATACCGGATTCTCTTCTTTTCGTCGCAGAGAATCCGGTCGAGCACTCTAACCAAACCGCCCACTTCGATCTCTATGGCGATTTCCTCTCGGATCTCCCTTTTCAGCGCATCGATGACCTTCTCTCCCAGCTCGACAGCGCCCCCGGGCAGACTCCAGGTTCCTTTTGCAGGCTCCTGACCGCGCTTGGCAAGAAGCACTGAGGCGCCGTCAAAGATGACACCTCCCACCCCGACAATGGGCGACTCCGGATACTCTCTTTTCAATGTTGATCTCTCTCCGTTCTTTTTAGAGGACACAGGCGTTAGTCGAGAAGGTTGGCTCCAAATAAACTCGAATCTCGAAATCCGAAATTCGAAACAAATTCAAAGCACAAATGTTTTTCAATTCTCCAAACAGAAACCCAGCAACTTACAGTTTTGGTCATTTGAATTTGGATCATTGAATATTGTTTCGGATTTCGTGCTTCGAATTTCGAATTTTCAGTTTGACTGCTCTGGGCTCGTGCCTTCAGCCTATCTCTCTAATGCCGGCAGAGGCAAGGTTCTGAGCCGCGCCAGCTCTTCTTCGCACGTCAGATCATAGCTGATCGGAGTGATCGTGATTCTTTTTTCCTTCAGCGCCCTGGCATCGGCATCAGGGTTCCCCTCTTCGAGAGGGGTTTCGCCAGAAAGCCAGTAGTACACGTTGCCTCTCGGATCGATCCGGCGCTCAAACTTCTCCCTGAATCTCGCAACGCCCTGCACGGTAAAAGAGACGCCGCATATCTTTTCCGGGGGAAGGGCGGGGATGTTCACGTTCAGGGCCGTTCTTTGCCTCAATCCGTTTTCCCTGATAAAGCGGATGATCTCTCGGCTGAAACGGGCGGCAAAACGAAAATCCGGATGGGTTCGAGTGTCCAGCGAGACCGCCGCCGAAGGTATTCCCAGGAAAGCGCCCTCGGTGGCGGCGGAGACCGTGCCCGAGTACAGCACATTGACGCCCACGTTGGCGCCCAGATTGATCCCTGAAAGAATCACGTCCGGCGCTGTTTCAAGGAGTTCCTGCACCGCGATTTTTACGCAGTCCGCCGGCGTTCCTTTGACTCCGTATCCGAAGAAATTTCCGTTCCTGTAAACCTCCTGAACCCTGAGCGGGGAGGTCAGGGTGATGGCGTGTCCAACGGCCGACATTTCCGAATCCGGGGCCACGATGTGCACTTCGAAATCGCTCTTGAGTTCCTGGTAAAGAGCCTTTAGTCCGGCCGCGTGAATTCCGTCATCATTTGTCAGCAGCACTCTCATAGGTAAATCCTCTCTCGACGGATTCCTATAACATGAATGAAGGGGCACGGGAAGCGCTTTGTCGGAACCGAGGAGCTGGAGTGATGGAGTAATGGAGTTTTGGAGTATTGGGAAAACCGTGTCCCGTGGGCCGTCTTCCGTGTCCCTTGTGCTCTGTGCCTTGCACCAGCTTTTATTTGCCTCGAATTCGGGATTGCTGTATAAATAACCAGCTGACGGCTGAAGCCAACAGCCTTAGGGACAAAGGGACAGCGGGAAGGGCTTTGTGCCTCTTGCCCGCCATTCGTTTGGCGGGTTGCAACTTTGTGCCTGCATTCCGGTGCATCATGGAAGAATCAAACCGCAAAGAAGAAACCCGAGAGGCCCTTTATCGCCGGGAACTGGCGACCATTCTTCGCTCCAGCGCCCTGATCAACTCCTCCCTCAACATCGAGCAAGTGCTCGACAACGCTATGAAGTGGGCGGAGGAATTTATGGGCGCCGAGGCCAGCACGGTTTACGAGCTCGAAGACCGGTCCAATGAGCTTGTCGTTCGCCTTGCAAGGGGGGAAAAGAAGAGGCCCTTGGAGCGGATCACCCTCAAGGTAGGCGAGGGCATTGCCGGAACAGTGGTCAAGACGGGCAAACCCATGGTCATCCAGGACGTCAGCCAGGAAAAGAAATTCACGGACAGAATCGACCGGCTCACAGGATTTCGAACCAAATCCGCGATCTGCGTCCCCCTCCTCTTGCGAAACAGGCCCATGGGCGCTCTTCAGGTGATCAACAAGAAGTCCGGGGAACCCTTCAATCGCTCGGATCTCGAGATCCTCTTTGCCATCGCTCAGCACGTCTCCATCGCCATGGAAAACGCAAACCTCTACCGCAGACTTGAAGAAAGTTTCGCAGTCACCACCCAGGAACTCCGGATCACCCAGGAGAAGCTGATCCGCACAGAGCGGCTCGCTTCCATGAGCAACCTTATTCAGGGCGTTGCCCATGAAATCCGAAACCCCGTCACGACCATAGGGGGCTTTGCCCGCCGAATCAAGAAGGAGCTCGGGGACAACCGGAAACTCGACAAATACGTGGATATCATTCTCGAGGAGACGGCGCGCCTGGAGCATATCGTGAAGAGGGTCCATGACTTCACGGAAACCCAGTCTTACAGCCCGACTCCGACAAGAATCGAGCCCCTTGTGGAAGAGGTCCTGAACGCTGCGACACCCTTGGCAAATGAGCTGGGCGTCCGAATCGTAAAGGAAATCGCTCCGGATTTGCCTCAAGCCCGGCTGGATGCCAGTCAACTCACCGTCGCACTGACCAATATCGTGGAGAATGCTCTTGAAGCCATGCCTCAGGGCGGGACGCTGAACCTGAAAGCCCTGCGGGAGGATCGTTCTCTGGTCCTCACCATCAGGGACACAGGGTGCGGCATTCCCAAGGATCAGTTGGCCGCCATCTACGATCCTTTTGTCACGTCAAAATCCAAGGGAGTAGGCCTGGGGCTGACTTTGGTGCACCAGGTGGTTTCCAATCACCACGGCGACATCAAGATTGCCAGCGAACTTCAAAAAGGAACAGTGGTCACCGTCCGGCTGCCCCTGGATGCGGCTGTGCGGGCATCCTGACAGGGTGAAATGACAAAAAGTAGGCAGTATGAAGTAGGGAGTAAGCAGCAAAGAATAAACGGCCTAGCACATACTGCCTACTCTAAGTTCTAGTGTCTGGCCGATAATTCTGTTTTAGCTCATGGGCCATTCTCCACGCCAAGGAGGGAGGACACATGAAGAAAAGAGATAAAGGACGTCTTTGGTGGTGGGTCTCCATCCTTGTCATCGGCGTGGCCGCGATCCTGGCCGGATATTTTTGGGGCATGGAACAGGGTCGGAAAGAGGCTGAAAAACCAGCCGTTGAAAAAGCTCCGCCTCCTAAAAAGCAGGCGCCGCCCGAACAAGCTCCGGTGGCCAAAGGCCCGGTGGTTATCCCGGACGCCAACGAACTCAAACCCCCTGACGAGAAAACCTATTGCGAGCGGATCGAACAGGAGATCCAGGACTATTTCAAATACTTGAACGGAAAAGGCTATGTGCGGCACCTGGGCGAGGGCCTGGATACCCATGCCCAGTTCAAGGCAATGATTCGGAAGCTTTCCGCCAGGCTCCCCGTACCTGCAGGGGAAGGAATTGACTCCTCCATCATCAATGACAACATCTTTCTGTTTTTCCGGGTTCTCGACAAGAATGACTTCAGGCTGATCCGGGACATCCTCAAGAACGAAGGGGAAGACCTGGAACCCACCCTGAACCTCTTCTACAGGTGGTCGACCCTGGGCAGTCGATGCCCTGACCCGGAAGGGATTCGGCCCTCCAGGGACGTGCTTTACCATTACGCCGGTTTTTTCCTGAACACCATCGGAGGAAGGTCCTATCTTTACAGAAGGCCCGTGGGATTGCGGCTCCTGTGCAGCTACTATTCCCTCCTGATCCTGCAGGAAGCGGACAGACAGGGCAGGAACTCTTATGGGATCGATGTTCTCCCGTTCATTGCTCCTCTTACCAGAGAGATCGCCCTGTATCCTGATTTCCGTTTCAAGCAGACTTACCTGAAGAACCTTGAGGAGATGGAGAAGGAATACCTACGAAAACGGCAATAAGAAGCATAAAGCGGAGAGCGAAGAGCATAGAGCATAGAGTAAAACAAACTGCTTTTCGGATTTTTCTTTCTCTAAGCTCTACGCTCTATGCTCTACGCTCTTTGCTATCTTGCAAAGAATCCTGTTGCTCGCCCTCGAATAATCCAGTAAAATTTGAGTTTTGATAGCCACTTGCCATGGAGGAACGCATGTTGAATCAGAGGGGGAGCGGCATTCTCCTCCACTTCACATCTCTTCCGTCTCCTTTCGGCATAGGAGATTTCGGACCCTGGTCCTATCGATTCGCAGATTTTCTCGCCGAAACCAAGCAGAGCTACTGGCAGTGCCTTCCCCTCAATCCTACGGATATCATGTATGGGAACTCCCCTTATCACAGCATGTCCGCCTTCGGCTCTAATCCTCTTCTCATCAGCCCGGAACTGCTCCTTCAGGAAGGGGCCCTCGCCCAGGCCGAGGTGGAACCTGTTCCCGCTTTTTCACGGAACCGGGTAGATTTCGAACTCGTCGTCTCCTATAAACACAGGCTTCTTTCCCTGGCCTACTCCCGGTTCAAAAAAGAGGGGACAAACGGAGAATACAGAAGCTTCTGTTCCCAGCAATCCTCATGGCTCGATGATTTTGCTCTGTTTGTTGCGCTCAAAGAGCAGTTCAACGGCAGACCCTGGAACGAGTGGCCGGACCCCTTGCGGAACAGGGACCCGGAAGCGCTCGGTCGCGAAAGAGAAAGACTGCGCGAGAGGATTCAGGAGCAGAAATTTTTTCAGCATCTTTTTTTCAGGCAATGGTCATCGCTCAAGAAATATTGCACTGAGAAGGGAATCAAAATCATCGGGGATATGCCCATCTACGTCGTCTATGACAGTGCGGACGTCTGGATGCACCCCGACCTCTTCAATCTCGACCACGAAAAAAGACCGCTTACGGTTGCGGGAGTTCCGCCCGACTACTTCAGCAAGACTGGCCAACTGTGGGGGAATCCCGTATACCGGTGGGAGGCGCTCCAAAGCACAGGTTATGAGTGGTGGACGAGGCGCATTCGCCACAACCTTAACCTGTTTGATGTGGTCAGAGTGGATCACTTCCGTGGTTTCATGGCTTACTGGGAAGTGCCTGCAACCGAGACGATCGCCGTGAACGGCCAATGGGTGGAAGCCCCGGGCATGGACTTCTTCACCCGGCTCTCGTCGGTCTTCCCGGATCTGCCAATCCTAGCTGAAGATCTCGGCACCATCACCCCGGATGTGTGGGCCGCCATGGAGCATTTCGGATTTCCGGGGATGAAAGTGCTCCTCTTTGCCTTTGACGAAAGCCTCCCCAGGAATGCCTATGCTCCCCACAACCACACGAAAAATGCTGTGGTTTACACCGGCACTCATGACAACAACACGGCAAGGGCCTGGTATGAAAAGGAACTTGGTGAACAGGACAGGGCGCGCCTGTCCCGGTACTTAGGCAGGGAGGTCAACGCGGACAATGTGCACAGGGAAATGATCCGCCTCGCCATGATGTCGGTGGCCGACACTGCCATTCTGCCCATGCAGGACCTCCTGGGTCTCGGCGAATGGGCGCGCATGAACCGGCCGGCCCGGGAAAACGGAAACTGGCATTGGCGGCTTGTGCCTGAGCAGATCACGGCTCCGCTGGCAAAAGAGCTTCTCGAACTGACGGAAATCTATGGCCGAAACGCAAGATGAGGAAACCCCTTAGCGATTTCTCGTGAATACCATTGCCCTCATAGCAAATTTGCGAATCCAGGATCTGCTCGACATCCTCTTCCTGACCGTGGTCGCCTATCATCTTTATCTTTGGTTCAGGGGGACCAAGGCGTTCAAGGCCCTTATCGGACTGTTTGCCCTTGGTGTCGTCTTTACCATTGCCCAGACCTGGGGCCTTTTCCTGACGACGTGGGTCTTCCAGATTCTCTGGCAGGTGCTCGTGATCCTGCTGATCATCCTCTTCCAGTCCGAGATCCGTCAGGCCCTTGAAAGATTCGACCCTCTGCGCACCCTCGGTCTCCGAAAAACGGCCCAGCCCGGCCAGTGGACTCAGGGTCTTTCGGATGCGGTCTTCATGCTCGCCGAGCGCAAGGTCGGCGCCCTCATCCTCATCGAGCGAAGTGAAAGAGTCGAGGAGTGTGTGACCTCAGGACAAACCCTCGAGGGCAAGCCCACTCCAGAGCTCCTGACGAGCATCTTTCAGAAAGAGTCCCCCCTTCATGACGGAGCCATCCTGATCAAGGAGGGCCGCATCCAGATCGTCGCCTGCTATTTGCCCCTGAGCTCGGAGGAAGGACTGCCCAAAGAATGGGGAACGCGGCACAGGGCGGCCATGGGCCTGAGTGAACGGTGTGATGCGCTTATGGTCGTGGTCTCCGAAGAGCGGGGTGAGGTCACCCTCATCGTTGAACGAAAAGTGTTTCATCCTGCAACGGCGGGAGTCATGAGTCAAATGCTCCTGGATGCGCTGCGGCCGGCAAGACAGGAAAGCGTGCCATGGAACGATAAGATTCGCCCCCTCTTTATCAACCAGTGGAAGGCGAAATATGGAACGCTGCTCCTGGTTCTGGTTTTCTGGCTCCTTCTCGCAGGCCAGCAGGACTTTGAGGTGGCTTTTGCGGTGCCCCTGGAACTGCGCAACGTTCCTGCGACGATGAAAATCGCGGAACCCCTGGACCCGAAAGTCCGCATCAGAGTCAGAGGACTCAGAAAGGACGCGAGTGTGTTGAGTGAAAAAAACGTGCACGCGGAGCTCGATCTTTCTCCTGCGGCAACAGGAAAAAAGTCCTTTGCCCTCAGCAGGGATCTTTTCATGCTCCCCAACGAGCGCGTGTACATTGTGAGCATCGAACCGTCTCAGATCACCTTCAAGTTCCATGAAACGCCATGAACCTAAATTCTGCTCCCTTTGGAGGCAAAAAAACCCATGACAACACCCATCAGGACCCTGGATGTAAAACCTCTGATCCCCGAGGCCCTTCAGACCATCCACGAACTTTCCCGAAATCTCTGGTTCGTTTGGAACTCCGACGCGGAAACCCTTTTCCGGAGCATGAACCCGGATCTGTGGGAAGAGACCAGGGAAAACCCGGTGGAACTCCTTGTACGCCTTAAGCAGATCGACCTCAAGAGCCTGGCCGGGGATGAGGGGTTTTGCGCTCACCTGGCAAGGGTCAAGCAGGACTTTGATCGCTACATGTCTGAAAAGCCCGACCCCGCAGTCTTCGGGAGCGGAAAACAGCCTTTTCTTGTCGCCTATTTCACGGCAGAGTGCGGCGTTGCAGACTCTCTCCCCATCTATTCCGGAGGTCTGGGCATCCTTTCAGGCGATCACCTGAAATCCGCGAGCGACCTGAGGCTCCCTGTGGTCGGCATCTCCCTTGCCTATCAGAAGGGATATTTCAGGCAATACCTCATCCAGGACGGGTGGCAGATGGAGAGCTACCCGGTCAACCAGTTCAGCACCATGCCCATGCATCTCGTTAGGGACGGGCAGGGTAATCCCGTCACGGTCTGTGTGGACCTCAAGGGCGAGATGGTCAGGGTTCAGGTGTGGCAGGTAAACATCGGAAGAACCTGCCTTTATCTTCTGGACACCAACATGAAAGAGAACTCCGAGTGGGCCAGGACCATCACCTCCCAGCTTTACGGGGGCGATCGGGAGATGAGAATCCGCCAGGAGATCATCCTGGGGATCGGCGGGGTCAGGATGCTCAAAGCCATGGGCCTCCAGCCGGCCGTTTACCACATGAATGAGGGGCACTCTGCGTTCACGGCTTTTGAGCGGATCCGGGAACTTAGAGAAGATCGGGGCCTGAGCTTCAACGAAGCCGTCGAGCTGGTGAGGGTCACCAGCGTGTTCACCACCCACACCCCTGTTCCTGCGGGCATCGACACCTTTCACCCGGATCTGATGCGGGCCTACTTTGAAGCCCCGGCAAAGGCCATGGGAATCTCCATTCACGTGCTCCTGGGTTTCGGAAGGCAGGATCCGAGGAACAAAGATGAGGAGTTCTCCATGGCGGTTCTTGCTCTCCGGCTCTCCAACTGGAACAATGCGGTCAGCCGTCTTCACGGCCACGTGAGCCGCAGAATGTGGCAGAAGATATGGCCCAGATCCCCTGAGTCCGACCTGCCCATTGTTCACGTCACTAACGGCGTTCACATCCCCTCCTACATATCCAAAGGCATGGCAGAGCACTTCGACCGCTATCTCAGCCCCCGGTGGATTGAAGACCCCGACAATGTGAGGATCTGGGAGAGGGTGGACAGAATTCCCGACTCGGAACTGTGGAGAACCCACGAAAGGGGAAGGGAAAGGCTCGTCGGGTTCACGCGGATGAGGCTCAAGAAGCAACTGGCCAGACGGGGCGCTTCAGACAGGGATCTCGCCCTTGCGGACGAGGTGCTCAACACCGAGACCCTCACCATCGGGTTTGCCCGGAGATTCGCCCCTTACAAGAGGGCCTACCTTGTTCTCAAGGATATTGCCAGGCTCGAAAAGATTCTGACCAACTCGGAGCGTCCCGCGCAGATCATTTTTGCAGGCAAAGCCCACCCTCAAGATACGATGGGCAAGGACCTGATCAAACAACTCATTCAGACAACGAACAGAGAGACGCTGAGACGCCACATGGTCTTCCTGGAAGACTATGACCTGGACATTGCCCGCGCCATGGTCCAGGGCGTGGACATCTGGCTTAACACGCCCAGGCGCCCAAACGAAGCCTGCGGGACAAGCGGAATGAAAGCGGTCGCCAACGGCGCTCTGCACTTCAGCGTGCTTGACGGCTGGTGGGACGAAGGCTACGACCGGGAAATCGGCTGGGCCATCGGAAACGGCGAGGAGTATGAAGATCACGGGTTCCAGGACGACCTGGAAGGCCGCGCGCTCTACGATATCCTCGAGAAGGACATCACTCCCATCTTTTATGAGAGGGGCCCTGACGGGATCCCCAGACGATGGGTCGCCAAAATGAAAGCCTCCATGCACAAGCTCTGCCCCATGTTCAACACTCACCGCATGGTGTCGGAATACTGGGACCGGTTCTATCTCCCTGCCGCGGAGCGAGGGGCCCAGCTCATGGAACACGAATGGGAGAACCTCAAGAAACTCGCCAAATGGCGAGAAAAGGTGATGTACAATTGGACCCATGTGGCCATCAAGGGGATTCGGCTGCCTGAAATTTCTGAAGCGGTTGTGGGGCAAGGGTACACGGTTGAGACCGACATCTATCTCGGGGAACTGCTGCCGGAAGACCTGCTCGTGGAAGTCTACTCAGGGAGGGTGGATCCGTCCAACCGTTATCTGGACCGGTTCACCCAGGTGATGAAGCCCTCGGAAACAGTCGGTGATCGCCTCTACAGGTACCGGTGTGAGATCATGTTCGAAGAAGCGGGGCACTTTGGGGTCAATGTTCGGATCACGCCCAATCACCCCAACCCCGAGAGCCGCCACGCCATGGGCCTCGCGATCTGGGGACAAGCATAAGGACGGTGCACGGCTCACGGGACACGGTTCACGGCCCAAAACCCATGTTTGTCTGTTTTTCCGTATACCGTGACCCGTGCGCCGTCTTGCTATTGATCTTATTCCGTGCACCTTGTACCTTGAACCGTGCACCGTCTTCATGGAGTTTCTATGTCTCATTTCGATTCTGTTGATCTTGAATTCCTGCGGAAGCGTGCGGCCCTCAAGTGGGGGCGCTGGCAAGACGATGTGATTTCCCTTTCAGTGGCGGACCTCGATTTTAAAGCCCCTGAAGAGATCAAAGAGGCGGTCATCCGGGCCGCAAGAGAGGACCGAACCCCCTATGGGCCCTACGGGGGCGATCCCGATGTGGTGGAGGTGGTGTGCGACAAACTCCGGCGCATCAATCGAATATCGGCAACCCCCGACCATGTGCACATGATCCCCGGGACCATGTTTGCCATTTTCATGACCTGCTACTACTTCCTGAAGCCGGGAGATGAGGCGGTCATTTGCCCGGGCCCCGTGTATCCCCCATTCATCCACAATGTCCTCAATGCGCAGGCCGTGCCTGTCTTCAACCCATTGGACTTTCGCAACGGACTGAGCCTTGATCTCGATGATCTCAAACGCCGCATCACCCCCCGCACCCGGATGCTGATGGTGTCAAACCCTCACAACCCCACGGGCAGGGTTTTCACGCGAAAGGAGCTCGAAGGGATCGCCGAGATCGCCCAAAAGCATAACCTCCTCATTTTCACCGACGAGCTCTACGAGGACATGTTGTTCGAAGGGGAACATGTGAGCATCGCCTCCTTGAGCGACGATCTGTTCCACAGAACCGTCACGGTATTTGGTTTCAGCAAGGCCTTCGGTATTCCGGGATATCGCATTGCCTACATCGTGACGGGCGGGGAGTTTGCGGCGGCGCTGAAAAAACGCATCCACGACGTGATTGTTCACACAGACACGCTTGCTCAGGCCGCTGCAAAGGCTGCGCTGACCACCGGGAGCCCCTGGATTTCCAAGCTCATGGCCCATCTCAAGGAGATGCGGGACTACGGGGTAGGGCGGCTTACCAGGATCCCCGGGGTTTCCTGCCCCGTGCCTCAGGCGACTCCCTTCCTGTTCCCGGACATCTCGGGCTTGGGCATGAAGGCAAAACAGCTCTGCGAGGTCCTCAAAGAAAAAGCGAAAGTGATTGTCATGGACGGCGCCGAGTTCGGCCCCCCCGGTGAAAACTACATCCGCATCAACTTCGCCACCTCGCGGGAGGTCCTGAAGGAGGCCTTTGATCGCATCGATGCCGCCCTCAAGGATCTGAAGGAATAGCAACTAGCCGTCTTCTTCTCTGCGGCCTCTACGTTCTCTGGGAGAGAAACAGCTCCCCCTGTACTACTGATGTGCATTTTCTTGAAATTCATTAAGCAAATTCTCTGTCTCGTTCTTGAACTTGTTTAGATCATTGGGATTTTGGTCATTTTAATTTGTTTCGGATTTCGTGCTTCGGATTTGGTTGCGGCTACGCCGCGCTGTGATAAACAGGGGACAAAAAGGGATTTATAGGAGGTGCCTTATGGATCCCAGAGTAGAGATTGTTGAGGGCGACATTACGAAACAGAACGTCGATGCCATTGTGAACGCAGCCAACACCTCCCTGCTGGGCGGGGGCGGCGTGGACGGCGCGATTCACAGAGCGGCCGGGCCGGAACTCTTGCAGGAAACGAGGAAGATCGGAGGGTGCCCGACCGGCGAGGCCAGAGTGAGCAAAGGCTATCGTCTTCCCGCCCAATGGGTGATTCACACGGCAGGACCGATCTGGGGCGGGGGAAACAAAAACGAGGACGGCCTTCTTGCGAACTGTTACAGGAACTGCTTCAAAGCGGCAAAAGAGAAGGGGGTAAAGACCATGGCGTTCCCCTCCATCAGCACCGGCGCTTACGGGTTTCCCCTGGAACGGGCCACAGAGATCGCCTTAAAGGAAACCAAGAAATTCCTGGCCACGGACAAGACTGTCACGAAGGTCGTCTTTGTCTGCTTCGGCGAAAAAGTCCTGAGCACTTATAAGGAAACCGCGGCGCGCATTCTCGGCAATTGAGGCACCCCTTTCGTCTGCCGGAACCTCCCGGCAGACGAAAGAGATGATATCTCTGCGCCCTCTGTGACTCTGTGGTGAATCGCTTTTATCCCTTCACCTTCCAGCTCCGATACGCCCTCAACGGCACAATCAGCGCAAAGAAGGGAATCATGTACATGGCCGCGACCGTGGGCTCGATGGGCGTGAAAAACTCAGAGCTGAACACAATCACCAGCACATTGTTCATGATCCCCAGGCAAATGACCGCCGCCACCTGATCTTCAACCGGTCTTCCCCAGGAAAGAAGAATTCCCGCCACGAGGTACAAAGCGGCCAGAAGGAATGCCACCACCGTTGCCAGAGCGATCGTCATCGGCTCTTGGTGAAAAAAATTGGAGTACTTGGAAAAGATCCCCATGTTGGTGACGGCGAACAGGATCAGAGAAACGGGAAACTGATGCTGCCTCAGACTTTCCACCGCTCTCAAAGAAATCTTCCTCATGGTTTGCGCGAGCGCAACAGGAACAAAGATGACAATCAGCAGCAGCCGCATCATGGCCCAAACGGAAAGCTCCATGGACCGGCTGCAAAGAATGTCCACCATGGGGGGAAGGGTGAAGGGAACCAGCAAAGAGGAACACACCACCATGACCAGCACCAGCGGCGTGTTGGCCTGAAGCAGGGTTGAAATAAAAGGCGCCACAACGCCGGTGGATATCCCGGTCAGGAGCAATGCGGAAAGGCTGTATCCGGGCCAAAGGGCGCTAAAGACAAAGAAGACTGCTGCAGGCAAAAGGATCATCCTGATGAAAAGAAAGACGCCGATGACAACGCCTTTGCTGCGTAGGGTTTTGGATATGTCCGAAAGGCTGATCGAGAGAAAGCTCAGGAAGAGGAGAGCCATCATGCAGTAAAGGGGAAAAGCCTGAAAGATCTCACCTGCCTTTGGAAGAAAGATTCCTGCGAGCAACGAGGAGTAGATGACGATGAGCAGTATCAGGTCTCTTAATCGAAACATAATGTTTTATACAGGAGCTAATCCTCCTCCTTCAAGAAAACCCGGTGGTATTCTTGTTCTGACAGGTATTTCTTGAGGAGACCTCCCAGCAGGTCAAAGAGGGTTTTCAGGTCTTCCTCCGACAGCCTCTCCCGAATCAGGGCCATGTGGTCGTCATCGGAGAACTTCTGCAGGTACCAGGTGAGAGTGAACTCATCCGTTTCCCGGTCAAAACCGAACCCCACAAGGCCTTCATAATCATCGACAAACTGATGCTTGTGCTTTCCCATAAATTGCTTCCCGTTTTTATCCCTATCAAGATCGAAAACCAAAACCCTTCGCCAAGGAAAACACGAAAAAGGAAATATGGATTTGTTTCGTGCTTTCCAGTTTTCGTGTTTTCGTGATTAGTCTTTCCCTTCTTTCCCTGCCCTGACCTGAATAAGTTCTCCAACTATGCTCACCGCTATTTCCTCCGGGGTCTCTGCCCCGATGTCCAGACCGATGGGTGCGTGGACCCGATCAAGGTCTGATTTCGTGAAGCCTTCTTCAAGGAGCTTTTCGTAAATCATGGCTTTCTTGCGCCGGCTTCCGATCATACCGATGTACTTCGCCCTGCTTCTGAGGCATTGCTCGAGCACGGTCTTGTCGTGGATGTGTCCCCTGGTGACAATGACAAGGTAGGAGAATTCGTCCACAGGGATTTTTTCGAGCACGCCTTCAAATGGACATTGGTGGACCTTGGCGGCATCGGGGAATCTCGCAGGATCAGCAAATTCCGGCCGATCGTCGATGACCTCCACCTTGAATCCCACCCGGCTTGCCAGAGGGATAATCTGAGCCGAGACATGACCTCCGCCGAAGATATAGAGGACGGAATCCGCAAGAATCGGTTCCACAAAAAGCTCGACGCTCGCCCCGAGGTCATCTCTGGAAACGACAAGGCGGGGTTCTCTTTGCTTGAGCCAAAGAGGCATGTTTTTCGTGATCTCTTGCGCAGCAGCTTTCATCCCGGGCAGATTTCCTGTGGGCTCGGCCCCGGGCAAAAGGAACTGCCGGGGGACTATATCCTTTTGCCACCGATCCGTATTGACCACGGTCAAAAGGAGGCCTGCGCCGCCCCGCTTCTGGATATCCAGGATTTTCCGGCAACCCTCTATCTGATCCCGGTTGTCCGCGGAGAGCGGCTCAAGGAATATGTCCACGTCTCCCCCGCAGATCATGTCCGTTTCCGCCACATCCTTTCCCATGAGGTTGAGGCTCAATCTTATGGGTGCATGAGTTGCAAAAACCTTCTTGGCGGCCGCCAGCACGCGCGCTTCAAGCAGCCCGCCTCCTATGGTTCCCACATAGGACCCATCTTCCAGGATGAGGAACTTGGTTCCCGCTCCTCTTGGACCGGATCCGGTCAGCCTGATGATGGTCGCGAGCACGGAGAACTCATTCTTGCTCAACAACTCTGCCGCTTTTCCGTAAACGTCTTTCATCGTTTGTCCCTCTTATGAACAATCGCAAAATCTCCCCTGTCCCCTCTTTACCAAAGAGGGGTATCCCCTCCCTTTTCTAAAGGGAGGTCAGGAGGGATTTGAAAAAATCTGATAAATCCCTTGCTTAAGTGATCCCAAAATCACGCGGTTAATTTGTCTTTGCCGGGTCAGCAAGAACAATATCCGCCAGTTCTTCAGCCTTTGTCTTCTCTTCGATCAGATCCCCTTTGTTCAGAAAAACAACTCTTCTTGCAACATCGGGAGTCCCCTTGAACAGCCCTGATGGGTGCAGGAAAATCCTAGCAAGCGCTCTTGGAGCGAGAACGCTTCCAGGTTCTAGCCCCGTGACCTTTCTGACTTGTTCAACCCTGAAGGCGGTCGCCTCATCCAGCCGTGCGCCGATGGCTTCAAGACCCATCACGGCCACAACCATCGTGACAGAGCTGGGAAGGACCGGTTCATGCTCTGCCGGCGCTTTCAAAGGGTGACCCGCCGAACCGTCCGCCTCGACGACCAGGTAATGAACCTTCGAATCCTGAAAGACTGCGTCTGCAAGAGAAGCGCTGATCCCCTCAACTTTCCCTGAATCGAGGAGGCTCCCCCCCACGAAAACAGTTCTTTCTCGGCTGAGTCCCTCCCTGGCTTTATTTCTCCAGTCCGCATCGTCTTCGACAAGAAGGACCTTTTCATATTGCAAAGCTTCCCTGTGCCGCACCTTCGTGGTCGTTGACGCGATGACTCGTGTTCCCTTGAGCCTCAGTTCCTCGGCGAGCGCGAACATGAGCGTCGTCTTGCCGCCGCCCCCCACAAGGGCAACGTGTTCACGAGCACCGAGTCCTAGAGCGTCTATCAGGCTTTTGACTGTCTTCTTCAATTCATTAAGATGCCGTGCTTGTTGCACAATATCCGTTGTCAGTTGTCCGTTGTCATCTTAGTGACGAGTGACGAGTAAGGCATCTTCTTGTGTTTCTGAACTTGTCACTCGTCACTCATTTTCTCCTCAACACCCTCTTGTCGCCGATCCTCATTGTCAGCTGCGTGATGTCGAAGTATTCGAGGAGAGGAATGGTGTATTTCCTGGAAGCGCCGGTCATGTCCTTGAACTGGGGGGTGTCTATCTCCCCTTTTTCTTTCAGAACGGCAACCAGTCTCTCTTTCAGTTGCTCGATCACGTCTTTGTGAAAAAACAGGTCCTCTTTGACCTTAATCAGGATTCCATCCTTCACCATGACCTGGAGCACATCGGTGCCTGAGTGGCCGGGAAACTTCTCCAACAATTCCTTGAAATAGGGAGGCTGCAGAGCGCCCTTCAAATAAATCTCTTCAATCTGCTGCCGAACCTTCTCCTGATCCTGGGCCAGGGTCACGCGGTGCTCCTTGAGCCGGATGACCTCCTTGTCCTGGACCACGACTCCTTCCTGTCCCAACTGGGTGATCACGAAGTTGAACAATTTCGAATCCCCTGACGCGGCTGTCCTGGAACGAAGCTCTTCCTTGAGCAGCCCCACTTTCAGAGGGAAATCTTTGTGGTACTGATCGAGAATAGACAGGATCTGATCTCTGGCCCTCTTGAGATAATCAGCATGAACAAGGGCTCCCTTGTCCTTGTCGTACTGGATCAATTGCTTCTTTGCCTGAAGCGTTTTCACGATTTCATCCAGCTTTTTCCTGCTCGCATTGGTGAGGAATGGCAGCGCCGACTGCTCCACTCCATCAAAGCGGCTGGCGAGCACAAACTGCTCGGTGATCTCGCTCAGGTTCCCTGAATTGAGAACCTTCAGCTCGGCGAGGGTTGCTTCTGAAAAGCGTTTCTTTTTCTGGGGAGCGGCGTTGAGGATCTCTCCTCCGGCAATGGCCCGCACCGGCGAATAGCTCCTCAGGACATAGCGGTCCCGGGCAAGCACCGCCACAGGCTCTTCAAGTCTTATTTCAGCGAAGCACGTGTCTCCAGGATTGAGCTCATCTCTGTCCAGAAGCACCACCCTCGAAATGATCTCCGAGGTACCCGCGTGGAAACGCACTTTCGCTCTGTTCTTGATCTTTCTGGGTGCGCTCTTGAGGTGGTGAAGGACCACATCCACGATTCGAGTGGGCCTAAGAGAATCTTTCGTGGCCACGACATCGCCCCGCTCGATCTGCTCCTTTTCAACTCCCTGCACATTGATGGCTGTTCTCAGGCCGGCGCTCACCTCTTGGACTTCGCGATTGTGCACCTGGACTCCCCTGACGCGGGCCTCCAAGCACTTGGGATAAAGGGTCACTTCGTCGCCTGTCCTGATGAGGCCAGAAATCGTCGTCCCGGTGACCACCGTCCCGAACCCTTTCATCGTGAATACCCGGTCCACCGGGAGACGGAAAAACCCGCTCGTCTCCCTTTCCGGGACTTCCTTGACCATGCCGTCGAGCACTTCCACCAATTCCTTGATTCCTCGTCCGGTCACAGAAGAAACCGGAAGAATCGGTGCGCCGGCGAGAAACGTTTCGGACAGAAAAGTCGACACGTCTTCCTTCACGAGTTCAAGCCATTCCTGATCCACCATGTCTATTTTAGTCAGAACAACAAGACCCTTTTTCACCCTCAGGAGCTGGCAGATCTCCAGATGCTCCCGGGTCTGGGGCATCACGCCTTCGTCCGCTGCGATCACGAGAGCCACAAGATCCACACCCGTCGCCCCGGCAACCATGTGTTTCACAAATTTCTCATGGCCCGGCACATCGACGATTCCCAGGATCTGACCGCTCGGCAGTCCGAGGTGGGCAAATCCGAGCTCTATGGTGATGCCTCGCTCCTTTTCCTCCTTGAGGCGGTCCGTATCAATGCCTGTCATGGCCTTGACAAGGGAGGTCTTCCCGTGATCGATGTGGCCTGCGGTTCCCAGAATGATTTGTTTCATGGCTCTACCTGTTTGGTTTCGTTTTTCCCAGTGGACTCTTCTACATAGAGTGAATCCCCAAACCTGTCAAGGCGAATAGCTTGGCCCGGTTCTTCAACTCTTCGAGATCCTTCACAAAGATCGGATGTTTTTCTATTGACCTGACGATATGATTTTGTTAGATAATTATCTTTGTCTGCGTTACCATATCGCAAACATTCCCCGGTAGCTCAGTCGGTAGAGCGGGTGGCTGTTAACCACTTGGTCGGCAGTTCGAGTCTGTCCCGGGGAGCCATTTCGACTCGAAAAGGGCACGAATAAAAAACCATTCGTGCCCTTTTCTCGCTCAAGGTCTCCGACCGAAGAGCAGAAGGAGAGTCGAAGAAGTTGAGCCAGACCTGGACAAAAGATTGGGACTGAGGGATAATGGGTAACATATACATGCCATTATTTTCACGAGGTTGACGACACTCGGTCGAACCAGCAAAGCGGTGAAATGATGTCCCCTATTAGACATTTTTAGCCGAGTGTTCCCGGGATCGGATATTCGTTGATAGAGAGATGCAATTATTGCACGTGAGAACTGCTACCAGTTATAATGAAGTGCGTCTGTTAGCTTCTGGGAGAGCCTGATCCTTGACACGTTTTTCCGGGAGGGATATATGCGAGCTATGGTGATCGCCGTGCTAATGGCTGTTTCTCTGGTGTTCCCATGCTGGGCTGACGATTCCTTCAAAGAAGGTGCACAAAATGTTGGCCAGGGTTTCAAGCAAATGGGGGAAGACACTGGCCAAGCCATAAAAGAAGTGGGCAAAGAAGTTGGTAAAGCCTTCAAGAAAGGAGGAACAGAAGTCGGTCAAGGTGCCAGTAAGATGGGCAAGGCTACGGGGCAACAGGCAAAGGAAACGAGCAAGTCCGTCGGCGAGTGGTTCAAGGACGTGGGCAAAAAGACCGGCGACGCCTTCAAGCAAGTGGGAAAGGAGATTAGGGACTTCTTCAGAAGTAATTAGTTTCGCAAGGCTTCCTGCTTTGCAGGATGGCTCTTTTGACAAGAGTTTTGGCGATCTCGATTTTGTAGGCGTTCATGCTGAGAGGTTTGGCACCTGCCAGTGCCGCCTCTGCCGCATCAGCGGCCGCATTCTCATCGACTGGTTTGCCCACAAGGATTTTTTCAGCTTTTGTTGCTCTTACCGGGCCGGCCGCCACAGCCCCGAGGGCGATACGAGCATTCGTGCACACCCCTGCCTTGACGGCGATGACGGCCGCCACGCTCACAATCGCAAAGTCGACGGGCTTTCTCAGGGTGAATTTGAGGAATGCCTGCATGGACTCTTCCTCAACCGACGGCACTTCCACTCCTGTCACCATTTCGCCGCGCCTCAGGCTGTTTCCCAGAGGGTTGTAGAAGTCCGTCACCGCTATCTTTCTTTCGCCTTCCGGGCCCGCAATGGCGATCTGCCCATCGAGGGCAGCCAGAGCCACGGCAGTGTCCGAGGGGCAGACGGCAAAACATTTCTTTGCGCCCGTCACGGCGTGATAACGATTGTCGCCCTTCACTGCAAGGCAAGGACCCTTGCCCTTGCGCACACAATTTATAGGCCCACCTATGTGGCGCGGATAGCGGTAATACCAGCAGCGAACATCCTGGCACAGGTTTCCGCCGATGGTGGCCGCATTTCGAATCTGAGGCGTGGCCACAGAGCGGGCTGCATCTGGAAGGGCAGGGTATCGTTCGCTCAAAAGAGCGGAGTTCACAAGGGCCGAGAGCTTTGCGAGCGCCCCTATCCGAAGCATACCCTTGCTTTCGACGATCTTCTCCAGACCGCTAATCGTCTTGATGTTGATAATGGCTTCAGGATACTCGAAAAGATTCTCCCCCTTAAGAGAACCAAGAAGATCTGTGCCGCCTGCATTGAGAACCGCCTTGCCGTCATATTCAGCCAGCAGCTTGCAGACTTCCTTGACCGACTGCGCATTAACGTGGGTGAAAGGTCTCATGCCGCACCTCCTTTCTTGCCCCGGGGCGCGACTTTACCCAGCGCCTTGAGCACCCTCTCGGGTGTCACCGGGTACTCATGGAGCCAAAGCCCCACAGCGTTTGAGGCGGCCATGAGGATTGCCGAAGGGCCAGGGGACGTAGCCACTTCTCCTATGCCCACCGCGTGGAAACGGTGGCTGGCAAAAGGCGTCTCCAGGACCACATTGTCGATCACGGGCAGCTCGGAAAAAGTCCGCCACTTGTAGTCGATCATGTTCGCATTGAGCGTGTGCCCTGTGGAGGGGTCTATGACCGTCTCTTCGAAGAGAGCACTGTCAATGCCCGCAGACCCCAGGCAACCGTTGAGCTGGCCCTCGATCCCCTGGGGATCTATGACCTGGCCTGCATTCGTTGCATTCACGACGCGCACCAGAGTCACCTTACCGGTTTCCGTGTCGACCTCCACTTCCACAAAAGACATCATGCAGTTCGACAGGGTGTAATCAGGATCGAACCGGCCGTACCCCGTGCACGTTCTGTCGATGCCCATGGCCTTCCACGGCAGCCTTTTCTGCGGGTTGCTCTTCACAAAGATCACGCCGTCTTCCGTGTCGAGATCGTCCGGGGCCGCCTCAAGCCTTAGAGCCACAAGCTCAAAGAGCTTGCGCCTTGCGTCTTCCGCAGCCGCAATTATCGCGCTCCCGATGGCATAGGTTCCGCGGGACCCGGCCGGCCCGAATTCATAAGGGGTGATCAGCGAATCCGCAGGCGAGAGCGACACTTTCTCTAACGGCACCTGGAGCACCTCAGCCACCATCTTGACAAAGTTGCTCCGTTGTCCTGTCCCGTGTTCCGTGACGCACGAGGTGATCATGGCCGTCCCGTCCGGATGCAGGCGCACATAGGCCTCGGAAGCATCCTCACCGATGTCAGCGTTTCCGTGGACCCCCACGCCCACGCCCCGTCTTTTAGTGCTGTCCAGGAAAGAGGGCTTGAGCCATCCCTTCCACTTTTCTTTCCAGCCGAAGCGCTCAGCCCCTTTGTCCATGGCCTCCGAGTAGTCCACCCCGCGATAGGTGTACCAGATGCCGTCCCGCCAGATGTACCCGTCGCCCGGCTTCACGTAGTTTTTCTTGAGAAAGTCGAAGGGGTCGATGCCGAGTTTCTCCATGGCCAGGCTGAGAAGCGGGATGAGGATGCACTTGAGCTCCTGGCCGCCGAAGCCCCTCACGATACCCGAGGCGTTGCGGTTCGTGCAGACGATGGTGGGCTTCAGGTTCCAGTTGGCGCACCGTACCATGATCTGGACCTCGCCGCAGCCCACGGCAACCTGCGACTGCGTAGTCATGGAATAGTAGCCCGTGTCGATGAGCCACCGGCCTGAGACCGCTGTGACGGTGCCGTCTTTTTTCATGCCCACCTTGGCGCTCATGCGCGACCCAGGCCGAAGCGTGAACGCAGCAAGGTGCTCTTCCTTGGTCATGCAGACCTTCACGGGCTTTCCTGTCGCCCTGCTCAGGAGCACGGCGTGAGACTGCACCTGCCAGGACATGAACTTCGACCCATAACTGCCGCCGCAAGGCCCGCCGATGCTTCGCACTTCAACCTCTCGGTTGAACACATGGAAGAGCGTCACCTTGTCCATATACGAAGCCTGGTTCGACACCCACAGGGTCACCTTGTTCGGTTCTTCCCACAGCGCTATGGCGCCCGGAGCCTCAGGCGGCAAAGGGTTGGGAATGTTCTCGTATGAATAGGTTCCTTCTGTGATGACATCAGCCTCGGCAAATCCCCTGTCCACATCCCCCATGACCACTTCTTTAAGGCTCTTGGGGCCGAAAAAGGGCACGCCGGGGGTCACCACGTTGCCGGGGAATTCGTCGTAGAGTTTTGGCGCTCCTGGCTTCAGGGCCTCTTCCATGTCGAAAACATGCGGCAGCACCTCATACTGCACGTCGATGAGGCGAAGTGCCTCATCGGCGATCTCTTCGCTTGTGGCCGCCACAAGAGCCACGGCATCGCCTACAAACCTGACCTTTTGATCGAGCACGCGCTTGCAACGGGGCGTGCCTCCCTTCCAGGCAGGAACATCCTTCCAGGTGAGGACGGCGCGAACGCCTCCCAGCTTTTCCGCTTTGGCTTTGTTTATTTTCTTGATGAGCGCGTGCGGGTGAGGACTTCTCAACACCTTTCCGTAGAGCATGTCAGGGAGCTTGATGTCGTTCAGAAACTTCGCCCTTCCCGTAAGGATCTCTGCAGCATCCTTCCGGGGCGTCACCTTGCCGATGAATCGGTATTTTCCGGCCATCTCTTTCACTCCCCCTTTCCGGATGCCGCCATAATGGCCTTCACCACCTGGTAGTGGCTGATGCAGCGGCAGAAGTTTCCCGACAGGGCTTCCTTCACCTCTTCTTCCGCGGGGGAGGGGTTTTCCCGGAGAAGCGCTTTTGCGCTCATGAGCACGCCCGGCGTGCAAAAGCCGCACTGAAAGGCGGTATGGTCGATGAAGGCTTGCTGCAATGGATCAAGCTTTCCTGTCTTTGGATCGCTCAACCCCTCGATAGTCTTTACCGCCAGCCCATCGCATTCAACGGTAAGCGTCATGCAGGAGAGCACCGCCTTTTCATCGAGGAGCACGGTACAAGCCCCGCATGCCCCGTGGTCGCAGGACACCTTCGTGCCCGTGAGGCCGAGAGTTTCTCTGAGGGTGTGGGCGAGCGTATCCCACGGTTTTACCTGACCGGGCCTATCTCCTATTTCCAGATCGTAGGGCCTGCCGTTCACCGTGAGAGTGATCTTCTTTTGCTTTCCGGTCTTTTTCACAACGTCGTGGCCCTCTCTGGTCTCTTCACCTATCTGTCTGCAGATTGCTCATAGTTAACACTTCAGCTTCAACATTTCCACGATGAATATCAAGGAGAAATGGGAAAGGCTTTTCATGGCAAAGGAGTCTTGGAACTTCTTGACCGGAATAGCCTGCGGTGCTACAAAGTTCCCATGAAATTCCTTTTCAAAACAGGCTGTTTCAGCCTCTTCACTGCTTTTTTATGGGCGAGTGCTTTTGCTGCAAGCGGGCCCATCACCGTGAACGTCGATGTTCCTTTAGGACAATGGAAGGCAGCGAGGCTCAAGGATCTCCCCAAGGACGCGACGGTGGCTGCACAGGCGGAGAGTACCGGCGAGATTTTGGTTGCCCTGATCCATGCGAAGGCTTTTAAGAATTCTCCCGACAACCTTCGGCCTCTTTTCACAGGGAGGGTGGAGAGGAAGCTTTCGTTTTCCGTGGCTACTGCTGAAAAGGGAGATCACTACCTCTTGCTTGACAACCGCCGCGGCACTGAAGCCAAGGCAGTGACCGTGACGCTTCACGCCGCCAGAAGCGAAAAGGACTGAACCCAAGCAGAAGCCGACCTCCTGGACCGACCTTTCCCTGGTGGAGAAGGAACTGGCCGTCCGCGACAAAAAAGCCATCTAACCTCAGTCTCTCGCCCGTCCCGCTGCCGCGGGACTAGAGGCGCAGAGTGTAAAGCCCTTTGATTGCCACAGACCCACACAAACTCACGGGACAATGACTTTTCGGTCGCTCAACACCCCTGCGAAGCAGGGTTCAAGATCGGTCGATCTTGAACGCGGGCGAGGGCGGCAAAATGGGAAAGCAAATGTATTTGCGTCTCCATTTTGCCCTCCTCGCCCCGCATCGTGTTGAGCGACCTCTTCGCGCAGTCTCAGCAGGTTTTTTCTCTGAGAACTCTGTGGCTCGAACGACCGACCCAGGGAGGGAGTGGGCGTGAGTATGTCAGGGTTTGTCGGCGTGGGTCTGTGGCTAATTCATCTTTAGGGGTTGAGGAAGCGGACCTTGCACTTCAAGCCCGGGGGCAGCTTGTAATCCGGATTCGGGAGCTCCAGGCGCACGCCGAAGGTGCCGCTTGCCGCATCCACCACCTTGTCCACGATCGTCACTTTGGCCTTGTAGACGCCGCCCACGGGTGCTTCCGGTTTCACTTCCGCAAACATTCCGAGCTTGACGGAACCCAGCATGCTGACCGGCATGATCACTTCCACGTGAAGAGGATCGATTTGGGCAAGCTTCATCACCGGTTTGTCTTCGATATACTCTCCCAGGTGAAGGTACCGTTCCACCACCACACCGTTCACGGGGCTGCGAATACTCATGCGCTTCACCACTTCAACCGATCGTTTGTATTCCAGCTCAGCAAGGCGCTTGGCCTCCAACGCTTCGTTCAGGGCAAGCTCGGCCAGCATTCTCCGGGTCTCCGCCTCGTCCCACTCCTGGAAGGAGAGAGTCTTTTTCTCGTAAAGCTCCTTTTTGCGCTGCTTGCTTCGATCAGCAAATTCCATTTCCGCCTTTTTGGCTTTGATGGTCGCATCCAGCTCCGCCCTGGCTTTTGCGAGCTCCATGGTCGACTTCTCAACTCCGGCCTGAAGGGTGGCCACCACCTGTCCTTCTTTCACCATGTCCCCGCGGTCCACGCTCACACTTTCAAGAATACCCGGCGTGTTGCTGCCCACATTGGCGGAAAGCTTGGGTTCGATCAAGCCGTCGAATTCAATGGACTGAGCTTTCACATCCATCGCCCCTAGCCAGAGGAAGGTTGAAGTCAGCGCGATAATGAAAAAGATGGCTGATCCGCCCTGCTGTCTTCTGCCTTCTGTGTGCTGTATTCTGGTTTTCATCTTCTCTCTTCAGTCTCCTTTTTGGCCTTCACGCTTGTTTTCTCAGTCACGAGTAACGAGCAAGGCTTTTTATGTTTCCTGTAACTTGTCACTCGTCACTTGTTACTTGTCACTAGCTCTTCTGACTTTAGGCCCTTCTTCTGTCTTCTCTCTTCTGCTTTCCAACTTTAGGCATTTTAGCCTACGGCCCGGAGGGGCACTTTAGCTCACTTTAGGCCCTTCTTCTCACTCACTTCTTCCTGAAAACGCCAGGGATTCGCTCAGCTGCTCATCCATCTTGAGCAGGTTATGTCTCATCCGGGCATGCAACCGCTGCGCCCCTCTCTGGGCGCGTCCAAAAAGAACTCTCCCCAACCACTTGCCGAAGAAGGTGCTGGACGTCACTTCCGCAAGCCACCTCAAAGGCTTCCAGACATGGACCGTGATCAGTTCATCATCAAGAGAAACAAAGGCCTCGCTCGCGCCGGGATCCCCCTGCCGGCCACATCGGCCGAAGAGCTGGCGATCAATTCGGCCTGCCTCATGCCGCTCCGAAGCAATGACGTGAAGTCCACCGAGCTCGACCACGCCCGATCCCAGGCGGATGTCCGTGCCCCGGCCTGCCATGTTGGTGGCCACAGTAATCTGGGCCGGCTGGCCTGCCCGAGAGATAATCTCCGCTTCCTCCTTGTCCTGCCTGGCATTGAGAACCTTGTGCGGCAACCCTTTCTCGCTCAGGAGCCCGCTCAGCTTCTCGGAGGTTTCCACAGAGCGCGTGCCTACGAGCACAGGCCTCTTCTGATCATGCAGCTTGACAATGGTCTTGACGATCTCCATCCACTTCTTATCCGATGTCCGGTACACGCGATCGGGCAAGTATCTCCTCCGCATAGGCCGGTGGGTCGGCACCGTGACCACCCTCATGCCGTAAATCGACCACAGCTCCCCCGCCACTTCTCTGGCCGTGCCCGTCATTCCTGCCAGTTGAAGATAGCGCCGGAAAAAGCGCTGATAGCTGATCCTGGCCTTGGTATCCTTCCGGCTCGTGATCTCGCACCCCTCCTTGAGCTCGATGAGCTGGTGAAGGCCGCGCTCCCAGGACCTGTCGGCCATGAGCCGGCCCGTGTACTCATCGATGATCTGCACCTTCTTGTCTTTCACCAGATAGTGCTTGTCGAGGTGGAAGAGGTACAGCGCCACGAGAGCCTGCCTCACCAGCTCTTCACGCTGCTCTTCATTGCCGGCAAAACCTGCCTGGGACCAGTCGAAGTCATGGATTCTGGTGATTCCTTCGTCCGTGAGCTCCACGCTCCGATCGCTCCAGAGGACGTGAAAATCCCTCCTCTGAACAAGGTCTTTTCCCAGAGTCATGGCACACTTGTAAATTTCCGTGCTGTACAGGCCCTCTGCCTCAGAAGAAATGATGAGCGGGGTTCTCGCCTCGTCAATGAGCACACTGTCCGCTTCATCCACTATCGCAAAGTGAAGACCGCGCATCACGAGCTGATGGACCCGTGATTTTTCCCCGTAGAGGCGCTCGAGCTGGAGCCGAATCGGGGTGGGCCTGTCCCAGAGGATAATCCTGTCTCTCAGATAATCGAAGGCCACCTCCTTGTTGGTGCAATAGGTGATGTCGCAGCGGTAAGCCTCTCGCCTTGGAGCCGGATCCATGCCGTGGACAATGGTTCCCACTCGCAGCCCCAGCCCTTCATAGATCGGCCGCATCCAATCCGCATCGCGCTTGGCCAGGTAGTCATTGACCGTGATGATGTGCACCGGCACGCCGGCAAGCGCCAGGGCGGCGGCGGGAAGGGTGGCGGTCAGGGTTTTCCCTTCGCCTGTTTCCATTTCCGCGACCATCCCCTTGAGAAGCACAAGCCCGCCGATCAGCTGCACATCCACGTGGCGCATGCTCAGGGTGCGATGAGCGACTTCCCGCACAAGGGCAAAGGCTTTTCCCACCAGCTCCTCCCTATAGCCTTCCCTTCGCAGAAGCGGCCTCAGGCTCAGGCTTTCCTCCAGGATCTTTCGATCGCTCCACTCTCCCATGGATTGGGCCTGAGCATTCACCGCCCCAAGGATCCAGCTGAAGCGCTCAGGTTTGGGCCGGAGCCAGGGCGCAAAAAGCCCGCCCACTGTGGCCGCAAGTGTCTCCACTTTCCCGAGCTTGGGTTCTTCGCGCTCCGGATAAAGCTTGCCGGTCATGGTCTGGGAGGGAGCTGGACTAAACATTGAATCTTCTCAGGAAAACCTGTCTGACCTCTCTGTACCATCGATGCGCGAGCGGTTCATATCCATGGTCAAAACGCACGTATAGGCGGCCGCCCACATTGTACAGGCCTTTAAAACTCGGGAGCTCAATGTCAAAGAGAAATACCTTCTGAAAGGCCTTGATCCCGAGCCGGTCACGGGGATCAATGGCGATAGTTCCGCCCCCCTCCTGGGTGAGCGCTCTGCCGGGCAGCTGATCCGTCGCCGCAGGAACTTCCCTCAGGAGGTTGGCAGACACTGTTTCAGGTATATTTTCAGGGAGCCGAACCTGAACATGACGAGTCTGGGACCGCACAAAATCCACATCCTCCTGATACACCACGACACGGCCGGTCACTGCCGCAGGGTCCAACACATAGCCCAGCAATTCCCCGCGCTTTGCATAACGACCGGGGAGGTCCTGAGGCACAGGGACAATGAAAACGCCGCTTGCGGGGCTTCGAATCGTGAGATCCCCCTCCCGGTCCTTCGCATCCTTCAGCTTGCCGGTGATATGCTGCATTTCCTCTTTGGTAATATCCGCCTTCACCCTGTCCACAACGATCTGGGCATCATACGTGGCCTGCAGTTCCTCCAGTTTGGATTCCAGAACCCTGATCTGGGCAGGGAGAAGCGGGTCAAAACACTCGATCAACGGTTCATCGCTTTGCACGCGTGAACCGGGCTTGGCAAGGAACTTGTCCACAAAACCGTCGGTCCCGGCCCTCACAAAAGACCGGTCAGGAATCCACAGAACACCTTCCGCTCTGGTGCCAAGGGGAAAAGGCACAAGAAAGATCACCACCGCGATCGCGGCCAGAAGCAGCCCGGTCACCAGAACAGACCGTGTCCTTTTCCGGCTGAGCCTCGGAGACGAGGAAAGGAACTTGAGTCCTTTGGCTGCAGGCAGGACCATCATGCTAAAAGCAGCCCAGATGGCAAAAAGCACGCCGATAAAAAAGAACTGGCTGGCCATGAAAAGGACGATGGCCACATAGATGAAAACCCTGTAGGCCCATGAGGCAACCGTGTAGAGGATGAACCAGCTCCTTTCGCCCGGAGTGGATTCAGGAGGTTCTGCCTCCCGCACTCCGAACAAGTATCGCTGAAACAGATATCCCACATACCGAAGCCCCCGGGGCCCCAGGTTCGGGATTTCGAGAAGATCGCTCAGGATGTAATAAGCATCATAGCGGAGCAGGGCATTCCCGTTGAAGAGGATGGAAGAGACGCCTGCGATGAAGATCACGTTGTAGGCAAGGGAACGCATGGGTCCGGGTTCTGCGCTGGCCCAGAAGAGAAGGGCAAGGGCTCCAATAAAAACCTCGACCGCCATGCCTGCTGCACCGACCAGGACACGCTCGCTTTTTTCCCGGAAAGCAGACGAAGCCGAGGCGTCCACATAGGGGACAGGGGTGAGCACGAGGAACATGATGCCCATGTCGTGCACCTCGCCCCCCTTGAGTTTCACGGCAAACCCGTGGCCGAACTCGTGGAACGCCTTGAGCACAGGGAACACCAGCCACATGACCACCAGGTTGCCCGGGTTGAGAATCCGGTCTGTAATGTTCTCCGTGAGCTCGTCCCAGTGAACTCCTGCCAGGAAAACGGCCGCGCCGACTACCACGAGCCAGAGCACGAAACCCGGCCAGGTGAAGAAAGGCTTGGCCACCCCCTGGAACCTGGTGAGGAAGCGATCGGCGTCAAAAAGATGAAACCGCATGAAAAGAGGGCTGCGCAGATTCTGCTTCCAGCGCATGGACCGTTTCTTCTCGAAGCGCTTCAGAATCTCCGCCGTATCAGGCATGACGTCCGCTTGAAGCGTATCCATGGCGTGAAGCTGGCTGAGAAGGCGAATCACCTCCTCCTGAGTGGGCGTCTCTTCACCGAGGCGGTCTCTTGCGGCATCCCAGATCTCCTGAACCGTGCGCTTTCCGTCCATGAGGCCGAGAATCTGGTAGGCGGACGGCGTGAATCGTCCGAAGCGAGCGGAGGCGTGATCCTCCAGCACATACCACAGCTCGCCGCGGTAGTGGTGCCGGTGGATTTCCACGTGGCTCCGCAACCGGGGCTTTAACCCCGCCACGCGATACCAAGAAGGACTGAAGAGAGAATCGGCCATAAAAACCTTTTTCACCACCCGTCCCGCTGTCGCGGGACTAGAGAAGCAGAGAACGCGGAGAAAAACTCCCAGCCATCGGCCTCATGTTCGCTCAGACCCCCCGCACAGATGCGGGGGCTCCCAATCCAAAGAGATTGGGAGGTTGAGGAGTTTGTAAATGGCAAATAAAGTTAACTTTCTTTTGCCATTTACAACCCTCCCAACGCTTCTGGGCGAACATGGTGCTCTCCTGTCTTCATCCCCTCTGAGATCTCTGTGCCTCAAACGAGCCCCGCGTAGCGGAGGCGAGTGGGCGGTGAAATTGTCTGTTTGTCTGTGCCGGTCTGTGTGCGTCTGTGGCTAACTTACGGAATCCACCGCCAGAGTTGCAGCCGCACCCAGTCGATCGCCTCGTGGGTCCAGACCCAGATGAGCCTGCGGCGATCAATGGTGACCTTGCCTATACCCTCCATGCCCGGCCGCATGCGCTCCGAGTGTTTCTCCATGTTCGCTTCCACGCGGAAGTAGTTCTTCCCTTCTTTGGCAATGGAGACCGGCGTGATCTTGTTCACCACAAAGGGGAGGGCCTCTCCCGGCATGGAGGGCAGGACCAGCTCGCTCTTTTGCCCCACCCGGATGTGGATGATGTCTTTCTCGTCCACCTCCACGATCACCCGGTAGGCATCCAGCGGAGCGACCTTGAAAAGCTCCTGGCCCCGTTCTACAGGCGCGCCCAGAGACTGGCTCAGGTCACCGCTCATGATCACGCCATTGAAAGGCGCGGTGACCCGGGTCCGCGACAGCTGCTCATCGATGAGGGTGAGCTGGGCCTCGGCCTGCTCGACCTTGGCTCTGATCACGGTGATCTGGGCCCGCTCGTGCTTGGCCATGGCCTCATGATATTGCTTGGTGAGCTGCTCTTTTTCTGTCGCCCACTTGAGGCGCTCCAATTTCAAGTCCCTGTCATCGAGCAAACAGAGCAAGGCGCCTTCTTTGACGACATCCCCCGGCCGGACCGGCGCTTCCTTGATGTACCCGTTGAAAGGCGCGGCCACCACACGCTGCACTTCCCCTTCAATGACCGTATTGGCTGTCACGCGATAGTCGATCTTGAAGAAGGTGAAGAAAAGGACCAGCGCAAGGAAGACGACAAGGAGGATTTTCCGGACAAGGTAACCCGGACCGATGAGCCTTTCCACTTGGGTGGTCAAAGAGTCGAGCGCTTTTCGAGCAAGCCATCGCTCCTCGTGGCGCTTGGTATCGAGGATCGGAGAGACAAGGGCTGCCACGGTTTCGCACGCTTCCACGGTCCACTTGTCAAAAGGCTTGTCCGCGGCCCGCTCCAGGGTCAGGCCGCCGATGACCTTTCCCTTGTGCTCCAGGGGGATCGTCAGGATCGCAGCCGACCCGTGTTGTTTGAAAAGCTCCTCATGAGACTTTGTGACAAGAGGAAGGCCTTCAGAAGGAGGGGGATAGGCGACCACGGCATGCTGATCCATGGCCTCGTCCATGGAGGCGCCGATCGCCCGAACGAGGTTCGTCTGTTTGCCGAAATCGGCGGTGTGAGACATGACCTGGACTTTCACGTGCTTGCCCCGGGTCAACCCGAGGCTGACCCTGTCGCACTCAAGGGTTGTGGCGAGCCGGGTGACAAAGGCCATGGCCGCACCGTGAAATCCATCGTGCTCCACTGAGCTTGCCACCAGGTCCAGGATCTTCTGCAGCCGCTCATTGGACTCTTCGGCCCTGGCCGCGTCGGCGCGCCGGATCATCACTTCGAGCCATGCGGCTCCCCAGTGAAGGGACCGCAGAATGCTTTGAACCTCGTGGCGAGGGTGTTCGTCCACCTCAAGGACAACGACGCCGTGAAGTTTTCCGGAAACTTCGAGGGGGTAAGCAACCTGAACGGTTTCAGGATAGCCGTTTTGAGGGGGAGGGACGGAATCGCCCTCGAGCAGAAGGCCTCGACGCTCTCTCAGGGCGCGTTCCGCAGCGCCGGTGAGGTGGGTCATGCTGAGTTTGGCGTCAGGCCAGACGGCGACAGGGGTAAAGGGGCCGCTGTCGGGATTCCCGAGCAGAACCATCCCGCACCGCACGCCTTTGAGCATGCGGCACTGAAGAGGGAGCCAGCTCTGGCAAAACGCTTTTGGACTGGTCGCCTGAACAAACTGGCGCCACAGATCTCTGTCAAGCTCGATACCGGATGGCCTTTCTGAGCGCTCTCGATCGTCTTCCGCGGTTCTTTCCATAAGGTGACGTTTGGACCATACCTGATAAACCGTCCTCTTCCTCCCCCTTAGGGCTAGGATGATCCTTGTCAAGCCTAAGGAGGAGGGAAGGGGAGCCGGTACCTAACCTGACCCGTGAACAAACACTGCAACCTATGCCTAACAGCACTTCAAATATAGATGGCCTAGGTGTCAACCACCTCGCCGATCAAAATAATCCCCTCTCCACCCGATCGGGGGGAGAGGTTTATCCGCCTCTGGCGGCGCCGTAGGCGACCAGGGGCAAGGGTGAGGGGGGTGGCTCAACTGCGTTTTATAAAATTCCTTTATTGCACCGAAGTCGTGTCCGGCCGCGGAGCAGGTGTGACTTCGAGCTGCCCGTACCTCTTTTCGTAATCCTGCAGAACCTGATTGAGCAACATGGAAAGCCGTTTTGCGGCAAAGGGGCTCATGACGATCCTGTCCATGAGCTGGATCTTGATGTCCTTCTGCCCTGCATGCCAGGCCTGGTTCATGCCGAAGAGAAGCACGATCTCTTCCCTGGTGCCGGCCACGTTGGCCACGTTGGCATACCCGCTTCTCATGTTCGTGTCATCCCAAACAATTCGGGTCTGACCGGCTGCTGCCGCTTGCTGAGCTCCTGCAGCAGGGGCTGCTGCACCGCGTCCTTTTGTAGCTTGATCCGCCATATTTCCTCCTTTATGATCAAATCGGATCTACACCGCGGTCTATGGTCCTTCCTGAAATCATTCGCCTCCCTTTACAGGAGACGAAGTGCTTGCTTCAGGTTATTAGATCTAGCAAGAGTCGTGCTCAATGCCCAGAGAAAGATGATTTTAGTTCAACCGCAATTTCAGACAGTTACCAGCAAAAAGGGAAGGTCTTTTTTGGGTGTGTAAACAACTTCCATTTATACGGCAGGACGCCCTCCATTCAGTGGAAAAACCTTACCCACTTTCACCGCAGCATCTTTATTTCATATCACCCGAAACAGAATAGAATTTTACACCATCCTCGTAGTCCGTGTCAACGATATCGACACTAGAACATTCTCTAATTTCAAACAGTTCCAAGCTCAAAACCGTCAGCAGCCTTTATAGGGGACGTTGGTAGGTTTTGTAGGTTTTTCTATCCCTTTTGTCTTTCAATTTTCGCCTTTTCTACCGCTTCCAGCACCGAAGTGTGTGCGACGCCGCACAAACGTGCAAGCGCCGTTAGAGATTCCCCAGCTTCCTCTTGTGCCCTGAGAAAAAACATCCTCCTCGCCTGACTTATCCTGCGAGCACGCAATCCACTCAGGATCTGCGTGGGTTGAACTTTCCACTTCTTGCACACATCTTCTAGGATCTTGGTCACACTCGTTCTGGAACTGCCCTTAAGCGGTGGCTGACTTCTCAGCACAGCCTCCACGAAATCGCCACCTCCCAGGATTCTTTCATCACCCTTTTCCCACTCATCCCTGGAACGCAAAGCCCGTTGATCCCTGCCGCCGGCACTTCGAACAAGCCCGCCACCCCTAAGATCTTCCCGGGGCCCCTGATGAAAGCCCGCCTCTACAAAATTATGATAGCTCCTGCGCGCCGCACCCATCTTTGCCCCAAAGTTACCGAGCACCCACTCAACATCCTGACCCCTAAACTTGCGATACCCCATGAGGACGGAATGCCCTGTATATGGAAACCTGTCCAGTTCGGAAAGATTGCCCAAGATCTTAGCTCGCACAGGATTCAGATGAATGTAGCGGACGAGTTCCAAGAAATACGGTTCTTCTTCAACCACTATGCTCTTGTACCTATTTTGGAACAGATGGCCTTTGCGGTCATGCCGCCGATTGTGCCAGACAGCATAACCGGTCATCAGTCTACGCATCATTGTCGCGAGGCTCATCCCGTGGGTCCGAAGAAGAAGATGAAAGTGATTGGGCATGAGGCACCAAGCAAGCAATTGGGCATTTCCCTTCGTAACCAGATCCGAAAGTCGCTTGAGGAATGCCTCTCTATCCTTCTTGTCCCGAAAGATGTCCCTGCCCTCAATACCACGGGCCATCACATGCTGAAGAACATTAGGAACATCAAGTCTCGCGCTTCTCGGCATAGGCGGATCTTAGTGAATCATGTGTCTCAAGTCAACAATAACCTTCAATTCCTACCAACGTCCCCTATATTTCTGCACGCAAGCGAAACGGCCCTGCGTTTGAGCGCAGGGCCGCGGGAGAGAGATAAGGGTTAAGGGATTCTACAGCTTCTTCTTGCTGCCTCCATTCACGCCGGGGATGGAGATCTTGCCCGTCGGCTCAAAGGGATTGACATTTTTTCCCGCCAGGTCGACCAGGAAGTCTTCGAGCCAGGAGGCTTTGTTGTCCTTCACACCCCAGAGCATGGATGCTACTTCTCCACCGACCGCACTGTCCATCACCCCCACGTTCGTACTCTCAGTGGCCCTGTCACTGAGACGCCGTGTGCCGGAATCCAGGGTCCCGCTCATCAAGGCGCCGGCGTTCGTCAAGGTCCTCGAACCCTAGCACATGCCCCATCTCGTGCATGACTACGGTCAGGGCCTAGTGGCTTTTTGCTTTGGTCGATTCGGCGGGTGGTTCTACGCCCTCCAGGTCCTGCATGATGGACCAGATCACGGCGATCACCGCATTGCGGACGGTCAGGAACCTCTGAGTGAAGGCATCTTTAGTCAGACCATCCAGGTAAATCCTCTGGGTCAGCAGCACAGCCTGCATGGGTTCGGCCACCCCTGCAAAGTCCACGTTCATCATCAGAAGACGGAACCGTAGCTTCCACAGCACCTCTCGCCTCCTCTCGGCCGGCAAACTGTCGAACTTGCTGCGATGCTCATCCGCCACATTCACGCGCGCTTCGAGGTGAATCAGGTCGGGCCTTGCCTTGTTCTGGCCGATCAGAATTCTTCGTCCGCCGGCATCCTCCGCGCGAATCAACCAAGCCAGGTCAGGATGGGCCTGCTCGGCAATGTTCCATCCCTCGGCCATCAACCAGTTCTGAATCTTACCTCGCACGTCTTGTTCTTTTTCAGCTCCACTCATTGATTCCTTCCTCCTCATGAAGTTAGTGGCGTCAGAATAGAGTAGGAGACCTTCGACACAATATTTTTGCGCATTGTACTCGAAATCCGGAGTTTTGAAAACCGAATATTGGAACATGGAATAGAATACAGGATACGGTAGACAGCATACAGAAGACAAGGGTCCATCAGTAGAGTAGGGAGGGAGGAACTCCCCCTCCCCCTCGTCAAACCGGACGTGCGGATTTCCCGCATCCGGCTTTCTTGAAGACTCTTGCCTGAGGCATGCGCAGTGATGAACCGAGCCTCTTCACAAATAGATCAACCCCATTTGCGCAAATCGCGCATAGAAGGTCATCCCTTTGGGCGGTCGCCATGGACGCTGACTGCGGCGGGACAAATGACACTGAAGCCGCTGCCGCACATAGGCGTTTATCTCCCGGAAGGCCTTGCGTGGATACCCACGCCCAAAATAATTAGCCCATCCGCGCAGATGCTCGTTGAGTTCGTCGATCATTACCGGAATCGGCTTGAAGCACATTCGTGCACTCGTCCGCTCACGAAGGTGCTCGCGCTCTCGGGCCAAAGCTTTCTTCGAGGGAAACAGGTTCAGGTACCGAAACTCGCCGCCTTTACGGTCCCAGTCGTACCGAAACGTATATCCCAGAAAGTCCAAGCTTTCCCCTTCCTTTTGCAAATCCAGCACCCTCGTCTTTTCCCGGTTGATCTCCAAGCCCAACCACCCTTCGATCTTCGACTCCACCCAACCCGTGATCTGACCGTCAATATATCGCGCCAAGATCACAAAGTCGTCAGCGTAGCGCACCAACTTGGCTTTAGCCCACACCGCAGGCCCACCAGCTCGATGGAACACTTTATCAAACCAATGCAAATACACATTGGCAAGCAGAGGAGAAATCACTCCTCCTTGGGGAGTCCCTTTCTTTGTGCGGGACGATGCTCCGCCCCCTCCAGAACCAGACTCTCCAACCACCGGCGCCTCCAGCCACATACGAATCAGCTTCAGCACATAGCGGTCCGTGATCCTCATGCGCAAACACGCCATCAGCTTCTCGTGCGGGATCGAATCAAAGTATCCTTTCAGATCAGCATCATACACCGCGCAAAAGCCAGCCTTGATATGGCCCCGGATTTCCTCCAGTGCATCATGGGCCGAGCGCCCAGGACGGAACCCGTAGGAGCATTCTTCAAAGTCTTCTTCGAAAATCGGCTCCAAGATAAGAAGCGTTGCCGTCTGGACCATTCGGTCCCGCACCGTCGGGATACCCAACGGCCTCCTCTTTCCATTGGCTTTTGGGATAAACACCCGGCGCACGGGTTGCGGTTTATAGGTCTTCGTGCGCAGTTCCTTCTGGATGCTCTCCAGAAACACCGCCACACCACCCTCTTGTTCCTCAACCCGCTCAATCGTTACGCCGTCTATGCCTGCTGCGCCCTTGTTGGCACGCACCAGGGTCCATGCCGCCGCCAACACGTCATCCCGGCTTATATGGCCGTACAACGTGTAGAACCGAAACTTCGGTTCCCGCTTGGCCTTTTGGCCCAGTTTCTGTCTCAGGGAAGAAAGACTCGGCGTCATGCCTTTCTCAGGCTTTGCCGCCTCTTCCGTAGTAGGTTTCCCCAATCGGCATTCCTCCCTTCCTACCAAAACACGTCTTCAGCAGGGTCCCTTCGCTCCACGGGGATTAACCGCTTCTTCGCTACTATGAACCCCTCCGACTCCCAATGCAGCCCCATGGCAGTTATGTTTTCCCACCACAGGTTAGCCACACTTCCGCCACTGCATCGGGTCTCCCAGGTTCCTCGGCTCATCTTTCCGCACGCGCTGTCCCCTCTCACCCCGGGAGGCCCAATGGTTGCTCTTGCTCGTTGCTTCACCATCGGCGGCGGGCTTCACCACTTTTCGGCGGGCTGGCCACCCTCCATCGGTGTAACGAGGCCGGATCGGGTTCACTTGCGTTACGGCTCGCGCGTTCGCTCGGCGAGGCTTCGACCCTTTGGATTATTCCGCGGGCCGCCCGCTCCGCTACCTGCTGAACGAGCAATTTGCAGGGTAACCTCCTTTCAGGTTACAAGATCAGCCAGGCTTGTCCTGGCGCACCGAAAACACGAAAGGATAAAAGCACGAAAGAAGAAGGATTCTCTCGCCCACTCCCCCTCGACCCTTCGATTCGACTCAGGGCAGGCTCTGCTCGGGGTCGTTCGAGTCACATCCGCCTACGTTCAAACTACGGCGGGACAAGGAGAAATAGAAAACCGTTCGCTCAAAATATAGAACAAAAGACTATCACGAAAGCACCTTCGACCGGGCTCAGGGCAGGCGAAAGTTGGAAAACACGAAAAAAGGCGGGGGATTTTGCGCGGGGGAAGCATGCACGGACAAGCCCGCCATAGGCCTGGTGGACAGGCGGAGATTGTCCGTGGCACCTTGGGAATAGAGCTTTGGGCCTAGTGGCTTTTTGCGATTTGCGCTCAGTGGGTCTTTGGTTGAGCGGATTCAGCGGGAGGCTCGACTCCCTCAAGGTCCTGCATGATCGACCAGATCACGGCGATCACGGCATTGCGAACGGTCAGGAAGCGCTGAGTGCAAGCATCTTTGGTCAGACCGTCGAGGTAAATCCTCTGCGTGAGCAGGACTGCCTGCATGGGCTCTGCCACGCCTGCAAAATCCACGTTCATCATGAGGAGACGGAACCGGAGCTTCCATAGCATATAGTGCGTCCCGATCTTATCGATCCTTGCATGGGTGGAAGAAACCTCGGGGTTGGTGAAGACAATGCTACTCTCTTTGCGCCGACCGATCGCGACGCTGCCCATTGGAAAGGGATAGTCCTTGATCACCTGCCCTTCATGTTCCCAAAGCAGTCTTGCCATGAGTCCCTTGAACTGAATTATACTGAAATAGGCGGTAAAAAGGCAACTCGGAATACCTTGCCCTCACTACATAGCCAGCACAGGAAGCGCCCTCTATTGACAAGCGTAGACACAGCGGACGTCTAGTTTGTGAAGTCACCCCATATCGGAATTGCTATCTCCGGCTTTTCCACGTAACCTGTCTTGAGCTTGAGAAATCCACGGTATCTTTTTTCAGTGTTGGGGAGACTCGCGAACCGTACCTCGTAAACCTTTCCCTGTTCGATCTCCACTATTTTGTAATTCACCTGCTCGGCGAGGCTGAAACTGAGGGGTTCGATCTCTAGGCGCTTGTCGAGCTTTCCTTCTATCCTAACGCTCCTCACGATGGATTCCCTTTGCGATCCCTTGAGGAAGACTATGGATGGCCAAAAGACGATTGACTGTTTGAGAAGGCCTTCCATGACAATTGTCTCAACCGGGGTAACTGGATCATTGTTGAAAATCCGGGTTTGCCAGCGCACCTTTCCTGCATGTCCAGAGGTATCCGCCTTCAGGATGATACGGCCCCCCCCGCCGGGAGGGATGACCCTGTCGAAATGGGCCACGGTGCAACCTCACCCTGGTTTCACCCGCTGGATCTCCAAAGGCTGATCCCCTTTGTTTTGAATCTTGTAGACATGCTCAATGGTTTGGCCTTCTATCATTTCCTTGAAATTGAAAACCTTGTCCTCAACCTCGATCTTCGGCGTCGCGCTCGCCGGAACTTCAGAATAGGTCAAGAGTGCTACAAGCAGCAAGACAAATGGAAAACGACCTTTGCTCAATTATTCGTCCCCCTTCCCCATTGTTCCGAATCTCATGACGCGGTTTTGACTGAAGGACCCCTCCGGAAAAACCTGCCCGGCGCGTCGAATATCTCCAAGCTCCCCACTTCGGCACCAATGGCACTAGAATAAATCGAGCCATTCGGGGCTGTCCCTATCCCACATCCATGAACCGTTCCTGTACACAAAGCTATCTTGTCACCTTTGAGAAGCTTGCACTCTGTCCTCAAATATCTCCACTTTGGCGTTCTTTCCAAGCTTGTCATACATCTCGTCGAAGGCTTTTGCTTCCTTTTGAAGCACAAGCTGCCTTTTGATGCTCTCGCTCACCTCCTCAACAGGCCTATACTGGGTGGTGATTATTTCATCAACCGTCAGGATGTGAAAGCCGTAGTCTGTCTCCACGATTTCACTTATTTCCCCCACGTTCAGTATGAAAAGGGCTTTTTCCAACTCCGGCGGGATCCTGCCCTTTTCAATGGTGCCCAAGGAGCCTCCCTCCCGACCCTGTGGGAGATCAATGGAATACTCCTTGGCCAACTTGGCAAAGTCCTCCTTCTTTCGGAGTTTTTCCTTTATCTGCTCAGCCTGTTTGCGATCTCTGAGCAGGATTTGCCGCGCCTTCACTCTTGGCGGAGAGGCGAATCTGGCTAAATTCTGCTTGTAGTATTCCTTGATTTCTTCATTGGTTACTATGAGATGGCTCATCACATGCTTTTCGAGATAAGCACTGACAACGAGCTTTTCTTCAAACTCCTTGACCTTCCTGGCGATTCTTTCCTCCTTCCTGATGCTGTTGCTCTCTTTCTGCTGGAGGATAAGTTGCCGTGTCACTACACCTTGCAATATTTTGAGTGCCTGCTCCTTGCCCACGCTCTCCTTCTTGGCTTTGTCTTGATACTGTTCGATCAGGGGCGTTAGCTGCGACTGTGTGATGGGTACACCATTGACTGTCGCTAAAACAGGGTCCTCCTGCTTTGCACTACTCAGAAGAGTCGTTCCAAGAATCGTCAGCGAGATTCCCACGGTGCAAAAAAAGATGATTGTCCTTTTGGAGTTTTTCATTGCATTCTCCTATTCAATGTCCGAAAGATGTTTGGTCATTGGGATACGTTCTTCTTTCCGCAGATTGCACTCAATGAAGGGCTTTTCAACAGCACAAAATCCATCTACTCTTTGAAAAAGACCTCCCGCTTTTTCAATCCCCATTCTCATGCGAGCGTGCCGGACCGAACTTCAAGACCAGGAGAGGTTATGAACATGCCGCGATCAACAAGATGGGCAGGAAACGGGCCTGCGCCGATAAATGCTTTCCTGCGGATTAGATAAGACCGTCGAGACGAAAAACCCCCTCCTCAAAGGAAGGATGTCACACGTGATGTTCCGGCGAGGTATTCGGAAAGGCAAATGGGTGATGACCTTCGCGGTTCCCCTGGAGGGGAGGTCCAACCGGTTTTGCTCAGACATCTATGTTCAAACCTAGCACCGCGTTATGTTCTGTGCGACAACCTCACTCGTTGGCCCTCCCAGGCATCCCGGAAACAAACGGCGGCGCATCCCTCTCATCATCTCAGAGCCGCTGCTTTCTGCAGCGCATGAATCACTTCTTCCAAACCCAGTTTCCCGTCTCCGCTCACATCCGTTGTACCACCAATGGCGGGACTCATCCCAGAAAGTATGCGCAGGATTTTTATGGCTTCTGCTATATCCTGAGTAGGATCGTAGATCATCGCCTCCAGCACCAGCGGCGAAGCTGCGCTGCCCAGCTTGTAGTTGTTACCACCCGGAAGCGCACCTGCAATTATGATATCACTACCGAGAACATAGAAATTCACCAGTTCGCTTCCAAGGGTGAGCACGATCTTGAATTCGTATCTCGCGTTCGTCAGGAGATTCACATTAGCACTGATTTCCCTGGCGCTTTCGCTAAGCGTCCCGGAGTAAACCATTCGAAAATCTTGAACAAAGTCATCCAAACTCTCCCATAGCTCCACGCTCCCGTCTACCGAATGCGTCGCTTTGAAAGATCCCGAGCCGAAGTCATTGAAATTGACTACTCCGCTCAGGTTAGCCTTGATCTTATTCGAGCTGCTGGTCACCCGAAACCGTCTTGTAACAAAGGACACGGCAGACTGATCAACATCGACACCATAAGCACCCGTCAATACGACAGGGAGGATTTCCACAAAGGCTTGAACCTCCAGACCATTCGCAGGGCTGGCTCCACCAAAAGGTCCCTTGGCTGTGCCGTTCAGTGAAATCCTGCCGGGCTCTGAGCCAAATTCTTCCACAAGGCTTGCCGATGCCGCGGCCCCATAAACGGACTCCTCTAGGTCGTCTGCGGGGATACCAAACTTAGGCTCGATACTAGAATGGTAAAAACTCCCACGAATTTCAACTGAGTATTGGAAAAGGTCATAGGCAGCATCCCATGTGATCGCGGCATTGGCTGGTGCGCAGCTTAATGCAAGAAAGACTGCGCTCACCGGTATCCATATAGATCTTCTCATCGGTTGCATCCTTTTGGTTCGAAGTTCACCCAATCGCTACTTGCTGCAAACCAACACAGCAACAGTGCACCCAGTCCCGGCCTCGAGTTCCTCAGAAGGCCCCTTTGTCAAGGTGTTTGATCATTAGCCCAGAATGCCTGGCAATAAAGGGGTCTTTATGGGTAGTCGCTTTCTGTAACTCCGGCAGATCGCTATCATTCATAAACACCTCTGACAACATGAAGGCCGTCCTACGGATCTGTTCGTTTTCGTCGTACCAGAGCTTTATAAGTGCCTTGTAGGTACTCGGCGTGCAGTAGGGCATGAAGGCTTCCAGTGCCGCACCGCGAACTGTGGGACTGGGAGAATCAAACTCCCCTGCAAGCGCCCCACTTTGGTCGGTCTTGGCTCCCAACTTCCCCATGGCCTTTATAGCTGCCAACTTCAAATCAGGATTCTCACTTCTCATCATCGGTCTGATCACTTCGGCCATCGCATTCCGAACTTCCCCTGTGGCATTCTTAGTGTATTCGGAAATCACATCGAGCATAAAGAGCTGGTCTTCCAGAGAGATATTTCGGTCGAACAAGCCCTCAAACACGGCAGGTGCAGCAGAACTCATTGCAATGGCTGCGATGCTCGCTTCGGAGAGTTTTCTGCTACCCACCGCCTCGATGAGCTTGGCATTCGAAGCATAGTCATTCCTGAGCGACAACGCCCATGCGCTATTCAATTGGTCGCCTTCTCTTCTCGAATCAAGCCCCTGCGACAGCAGCGCCAGCGCTTCCGGCGTTCCAAGTTCGGCCAAAAGCGCAGAAGCATTCCTCCTGGTTTCAGCGTCTTTGCTCTTGCTCATGATTTCCGAAAGATAGGGAAAAATCACGGGACCCTTTTGGAAGGCTAATGCGCGTACCGCTATCGCCTTCCCTTCATCCCCTTCCTCGGCGATAAATCCCCCAATGAGCTGCAATGTCCTCTCCTCCTCACCAAACATGGCTGCAGTGATCAGTGCGGGCCCACGTGAGGCAAAATCCTTGTCTTTGGCTTTCTCCAGAAGCAAATCCAGAGCCTGCTTCTTCAGAACTTCATTCGCAGTCTCGAGCCCGATCACGCCCAGAGCGTCAATCGCCGCTGTAACCACTGCCCTCTCCTGATCATTCAGGAACCTGCCCAGCAGGGCTACGGCTTCCGCGGTCAATTCCGATCTCAAAGATAGAACGGCCTGCACTCTATTGGTAATATCCGGATCCTCCAAGGCGGCCTCAGCCTTGGCAATAACTGAGCCGGAGGCCTGCTCCTGCGGTTGAGCGCTCTGCTTGGGCTTCTGGGGCAATGGCTTCGCCGATGGAGTCGATGCCGTGCTTTCTGCCTTTGGTTTCCCTGCCTGCAACGAAGGCGGCTTATTGGCATCCGTCGGGGTAAGAAAATACAAAAACAGAACGCAGACGACGACAATACCGGAATACCCCAAAATCTTGGCAGATGAAATTCTCTTCACTCTCGCCCCCTTAAGAAGTTTTTAAAAACAGTCTGAAAGCCTACCGGTCAAATACTCCCGAAAGGACATTATAAGGGATAAGGTCTGGTTCAGAAGAGTGGAATCACTGGAAGCACCATAATAATATTTAGCAACTTTCGTGCCAGAGAAACGACTCTGGCATCAATCAAGTTTTGCCAACAATCTCAGGATGTTCATCTTGCAGGAACTCATTGCCTCAGAGTGTGTGTAACTGACTTCTCATCGATAGGGAAAAAACTTACCAAATTCTGGAAAAGATTTTCCCTCTTTCTTCGGCTCACTGGTGATCGAGGCATTTGGAGCGCTGATCAGGTTGACTGGGAGTTTCTGCGACGGACAGGGAACCGACAGAAGAACACGCCGAACACTATTGCGAAGAATTCTCTCGCCTCTGTTCGGCAAGAACATTTGGACGAAGGCCATATGAGCGGTGATAACCCCCAGGGAAGTGAAATTTGATTCGCTCTGTGTCCACACCCAAGAAAGTGGGGCACGGACAATGCCGTGCCCCACACGGTTTAAGATTTGAATAATAAGAAGTTAATCGCCATTAGTCCCGAAATAGGTGGTCCCCACAACGCCGACATACTTCAGAATAACACTGTCGGCGCCATAGTACAGATCCACCGGGCTGTTTTGAGGAACATCAATCCTCACATAGATCTTGTCACCCTGCTTCAGTTCGTACTGCACCTTCCCTTTGACGTCCTTATTTCCGGTCTGAGGCAGCGCGATCACAATACCTTCGTCCCAGTGAGCTTTGGAGGTGTAGAGTACTTCATCCATAACCTGTTTCCTAAGGCTTGGAATCATGCGGGCTTCCAAGGTCTGAGACAGACTCGTGCCCTTCCATGCGGGAACCGCATAAGGCCCGGGATAAGCTATCGCAGTGATGCTTGGGTTCATAGTGGGGACAAAATAGAGCTTTCCCGCAGGTCCGCGAAAGCGGCCAGTCTGGTCTGCATCCCCGAACACGCCTTTGTTCGCTGCTCCTTGCGGCTTCAGAACGCAGTCGTAAATATTCAAGTTGATGTCGCTTTCAGGTTGCAGCTGGAGTACGATCAACCATTCGTAGTAGCTCGGTGTGACGCGGGGCGTGAAGACGCTGTCAAACTCTCCCCAGCAAGCATCGGCAAATGCCTGGCCCGCGCTGCCATAAAATCTCTCAACATTTACGAAGTTGCTAAAATCTTCAAGGTTTTTAGCAGCGTCATCCCAATATGCCGTGACAACCTTGTAGGTGATCATATTAGAGGCAAAGAAATTGGAGCTGTCTACGCCTACCGCGTCAAACTCCGGGATATTGTCAGCCCATGCCGTGGAAGCAAGCAACATGGCCAACAACAACACTGGAAACAATTTTCTGATCTTCATTTTTTCCTCCATCCATTTTAAAAGGTTTCTGTCTAGCAAATCAACCCTGCCAAATTGCTACGATTCTTCTCATCAATGGCTGCGCATCACCTCCCTTCTCGTGGAGTCTTTCGGCAAGTGGCTTCGTTCTCTGATTCCCTCCCTCACGATCAGGCAACAAAGCCACCGCGCCACCCACTCAGCACCACAATAAAGGCAAAACCGACACATGGCGGAGAAGCTTCGCGTTTACCCTGAGCGACTACCGCCATTGCCTCTTGCCGTTGCTTCTGGTAAAGCGGTTTGTCTTTGGCCTTGACGGTATGTGGTACTGTTAGGGTGTCTGACTTTATAGCAGCTATTTGAACTCTTAACAATTGGGCTTTGGTAGGGTTTTGGAAGAGAAAAGGACTTACGTGGGAAGCCGGCTGCTAGGCTTAATGTCTTAGACCGACAGGCCTAGGTTGGAAGTATTACCTTCAATAACTCTTCTTTGTGTTTTCGTCGTTCTGCTTTGCGTCGTTCAACTGAAAAGGGGTGCTCGATTTTCCTTCGCTCACGCCGCCGCCTGTCCACCAGAATCCGCACGCCTTGTTGACCTGAAAAAACCTCATTCAACTCCCTTAGCAGGTGGTCATAGCGCCTTCTGACAATGATGAGCATGCTTTCAGGCCTTTCTGGCACAACCTCGTCGGCTGGTCTGGCGATACTCAGAACAAATGAAGGCGTCGTTTTCATTTGCCTGCCTCAATCTTGGGGATTTGTTAATATTATTTGAACGGATTATAACTCAGTCAAACGTGGTATGTCAATCAGGCTTTGGATGGAATTTATTATGCAGCTATTATTGCCTGCCTTGATGGATTGCGTACAGGATGGCCTGGAGGCGCCTGGTGACATGGAGTTTCCTGAAGATACTGTTCAGATGGGTCTTGACCGTCTTCTCGCTTATGAAGAGTTTATCGCCGATTTCTTTGTTCGTACACCCGGCGGCTAGGCAAGATAGAACTTCACGCTCTCTCGGTGTCAAGTCGTTCTTGTTCGTCTCAATCTCATCATGGTCCGTTGGATGACGCCCGACTTCTTCATCAAAGAACCTAGCCATCATTTTCCGCTGGACCCATAATTCTCCCTGCTTTACCGCCTGAATGGCCTTGAGGAGTTGCTCGGAGGTCACATCTTTAGATATGCATCCCTTGGCTCCGGCCTTTAGGGATCTGAATATCATCTCATGATCCATCGACCCGCTGATTATGAGCACCTTGGTTTCAAAGCCTGCCTCTCTGATTGCCGCGATGTCATCCGGGCCATTCATCTCCGGAATGGAAATATCCATTAGGAGCACCGAGGGCTTGCCTTTCTTCACGACCGCCAAGGCCTGCGGTCCATTGACCGCCTCGCCGACCAACTCAACGCTTGCCTCTTTTTGCAGAATTGCCTTCAAGCCTTCTCGGAACAAACTCTCAGCGCTGGCAATAGCTACCTTGATCGGAATTGCGTCCATTGGCTCTCCGGAGAGTTGAAAGATCCTCTCAAAGGCGAAATATCGCAGGAGTCGGTTTCAGTGAGTGCTACAACATTCGGCAGATCCCACAAAAGGCTCAAGAGCATAAATCCAGTACAGGGGAGCCTCCTCGGCACTTAAACCAAGCAGATCAGGTTAGTTGTCCTCCTGAGTTCCAAGCGCCACAACCATTCAAACCTGGATTCGCAGGTCAAGAAGTCCACCCATAAATCCTTGCGAGCTCATAGGCCTCCTGTCCTAGAAGTAATAGCAAATTGCAAGCATTATGCCGAGGGAAAACAGATCTTCTGCAAAGGGATTATTGTCAAGAGTTTGAACACTTAAGTCATTTATGAACGGACGGGAATTCGATTAGTGTAAAAGAATTCCACTATTGTGGGAAGAGAATTTCCACTTTTTGGCAGATATTTACACACAAGGTTTGATCCATGAGTCAAAATCAAGCGACTTCGCAATGGTCGCGGTGCAGATCCTCTTTCAGGCTCTGTCCTTCTCAAGATCTTGTTTTGTAATGTGCTTTTTCTCAAGGAGCCATTGAACAATAACCATTTCACATTCCTGGGAAAGGGAGCGAAATCCTTCGGAGGCGAGTTCTTCGAGAGCGGCCTTGACCCTGGGGGTTGTTCGAAAGGTTATGTAATCCGGTTTCTTCATGTTGATAATCAATTATGACATCCAATATCTTGTAAGTAAAGAAATATTTAAAAATAAATGTTGACAAGATATATTTCCCAGGCTAATGTAGTTTCTAAAATTTGGACTGAAAGGGGGGCGAGATGGAAGAACCTGGGAATGTCCGCTTTTCGGAGGGAACTCTTTCGAAAATCGTCATGTTGCTGCATCGGCTTCGCGAGCTCGGGGAGTGCCAAGAGATCATCAGCGATGCGGGCGAAGCGAGTGAGGATGAACTAGGCGCCTGTGATGCAGGGATCGATAGAGCAGGAACTGTGCTTTGAGGTAACGCCTTTTGGAGTTGGGGGTGTCTCCCCCCCCAGGCATGGAGAAAACGCGTTTGCCGCAGACAAGGGGGCCATCCAGCAACGAGAATAAAAGCTAGAAGGCGATGTCCTGGTTAATTAGCCTTTTTCTGCCACGGAAACGCAAGAAAAGCACCAGCACTGTAGCGGTAGCTGCTCCAATAATGATCCAAAGCATAGCGATCACCCTGTTTTTCGATTAGGGGCTTCCCACGATGTCGTTGTTCTCCCCCGTGCGAATCTCCGTTGTGCCGCTCAAGACACGTAATTGTACCGTGAAGGACACGTAAGACATTCCCGGTGGACAAGATGCACGCACACGTGAGAAGCCCATGCTGAGTGTCGTCCTAAACTTCCTCTTGTCAAATGCAACCTGGTGGCGAAGATGCCACCGTGCGGTTCATTGTTTTATTTTGGAGTAGGGCGACACCAGCTGCTTTGAAAGCCTGAACGTTGGTGCTCGTCAAGCGTCGGCCGTAATCCCCTCAGGAGCCGGAGTTCCACCAGGATTGTCCTGGTGTGCCGATTTCTTGCCTGAGCTCATCGTGAAGGCCTTCTCATTCTCTCTAGCGAATATCGTGCCAAAAACCTATCAACTCAGATTTTCAAATAATATCCGATGGATCGTTCTTTCAGCGAAAGCAAATCGCGCTGAGGGGTGAAAAACTTTTCACTTTTTCTGTGAAATGTTTTTCCACTTTTCGGAAAAGTTTTGCTCATGTTGGAAAAACCTCAACATCATGCTTCGGGATCTTAGCATGCGCGAGACTTTCTCTTGCCTTTTGAGGGTTCTGGTCCCGTTGGCAGAGCACGCACCAAACCAGGAAAGAGAGATTGAGCCGGATCAGCCTTAAAAAAGAAAGGGGGCAACAGAATGTTGCCCCCTTCTCACTAACCCAGGACTCTTTTGTTACAGGGCGACTACTTCGCCACTCGCGTGACGACCGCCACCCCTGCCGCAAAGCCCGTCAAGAGGAGAGACGCAAACCATCCCCAGCCGGATGCGCCCATCACCGTGTCGATAAAGCAACCACCTCCGCCTCCACCGCCACTTGATGCAATTGGCGCGGACGCAGCCTGGGCCCCGCCCACACCAAACACCGAGAAATCTGAAACCCGGAAAGTCACCAGCCCGTTGAGGGGATCCTGCGTAATGATATCCGCCGTAGCCACCTTCTTGAGGTTGGTGCCATTCCTGAGATCATCCTCGGTTGGCGCATGGTAGATGATAGCTCTTCCCGCCACGAAGTCCCCAGGCTCTACTTCGTTCATATCATAGGGGATCGTGACGATGATGGGTTCCGCCAGGGGCATGGTGACCCCCGAAATGCTGATCTGTACAAGGACAACGGACTTCTCGGTGTACAGGCTATCGGTGCCGACCGCAATGTTGTCAGTGACTTCAATTGTGTAGCAGTCGTCAAGGGCGCCTGCCGGAATCTCCACGATGGCAGCATCCCATTCAAAAGTGCCGCCTGCTTCACAGACGTCTTGCTCCTGACCTCCGGACTGAAGGGTCAAGACGAAATTTGGAGTTTGCACGATGTTCTGCTCGGCAGCAACATACCCAAGTTTGCTTGCTCTGGCGATCAGGACTTCACCTGGTGCCAACGCTCTCGGCAGACTGAGGGTGTAATTACCGCCCGCATCGGTGAAAGAGAGAAGGTCTTGATTATCCAAAGTGCTTTCCACTCTCGCACCGGCAACTGGCAATCCCCCAGACTGGACCGTCCCAGATATGGTGAGGCCTTGGATCTCCGCAGCGAGCCTGATCACTTCCGGATTCACCCATCCTTCGGTGGTAACCACCTGGGCGACAAACCCGTCCGCGGCGAAGATGACGGCGTACTCCTGCCCGATAGTCGCAGGATCCGCAACACTGAAGCTAAACGTTCCATCGGGCTTCGTGAAGATCGGTCCCGCGATAGTTTCACTCCCCAAAAGCGCTCTAACCTCAACACCCACAAGCAGCCTGTTCTGCTCATCTACCACTGTGCCGCTGAACTCAGCCAGAGGGAAGATACGCATGATACCGCTATAGAGGACATCCAGCCCATTGTTCTCCGCTCCATCAACTGCCGCCGCTTCAACGCTGAAGCGGAATGACTTGTAGGCGCCGGTGATGTCCGCCGGGTTAAACTCAAAGCTTGCCGTGGACTGCGCGTCGAAATTCCCTGCAGCCGGATCAACTGTACCGTACTCATCCGGATCAGGAATAGCGGCCTTGCCTGTCGTCACCAATGTCACTGCAAAGCCGCTTCCTGCAGGAGCCCCGGCAACCAGGAACTCATAATAGAGCGTAGAGTCTCCCTCCATCGCCAAGGTGCTCGGTGTGATCGTCATTGGGACTTTCATTTTTATGCTAGAGGTTTTCCCAGTCTGACCATCAGTGATTGTCACGGTGTAGACCCCGGCAAACGCTCCCACTGTCGGCGCCACAAATTTGAACTTATCGCCCGTACCGCCAGTGATCGGCAACGGGCCTGTGACGCTCCAGGTGTAGGAAGAGCCTTCGCCTCCAGCCACCTGTAAACTGTAACTTCCTCCCGACTGGACCAGAGGCCATGTCGCCGGATTGTTGGGGTCATAGCCGGCGGGAAGCTGGATGGTCAGTGTCGGATAAACATTGACCGTCGCTGTCCCTTTGATGTTCGTGTACGTCTTGTCTGTCGCCGTGATCGTTGCGGTTTGCGCCGCGGCTACGTTGGCTGCCGTGAACAGGCCGTTTGCATTAATGGAACCTGCCAAGGCATTGTTCACTGACCATGTGTAGTTCGCCGCTGTACCGCCCCCCTTGCCGCCGGTCGCCCCGAATTGCTTGGTTTCGCTGGCTAAAAGTTTTTGTGTTGCCGGCGAAACAACAATAGGCGCCACGATCTCGATGCTCGGCGTAACCGCCAGGAAGCCGTTTGTTGTGCCGAAAGCGCCATAAGTGGCATCGCGGACCTTGACCGTAATGGCTCCGGCTGCAACAGGCGCAAGGGCGCCCGTATCGGCGTTGATTGTAGCTTTTGTTGGATCCGAGCTTTCAAACTTGTACGTTCCCTTGCCTCCAGAGGCAGTCACGATCTTGGTGTTGTCACCAATCGCAATGCCTGCTGCCGCTGTGGGCCAGGTAATGGCTACGGGCTTGTACACGGTGATGGTAATCGTGTCGGTGAGCGCCCCGTCGCTCGCGCTCGTGAGTGTCAAGGTCGCTGTCTGCGAAGTGCCCGTGATACTTGCAGGCGCTGTGTAGCTGAAGGTATCAGCCGTTGAACTTGGTGGAGTTCCCACACCAGCAAGTGCCCAGCGATAATCTCCACTCACGCTTCCAACGCCCTCAAACGTCGCCGTCTTTGGCGTAGAACCGCTTGTCACCAGGTGCACGCCTGCTCCATCCACGAACGGCGCAGTCGGAGAATTCACCTGGATGGAAAAATTAACAATGGTCAGGGTCAGATCCGGAGTGGCTGTGGGCGGCGTAAGCCCCGTCGATGTAATATTAACTCCGGTTGTTGCCGTCCCGGGAGGATTGACCTTACCAGGCTTTGTTGTGGCCGTCACCTTTGCCTCACCACCCGTGGTTGTGGCCGTTGAACTGCTGAGACCCACGTAGGTCGCATCAGTTAGTGAGAAATTCACCGATCTCCCGGTGTCCGAAGTCACCAGGTTGCCGTCCTGATCAAGGATGGATGCTGTCAGGATCGCAGAGCCTTTCCCGTCGCTTGCCAGGGTCGTTCTTGAAGCTCTAAGAGCCAGCTTATTCGCTGCACCCGGCGTAACGGTGATCGTTCCTGATGCGTCTGTTATTCCACCCAGACTGCTTGTCGCCGTCACCGTTCCCGTCCCCACTGTATTTGCAGTGAAGAGCCCAGTACTGCTGTTGATAGTCCCGATACCAGATCCGCCACTCCACGTGATGGGCCCAAGGTTCGTGACAGCGTTCCCATCAGCATCTCTCCCAGTAACCGTAAACTGCTGCGTCTGATCCGCTGTCAAAGTAGCCGTATCAGGATTCACCGTCAGGCCTGCAAGCGCTCCAGCCGTAACGGTTATGGTCCCCGAGGCGTCCGTTACCGTTCCAACAGTCGCGGTCACTGTCCCTGTGCCCACTTTGTTCGCGCTAAAAAGCCCCGAGCTGTTGATCGTGCCAATGCCCCCTGTAACACCCCACGTGACCGTTCCCAGTGGGGATACCGTGTTCCCATCAGCATCTTTCCCGCTCACCGTAAACACCTGGGTCTGATCCGCTGTCAAAGTAGCCGTATCAGGACTTACCGTCAGGCTCGCAAGCGCTCCGGCCGTAACGGTGATCGTTCCTGATGCGTCTGTTATTCCACCCAGACTGCTTGTCGCCGTCACCGTTCCCGTCCCCACTGTATTTGCAGTGAAGAGCCCAGTACTGCTGTTGATAGTCCCAATACCAGATCCGCCACTCCACGTGATGGGCCCAAGGTTCGTGACAGCGTTCCCATCAGCATCTCTCCCAGTAACCGTAAACTGCTGCGTCTGATCCGCTGTCAAAGTAGCCGTATCAGGATTCACCGTCAGGCCTGCAAGCGCTCCGGCCGTAACGGTGATCGTTCCTGATGTGTCTGTTATTCCACCCAAACTGCTCGTTGCCCTGACCGTTCCCGTCCCCACCGTATTCGCCGTGAACAGCCCGCTAGTGGCGTTGATGGTTCCGATACTTCCAGTCAAACTCCACGTGATGGTCCCAAGGTTGGAAACCGGGTTGCCGCCCGCGTCCTTCCCAGAAACAGCAAATTGCACAGTCTGGTCAGCAGTAACCGTTGTCGTATCAGGGGCGACCGTGAGTGTAGCCAGTGGACCTGCATCAACATTAATCGTCCCTGAGGCGTCCGAGATCGAGCCTACTCTGGCAACAACGGTGCCCGTTCCCGGTGTACCCGCAGTGAAAAGCCCACTAGAATTGATGGAGCCAATACCGCCGGTTACGGACCATTCAACAGTGCCGAGACTTGTAATGCGATTGCCGTCGGCATCGGTGCCTGAAACAGTGAACTGTTGGGTCTGGCCCGCAATGAGGTTGGCCGTATTGGGGCTTACCGTCAATATCGCAAGCGCTCCAGCCGTAACGGTTATGGTCCCCGAGGCGTCCGTTACGGTTCCCACCGTCGCGGTCACAGTCCCTGTGCCTAGCGTTCTAGCATTAAAAAGCCCCGTGCCGCTGATGGTGCCAATGCCGCCTGTTACACCCCATGTCACCGTTCCTAGTGGAGATATCGTGTTCCCATCAGCATCTTTCCCGACGACCGTAAACTGCTGCGTCTGATCCGCTGTCAACGCCGCCGTATCAGGACTCACTGTCAGGCTCGCAAGCGCTCCAGCCGTAACCGTGATGATCCCGGAGGAATCCGTTACCGCTCCAATAGTCGCGGTCACTGCTCCTGTGCCCACAGTATTCGCGCTAAGAAGCCCCGAGCTGTTGATGGTGCCAATGCCGCCGGTCACACCCCACGTCACCGTTCCCAGCGGCGATATCGTATTGCCATTAGTATCTTTGCCTACGACCGTAAACTGCCGCGTCTGATCCGCTGTCAGAGTAGCCGTATCCGGACTCACTGTCAGACTCGCAAGAGGCCCGGCGATGGATGTTATCGTAGACGTATCCTGTCTATTGCCTCCTGTGACGGTTTCCGTCGCCGTTATGGTGGCAGTCTGCACAAGCACTGGAGTGGTGTAGCTGACGACCACATCTCCAGCCACGAGAGACTTAGGCCCAAATGTTCCTCCACCGGAAGTGGCAAAGGTCACGTCATTAGTGCTGGTGAGCACGAGTTGCGTCGTATTGACCAGAACCCGAGCCGTCAGTGTAACAGCATTTCCAGCAACCACATTAATAACTGATGCAGGGGTCAGATTAACGCTGATAGTGACTCCGGTGATCGTGAAAGTGGAATTAGTAGTTGTAGAGCCCGCAATATAGTCCAAGAAATTTAGCTGAGTCTCGAATTGCTGAGGCCTATTCTTGTATGCGTCGCTCTTGACGTTAACCTCACTGCTCATCAAGGTGCCCGCGGATCCTGTCGATGATTCTCCTGTACTGTAAGCGCCAATGCGGGCACCGAATGTTCTTGCCGTCCCACTTACCACCATTGGGGCTGACATGTGTTCCAGTATTGTCGACAGAGTTGTATTCCAGAACGGTTGTGTCGAAATTGATATCCAGCCCCCAAGAGGTCATGTTTGTCACGGCTTGGTCAATATTGATAGATTGAACCACGGTCGCACCAGGCGACCCGCTAATATTGGACGGGCTGACGTTCGCCGCCGCAGCTATGCTGGCGCTCGAAAGCAGAGCGATCAGCATAATGAACTAAACGAACGCGAGCCTAGTCATGTATGCAATCCCCTTGTCTACTCGCATTTTGTCCCTCCTTAGAGTGGCGCATTTGGTTCGTTTATATTGGTTCCGCATTATCTTCGTTTACGGCTGGTTCAGGTAATGCTGGAAAATCGCTGTCGCATCAGCAGGCGTAACCGAACCTGAATTGTTATAATCAGCTGTAAATCTCTCTAACTCCGTCATCTCACTCCACTCCTTGGTCAGGTATAATTGAAAACAACCGGTGGCATCTGCAGGAGTTATGTTGCCATCTAACGTGACATCCCCGCGTTGAAAGGCCCTCGCTTCAAAGGGCACAGGCACACTCCAGAACGTATAACTTGGAATGGGATTGGGTACAGCGGTGAACCTGATGGTGCTGGTGGTTCCATCCGGCACCCCGTTAACTACGGTGAATCCAACCGTGTAGAGTCTTGCCGGCGATGCTTGCGTGCAGATGACACCGGGCCAGTTACCGCCGGACCATAGCACGGTTAGATACTTGTCAGTGGACGCATCACCATCAAGATTGGATTGATCGTTTTGAGGCGAACTGTCCTGACTCACGAGCCCCGTAGCCAGAACATCGCTGAAGCTGTTCCAGGTCAGCTTGCTCGAATCATAGTGGATCCGCAGTGTAAGGCCGGAAAGATTCTGCGCGCCGCTAGAAGTGAAATAATTTACGTCCATGTCAAAGCCGGCATTTGCTTGTGCAAACACACGCACCGGGTCAGTCGCGACTACCTGGTAAGGTCCCCGAGTGTCTGTTGCAGGGTTGTATTTCGGATAAATGTACGGGGGATCGTCAACCTTAGGATTTGTATTGTTGCCGCCGAATGCAGCCGGTTGCTCATATCTATCGAGATAGCCGTCTCCGTCGTAATCCGTGGTATTGGTTGCAGTGCTGAGGTCCCCAAAATTGTCAAACTCCCACTGATTGTCAATGGAGTCATTGTCGTTCACGAACAGGGTTTTCTGAGCGAGAGGGGAAGGGGGTGATGGCAAAAGGTTCGGAAAAGCAGCTGCAAGGTTAAGCCAATTGCCATGTGTGTTGTCCACAGCGCCGACGAGCACTTTCACAGGCTCGTTGTTGTACCCTGCACCCGTGTTAGTCAATACAGTTTGCTGAAGTGAAATCGGAATTGTGCTCCCTGGGGTAGCGGTGCCCTTGACGGTGAACTTGATCCTGAAGAGAAAAACCTGCCCTGAAATGTAAAGGGATCCTCCATCGCTTGTATCGATCGCTGCGCCGGCAAGGTATATCTTCCCCGGCGTTGAGGTGGAATTGCCCCTGTGTGTCTGAGTTGTCGTCTCAAAGGTGAAAGGAAACGGCGACGTTATATCGCTGGACACACCTTCCGCGGTTGTAACAGGTGCAGTGAGAATTGTGCTTGGGTAATTGAGCGTGAATGCGACCCCGGCAACGCCGTTTGCGTTGTCAAGCTCAATGAACAGATAGAAAACCTCATTCAGGTTGAATGTTGTCTTGGGTACAGTGCCGTTTATGTCACTCGTTGCTTTAAGTGAAAAAGTGTATGCGGCCGAGTCGGCCGAGAACGAGGTCAGCACCAGCCCGACGGCCATCAAAAAAACGAAAATCGCGCCTTTGTGCCTCATCTTGCGCCTCCATATCTTTTGTTTTGCACTTCTCCGAACAAAAGGGTCTTGAGCCCGCCATCATGGTCAAGACGCCACAAAAAAGACTTTTTCAGGAGGCGGTGTTTGGGGCTTCGTGGAGATGGATTGATATAAAAAGGAAGGGTCCTTACTCACAAAGCAGGTGACCGGACAAAAGCCTGAATCGATCGTGGTAGGCAGGTAGAAGAGATGGAAACTGGCAGAAGATGCTTTCGATTTCGTTTCCTCGGCCGGTCCTATATTGCTTTTCACTCCTGCAAGAACATTGAGTGTGGAGATGATTTTTTCTGCCTGGAGCATGAAGCCATCAGGACTATCCGCGGTTTTCGCAAAGTCCCTTATATTAAGGATAGCATCCTCAAGATCCACTTTCTTGTCCCGGTTGGCATCCTCCGGGCTGAACATGGGCAAGCCGGAAGACAAGAGTGTCAGAGCGACGATTGCAGTGAGGATTTGTTTAGCGGTCCGCATTGGCCCCTTGTGTGGGAAAGGGTTTTGGGTTGACTTTTGAAACCACTAAGTTGGGCAGCCCGGGTTAAGAATAAACGACTACCAGAGTGAATTTTCCCGTTTCAAGAGGTTCTTCACTCTCGTATTCCTTAATCTACACCAGCAAGAATAATGCCAAAGTGCTCCGGTACAGGTTCTTAACAATGTTTCCTTGATATTACAGACAAATAGAAAAATCAACAGGGAAATAATTTAAAGCGTGAGGAGATGGGTGTGAAGTGAATTACTCACAAGTGGGAAAAACAATTCCACTTATTGGAAAGATATTACACGCTTTTGGGAGAGCAACATCACTGAAAAATCTCGTGTTGGCTTGGAAGCGGCTCTAAGGCGTGACCGCAACAGGATGAGTCACAATAGAACATTTCATTTCCTTCAAATCATCACCCATCAATTGCGATTCCGTGATCGAGATCTTGGTGGTTTGGTTTTGCTGCAAGCCTTTTTTCACGTCAAAGGTCAGCGTGAAGATCGGGAAGTCTTTTCCCTTGACCCCCTTTGCGCCTGCCATGACCAGAATCAATATGCCCGGTTTCTTGTCATTCACAATGTGCATGAGCGAATCCATCTCTTTCGACTTCGCTCCTTTTTTGTAAGTCAACATCTCCGGATCATAGGTCAACACAAGCTTCACACCGGCAAGCTTGTCCACCTCGTCGACGAGGATGGGGATCTCAATGGATTGACCGGACTTTGCGGTGAGGGGGGGAACTTTTATTTCCAGTGCACTTGCATCCTTAGCCCAAATCGCCACTGCCAGCATGCAGAGGATGACGTGCTTTCCCAGCAACTTCGATTTGTTCATTTCCCACCTTGCTCAGTCGAGACAATACGCTCTCACTCCTAGGAGGAGTGTAAAGCCCAGGCCCGCCATTCAGCAGATTTCTTCAAGAATGCTAACACGCTCACCAGCGCTGTGTCAATCAAAGGAACTCTTTGGGTGACCGCCCTTTCTCATCAGAGCGCCTCCATGCTGGCATCACTTCCTCCGCGGCTGCCAACACAATATTCACCAAAGGTCAAGAATTCTGCTTGACTTTTTACTGTTTTTGGTTTCTCATATGTTCCCTCCCTCAGGTTGTATCTATATAGGCTCTTTCCATACAGAACCTTTGATCCATTCCCCGGAATATCTTTATGCTGTTAAAGGTTTGAGCAAATCCGTTGAACAGGAACCTCAAAACCCTCAAGAGAATAGAGGGGTTGCTTCTCTAAGGCGATGCCTTCAAGAGACCCGATAGTGGGGCGTGAGGGATGCGATGAAAAGACTGATGCTCATTTCAATGCTGGCTCTCGTCGCCGTAACTGTTCCCGGTTCCAGCGCCGCGATCACATGGGATGCTGCCTACGACCTTTTCCAATACTCGGTTGAACATCGTGGGAGTTTTTACCATTCTAGCATCGAGCCTAAGTTTGGTATCCCCGCAGACGACTTCGAGGAGTCCGTTTATGGGGCCGCGGCATCGGCAAGCCTTGTGGAAGAATTTGGCTCACAGCCCGGCGTGATTTCACTGAACGGCACAGCCAAGGGACCTGTTGGTGGAGTCAGCCCTGCGAATGGTCTGGAGGTTCAAGCCTTTGTGGAAATCGTCCCTTCCGGATTGACGAGTGCTTATGGTGTCGATGTTGTTCAGGATGTCGTGTCCTTTGTTACAAGACGGTTTCGGGTGACCAGTCGCCCGTATAAGATCATGGCCAACCTGAGCGGAGTAGTCAATTTCAATGACTTCGGCTCGGGATCTTTCAAAGCGACGCATTCGGTAGAAGGGAACGTGGAGCTATGGGAGAGTTTGGACGGGTTTATTCAAGATTTCCGCATGGTTTACTCCGGGACGCTTAGCGAAAGCGCCAGGGATATCAGTGCTAACGTCAATCTCCTGACGAACGCGAGATACGAATTGAAGATCGTGCTCACCCTTGGAAGCGAACTGGTGAATTTCTATGTTCTTGGTAATAATATTGTAATTGTAGGTACGCTTCCGGGTAATAACAACTACAAGCTGGGCAGCGCCGCCTCGCCATTGGTGCTGAAGGCAACTGTCTTTGACTTGAGTGAAGACGTTAACGATGACGGCGTTCCTGTTGGCCAAGACAATTGCCCCACCATTTACAATCCTGATCAGGCCGACATCGATGGTGATGGTGTCGGGGATATCTGTGACAATTGCCCAAGTGTCAATAATCCACAACAACAAGACTCTGACATGGATGAGTTCGGAGATGCGTGCGATGATTGTCCTCGAGATCATTTCAAGATAGCCCCCGGCATCTGCGGGTGCGGTGTCCCGGACACAGACTCCGACCAGGACGGCACTCCCAACTGCAACGATCTGTGCCCTCAGGATTTTTTCAAGATAGCCCCCGGCATCTGCGGGTGCGGTGTCCCGGACACAGACTCCGACCAGGACGGCACTCCCAACTGCTATGACCAGTGCCCCAACGATCGCGCCAAGACCTCCCCCGGTGTCTGCGGGTGCGGTGTCCCGGACACAGACTCCGACCAGGACGGCACCCCCAACTGCAACGACCAGTGCCCCAACGATCGCGCCAAGACCTCCCCCGGTGTCTGCGGGTGCGGTGTGCCGGATACGGATACGGATAACGATGGCACCCCCAACTGCAACGACCAGTGCCCAAACGACCCCAAGAAGACGGCCCCTGGCCTTTGTGGATGCGGTGTGCCGGATACGGACTCGGATAATGACGGCACCCCCAACTGCAACGACCAGTGTCCGAATGATCCTTTGAAGCTAGCCCCGGGCGTCTGCGGATGCGGTGTGCCGGATACGGACTCGGACAATGACGGCACACCCAACTGCAACGACCAGTGCCCAAAGACCCAAGAAGACGGCCCCCGGCGTTTGTGGATGCGGCATGCCGGATACGGACTCGGACAATGACGGCACCCCCAACTGCAACGACCAGTGCCCGAATGATCCTTTGAAGCTAGCCCCGGGCGTCTGCGGATGCGGTGTGCCGGACACCGACTCGGACAAGGATGGCATCTTGGACTGCGTGGACAATTGCCCAGTGCATTACAATCCAAATCAGTCGGACCTGGACAGCGATGGCACTGGAGATGCATGTGATCTTGAACTGCCAGATGCTATCCTCATCCTCCAAGTCCTTGCGGGAATGCAACCCCCGCCAAATGACAAAGTCAAAGACCTCAATGGCGATGGCAGGATAGGCATTGAGGAACTCATTTACGTCCTGCAAGATATTGCGGGTCTGAGATGACAAGGTGGAGGGATTTCAGGGATTGGTCAGATGACCTCTAGGTCGCAATGCTCTCCAAATAGGTGAGGTCTTTCTCTTGGGTCTTCTTCGTGCCTACGGCCACGATCGTTTTCTTTGCCTGGGAATCCTTCTGGTAGTAGATCCTCCCGGAGTTCGAGAAGGCCACCTCAAGCACATTCATCTTGCCCCCTTTTCCAAAGACCTTTCGCTTGATGGTGACGGCGGACTCATCGTCATGCAAATTTCTAAACACTTGTTCAGCTTTTAGCTGAAACTCATCCGTGAGGTCGATGAAGCCCTCCAGCGCCCTGTCGGTAAAGGCCATGTTTTTGTAGAGAGCAGCGAATCTTTTTCTGGAAGATTCAACTGCTCTCTTCTTCTTCCTCGGTGTCAAAGAGGTTCTGTCGATTTCCGTTCTAAGCTGGGAGATTTCGGTCTCAAGCCCTTCTCTGAGTTTCTTCTGTTCGCTCAGTCCCGCCTCTTGTTTTTCGATTTCCTCCAGGAGCACATCAATGTCCGTGGATAACCCATTCTTGTCTCTCCTGAGAGTCTCTATCCTCGCCAGATATTCCGCCTCTTTTTCCCTCGCTGACTTGAGACTTCTCTCCGACTGATCGAGTTGATCGGCAAGTCTTTGAACAAAAAGCTTATGCTCTTTCTCCGCCTCTTCAGCAGCCTTTACTCGCTTTCTCGCAGAAATCCTTATCACCATCACCGCGACAAGCGCATAAAAGATCAAGATGCTGTTTGAAATCCAGCTGTTGTGTCTGATCTGAGCCTTCACCGTCAGCACCAGACCGTCGTTCAGGATCTTGAAGTTCTCGGAGGCAACCTCCGTATATCGAAGCGAATCCTCAGGAAGTTCCGAAAAGTTTCTATCTTCCGAAACCACCATGGTCGCCTGAGCAGGATAAAGGATTCGGTCATCAAGCGTCTTGACCAGGACATTGACAACAAGCCCAAGGCGGAACCTTAGATCGCGCTTTCGATGCTCACTGATGTTGCGATGAATTTCTTGTTTTACCGAGTACCGACCCTCATGGAGAGCAGGTAGATCTTGAATGATCACCTCTTGGAGCGCGGCAAACTCCTTTCCTTGCAGATACCGTTCCAAGACGTTCAGTGTCCCCATGTAACAAATGGGAAAGAGCAAAATGCACAAGAAGAGTATTTTGTAGTAGAAGTTTTTCAAAACCGGAAAGCGCCTTAAATCCAGAATCTCTCGCTCCCCGCCTGCGCGGGTACAAGCTTCGCGAGGGCGACGGCTACAAGAGCTTTTGCGTAGCCACGAAACAATATACCAAATGCCCGCCCCTTCTGCAAGGAGTGGGAAAAATGACCCTAAGGAAATAAAACCTGATGGATTAAGAAAAGCTTATAAAGGACGTCTGGGAGGATGGACCGGTGAGGTCATTCCAGCCGTTGGGGAAAAGGTTTCCCCGCCTCTGGCGGCGCCGACGGCGACCAGGGGTCGGGGTGACGGGCCTCAGCGTGTCAAGACAACTATGGGATATGAATAACTCAGTTTATTGCCGAACTGATAAAACACCCCCCTCCCCCTCCGCTACCACCTTCCACCGTAGCGGCCGCCGTCGGAGCCACGGCGGCGGCTGCTCCGCCTGCAACCACAGCGCTGAAGTGGTAGACCTTGATTTCGATGGTGGATGGATTTCCATGATTACGGTTAACTCGAGATCCTGGCATCATCCATCCCTCGCCTTCGGGCATAACATTGCCGGAGCCGTCGCAGGCCATAACCCAACTCTCGCCGTCGTAATAGTAGACTGCAAGTTCGCTCACATCACCATAACCCGGACAGGGGATGGTGACGGTCACCCCTCTTGGAAACACGGCAGGCGGCAGCAGGTTTGCGGGGACACCTGCGGCTTCTGCCTTAGTCAATGGAGGGACCTCCCCTATAGGCCCGAAGTATGGCTCAAGTCCTATTTCCCGTAGCAGGCTGCTGTCGTAGGTGATCGATGCCCCCTTCAACGGCCCGACATCAACACTCACCGTTTTCTTTAAAGTCAGCGTGTTGATGTTCACTGTACTCGCCGGCATTTCACTTTTTTCTGCATTGTCTTGGTCTTGCCCTTGGACCCTAAAAGTGAAAGGGATCGGATCCATGGCTTTGTTGCTCCTGTCTTTGACGCTCACCGTCACTTTCACTGTTGATTCATGCGGGTAGAAGTTCGGCATCTTCGTTTCATTGCTCCTGTAGTACGCAACCCAGAGACTATTCGCCACGCCCCCATCCCCATCCAGCGGAACCGCCTGCACTATCTTGGCACCTTTAAGATTAATGTCATTCAGCTTTCGGGGATATGAGTAGATCCCATCGCTTATATCGAAGGTGACCGCATAGGGGTCGGCCAGATCAATGCCATCAACAGATTCAATGCGAACGGCAAACGCAACGTTATTCGGAATTCGTGTCCGGTCCGGCAAGATTCCGGCATGGTTGAGGGGAATCACCTCTACCACTCCGATACGATCTGCCGGTCCTGGGAGAGAGTTGGGGTCATTTGGAGAGGTGCCATAACTGTATTCTTCATAATTGGTCCACCCGTCATTGTCGAGGTCCTGGTCCCTGTCGAGGGAACTGACAGGGTTCAACCCGTTGACCACTTCGTAGGTATCTGAAATGCCGTCCCCGTCTGAATCTTTGCTTACCGGGCTGAGCGCCCAACGATTAGAACCCCACTGGACATTGCCCCTTGCATATTGATACTCTGCCCTATCGGACAATCCGTCCCCATCGGTGTCGGCAGCACCATCCTTCGCCGTAGAACTTCCAAACCACTGCTTTTCCCAATCATCCGCCATGCCGTCATTATCATTGTCATTGATGCGGATCCTGCTGGGGACAACGATTTTGCCAACCGAATTCGTAAGGTTATTGCCGAGCTGCATGCTGTAGATGGTGTTGATCTGGAGCGTATCAGGGTTGAGAGGTAGTTTGAAAATCTTACCCAAGCCGCTGATGTCCACCCCGTTTCCGGAAACCAGCAATCCGTTATCAAAGCTGTAATTCTCTGCCAGAGTGGCGTTCTGCATATTGCTTTCGCTGTAGGTAACCGTTATTGAGCTCCCGGTGTAGCTGATGACAGGAAACCCTACAATACTGGGACTGGAATTGCCGACAACAAATGTGTTGCCTGTGTGGCTTCCCAGAGGATTCCCTGCAGCATCGATTGCGGTAATTATCCAGACAGCCGTCCCATCGGTCATGGCCGGTATGGTTATGCTGCAGGTCCACTGCTTATTGTTTACCTGCGTCATTACCGTGCCGGACATATCATTATCCGTACCGGAATAGTCTATGCTTATTGTTGGTGTGCCGAGAATCGGATTCGAATCCGTAAAATTAGCCGTAAGTAGGACCGTCTGGCCCGACTGGTATGGGCCGGGACTGCTATAGGACATAGAAACCGTCGGTGCCACTCTGTCAAGAATGATATTTGTTTTCGATACAGCGGAGGATATCTCTCCTTGGTCGTCTTTGACCCAGGCGTAGACCGTGTGCCCCCCTTCTTGATCATTTAACACGAAATCGCTCACAGTAAAGACAGGATTTTGCCGTGCCCCCCCGGGAATTGGGAGGAAGGTCCCTCTGCCAGGGTCGCTAATGCCGTCGAGAATCAGGTACTGACTAACCATCCTGTCATCGGTCGCGACGATCCTTATGCTGACTTTCCTGAAAGGATCTTTGGTGTAGACTGCCGTGCTTCCGGTCGCACTGTTAATTTCGAGGGAAGAGAGAATGGGAGGCGGGTTGCTGGGCGCGTTACCCGTTGACACTTCATTCGAGTATGCGCTTTCAAGCATCGAGTCGTTGTAAGCGGTGCAAGCGAAATAATAAACATTACCATCCACCAGCCCGGTCACTGTGTATTCAGGGCTGTAAGGATTGAAATCCTGGCTGCTCAACGGGATATTGGTGGAATATCGATATGGGGGGCCGGAATCCGTATCGTAATAGATTCTATAGCCGGCCAAGTCTGACTCTGAATTCGGATCCCAAGCGAGGGTAACGCTGAACGCCCAGGCTCCACTTGAAAGCCATCCAAACAATGAAAGAATGGTTGTGAAAAAACAGAGAACGACAGCACAACGATGCCGATTGGTTCTCTTATAGTCCATAAACACCTCGCTACCGGGCCTTGCGATCTGTCGGGGCAAAACGCCTTCCTTGAAAAAGCACTCGAAGTCGAATCATTTGAAGAACTTGAGAGAAAAGGCAAGACTCTAGAAGGGTTAAATTGCGAAAGGAGAGAGTTCAAGACCTCCCCCACCTTAGTTAATACTACAGGATTTGCCTCCCCTTTAGAGAGCTCGAATATGATAAGGAAAGATGCCTGTCAAGGACATCAAAGAGCCGTTATGTTTAATTCCAAGGCATTTCCTTTTTTCAGATGGTGCAACAGTATTTAATTGAAATTACAATGTATTTTAGCTAACCATTTGATAATTATAGGTTTGTTTAAAACAAAAAACTAAATTATTTCAAATTATTACATGCATCAGCTTTCTTTATAGACACTGACTCAATGACACATCTTTTTCTTTCATCGTTTTTCGAGTTCTTTATTATGAATTCTCGCTTTTTTATGCACACTGGCACTGTGTTGGGGGTTCTTCTGATTTCAAACAGAGGGAAACGAACAGGCATGGGAGAGAAATGTGGATAATGTTCAGGAGGTTAGGAAGCCGGAGCTTGATCCAACCGAATCGGAGACCCTAGTGGCATGCATCAGAGACCACGTTGATAGGGTCGGCAAATAATCAACACAATACAATTGGTTAGGGAGAATTCCCTATTTGAATTTCAGTCGGACAATCGATTCTCCCTCTTGGGATTGGATCACAACATGGTCTCTTTCGATTCGAGCGATTGTTTTCCCCTCAACCGAGTCACCAACTTTGAACTCGACTCCCTCTATCAAAACAAAAGATTTCTTGGCATCGCTCGACCAGACAATCGCTTCAATATTGAATGAGGATCTTTCTGAAGCTCCATCACCCAAATTCCTTTCGTTTAGTGCTGGTGACTTCGGGCTTTCAGAGGTTGCACTCAATGAAATATCGCCTTCCTGAGAGGTCTTTTCCAATTCTGCAGAGGGAGGCACCGTCGTACCTTCAGTTTTCTGTCCCTGGTGAGCCTTTGGCAAGATCCCCCTGAGGAAAAAAGCTTTGTCCTTCACTGCGAGAACTCCAAGAACGACGAGAGCGCCCACCACAAGAAAGCTAACCACGACTATTCTTAGATGATTTCGAGCAGGGGCAGGGGCCGGCTCAATATAGTGCTTTTCAATTTTCACCCGGGGACTCGGCGTTCTTTTTTGATGCCTAGTTCCACCGATTATGACCGTCTGGTCCAGAGGAATGCTTGCCCGTTCCGCTTCAACCGTAGCTTTTTCGGTGCCAATAAAGAGAAGAATGTTTTTGCCTATGGAGATTCGATCCCCGTGAGACAGCCGGTGGGAGAGGACTTTCAGGTTATTGACAAATGTACCATTGGTACTCTGGAGATCGGTTAGAATATAATCCGTCCCTGCCTTGTCGATCCTTGCATGGGAGGAGGACACCTCGGGGTTGGTGAAGACGATGGTATTCTCTCTGCGCCGACCGATCGTGACGCTGCCCTTTGGAAAGGGATAGTCCTTAATGACCTGGCCTTCGTGTTCCCAAAGCAGTCTTGCCATGAGTTCCTCATGGTGAATTGTACTGCATCCGACGTTAAAAAGGCAAGCCATCTCACAAGGCGACGGAGCTTGAAAGGCCTGCATTAGGTAGGGTTGTAGGTGTTCACCTGCAGGGTCACCTTGAGCAAGCTGGTCTTTTCCTTGGAGGCTCTCAAAATCTTGATGCGTTTGACGTGGAGGAGCTTTCCCGAATATTCAATCCTGTAGAGAAAGTTCACCAACTGTTCCATGTTGATCCCGTCCAGGCTGATCTCAATCCCTTCGGGTCTCAGTTTCCCTTCCCCCTCGGGAAAGGTGACGGGCTTGATGTACTGGATCCGCTGGTCAATGCCTATCTCCCGGGTCACGGCCTCGAGATAAGAAAGAAGGGTGAAACTGCCGCGACCCTTGATCGCCTCCTGCACGTCGGTCCGGTCTCTTTGAAAGCTTTGCCACTTCCCCTTGATCTCCGAGACCTTCACCAGGTCTTGCTTTCTCTTGGCAATATTCTTGGCAAGAAGCTCCTGCTTGGAGAGGGCCGGGGAGATCACGATCCAGTAAAAGAGCAGGGCAACGAGAACCAGGCCCCCGATGAAGACGTAGGTCATCTGCTTTCTGTCCAACTTCATCAGTTCCTCTCCAGGGCAAAATTGAAGGTGACCGCGTTGTCCTTCTTGTCCATTCTCGCGCCCACGAGCTTGATGTTCTTGAACTGCCCTGCCTTGGTCACCCGGCTGGTCAGCCTGTCCACGGCCTCGAAAGAGGCGGTCCGACCGTCCATGCGGATGTCCTTCCCTTCCACTGAGGCATTTTCGATCTGCACGTCCGGATCTTCCGAGATGATCCTGGAAAGGGACAGAAGAACCTCCAGGATCTTTTCCCTTCCTGCCGCCTCCTCGAGGCCCTGGTACTGGCTCATTTCCTCTGCGATCTTCTGCTCCAGCTGGGCCACTTCCTGGCCCCTGACCATTCTCTGAGCCGCATCCGGAAAAGCCTCGGTAAACACCTGCCGGACTTGAGCCTGGAGCCGGTTGTATTGCCTCTCCTGGTAATACGCTTTCTGATAGACGTTCACGGTGAGAAGCACAGCCAGAAGCAGGAGTCCCGCGCCCATGAAAAGGAACATCTTCCTAAGGTTGAGGTTGAAATAGGTCTTGGGGACGAACTCCTCGCGCCTCAGGTTCAGGGATTTATCGAGCGGATAAACGGCGCCGATCGCAAGCCCGAGCGGCACTCCCAGTTTCGGCTGCAGCAGCGAGATGGTCTTGTCCAGCCTGTCTCTCATCTCATCAAAAGGCCGCCACACCATGGTCTTGATAGCGGTCCTCGATTCCATTTCCTGCGCTTTTTCGTGGGTCCCTGATGCCCCGTTGCCGGTGAGATAGATCTCTCCCACCGAGAGGTCGGGCCTTTTCATTTTGTAAAAGCGGAAGGTGTCTGCGAGCTGGTCCACGCTGTCCGGCAGTAGGCGAATGAAATCGAGTTGCTTCTTGTGGATGATCTGCACCACCAAGCTCTCTCCAATCGTGTGCACGATGGCGACGGGTTGCTCGGACTCGCCGCCGTATTTGAAGAGATACAGAGAGAAGAGTGCGATGTCCTCCAGCGTGACCGCATCCGGCTCGATTCCCGCACCGCTCAGAAGGGCCAGGTGCTCTGCCAGGTATTTCTTTTCCACCCCGAAAGTGAGAATCCCCCCGTCTGTCCCTGGGTGAAGAAAGTCGACCAGCACCTCCTCGACAGGGCAGGGGAGATAGGGTTCCATCTGATACTTGATGATCTTTTCCACCTTCTTGGGTTGGGAAAGGGGCAGGGAGATCTCCCGGATAAAGGCCTTGGAACTTGGGAGGGAGGTGACGATCATCTCCTTTTTGAAACCCTCTTCCTGAAAAAGCCTCTTGAGCTCTTCCTGAATGCGCTCGGGATCAGCCGCCTCAATGAAAACAGCCTTGTCGATTTCCGGGCCCTTCAGGCCGAGGTAGAGCTGCACCGCCCCGATACAACCGTCCTTCACCTGGAGCCCGACCACATACTTGGGTTTCAAAAAGTCTTTTAGAGGATTCATCATGACTACATTACTTGCCAGTAAATCAGTTTTGCCTTGTTTCCCTGTCTCTGTGCGACGGTCTTGATGCTTGCCACCGCCCCGTTGCAGTTGACATGGGCCTCGATAGAGAAAGTCGAGCTTTTGACCGTGATCCACTCCCCGATCTCGGCGAGGACTTCGTCCTCCATACCCGGAACTTTTCTCAAGTCCTCGATGCTCTCAAAATTCTCTTCTTTTCGGTATTCCACAATGGCCGCGGCCAGAGTGCTGTCCATGCTTCCGCCGAGGCTCTCGAGAACTTCCTTGGGAGCTGTGTTGATGTTGATCTTTCCATCCGAGTGGATCGTCAGGAAATCCATCAGCTTCTTCTTCTCTCCGAAACGCTCGAACTCCCGCATGCCCCTGACCAGAAACACCTGGCCCACCGTGAGGAACGGGCCATTGGCGCACTCGTAAGGTTCTTCGAGATTCTGGTAAAAGTATCCCTCCGCACCATCCTGCCTCTCAATGTCATCCGCATCCAGCCAGTCCAGAAGCGGGTTGAGACGCTCTTCTTTCGCTCCCAGAGCTACGAAGAGCCGTCTCATCTGCGCTTCTCTCTTTTCGTCGATTTCGCCCTGGCTGTTCCTGAGCAAATTGATGTTGATTTTGCTGTTTTCATCCACCATGCCGCCGTAGAAAGAAACGCCCTCCTCGGCCAGGCCTCCGGCCAGGGGAACGGATCCGAACTTTCTCCAGTCCTCGTTGAAGGTGTCCATTTTGAAATCTTTGTCCCTGGCCAGGAGCTCCAGCGCGATCTCAACCCCGGAGCGGGCGAGCTGATAAGCCCTGGTGCCGTCCTTTGCGTAACCCGCCAGGGTCAGCTCCACTCCGGACTCGCCGGAGAAGCCCAGGGTCAGCCCCGCGAGGGTGATGATGACGAGCAGCGTGAGCACCAAGGCCGTTCCGCGTTCGCTTTTCAGGGGACCCAGCGTCATCTCTCCCTCACTCTTTCCGCCAGTTCGGGGTGGATGGTCGTGCTGAACACGTGCTCGCGATTGAGTTCATCCTTCAGGACCAGCCGAACCTTGATGAGCAACGGAAGCCCGGATGCGGGCATCCCGTCAAGGGTGTTCCACTTGTCCGATTCCTCACCCCTGGAATCCTGGTAGGTGAGGTTGAACTCCAACACGTTTCTTGCCATTTCCTGGACCGATCCGCCCTTGGTGAAGTCCTCATCCACGCTGGGGTCATCCCTTCTCAAGAGAACAAGAACCTTGTCTTCTGAATTCTCCTCAATCAGGTACCCGATTTCGCACAGATCGCTCGCCGGACCCTTTTCCGTGAGGGGCAGGTGGGTCACGGTGGTGAAGTCTATGCGATCCGCCCGCCTCCCGTCGATCTCACGGTCTTCGCCCACCAGGCCCAGCTTGATCTTGTCCGAAGGAACGCTCACCTCGATCAACGCCGACTGAAGATCCTTGCTCATCCGGTCCAGTACGATCCTGGCCGTCTGGTGGACCTCTCCGTTTTGCCTGGCGATCTGGATGGCCTCCACGTTCGTGGTGTAGGCGCTGTAGAGCGCCGCCATGATGATCACCAGAATCGCCATGGAGACCAGCACTTCCAGAAGGGTGAATCCCTTCATATCTTCTGTCGGTACAGATACGTTTCGAGCCATAGATCCCTGCGGGCTTTGTCTCTTTCGAGAATCACGGCCACCCTCACTTTGTAGAGGGTTTCCGTGTCCGGCATCTCGCTCACTTCCTGCTTGTACGTGTAGTCCGGATAGTCTTTGCCGAAATCCCCCGAGTTCGTCCCTTCTTCGATCTTCTCCTGGGCCTGGATCTGAGAAAGGCGCTCTTGCAAAAGGCAGGTCGCCGTGGTCATGAACTGCGCTTCAGACTGAAGGTCCAGGTTCTGCGCCTGCAGGTGAAAGACGGCCACCAGGACCAGCGCTATGAGACCCAGGCAAATGATGATTTCAAGTAGAGTGAAACCTTGATCCTTGCCTTTTCTGTTCAATATATCCTTCATGGGTTTTGATAAGACCTGTCACGGGGTTGATCTCAAGGGTGTAGATCTTGCCGCCTTGATTTTTCAAATGGATCAGAGCGTGCTCCACACACCCGTTGGCAAAAAAGCGAACCTCTGCTTTTCCCTCCTGAATCTTGCCCAGCGTGTCCAGAACCACGTCTGCAAAAAATACGCCTGAGGGCAAATCCTTTCGCCTGGGAACGACCTCCTTTTCTTCCTCGAAAAGACTCTCCTCCGGCTTCCTGAAATCTGCCGGGGTTTCCGGGTCCAGGGCATAGAAGGTGTTTTTCTCCATGTCCAGCACCAGAGTCTGCACTTTCCTCGTGTAGGCGGCCTCCCCTCGCAGTCTGCTCACCTCGCTCATGAGCATGCGAGTGGCCTGTCCCAGGTCACCGCCGGAGAGGACCCCCTCGATGGGAACGGCCACCAGGACAAAAAAGAGGCTGATGAGGAAGAGGACAACGGCGATTTCAAACAGGGTAAACCCGGCCGGTCTATTCCTTCTTGGTCGCCCAGTTGGTGACATCGGCATCCTCCCCTTCCCCCCCGTCCTCACCGTCCGCGCCGTAGGACCAGAGATCAAAATCCCTGTTCCGAATTCCAGGACTGAGATACAGATAATCCCTGTCCCACGGATCCCTGGGAAGCACACCCTTTTCCAAGTAGCCGCCTTCACGCCACTTGGTAGGGATTTTGCCCAGCCCAGGCTTTTCCACCAGGGCGCGAAGACCCTGGTCCGTGGTCGGGTAAAAGGCGTTGTCCAGCTTGTAAAGCTTCAGGGCCGTCTCAAGGGCCTGGATGTCCATTTGCGCTTTCAGCTGCCTGGCTTCCCCGGGCCGGTCCATGAGCTTGACCGCTATGAGACTGGCCAGGATGCCCAGGATGGTGATGACGATGAGGATCTCGAGCAAGGTAAAGCCTTGCGCGGTCTTACACGACCTAAAAGTCAAATTTCTCATACCGAGCTCCTGTACCCAAAGGAGTTGTCGAATGGAGTGATGGAGTACTGGAGTATTGGAGTACTGGTAACCCGAACAACCAACACTCCAATACTCCAGTACTCCATATCCTATCGCTCCAGCACTCCAACACTCCACTCTCTTTAACTCATTGTACCACCTTCTCGTTGCTTTTCCTCTCCAAAAAAACAGTCACCGTCTTACCGGCAGGTTGCTCAAAAACGGCCAGATACAAGGCGCCCGAAATCCTGAGAAGTGAGGCGTACAGTCCAGTACGCCGCAGCGCCGAAGGATGCGGGCAACGCAGTAGATGGTCGTTTTTCAGCAACCTGCTACCTTGTGACTCTGATCCCCGAAGTCATCTCAAATATCGGCAGCAAGATCGCCATGACAATGAAACCCACCACCACGCCCATGAACAGGATCACCACCGGCTCGATGATGGAGGTCAGCGAGGCGATGGTGGCTTCCACGTCGTCTTCATAGACTTCCGCAGCCTTGGCGAGCATTTCCTCCAGTTCCCCGCTCTTTTCGCCGGCCCGCACCAGCTGCACCACCAGCGGAGGAAACCCTCCCTTCTGCCGCAAAGGGGTCGCAAAATCAGATCCTTCCCCTACGAGCTTTGTCGCTTCCTTGACGCCGTCCTCGAGGATCCGGTTGCCCATGGCAGGCCTGGAGATTTCCAGCGCATCGACCAGGGGAATCCCGCTCTTGAGCAGGATGGACAGGGTCCTCGTAAAGCGCGCAATCACCGCCTTGCGGTGAAGCCTTCCCAGAAGAGGGAAGCCCATTTTGATCCGGTCCCAGGCACGAGCGCCTGTTTCAGTTCTCACCAGGGCCACTATCAGCCCTGCCAGGCCCACGGCTCCGAGCGCGAGGAGCCACCAATAATTGCTGATCACATAAGTCACGAAGATGAGCACCTGTGTGGACCAGGGAAGAGCCAGCTTCATGCCCTTGAAAATCCCGACCACCTTGGGCATCACAAAGGTCATGAGAAAAATCAGAATCACGCTGCTGATCAGAAGGAGGAAGATGGGATAGGTCATGGCCGACTCTATCCTCTTTTTGAGCTTGAGCCGGCGCTCGGAAAAATCCGCAAGCCGCCTCAGGATGATGTCCAGGGCCCCTCCGGTCTCGCCTGCCCTCACCATGTTGACGTGAATGTGGCTGAAGATACCGGGGTGTGCGGACATGGCCTGGGCCAGGGAATTGCCTTCCAGTACGCGTTCACGGACCTGGGTGAAGATCTTCCTGAGCTTGGGTTCCTCGCTCTGCTCGATCACTCCGGCGAGGCTTTCCACAAGAGGAAGGCCTGAAGAAATGAGGGTGGCCAGCTGCCTCAAGGCCGTGGTGACTTCCACCGGATTGACCCGCTGCAGCTTGGCTAGAGGAGAGACGAGCGCTTCCGCGGAGGGCTTTTTTTCGTCTTCTTTGACTTCCCGAATGTCGGTGGGGTAAAGGAGGTCCTGGCTGAGCTTGAGCCTGGCTGCGGCAGGGCCGTCCGCCGTGATCAGTCCGCGGATCTTCTTGCCTTTGCTGTCCAGAGCTTTGTATTCAAAGACAGGCATTCTATTCTTGCGTTACCCGCAGCACCTCATTGAGCGTGGTCAGCCCGGTCTTCACCTTCAGGAGGCCGTCTTCAAAGAGGGTGGCCATTCCGTTGCGCACCGCCATATCCTTCATCTTCACCGAATCTGCGCCGGAGGTGAGAAGGTGCCGCGTGTCGTTGTCCATCACGAGAAGCTCGAAGATGCCGCTCCTGCCCCGGTACCCGCTCTGCATGCATGCCTCGCATCCCCGGCCGTGATAGAACACCTGATCCTTCGGAAGCCCGAGCTCTTCAAGGGTGGCCTCCTCCGGGTGAAACGGTTCTTTGCAATCCGGGCAGATCCTTCGTACGAGCCGCTGGGCCAGAACCGCCAGCAGGGACGAGGCAATGAGAAAAGGCTCCACGCCCATGTCCACCAGGCGGGTGAGAGCGCCCGTTGCATCGTTCGTGTGAAGGGTGCTGAACACGAGGTGGCCGGTAAGGGAGGCCTGGATGGCGATCTCCACAGTTTCCAGATCGCGGATCTCGCCCACCATGATGATGTCCGGGTCGTGCCGCAGGACGGAGCGGAGCCCCCTGGCAAAGGTGAGCTCGGTCTTGGGGTTCACCTGGATCTGGCCCACGCCTTTCAGTTCATATTCGACGGGATCCTCGATGGTGATAATGTTCTTCTCCACGGAGTTGATCCGGTTGAGAGCGGCATAGAGGGTCGTGGTCTTGCCGCTTCCGGTGGGGCCTGTGACCAGAAGGATTCCGGTGTTCTTGTTGATCAGCTTCTCGAAGATCTCCAGCCTCTTTTGCGCCATGCCCATCTCGGCCAGCCCGAGAATGGAAATGCTCTTGTCGAGCAGACGCAGCACGATCCTCTCGCCGTAGGCCATGGGGATCACGGAAATCCTGATGTCCACGGTCTTGTTGGCCACCTTGATCTTGATTCTTCCGTCCTGGGGGAGTCTTTTTTCCGCGATGTCCAGGTTGGCCATGACCTTCAGCCGTGAAACGATGTGGGCCTGGAAGCGCTTGGGAAGAGAGAAAATCTCGTACAGGATCCCGTCGATCCGGAAACGGACCTTGATTTCTTTTTCGTAAGGCTCGATGTGGATGTCGCTCGCCAGCCGGCGCAGGGCCTGAGTCAGAACCACGTTGACGAGCCGGATGATCGGGGCTTCGTTGGTCACATCCATGAGGTCCTGCAGGTCTTCGAGTTCGGTGAAGACCTGGTCATCGGACTGGTAGGACTCCAGGTCCTGAACCATCTTCTCGGCTTCGTCGCTGGTTTGGTCAAAGAGTGCGTTGATCGCCGAGTGGATCTCCCCGAGAGGACTCAGCACCATCCGGATCCCCTTGAACCCGAAGCGCCGAGCCAGGTCGTCGGCAGCTTGAAAATTTGCCGGGTCATTGATGGCTACGGTCAGAACCCCTTGTTCCTCGAAAAGAGGGACCAGCCCCATGCGCTTGAAATACTGGATGGGGATGTCCAGCTTGCCCTCAAAGCGGATGTCTTCGAGGAGCCTTTTCTTGACGGGAATACCGAGCTTTTCGGAGAAATGAGCCAGGCGCTCCGATTCAGTCATGTCCTGCATGAGGAGACCCGGCACAGAGGAACCGGCATCAGGAGGAGGAGAGGGCGGGGGATTCTGAACATTGCTCTTGAAAAGATTCTTAAACATGTTTTTTTAAAGCATACAGAATAAAAAACGAAGAATTCACCAGTAGAGTAGGGAGGGAGGAACTCCCCCTCCCCCTCGTCAAACCGGACGTGCGGATTTCCCGCATCCGGCTTTCTTGAAGACTCTTGCCTGAGGCATGCGCAGTGATGAACCGAGCCTCTTCACAAATAGATCAACCCCATTTGCGCAAATCGCGCATAGAAGGTCATCCCTTTGGGCGGTCGCCATGGACGCTGACTGCGGCGGGACAAATGACACTGAAGCCGCTGCCGCACATAGGCGTTTATCTCCCGGAAGGCCTTGCGTGGATACCCACGCCCAAAATAATTAGCCCATCCGCGCAGATGCTCGTTGAGTTCGTCGATCATTACCGGAATCGGCTTGAAGCACATTCGTGCACTCGTCCGCTCACGAAGGTGCTCGCGCTCTCGGGCCAAAGCTTTCTTCGAGGGAAACAGGTTCAGGTACCGAAACTCGCCGCCTTTACGGTCCCAGTCGTACCGAAACGTATATCCCAGAAAGTCCAAGCTTTCCCCTTCCTTTTGCAAATCCAGCACCCTCGTCTTTTCCCGGTTGATCTCCAAGCCCAACCACCCTTCGATCTTCGACTCCACCCAACCCGTGATCTGACCGTCAATATATCGCGCCAAGATCACAAAGTCGTCAGCGTAGCGCACCAACTTGGCTTTAGCCCACACCGCAGGCCCACCAGCTCGATGGAACACTTTATCAAACCAATGCAAATACACATTGGCAAGCAGAGGAGAAATCACTCCTCCTTGGGGAGTCCCTTTCTTTGTGCGGGACGATGCTCCGCCCCCTCCAGAACCAGACTCTCCAACCACCGGCGCCTCCAGCCACATACGAATCAGCTTCAGCACATAGCGGTCCGTGATCCTCATGCGCAAACACGCCATCAGCTTCTCGTGCGGGATCGAATCAAAGTATCCTTTCAGATCAGCATCATACACCGCGCAAAAGCCAGCCTTGATATGGCCCCGGATTTCCTCCAGTGCATCATGGGCCGAGCGCCCAGGACGGAACCCGTAGGAGCATTCTTCAAAGTCTTCTTCGAAAATCGGCTCCAAGATAAGAAGCGTTGCCGTCTGGACCATTCGGTCCCGCACCGTCGGGATACCCAACGGCCTCCTCTTTCCATTGGCTTTTGGGATAAACACCCGGCGCACGGGTTGCGGTTTATAGGTCTTCGTGCGCAGTTCCTTCTGGATGCTCTCCAGAAACACCGCCACACCACCCTCTTGTTCCTCAACCCGCTCAATCGTTACGCCGTCTATGCCTGCTGCGCCCTTGTTGGCACGCACCAGGGTCCATGCCGCCGCCAACACGTCATCCCGGCTTATATGGCCGTACAACGTGTAGAACCGAAACTTCGGTTCCCGCTTGGCCTTTTGGCCCAGTTTCTGTCTCAGGGAAGAAAGACTCGGCGTCATGCCTTTCTCAGGCTTTGCCGCCTCTTCCGTAGTAGGTTTCCCCAATCGGCATTCCTCCCTTCCTACCAAAACACGTCTTCAGCAGGGTCCCTTCGCTCCACGGGGATTAACCGCTTCTTCGCTACTATGAACCCCTCCGACTCCCAATGCAGCCCCATGGCAGTTATGTTTTCCCACCACAGGTTAGCCACACTTCCGCCACTGCATCGGGTCTCCCAGGTTCCTCGGCTCATCTTTCCGCACGCGCTGTCCCCTCTCACCCCGGGAGGCCCAATGGTTGCTCTTGCTCGTTGCTTCACCATCGGCGGCGGGCTTCACCACTTTTCGGCGGGCTGGCCACCCTCCATCGGTGTAACGAGGCCGGATCGGGTTCACTTGCGTTACGGCTCGCGCGTTCGCTCGGCGAGGCTTCGACCCTTTGGATTATTCCGCGGGCCGCCCGCTCCGCTACCTGCTGAACGAGCAATTTGCAGGGTAACCTCCTTTCAGGTTACAAGATCAGCCAGGCTTGTCCTGGCGCACCGAAAGCACGAAATCTGGAAACCGCGAAAAAAAGTCACTGTGTTGATACAACCCCCTCTTCTTTCGTGCTTTCGTCCCCCGCCGAATTAACGGCGGGCAAGTTTCGTGTTTTCGCGACTGCTTTGTCTCCCTTCTGTCTACTGTCTTCTGTCTCCTCTATTCTCTCTCCTGTCTACTGCTTACTGTCCTCTGGTTTGTCGAATCCCCAATCACCGTCAAAGGCCCTTTTTCTGATGACTTCCTGCTCCTGCGCCTTCAAAGCCCTCTCGGCTTCCTTGTCCATATGCCCTCTTTTCTGATCATAGAGTTTCTTGGCATCTTCCACGCCCCGGGCGACGCGAGGGGTCATAAACACCATGAGGTTTGTCTTCTCATCCCGATCTTCCGTGGTCTTGAATAGCCAGCCAAAGGCAGGAATATCACCTAAACAAGGAGTCGAAGTCTTTCCCCTGTCCAGCCTTGCCTCGATCAGACCCCCAATGACAGCCGTTTCCCCGTCTTTGACCATGATGCTGGTTTTAGCCGTTCGGTACGTGGTGGTGGGTGCAAGCACGGTGCCTCGAAGGGCCGTCTGAGAGATGACAGCCTTGACGCTCTCTTCGATCTTGAGTCTGATAAAGCCGTCTTCATTGATCTGAGGCGTGACCTTGAGCGTCACACCCACGTCCTTGTATTGAAAATTTTGTATGGGCCTGTCCGTCGTCTGGCTCGACTCGACCACCTGGGTGACAAAGGGGATGTTCTGGCCTATCTCGATGCTCGCTTCCTCGTTGTCGAGAGTGAGAATCTGCGGGGTGGAGATCACGTTGAAGTCGCTGTCCGTTTTCACCGCCCTCACAAAGGCTGCGATGGTGGGGAAGGTGATAGACCCCAGGGTAATGCCCTTGCCGAGGACGCCCGCCACAAAGCCGGCCGGAAGCCCGGAGACCGTGCCCGTGTTGATGGCGTCGGCCACTGGGCTGCTCGACCCTTGTGACCCGCCGAAAAAAACCCCGCCCGGCTGCCCGTCGCCATACCCGCCGTCATAGGTGTTGCCCAGGCGCCACTCGACGCCCAGGTCCAGGGCCTTGGATGAGGACACCTCCATGATCAGCGCTTCCACATAGACCAGGGGCCGCGGTTCATCGAGTCTCCGGATCACCTCTTCCAGAATCGCGTACTCTTCGGGTTCCGCAATGATCACCAGCGTGTTCGTCGCCTTGTCGGCCGATATCTGCACGTCCTTGGAAACCGGCGGCGCCTTTGCCTTTTCATCTTTTGTCCCCTTGCCAGGAATCTCCATCAGAACCTTGGCCAGAGTCTCGGCAACGGCATTCTGGAGGGAATAGATATGGATGTTCTCTCTCGGCCGAACCTGTCTCTTATCCAGCCTATCGACCAGGAGTTTGATTTTGGCCATGGGGTTCGGGCCTGCCAGAACCACGAGGGAGTTGGTTCTCTCATCCGGCAGGATTTTGAGGTCGGCCCGGACCACTCCTGCCTGCTGCCCTGCGCCTGCGGCGGCGCCTCTTCGCTCCTGAAACAGCGTAACCAGTTTCTTTGCCATGTCGTCCACCTTGGCATACCTGAGCTGGGTGACCCAGATCTCTTCATCGCCCGGCACATCCAGCTCCGTGACGATCCGAACGAGCCGGTTGATGTTGGAGAGGGTGTCAATGACGATCATCGTGTTGGTTTCTGCATAGGGCACGAGAAGCCCTGTTTTTTCAACCATTGAAGCAAGAAGCCTGGCCAGGGTGACCGCTTCGGCGTGCTTGAGAGGCACCAACTGGGTGACGATCTTGTCTTCAGGGGACCTCAGTCTTTTTTCGAGGAAGGTTTCCGTGGCCTTCGTCTTTGCCGCAGCCGCAGGCACGATCTTACTCACCTGTCCTGCTTCGATCACGGTGAATCCGTTCACCTCCAAGACGGAGAGAAAGACCTTGTAGACTTCGTCCACCGTGACCTTCTGAGGGGAAACGATGGTGACGGTTCCCTTGACATTGGGATCGATGAGGAAGTTTTTTCCCGTGAGTTCGCTGATGAACTTGATGAACACCTGGAGGTCCACGTCCTTGAAGTTCATCGTGATGTAGGCGGGCTTTGCCTGGGAATCATTGGGTTCGGTTTTCCCCGCTTTCTCCTGGCCAAGGGCCGGAGCGATGCCAAGGCAGAGGACCAGCAGGAGCAGGAGAATGCCCAGGAGGTTTTTATGTCTGTTTGTGTTCCGCCTCATACCATCCACTCAATCACCCAATCACGAAAATACGAAAATTGGAAAGCACGAAAAAACCCTCATTCTTTTTTTCCCATTTTCAAACTTTCGTGCTTTCGTGATAACGCCTTTCCTCTTTCGCCTTTCCTTCAACCGAAGAGTGTTCTCGATAGCAGGCCTTTGTTAGGACCGGATTAATTTTCTCGATCGCTCTTTGTCTTTGCTCTTCGCTCTAGGCTCTTTGCTCTATGCGCTGCGCTCCTTGCTTCTTACTACCCGCCCGTCTTTCCCACGCCCCTCCTCGGGGTAATGATTCTCCTCTGGGGTGGAGCGGCCCCTTGAGAAGTCGGCCTCTGCTCAGCCGGTTTGACCGCCTCTGCCCCTGTCTTTTCTTCACCCGAGCCCATTTCCGGAAGGGTCCGGCTCTCATCCATCATGAGAAGAGCCTCTTCCCTTCCATCCACATTCAGAATCACCCGGCCTTTCATGATCCTGAGAATCTGGGCTCCCATAACGAAATCATTGCTGTAATAAACCTCCTCGTTTTTCGACCCCTTGTCCAGGATAAAGGCATAGGACTCTTTTCCCTCTCCTACGACAGTGCCTTTCAACTCTAAATTCAGTTCCGTGACTTTGTACTCTTCCGCCTGATCTTTTGAGCCTGTCTTCGCTACCTGTTTTGCGGTGTGAAAGACATCCTTAGATGCAATCAAAGCATAATCTTCTAACCGCTTGCCCTTAGAAGTAGAGATGTCCTTGGGCATCGACATCTTAGCGGGGACGCTCAGGGAGGAATCTCCCCCCTTACTGCTCGATGCCCAGGTGGTGACAATGGAAACCCCAACCCAGAGGATCAGACCTGAGAGGAGGATATTTCCGAACAACAAGAATCGCTTGAGATTCATTTTCTTTAGCTCTATCTAAGCCCAATTATTCTAAAGGTTTGTTCTGAGGAAATCAAACCTCTTGTTCGAAATATTCTATTTTTTTGAGGAATTCGTTATTAGATACCATATGTTGTAGACACACCGGCGATTGCCCACAAGACTAAAAGACCGATAATATTGTAATGATAACGTTACGCAAGTGTGATATTATTGCAACAAAATAGTGCCGCTGTTGCAGTGGCAAAGCCGCTTGAAAGGCGGGATGCGATTCCCGGTGTTCAGGGAATAAGAAATGGTTCTGAAAACCGCAAGAACGTTTTTGTGTATTTGCCTGATTGCATCTTCTCTTCTTGTTTTCTTTCTCGAGGAGCGTGTATGGTGTGCTGAAGCGGTGAGCGTGAAAGACGGGCTGCTCTCTGTCAACCTCAAAGAGACCTCGCTGCTGGACTTGGCACGCGACATTGAGAAGCAGTCGGGAGTCTGGTTCAGGGGAGACGAAACCCTGTTCCAGGAAAAGATCTCCGTGAGCTTCAACGACCTGCCCATGGAGGAAGGATTGAAGCGCATCCTCGCCAATCTGAATTACAGTCTCATGTTTGACAACAAGAACAAGGTCGCAGGCGTGATGGTCATGGGAGAGGTAAAGCCTGCCGGGACTCAACCGGGCCGGCCCGGCGTGCAGCCCCCTAGGGTAGCCTCTCCGCCCGGAGCTACGACTCGGCCTGCACCGACAGTAAGAAGCAGGCCTTCAACTTCCACTGCTCCACCTGCTGCAACCGTGCGCCGCCCGCCAAGGGCGCTACCCCAACCAGCCCAGGGCGGGACTGCAACCCAGCGTCCCGGTTCCGCTTCAGCGCAGTCTGCACTCCCGGATGCCTTCAAAGCCCAGGAAAGCGTTTCGGCTCCTGTCGGCCCTGCTGCATCTGACGGACCCTTGCCTCCCGCTTTCAGAGTGCAGGAGAATGCTCCGCCCCCAGGAGGTCCGGTTGCAGACGGGGAGACCCCCGAAGCTCTTAAGGTTATCAGAAACGCTCAGCCGCCCCGCGGAACGCCGCAGGGAACCGCGGCGAGCCCCGGCGACTCGAAACCCACAACGAGTGCCCCTTCGCCAGGGGATACAACAAAAAGCGACAGCACTCCCTAGTTCCCCGGGCCAACGGTGAGCTTCTGGCCGACTTGGAGGGACTGATCCGGTCTCATGTTGTTCAACCGGCGAAGCTCTTCCACGCTCAGGTTGTAGCGCAGGGCAATGCGGTAGAGATTTTCCCCCGGAGCAACGGTGTGAACCCTTGTTGTGCCGGGTTTTGCCGGGGATTTGGCTGGAGGCGCTGGGGGTGGAGCAGCCGGTTGGCTGACTTCCGGCTTTTTCTTTGCTGAGGCCGCTTCTTCCTTGATCTGGTTGATCTCCTTTTCAAGATGGCTGAGCCGCTCGTTCAGGTTCCGTGTGAGGCTGTCCAGTTTTTCCTGGACCTGCGGAGCCTCTTTTCCTTTGCTTTCCAGTTTCAACATCCTTTCCTCTAAAAGCCCTATCTTTTTGAGAAGAGGCTGAAGATCCACCTCAGGGCTTTTCTTCTCTCCTTGCGCCATGAAGAACAGAACCGCAAGCACCACGACCAAAACAATGGCGCCTACCATCACCATGGACTTCCGGCTGTTTTGCCTCGGCACAAAGCCTCTCCTGCGCTGGTTCTCCTCATCCAAGATCGCCGCTTCTTCCGGAAGCTCTTCCCGGGCCAGGTCCTGTTCAAAGCTTTCAATCGCTTCAGGCAGCGTGTCGTAGATGGACGTGAGTTTTTCGATACCCAGGAGGGTCAGAAGGGCCATGATGTTTTTCGGCACCTGGGCTAATTTGACGGACCGGCCTTCCTCCTTGGCCCACTTGAAAAAGGAGATGAGCGTTGCAATACCGCGGCTGTTGATGTACTCGAGGTCCCTCATCATGAGGACAATGTTCCTCTTTCCCGTCTTCTTGACCTGTTCAAAGCCTTCGTAGAGCTCCTCGATGGCAAAGGAGTCAATCCTTGCCGCCAGAGCCACGATCACGACATCCCTGTCCTCAGTAATGGTCATTTGGAGAGCCATATCCTTACGCCCTGTCTTTCAAAAGTTCTTGCCTAATCCCCGTTCCTCATGGAAAATGATATCTTCACCAGACACAGAGGACACGGAGATCCTTTTCTGTTTGTCGAGAGATACCGACAAACAGAAAGACTCTGTCTTGAAATCGCGGTCGCAAAAACGCTTTTACCGTTAATTGAATTTGAGAGCTGATTTTCGTCTATCGGTATCTCCCGATAGACGAAAAAATGATCCGCCTCTCTGTGCTCTCAGTGCCTGGTGAACCTGATGGCAGACAAACAAACTTCCTCCAAAGGCACTGAAGATCTATACCATGAATGACGCCTTTTATCATCATCAAACAGAAAAGACCCTCAGAAATCTGGAAAATGAGAACAGGCGTCTCCAGAAAGAAATCCTGGAAACCCGCCAGGAAACCGCCAGGATCCGAGATCTCATTGCATTTCACGACCGGCTCGAGAAGGATTTCTTTTCCGCCGATTCGCTCGAGGATCTGGTCATTACCCTCACCAACTGCCTCCAGCTCAGACCGGGCATTGATTTTGTGACCCTTGGCCTCACCCGGCAGTACCTGGAATCCAATCTGGGTTCCCAGGAATTCATCGATCAACTCTCCCTGCCCCGGGGCTTAGACATCCTGCCGATTATGAATGAAGAGGACCTGACAAAGCAAGTGGTTGAACAAACGGTTGTTTTTGAAAAAACGCCACTGGGGTCTTCAAAGATTTTCTTCCCCGGCCATCACGATGAAATCCGGTCCCATGCCCTTCTCCCCTTGACTCTTCGCAAACGCCTGATCGGATCCCTGAACCTCGGTTCCGTCCGGAGCACCCACTTCTATTCCACAGCCGAAGGCCCTGATCTCCTGAATCGGCTGGCCGCAAAACTCGCCATTGCCGTGGACAACATCCTCTCCCACAGGAGAGTCACCCTTCAAAAGGACCTGCTGGATCAGGAGATTCGCAGGGCAGTCCTTCTTCAGGAGGACCTCTTGCCATCCCCCTTGTCCGGACCCGGCTCCCTGGGAATTACGGCCTATTTTCAGCCCCGCCACGAGCTGGGCGGCGATTTCTATGATTTTCTCCCCTTGGGTTCTGAAAAGGTGGCCCTTCTCATTGCCGATGTGTCAGGACACGGCTTTGCTGCAGCGCTCATCGCCACCATGCTGAAATTCACCTTTCAGATGATTGCTCCTGAAGAACCTTGTCCTGAAGCGATCGTTTCTCGGATCAACGAGAGGTTCTGCCGGATCCTCAAACAGGATGACTTCATCACCCTTTGCTGTGCAATTCTTGACACCAAGGCCCTGTCCGTGGCTTTGGCCAGAGCAGGCCACCCGCCTCCTTTTCTCTACAGACCGGCTGAACACGCGACCCTCAGGCTTGAACCCTCAGGGCCGCCCGTAGGCCTTGATCGCGGGGCGATCTACGAACGGAGTCACGTGGAATGGAACCCTGGGGATGTCCTGTTGTTTTACACGGACGGAGTGACGGAGGCCCTTCTGGGCAAAGGCGAGAGCGGGGGGTTAGAGGAGGTCGTCTTGAAGCTGGAACCAGGGCTCTCTGGGTCGGAGATTTCTCAAAAGCTCCGCTCGGAATTGGAAAAGATCAAAGAAGCGGGAGGCCTGGAGGATGATGTGACGCTCCTCACGGTGTCGCTCTGAAGAAAGCAGGGAGCGTAGGGCTGAGAGCTCAAATCCCCCTTACTCCCCCTTTACGAAAGGGGAAATCCGCCCCATGTCCTCCCCTTAGTAAAGGGGAGACAGAGGGGATTTTACATGGGCACCTGAACAAACTCATTAGGAGCAGACAGAATGCAGAAAAAAACTCCCCGGACACAGGGACCGAGGAGTTTTTCAGTTTTCAGGTTAACGAAGACTCTGTCGGGATTACAGTTCGAGCCAGGAGTCCGAGTATAGGCTGTGGCCTAGGATCACCCTCGCGGTTTTCACATAGCCCTGAAGCTCCTTGGAAAGAGATCCCACATCCACAGACTCTCCGTCCATGACCTTGTGGATGAGCTCCACCACGTCCGGCCTCTTTCCCCGGGCAATGGCGACCAGCTTGTCGTCATAGGCATCTGCAATGCAGGAGTACATGCCTTTTCTCTCCAGCATGACCATGTAGGTCTGATTCAAAATGCCTCTCAAGTGGTCCGGCGGCCCATTGGAGATGTTAGAGAGGCCGCACGTGGACTTGATGCCGGGGAACATGTCTGCCAGCATCTCCTGAAACGCCAGAAGGCTCATGAGCTGACCCTGCTGGATATTCACCGGCGTGACGATTCCGTCCACAAAAATGTCCTCGTTCGGAACCCCCGCCTCATTGGCGGCATAAATCAATTCCGCTGCCAGGGCTCCCCGCTCGTTCTCGTCCCTCGGCAGTCCCTCAGGCCCCCACATGAGGGCAATCATGTTGGCCTTGTACTTGACGGCCAGGGGAATGAGCTTTTCGTAGCGCTCGGGCCTGCACATGATGGAGTTGATAATCGCCTTTCCCTTGTGAACCGCCAGCCCGGCTTCCATGGCCTCGATGTTGGAGGTGTCCAGGCACAGGGGAGGCGTGTCTCCAATGGTATCCTGGACCGTCTTCACCACGAACTGCATGAGTTCGGGACCGCCTTTCCTGGAAGGCCCTAGGTTGATGTCGATCCAGTCCACGCCTTTTTCCTTTTGCCTTTTCGCTTCCTCGGCAATGGGGCCGGGATCCTTTTCCTTAAAGGCTTTTCCGATGATCTTGTTAATCACATTGAGATTTTCACCGATCAATAACATGGCCTTTCCCCCTTTACTTCGCCCTTTCTTTGAGAAATTTGGGTATCAAGGACGCATCCCTCGGCCCGATGATCACTTCCCACCCGGGCAGCTCCTCTTCCATATCCCCGCTGATCGAGGCGGCGTAGCCGGGAATGATGAGCTTCTTGTGAGCGATCTTGTCTGCAATGCCGCTCTTTTTCACAAAAGAGGCCACCGCATCGCCGGAGAACTTCCCGGCCGCCCACGCCGTCATCACGGACAACCCTTCCGTGTCCATGATCAGGAGCCACGTGGGCACCCGGCTTCCCTCGATTTCACCGCTCACGATGAAGTAGGTCAGGGAGAAGTTCGTGGTGATGCACACCGGCGATTTCTCGTTGGGAGCCCCGATCTCGTAGATGCCCTGGGTAACGGTCATGGGCCTCTGCGGGTCGGTGTAGATGTTCAGCCTTTCGAGGAGCAAGGGGAACAGGCTCTCCCCCTTGAAATCCGAAAGCACCACGATCCCTGCGTACTTTGCAATGAGCATGGCCGCCAGGACCGTTTCCATGTCCAGGTTAGCCGCCATCTCACAGGGGAATGCGATGGTCGGAAAGCCGAGCGAGCGGTTGCCGGCCTTGAGGGGCGCCCTGCGGATCGCCACCTGATCCTGCAGCACCTGTTTGGGGTCTCTAGCCCCGGAATCCAGGACCAGGTCTTTCAATCCCATAGCCGTCAGCTTGTCGCTCAAGGCAATGAGGTTTTGAAGGTTGTCCGCTTTCACGGCCAGGGGCAGGCCCTTTTCTTTGGCCAGCTTCCCCATGGCCTCTGCGTTCTGAGCGGTGGCCGCATAAAGCAGCGGTTTCTTGAAGGCACAACCTTCAACCGCCGCTTTCATGACATCCGCCTTGTCGGTCATAAGAACGAGATTGAACTCGCTTTGTTCCGCTATCTTCTTGGCCGCTGCGGCAAAGGCGGCGGCGTTGCCGTTGACATCCTTCAGCGCCACGAGTTCGGGCCTCAGGTTCAAACCCACCCTCTCATACTGAAAGGCGTTCCACTCCTTGAGCTTTCGGTCAAGGGCCGCCCCGTCCATGTCGGATTTGACCAGCGCCGCAATACCGGTGGGGTTGTAGAAGGTTTTTTCGTGTCTGAACATGACCGTCTCGCCGCCGATCTTGAAGGCCCTCACCCCTGCGCCGATGGCCACCTGCCGGATGGGAGGAGCCGAGGCTTCCGACAGCTTCTCCTTGGCCTCTGCCGACACATACGGGCAAGAGTCGAGCTCGGCTTTTGCAGCAGCCAGGTTCATGGCAAACGCCAGGCAAGTGGGAACCCCGCATTCCCCGCAATTCGTCTTAGGCAAGAGCTTGAAAATCTGAATTCCCGTCAGTCCCATAGTTCTCTCCTATCTCCCTATTAGCCCACAATGGATTCCATCTTCAGAGCTGGATGATTCTTTTCTTTGAGGAAGGGCATGATGTCCGCTTCCGTGATTCCCACCGTTTCATCCGCAATCCGGTCAATGAGGTCGGGCACGCCCAGTTCCTTGCCTCGCCTGAGCAGCCGCTCGCGAAGCTCTTCTTTCAGCGCCTTGGGCATCCAGACCAGGCGGAGCAACCCGCCGTCGCCTACGATGAACTTCCTCTGGGTGATGTTGTACTTGGAGTGACCCACAAACCCCGGAGAAGATTGACCGCCGCCCATGACGCCGGCCAGGGTCGTGAACTTCATTCCGCAAGGGGTCTCTCCGGTGTAGTCCCGGTTCACGGTCATGACACCGTTGCAACCCGGGATCACGGCGGCAATGCACTCGCAGCACCCGCAGGTGGTCATGGGATCGTACAAGAGGCTGTAGAAATTGTAGTGGTCAACGGTCTGGCGCGAAGCCTTGAACACGAAATCGTTCACACCCTTCCACTGCCCGAGCTTGGGATCCAGGACCTCGCCTTTCTGCACCGGCTGGTTCGGGCCCGTGGGATTGATTTCAAAAGAGGCCTTGCAGTCCATCCAGTTGTAGGCCCCGCACAACCCGGTTCGCTCAGGGCTGATGACGCACACATGGCTCGGCGCAAAGGACTGGCACAGGGTGCAGGAGTAGTACGTTTCCACGGCCTCGTCCGTCATCTTTTCCACGCGGTCGTCTCTGGTTTTGTATTCCCCCCTGGCCCTTGCCGTGAGCTTGTCCACATCTTCTTTCTTCGTATAAAGGGTCACCTGGACCTTGTCCAGAATGCTCCCGAAGTCCTGGTGGAGCTTGGCATGGAGAATGGTGCCGATGTGTTTGAGGGAGAAGCCTTTTTCCACGGCCTGCTCGCCCACGCGGATCCAGGCGATATCCCTCTGCCCGATGTGCATGATGCCCTGGGCATAGTTGATGAGATGGTGAATCTGCCGCTCCAGGATGGGTTCAAAATCAGGCTGCATCTTGCGGCCGGCCACCTGGACATAGATGCCGAGAGGCAAGCGTGACCCTTTTTTCACCTCTTTGATGTCGGGCCCCACGAGTTCCACTTTCCCGTCTTCGATCTCATTCATCTCCCGCCATTTTGCAGAGCTCGGTGCACTGGGTCTTCCCGCCGCCCGTCTCCAGATAGAGATCGTCCTTGCGAACCCGTTCCCCTTCGAAGGCCGGGCCATAGGCCAGCGGGATGTCCACCTTGGCCACGCTGACTTTGAGGCCACGAATCTCAATGGACCTGGAAGGCATATCATCGTGAAGGACGTTCGCCACCACATGCTCATAAGTGCAGACCCCGGTGGGGAGCACTTCAGGGATGTCCGTGTCCGCTATGGTCGGGAATCCCCAGTTGACGCAGCCGGCCGCATTGGCCGCCCATTCCGCGTTGACCTCTCCCAGGGCATTCACAAAGGCGAACACGCGGTCCTTCTGGTACTTGAGCTGTTTCTTGTAATCGCCGGGCTGAATCCCGCCGAAGGCCATGCCGGCCCGGTTCGCAAAACCCAGGGCAAACACCGCGGCCGAGATATCCGGACCAAAAGGAACGAGACGCGTGTTCCAGCCGATCTGCACCTTTTCCTGAACGAGCTGCTGGGCAAAAGTGGTCCCGTTCTGGTTGGCGGCCATGAAAACGTAGATGGTCTTGAGCTGGTATTCCTCGGCCATCTTCTTCGCCGTTTTGGAGTCGGGGGCCGCGCCCACAATGGCTGCAAACCCGGGAGCTGTCCCGTCCACGAACTCGACGCCCCTCTTCCTCATGATCTTGTCGTCCGCTGCGCCGAGCCAGAGCTTTCCGTTGTCCAGATCCGGATCTTCCACTTCGGGCTGGTAGAAGTTCGGATCGTCCACGTATCGAATCGCCTCCACGATCTCTTCTGCAAAGAGGGCCGCCATCCCTGCATCCAGCAGCGGGCCGAGATAAGGCACGTGACAGTCCTTTTTGACGTGGGGCGGCAAGAGCTTCCGCGCAAACGCAAGGGGTTTTTTCGCGGAATCCAGATCCGTCACTTTCATTCCTGTGAGGGAATAAATGATCGGCAAGAAATAGGCGGTGTTGGGAAACGCTATTTTCTGGGCTCCACCGTACGTTTCCAGGGCCTGCTTGTATTTTCCTTCCGCCTTCGAGACGATATTGTACGCACCCTGGATCGCTGCAAACGCTACTAATTTCGACATACTTTGTTTCCTCCCTTCTTAAGAGGTATTAATGGGGTTGTTTTTTATTTTCAAGCCCTGCGGGCTTATACACCATGATCGCTTTACACGCGCCTGTGGATCCGGTCCAGATTCTTGGCCAGCCGGTCCACCAGGGTTTCAGGCTCTTTAGCCAGGCGCTTGGCCGCCTTCTCTTCTTCCCTGGCTTTTTTCGCAGCAGCGGCCTCTTCCTTTTCCTGGGCCTTTTTTTCCTCCCGAGCCGGATCTTTGTCCTGAGCAGCGGCCTTTTCCTTGGCTCTCTTTTCTCTCAGGGCCTGGAGCTCATCTTTCTCTTTGGCGGCGGCCTCGACTTTTTTCCTGGCCTCTGCTTCGGCTTGCGCTTTTGCATCCGCTTCAGCTTTTACTTTGGCCTGGGCTTCGGCCTTGGCCTTGTCTTCCGCTTCCTTCTTGGCTCTTGCCTCAGCCTCTGTCTTGGCCCTGGCTTCTGCTTCGGCTTTAGCCTTGGCCTCTGCCTCGGCTTTGGCCTTGGCATCCGGCTCCGCCTTGGCCTTGACTTCCTCAGCCTTGGGCTTGAGCTCCACAACCTTATCCGCAGGCTTGGCCGGCGTTCTGGGTTTTTCCTCTTTCTGGGGCGCTGCTGCCTTGGCGGGTTTTTCTTTGGCCGGAGCTTCCTCTTTGCCCACAGCAGTCTGCGGCTGCGGTGAAATCGAAATCAGATCCGCTTCCTTGAGGGGAAGCTTCTTGGCAACGGGCTTCACATCCGTTGCAGCGCCGCCCTTCACCATTCGGTCGATGAAAGAGCGAACCAGCTTCACGCTTTCCGGATGCCGCAGGATCACCACGTCCGAACCGGCCATGAGGTAGCAGGTGGCCGCAACGCTCTCCATCATGATCCCCCGTTTCTCGGGGTCTCCAAGGGTCGGGGCGTCCTCAATGGATTGGCCGGCTTCCTTGGATTTCCAGATCTCATTGCCGACATTGGAGATCATGGGGATCTGGAGCTTGTCGTCTTCCTGGGTCAGGGCCGCCATCCGGATCCGTTCCATGACGGAGTAGGAATACTCCAGGCCGTACCCGAGTCCGCCGGTGGTGGGATCAATAACGATCTTGTTGCCGGCAACGCCGAGGTTCCCGAGCAGAATGTTCAGCTGCTTGGCCAGATTGACGTCGATAGGAGAGGAGGCGACGATGAGGTGCCCATAGGCTAGAGCGCTGGCTCCCACGCCCTTGTGATTCCCTTCTTCCACCGGGGATAGGGAAACATTCTTCCCCTGGCAGGTCTCGGAAATCTTCTTGAGCACTTCCTCGTCCTTCTGGTTGTTCGCGGTTCCCCAGACCACCACAGGAACATCCACCGCATCGATCACTTTTATTGCAACAGCAGCCGCCTCATCCGGTTTCCTGTCCATTCCGTTGGGATCGATGCTCTTCATTTGCAGGACAATGAGATCCGCGCCGTAGTCCTTCACACATTTCTTGGCCCACGCCTCGGGTGCGGAAATCACATCCTTGAACGGCTCTACTGCAGCAGCAGGCCAGTCTTTTGAAGGATCGTAATCCCAGATCTCCATAGCGATCTTGGGCGGGTTGGGCATTTTCCCTTCAAAGACATAGAATGGGTAGGATTCCTCTCCTCCCAAGGTGAGGGCCCCTTTCCCTGTTCCGATGGTCGTAGTCCCTATCTTTCCAGAATAGGGTTGCTTTGGAAATTCAAAGGCCAATGTTGTTCCCTCCTTGTCTAATGAGAGTGTCATCTGAAATCCGATGAACTCGGAAATCAGGAAACAAACAATTAGAAAACGGGTGCACAAAGATCATCCGTGCCCCCGGTTTCAATAAATACGAGCGCCACGATGGTCTAAAAGACACCAATTTTGTTGAGATGCAACGGGACTGGGCAATAAAGCTTAATCCCAACCGCCCTATGGGGGAAAAGAAAAATCCTCCCTAAAGAGGAGGTCTCACCATATTGAAGCGAAAATGCCTTGTCAAGAAGTTTTTGCCTGTAAAATGAAGGCTTTTCCCATTCAAAAGATCTAGATTTGGTAGGGTGTAGAAGAGGACCACAATATCTTGCTGTCACAGAATGGCTTCGAAAATCTTGAACGCCTTTTCTACGGCCTTGCTTTTCATTGTAAGCTGGGTCGTCGGCTTTCCGCTCACATCGAATTCCCTGATCAGCGGATCGTCAGGGATGATTCCGGAGAGATCGAGCCCGAATTCCTTAGCGCTCTTCTCGATATCCGCTTCCTGATTCTCTTTCGCCTGATTGACCACAAACGCCTTGTTCTTGATGTTCAGCGGGAGTTCTCGGGTGAGCTCCAGGATCCTGGCAGCGGCCTGAATTCCTCTACGGCTCGGGTCGGAAACCACGAGGAGAAGATCGATGTTGTTGGTCGTGAGCCGGCTAATGTGCTCCATCCCTGCTTCGTTGTCCACAACGATGTAGGCGTAATTGTTGATGAGCCGATCCATATAATTGGTGAGAAGCGTGTTGGCGGCACAGTAACACCCAGGCCCCTCGGGCCTTCCCATCACTACAAGATCGTACCCCTTGGCTTCCACGAGGGCCTGCTCCAACTTCATTTCCATGAAGATATCCTTGGTCATTCCAGTGGCCACACCCTTCTTCATCTCCTCTCGGGCATCCCCGAGAGTCTCCTGTACCTCCAGTCCGAGAACTTCATTGAGGTTGGCATTCGCATCCGCATCCACCGCGAGCACAGGCACCTTTCCCTTTTCCACCAAATACTTAATCAGTAAACCGGCGACCGTTGTTTTGCCTGTTCCGCCTTTTCCTGCCAAGCCAATCGAGTAAGCCATGAGATCCTCCTAATACGCACTTTGGACGCAACTGGAATCTGTTTGAACCGGACCCGGCTCAGGAACCGCAACCCCGTTTGCCAGCAAGTTTCTTTCTAACCACTTAATCGGGAGATTTTAGTTGCCATCCATATAAGATTTTTCTAATATCCAGGCACCGTTAAACCAAGAAGACACCCCGCCATGAGCCACAGAAAAGACATATGGGTAGATGTATCCAAGAGTCTAGAATCTAAGATGAGTAAAGGGGAATTCAAGACTTGGTTCTCCCGCACTTCACTAAAGAGATTCGACCCTGAAGTAGTGGTTCTAGGAGTGCCTAACAAATTCGTGGCGACCTGGTTAAACGATAACTACCTGATCGACATAAAAAAGTCATTTAAGAAAATCGCCAGGATCTCCCCGAGCATCCATTTTTCTTATGATCATGAGGCAATGGAAAAAGAGCCGCGGGAGGTTGAGAAGTCGGAGAGTTACCTGAAACGCAGGCTGAATCCCTCTATGACCTTTGAGACCTTCATGACAGGGGAGTGTAACCGATTTGCTTGGTCCACAGCACGAGAGGTTGCGGAGAAAAGAACAGAAGAGTACAATTTGTTGTATCTTTATTGTGTGAACGGATTGGGAAAGACTCACCTTCTTCACGCGATCGGGAACCATCGGCTGAAAAAGAATCCCCGTTGCCGTTTGAGGTATCTTTCCTCTGATGCCTTTAGTTCGGATTTCACTTACTCTATAAAGAACGACAGGCTGGATGATTTCAGGTCGGATTTGTCAAACCTTGATCTTCTGCTTTTCGATGACATCCATCACCTGGCCAATCGGGAGAAAACACAAGAGGAGTTTCTTTCTGTTTTTAATGCCCTTTACAGTCAAAAGCAACAGCTTGTTATTACGGGTGACAGTGCCCCCAATAAACTGAGAAGCATCAACCCGGAGTTAAAATCTCGCCTCGGCTGGGGTTTATTGGCGGACATTGACGACCCGGACCAAGCCCTGAAGATCTCTATCATCCAGAAAGAGGCTGCTGAAGATAATCTCAGTCTGGCTGAAGATGTGGTGTTCTTCCTGTCGAATTCGAGTGGTGACATTAAGAACCTTTTGAAAAATATGATCCGTGTGCAGACTTTCGCATCGCTCAGCGACGAACCTGTAACCATCTCTACAGTCAGGACTTTGATTCGGGATAGAAATAGAAGTGAGATCACCCTTGAAGATATTATGACCACCACCGCCGGCTACTTTAATATTTCCATGAGTGACCTTCTCTCTAATAAGAAGAATCGGATTTATTCTTATCCTCGACAATTGGCTATGTATCTGGCCAGAAAATTTACAAATCTTTCTTTTAAGGAAATTGGGAACTCCTTCAATCATAAGGATCATTCCACGGTGATCCATGCGCTCAGAAAGGTCGAAAAAGAAAAGGATGAGAAGAAGGACGTTGAAAAGGATTTAAGTAAGATTGAAAGCCTCCTAGGTTGACATTTTCACAACAAAGTTTGCAGTAAGAGAAGAAATGTTGAATATAAAGGAATGGGAATAAAGAGAGTGAGCTCTAAACTCTCTCAACCTTAGGAAAAGGATACTTGGATTGCAGTGAAAGATTTTTCGTGATTCTATCGGCTTAGTTCAGTTTTAAACAAACCAACACCATTGATGGTGTATGATGATTAGAAGATCTTGGAGGTAATTATGGAAATAAGAATAGACAAAGATGAACTTATGAAAGCGGTTGCCAGAGTACAAAGCATCATCGAGAAGAGAAGCAATATGCCTATTCTCTCCATGATTCTTCTTTCAGCGCAGGAAGCCTCGATCCAGATCTCGGCCACGGATCTTGAGATCAGCTTGCAGCAACGAATTCCGGCTGAAGTGGCGCAACCGGGAAGTGTGACGATTTCCGGACGAAAACTCTTCGAGATTTTAAAAGAGAGCAAGCATCCGAGTATTTATATTAAAGAAAAGGAAAACAATTGGGTTTTTATTTCTGATGAGCGGGCGAAATACAATCTGGCAGCGCTCTCCGCCGAGGAATACCCGGTTTTTGTGGAGCCCGAGGATGTTCCTATGGCTCAAATCGACGGGGAGCTCCTCGGAGAAATGATCAACAAAACGATATATTCCGTTACCCTCGAGGAAGCGGGGTTCAAGCTCTCCGGGATTTTCACGGAGAAGGTCGTGCGTGAAGGAAAGACTTATCTCCGAATGGTTTCCACCGACGGCCACCGTCTGTCTTTGATCGACAAAGAGGTCAAGGATATTGAAAAGATTAAACTGGACGGCGGAGTTATGATCCCTAAAAAGGGCATGGCGGAACTGAGCAAACTGGCGAGTGAAGGGGGAACCATCGAATTAGGTTTTAAGCAAAGCAACTGTGTTGCGAGAAAGGAGAATTCTTTGATTGTGATCCGTTTGCTTGAAAGCAAGTTCCCCGACTACAGTGCCGTGATCCCCAAGAAGGTAAAAGGAGTGGTCAAGATCAAAAGGGAGGATCTCTTGGATGGAATGAAAAAAATGATCATTCTTGCCACAGAGACATACAGGGGCGTGAAGGTGAGCCTCGATAAGGGCGGCCTGGAGTTGGTCTCCATTAATCCCGACCTGGGGGATGCTCAGGAGAAATTGGAGGTGGAGTACAAGGGAGAGCGTCTGGAAGCAGGATTCAATCCCCGTTACTTCATCGACGTGCTCCAGAATATGGCTACGGAAGTTGTGGATCTGGGTTTTATCGACAATTCGAGTCCCTGCGTAATCAGAGGAAAAGACGACGAGGGGTTTCTCGGTTTGATTATGCCTATGAGGCTGTGAAATGGCGGATCGAAATTCAAGTTACGGCGCAGCGGACATAAAAGTTTTAGAAGGCCTAGCGGCTGTACGGAAAAGGCCGGCCATGTACATTGGAAACACGGCCTTTGAAGGGTTGCACCATCTTGTTTATGAGGTGGTGGACAACAGTATTGACGAAGCGCTGGCGGAATACTGCGACTTTATCGACATCAAGATCCTTGGGGATAACAGCGTCGAGGTCTTTGACAACGGCCGAGGCATTCCCGTGGACATGCACGAAACCGAGCAGGTCCCTGCGCTCGAAGTGGTGATGACCAAGCTCCATGCTGGAGGAAAATTCGACAACAAAAGCTACAAGGTCTCCGGAGGGCTGCACGGGGTAGGCGTGTCGGTGGTCAACGCCCTGGCAGAGTTTCTCGAAGTGGAAGTGTACCGGGACGGCAAGATTTACTTTCAGCGCTTTGAGAGGGGCGACAAAGTCACGGAACTCAAAGTCATCGGGGAGACCGCCAAGAAGGGCACGAAAGTCCATTTCAAACCGGATCCCGACGTTTTTGAAACCTTGGAATTTGATTTTGAAACCCTGTCCCGCCGAATGAGGGAACTCGCTTTTCTGACCCGGGGCGTCAAGATACAGATTGCGGACGAGCGCACCGGGAAATCCAAAGAGTTCGTGTACGAAGGGGGGATCAAGTCTTTTGTTCAGTATCTCAACAAGACCAAAGCCGTTCTTCACCCGGATCCGGTCTACATCAGCGGGGAAAAGAACAACGTGATGATGGAGGCATCGTTTCAGTACAACGACTCCTACAACGAAATCATTTGCGCCTTTGCGAACAACATCAACACCCGAGAAGGGGGGAGCCATCTGGTCGGATTCAAATCCGCCTTGACCAGGGGCATCAATCAGTACCTCGGGAATTCGCCCCTGGCCAAATCGTTCAAAGAAAAACTGACCGGAGACGACGTGAGAGAAGGCTTGACCGCAGTGGTGAGCGTCAAACTTTCCAATCCCCAGTATGAAGGCCAGACCAAGAGCAAGCTCGGAAACAGTGAAGTCAAGGGGCTCATGGAGACCCTGATCAACGAGGGGCTGAGCGTGTTTTTTGAAGAAAACCCCTCTGTGGCCAAGGCCATTATCTCCAAGGTGATTGATGCGGCCAGGGCTCGGGAGGCGGCCCGAAAAGCCAAAGAGCTTGCCAGGCGAAAAGGAGTGCTTGCGGACTTCTCTCTGCCCGGAAAACTGGCCGACTGTCAGGAAAGAGATCCGGAAAGAAGCGAAGTGTTCATCGTGGAGGGGGATTCGGCCGGCGGCTCAGCCAAACAGGGGAGAGACAGACGCTTTCAGGCGATTCTGCCCCTCAAGGGTAAGATTCTCAATGTGGAGAAGTCCCGGTTTGACAAGATGATGTCGAGCGATGAGATCAAGACCATGATCGCTGCGCTCGGGACGGGAATCGGAGACAAGGAATACGACATTCAGCGCCTTCGCTACCACAAGGTCATCATTATGACCGATGCGGACGTGGATGGGGCCCATATCCGCACCCTCCTTCTGACCTTCTTTTTCCGTCAAATGCCGGATCTCATCGAAAAGGGGCATCTCTACGTGGCCCAGCCGCCCCTCTATCGGGTGGCGGACGGAAAGAAAGAGCAGTATGTGAAGGACGAAGAGACTTTCAATGAGCTCATCATCAGAAGGATAGCTGAGAAAGAACGGCTCCTCGTCGCCAAAAAGGAAGACGTGTCGGGCCAGAAACTGAGCGTTTTTCTGAAGAATCTGATCCGGTACTATGACAATGTGAGAGAGCTCGAGAGAAGAGGGTACAGCGAGGGATTCATCGAGTTCATTGCCTCCTGCGCCGTCAAAGACAAGGACTTCTACAAGACGAAGGAGTCCATGGAAGCGTTCATCCAGAGCCTGAGCGATGCCGGTTTTGACGTGCGGGACCTGCGCCTCGGGGAGGGCGGACACTACGAATTCGGCGTCTCCGACCCGAAGAACGGAGGGCACCATTTCATGATCCAGTGGGACTTCTTCGTGTCCCCGCAGCTGAGGCGGGTAATGGAAATCGCGCGTCAGCTCAAGGAGTACAGAGGCCGCGAGTTCAAGCTCGACGGAGAGGCGGATGGAAAAGTGATCTCCGATTGGCCCACCCTGCTGGAAGAACTGATGAGCAGAGGCAAGAGCGGCCTGGGGATTCAGCGATACAAGGGCCTCGGGGAAATGAATCCGGCCCAGCTTTGGGATACCACCATGGACCCGGAAAAAAGAAGCCTCCTGCGTGTCAGGGTGGAAGACGTGGTGGAGGCGGACGAGATTTTCACTATCCTCATGGGCGACAAGGTGGAACCCAGGAGAGAATTCATTTACAACAATGCTCTGGAAGTGAAAGAACTCGACATCTAACAGACTGTAGAGAGCAGGGAGCATAGAGCCAAGAGTAAGAAAGAGCGGGTTGAACCCTCTTGGATTCATGCTCTCTGCTTTTGTTGATTGAGGAGCTGTTCCTATGGATGCCCATCCAGCCTTGGACATGGTCAATATTGAAGAGGAGATGAAAAGATCCTATCTCGAGTACTCCATGAGCGTCATTGTGGGAAGAGCGCTTCCCGATGTGCGCGACGGCCTCAAGCCGGTTCACCGCCGCGTGCTCTACGCGATGCACGACATGAAGAATTATTTCAACCGGCCCTACAAGAAATCGGCGAGGGTCGTCGGTGATGTGATCGGTAAATTCCACCCCCACGGCGACGCGGCGGTCTACGACACCATTGTCCGGCTGGCTCAGGATTTTTCCATGAGATACCCCCTGGTGGACGGGCAGGGGAATTTTGGATCTGTGGACGGAGACCCTCCTGCGGCCATGCGGTACACGGAAGTTCGGATGACCCGCCTGGCCCAGAATTTCCTGGATGACATCGACAAAGAGACCGTGGATTTCACCCCGAACTATGACGGCTCGCTTGAGGAACCCACGCTCCTTCCCACCTCCATTCCCAACCTATTGGTGAACGGATCCTCCGGTATCGCCGTCGGCATGGCCACCAACATCCCTCCCCACAACCTCAGGGAGGTGACGCAGGCCGTCGAAAGGGTGATTGAAGATCCGGAGGTCAGCGTCAAAGACCTGATGAGGATTGTTCCCGGGCCGGATTTTCCGACCGCCGGTTTCATCCTGGCCACGGCGGGCATCAAAGAGGCCTATGAGACAGGCAAGGGCATCATCAAGATCAGGGCCAGGGCCTTCATTGAAAAAGTCGGGCAAAACAGAGAGAGGATCATTGTCTCTGAAATTCCCTTCATGGTGAACAAGGCCAAGCTCCTGGAGCGGATCGCAGAGCTGGTCAAAGAGAAAAAGGTGGAGGGAATATCGGACATCCGGGATGAATCAGACCGGGACGGCATGCGGGTTGCGGTGGATGTCAAGCGGGAAGGAAACGCCCTGGTGATCATGAATCGACTGTACAAGTACACCCAGATGGAGGTTTCCTTCGGGATCATCTTTCTGGCCATTGTCAAAGGCCGGCCCCAGGTGCTCAATCTCAAGGAGATGCTCGTTCTGTTCGTCGAACACCGGCGGGAGATCATTGTCAGAAGAACGATTTACGATCTCAGGAAGGCGGAAGAAAGAGCCCATATCCTGGAGGGTTTGAAAAAAGCGCTGGACGCGCTGGACGAGATCATCGAAGCCATCCGGTCTTCCGCAGATCCCAAAGAGGCGAAATCGCGGCTCATGGCGGATTTCTCTCTCACCGAGGTGCAAGCCCAGGCCATCCTGGAAATGAGGCTTCAGAGGCTGACCGGACTTGAAAGAGAGAAGATCCACGCCGAATACCAGGAGCTCCTGAAAAACATCTCCCAGTACAAGGCGATCCTGGCCAGTCCTGCCATGGTGCTTCAGATCATCAAGGACGAGATGAAGCAAATCCGGGAGAGCTTTGGAGACGAGCGCCGAACCGAGATCCTGCACGAGGCCGGCCAGATTGATGTGGAAGACCTCATTGCCGAAGAGGACATGGTGGTCACCATCAGCCACGAAGGCTACATCAAGAGAAACCCCATCAGCCTTTACAGGGCCCAGCGACGGGGAGGCAAGGGACTCACGGGCGCCAGACCCAAGGAAGAGGATTTTGTGGAAATGCTCTTTGTGGCCTCTTCCCACGATTACCTGCTCTTCTTTACGAACAAAGGCCGCGTGTACTGGAAAAAAGTTCACGAAGTTCCGGAAGCAGGCCGCATGTCCCGAGGAAAAGCGATCGTCAACCTTCTGGAGCTTCAGAAGGGCGAACGGGTGGCGACGACGCTGAACGTGAGGACCTTTGGTGCGGACAAGTTCGTGGTCATGGCTACGAAACAAGGGCTTGTAAAGAAAACGGAACTCACGGCCTATGCCAACCCGAGAACAGGAGGCATCGTCGCCATAAAGATCAATGAAGACGACGAGCTGATTGGGGTCAGGGTCTCCACCGGATCACAGGACATCTTTCTTACCACCCGGCAGGGAAAGTCGATCCGCTTCCACGAAGATGAAATCCGCGAAATGGGGCGGGTGGCGGCAGGCAACATCGGAATCCGAATGGAATCCGACGACCAGGTGGTGGGAATGGATGTGCTGGATGAAGGCGCCACCATCCTCACGGTCACGGAGAACGGATTTGGAAAGAGGACGCGCACCGAGGAATACAGGGTCCAGGGAAGAGGCGGCAAGGGCATTCTCACCATCAAGACCACCCAGAGAAACGGCCTCGTGGTTTACGCGTGCCAGGTGACGGACCCGGATGAGCTCATGATCATCACCGAACAGGGCAAGATTATCCGGCTGAAGGTGGCGGACATCTCCGTCATCGGGAGAAACACTCAAGGCGTCAAGCTGATTGACCTGGCGGAAGGAGAAAAAGTCGTCGCCGTGGCCAAGGTGATTGAAGAATAAGTCAAAAGATAGTAGGCAGGTGGTGAGTATGCAGTAAGCAGTAGGAAGGGAGCCTTGGTGTTTATGCTACTTACTGCTTACTGCCTACTACATACTGCTTACTTCTTGGCCGGAGAGAGAAAACCCTGAGAAAGGCCAGGAACTTTAAAGGGTAGGGGACCTTCGAGTATAGGGAACACCAGAGTGTATGAGCTTATTCAGCCTGATCTTTTGAAGCGGCGTTTAGCCGGTTCTATCTTTTCCTCCCATATCCATTATCAATCCTCAATAGATTCCACCAATGCCCTGGCCAAGGCGCTGGCCGGCCAAGGCGCACCTGAAGGAGCACTCGTCATCACAGAAGAGCAGACCGCAGGGCGCGGGAGAAGAGGAAAATCCTGGACTTCCCCTGCAGGAACCAATTTGCTCTTTTCCGTGCTCCTGAGACCGCCTATGGAAGGAGACCGGGTCTTTGTGTTGACCATGGTCCTGGCCCTGGCAGGGCTCAAAGCGGTTAAGACGGTTACAGGCGTAAAAGCCATGATCAAGTGGCCGAATGATCTGTATGTGGGGACCAAGAAACTCGCAGGCATTCTGACGGAATTCTCTGTGAGGGGAAAGCAGGTCGACTGGGCTGTGCCGGGCATGGGCATCAACGTCAACTGGCATCCTGATGTGCCGGAGGGAGGTGGAGTGCCGGCCACAAGCCTCCTGGAGGAGACAGGGCAAAGGGTTTCAAGGAACGATTTGCTTTTGGAGATCCTGAAAGGGTTTGAGGTTTCTTACAGGGATGTGGTCCGAGGAAGCATGAAAGCGCTCTACGAGGAATGGAATCAGAATTGCCTTGTCCTGGGACAGTCTGTGGTCGTCACATCCGAGAGAGAGCAGATCGAGGGCAGAGCGTTATGCATTGACGACTTCGGGGCTTTGATCATTGAAGAGGCCGACGGGCATCAACGGAGAATCCTCACGGGCGAGGTGTCGCTGCGTCTTGGGGGTTCTGCTTTAGTAACGAGAGGGTGAAAGTGCTTCCTGCGCCGAATGTGCTCTCCACCGAGATTTTTCCGGCCATGGCTTCAACAAGCAGCTTAGCGATATAAAGCCCAAGGCCGGCGCCTTTGATCTGCTCGCTTCCGGTGGCGCGGTAAAACCGATCAAAGATCCTGGATCGTGCATCAGGGGGTATCCCGCACCCTTCGTCCTTGACCGTAAGATGTGCCCACTGCCTCTCTTCCTTTAGGCCGATCCAGACCGTCCCCCCTTCCCGGTTGAACTTCACCGCATTGGAAATCAGATTGATCAACACCTGCCTTATGGCCGTGGCGTTTCCCAGAACCTTGGGAGAGGTCTGGTTTGGGAAAGCGATTTCAATCCGCTTTTCTTTTGCCGGGTTTGTGAAGCTGTCCACCACTTCCTCGATCAAGGCACCTAGGTCAACCGGATCCGTCGGCAATGATCCCCCCTGCATCTCGATCCTGGAGAGGAGGGAGGCTTCCTTCAGAAGGCTGTCCACATGCTTTGCAAGAGCATTAATTCTTCCCAAGTAGTCTTTGGGATCGCTCTTCCTGAGAGCCAGGGCCGAGAACCCTCCGATCACGGTCACCGAGTTCTTTAATTCGTGGACCAAATTCTCAGCGCTCTCAATTCGGAAGTTGGAGTAAATTACAAAAATGAGGTGTTAAGGCTTGGCGTATTTTTTCGATCATGTCGATGCACATGGGATTGCGTATGAGGAGAAGAGCAAGGTGACGTAATGCAAAAAGGAATTCGATTCCTTTCAATCTCCGAAACTCGTCCCCACGCGCCGCGCACTTTCAATCCAGGAGTGATTCAGCGGGACCGTTTTGATCTTGCCGACGACATCCTCAAGTGCTACAGGCACGGCTTTGTCACCGCGGGCAGCCAGCATGACTCCATAGGCTTCCTCCTGAACCAAGGTCGCACACGCTGATCCCAGCCGAGTGGCCAGAATGCGATCTTCGGCAGAGGGAGTTCCGCCCCGCTGCTGGTATCCGAGGATAGTCACGCGCGATTCCAAAAGTGTGAGCGCCTCCAGGTCTTTAGCCAGCTTTAGGGTATGAGCACCATGCACCAGTTCGCGCCATACCGGCTTTGTCTTGGACTTCGGGGGACTCATTTTCTTGGCCGCTTTGTTTTTATCGTATTTTGCCAACGCGGCAGCCTCGGCCAGTGACATGGCACCTTCGGCAACAGCAATGATGCTGAAAGGCTTTCCATGATGGTTTCGATCAAGAATTGCCTTCGCGATCTTCTCGACATCATAGGGAATCTCAGGAATGAGGATCACATCGGCGCCTCCCGCAACTCCGGCGCCCAGTGCCAACCAACCCGCCTTATGCCCCATGGTCTCAACCAAGATCATACGATGATGACTGTGGGCCGTGCTGTGAAGACGGTCAATGGCTTCAGTCGCTATACCGAGAGCCGTATCGAAACCGAAGGAAACGTCTGTCAAGACGACATCGTTATCGATCGTCTTAGGGAGAGTAATAATCTTCAAACCCTTTTGCAGCAAACGGTAGGCATTCTTCTGCGTGCCTCCTCCGCCGATACAGACCAGTACGTCAAGATGGTTCCGATGATAGTTCTCGACAATTGCATCCGTCATGTCCATCGACTTGCCGCCCACTTGCATTCGGTGCGGTTTGTCACGGCTGGTTCCAAGGATGGTGCCTCCAAGAGTCAGAATGCCGGACAGAGTCTGTCCATCCAACTCCATGGTCCGGTTTTCCATCAGGCCGCGGAAGCCGTCCCGGATACCGATGACTTCCATACCATAACGGTCTTGAGCAGCCTTGCCGATTCCTCTTATCACTGCATTCAGTCCGGGGCTGTCACCTCCTGCGGTTAGAACTCCCACATGCTTTCTCATCGGGATTCCTCTGTGATGTGATTGTGGTAAAAACTCCTTTTTATGGGCACGGAATCTACCGGATTTCGCTTTGTGTGTCAACGTTACCCTCATCCCTTTCCGCCGGCATCTCCCATCGCCCAGACCTTCACCGCCCATGAACACCACCTATTCCCTGACCTCTCCTGCTAGGGCAGGCGCGTATTGCTGCAAAAACCTCACAAGAATCTAACATGAACCCAATACAAACCAAACGGTCAGGGCTCAGATTATTGGCACCAAGATCAATCAATGAAGGAGAACAAAATGGCATCAGAGCGAATTGTAGACAGACTCGATTCTGTGTTTGATATCAGAATCCGCAAGGCACTAAACCTTTCAGAGAGCGTGTCGACAAGGGTCAGGTTGACTTACAGCAAGCCGGAAAACAGAACAACCTTTAAGGTGCTCAGCACAAGAACAACAGAAGAGATGAAACGCAGAATCGGAACCTGGTTGGACGATCACATTCACGTGGAAGATCTCGTGTGCCGTCTCGGATCCGAGGAGATTGACATGGATACCCTGCCAAGGGCCTGCAACGGCTGACGAACTGGTTTTACCTTCAACCCAATCTCCGGAACCTTCTATTCCTCAGCCTCACTTCCCTCGACACCCTCAGCGCCCTCTATGTAATTCTCAAGCGCCGCCTCGCGGAACGCTTGTAGCCCCTCATGCAGAGAGTCTTCCATCGAAGGGCTCTTCACGC
>CAVPDE010000014.1:0-164602 GCA_963702565.1 uncultured delta proteobacterium | reverse complement strand
ATGGAACCCGAGAACCCCACCACGCCCAGAACATAGACCAGGATCGCCAGAGCCCAATCCCCCTGCTGAACCCAGAAAAGACAGCCGCTCATGAGCGCTCCGAGATAGGCGAAGAAGATCAGAAATTTCTTTTTTGCCGATCCTCTGTCCGCAATAGCCCCCAGAATAGGAGCCATGACCGCAACCAGCAGCCCGGCAAGAGAATTGCCGAATCCGAGCTGGGCCGTGCTCACGTTCACGTCCGTCCCGAGGCTCCAGTACTTCTTGAAAAAAAGAGGGAAGAAGCCGGCCATGACCGTTGTCGCAAAGGCGGAGTTGGCCCAGTCGTACATGGCCCATCCCCACACCGCTCTTCTGTCTTTCGTCATTCGCCCCTCCAAAGATTCCTCTCGTCAGCCCGATGGCCCCAGCACACCCTGCCGGCTCACTTTATTTGCTTGTCCCTTCGCAAGTCAATAGATCTTCAACTGCGTTCCCACTTGACGGAACACACCAAAAGAGCAAAATAGCAACCACCCAGCGTCGCTACGCTCCGACCAGGGGGTGGCGCATTATCCCGGATTAGGGTGGCGACTTGAACCGGAACAACATGGCGACTTCACCGGAATAGTCATCAAAACCCTCCGGGGAACCCTGAAAGGGGAACCCTCCGTGACCAAAGATCTTCTCCGGAAAGAAAAGAGGAAATCAAGCGTGAAAAAGAAATCGCTTCTCGACTCCTTCGCCATTCTCGCCTGGATTCAAGTGGAGAAAGGGGCTCAGCAGGTGGAAAACCTGCTTTATCTGGCCCAGGATCACAAAGGGGATGTGCTCCTGAACATCGTCAATCTCGGCGAGGTGTTTTATCGTTGTGCTCGGGTTCGGGATCTCCCTTTTTGCCCGGGATATGCTAGAAAAAGTGAGGCTCCTGCCCATAAGGATTTATCCATGCCCCAATGACCTGGTCTTGGAGGCTTCAGAGATCAAGGCCAAGTATCCCATCGCTTATGCCGTTGCCTTCGCCGCGGCAACCGCTCTCAGAGAAAACGCCACCGTCGTTACAGGAGATCCTGATTTCAAGCTGCTTGATAAGATCATCGAGATCGAGTGGCTGCGATAGGCCTCTCCTCAGATCCGGTTTGGATGCCCAGCCCGTGGTCGGATGGCGTCAGACTTCGGAGCAAAAGAAGGGCGCGTGATTTGAGGTGAAAAAAGGAGGATCTCTCCTCAGAATAGGAGCGACCGCAGGATGTCTTTTGAATTCCCTGTCAATCAATCTTCTGGCCGCACTTCGATCCCATCCGACGGGATGGGCAAAGCTTTTGTAAAGGGTGAGATCCCCTTCATAGAAATCCTTTGTTTCGAATTTGTCGGCATCTGCGCCGTGGGCCGGCATATTGAAAATGGCGATGTTGAGAAAATCAATGCTCTCGCTGTGCTTCGCCGTGAACCGGAGGGTGCGCTCCGCTGCTTCCGGACTTTCTGCCGGGGTGCCGAAAAGGAGGTAAACATAGGTTGCGATCCCTGCTCTCTTCAGGGCCTTGAGCGCCGCCGAAGCGATTGAGAGATCAATCCCTTTACGCAGGCTGTCCAGAACCTCCTGGTCCCCTGATTCCAATCCCAACTTCAGCATCCGGCAACCGGAGCGCTTCAGAGCGTCACAGAAATCCGGATCTTCGAGCTCCCGGGTTATTCGGGCAAAGCCGTACCAAGGAGCACCGGGAGGCTGCATCGAAAGAGCCTTGAGTAGCGCAGGGCTCATCGCATTATCCAGAAAGTGGACAAGAACCGGCTTGCTTTGCTCAACCAAAACCCGGACATCCCGCACCACCTCCTGGACACGTAACGGTTTAAAGGGGCTTCCTTCGGCGTTTTCAGGACAAAAGGAGCACTTGCCCCAGTAGCATCCGCTCGATGCACTGTAGGGCAAAATAAAACCCGGAGCGAAATAGCTCCTGCAAGGAAAATCTCCATAATCCGGCACACCAGGGTCGCTTTTGCCGCATACGCCGGAAAAGGAAAGGAGGGCATCCTCTCCTGGGCCTGAGACCATCAGATCCACCAGGCCCTCGAAGGGGTTTTTCCAGTCCGGGCGGCTCATCCACGAGGTGACCAGACCCCCGCCCAGAATGACTTTCAGATTGCCCGACTGTTTCTTGAGAAAACCCGCCATGGCAAAGGCGCACAGGGCCTGGCTCAGATAATTCAGAGACAGGCCGGCAACCTTGGTTTCATTCTTTTCGAGAACGCTCAAGAGCCGCTCACTGAAATAAGGATAGAAAAGATTTTCCTCCGGCTTTTTCCAAGCCCTGATGAGATCAGCGCTTCTGAGCGGAGAGAGCTTCTGATCGGTGTAATTCGCGAGGCTCAGGCGGATGTCTTTTGACCGGGCAGCCGTTTCGAGCATCCGGTTCACACCCATCACGGCCCGCTTGTAGCGGTCGAAGTTCTCGTAACCTTCCCAACGGGTCAGCAGTTCAAGATTGCCGGGAAGACGACGGGAGGCAACCTTGGTCCACGTGTCATGCCGGCTGGGCGCTCTACCCAGAAGGCTCAGCAATCCTTCCAGGTTGGCATCGAGGACAGAGCAAGGGATATGGTGATGCTTCAAGGCGCCTGCGAGTTTCGCTACTCCAGCAGGCGCCTCACAGGGTTTGACCGCCGGCGGATTAACAAGGATCATGGGAATGAGGCGTTCCTGATCTCATTTTCCTTGAACTGCGCCAGCAATCCTGGGTTCTTGATCATTCAAGCCTCCACGAATCCTCCTTGGTTCCTGACCCCATTGAGAACGACCATACATTAAAAGCTCCACAGGATCAATATTGGCGAAGATCCCCCGGCTCATCTCAGATCTTAGGCCATCCAGACCGATTCCATATACACCTTCGCAAAATCTATGGTCAGCCGCGGCTGGTTGTTCTCCAGGTCCCAAGGCACAAAACAGGTGAGGGAATCCGCAAGCGCATCCTCTCTCATGCCGATCTTCTCTGAAATCAGCTCATAGACATTCCGCACGGTGCCGCGAATCACCCTGTCGATTTTCAGTTCCCGATTCATGGCTTGCAAATGCCTGACGCTCTCAAACTGGTCCATCGCCTCCTCCCAATGGATACCACCCACCTTATGGCGCAAGACATAAATATTTCCCATGTCCTCGACAGCCAGCAGAGGAGGATTGACTCTCACTCGCGCGTTCCCCGGCCTCGCATCGCTCATCTCCGCTTTGATGCGCCTCAAGAGCTCTTCCCTCCTGACGATCTCTTCCAACTGCCGTCCATCCATTCGTTCGAAAATAAAAACCTCATTCCCGATGGCCAATTCCTTCAAACGCGTGGGATCGAATCCCAGGTTCATGAGGTCCCCAATGGTCAGCTTGTCGGTAGGGTACATTCCCCGCCCCTTCAACCAGGACAGAAGGCTCGGCCTGCCGTAGTTCGGCAAGGATTCGATGAAGCGGGCGGGATGATTCTTGCACCTGTCCGGAAGCCTGAACCACATCTCCTTGTCACCCCACAGGTCAGGGCGCCTGATGCCAGGTCTTGAAGGGCGATAGGTCCGCACAGGAAGCGCAGCCACGGCCGGCTCCAGTGCGATCTGCTGGATAGATTCGCCCCCTGTGTAGCCGACCAGCGATCCTATCCGACGCCTGAAGGAAATCAATTTGGTCGCAAAACGGGTGAACATGAACTGGGTGAGTGGCGTCGGTCTCCCGATTCGGAGTTCGTGCTTGAAATAGGTGAGAAGGGCCGCATACAGGTCCTTGAACTCTCCTATGGTTCGTTGCACCATCACCTCATTGTCCCTCATCGCAATGGCCGCGCGCTTTCTCTTCAGATGGTGCACCATCTTCAAAAGCGGGTCTTTGAGGTGCCTGCCCTGCCATCTGGGTGGAACATAAATCATGAAATTGCTCTCTCTATCTGCGGCCCCCTCCCCTACAAAGGCTTCCAGCGGTTCCCATCCTTGTTTGGAATAAATGCTGTAGCTCGTGTCTTCCTCGGGAATGATGTTGTCCAGTACTCCGACAGCAGATTTTTCGCCAAGGAAATCTTTGAAGTATTCCAGGATGCGTGAGCCCAAACCATTTCTCCTGAAAGGCCCTGACACCTCCACGTAAACCAGATAATAGCAGGGAATCGGCTTTTTCAGATAGAGCATGTTGAGACGCCCGAGACTCTCTCCTCTCTCCCCGGTGATCTCAAAGCTTCTGAAGCCGTTGCTCGCCTCTTCCGGCTTGAAGCGGGCGATCCTGCTGCCGGACACGGTGGCGCTCACAAGACCCCACAGATTATCAAACAGGTCCGGCATGAGAGCCCGCCCAGACGACCCCGATCGCACCTCCTCGTCGATAAGGGCGATCAACCCCAATCGATCCTGGAGGCTGATACTTTTGGTCCCGACCTCAGCCGGCCCTCTCGGAGAAGTTGGGGAAAAGAGTCTGTTGTCAGTCATTCCGCATCCATCGTTTTCAGTCGTATCGCGCTGGATTGAACAAAAAAAACCACAGGCCTTCATAAGCCCATGGCTCTCAAAACAAACGAGGCCCTGGGCAGACTCGGGTCTGCCCAGGGCCTCAATCTAAATTCGGTTACTCTAGACGGAGGCGAGCAGACCCGGCCCTAAAGCCGTAAAAGAAAAACCCGAAAAATCGAATCTGCGCTTTCCTCTCCATCAATAGATGCTCCTCATTATGCGACATCTTTAGACCCTTTTGAGAATCATGTCAAGATCCAATTCAACCCAAAAGCAAGAAGATCGTCATATCCGTCAAATCCACAAGCTCATCATGGCAAAAGATTCATAGGGAATGGTCTGACTGATGTCCATAACGTTGAGTTTATTCTTCGCGAGCGGACTGCTCACCACTGCAATGATGAACACCCTGTCTTCTCCCATAGCCGTCACAATCGCCTTCATGGTCGCTCCCTTTGATCTTGCTGGAAGTTCACCATCCCGGAGTCGTCCCTATTGCCCACATTCCCTGCTTACCCTAGTCCACGTTTCAAATCCTGAATACCTTTGGCTGACTTGGAAGACAGATTCAAGCCCCATTGGGAAGCGATCCGTTTGAGCAGAAACCCTTTTGACTTCCGTAGGCACCCAACGGATTCTCGGCCGGAGTACCAGTCATAAACAGCCATCTGCAGTGGATAGGTCAGCCATATCTCAGGCTTTTGGGCGGGCTGATATTTGGAGGTTCTGGCAGGATATCGCAGGTGAGGTGCGGAGTGCGATGATTGCGTTTCCACGGAGCTAAAGAGCAAAGATTACTTGGCGTAGGTTATATTTTGCCTTCGCGCCACCATACGTATCGTAATCAGAACGCGGCAGCCCGCGTTCCGAGCAGTGCTGGGCAGAGAATTAGCAAACGTAAGCGTTAACGAAAAAATCGGCGGTGAGCGTAGCGAGTCCGCTGGATTGGCCTGTTACACATACCTGTTTTAGCCTTTATGAACAGCTTTATAGTCATTGGTTACCAACCGTTAGTGTGAGTGCCCAAAGACCCAACCCAAGAATTAAGCAAACTATATGACCAGATGACCAGCCGTAATATTGTTGATCGGGATTTCGCTTGTGTGTGACTGTGTTAATGTAATCCTGAACAGGCACTAAGAAAAGGAATGCTGGTAGAACAAAAGAGATAATGGCAATTGCATTCGGCACGCGGCCAATTACATTTGCCAAGATTGCCAAAACTATAAAACCGGTGGCCAAACCTCCGGGAGAAAAGGAAGGCACTTGGACAGCGCGTGCCTCTGCGTCTGAATGTATTCTCTTAAGAAGACTATGGCAGAAAAAAATACCGAAAAACCCTCGCCAAAAAGGACTAATATTTATCACGTCGCGTTGTCTTACATACCACCAGTTCTTGTAAATCCAATAGGCGTAATAGATGCCGCCTGAAAGAATTGATAAAATGATTAGACGCGATACTGGTATATACAAGAAGAGAGGCGTCGAAGTCTGCGCTGTAGCCTGAGCCGTGTATGGCTGGGCATAATTAGGTTGCATCGAAGTTGCCAAGTTGTCCTCCCTAATGGCAATAACATAGCCCAACAGGCATGCTGCTGCTGCTATGCCGCAGGCGGAAAGGGCGATACTAAGTGGCTGACTGGACTGACGATCAAGAACTTTACTGCGAAGAAAATAATTCAGGATGTAAAACCCAACAGTTGGAACTAATGAAAGAAACGTGAATAGAAGAAGCAGCACCTTGCCTTTCATTTTCGGATAAGTAAAGAGAAGAACAACACTCCCGAGCATCAGAATAGCTATAATCCAGAACCTAACTTCAATAAAAGTTGCCATAGTATCTTCCTCCTTTTTAGTCGCCGAAGCCTATTGCGCGGTAGGGAAATGGGTCGGTTATGACTTGCCCAAGCAGCCTATTGCTTGGATAGGACCGGGGCCGGTAACGATTTAGAACTTGGACCGGGACCAGGGCCTGCCGTTGAAATCATTATCCTCCGCTCCCCACCGGAATACAAGATCGCGTATCGAAGTCGAAAGCGAAGGGGTAGCCTGTCAGGCAGACGATTACCATCTCAAGTCATATGCTAAAGTTAAGACCTGAGGATACCCTCGAAAGCTGAAACTTCAGATCAACGGCCTGATTGGAGGTTTCGTGTGTCAGCTCACTTTTGAGCTTTAGCCCCCTGGTCCTTGCTGGTTTCTGCACTCTTGTTTGCCTCTACGAAAATGAGCTCCACCTCAAAGATCAGGGTGCTGTTGGACGGAATGCGCGACCCGAGGCCTTTTACCCCGTAAGCCAGCTTGGCAGGGATAAAAAGCTTCCACTTGGCCCCCGGCTTCATGAGCTGGAGCCCCTCGGTCCAGCCCTTGATCACCTTGTCAAGCACGAAGGTTATTGGCTTCCCTTGATTGTGAGAGCTGTCGAACTCCTTTCCATCGATGAAGGTCCCCCGATAGTGAACAGTTACCCTGTCGGTGGCTTTTGGGGACTGCCCTTCGCCTTTCCGAAGGACCTGATACTGGAGACCGCTCGGCAGGGTCACGATCCCCTTCTTTTTCCCGTTCTCGGCTAGAAAGGCCTCGCCCTCAGCCAGCGTCTTGGCCGCCTGTTCCTCCATCTCTTTCTGTTTCGCTTGCTTTACCTGAGCCTCTAGACCCGAGAGCCAATCCTTCATGTCCGCTTGGCTGAGCCTGGGCTCAGCTCCGCTCAGGCCATCTCGCACCCCCTGAGCGATTATTTCGGGGTCCACCACTACACCGCGCTTCATTAATTCGGCTCCCATCTGAAACCCGATGCTGTAGCTGACGGCCTCCTCTGGATTCTTGAACTCCTTTTTCTCCTCTGCGTTCACTGAACCAATCAGCAATCCCACGCAAGCCAGACAGTAAACAATCCGCTTCATATACCCTCCTTTCCGCTTTCATTCGACGGAACTAGAAGGATGAGTTTGCCGTTCTCTTTTTATACCTGCAAGCTGACAACGAGATCCTGCTTCCGGATAACACGCGACCTCGATTTCCCTAAATGCCTCTCACAGTCAAAGACATAGGGCGGGTCACGGTAGAAATCAGCGACTTATAAGGTTTCCGCGAAAAACCCACCGCACTGTCGAGCAAGTGAGCGGCAAATAAAGCCGGCAGGCGATCTTGAATCGGGTCAAGATCGCGTGTTGTTCATGGAACGATTTTTTATTATACCGAAAGAGGAGAGAAAGCGCAAAATGTCGCCCATTCCTTAGCGATGAAGGAGCGAGATCCCTCTCAAGCACTCGAAGTGTGACTTTGGTTGTGCTTAGCGTCAGTAGAAGCCTATCGTGTGGATAGAAGGAAAACCGGTTGCGATTTCGACATTGAACCGAGGCCTGAGTATGACTTTGAAATGTTCACTTGGTAGCTCATGAGCAGCTGCTTCCAATCCGTATCGTAATTGAAAGCGGTAGCCTGTGTCCCTGGCGTTCCTCGCCAAGCGATTACCAGTCCAAATCTTCAACCCGATGATATCCATGGTTTCCTCGATTGCAGAATCCCGTTAGGATAACTTGGGGTCATCGGATCTCTAATCCAGATAACATGCGTTCCCCTCCAGTTTCCTTCCTTGGGGCCTTGAGGATTCCCAAGACAATGCATAGAAACCGTCCGGTGAATCTAGGGGAACTTTTTCCATTGCTTCTCTGACCCGTTTGACGTAACTGTGAGTTTGTTCGATAGGAGGAATAGCATAACCTGCCTCGACTACCCTTCTTGACCCTGAATTATAAGCAGCAAGAGAAAGCTCAATGTCGTTTCTAAACCTCTGCAACAGAGATTTCAGATGCTCCAGACCCATTCGAATATTCTCATCCGGATCGTATAGCATACACACATCTATCTCGGGCTCTTTACAGAAAAACCGCGGCATCAGTTGCAATACTCCAATCGCCCCCTCTGGGGAGACGGCTTCAGGATTAAAACCAGACTCAACCTCTCCCAAGGCGACAGCTAAACGCGGGTCCAGCCCTAACTCTCTCGCCACCTTTCGAAGTTTCTTCCTGATGTCTCCTTTCACCGTTGTGCGGGAAAATGTTCCAGAGCTATACCTGTGTCTATTCAGGTAGACGGTTTCGCTTTTTCCTGGCATCCAATCGGGCATCTTTGAAATGAAGCCCTTTTCCGTATTCTCCGAATGCTCCACCGGCCTCCTATAATCACTGGTTGTGAACTCAAGCACTCGATAATATTTAGGGATGCGCTTAGTCCCCCATTCCGGTTCATAGGAAAATCTAGATAGCGTGCGGTGCGTGCCTAGAAGACTGCATCCTGCCTGAGAAAAACTAACTTCCTCATATATACCTCTGTCGATCAGGCTCTCTTTATCCTTGTCCTTGCTGTCTAAACTTTCCGCGGCATTTCTTATGTCGCCTCCCTGATTCAAATAAGATCTGGGCGCTGGATTCAAGGCGATAGACTTAACGCCACAATCGAGGGTAGCGCCTAGGGCAATTGCGAGCGCTATGAAGCCCAAGTCTCTTGGCCTGATCCCCTTTAGCATCTTGACTTCTCCCCAAACCGCCTCTGAATCCGCTAATACAGAAGAATAGATACTATGCAACCTGTAGTGTGTCAATAGAAATAAAACACAACATAAAGTAGAAGTTAGGATAACTGCAAAGCAAATCGATACAGTAGAAAAACATAAATTATTTCAGAGTGATCACTGGGATTCAAGATCTTCGCATCTAGGATTGCCATCACGGTGAAAAATTCTACTTCGACGAAGCGACGGATATGACTGCTGTCTTTTGGACATGATTTATCGATCTGAATCTGACACCGATACCTTCCGGCGTTACTCTCATAACATCACCGGTAATCCAAACGGTTTTCTCGAAGTTGGCAGGAGAAAAGGCGATTGAAAGACTCTGTCCCAGAGAAAAAGGCCTTCGGCTCAAGATAAACACCCCTCCTAGGCTTATATCTCGGATAACACCCCTGGAAACTCCAGACTTATTGGTATACTGCACAGGCATGTGAATGGGTTTTCTGAAATTTGGTGGCGCTCCAGGGGCACGATTAGCATAGCCTCGCTTGAAATCGAAAGGCGGAGCAATGCATTACTTGGCTTAGTTGATCTAGTTTGTATAATACGGAATTAATATCAACTATACAAAATTATTTACAAAGACATGAAAGTATGCTTAAATGTATTCGTCCTTGGACAACGAGAATGTTATTAAGAAATCCTCTTAGGCAAACTGAAAGAATCCTAATCTAAGGATGAAGGATGCGAACACCCGCTGTAGCCGATCGTCGAACCGGATCCGATCGTCGAACAGGACTGGATAGACGATCAGGGTTTGATAGACGGGAGGCGTATTCGCTGGAGTACTTTCTCAACGGCGGAACCGAGAGAAGAAGCGGAAATGAGAGGAGGTTGCCACCAGAGAGAAGATCTGAATGGAGACGGATCACCGACTGGTCGAGCGTCAGTACGAATCATCTCGAAGTTCCGATCATCTTGATATGACATCGGCTTTCTATTCATTCGCCTTCGCCAGGATACTCTGCAGCTTGCTGCAGAGAGGAATGGCGAGGCGACCGCGCCGTAGCTCGTGAGAGCGAAGGCGGGTGGGGCTTCGGCGCAATTCCGCTCCAGAGATACCCCGCAGCTTGCTGCGGGGAGCTTCATTGCTGTTTCTATGAAATATGTAATTCTATGCTAACAAGTAGAATGACTTTTCTCTGATAAGAGCAAATTATTACTCATCGGGATATGATGATGCGCTTCATGTTTCTTAGTCGTTTGGAATAACAAGATTTTTTTGCGGAGGAATAAGTAGGTACTTTGGCATGGTAATTGTAAAAAGGAATGGTGCGACTAGGGATACGGTCGCCTGAAGGAGCCCTACGCTGTGACCGACACCGACCAGGAAATGACAGGCCATCTCACCGATAACGGTGGCAGGCGTTCTGGAATCGAGCGAAGACGGTTTCAATATACTTCTCACATCCCCGAAAGACGTTCCGGCCACGACCGCAGAAGCGGAATTGGCCGCAGAACCATGGAACGAAGGCATGGTGCAGACCGGAGAGCCGCCTTCCTTTCATCTGCGGATCTGGAAGGAGAATAATCGTCGTCATTCCAACAACTTGAATTCTGCCCTCCCTTTGTTTGAATGAGACTGACAACCCCGCCTTGTGTTATATTATACCTACTATATGAGACTGTCGAAAAAGGCATGGTGAAATGGCTAGGAGCTCGAGTTTTCGTCGCTTACTAACGGCAGTCTATATGGTTCGTTGATTTCGCCAAAGGAGGTCAAACCGCAGGATTCAGCCAAAACTCATGAGAACCCCGAGACTCTGCATATCTCTTGGAGATCACAGCCGCACCCAATCCTGTGATATGAAGATTAAATCGTGGAAATCGTGCAGCTTAAAACCTGATACAGCTTGTCAATAGTTGCAGGGCATCTAGGGAATGCCCACGGTCACTGGATTCTTGGTCCGACTTCAATAAACGGCGATGTTGTTTATTGTCCTCGCGAAGAAGCAAACCATGGACATTGCAGTCAGCGCCCTTTTGAACTCTCGTGCCATCTATATTACCCTAATGACCCTCTATGATCCGGCGTCCCTGTAGACCGTCCAGGATTTCGATGCATCGTCGTTTTCGCTCATTGGCCTTTCGGAGGGCAGAAAGAAATTCCTGCCATTCCTTTTCCTTGTCTAATTCCTTGACAACGCGTTGGGCTTTGCGAAGCTGGGAAGCCGCTTTCCTTTGGTCATACCACCGGATGACGCCGTCGGGTCTTTTCTCCTCAATGGCGATGTCGATAAGCGTGTGGGTTGGAGGGAAATCCTTTTTGCGGGAATAGGGATGAGTTTTGAGCCCAGTCTGCTTCAAGGGCCAGGCACCGCCAGAGTACGGAAGCACGCCCTGCTCCAGAAATCTCATCATCCCTTTTTCGATCTCTGACCAGACACGAGCTTTCTTCGCTGACTTCTTCAAGCCTAGATAAGTCTCGACAGTCGGATTCTCGATGAAATCTTCCGCATCAAGAGACGCAATCGCAAGCGTCTCAGGGGTTCCTTTTGCCGCGGTCGAGCAAATCCTCGAACGCCTGACGAATACCAGCCCGCTCGGGCAGGATTTCAAGCTCTTTGAGCCAACGTCTCACATAGGCTTGGTCGAAATCCGGGTTCTTGATGATGATCGACCGGGCATCCTCGAGGTCCCGTGGCCTCCCTGCAAAGCATTTGTGAATGATGACATCTTCGGCAGTGGCAAACAAGACGGGTTCCCCTGCAAGAAGAACCGGTTTTGCTCTGTCTATCGCCTGTCGTTCATACGGAACGAATGAGAAAATGAAATCCACCCTTATTCCGCTTTCCTGGTGCCGTGCGGGCAAGACGAAAGTCTTCTCGACAAAAGAACGGAAGTGATCCGGGATAATCTCAAGGCCGGTCGCGGCTATGGAGTTCACCACCCTATCGAGTTCCTGCGTATCGACCCCTAGGGTGATGTCGATGTCCTTTGTCATCCTTGGCAGACCGTGCAAAAGCACAGCCTGCCCGCCTATGATCATGTAGGGAATTCCGGCTCTTCTCAGTTCTGCTGCAATTCGGCTAATGAGCTGTTCGAACATCGTTCAGTATCCTGGCGATTCGGATATCCACTTCTATCCCCTCCAGCGGGTCTTTGAGAGGCAAGACTCCCAGGAGCATCGCTTCCTTCCACATCGCTTCGAAGATTCGCAAAGCGTTCAGGTAATCCGGCTTTTCCTTCCTGAGTTCGTTTTCCTCGAACTCCGCCAGCAATCCTGCATCCTTGATCATTCAAACCTCCGCGAACATTCCCTAGCGCTGTTGAACTCCGTCAAAAGCCACTATACATCAAAAGCGCTGCATGATCAAAGCGGGCAGAGATCCCCGCTTTAAGCCAAGGGAGTCTGATCTGCGGCAAAATGGGACAGAACAAAGGTTACTGTCCAACCCCCTGCAGCTTCACCCCATGGGCCTGACTTCAGTTTCGAAGGCTGTTGATGGGGGCAGGGATCCGGCCGCCTCGTTGAATGAAGGTTCTGCTTGAAAAGCGGCTCACGGCCATGACCGGTGCTTTTCCCAGAAGACCGCCGAATTCGGCCACATCCCCCACCTTCTTGCCGATGACGGGGATGATCCGCACCGCCGTGGTTTTGTTGTTCACCACCCCAATAGCCGCCTCATCGGCGATGATGGCCGAAAGGGTTTCGACGGGCGTATCCCCAGGCACGGCGATCATGTCCAGCCCCACGGAACAAACACTGGTCATGGCTTCCAGTTTCTCCAGGGAAAGGGACCCCCGCTGCACTGCATCGATCATCCCCTGATCCTCGCTGACAGGGATAAAGGCTCCGCTCAGCCCTCCCACATGCGAGGAGGCCATGACGCCGCCCTTTTTGACGGCATCGTTGAGGAGGGCGACGGCGGCGGTTGTGCCGGGTGCTCCGCAGCTTTCCAACCCCATTTCTTCGATGATCTTTGCGACACTGTCTCCCATGGCCGGCGTGGGAGCAAGGGAAAGATCCACAATACCGAAAGGGACACCCAATCGTCTCGAGACCTCGTGAGCCACCAGTTGACCGAGCCGGGTGATCTTGAAAGCAGTCCTCTTTACCGTTTCAGCCACATCGTCAAAGGTCGCTCCCTGGAGTTTTTTCAGCGCCGCCAGGATGACGCCCGGGCCGCTGATGCCCACATTGATCGAGCATTCCGGCTCACCCAGCCCATGGAAGGCTCCTGCCATAAAGGGATTGTCTTCAACCGCGTTTGCAAAGACCACAAGCTTAGCACACCCGACACTGTCCCGCTCCTTTGTGAGCTGGGCCGTCTCTTTAATGATTTCCCCCATGTGCCGCACAGCATCCATGTTGATCCCTGTTTTTGTGGTAGCCACATTGACGGAAGAACAGACCCGCTCCGTGGCGGCCAAAGCCTCTGGAATGGAAGAAATCAGGATCCCGTCGCCTTTGGTGTATCCTTTGTGAACCAGCGCGGAAAAACCGCCGATGAAATTGACGCCCACCGCCTTGGCCGCCTCATCCAGGCTTTGAGCGAAGGAAACGAAGCTTTTCTCGTGACTTGCCTCCGCGATGATCGCGATGGGAGTCACTGAGATTCGCTTGTTGACAATCGGGATGCCGAACTCCAAGGCGATATCATCACCCACTCTCACCAGGTTTTCAGCAAGAGAGGTAATCTTGTCGTAGATCTTCTTTCTGGCCGCTCCAGCGTCCGGATCGGCGCAGTCCCTCAAGGATATCCCCATGGTAATGGTCCGGATGTCGAGATTTTCCGACTCGATCATGCGGATGGTTTCGATGATCTGGCTTGACTCGATCATAGCCGGTGCCCACCTTCTCTTGAAATCGCACTATCAGAATGCACGAAAAGCCGCTGTTCGCAGGTCGCTCAAAAACGCCCAGATACAAGGCGCCCGAAATCCCGAGGAGTGAGTCGTACAGTCCAGTACGTCGCAGCGACGAGGGATGAGGGCAACGCCGCAGATGGGCGTTTTTCAGGGACCTGCTATACTTGGTGCATGGCCTTAAAGATCTCTTCTCGCTGGATTTTGATCTCAACGCCGATGGTCTTCCCCTGATCCGCCAGCCTCTGACTGAGATCCGAAAAGGAGATTGCCATCTCCGTCAGATCCACAAGCATAATCATGGCAAAATAATCCTGGAGAATCGTCTGGCTGATGTCCATGATGTTGACCCTATTGTCCGCCAGCACATTGCTCACCTTCGCGATGATGCCCACCCTGTCTTTTCCGATTACCGTGACAATCGCCTTCATTGTCGCTCCCTCTGACCCTAGTGGAAGTTCAAGGTCCCGGACTCGTGTCTATCCCACATTCCACTCGCCACCGAGTCCGCGGTTCAATTCCTGAATACCTTTAGCCGACTTGGAAGGCAGATTCAAGCCCCATTGCAAGCAGGTGTAGCTTATACTGTGCCTCCACGCCACCATGCGTACCGCATTGTTGAATTTTCGGCCATGACCAGAAGATCGCGATTAGTAACACGAGTTGTAACCTATCAAAAAAAGGGAAGGCGGAGCTACGATTCACCCCGCCTTTCGTCTTTGTATCCTGTCCCAGTTGGTGACTCATTGTCCGTGAGCATTGAATTGAGTCTCACGGCATCGGCACCAATGGGTTTTTGTCCTGAAGACAAAAGCGGAGCCGAAGCCCCGCCCATCTTCTTTAACAATTGAAAAGGAATTCTTACTCTGCTAAGTTGCGATCATTACCATAAAGCGTCTTCAATAGCCTAGACCCTGATTGAGTTCTGTTCACTTCTTTCCATAGGTCATCAGAGACCCTGCGATCTCTTCCACTTCTCCTCTCCGGCACGTGAGCCACGTAGGAGATACACCTTCTGTCGATTCCAGACCGTCTATCAAAAGGCGACTTTTCCTCTCTCTGATTGCGTGGCGAACAGGCATTGCTCCTCCGAAGAGTCCCAGTCACGTTGTCTAGCCCCTCCTGAGGACATCTTGAATCTGTGATGACCTGTTGAGAATCAAACAGTAATGGATGAAGTTCTTGATGATGAAGCTCAAACCGTTGAATAAAAGGGTTTCGTATGCTTTGCACAAAGAGATGGAAACCCTTCTGCTCAAACCTCTTTCTAACAGGCGGCAGTAAACGTGCAGCGGATTACATCTGTGCTGAATGGAGAGAAGTTTCGCTACCACGGTCAGCCTCGGAGTTGGCAACCTCTTATGCCGTTTTGAGTTTCTTTCTACCTATCCCAGCAAGACCGATAAGACCAGCACCGAGAAGCAGCATGGTCGCTGGTTCGGGGACGGGGGCAACAGTAAGCTGGTCTTGCGCATTTCCTCCACTGGCATTGAGAAGGTTGATGACACGGACGTCACCAAGACCCTGCCATTTTCCGGCACCAACGTTTTCTTTGGCGAGCTTTACGTAGTAATTGTTAGACTCGGTCTGGTTCTGCCAAGCGGTTTCCCCTTCAAAATACCATATAGCCTTTTGCAAGTCGTTTGCGCTAGCGTCTCTCTCTGTGGTTGAGCCATAGTAGGCGTATTTATCCAGAGTCCCCCAGTAGAAATTGTGGTACAAGTATGCGGTATGGTCGCTCAGTGGATCTGGATGGCCTCCCCCAGTTCCTCCGTTTCTCGCTTCTGTTGAAATGTCTTTCACGATAAATGTGCTGCTGAAATTGAGATACTCGTTCGTCTCTAAACAAAACGATCTGTAGAGCTCGAGCCCTGAAAGCCCATCAAGGACTTTGAACTCTCCCCCATTTGTCGTTCCGGGGCCATCAGCAAACTTGATCTCCTGCCCAATGTAAATGTTAGGGTAAATAAGGTCAGCATAGGCAGTTGTGAAGCATGAAAGAGATAAAAAGCTAACTAGCATGAAAGCCAATACGAAAAATCTTTTCATTTGATACCTCCCTTGTTCTTTCCGAACACGCGTTTGGTTTCTAATACAGCAATGAGTATGCCAAAGCAGCCTTAACCTGTAATTTCATGGAGTTAGCAGAAGAGGGAATCTGAATTAATTGCATCTGGGTAATAGTTTTCCACATAAGTGGGTAAAACGCTTCCACTTTGCTGTAGAGGATTTCACACTCGAATTCCAACACCGGAACCAGAAACGAGGCCTTTGGGTGGGAAATAATGCCCAAATAACAAACCCCTCTGCGAGTTGTAGGCGGGGTAGCAGAGGGGCTTAGGAGGAAAGAGTTACTGTATAATGCTGCAACTTTGGTGCCGATGCGGGACGCTCACATCCTAGGCGCAGGAAGAGACTGTGGCGGTTTCGAATTCCAATTCTAAGCGTTTGCGAAAAAGGAGGAGTGACGTATAGCCCAATTATGGCGAAATCCTAAGGTGCTATAGTTTTCGTCGCTTATTAACCGCAGTCTATATGGTTCGTTGATTTCGCCATTGGAGGTCAAACCGCAGGATTCAGCCAAAACTCGCGAAAATCCCGAGACTCTGCAAATCTCGTGGAGATCACAGCCGTACCCAATCCTTTGATAAGAAGAACACGGCACAGAAATCATGCGATTATTTCCTCCCAGATCCCTGGTCTGAACTGCCTCCAACCCAATGCAGCTTTTGGCCGAAACCAACTTCGCTTTCTATTAAGCCCTGAGGGGTGAGTCCTTCAGAGGCTTTACCCCCACATACTGCAAAACCGTCACATTATCAATGCGGCTCGGTGAGTATCCCAGTGTTTGACATCCTCATGGTGCGGACTTATTTTAGGACAACACCAGACAAAATACCTCATGAGCGGTATATCTTATGACAACTGAAATCTGGTGTGTCTGTAGTCGAATGAAAGATGTTCCGGTGCGATAAAGGTAGCCGGAACGCAGGGAGGTGATCCTGATGACAAGCGAAAAGGACATCAAGAAATCTGAAAAAAAGGAACTCAGGGAAAAGAAGCCGGAGACCAGTGGCCATTGCTGTTATATAGTGGACCCCTGCGGCTGCTACGTGGACGCCTGCGGGTGCACCGTCGATCCCTGTTGCTGCTGATATCAACCCATTGCGGATAAAGGGTTGAGCGTTTTTTTGCTCAACCCTTTTTTTCGTATTCATGCCTAGATACGCGAACGAGGACAACCGATTGTCTCGGAAACGAAAACGGCAAGGTTGATTGCTGTGGCCCTGAATGGTATTAGGAATAGGAAGAAAAAAGATATGAGGGGACGGCGGGAAGGAACGCTCCAATGAAAATCGCAATCGCCGGTGCAGGGACAACCGGCGCCTATGCCTACAGGCTTTTAAAACAACAAGGGATGCAGGTGGACATCTACGGCCGGGATTGCCGGACCGCCTGCGGCATCAATCCCTGCGCATGGGGGACCTCGCGCGATTTTCTTGCACACGTCAAGGCGGCAGGTCTTGATCCCGATCAATACCTTCTTCAGGCGACGGACCACGTCTGGATGGACAACGTGCGAATCCCCGGGGACCTCATGACCTTTGATAAGCCTGCCCTGATCCAGGATCTCCTCAATGGCGCGACCATCAGAAAAGACCCGCTCGACGTGACCGCCTACGACCGCGTAATCGATGCGACCGGTATCTCCCGCAGCTATTTGCCTCCCATCAAAGGAGACGTGCTTTTGCCTTGCATTCAGCGCCGGATCGAGACCAGCGTGCCGCTGGAGAATCGAATCAAGCTCGGCGGCGTTGGATATGCGTGGATTTTCCCTCTTTCGCGCTTCGGTTACCACATCGGCTGCGGAAGCCTGGAAGGCGATCCCAAAGCATATCTGGCAAGCCTCGGGTGGATCGAAAACCGTGGAAAGGCCCCTTCAAAGAAAGTGCTTTGCGCCTGCTCGGGCCGCGTGCGCCTTACGGGACCTTGCGCGTCTCAGCCTTTTGTCGTTGGCGACACCTCACAAGGAGTCTGGGGCGTGGGAGAGTCCATCGGATGCGTGGCTCCCCTTGCCGGAGACGGTGTGGTTCCGGGGATGAAAAGCGTACAGCTTCTTTTGCAGAACTGGGAAAACTCTCGAGCTTACACCAAGAGCATTCTGAAAGAGTTTCAGTGGATGGAAACAGAGCGGCAGGTGATTGACAAACTCCTGACCAAAGGGGGTCTTGGAATTAAAGATGCGTGGGTGCTCAAAAAGAATTCAAGGCGCATGGGGATGAAGGTGGGGGTGAAAGAAGCGCTCCTGCTTCTGAGAGCGCTGGCTAAAAAGTAGGCAGGAGGAAGTAAGCAGTAGGCAGAAAGCCCCTGTTATTCGGTCACTCCGGACGCTCACGATTTATGAGTACTTATTCGGGTTCAGACGTAGCCCACAGATTCTTTTCCGGTACAGGTTCCAGTTATGACCTTATTGCGAATCTATGCACTTTTGGATTCGACTTCTGGTGGAAAAGGAAGATGCTTCGAGAAATCCCCGCGAACCCGAAATGCATCCTGGATCAGGCCAGCGGCACAGGGATTCTCACCATCAAACTCGCCCGCAGGTTTCCCCGCTGTCGTGTGGTCGGGGTTGAACTCCGGGAAGAGTATTTGAACATTGCCAGGAACAGGGCAAATCGGCTCAGGCTCAACCATGTGGAATTCCATTTAGGCCGGGCAGAAGACATTGTTCTTGAGGGCCGCATAGACTGCATTACATCTTCTTATCTTGCTAAATACGCCGAGCTCGGCACCCTGGTCTCCCACGCGAAAAAAATGCTCCAGCCCGGCGGCACCCTGATCATGCATGATTTCACGCACCCGTCCGGCGGGTTCTTTCTTCGTCTCTGGAAATTCTATTTCAGGATTCTCCAGAACATCGGGGCTCTGCTGTTTCCCGAGTGGAAAACGGCCTTTGACGAGCTTCCCGCATTTCTTGAGAGCAAGCGATGGGTCGATCACCTGGTATCGTGTTTGAAGGAAAACGGGTTCACGGGCATCCGCGTGCAGCGTTTGTTCATGAATACGGCTGCACTGGTGGTGGCGGAAAACCGGCCTGGCACTACTGGCTGATTCGCCACAGAAGCATTCCGGCGCCAAGGAAGAGAACTCCCAGACTGATGCTCTTGAGAATGGTCTCGTAGCGTTCCTGCAGGATTGTCTCATCTTGGGTCAGCGTGTCGGAGCGGCTCTTGAGCCTCTTGTACGGCCGGGACGCCCTGATCTCCACGAGGCTGAAGAGGCTCATGGCTATGGCAATGGCAAGGACTGCGGCACTGACCTTGTTCGTCTGCATGATGTACCCGGCCAGGACAGGAAGAAACCCCCAGGAAAAGGCAAACCACAAATCCTTGTGGAACTTTCCGCCGAACCATTCCAGGTTGTAAGCGAAAACAAAAAAGCCTTCCAGCACGGCAACGATCCACAGAAGAGGGACAAAAAGGACCATGTAATAGATCGCGATCAAATACGCGGCTGCGATGGAAGAGAGCGCCCCAATCCACAACCCTCGTTCCGAGAAAACTCTTCCCCAGGGTTTCATTTCTTTGCTTCCCGCGGCGTCCAGGGCGTGGGCGCCGATTCCCAATCCCAGGAAATAGATGATGACCGTGGCGACTACTCTGTCCCAGTGGACCGGATCAGCGAGCATTCCTCCGACGACGGAAAACGAAAGGACCATCCCCGTGTAGGGCAGGAAGAGCAGGCCCATGAGCCTCCTGAACCTGTCAGGGCCAAAATTAGGAACAAACCACTCTGAGCTTCGGTCCTTCATTTATCCACGCCCCACACCGTCTAGTCATCGTTCAGTCGAAAAAAGCTGTCCGGAACGCCTGTGTTGATCGCCAGTTTCTGAAAGGTAATCCTCCTTTCAAAAAGGCCATCCGGAGTCCACTCTTCAATCTCTGCCGGGAAGGAGGTGTTCTTGTCAATTGTAAATTGATACCTTGTGGCTTTGCCTTCGCGAAAATGGTTCTCCGCCAGGACGCGTATCCTGACAAATGGTCCCTCTTCAACAATCTCCAGCGGCCCTTGCCGCCCTCCGTCCATGCTTCTGCCCATGTTCCTGATGAGAAGCCCCAAGTCTGTCTGGTCTACCCTCTGCCCTGAGGGGTCCGTAAGGAGCAGACTGTCCGGAGCGAGATGAAGATCCAGGAACCGCCAGCCCCAGGGTCGCACCAGCACCTTGCCCTCCTCGTCCGGGAACACGATAATGGTCCCTGATTGGGGCGCCTGAAAGTCAATTCGAACCTGCCCGGGTTTCTTGAAGGTGTAGATGAATTCTTCAGTTTGCCGGCCGGCATTTTCCCCAGCAAAGACCACCCGCACCAGTACCCTGTAGTCCTTGACCGCCTCATAGGCTGATTCCATGCGCTTGAGCACCGCCTGGCCGTCCGCAGGATTCGCGGCGTTTAAAGGAATCGCCGGGAGGACCAAAAGAAGGAAAGAAATCCCTATGGACCGGCAGAGCCTGTGTGGTTTCATTTTGATGATCCTTCCTTCAGAAGGGAGAAGATAAACCCGGTGAGTGAACCATGCTCCATGGCACATGCGCTGGGCCTGGATTAGCAAAAAAGACTAGTTCTGCAGTACGACAAAAGCAAGCAAAAAGGCCCGCCTTCCCTTGACACCTCAGGCGGTTTTTACCTATACTCGTTTACGAGAAGAGACTCCCCCCATTGTCCAAGATTAAAACCTTTCATCACGAGCGCAAGATGAAGTCCTGTTATCGAACTCAGAATCGACGAACTGCGGTTTTCCTTCTGGCCGGCTGCATGGTGTGGCTTTTGTTCCTTTGCTCCTGCTCGCGAGATGAACAACCGGTGCAGGTCGACCTTTCCAAGAAAGCAGAAGTGTCTGTGCAGAAGGATGCCTACATTGTCACTTATGCGTATTTGCCCCAGTATTCCCACCGCGTGTCCTATGAACGGCACAATCCAATGATTGAGTATCTGAAGAGGGAAACAGGGCTCCCCATCAAACAGATTTTTCCTGACACTTTTGATGAACACATGAAAATGGTGGGACAGGGGAAACTCGACATTTCCTTTTCCAACCCCGTGGCTTACGTGAAAATGGCCCATCGCTATGGGACCAGAGCTTTCGCTCGAATCATCGAGGAGGACGGAAGAGCCGAATTCCGGGGCCAAGTCATCTGCCGGAGAGACAACATCACGATTCAAAGCCTTGAGGACTGCAAGGGCAAGAGGTGGATTGCCGTGGACCCCACCTCTGCAGGCGGTTACATGTATCCGCTCGGGCACTTCTATGATCACGGCATCCGGAAAGAGGACTTTGCTGAGATTGCTTTTGCGCCAGGTCCCGGAGGCAAACAGGAAAAAGTGGCGCTTGCCGTATACGCGGGCAAATACGACATAGGATCTGTCCGAGAAGGCACCCTGGACGTGGTCTCCGAGAAGATGGATATCTCTGAAATCCGTGTGCTCGCCACCTCCCGCTGGTATCCGGGTTGGCTCTACTCGGCGCGCAAGGATCTTGATCCTGCAGTGGTCGACAAAATCCGAAAGGCCCTTCTGGCCCTTCGCGGTGACAACGCTGAACATCAGAGAATCTTCAAGGCCGCCCACATGACCGGGATCCTGCCTTCCAGCGATCAGGAATATGACTCCGTGAGGGAACTGCTGGAAAAGGTGGGAGTGGATTTGAACAGTTAGAGACCGCGCCCTCTCTGAGGAGACACCTTAAGGCACTTCATGGCGACTGTGCACTCATTTTTCAGAAAACTCGGATTTCGCACCAAGATATCCTTGAGCATTATCGCTATCCTCCTCGTCTTCGGGATAGGGCTCTCTCTGATCATCAGCAAGTGGGTGTCTCAGGCCCTGCTCAATGAAAACAGGATGCGAGGCATCTCCAACGCCGTCAACCTGAGCGCAAGGGTGGTTGAACCCCTTCTCTCCGAAGATCTCCTGGTATTGAAGAATCTTGTCGATGAGCTTTCACGCACCGACAAGGATGTCACCTACACGTTCATCCTCGACCGTAGCGGCAAGCCTCTGGTTCACACCTTTTCAGGGGGCTTTCCTATCGAGCTCATCCAAGCCAACGCGGTTCAGGAAGGCGAGGTCTATCACATTCAGCTGCTCTCCACCGGGGATGAACTCATCAACGATTTCGCCGTGCCGGTTCTCATCGGCAACGCCCGGCTGGGCACAGTAAGAATCGGCATGTCTCATGCCCGTGTTCAGGAAGTGGTCCGGGGAATCCTCTGGACCATCGTGCTGACCATTGGGATCGGAATTCTGATTGTCGGCTTTGTGAGCACAGCCCTAGCGCGAACCGTGACACGGAAAATCCAGGTTCTGCACCATGCTGCGGAGGAGATCATCAAGGGGAACTTGGACGTGCGAACCGCTCCCCTTCTCCAGACTCCTTGCTGGGATATCGTCAACTGCAGTCAGACCGAGTGTCCGGCATACGGAGATGAACGGGGCCGCTGCTGGTACCTGGTAGGAACCCTGTGTCCCACCTGCGTGGATGGCCGCTATGAGAAAAAAATCGAGAGCTGCCGCCACTGCGAAGTTTTCAGGTCGCAAGCCGGTGATGAAATCCAAGACCTTGCAGAGTTCTTTGACGTTATGGCCCTCACGCTCAAAGAACGGCTCCTGGCCCTGAGGCGAACCGAGGAAAGCCTTAAGCAACAGCAGCGGCTATTCCAGACCATCCTGGACGTGACGCCGGACATGGTCTCTCTCCAGGATCGGGACTTGCGGTACCAGGCCGTGAACAAAGCCTTCTGCCTCTTCGCGGGAAAGGCGGAAACCGATATCCTGGGCAAGGCCGACACAGAGGTGTTCTCAGGCGCCCAGGCGGACCAGAATCAGAGGGAAAGCCGAGAGGTGTTGGAAAAAAGACAGACCCTCAATGTGGAAAAAAATTTTGAAGGACCGGATGGCGGCCGCTGGCTTCATGTGATCAAAACCGCTGTCGTGAGTCCGGATGGAGCGGTGTCAGGGGTCCTCGGAACCAGCAGAGACATCACAGAGCTGAAGAACTTCCAGGACCGAATCATTCGGTCTCAGCGACTGGAATCGATCGGCCAACTCGCTGCAGGCATCGCTCACGAGATCAACACCCCGCTGGGGATCATCCTTGGATACGCGCAGCTCTCAAAGGAAGATGTGGAGCCGGGAACGGAGCTCCACGAAAGCCTTTCCACCATTGAAAAATATGCCCGCATCAGCCGGGGCATTGTCGCAGATCTTCTCCGTTTTTCCCGTCACACGGAAAGCATCAAAAGGCCGCTTAATGTCAACCAGATCCTCCATCAGATCGTCGGCGTCCTGGAGCACACTTTCGGCCTCGAGAGGATCGCGATCGCCCGGGAACTGGTGGAATCGTTGCCCCTCGTGTTCGGCGATCAGGAGAAGCTGGAGCAAGCCTTTGTCAACCTGTTGAACAACGCCAGAGACGCCATCGGCTCAGACGGCCAGGTGCGAATTTGGACCGCCTATGATCCCGAGCAAAAGGAAGTGGTGGTCGGTGTCTCTGACACGGGAAAGGGAATTCCTCCTGAAATAAGGGACAAGATTTTTGATCCCTTCTTCACGACCAAAGGGGTTGGAAAGGGAACTGGACTGGGGCTTTCCGTCACCTTTGGAATCGTGAAAGATCATGGCGGTAAGATCGATTTTGAGAGCACCTGCAGAGGAAAAGATTCGGCAGACAAGGCCGGTACCACCTTTATCATCCGTTTCCCAGCGTATGACCCTGAACCCAAATAGGGAAGGAAACTCATTATGGCCAAGATTCTGGTTCTTGACGATGTGGCGGACGCCGTGACTCTGATTCAGAAGATCCTGAGCAGGAAAGGCCACGAGGTGGCGGGTTTCACCGATGAAGAACCGGCTATTGACCACGCGGCCAGTCACGCGGTGGATCTGCTCATCCTGGACATCAAGCTGAAGAAGTTGAGCGGCATTGAGGTACTCGAAGAAATCAAGAAGAGCAATCCGGCGGTCAAGGCCATCATGCTCACAGGATATCCGACGCTGGAGACAGCCCGGCAAGCCATGAAGCTGGGCGCCCAGGAATACTGCGTCAAACCCATCGAGAAGGACGAACTGGAACAGAAAGTGGCTCATGTGCTCGGAACACAGGCCTGAGGTCTTCTCGTGTGAATCGCTATGCTTTCTCTGAACGATTTAATCCGTCTCTTTTATCGGACTTTTTCTCCCGGAAGAATTCTCCGGGGGACCTACGAGGCTTTCAGAGCCCTCCTGGACGCTGACCACAAATGCCACGAACAGGTGGCCGCCCTTGAAAAGCTCTATCACGAAAACAAACGTGCCGATTTCTGCGCGGTGATCAAGGCCTATGAGGAGGTGGCCCAGTCTATTCCCCAGATGATCCAGTCTCTGGAGAGAATGGCTCCCGGCGCTTACCAGCGTCTGTCCGCCATCTTCACCCGTATTGACTCCGCCATCAGAGCCGAGGGATTGCGCGTGGACCCGGTCGATCCATCCTCCCCTTTCATGCTTCCCCTGGACAGCCTGCCCTCCCCTCCCGAGAAGCTTGTAGGAGGAAAAGCGGCCAATCTTTCCAGGATAAAGAAAGAGACAGGACTCCCTGTGCCAAAAGGCTTTGCCATTACTTCCAGGGCCCATCAGTATTTCTGTGAGGCAAACCATCTCTTGCCGAAAATCGCTTCCGTGCTTGCGGATTTGGACATCGATTCGCCCCCCTCTCTGGAAGGGGCTTCGAGGGACCTGACCGATCTCATCCGTGAGGCTCCCCTGCCCCCGGAAGTGGAAGATGCGATCCGCAACGCATTTGTCCGGACCTTCGAGGATGTTCCTCCCATCAGAGCCTGTGCCATGCGGAGCAGTGCCGTGGGGGAAGACGGGCTCTTCTCCTTTGCCGGTCAGTTCAAAACCATGCTGAATGTTGGTCCGGAGCGCCTTGGTGAGGCATATAAGGAGGTCCTCGCCAGCAAATATTCCGTTGGAGCCCTCCTCTACCGTGTGAAAGGCGGCTTCCTGGATCAGGAAACGCCGATGGCGGTGCTCGTCCTTGAGATGATCAATCCTGCCGCGAGCGGTATTGTCTATTCCCGAAGCCCCCTGTCCTCCCAGCCTTCCTCCATCATGGTCTATTCTGTCTGGGGGCTTGGAGAACTGCTGGTCAAAGGAGCAGCGGCTCCTGATCGGATCGAAATTGCCAGGGATGGGGGCTCCCTTCGGGTGGTCAAGAAAGAAAAGGCTTCAGGGCATTCCAAGATGGTCCTGTCTCGTCCGGGTCTCGTTGAGACCGTCGCTCTCGATCCCATTGAAAAGGAGCACCACTCCTTGACCGAGAGCATGGCCCTTCAGCTTGCATCGTGGAGCCTCAAACTGGAGTCCTGTTTTGGAGGGCCGCAGGATGTGGAGTGGTGTCTTGACAGAGCCGGGAACCTCTATGTTTTGCAGTCTCGCCCCCTGCGGCTCGAAGGTCCGGCACCGCGGACGTGTGATGTGCCTTCGAGCGATATTTCCAATCCTGTGCTTCTTTCCGGCGGAGAAAGAGCGGCATCAGGCATCGGCACAGGCACGGTCTTCATCCTCTCTTCTCCGTCGGACCTCAAGGACGTGCCGGAAGAGTCGGTGCTCGTTAGCCGCACGACCTCCCCGAAGTGGACACAGGTCCTTGGCCGCGTGAAAGCCGTCGTCACGGATGTGGGTTCTGTGGCCGGCCATTTTGCCTCGGTTGCACGAGAGTGGGGAGTGCCGGCCCTGGTCAACACAGCCGTGGCCACTCAGGTTCTTAGAGCCGGTGAAACGGTCACGGTGGATGCAGATCGCGGGACCGTATTCCGCGGCGTGGTTGAGCCTCTTTTGAATCTTCCCTGTGATCTGAAGACCCACCTTCCTGAGAACGCTTTTAGGAGACGGCTGCGCCGGATGCTCGATCGTATCTCCCCTCTCCATCTCACGAATCCCGACTCCCCCGACTTTGTGCCGGAAAAATGTGAAACCCTCCACGACCTGTTGCGCTTTATCCATGAAAAGGCGGTCCGGGAGATGTTTTCTCTGGGCGGGAGAGGCAAAGGCCGGGTCAGGGGCGCCAGAAAGCTCGTGAGTGAAGTTCCCGTAACCCTCTATATGCTCGATCTGGGAGATGGGGTTCGGGACACAGGAGAAAAGAGGGGAATTCTCCTGGAGGATGTAAAGAACATTCCCCTTCGAGCTCTCTGGAAAGGACTCAGTCGCCCGGACATTGCCTGGTCCTCCGAGATTCGCCATTTTGACTGGGAGGAGTTCGATCGACTCAGCTCCGGGATTATCGGTTTGGATTCCCAATCTCTGGCGAGCTTTGCCTTGCTCTCCGCCGATTACTTGAACATCAATGTCCGATTCGGTTATCATTTTGTGGTGATCGACACCCTCTGCCGCCCCTTTCCTCGTGAGAATTACATTTCTTTTCGCTTTGGAGGAGGAGGGGCTAATCTGGAAGGAAGGCTCTTGAGAACGACCTTTCTCGGCCAAGTTCTGGAAGCGCAGGGATTTGAAACAAACCTTCAGGGGGACACGATTGACGCAACGTTCCACAAAGGGTCCCCTGCAGAATTGGAAGGGAGACTGGAGGTGCTCGGGTTCTTGCTCGGTTTCACACGGCTGATGGATATGAAACTCGAGAGTATGCAATCGGTCGACACCCTGGTGAAGGAGTTTTTGGAAAGGGCCTCTTCCCGTTCCTGATCAAAAAGGAAAGCGATGTCTCATTATCCTCTGAATTGGGTCACGGAGCAACTGGCTGTCGGGCACGCGCCCATGTCTTACGATGAACTTCAGTCCATTCGAGAGCAGGGAGTTGACGGCATTGTCAATCTTTGCGGTGAGTATACCGATCTCCATCAAATCGAGAAGAGCTACGGGTTTGAAGTCTATTATCTCCCTGTGGACGACGACCAGGCTCCGGCTCTTCGCGAACTGGAAAAGGCTCTGGATTGGCTGGACGAATCCCTGTACTTGGGCAAAAAGGTTCTGGTTCACTGTACCCATGGAATCGGCAGGACAGGCACTTTTGTCAGCTCCTACCTCCTGAGACGCGGTTTCAGTCTCAAACTGGCCAAGCAAAAGCTCAAGAAGACGCGCGCGGAGTTTACTAGCTTTTACCAGTGGTGGTTCCTCAGAAAGTTCGGAAAAAAAGAAAAACAGCTGACCGTGCGTGAACCCTCTTTGGAAGGAAGTCACCTGGTTGATCTGGAACCCCATTTCGCCGAATACGAAAGCCTCGTTAGCGACTTGGAAACCTCTATCGACGCCACCCGCCGGGATCTTCCGCGTTGCGGTCAGGATACCGATTCCTGCTGCACCCGCTTCTTTCCCCTCGAGCTGGTGGAGGCCACCTATTCAAACCATCATCTGAACAAGAAGCTCACAAGCGGCGACAGGCTCTCGGCCATTGACCGGGCTGTGGAGGTGGACAGGGTGGTCCATCAGAATTCCCCTTCCCAAGGAGAGGGTCCCCTGGTAAAGTCTCATGTGGAAATAGCGGATTATCGCTGTCCGCTGAGTGTCGAAAAAAAGTGTATCCTCTACGCTCAGCGCCCTGTCCTTTGCAGGGTCCACGGGCTTGAAGACCCCGCTCTTCTTGAGTGGGCAAACCAGAAGATCCTGGAGATCTCGAGAAGACTGTTTTTCGAACTCAACGGCGCGTTCCTTGAGGGCACCCTTCTCTTCCCCGTGACTCATGTCGTCTCGGGAAGATTCATTCAGGACTACTTCAACTTCCTGATGCAGGCGGAAGACAGGCAAGGATGATGGGTTGCTCGCCGAAGCAGACAGGGGACGCTTCAGAGAGGGATAACCGGATGCTGCTCCAGTTATACGTTTTGAATGGGCCGAACAGAGGAGAAACCCATAGGTTGACCCAGGGCACGAACTATGTGGGACGCTCTATCGACAATGACGTGCGGATCGAGGACAGGACTGTCTCCCGCAAGCACTTGCGGATTTTCCGAGATAGCGAGAAGTGCTTCATTACGGACTTGAAGAGCCGGAACGGCACCTTTTACAGAGGCAGCTTTATCACCCCGGGGGCGAGTGTCGAGGTGGAGCAGGGATTTCCGATTGCTCTCGGGATGGCCGTCATTTGCGTGGGCGAAAGCTGTGCAGACGAAATCATGCCCTTTCCCGAACTTCTCGGGCTTGAGGTTGGGAGCAAAAAAGAGGGGACGCCCGGATCAGAAAGAAGAGGCAAACCCAACCAGAAGAGAATGGAGTTTGTTCTCAAACTGGCCGACGTTTTCAGGGAAAACCTGCCCATCCGGGAGACCCAGGAGAAAATCCTAAGCCATATTCTTCATTTTCTCAAAAGGATCGACCGGGCTTCCTTTGTTCTCACCGACCCCGGGACACCGGAAACGAGGATGGTCACCTCCCGATCCAAGAAAAGCCATGGCGACGCCTCTGCAAAGTACTGCCGCGAGGTCATCGTCCAGGTCATAAAAACAAGACGGCCCATTGTCGTTTCCAATGTGGAAACCGAACAGCCAAGCAAGCTGGTAGACACTCTGAAGGTTCTCAAGATCCTCTCGGTGATGTGCGTGCCCTTGATTTACCGTTCACGGGTCCAGGGAGCCATCTATGTGGATTCGCTGGAAAGACCTTACGGTTTTCGCCGGGACGACCTTCTTCTCTTCATGGATTTGAGTCAGCGGGTGGCTATCGCGCTTGAGAACATCCGCATTGTCTCAGAGCTTTCGAGCGTCGCCGATTTCCTCTCAGGCGAGGATTAACCCCTTCGCCCCACCAATTTCAGTGATCAACCCTATTGATGAGCGTGTTCCTCTCGCCTCTCAGGTAACGGCGGAGATTCTCCTGGAAGATGAGGAGAACCTGGCCGGCGTAAGAAGTACTGGATCCCCCGATGTGAGGGGTTACGATGACATTTTTCATTTCCCAGAAAGGATGCCCCTGAGGAAGAGGCTCCTCGTTGAAGACATCCAGCGCCGCGCCCGCAAGGGTTCCCGATTCAAGCGCCTGGATCAGAGCCTTTTCGTCGACCACGGCCCCTCTGGCGAGATTCAAGAGAAACGCTGTGGGTTTCATGGCTGAAATCACTTCCGTTCCGACCATCCCGCGAGTTTCAGGCGTGAGGGGAACCACCACGATCAAGTAGTCCGCTTCTCCGGCCACGGTGAGGAGACCATCCAATCCGAAAAACCGATCCACCGCATCCACTTGTTTTGTTGACCGGTTGAGCCCATAGACCGTCATCCCGAACGCTTTGCACTTGCGGGCGATCTCTTCTCCTACTGCGCCCAGGCCGAGGATCCCGGCTTTCTTCTGCCACAGAAGTTCAGACGGCCACCGGTCCCACACGGCTTTGTCCTGATTGCGAACCGTATCCGGGAAACGGCGAGTCAAAGCGAGCATGAGTAGAATGGCCAATTCAGACATCTGAGGGCCGTGGATACCGCGAGTGGAGGTGAGCAGGACATTCCTTGGAAGCGATGAAAGACCGAGGATCGAATCCACACCCGTTCCCAGCGCTTGGATCCACTCGAGGTTCACGGCCTTCCGGATCAATTCGTCCGAAATACCAAAGGCGAGGAGAATCGTTGCCTTCTCGATGAAATCGCCGACCTCGCTTTCGGTTTTGCATGCCCGAATGACGAGATCAGGGAACTCCGGTTCCAGCGCTTTCCGGTATTCTTCCCCCAATGAATCAAGAATCAGCAGATTTGTTTTCATGTCTCGCTACACCGCGATAATCCTTTTCGGAGTCTTATGGAGGCATTCGCTGACTCCGGTCTTGGTGACCAGGTAGTTGTCGCAGACCCAGACCCAAATCCTGTCCGAGCCCACGGTCGGATGCACGGTGATATTCATTCCCGCCTGGAGCTTCATGGGCTCATCCTCCCGGATCAAAGGCCGCTCGACCAGATCATATCCTTGGCCGTGAGCATACAGCCGGGTTTCCGGGAGAAAACCTTCACGCTTGAGCAGCTCATTGTTGGCACGCCAGATGTCCGCCGGATCCGCGCCGGGCCGGATCCTTTTGAGGGTTGCCTCCTGGATCTGCCCGGCAAGCGCAGCCGCATCGCTCAGCTCGGAGGGCACTCTGCTTCCGACAAAAAAGATTCTGCCGATCTCCGTGTACATGCCTCCAGGGCCGTTGACTTCAATCAAAAGAGAGAACTGATCTCCTTCTCGCACCATTCGATTCTGAAAATGCCTCTTGCGGATGGCCACCGCTTGCCCCAAAGGACCGGACCCGCCAAGCACGAGCTGTTCTTCGCTGCCCAAATCCGTCACATGATGAATGATGTCGGCGATGATCTCGAAATCTCTTCTGCCGGGCCGTATGGCTTTCTTGGCATATTCCACCGCCTGATCCTGCAAAGAGGCCGTCTCCCTGATGAGGTCTATTTCCTCATCGCTCTTCACGGCTTTGATGCTGTCCACCATGTCTGCAGCATCTACAAAAGCAGCTCCGGGAAGGTTCTCAACCAGGTGCATGTAAAACGCCGCGGACAGGGTCCCTTTTCCAAGAATGCCGATTCTCGCTTTCTTCTTGGTCTTTAGCACGTCCACCGCAAGGTCCGCATCATAGGTATTGGTGAAGGCGGCGCTTCGGAAGAAAGGCGCCGTGAGCCTCGCCTTGACCCCTCGGAGCGTCCAAGCCGGAGGCCCCACATCTCCGGGAGGTTTGCCGCCGTGAGTGATGGTCGTCATCTCCTCACCCACCGGGAAGATAACCGTGTGAGGTTGCGCATTCTTGGCTGGAACATCGGTAAACCATTTCACATATCCTCCCAGCCATTCATTGTCATTCTGCATGACCAGGAAATCGATCTTCTCTTCCTTCATGCGTTTTCGAACTGCTTTCCAGCGCCTCTCCAGTTCGCGGTCGGATATGGATTTCGTCACGATTTCTTTTTCTTCTTCCATCATAACTTTTCCCCTGTCGGTGACATGGTTTTCATAATCTTGTCTTGCTCCCCTCATTCCTTGAATTGGTCGTACTGCTGCCAGCGCTTCTTGAAATGGGGGAGAAACGTGGTGAGCAGAAGCAGGAAGGCAAGACCCAGCGCAATGGCTGAAATGGGGCGAGTCACAAAAATCAGGAAACTTCCCTGAGAGATCAAGAGCGACTGTCGGAGCGCATTCTCGAGCATGGGGCCCAGGACAAAGGCCAGAATGAGAGGGGCTCCCTCGTAACCGAATTTTCTCATGAGCCACCCCACCACCCCAAAAAAGAGCATGACGTAAAGGTCAAAGCTCAAATTATTCATGCTGTATACCCCAATGATGCAGAAGAGGAGGATCATGGGGAAAAGGATCTTGTAGGGGATTTCGAGCACCTTGATCCAAATTCCGATCAAGGGAAGATTGAGAACCAGCAGAAGTCCATTGCCCAGGTACAGGCTGGCCACCAGCCCCCAGAAAAGATCCGGATGCTGCCGGATCAGAAGAGGGCCGGGCTGGATTCCGTGGATAATCAGCGCGGAGAAGAAGATGGCCATGATAGGGTTCGGCGGAATTCCGAGAGAGAGGAGAGGAATGAGTGAGCTTCCGGCCGCAGCATTATTGGCTGACTCAGGGCCCGCGACTCCTTCGATGGCCCCCTTACCAAACTTCTCCGGATGCTTGGAAATCTTTTTTTCAACCGCGTAGGAGACGAAGGTGGATATCACTGCCCCGCCTCCGGGAAGAACCCCGAGGAGGAATCCGATGATGGATCCTCTCACGATCGCCCATTTTGCCTCCATCCAGTCCTTGAGGGAGGGCCACAGGTTCTTTATGCGCGTCTTGAAGACTTCCCTCTCAAGGCTCCCTTCCAGATTCTCCAGGATTTCAGAGATTCCGAAAAGCCCCATGACCAGAGGAACAATCCCCACCCCGTCCGTCAACTCGTTGATCCCGAACGTGAAGCGGGGAAACCCGCTGATGAGATCCAGTCCAATGCTCCCGAGGAGGATGCCGACCAGACCCATCATGACGGCCTTTAAAACAGATCCCTGGGCGAGATACGTCACGATGATCAGGCCTGTGCACATGAGGGCAAAATACTCCGGGGGACCCAGTTTCAGGGCTGCATGGGCCAGAGGAATGGCCACCAGCATCAGGCCGATGTTGGCAATCGTCCCTGCAATGAAGGATCCCCATGCGGCAATCCCCAGGGCCGGGCCCGCGCGACCCTGGCGGGCCATCTGGTGCCCATCGATGCAGGTCATGACCGAGGAAGCTTCACCCGGAATTCTGACCAGGATGGAGGTGGTGGAGCCCCCGTACTGAACGCCGTAATAAATGCCTGCAAGCAAAATGATGGTGGACGTAGGCGAAAACTTGAACGTGGCCGGCAGCAGAAGAGCCATGGCACCGGCAGGGCCGATCCCGGGAAGCACCCCTACGAGCGTCCCAACCAGGACTCCCACACCGCAAAACAGAAAATTGATCGGCTGGAAGGTGACCTGAAACCCATAAAGGATGCTGCCGAAGAAATCCATGGTTCTTCCTCAGAATCCGAACAAGCCGTGCGGAAACTGGCAGTTCAGCCATTTGGAAAAAACCAGATGGGTGAAGAGCGTCGCCACAAGGGCGTAAAGCGGAACAAACTTGATTCTCTTTTTTTCGAGGATCCCGAAGAGCAGCGTCATGAGGACAAAGGTGCTGATGAGGTACCCCAGAACCGGCATCACCCTGGCATAGACCGTGAGAGCCAGCAGGACGAAAAAAATCCTCCGCCATAGGGTGCCGGCGAAGAGGGGCTTTTGCCGGAAATCCTCTTTTCGAACAGAAGCCTGAAGGAACAATACAAGCGACAGGATTCCAAGAATCCCGGAGGCCCCGAACGTCATGAACCCCATGCCGGGATTCTGGACCGTTCCGATCCCTATTCGGAGGGACTCAGCAAAGACTAAAATGGAGACAAGCAGCCAGAAGAGGCTGCTTGTCTGATCCAGGGTCTTCATTAATGGAGGGATCCTTGGGGAGAAATTACTTGGCCGCTTCCTTTTGAATGCCCAGTTTCTTGATCATCTCCCCAAACCGGGCGTAAGCGTCATCCAGGTACTTCTTGGTGTCCGCCGAGTTGCGATAAGAAACGGCGAACTCGATATTGGCGATCGTCTGCACGAACTGCGGATCATCCATCGCCTTGCGGAAGGACTCATCCAGCTTCTTGATGACCGGAGCAGGCGTGCCTTTGGGAGCGGCGATCATGAACACGGTTTCGTTGATGAAATCATATCCCAGATCCCGGAACGTGGGCACATTGGGGAAGCTTTTCATTTTTTTCTCCCCGTGGGTGGCCAGCAATCGGAGCGAGCCCTCTTTCACATGAGGAAGCCATTCCGTGCTGTCGGACATGGCCGTCACATGGCCGCCAAGGACAGCGGCTAGACCCGGGGCGCCTCCGGTTTGTGGGACATGGGTCCACTTCAGCCCTTCTTTCATGGCCACAAACTCCATGGCCATGTGCATGGGCGAACCCGCACCGGACGTGGCATACGTCACCTTACCCGGATTTTGTTTCGCAAAATCCACCAAGTCCTTGAAGGTCTTGTAGGCAGAATCCGATTTCACGACCACGCCCGACTCCACGGCCGCATAATGCATCACCGGAATGAAGTCGTCCGGGCCGTACGGAACCGCCCTCAACTGGGGAATCCGTATCAGGCCGGTGCTTGTGCAGCTCGTGATTTCATAGCCGTCCGGTTTTTTCGTGGCCACCTGCGCCAGAGCCACGGAACCTCCCCCTCCCCCGACATTCGACACGAGGACGGCTTGGCCGAGAAATTTCTCAGCTTTGGTTGCAAGGATGCGCGTGGCGGTGTCCAGAGTTCCTCCCGGCGCAAAGGTGACGATGACATTCACCGGTTTGGTCGGGAAGTCCTGCGCAAAAGAAAACACAGGAGCCAGAACAAAGAGAAGCCCTAACACCACCGCACTGAAAATCACTGATTTTTTCGCTCTCATTGGATTCCTCCTTTTTGGATGTTCACCTTGTTCTTAAAGTCTTTTGCTGACCCTGTCAAGCAAACCGAGCCCCTGGTTGAATAGTGTCCGCGCGGGGCTGCTTCGCATCGCGAAGGGTCACGGGCGTTTCTGAAGTGACTATCTGGCGGGAGGGCGCTGTTTTTTCATGACTTATCGGCGGGGGAAGCCCCGGCCCCGAGCGTATGCGAGGGGAACGGTGGAGGGGGCAGGTTTCCCTCGCAGATAAGTCATGGAAAAGACCAGCCCGGGAGACTTGGCCGCCCCTGGCGGCCTTGGAACGCAAGAAAGGCCCGCGACCCTTTGCGATGTGCACCCCTTATTCCCACTCAATGGTGCTGGGCGGCTTTGAGGAGATGTCATAAACCACGCGGTTCACCCCGCGCACCTCGTTGATGATGCGGTTGGAGATTCTGGCCAGGATCTCGTAGGGAACGCGGGTCCAGTCGGCCGTCATGGCATCCAGGCTGTCCACGATCCTGAGGGCAATCACCTTCTCGTAGGTCCGCTCATCCCCCATCACCCCCACAGTCCTCACAGGGAGAAGCACGGCAAAGGACTGCCACACTTTTTCATAAAGATCCGCTTTCCTGATTTCTTCAAGCAGAATCCCATCTGCAGACCGCAGCACCTCCAGCCGCTCTGGCGTGATCTCCCCCAAGATCCGCACGGCAAGGCCCGGGCCGGGAAAGGGCTGGCGCATGACGATTTCTCTCGAGAGCCCGAGCTCGAACCCGACCTGCCGGTCCTCGTCTTTGAAGAGTTCCCGGAGAGGCTCGATCAGTTCCAGTTTCATGACGTCGGGCAGCCCCCCCACGTTGTGGTGGCTCTTGATGGTGGCCGAGGGCCCTTTGAAAGAAACACTCTCGATCACGTCAGGGTACAGCGTGCCTTGGGCCAAGAACTTCGCCTTTCCGAGGTCCCTGGCCTTTTTCTCGAAAACCGTGATGAATTCCCGGCCGATGACCTTTCGCTTCTGCTCCGGGTCTGTGACTCCTTTCAGCTTCTTGAGAAAATATGCGGACGCATCCACCACATGGAGCTGGATGTGATAGAGATCACGAAAGAGTTCCACCACCTCTTCTTTTTCGCCTCTCCTCAGCAGGCCGTTGTCCACAAAAATCGGAGAGAGCTGATCTCCGATGGCCTTGTGAAGAAGAACTGCGGTGATGGTGGAATCCACCCCGCCCGAGACCCCGCAGATCACCCTCTCCTTGCCGATTCGCTTCTGCAGGTCCTGGATGGTCCTTTCCACGAAAGAACTCATGGTCCAAAGAGGTTCGCACCCGCAAATCTTGAACAGGAAGTTCTTGAGAATGCGCATTCCCCGCGGGGTGTGCGCGACTTCCGGATGAAACTGAACCCCGAAGAACTTGCGGGAAGGGTCTGCCATGGCGGCGACGGGACTGTTCTTGCTGCCGGCCAGCGACTTGAAGCCCTCGGGCATCTTCTCGATGCGGTCGCCGTGGCTCATCCAGACCATCTCCTCCTTGCCTCGGCTGAAACTTTGGAAGAGACTGCGAAGATCCCTGATCTTGATTCCGGCGCTCCCGTACTCCCTCTCCTCTGCTTTTGCGACCACCCCGCCCAGCACATGAGTGAGATACTGCATGCCGTAGCAGATTCCGAGCACCGGCACCTTCAGGTCCAGAATGCGCGGATCCGCAATGGGTGCAGCTTTGTCGTAGATGCTGGAGGGGCCTCCGGACAGAATGATTCCCTTCGGACGGAAGGCTCTGATCTTGGCCAGGCTAAAGTTGAAAGGATGGATCTCGCAGTAAACCTGGGCCTCGCGCACCCTTCGGGCAATGAGCTGGGTGTACTGAGATCCGAAGTCAAGAATCAGAATTTTCTGTGAATAAATGTCCTTGGCCATGTCTACTCCACCCGGTAGTTGGGAGCTTCCTTTATGATGATCACGTCGTGCACATGGCTTTCGCGGAGCCCGGCCGCCGTGATTTGCATGAAGTTCGGTTTGGTTTGAAGCTCCAGGATGCTCCTGCTGCCCAGATATCCCATGCCGGCCCTGAGGCCGCCCACCAGCTGGTACACGGTTTCGGCAAGAGGGCCCCGGTAGGGAACCCGGCCCACAATGCCCTCGGGCACCAGCTTCTTCTCGGATTCCACTTCGTCCTGAAAGTAGCGATCCTTGCTGCCCTCTTTCATGGCCTCGATCGAGCCCATGCCCCGGTACACTTTGTAGGAGCGGCCTTGAAACAGGATCGTTTCGCCCGGGCTCTCTTCGGTCCCGGCAAAGAGGCTGCCGATCATCACTGAGTCCGCCCCCCCGGCAAGGGCTTTGGTCACATCCCCGGAGTACTTGATCCCTCCGTCGGCGACAATGGGGATGCCCCACTTCCTCGCCTCTTCGGCGCAGTCCATAATCGCCGTCATCTGGGGCACGCCGATGCCTGCCACCACACGGGTGGTGCAGATGGACCCGGGCCCGACTCCCACCTTCACGCCGTCGACACCGGCCTCGGCCAGGCTCCTCGTCCCCTCGGCGGTGGCCACATTTCCTGCGATGACCTCCAGGCGCGAGAACTTCTTTTTCAAGGTTCTCACCGCCTGTATCACCCCTTCCGAGTGACCGTGGGCTGTGTCGACCACCACCACATCCACATTGGCAAGGATCAACCGCTCCGCCCGTTCTTCCATGTCCGCGCCCACCCCTAAGGCCGCCCCAACCCGCAGCCGGCCGAGTTCGTCTTTGCAGGCATAGGGATATTTCTTGATCTTCTCGATATCTTTGATCGTGATCAGACCCAGGAGCTTTCCCTCATCGTCCACCACCAGCAACTTCTCTATTCTCCGCTCATGCAGAATGGCCTTGGACTCTTCGAGCGTGATGCCCGGCCTTGCCGTAGCCAGACGATCCTTGGTCATCACGGCTTCCACCTTCTGATCCAGGTTGGTCTCGAACCTCAGATCCCTGTTGGTGATGATGCCCACCAGTTTGCCCTTTTTGACGACCGGGACACCGGAGATCCGGTACTTGCTCATGATCTCCATGACTTCATAGAGTTTCCGGTCCGGCTCGATGGAAATGGGATCCACGATCATCCCGCTCTCTGATTTCTTGACCTTCTCCACCTCAAGGGCCTGGCGTTCGATGCTCATGTTCTTGTGCACGAACCCGATGCCCCCCTGCCTCGCCATGGTGATGGCTGTGGCGGATTCTGTGACCGTGTCCATCGCCGCACTGACAATGGGGACACTCAACTGGATGTTCTTCGACAACCTGCTTCGGACATCCACCTCCGCAGGAAGGACGGCCGAGTGACCTGGAATCAGAAGCAGGTCATCAAAAGTAAATCCGACTTTAAACTGTTTTTGTTCCATCACAACCTCCGCTTTCTACAACTGTCATATTTTAAGAGGCACGCCAAGGATATCTAGGAGCGCCTTTTCCAGCAGGTCGGTTAGACTGACCATCATTTCAGAGGAATGAAAAAAATTCAAGATTTCCTTGACCACCAGAGATCCGGCAAGGATCACATCGGCCCTTCCTCGATCGCTCCCGGCCTGCTTGACAGTCCCGCTTTCGGATGACTCAAGATCCTGCGCAAGGCGGATATACGCTCTCTTCCTCAAGAGGCTCCTGAGACGCCCTGCTTCCCTACGGGCAATGAGGAGTCTTGCCGTGTGACTCCCCAAGTCTATGGATGCAAGGATAACCGATGACCGCTCAGGCGTCATGGCGTGGCCGCCTCGCGCTGTGCACTCTTTCCTGATTTTCGGGGAACCGTATCAGAGGGAGGAGCCTTTTTCAAGACCCAAATGGTTGAGAACGCTCTTGATCCGAGCCTCCAGATTGATCACGAAAGCAGGCTCAGGCTGCTTGGGCGTGGGGAGCGGGTCGTACTCGGTCTCCTTGATCTTTTGCAGAACACTTCTCAAGTCTCCCTTTTCTCTGAGCCAGTGCTCCTCCACCATCGCCTCAAACTCAAGCGCAGTTTGAAGAGATCTCTCAAAAAAGGCACCCACGTCCTCGTCCACGTACACGTAACGATGCCCCTGGCAAAGGATGTGCGCGTCCAAAGAGGCAAGCCGTTTCAGGGAATTCAGGTACACCCCGAAGTCCGCAAGACTGTCCGAGGAAATATACCCCGAGCTTAGGGCACAACCGGCCGATTCCGATGCGACCAGAATCTTTTTCTCCGGCACGTAGTAACTCATGAAATCCCACGTGTGCCCCGGGGTGGAAAGCACCTGCACGGTTAAACCTTTTTCCAGCTCGACGACATCGCCGTCCTGAACGACCCGGTCAACCTCAAAGGGGTCAAAAGGCTCTCTGCACAGACTCTCCTCTCCGAACTCTGAGAGAACTTGCTCGGCACTCTCGCTCAGCTTTCGGATGAGTTTGATCGCGTTCGGCCTCTTCAGGATGTCTTTCGCTTTCTGGGATGCGGCTGCTTCAAGCCCGGGAAATGCTTTTTTCAGGTAGGAAACCGCTCCGCAGTGGTCAAAATGGACGTGGGTGATGAAGACCACGCGTGGAGAATCGCCGTTCAGCGCGGACGTGATCGCTTCCCGGTACACTTTGCCGAGCAGGGCCAGACCCCCATCAAAGAGGATCGGCGTTTTGCCTTTCAGAAGATAAATGGGATTGTGAGACCAACCGACAACGAAAAAACCGTCTCTCACTTCCCCCGTCCTATCGAAAATCAAGCCAGGGCTCTCCTTCATTTCCGCGACAAGTCTTTCAAGAGATGATGCTCCACATCATTTCTCCCGCCTTCGGAATTTTCCGAAAAGGGGATCACACAACCCCAGGATCGAAGAAACCTCCCTGCACCGAAAGATCCACGCCATGAGGAAATAGACCACTCCTCCCGCGGCAATCACTCCCGCGAGGGTCAGCGCAAGAGACCAGAAGCTGCCCGGCTCTCCCCGGGTGAGCCATCTTCCGCTGAAGTCATACAGGACAAGCCCCATCACCGCTGACGCGGCGAGACTCTTGCCCGCGGAAAAAACCATGGACCTGAGATCAAGAAGATCGCCCCTTCCTCTCAGAATAAAGATCAGAAGGAGAAGCTGCACGGTGGAAGACAGAGACAGAGACAAGGCCAGTCCGCCATGTCTCAAAGGCCCCATGAGCACAAGGCTCAGAAGGGCGTTTGCGATCATCGTGACCGTCGCCACCTTAACCGGTGTCTTCGTGTCCTGGAAGGCATAGAAAGCCGACAGCATCACCCGGCTCGCGCTGAAAGCCCAGAGGCCGAGAGAATAAAACAAAAGCGCCTCAGCGGTCATCAGGGTCGTCATGCGGTCAAAAGCCCCCCTCTGAAAAAAGACCTCGATGAGAGGCACCCGCAGAAGGATCATGCCCACGGCCGCCGGAGTGGTGATAAAGAAAACGAGTCGGAGGGCATGCCCCAGGGTCTCTTTGAAATCCGAGAGATCTTTTCCCGCCACCTGTTTTGCAAGGGAGGGAAGAGCCGCTGTGCTGATGGCAATCGCAAACACCCCAAGAGGAAACTCCACGATTCGGTCCGCGTAGTAGAGCCACGAGATGCTCCCCTGGGGAAGAAAAGAGGCGAGGAGCGTGCCGATGAACTGGTTCAGCTGGTAGACGGCGGAGCCGAAGATCGCAGGCAGCATGAGGAGACCGATCTTTTTCACGGCCGGATGTTCCGGCATCCAGAGCGGCCGGAGGGAAAGCCCCTTTTTCAGGACGTAGGGAATCTGAAGCAGAACCTGCAGGATGCCTCCGATGAGGACGCCGACGGCCACCCCCACGATGGGCTCGGAGAGCAAGGGTGAAAGGCACAAGGCGCCTGCGATAATCCCCACGTTGAGGAGGATCGGCGCTGCAGCCGGAGCGGCAAAGTGTCTGAGAGAATTCAGAACACCCATGAAAAAGGCCACCAGGCTGACAAGGAAAATGTAAGGAAAGGTGATGCGAGTCAGGAGCACGGTGAGTTCGTATTTCGGCCCGGAGACGCCAAAACCGTACGCCTGGATTCTCACGATCCACGGGGACAGCAGAACGCCGAGCAGGGTCAGCACAACGAGCAGGAGGGAGAGAAGGGTGAGCACCGCCCTTGCCAGTTCAAAGGCGTCCTCCTTCGACTTCCGGGTCAGCGTCTCTGTGAAGACCGGAATAAAGGCTATGGTCAGCGAGCCTTCGGCAAAAAACCGCCTCAGGAGATTGGGAATGCGGAAGGCCACGAAAAAAGCATCCGCCGCCATCTTCGATCCGAAGAAATAGGCCAGTACCATGTCCCGAACCAGTCCAAGGATACGGCTCAGAAGCGTGTAGAACCCTACGGTCCCCGCCGCACGGCTGACATTTTCCTTTTCTGTACGATGGAAGTTCACTTCAACAAAATTTGTTGACAACCTGAGGTGTTTGGTCTATTTAAATCGTTTTACAGATTGCATTTAACCATCCCAAGAGGAGATCAAGATTTGGCAAACCATCCTTCCGCCCTCAAGAGGGCAAGACAGAGCAAGACCCGAAAGCTCAGAAACCTCGCTCATAGGACCAGGGCAAAGTCCACGGTCAAAGAAGTGCGAGCGCTTCTCCAAAGCAGCGACACCACCCAGGTCCAGGAAAAGTTCAAGAAAGCGGTTTCCACTCTCCACCGGAGTGCCTCAAAAGGAGTCATCCACAGGAAAAAAGCTTCCAGGAAAATCTCCCGCCTCGCCCGTGCGGTAAACCGGGCCACCTCGGCCAAGCCCGCTTAGTGCTTCGAGTCGCAATTACGGTGTCGTATCCAATGAGAGCGAGTCTGAGCAATGGCTCCCTCAGCACTAAGTCCTGAGGGAATAAATACGTCATCGAATTTATGACTCGATGGACTTAGCTGCAGAGCGAAAGAACAAGAGTTTCCAAGATCACCGTTGCGCCGGATCCTGACTTCAGACGGTCGTCAGCCCGGCGAAGCAGCTCCAGGGCTCTTTCCAGTTCCTTCTCCTTCCATCGAGGAGCCTGCTCCATCAGCTTTTTCACCGGAAATCCGGTGAGCGCCGTCTTCTTTTCTATCTCCTGCGTTCCGCCTCTTTTCAGCAAAACCGCCTTGGCCTGCCAGAGGAGCCTCACCTGCCGGTTCAGCATGCCGATGAGCTTTTGGGGCCCGTCCCTCAAATCCTCTTCTTCCAGGTATCTCTTCAGGATGCGCAGTGAGGAAGCGCAGTCCTTCATGGACACCGCATCCATGAGTTCAAAAACCGTGTAGACCCGGCTGTGGGTCACCGCATCCTTTACCTGCTCAGGGGTCACGGTCTTTCCGTAGCGCAGGTGAAGCTTCTCGAGCTCGGAATGCAGCTCCCTCGGCCTGTTTCCCACCACCCCATGAAGATAGGCACAGGCTTCCCCTTCCAGGGTCATCCCAAAATCCTCGGAAGCCGTTCTCTTGATCCAAGGCAGAATCTGGTTCCCTTTCAATTCATCAAAGAGCACGGCCGCCCCTTCGGACCTGAATTTCTTGTAGAACTTCGCGTTGAAGTTGGTCCTCGCGGAGATGAAAATCAGACAGGTCGACGACGAGGGTCTGTCCAGGTAGGGAAGGAATCTCTCCAGCTGTTCGGCTTTGAAAGACTCCGTCCTTCGCAGGATAATCAGGCGGCGCTGCGCGAGGAAGGGCATGGAACTGGCCTTGTTGACGATCTGCTCCGGTTCGATGGGCTCATCCCCATAAAGGACTTCCAGGTTGAAATCCCTCGCCGCCTCGGGCACCAGCAGCGTCCTCAGAGCAGTCAACACCCTTTCCATGCGGAACTCGCCCGGACCATAAAAAAGATAAAAGGGGGCAACCTGCCCTTTCTTCGCCGCTTTCAGAACATGGTCTGGGCTCAAATCACCGGACATCAGAATCGTTCCATGGTTCTCAAATAGATTCTTTTCGCCAGGCGGCCGGCAATTTTCTCCAGGGCCTGTCGCTCACTGTAACGCGTTTCCAGCGGATCGGCACTGATGAAGTAGCTGGCCTGCTCCTCCATGGCCGCTTCGCGCCAGATGACTTTGCCCTGTCGCCTGTCCACCAACTGAACCTCCAGTCTCACCCTGAGCTTCCGGGACTTGGTGACTTCGTAGGTCGACGTGTTCCCCCCGACCGTGAAATCCTGCGACCTGTAGCTCAGCGGGTCAGCGCGCACGTCCTGGATCTTACCGATGAGCACCGCTTGCGCCTTTTCCTCGGGCATCAACGGGACCCTTCCGTTGCTGATGAACTCCTGCCGGATCACCTTGGTGAAATCCGCTTCAAATCCTATCTCGGAAGAGGTGCTGGAAAACATCGGGATAGCGAGGCTCTCGAGCTGAATCCCAACAGGCTCGCCGTCGGCCCTGAGGGAATACCCGCAGCCCACCAACAACAAGGTCAAGAGGAGGAGCAAAGTGTGCTTTATCATTTCGGCTCTTTCCTTATTGCAGGCTTTCGCCCGTAATCAAATCCGAATTTCGAAATTCGAAATCCGAAACAAATTCAAAATTCAAATGCTCCAAGGCTCAAGGCAGAACCCCGGTGCACACTGTTTTGGTCATTCGAATATGGGTCATTGTTTCAAATTTCGAGCTTCGGATTTCGAATTTTCAATCACTTCGAAAATTGCCTATCAGATTCAAGAAACCTACACGACCACATTCACGAGCTTCTGTCCCACCACGATGACTTTTTTCACCGGCTTCTGACCGATGAAACCCCGGACCCTCTCGTTTGCGAGAGCCGCCGTTTCGATCTCCTTTTCGGTGAAAGATGCAGGGACTTCGATCCGCTCACGCACTTTGCCGTTGACCTGCAGCACGATGAGCCTCTTGGCCACTTCGAGCGCTTCGGCCCGATAGGCAGGCCATGGCACCTTTAAGAGCAGTTCCTCGTGACCCAGCATTTTCCAGAGTTCCTCCGCAATATGAGGCACCACCGGGCTGAGAAGAAGAACCGTTGCCTCTACAGCTTCTTTGACAACCGACCACGTGAGGCTTGAGTTCTTTTCAGCACCGGCCAGGACCTTGTGGATGTCGTTGACCAACTCCATGACGGCGCTGATCGCCGTGTTAAAATGAAAACGGTCTTCGATGTCGTTGGATACTCTCTTGATGGTCTGATGGGTCTTGCGGTGCAGGTCTTTCAACTCTTCCGGAAGCGTTTCGTCCCCGCCATAGCGAGTTGCGCTTTTCAAGGGTTCAATGTTTTCGTCCACCAATCGCCACACGCGGTGGAGGAAGCGGAACGAACCGTCCACGCCCTGGTCGCTCCACTCGAGATCCCGTTCAGGAGGAGACGCGAAGAGGCAAAACATCCGGACCGTGTCCGCACCGTAGCGTTCGATCAGGTCTTCAGGGTCCACCACGTTCTTTTTGGACTTGGACATCTTGAGCGTGGGCCCCACAACCACCGGGGACTGGCAGCGGGTGCAGCGGCCGTCCTGGACTTCCTTCGGGAAGAGATAGCCGTGATTCGGGCACTCCTGAGTTTCCTTGCACACCATTCCCTGAGTCAGCAGATTCGTGAAAGGTTCGCTGAAGGTGACCTCGTTAAAATCCCGCAGCACACGGGTGTAGAAGCGGGAGTAAAGGAGATGGAGGATGGCGTGCTCGATGCCTCCGATGTACTGGTCCACGGGCAGCCAGTAGCCTACCCTTCCTGGGTCGATGGGGCCTTTGTCATAGTCCGCACAGGCAAAGCGATCGAAGTACCATGAAGACTCCACAAAGGTGTCCATGGTGTCGGTCTCTCTCCTGGCCTTTCCCCCGCACTTCGGACACGAGACCTCGTGGAAGGAAGGTTCAAAGGGGAGAGGGGACCCTCCGTTCGACCTCAGCTCCAGATTGAGAGGCAGAACCACCGGCAGGTCTTTCTCCGGCACAGGAAGAGCCCCGCACCGTTCGCAGGTGATAATGGGGATCGGGGCGCCCCAGTATCTCTGTCTCGAAATATTCCAGTCTCTCAACCTGAAGTTCACTGTTTTGTGCCCTTTGCCTTCAGATTCCAGGTATTCGGCGACGCGGTCCAAGGCCTCCAGGTTCCGCAGGCCGTTGAATGGACCAGAGTTGACGAGAATCCCTTCCTCCACGTACGCTTCGCTCATGGTCTCCTCTGACAGATCGCGGTCAAAGGGTTTGATCACGACCCGGAGCCGGAGATCATATTTCTTGGCGAACTCGAAATCCCTCTGGTCGTGGGTGGGGACGGCCATGATCGCTCCGGTCCCGTAGTCGAAGAGAACAAAGTTGGCCACATAAATGGGAATCTCCTCCTGGGTCACGGGATTGATGCAGTATCGGCCCGTGAACACCCCTTCCTTCACGGTCAGATCCGCGGTCCGGATGTAGCTGTCGACCTTCAGCGTCTTTTCAATGAACGAAAGGACTTGCTGCTCTTGAGGTTGCCCCTTCACCAGCGTCTTCAGCATGGGATGCTCCGGCGCAAAACAGAGAAAGGTCGCGCCGAAAAGCGTGTCCTGCCTCGTGGTGTACACCTCGATCACGTCCTCGGAACCTTTCACGGGAAATCGGATGATTGCGCCGTAGCTCTTGCCGATCCAGTTCTTCTGCATGGTGAGAACCCGCTCCGGCCATCCCGGCAGTCTGTCGCAGTGCTCCAGCATCTCCTCGGCGTAGTCCGTGATTTTGAAAAACCAGCTGTCCATCTCCTTGATCGTCACTTCCCGGTCCGAGTGCCTCCAGCACCGGCCGTTCTCGACCTGCTCTTTGGCCAGCACGGTCTGGCAGCTTTCGCACCAGTTCACGAAGGTCCGCTTCTTGTAGGCCAGCCCCTTTTCGAACATCCTGATGAACACGAGCTGCTCCCATCGGTAGTACTCGGGATCGCACGTGGCCACCTCGCGATCCCAGTCGTAGCTGAAGCCCATGCGCTTGAGCTGGGCTTTCATGTAATCGATGTTGCTGTAGGTCCATCGCGCCGGGTGAGTCTTGTTCTCGATGGCGGCGTTTTCCGCCGGCAACCCGAAGGCGTCCCAGCCCATGGGGTGAAGCACGTTCTTCCCTTTCATCCTCTTGTATCTGGCCACTACATCGCCGATGGTGTAGTTGCGCACGTGCCCCATGTGGATTTTTCCCGAGGGATAGGGGAACATCTCCAGGAGGTAGTACTTTTCCTTGGCCGGGTCCTCGGTCACCTTGAACAGTTTTGTCTTTTCCCACTGCTCCTGCCATTTCTTTTCGATTTCTTGAGGGTCGTATTTCATACGATTCCAACACCTTCCCGACTGGCGTATTCATTTATAGACATGAGGCATGGGAGAAAGAAGCTCTTCTTTCAGCCATGCCTCTTGTGAACCTTTTTGCTCCACAGGGTCCGGCTCTACCCCCCTGGCTGGTCGACTTCCTCCGCCTTCAGCTCATTGTAGATGTGATCCAGAATCCCGTTGATGAACGAGCCCGACTCCTCCGTGCCGTATCGCTTTCCCAGTTCGACCGCTTCATCAATGGAGACTTTGGGCGGCACATCCTTCCGGTACAAAACCTCATAAATCGCGAGCCTCAAAATGTTCCGATCCACACGGGACATTCTTTCCACGCGCCAGTTCTTCGATGACCGGCGGATCAGCCGATCCAGGTCCGCCTTTTTTTCACAGACGCCGAGCACCACTTCCCTGGAATAGGCCCTGACCTCCTTGGCTGCATCAAAGCTCTGGCAAACGCGATCAAAGCATTCGCCCGGATCGCCTGGATTGTATTCCATATGAAAAAGAACCTGGATGGCGAGTTCCCTCGCCCAACGCCTTTTTCCCATGATCTTTTGTTCTCGGGCGCTTCCTCTCTCCTGCCAGGGACGCCAGGGACCCGCCCCGGGTCTCACCCCGGGTCTCGGAGGGCTACAGTTGTTTGAAGAGGTTCACCATCTCCATAGCGGCAAGAGCAGCATCCCATCCCTTGTTCCCCGATTTCGTGCCTGCCCTTTCAATGGCCTGCTCCAGGTTGTCCGTCGTCAGCACCCCAAAGGCGACGGGAACCTTGGTGTCCATGGCCACCATGGCGATTCCCTTGGACACCTCTGCAGCCACGTAGTCGAAGTGCGGCGTGGACCCCCGAATCACGGCCCCGAGACAAATCACCGCATCCACTTTGCCGCTCTCAGCAAGTTTCTTGGCGGCCAAGGGGATCTCAAAAGCGCCGGGCACCTTGACCAGCAGGAGATGCTCTTCGGTTGCCCCGTGGCGCTTTAGCGCATCCAGCGCTCCTTCGACCAGCTTTGAGCTGATGAAATCATTGTACCGGCTGACGATCAGCCCGAAACGATACCCTTCAGCAGAAATCTTTCCTTCCAGCGTCCTAGGCATGTGAGTGTCCTCTCCTTTGTGTGTTGATGTTGGATGTTCCTCGAGGGCTCTTCGTGCCCTAGCTCAATTCCCGGGAATCCTGTCCCTTCAAGTTCAGAAGGTGACCCAGTTTCTGACACTTGGTCACCAGATACCTCAGGTTTTCAGGCCTTGGTTCGGTTTCAACCGGGACCCTCCCCACGACCTGAATCCCGTATCCTTCGAGGCCGACAATCTTTTTGGGATTGTTGGTCATGAGCCTCATCTTCCTTACGCCCAGGGCGGCCAGAATCTGCGCTCCCACGCCGTAGTCCCGCATGTCCGCCTCAAAGCCCAGATCCTTGTTTGCCTCCACCGTGTCCCTTCCTTTCTCCTGCAGCGCATAGGCCTTGATTTTGTTGGCCAGCCCGATCCCGCGGCCTTCCTGCTGCATGTAAAGAATGACCCCGAGGCCTTCCTCCTCCACCATCTCCATGGCTCTCTGGAGCTGGGGCCCGCAATCGCAGCGATAAGAGCCGAACACATCCCCAGTGAGGCACTGGGAGTGAACCCTGACGAGAATCTCTTTTTCAGGATGGATTTCTCCCTTGACCAGAGCCAGGTGCTCGTACTGGTCAATGTCATTCAAGAAAGCGACAGCTTTGAATTCCCCGTAGGCCGTGGGCAGAGTCGTTTCCGCAATCCTGTGCACGAACGACTCCGTTCTCATCCGGTAGGCGATGATGTCCGCAATGGACACGATCTTGAGGCCGTGCTTCGCAGAGAACTCCTCCAGGTCAGGCATTCGGGCCATGGTGCCGTCATCATTCATCACCTCGCAGATGACCCCCGCCGGCTTGAGCCTGGCCAGTCTCGCCAGGTCCACGGAGCCTTCGGTCTGGCCGGTCCTGAACAGAACCCCTCCGCGCCGGGCTCGAATGGGAAACACATGGCCCGGCTGAACCAGATCCTCCGGTCTCGAGTCGTCCGCGACCGCGGTGAGGATGGTCCGCGCCCGGTCCGCCGCAGAGATCCCTGTAGTCACTCCCTCCCGAGCCTCGATGGACACCGTGAACGCGGTCTTGAATGCGGAGCGGTTGTCGAGAGCCATCAAGGGCAGCTTCAATCGATCCACAATTTCCGGAGACAGGGATAGGCAGATCAATCCGCGGCCATACTTGGCCATGAAATTGATCGCATCGGGAGTGACCTTTTCCGCAGCCATGGTGAGATCACCCTCGTTTTCCCGGTTTTCATCATCTACAAGAACAATCATCTTGCCCTGTTTGAGATCTTCCAGGGCTTCTGGAATCGTCGCGAGCGGCATGTTAGTTAAACCTCAAAACCATGTTTCTTGAGAAGTTTTTCATCGATGAGAGAATCCTTCTTTGCGTGAGGTGAACGGCCCGTGAGGAAGAACTTCTCCACGTACTTGCCAATGAGATCCGTCTCTATGTTGACCGGATCTCCCACTTTTTTCTTGAGGATCCCCGTTTCTTTTCCGGTCAGGGGAATGACATTGACCTCGAAGCCCTGATCGTCGCACCGGTTGACGGTGAGGCTGATTCCGTCCACGGCTACAGATCCTTTTTCGATCACATACCTCAAAAGGCGCTCTTCAACCCCGAACTGGAGCATCCATGAGCGCTGCTTCTGCTCTTTCTTGAGAATCCTTCCTACCCCGTCCACGTGACCGGAGACCAGGTGTCCTCCAAGGCGATCGGTAACGCGAAGAGCCCTTTCGAGATTCACCTCATCCCCGACCTTGATCCCGGTAAGGGTGCTTTTTGAAAGAGTCTCTGCGGAAACATCCAGCCGAAACGAGCCCTGATTCACACGGGTGACCGTCAGGCACACCCCGTCTACGGATATGCTTTCTCCTGTTCGGATGTCGGGCATGTCAAAAAGAGGCGAAATCGTGATGCTCAAATCCTCGCCAAAGCGATTGAGCTCTTTGACTTTGCCGATTCCTTCAACCAGTCCCGTGAACATGTCTCTCTCTAATACTGTGGATATCCGGTGATCAGCAGGTCCTCTCCGAAGCGCCTGATCCGGATATCCTTCAAGGGAATACTCTGATCCATTCGGCTCGGTCCCTGGCCCAGCGCCATGGGCCTGCCGTCACTCGCCCCGAGAATCTTGGGAGCCTTGAAAATACAGAACTTGTCCACGAGCCTTTCGCGGATCATGGCGCCCATGAGGGTTGCTCCGCCTTCGAGAAGCACGGAAGTGATGGACCTTTTGCCCAACCTATCCATCAACGCCCTCAGGTCAATTTCCCCGTTCTTCTTCGGGCACAGGAGGAAAGATACCCCTTTTCTCTCGATCCTCTTGAGCCGCCGGCTCGGGACGTCATCGCTCACGGCAATGAGGGTCTCGGAGGCGTGGGCATGGCCGAGCACCCGGGCATTCACCGGAATGCGCAGGTGCGTGTCCACAATGATGCGCACCGGATCCCTTCCTCTCCCCTTTCTGAGCCGGGTGTTCAGGAGAGGATCGTCGGCCGTCACGGTTCCGACTCCCACCAGGATGCCGTCCACCTGGTTCCTGAGCCGGTGGACCCATTCTCTGGACCGCTCGTTCGTCACCCACCGGGAGTGTCCGGTGGAAGTCGCTGTCCAGCCGTCAAGGGTCATCGCGGTCTTGGCGATCACAAAGGGACGCCCCTTGGTGACATAGGTCACGAACCATTCGTTGAGGCGCCGGCATTCCCCTTCCAGAACACCGGTCACGACCTCTACTCCTTGCCGGGAGAGAACCTGGCACCCTCCGCCCTTCACGCGGGGGTTCGGATCCTTCATTCCCACCACGACTTTTCGAACACCCTTTTCAAGAATTGCCTGCACACAGGGAGGTGTTCTTCCATAGTGGTTGCACGGCTCCAAAGTCACGTAGAGGGTGTCCCCAGGCCTGGCTTTGCCCTCGAGTCGGTTGAGAGCTTCCACCTCGGCATGGGGCGCTCCTGCCTTTCGGTGAAAACCCGCTGCAACAACCCGGGCCTTCCTGACAATCACCGCTCCTACGGCAGGATTCGGCGAAGTCTTTCCCAGGCCCTTTCGGGCGTAGCCCAGGGCGGCTCTCATGAACTTCTCGTGGCTGTCTTTCAACGTCTGACCGGTCAACCTCCTCCTGACACCCACACGGATGTAATCAAGGCCTGTTTGAGCCAGGGCCGGGCTCAACGATTGCCCGGCTTCAAGCCGCCGGAGCGGTCTTCTTCGGTGCCTCCTTTTCCTTTTTCGCCTTGAGGATCCCCTCCAACTCGGACATGAACTCGTTGATGTCCCTGAACTGTCTGTAGACCGAGGCAAAGCGCACGTAGGCCACTTCATCCCACTCCTTGAGACGGTTGATGACCCTCTCTCCAATCTCCTTGCTGTCGATCTCTTTCTTGCCGAGTTCCTGGAAATAGAGCTCCACGGAATCCACGAACTCCTCGATCTTGGTGATGCTCACCGGCCGCTTCTGGCAGGCTTTCTTGATGCCTCCGATGATCTTGTCCCTGCTGAAGGGCTCCCGCCTCCCGTCCTTTTTGATCACCATGGGAAGGACCTCTTCCAGCTTTTCATAGGTCGTGAACCTTCTGTCGCACTCGATGCATTCCCTGCGGCGTCGGATGGTGCGGCCGTCCTTGCTCAACCGGGAATCAATCACCTTGTTGTCCAGCTTACTGCAGTAGGGACATCTCATAGGCTCAACCTCACTGTTTCTATGTCGGCTTCCGCGAGCATTTGATCGGAAAGAGGATCGTCGTAACCCTCTTCATAATAAACCTTCTTAATCCCCGCATTGATGATCATCTTGGAGCATATCACGCACGGCTTGTTCGTACAATAGAGGGTTGCCCCCTGAATCGTGATGCCGTGATAGGCCGCTTGGATAATCACGTTCTGTTCCGCGTGAAGCCCCCGGCACAGTTCGTGATGCGTGCCCGAGGGCACAGCCGAATCGGCTCTCAGACAACCCACCTCTTCACAGTGTCTCAGCCCTGCAGGCGCACCGTTGTATCCCGTGGCCAGGATTCTCTTGTCTTTCACGAGCACGGCTCCCACGCTGCGCCTCAAACACGTCGATCGCTTGGACACCAGCCGGGTGATGGCCATGAAGTACTCCGGCCAAGAAGGTCTTGTCACGCCTGCCCCTCCACGTTCTGATCCAGATAACGGTAGATGGGGAATCTCCGGCAAAGATCCGACACTTCCTGCCGAACCTGCCGGTGCACCGAATCCTGTCCCGCATAATCGAGCACCTGCCGGATCAGGGCGGCGATGAGCTTCATCTCCTCCTCTTTCATCCCTCGGGTCGTCACGGCCGGGGTCCCGATCCGCAGTCCGCTCGTCACTCTGGGGCCTCTTGGGTCAGAGGGAACCACATTCTTGTTCACGATCAGGCCGGCCGCACCCAGGGCTCTTTCAGCGTCCAGCCCGCTCACCCCTCGTGCGCTCAGATCGATCAGGATCAAGTGATTGTCTGTGCCTCCGGAGATCAAGTCAAAGCCTTCAGAGGCCAGCTCCCCGGCGAGCACCGCGGCATTCCGCACGACTTGCTGCTGGTAGTGTCTGAATTCCGGCTGGAGAGCCTCGCCGAAGCAAACCGCTTTGGCCGCAATGATGTGCATGAGCGGCCCGCCCTGAATCCCCGGGAACAAGCCTTTGTCCAGCAAGGGGCTGTGTTTTTCCTCAGAAAGGATCAGTCCTCCTCTGGGGCCCCGAAGGGTCTTGTGCGTTGTGGAAGTGATAAAGTCCGCTTCGCTCACAGGAGAGGGATGCAACTCGGCAACCACCAGACCCGCGATGTGCGCAATGTCCGCCATGAAGTAGGCACCGACCCTGGTCGCAATTTCACGGAATTTGTGAAAGTCGATCACCCGGGGATAGGCGCTTGCGCCGGCAACAATCATTTTGGGCTTGTGCTTCTTTGCCAGATCTTCCACCCGGTCATAATCAATGAGCCGGGTTTTTTCGTGCAGTCCGTAAGGAACCACTCTGAACAAGTTCCCGGAGAAATTCGCGGGGCTCCCGTGGGTCAGGTGGCCTCCATGGGAAAGATCCATGCCCAGGATGGTGTCGCCGGGCTTGAGAAAAGAGAAGTACACGGCCATGTTCGCCTGGGACCCGGAATGGGGCTGGACATTCGCATACTCGGATCCGAAAAGCTTTCTGGCCCTTTCGATCGCCAGCCGCTCCACAATATCCACATAGTCACACCCGCCGTAGTACCTTTTCTTGGGGTACCCCTCGGCGTACTTGTTGGTCATTACACTGGCGGTCGCTTCCATGACCGCCCGGGAGGCATAGTTCTCGGAGGCGATCAGCACGAGCGTGCTCTTCTCCCTTTCGATCTCCGCCTCAATGGCTCGAGCCACCTCCGGATCCGCACGCTTCAAGCCCCTTTCCTGCACAACCCCCTCTTCAACCATCAATGAGATCCAGCCTCTTCTGGTGCCGGCCACCTTCGAATTCGGTTTTCAGAAACACGTCCAGGATCTCCAGGGCAAGCCCTGGGCCCACGATTCTCCCGCCCATCGCCAGAATGTTCGCGTCATTGTGAAGCCTGGTCATCTTGGCGGAATAGACATCTTGACACACCGCGGCCCTCACGCGCTTGAACCGATTCGCCGTGATGGACATCCCGATTCCTGTTCCGCAGATCAGCACCCCACGGGCGTGCTCCCCTCGGCTGATCGCTCCCGCCACCTCTTTCGCGATTCGAGGGTAGTCCGAGGAGTCGCGGCTGAAAACACCCGCATCCTTCACCTGGTGCTCACCCGACTGCAGCAGGTGAGCCTTACAAACCTCCTTGAGGTCATAGCCGGCGTGATCTGATCCAATAATGATGTTCATATCGGGTTGACTCTCCTGCCAAGAAATCCTTGAGATCAGTGGAAAATATAGTCAAAACCCCGTTCCCCTGTCAATTCTTAATTCTATCGATAAGTTGAGGGACAAAGGGACATAGTGACAAAGGCACAAAGCAGAAAAACCCTTTTGGGGCGTCCCTTTGTGCCTATGTGCCTATGTGCCTTTGTGCCTGCATTATGTCCTTGACTTCAAGAGCAGAGGGATCTAATTGCACAGTGTTCTTTGGATTGTTGAACCATGCTCACGAAGGCAAATTCAAAAGTCATTTTCGCCCTCTCTCTAGTTCACTTCACGGGCGACTTCTATGCGGCTTTCCTCACGCCCCTGCTTCCGCTTTTCGTGGACAAACTGGGACTCACGCTGACCCAGGTGGGTCTCCTTGCGGGCATCAGCCGCTTCCTGGCTTTTGTGGTTCAGCCCTCATCCGGCTACGTTGCAGACCATTATCACACCCGGTTTTTTATTTTGGGCGGCCCGCTTTTGGCCACGATCTTTATGCCCCTCATCGGGATAGCGCCCTCCTATATGGTTTTGCTTCTCTTCGTCTCTATGGGGTCCATCGGGGTCTCCATGTTCCACCCTACGGCTGCAGGCATGGTTTCCCAGTACTCAGGGTCCCATTTCGGCCTTTCTATGGCCCTTTTCAACCTGGGAGGAACCCTCTCCTTCGGGTTGGGTCCGATCTTTATCGCCTTTTTCGTCTCCTCCTGGGGACTGGAGTCCTCTCCGGTGACCATGGTGTTCGGCCTTGTTCTGATGGGTGTTCTCTACAAGATTGTTCCCCTTCCCACCACGGAAGGCCTTGCGAACCTGGGTTTTATGGGTTCTATAAAGGAAGCTCTTGGAGGCGTGTGGAAACCCATCGCCCTGATCTGGGCGATCATGGTTCTGCGATCCTTTGCAGGCCAGGTCTTTATGACCTTTCTCCCCATTTACTACAGCCAGCAGGGCTTCTCCCTGCTCTCCATAGGCACCATCGTTTCTCTCTTCACCGTGGCCGGTGCTCTCAGCGGGGTGGCTGCCGGACATCTCTCTGACCGGTTCGGGTTCAAGCCCGTCTTTTTTCTGAGCCACGGCCTCTCAACGCCCAGTCTGGTCCTCCTTCTTCTCCTCCCTGGGGACTGGGCCTATGGGACCGCTTTTCTCGCCGGATTCTTCGTCATGGCTTCCCTGCCTCTGGGCGTGACCATGGCTCAGGAAATTGCACCCAAGGGCAAGTCCATGGTTTCGAGCCTCATGATGGGATTGGCCTGGGGAACCGGAGGGATGATGACACCCCTTGCTGGGAAGATGGCCGACCTCTTTTCTATAGCGCCTGTCCTCGCCTGCACCGCCGTTATTCCGTTGCTCACCGTTGGACTCATCGCCCTGCTTCCTGAAAGGAACTCAATTTGAAACCAATAAGCAGTGTGCAGCAGGGAGTAAGCAGAAGGACCGACTGCCTAATGATTTCTGCTTACGGCTTTCTGAAATTCAGGCTGGATGCCTTTTCTGTGATCCCTTCACTATTCTGTACCCCAGAATGGCGGCGTAGCCGACTGCCAGCACAATCCACATTATTCTGGCAGGCGCTTTTTGGAGAGTCGTTCCGATGAGCAGGCTGTGGACCAGGCCAAGGGGGAATACGACGTACGTGGTTCTGTGAATTCGTTTCCAGGTCTGAACCTTGAGGTGAAGTCTCCGTGAGAGCAGAGCGGCAAGCACCGCCGCACAGAGGGCGACCAGCGTCACCACACCAAGGACCTTGAGCAGGGACATGGCGGAGGTATATCCCTGGAGCCGCTCAGAGAGAAGAAGGAGTGCAGGGTGGCTCAGGATGAGCACGAAAGCGATCAATCCCCACCTTCGGTGAATCTTGAAAAGAGCAGCCGGCCCCAACCCCCTCTCCAGCCAGGGGATTTTCGAGCTGAGGACGAACTGGAAAAACATGAGCACAAAAGCGAGAAGGGCCAGCAGGCGAGCCCCCTCGTAGAGGGTGACACTCCAGGGCAAGCCAGGCGTCAAGGCCCTCGCCCATGAAAGCCCCGGTACCGCCAGGCAAAAAATCACCACTGCGAAGAGCAATGGCTTCTTCATGACTTCGCAATCCATCCTTTCAGGAAGAAATTCTCAGCGAGCGGGCTTTGAAGCAGGGTCTCCGGGATGCGTGCCGGCGCTGAACTCCTGATCATTGGTGGCGCCGTCCTTGTCGGAGTCCATGGTGCCCAAGTCTTGAGTGTACTTGTCTCCTGCTTTGATGCCCACCTTTTCATAATCCTGGCCAAAAGGGTTTCTCGGCCCTCCACCCGCCGGATTCACATGGCAGGTCCCGCATCCTAGCTTTGCGCCCTTATCAGGGAGCACACCCATGCGGAAAGGCTTTGCCTGCGCCGGACCTGGGGTCAAGTAAGTGAAAGCCGCAACAAGCAACCCCATGATGAGACACGCCACCAAACCCGATCTGAATTTCTTCGACATCTCTTTTCCCAAACCTCCTTCACGAAAAACATTCATAGGGTGAAACGATCACACCTCAAAACGAAACACAGGCTGCGCGGGAGTGAGCATGGAGGTGAGCGTTCGAGCGCTGCAGTACTTCTCCAGCATGGCCGCCACCCGGTCCCTTGTCTTTGCAGTTCCGGATTCGCTCTCCTCGCCCAGTCCGTCGATGTTCATGACCATGGCCCGCGTCTCCTCGGTGATGCGGGTTTCATAACCGTTTCGCCAATTCCACCGGCGACACATGACCCTTCCTGAATCCGCGACCACGTAGATGACTTCCCCCGGTGCCGGGTGCTCTGAGGTCAGGGGTGAGTCCAGGGGGACAAAGGTCTCATGGCCGGAAGCATAGCGCAGTTCAAGGCACGTCCCTGCATGGTCCAGATCATCTCCTCCTACGGGGATCACATCTGCAACGGAATTGTAGTTCATAATGGTAACCACCTTGTTAATGAAGGCAAGGTGGATCCCTGGTTTTTGAACTCGCTTGATCAAAGAAAAGTGAGCAGGAGGGAATTTGTTGGGATTGGATCCGAATCGCCTGTGCGCTTCGCTCCAGACCGCAATTCTCGGATCGGCTTTGACATCAATAGGCCGGCGGCCGGCAGATTCCACCGCCTCATCGAGAAGACCTTCGAGTTCTTTCGAGACGCCTTGATTTTGAATCCCCGAAGCCACAACGATTCCCCTCCGAAACAGGGGGAACTCCTGAAAAATCTTCTCCTCTACCTTCACTTCCATGTTCTTGTCTCTCCTTCTGCGGGCTCTTGCCTGCAAGCGGGCCATTGATGCTTTCGCAACAGGCCGTCACCCCGGTGAAAACCGGGGTCCAGAGACTTCGTACGATCCGAAATCACTGGATTCCGGCTTTTGCCCGAATGACGAAAAAACGCATTTTCTGGCCTTCTACCAAACCATCAATCAGTGTCCATTGTTCAATGTTTTTATCACAGCCCGATCCCGGTCCAAACAAAAAAAGACGGCTGATGGGCAGCCGTCTCTTGTAATCAAATGACTGAGGGTTCTCTAACTCATTCCTTCACGGTATTTTGAGTAGAGCAGGGAGTTCTCGATGGCCACTGCAGCAGGGCCGCTCAAAGCTGTGAGGAGGTCAAGATCCTCCTTGCGGAAGCCATGCGGCTTGTTGACGGAATCCACATAGATAACCCCCATGACCTTGGACCTGCTGACCAGCGGCACGCACATGATCGATCGAATTCCACTGACCCTGATGCTTTCAGACAGATTGATTTCCTTCTCTTCAAGGGTATCGAGCATGGAAACAGGTGTCCGTTCCTTGATCACCCGTTCCACAATGGTTCGGCTGTAAGCTGCCTTGCAATCGTCCTTGGTCGATTTGATGATGGAGATCACTTCAGAAGTTTGCCCGGTCTCCTGATCAATCAGGATGATCACTCCTCTATCAACTCGCTTGAGGAGCTCAAGGATGTAGTGAAGAATCCTTTCCATGACTTCCTTCATGTTCAGCGACTGCATGAGCACATTGGATACTTTATAGATGAGATCCATGTTCTTCTGGGCGGTCATGGGTCTGTCCTTGACCTCGTCTTTTCCTTCTTCATCGAGCTCTCTGAAAAGGTCTATAGAATCAAGGACCGCCAGCACATCGTCAGGATAGGCCTTTCCTACAGACAAGAATGTCTTGCCGGCTGCGATAGGCATTCCTTCCCTCACCTCATACTCTTTTCCACCGCTGACGCGCATTCCATCGATAAATGTCCCGTTCTTACTGCCCAAGTCCGTGACGTAATATTTCTCACCCCGCTTGACAATCTTCAAATGCTTTCGGGAGACAGACTTGTCCTTGACGTGGATCTCGTTATCAGGTGCCCGCCCGACAAAAATCGCCTCTTCATCCACTTCAAAGGACCGGCCCTTGTCAGGTCCGTTCATAATGTAGATTTTGGGCATACTCCAGACTCCTCGGTGAGAAAAGCTAAAGGAGACTTTGTATAAATTAACTAATTGTGCTTATATTATAACAAAAATAGCCAGAACGTCAATATTCTTTTCAAGCTTATCGCCGAATGCTCCTACACTTCTCCCAAAATAACGGTCTATCTTTCCTTAACCGCAAAAAGGGTGTTCTCGATGGCCAAGGCCACTGGACTGCTCACGGCGCTCAAGAGATGCAAATCTTCGCCCCGAAATCCATAAGGTTTCTTTATCGAATCCACGTATAGCACACCCACCAGTTTCGCACGGTTCAGTAGAGGAACACACATGACGGACTTGATGTTGAGGAGCTTGAGCGTATCGGGTACATCCTCCCCCTGTTGCGTATCTGCATCTGAAATCATAAAGGCTTCCTTGAGTTGCATCACGTGCTCCAAGACCTCTGTGCTGAAGCGCTGATCGTCCACGCCCTCTCTCATCCGATAGATCACTTCTTTGATCTTTGCTTTTTCAGAGTCAAGGAGAATAATCGCGGCCCTGTCAATCCTGACCAAAAGCTCAAAAATGCAGTTCAGGATTTCCTTGAGGGTTTCACGAATGTCCGTAGACCGGGTGAGGAGGTCAGATACTCTGATCATAAGTTCCATGTTCTTTTGAGCCGTCAACGGACGATCTTCAGCGAGTCCTTCCATCTCCTCCGGCTCCAGACCTGCGACATCGATGGATCCGAGAAAACCCTGGATTTCTTCAGCGCATCCCTTTCCAAAACAGAGGACGGTCATCCCCATCACCACAGGAACTCCTTCAGGCAGCTCGACCTCAATCCCTGGGTTGATGGGTTCTCCGTTCACGAAGGTCCCGTTGCGGCTGTTCAGGTCTTTGATGAATATCCTTGAGCCTTTTCTTGAGATCCTCAAATGCTTGCGTGAAACAAAATGGTCCTTGATCTGAATATCACTGTCCGGGGAGCGCCCCAGCAGGAGCGAGTCTCCACCGAATTCAATAGTCTGTCTCTTGTCATGCCCATCGATGATGTAAAGGGTCGTCATATCTCCATCTTCCGTCGAGGGAACGCTTTCCTCCCGACAGCCTGGGCCTCTTTGCGCAAAAGCTGGCTTTCCTTATTCCTCAACACTGGCAATTGGATAAAAAAGGAGGCCCCCCCTGACATCAGTCGTCCTAGGGCCGCGAGTTTTTCCGACTGGAGAAGAAGATCCCGCGTCTCCTGCAATTTACGACATGTTTTCCCCAGCTGCTCTTCCGCCCTTCGGTTGTCGGTAATGCTCCTGGCAACGCCATAGGTGCCGAGAAACCTTCCTTCCTCGCTCTCTCTCAACGCTTTTTCCGTACGAACGTGTTCTTGGATCTCTGCCCTGAGGTCCGCGTTCAGCTCTTCGAGGGTCTTTGGATCTTCGGCGATCCCCGCTGACTGCTTTTTTCCCCCGTTTCCCCCATACTCGCTCTGTTGTTAAGGATTTGGCTCAGCACGCCAGAGGAAAAAGAAATTAAGTCAAATTGAGAAACTGTATACTACGCTTTGTTTGAAATGGCAAGTCCTAGCAGCCCGGATTGCGAAGATTCGTTGGGAGGAAAGCCTGCCACGGCCATGCTTATGGGGTTATGGTTCCGCCAGGCCCTGAAAGGGTATAGGTAATACTTCCTGCAGAATGGTAGGCCGTCATGAGGTAGACCTCGTTGTTCGCGGAGGAAATGACCATACTGATACCCTGACTGAGGGAAAGATTGTAAGGGGTTGTGGTCAGCGCACTGATATCGTTCGTGTATTGGCGGTTGTCTACGTAATAAGCTTCCTGAGCAATGGCGGCGTTCTTAAGGTCTGAAACAGCGGCGGTGTTGTAGGACTTAGTTCGATAAATGCTCAACTGAGGAATGGCAATCGCCGCCAGGACCGCTATGATGGCGACGACGATCATGACCTCGATAAGCGTGAACCCTTTGTCTCTCTTGCTGAAAAAGAGATAGGTCAGGATTTCTCTTTCCCTCCTTGGTCTCTCCCACCCTCAGGTTAACTCTGTGACGAACCACGATCAGTTAAGTTGCTGTGAAGAATATCAAATCGGTTGGAAATTGTCAATTCTTCAATCCGCTTCTCAATCCGCTTCCATTTTGGCAGATTGCCTTTCCTTGACCATTCCCTCTTTTTCTCTTATACTCCCAAAGCTTTCAACAATCCTCATATAAGAAACTCCTCATTTATACGAAAGGTACCCCCATGGAAAGCCTGAGGCAGAAACAAGAAAGGGCGGATCTCATTTTCGACATTCTTGACCCGCTCTACACGTATGAAAAGACAGCGCTTACCTATCGAAATGCTTTTCAGCTTCTCATCTCAACCATTCTCTCGGCTCAGTGCACGGATAAGCAGGTGAATGAAGTCACGAGGACCTTGTTCAAGAAGTACAAGAAACCCGAGGACTTTCTTAAGGTGCCCATCACAGAGCTCGAACAGGATATCCGGCCCACAGGCTTTTTCAGGAACAAGGCCAAGTCCCTTAAAGGTTGCAGCCAGGGCCTGGTCGATCTTTACAAGGGGAAGGTGCCCTCCACCATGGACGAACTTCTGAAACTTCCTGGTGTTGGGAGGAAGACCGCAAACTGCGTTCTTGGCGCCGTATTTGACGTTCCTGGTGTCGTCGTGGACACCCATGTCAAGAGGCTCTCCCTGCGGCTTGGGTTGACGAACCAGGAGGATCCCGACAAGATTGAAAAGGAAGTTGAGAACCTGCTCCCCAAGGAGAGATGGCGCCGTTTCTCCGACATTCTCATCTATCATGGAAGGGAAGTGTGCAAGGCAAGGAAACCGGAGCATGGGCGCTGTGCGGTCTTGAATCTGTGTCCGTCCAACGCGATCTGAAGATTGGAGTGATGGAGTAATGGAGAACTGGAGTACTGGAGAAGAACCTTGAGAGCCCATGGAGCCGGCTGCTCACGCGCGTTTCTGCCAATACTCCACTCTTAAATCACTCCAATACTCCGGCCTCCTTACATTTCAAATTCCGCCATGAGAAAGGTGTGATCGGACGGCTTCTCCGCTGTCCTGGCCTCCAGGTCGATCCAAACACTTTTGGACTTTTGGGCAAGAGGCTGAGTCGCAAAGATATAGTCAATGCGCCAGCCCATTTTTCTCTTCATGGCATTGGGAATGCGATAATCCCAGAACGTGTAAAGGCCTGCTTCCGGTCGATGCTTGCGGAGGACATCCACGAGCCCCCAGGATAGGTAGTCCCGCAGAACAGCCTGCTCGTCGGGGTGAAACCCCACCTCCCCTCGCAACGTTTCAGGATCATACACATCCCTGGGTTCCAGGGCGACATTGAAATCCCCGGTCACGAGCAAGGGGGCCTTAGGACTGTAGTGCTGACCGAGGTGAGACAGAAGGTCTTTCAGCCAGCGAAGCTTGTATGCGAACTTCTCCGTTCCCGGGGCGACCCCCTGAGGCACATACACGTTGACCACGGGAATCTGGCGGATCACCGCACTGATGAAACGGGCTTCTTCCTCCACCCCTTCGTAAAGGCCGGTGCGGATTCCGTCAGCCGGGTGTTTTGTAATCAAGGCGACGCCATTGTAGGATTTCTGCCCCCGGTACAGCGCCGTGTACCCCAGGGGCTCAAAAGCGGCAAAAGGGAAGTCCTTTTCCTGCACCTTGCATTCCTGGAGGCACAGGACATCCGGTTCCTGTTTCTTCGTCCACTCCAGAACCGCGGACAACCTGGCCCGGATGGAGTTCGCGTTAAAGGTGGCCAGCATGAATTTTCCCATGACCGCACCTCCCTAAAGTCAGCGGCTGTCGGCTAAAGCCGATAGCTGGAGGGACAAAGGGACAGAGTGACAAAGGCACAAAGCAGATAAACCTTTCCTCTATATCCCTTTGTCTCTTTGTTCCTTTGTGTATTTGTCCCGATCTTTCTTTGTGCCTATGTGCCTTTGCAACTTTGTGCCTGAATCTCGGCGCAGAAACCAAACTGAATTCTTCACCTAAGGGCGAGGGGCTCTCTCCCATTGCCAGAGACAGATAAAGAAATAGAGCACATTCTCTTTCATGATTCAAGCACAACTCCTCGGATGGAGTAATCCCTTGACAAAAGATTGGCAAGCGCTTAATTATATTTGTAATTCAAGGCGATGGTTCGTTTATCTCCGGTGGAATTAGAATAGCAGAAAACCCTGGTAGAAGGAGTGCCCGACGTCGCGGGTGCGGCTATCAGGGTTTTTGATTTAAGCAAGGAAAGCATTTGAAAACAGACGTCCTCATCATTGGCGGCGGCATTGTGGGCTCATCCCTCGCCTACGAACTTGCCAAGTACCAGATGGATATCGTCCTTCTCGAAAAAGAGGCTGAGCTGAGCTTTGGGGTTTCCAAGGCCAACAGCGGTATTGTGCACACAGGTTTTCAGAGTGATCCTGGCGCCCTCAAAACGTGCCTTGCCGTGCGGGGAAACGTTCTCTACAAGGAACTCGCAAAGACCCTCGACTTCCCGCTCGTTCCCGTAGGTGAACTGGTCGTTGCGTATCCAGGCGAACTCGAAGGACTGAAGCGGATGAAAGAAACAGGAGAGCAACTCGGAATTCCGGGGCTCGAGATCGTAAACAGAAACTGGCTTGACGAGAATGAGCCCAATTTGTCCAAAGAGATTCAGTTCGCCCTCCTCGGCCCCAGTGCCGACGTCATCAACCCTTATGAGACCGTCTATGCCCTGGCAGAACAGGCCGCAGTCAACGGCGCCCGCATTTACTGCGAGCACGAAGTGACCGGCATACAGCCCAGCGACGGACTCTGGCAGGTACAGACTCAAAAGGGATCTTTCACCTCCCATTATGTGATCAATGCTGCCGGTCTTTACTCAGACAAGATCGCCATGATGGCAGGCATGGAGGTCCCTCGCATTCTTCCATGGAAGGGAGAGGAATACCTTCTCGACCGACATGCGAAGTGGCTTACCAAAAGAGTGATCTTTCCCTTGCCCCGAAAAGAGACCAAGGGCGTTTTGGTGATTCCCACCGTTGACGGCAATACCATGATCGGGCCTACAGCAGAAGCGGTCCCGGATTGCGAAGAGCACTCCACCAGCCGGTCCGGCAAATTGGATGTCGTGACAAACGTGAGGAACCTCATCCCGGCCCTCAAGGAGGAACAGATCATCGCCTCCTTTGCCGGAGTGAGACCGACCACAAAAGAGGGCGACTTCCACATCCGGGAGGATCGAAAAGGGTTCGTCAACCTGGTGGGAATACAATCTCCTGGCCTCACTGCAGCGCCTGCTATTGCTGAAGAGGTGGCCAAAATGCTGGGCCAAAGCACGGATCTCATCCCCAGGAAGGGCTATATCGCCAAAAGAACGGCGATTCCGCGCTTCCGCCTCTTGAGCAACAAAGAGCGAAATGACCTTATCAAGAAAAATCCGGAATTCGGCGAAATCGTCTGCCGCTGCGAGCTCGTGACCAAAGCGGAGGTCAAGGAAGCCATTCGCCGCGGAGCCCGCACTTTGGACGGGATCAAGTTCCGGACCAGAACCCAGATGGGACGTTGCCACGGTTCCTTCTGCACCATGAAGATCATGTCCATCATGGCCGAGGAACTTCAACTCCCCTATGAAGCCATCTCCAAAAGAGGCAAAGGAACGGAGTTGATAAAGAAGTGAAAGAATGGAGTAATGGGAGTGATGGAGTGTTCCAAGAATGGAGTAATGGGATGATGGAGTATTGGAGTATTGGCAAGAAAACCTGTGCAAATCCCCAGCGGCATGGGCTCTCACTCTTTTTCAACATTACTCCAACACTCCAGCACTCCAGTACTCCAATTTTCCTGTACTCCAGCCGAGTTTCTTATGCTGACCTTTGACCATTACGATGTCGTCATCATTGGAGGCGGACCCGCAGGAATGGCGGTTGCCGTGGGTGCATCCAGCGCCGGCCTGAAGAGGATCCTGCTCCTTGAACGACACCCAAGGCTCGGAGGCATTCTCAACCAGTGCATTCATGTAGGATTCGGGCTGAGGTATTTCAAGGAGGAGCTGACGGGAACGGAGTATGCTAGCCGTTACAACAAGCTCTTTCAGCAGGCCGGCGTGGAAGTGAAGACCAGCAGCTTTGTCCACAAGATCTCAGGTCGTAAAAAAGTGACCTTTGTTTGCCCCGAAGGAGAGTTCCTGGTTTCTGCGGATCACATTGTGCTTGCCACGGGATGCCGGGAAAGAACCCGTGAGATGCTCACGATTCCCGGGACCCGGCCTGCCGGTATTTTCACAGCCGGCCTCGCACAGGAAATGGTCAACATCCATGGCATCATTCCCGGGAAGAAGGTGGTGGTCATCGGGTCCGGCGACATCGGCCTGATCATGGCAAGACGGATGACCCTGGAGGGCGCAAAGGTCCTGGCGGTCCTCGAAATCCTGGACCATCTCTCAGGCCTCGTGAGAAACAAGATCCAGTGTCTCGACGATTTCGGCATCCCCCTTTACCTCGGCCACGAAACCCTGGAAATTATGGGCAAGAACAGAGTGGAAGGGATCCGATACAGGGACAATGCGACAGGCAAAGAAAGCGAGATGGCCTGTGACACTCTGCTGTTCTCCGTAGGTCTCATCCCGGAGAGAGATCTCCTCATCGATGCAGGGGTCGAACCGGGAGAAGGGATCCATGTTGCAGGAAATGCCGACTATGTGCATGACCTGGTCGACTGGGTGACCAAAGACGGAGAAAAGCTGGGACGATCACTGGGGAGCGTCAAAGAGTAAACGGCTGTCGGGTGAAGCCGACTGATTGAGGGGCAAAGGGAGCAATGAAGACAGGCACAAAGAGACAGAGGCACAAAGCAGAAAGACCCTGCTCTTTTCCCTTTTTCCCTTTGTGCCTATGTGCTTTTGCATCTTTGTGCCCAGTTCGAGCTTAAGAATCATGGAAACGCCTGTAGAAAAGAAACCTAAACGCAAGAAAGAGCCAAAGCCGCTGAACAAAGACAAGGCCAAGCGGTACACCTGCATCGTGTGCCCGGCCTGCTGTGATTTGGAAACCGACGGGGTAGAAGTCAACGGTGCACGATGCCCAAAGGGCGAGACCTTTGCCCGACAGGAGATGATCGCTCCTCTGCGGGTCATCACGACCACTGTCCGATGTGAGACTTCCAAGGGCGTGAGGATGCTCCCTGTCAAGACAGTCTGTCCAGTCCCTCTTGCTCTCATTCCCCATGTCATGAAACAAGTGAAAGCGCTCCGACTTTCCGAGATACCTGTTATCGGCACGATGCTCAAAACAGGCTCTTCCTCAGAATCAGTGGAATGGGTGGTGACAGGAGAACTGGACTAACGGAACCAGCATGATGACCCCGATACAGAATTTTCCTAAAGATGTCGCCAAAATCCTTCTGGTCATCTTCTTCGACATAGACGACACCTTCACCACTCACGGGAAAATAGGCCCCAAGCCTTTCCAGGCCATATGGTCTCTCAAGAATGCGGGATTAAAGGTCGTCCCTATTACAGGGCGGCCTGCTGGATGGTGCGATCACATCGCACGCATGTGGCCGGTGGACGGCGTTGTGGGTGAGAATGGCGCTCTCTATTTCTGGTACGACCAAGAAGAGAGAAAGGTCAGGAAGCGATTCATGGACCCTGATCCGGTGCGAGAGGAGAACCGCCGTCGCCTGAGCATAGTCAAAGAAGATATCCTGCGCTCCGTTCCCGGCGCAGCCCTCGCCAGCGACCAGCAATACAGGGAAGCGGACCTGGCCATTGATTACTGTGAAGACGTGACGCCGTTACCTTGGCAAGAGGTGGAAAAAATCTGCGGGATCTTCAAGAAACACGGCGTCACTTGCAAAGTGTCATCTGTCCACGTCAATGGCTGGTTCGGAGACTACAACAAGCTCGGGATGACAAAGCTCTTTGTGCTGGAGCAATGGGGCTTAAAGCTGGACGATCACAAGGATCGTTTCATCTTCTGCGGGGATTCTCCCAACGACGAACCCATGTTCGAGTATTTTCCACATGCCGCCGGCGTGAAGAACATCCTCAACTTCACCGAACGCATGAAGCACCTCCCTGCTTATGTGGCAAGCCAGGAAGGAGGCGAAGGTTTCGCCGAAATCGCCCAAACCATCTTGACTTTGCGCGCCTCCAAGTAGCCCGGGGAACGGGGGGTCATAACTAAATAAGTATCTTGAGAATTGGACGAAGTTGGACAGCTGTTAGTTATATATTTATGACCGTCCCGCATTCTCCTGATTTGCCGAAGAGGTTGGAAAATGAAATGCAGGAGCCTCCTCATCCTGTTCATCGCCTGTATGCTGTGCAGCTGCGCTTGTATAGAGCGCCTGCAGGTTTCGATTGCCCCATCCGAGGGAACTTCCCCCGACCAAAAGGCCTCTGGTCCCGAAAGAGTCCGTTTTCCTTCCAATGATGCGGACCTGGCAGGAGGATCACCGACGATCATCGACGGGTATCTTTTCAAGCCCGAAGGCCAAGGCCCCTTCCCTGCCCTTGTCGCTCTGCACGGCTGTTCGGGATTGTTCACCAAGTCAGGCCGGTTTCAGAGGCGGGATTGGGACTGGGCCAAGCGGCTGCAGACTCTCGGATACGTCGTTCTGTTCCCTGACAGCCTGACTCCTCGCGGGATGGAAGAAATCTGCACGCGGAAAGACATCGGAGGGACCATGCCTTTTCGTGAGCGTCCTAGAGACGCCTATGGAGCGTTGAGATGGCTCCAGTCTCAGCCCTTTGTCCGAAAAGATCGCGTCGGACTCTTGGGGTGGTCAAACGGAGGCACAACCGTACTTTCCGCTATCGATGCAAGATCACAGGCCAGACCGGTCGGTATTACAGACGATTTCCGTGTGGCCATCGCCTTCTATCCGGGCTGCCGCGCTGCCGAGAAGAATCTTCACTGGACAACCCATATCCCTTTGACCATTCTCATCGGCGAGGCGGACGACTGGACCCCGGCTGCTCTCTGTTCATCTTTGGTAAACAGGGTCTGTCGGAAAGGGGCTCCGGTCGAGATCGTCACCTATCCGGAAGCGCACCACGCCTTTGATGCCCCGGATCAACCCCTGAGAGTCCGAAGCGGGTTAGCTCATACAGCACGGCGGGATGGCCGAGCGACGATCGGCACGAACGACGCGGCCCGGGCGGATGCCATCGATCGAGTGCAAGGCATTCTGGGCCGTCACCTCCGCGAAGGGAGTCTGGCTGGGGGCACTTCGAGTCGCAGGTGATTTCAGGCTTTTGGTTGCAAGAAAAAGTCAGGCATCGCGTTGGGCACTCAGCGGCACCTCAGGAGCATTTTCGTGGGATCATTTTTGATTCCGCCGACGCAGGGGAGATGAGGGCCTGTTTGGGATATTTGGCTGTGATGCCGGCGTAAAAATCCCGGATGATTTTCATATCCCCTTCCATATCTCCGGTCGGGTGAACGATCGGCCCGATGCCCCCAACCTTGCGTCGGTAATCAAGATACCCCAGCACGATGGGGACATTCGCCCCCATTGCAATGTGGTAAAAGCCGGTTTTCCAGTACATGACTTTGCTGCGGGTTCCGGAAGGAGGAACCAACAGGACCAATCGCGGATGTTCGTGAAAAGCCTCTATCGACCGCGCCACAACATGGGTTGACTTGGAGCGATCGACGGGAATGGCTCCGAACCATCTGAGCAAAGGACCCAAGGGCCAGCGGAACCAGTCGCCCTTCATCATGATGAAGGGCTTGATTTCGAGAATGAAGGCCAGGCAAAGCGTGTACAGGAAATCCCAATTGGAGGTGTGCGGTACCGCTATGATGACGTACCTGGAGAGGCTCGGCCTTTTCCCTGCCGGTTTCCAGCCCGTCAATCGGAAAACGATCCGAGCCAACCAACGCATCAAGGTTTTCCCTATGCGTGAGTCGTGAATGGTTTTACCACGCATGATGGAATTCTCCCCAAGCCGACCTATTCCTGAGGCCCTGAACTCTTAAGCTCCTCCCTTTTCTTAGTGTAGGCTCCAAACACCCCGCACACAATGAGAAGCATTCCCAACACCATGGAGATGCGCCCCAAGTAGTCCCCGTGCCGGGCAAAGAAAGTCCTGCCTTGACGGAGATGAATTTGGCCTTTGAGCGTGGCCTTTTCCCACCAGGCCGTGCGGGCAATCACCATGCCTCTAGCGTCGATGAGGGCTGAGATTCCGGTGTTAGCCACACGCACGAGATCCCGTCGGCATTCAATGGCACGAACGGGGCTGAAATTGAAGTGGTGAATATAGCCGGGCGTGTTTTTCCACCATCCGTCGTTGGTCATCATGCATATAAAGCCCTTTGCATCCGGCAGGCTCCGGGCACAGTAGGAACCAAAGACCGACTCGAAACAGATGATGGGCAGAATGCCGACGGAAGCGTCCGGGAATACAAAGGCATGTCTGTCCTGACGAAGGCTGTAGGTGCCGCTGTATCCGCCAAGCTCCAGAGAGTATTTTCCGAGGAAGCCCAGATATTGCACAAAAGGCATGCGTTCGAATAGGGGGACCAACTTGGTCTTGTGATAGAATTGTGGCGCAGACCCAGGTGAAAGGAAAAGGGCGGTGTTGAAGGCCTCGTAGAAGAAACCCTCTTCCTTGTTGAAACGGCTTCCTGGAGGGACAGGCTCCCCAACCTTTTGATAGCTGTGAACCCCCACCACACAACTGAGCTTCGCGTATTTTGCGCGAAAATCCGACAGCTGACGATAGTAAGGGAATGCCAAAGGATTTCTCTCGTCAATCTGCTGTACAATGAGGGTCTCGGGGCCGAAGAGGTAGATGGTTTCCTCGTCGAGGATGGAATCCGCTGTCCTGAAAAATTCTTCCAGGTGTTGAGCTTGTCTCTCAGGCACGAATTTTTCCGTGTAGGGATCCAGGTTGGGCTGGATCAGAGCCACCGTGACGGGTTCTCCCTCCTCCCTGAAATTGATAAACATCTGATAGGAGACCAGAGCAGGGATGAAAAGCAGCAGAACGGTTACGGCCCCCATGGGCACGATGGATCCCAACCCCCTTTTCCGATAGGTATCAGCCATTTTAAAGATCGCAAAATTGGTCAGAATAATCCAGAGCGTGCCCCCGCGAACACCCGTATACTCAACCCATTGAATGAGTTTGGGTGCTGTGGCCAAGGCGTTGCCCAGATTGAGCCAGGGCCAGGCCAGGTCCCAGGACTCGTGAAAATACTCATATCCCATCCAGATCATCAGAAAAGGAAATAACAGGGGAATGTTCAGGCTTGTTCGAACGCGGCTTATGGACCAGAAAATAAGGGCCTGCACAAGGGCATTGGCCAACAGGATGAGGATGGCCCCCAACCACTGTGCTTGGGTGATCCACCATGTTCCCAAAACATTCCACAAGAGGAAACTGACAAAGGCATAATTGAACAGGATGGTGCGGTTCGGGTGATGCCGGGTTTCCTCCTCCAGGACCAAAAGGGGCACCCAGGCGACGAAAACCACAAAGAACAAAGACGAAACAGACCAGGGAAGGCCCAGCAGCAGACCACCGGTGAGGGACAAAAAAAGGTTTCTTCCAGACATCATGGTTGGACCGTAGGAAATCGTTGACCTGCCTGTTTCAGTCTTCCGTTGTTTTGAGAGGAGAAATCCGGTCAATACAGAGCGAGAGAAAAGAGGGAGATCTCGCGATCAAGTATCCCACAGGTCGGTCTCGAGGTCCACAAAACTTCCAAAGCTCTGACCGAAATGCTTGTCCCGATGCTCACGACCCGGATAACGAAATCCGATGCCCGGTTTGTTTCTCGAAGAGATGAAGGTTCTTGGGGAGAGCCCGGAGCGGCAGGACCGTATTCCTGTCCAGGTGGTGCACCGCCGGCAGGCGAAGGGTTAAAGAAGTTTTGTCTTCACCAAAATGCCCGTAGACCAGGGTATCTGCTCCAAGGATCTCCGCATGATCCACATGAAGGCGCATGACCGCCTCTTCCTCCGGGGTGAACTCGAAGTGCTCAGGCCTGATGCCGAGCACCACCTCTTGCCCCCCTTGACCTGGAGCCCCTCCTTCCGGGAGAGAAAGACCCGTGATCCCTGAATGCTCAAATCTCCTGCCGTCCGCACTGAGCCGGACGGTCAGGAAATTCATGGACGGGGAACCGATGAATCCGGCAACAAAGGTGGACGCAGGCTTTTCATAGACTTCGAGGGGAGTGCCGATCTGAGCGGCATATCCCTGATCCATGACGATCAGGCGATCTCCCAGGGTCATGGCCTCGACCTGATCATGAGTGACATAGATGCTGGTGACCTTGAGGTCTTCGTGAAGTTTTCTGATCTCAAGGCGCATCTGCACCCGGAGCTTGGCGTCGAGGTTGCTCAAGGGTTCATCGAAAAGAAAAACCTTGGGCTGCCTCACAATGCAGCGCCCCATGGCGACACGCTGCCGCTGGCCGCCTGAGAGTTCCCGGGGTTTGCGCTGAAGAAGCTCGCTCAGTTCAAGGATCCGGGCGGCACGGAGGACCCGGCTCTCTATCTCCGCCTTGTCCATCCCGCGAATTTTGAGCCCGTAGGCCATGTTGTTGTAGACCGTCATGTGGGGATAGAGCGCATAGTTCTGAAAGACCATGGCAATGTCCCGCTCCGCAGGCTCCAGACGATTGACCACCCTGTCGCCGATCAGCACGTCTCCGGTCGTCACCTCTTCAAGGCCGGCGACCATACGCAGGAGCGTGGACTTGCCGCATCCCGAAGGCCCGAGGATGACGACGAATTCCCCATCCCGGATGTCACAGGTCACGCCGTGGATCACCTCCGTTCTTCCGAACTTCTTGGTCACGTTTTTTAGAATGACTTGAGCCATGGGAGTCCCTATTTTTCCGTTTCCGTCATACCCCGGATAAACTGTTTCTGCATGAAGATGACCACGAGGACCGGCGGGATCATGGCCAGCATGGTGGAGGCCATGATGATGTGCCACTCCGCCTGCCCTTCTCCCACATCGAGCATGCGCTTGATGCCGATCAGGACCGTGTAATAGCTTTCCTGGCTCGTGATGAGCAAAGGCCAGAGGTACTGGTTCCACCCGTAAATGAAGAGAATCACGAACAGGGCGGCAATGGATGTGCGGGACATGGGAAGGAGAATGTCGAAGAAAAAGCGGATCGGCCCTCCTCCGTCGATCCTGACCGCTTCGCACAGCTCATCGGGCACGGTCATGAAAAACTGCCGAAACAGAAAGGTGGCCGTAGCCGAAGCGATGAGAGGCAGGATGAGGCCGGTGTAGGAATTGAGTATTTTGAGATCCGCAGCCACCTTGTACGTCGGGAGAATGCGCACTTCGACAGGGAGCATGAGGGTGATGAAGATGAGCCAGAAAAAGAAGAGACGGAATCGAAACCGGAAATAGACAATGGCAAAGGCCGCCAAAAGAGAGATGGTAATTTTCCCGAAGGTGATGCCGAGGGCCATGATCAGGCTGTTGAGCATCATCTGGCCCACCGTACTGCCCACATCCCTGGGGCCGAGACTGAGGGCTTTGATGTAATTCTCCACGAGGTGACTTCCGGGCAGGAGGGGAAAGCGGGTCGCAATCTCCTCCAGGGTGTGAGTGGATGCGACAAAGGTCACGTAAATGGGAAAGATGATGATCACCATCCCCAGAAGGAGCGTCGCGTGGGTCAGAAAGGTGAGCCAGGGCCGGTGTTCGACCATAGGGATTCTCTTAGTAGTGTACTTTCCTCTCGATGTAACGGAACTGAATCACGGTGAGAAGAATCACCACGATCATGAGAATGACGGATTGGGCAGCGGAACCTCCGAGATCCAGGTTAAGAAACCCGTCGTGATAGACCTTGTAGACCAGAATATCCGTCGCGTAGTTCGGCCCTCCGCCGGTAATCGCATGAATCACGCCGAAGGTGTCAAAGAAGGCGTAAACGATGTTGACCACAATGAGGAAAAAGGTCGTGGGCGACAGCAGAGGGAAAGCAATGGTCCAGAATCTCTTTGAAGGCGACGCGCCGTCAATGGCCGCGGCTTCGATCAGGGACTTCGGAATCGACTGCAGGCCGGCCAGGAAGAAAAGGAAATTGTAAGAGATCTCTCTCCAGGCTGCGGCAATGATCACCAGGATCATGGCCTGGTTGCCGTTCAGCGTATGCTCCCAGCGATAGCCCAGCGCTTTGAGCACCATGACCACCACTCCGACCGTGGGATTGAACAAAAAGAACCACAAAACCCCGGCAACGACCGGCGCGACGGCATAGGGCCAGATGATGAGAGTTTTGTAGGCTGTAGCGCCCTTGATCACCCGGTCGGCCATCACGGCAAGGAGTAAGGCGATGGACATGGCTATCCCAGCCACGGAAAAGCTGAAAACGACGGTGACATGAATCGAATGGAGGTACGCTTCGTTCGTGAAGATATCGATGAAATTGTCCAGGCCGGCAAAGGTCTCGGAAAGCCCGAAGGCGTCGCCCTGGAGCAGGGACTGGTAAAGCGCTTGGGAAGCGGGAAGGATGAAGAACACAAGGGTGATGATGATCTGCGGAGCCACCAGCAGATAGGGGAGCAGCTTGTTCTTGAAGACAACCCTTTTTTCCATCCTCTAGGTGCCTATCATGGGAGAGACCCGCCCTTGGACAGGGCAGGTCCCCGATTAAGGCATAGAGCTTACTTGTTCTCTTTCTGGAATTTCTCGACCAACTTGTTCGCCGCAGCCACCGCGTCGTCCAGCCCCTTCTTGGCGGTCTTCTGGCCGCTGAAGATGGCCTCGAACTCGCTGTCATTGATGTCTCGTATCTGCGAGAAATAGCCGAACCGGAGCCCTTTGGAATTGTCCGTCGGCTTGTTGAGAGTCATTTGCTTCAGAGCGGTTTCCTGGCCCGGGTTTTTGTCGTAAAAACCCTGTTTCTTCGTCAGATCATAAGCCGCCGTCGTGATCGGCAGATAGCCTGTGAACTGATGCCAGTCCGCCTGAACCTCAGGGCTGGAGATGTATTTGAAGAAGGCGGCAACGCCTTTGTAGTCGTCCGCTTTGTGCCCGGTCATGACCCAGAGGCTGGCTCCTCCGATGATCGTGTTCAGAGGCGCTCCCTTCACGTCCGGCCAGTAGGGCAGCATGCTGGTCCCGAACTCGAACTTGCAGGTTTTGGCGAATCCCGCATATCCGGCTGAGGATTCCGTGTACATGGCCACTTCCTCTGAACCGAACTTGGCATTCCCTTTATTGGTGCGCCCTCCGTAGACGAACACCTTGTCCTTCTGCCAATCTGACAGCTGCTGAAAGTGCTTCACGTGCAAGGGCGCGTTGTAAGTGAGCCGCGCATCGAGCCCTCCAAACCCGTTCGCTTTGGTTCCCAGAGGAACGTTGTGCCAGGCGCTCAAGTTCTCGAGATGGATCCAAGAGTTCCAGGCAGATGAAAACCCTGCCTGGTAGCCTGCGGCCACCAGCTTCTTGCTGTACTCTGCGACTTCAGGCCACGTTTTGGGCGGTTTGTTGGGGTCCAGCCCTGCTTTCTTGAAACCGGCCTTGCTGTAATAGAGGACAGGGGTTGAGCTGTTGAAAGGCATGGAAAGCATCCTGCCGTCTGTGGTGCTGTAGTAGCCGGTCACGGTGGGGAGATACGCTTTGGGATCAAAGGGCAAACCGGAATCCTTCATCACCTGGTAAACCGGTTTGATCGCCCCTTTGGCGGCCATCATGGAGGCGGTCCCCACTTCATAGACCTGAAGAATGTGGGGCGGATTCTTCGCACGGAAAGCCGCAATGCCGGCGGTCATGGTGTCTGCGTAGCTGCCCTTGTAAGAGGCGACCACTTCGTACTTGTCCTGAGACTTGTTAAACCCTGCGGCAATGGAGCTCACTTTCTCTCCCAGTTCACCGCCATGGGCATGCCAGAAATTGACGACTTTTTTCTGCGCCAGCGCATTGGCCGGCACAAGCACCACCATCAACATCGTGATCAGAATCCATTTGCGCATGAGTCACATCCTCCTTTCCTTCACGAACGTTGAAAAACGAGAACAGCCAGAATTCTCTAACACAATCGGAATAACAGTTTTGACGTTGAGAGATACAAAATTACCGCCCAAATCCCCCCTCCAGAGGCGGACAAACCTCGCCCCCCTTTACTAAAGGGGGGATGGGGGGGATTTTATTGGATTCTATTTTGCTCTAGCCCGAGAGTCAAGGTTTTGGAAAGTGAGAAACAGGTTAGCCGAAGACGCCGCCCATTTTGGTGCCTGCCACCTTGGTGATGACAAACAGGCAGGCTGCCCCCAGTAAGATGAGGATAAGACCAAGTGCAGCTGCCTCGTTGATGGAGCCACCGATGTAAAAATTGAAGATGCCCACGGTCATCATTTCGTGCCCGGGCACCACGAGGAGGAGCGTTGCCGAGGCCTCCTGAAGAGCAAGGATAAAGGAATAGAGGGACCCGACCAGCACCCCCTTCCAGATAAGGGGAAGGGTCACGTCCTTGAAGGTTTTCATTTTCGGGGCTCCCACGCTCTCCGCCGCCTCCTCAAAAGATTTGTGAACGATCAAGAGCGAGGCAAACGTTCCTCTTACCGTGTAAGGCAGCCGCCTGACCCCCAGCACAATGGGAATGACGATCCACATTCCGATCAGAGCCGTGCTCATAAAAGGTAGGGGCTCCCTGAAAGCCCTGAGATACGCAATTCCTATTCCGGTCCCGGGCAGCGCGAGGATGAGAGTGGTGAGGGAATCCAAGAACTCCCTGCCCGGCAATTTGGTTCTGGCGAGGACCCAGGCGACCGGTACACCCACGGCAATGCAGATGATGACGGAAATCCCCGAGTAGAGCAGACTGTTCAGAATGAACTTGGGAGTCTCTATGGCAACACGCTGGAAGTATTGCAGCGTGTACTTCACAGGAAAGGGCGTCAGGGCCCAGCCTTTGCCGAAGGAGTCCAGGGCGATTCCAAGATAGGGAATGAAAGCCATGAGGAGAATGACGGCCAAAAAGAAGATCACCCCGATTTTCCCTGCCAAAGTCAGCTTTTTTCGCTCAATCACCGAGTAAGACAGAGAGCTGTAGTCCTTGATCGAAACATACTTCTTGGCAACGATGAGGAATAAAATTGCCAGAATCACCATGATGGCTGAGATCACGATCCCCATCTTGAAAAGCCGTCGGTCCACGAATTGGACGATGTTGAGATAGGCCTGGGAGGCCAGAAGATCATCGACGCCCACGACCAGGGGGGTTGCGAAGTCGGCAAAGGTCCAGATGAAAACGAGCAAGGCCCCGGAGACATATCCGGGCGTTGTGAGTGGAAAGGTGATGTCCCAGAATTTTCGAAGCCCTCGCGAGCCTACGCTTTCCGCAGCTTCATCCAGCGAAGGGGAAATTTTCCCCATGGCATCCACAATGCTCAGGGTCATCAGGGGAAAGAGATGGAGCGTCTCCACCAGGAGCACACCCTGGATCCCGTACATGAAATTGATCGGCTTTGCCATCCCGAAGTAATCCATCAGGATGATGTTCACGGTCCCTGCCCTGCCCATGATGAACACAAACCCCATGACTCCCACGAGAGGAGGCATGATCATGGGGACAAAGGAGAGATAACTGAAAAGGCTTCTTCCCGGAAAATCGTAGCGCAGGAGAAGGAAGGCGAAGGTGATCCCGATGATCGACGTGGTCACCACCGTGCCCAAACCGAGAAGGATGGAATTCCAGAGGGTCTTCAGATAAAAGGAATCCGTGAAAAAGTCATAGAAATTCTGGAGCGTGAAGGCACCCGTCTCCGTGGTGACGGCATCGAAAAACAGGCGAATGAGAGGATAGATCAGGAAAACACCGAAAAAAGCCCAGATGGCGGCATAACCCAGGAGACCGCCGATCTTCAACTGGGGCCAGGTTCGCGTTTGGCCAAGAGCCAGGGTTGATCCGTTTTGTGGAGCCATAACCTCCCTATTGAGCCGGAATCCCGAGACTGGTCTTTACAGGGAAGGAGACATACACTTTCTCTCCCATAGGATAGGGCTTGTGATCCCACGGGTTCTGGACATCCACCTTGAAGATGAGCCCCTGCCCTATTTCTACGTCATATCGAACCGTGTTTCCGATATAGGAGGCAAAACTGACCGCTCCGGGAATGCAGTTCAGTCCCTCTTCGGCGCATGCAGAGCTGCTGATGGAAGCGGTTTCCGGACGGACGCAGATGATACACTTGTCTGAAGTCTTCAGCCGCCCGCTCGTCAACGACGTGAGCACACCGAATCCTGTTTTGACCTTGACCCGGCCTTCGCCATCGGATCCTCCCTGAACCTCACCCGGGATCAGGTTGTTGATGCCGATGAAGTCGGCAACAAAGGGGCATTCCGGCTTTTCATAGAGGTCTAGCGGAGTCCCTATCTGCTGAAGTTTCCCCAGGTTGATCACGGCGATGCGATCCGAGAGGGTCAAGGCCTCTTCCTGGTCATGGGTCACGTAAATGGTGGTGATACCCAGTTCCTTTTGCAGCTTTCGGATCTCCGCCCGCACCTGGACACGAATCTTCGCATCCAGATTGCTCAGCGGCTCGTCAAGAAGGAGTACGTCCGGATTCAGGACAAGAGCCCTGGCAAGAGCAACCCGCTGCTGCTGCCCTCCGGAGAGCTGCCCCGGATACCGTTGCTCCAGCCCTTTCAGGTTGACCAGGTTCAGGGTCTGCAAGGCCTTGTCGCTGATCTCTTGTCTTGAGAACTTCTTGAGCTTGAGACCGTAGGCGACGTTGTTGAAAATCGTCATGTGAGGCCACAGGGCATAGTTTTGAAACACCATGCCGATGTTCCTCTCGTAAGGCGGAATGGGGTTCACTTTTTTCTCGCCGAAAAAGATCTCCCCCTGGTCAGGCTTGTGAAAGCCCCCAATGAGCCTGAGGATCGTCGTCTTTCCGCAACCCGAAGGGCCGAGAAGGGTGAACAGCTCTCCGTCCTTGATGTCGAGGGAAACGGAGCTCACCGCTTCCAGCGATCCAAAGCGTTTCACGATGTTCTCGAGTCGAATATTCATAATGAAGCTCCCAGCAGCAAGCTGCGGGGTATCTCTGGAGCGGAATTGCGCCGAAGCCCCACCCGCCTTCGCTTTCACGAGCTACGACGCGGTCGCCTCGCCATTTTATCGGGCCGAAGCCTTTGGCGAAGGCTGATCCTCTCTGCAGCAAGCTGCAGAGTATCCTGGCGAAGGCGAATGAAACAGTTTTGGGGAAAGCCCCAACCCGGAACAGCAAGGGCTTTCCCCAAAAGGTCCAGAGCTTACTTCTCTTTGATGATGTCCTTGTGTTTTTCAGCGATCTCCTTGCGGAAGTAGGAGTTTACATCTTCCATCCTCTTCTTGTCCCCGGCGACTTTGTCGTCGTACACGTTTCCTACCGGGATATCAAAGAAGGACCGCATGCCTCCAGTAAACGCAACAGCCTTCTCCTGTCCGGAACCCGGAGGACCCTGCACCTTGTACTTTGGCGTGATCGGGTAAACCCCCAGTTCCGCGAGAAGCCTCTGGCCTTCCTCGGTCAGGAGAAACTCGATGAACGCTTGCCCTGCTTTTGGGTGAGGAGCGCCTTTCAACACAGCGATGGGTTCCGGCGTCACGTAGGCGTTCTTGGGATAGACGAACTTCACATCATACCCTCCAAGGACCTCGGCAAAGGCCATGTAGCTCGGCACGGCGAAACCGACCGCAAACTCACCCTTCGCAACCACGCTGGGCACGTCACGAGATCGGGCCGTGAAAATCCCGGTGTTCGCGGCCAGCTTTCTCAGCCAGTCCCATCCCTTCTCCCATCCGTGCATGAAAAGGATCACCTCGTAGCTCGCATGACTGGAACTGGATCGATCCGGAGTACACTGTGCGATCTGGCCTTTGAGCTTGGGATTGAGAAGATCATCCCAATCCTTGAGTTCCACGCCCAAGCGGGCCATCAGCTTCGGTTGGTAAATGAACCCATAGGGTTCAAGCGTTGTGCCCACCCAGAATTTCTTCGGATCCTTGAGAGGCAGGCCCACGGGCTTCCCTATGGTCGCCGGGATTTCATCAAGCATCTTCTGAGGGACCTGTATTTGATCCAGCAGCCCTTCAGCTGCAAGGGCATCGAAGAGGGTCCCCTCGCCTCCCCAGAATACGTCCGCCTGTGGCCTGCCCTTCCACTCGAGGATTTGACCGTACGCGACCGGCGTGCCTTTGGGAATGGCACTTGTTTTCACATCAATGTTCCATTTCTTCTTGGCCCATGCGGCGAAAGCTTTCAGGCATGGATCATGAACGTCCTTTGAAACGGGTGTGATGAGATAGAGTTCGTTTTCGATTCCCTGGGCAGAAGACACTCCCCAGGCGCCGAAAACCAGAAGGCCGAGGATCAACACAAACAGCAAAGTCCTTTTCATCAAACAACCCCCTTTCTCTGTGTTGAAGTTCCGAAGATTGCGGCGACAAAGCCCCATGGGCCTTCATGGGTCTTAGCCCTTGTCCCCGCAGGAATTAAACCGTACTTCTCAAGGCCCCTGAATGAGTTGTTCATGAAAACCTTTTGCGCGGAAGTCTAGTGAAAAGGCCGGGTTGAGTCAAGGCGAAACAGAGGTCGATCAGCTCACTTTACTTCCGGGTCGAGTCAGGGCATCAGGAGCCAACAGGTGAACACCGCTCTTGTCTTCAGCAGCGAGGACCATGCCGTTGGACTCCACCCCCATGAGCATCGCAGGCTCCAGGTTGGCAACCACCACCACCTGCTTCCCCACAAGATCCGCTTCAGAGTAAAGACCGGCAAGCCCTGCGACAATCGTGCGCTCCTCGCCGATATCCAGCAGGATCTTGAGGAGCTTCTTCGAACCGGCAAGGGGTTCGACCGACCGGATCGTTCCCACTCTCAAATCCAGTTTCTGAAAGTCTTTAATGGAGACTCTGTTTGCAAGATCCTCTTTCTTCTTTTCCACTTTCTTCTTAGCCGTTCCCTCCTTGGAAGTCTCCGGACCGATCCTCTGGAAAAGATGAGGCGCCTTGGCAATGGTCCTTGACGGCTTCACCCCGCCCCATTCCCGGATGTCCTGAAGTCGGAGATCCCCTCCTTTTCTCGGGAGGCCCAGCAGATCCTGGATCTTCTCCGCCGTCTCCGGCATGACAGGCCAGATGAGAACGGAAATGATCTTGAGAGATTCCACGAGGTGATTCATGACCGTGGCCAGACGCGTTGCGTCGGACTTGGCGAGGATCCAGGGCTCTGTCGTGACGATGTACTTGTTCACCCGGTTCATGAACTCCCAGACCGCAACGAGCGCTCTGTGGGGGCTCAGCTCTTCCATGAAATCAGAGTACCTGTCGATCAGGCTCAGGGCTTCTTTCCGGATTTCCTCGTCCCCAGGCTCCGCAGGCCCCGGCTCCGGCAACCGCCCCTGATAATAGTTCTGAACCATGGTGAGGCTCCGGCTCACCAGGTTTCCCAGATCATTGGCCAGGTCGGAATTGATCCTCGCCACCAGGGCCTCTTCGCTGAAGTCGGAATCCAGGCCGAAAACCATTTCCCTGAGCAGGAAATACCTGAAGGCGTCCAGCCCGTAAATGTCCACGAGCTCCAGAGGCTTGACCACGTTCCCGAGGCTCTTGGACATCTTGCCCTGATTGGCATTCCAGTAACCGTGAACGTTCAAGTGCCGGTAAGGCTCAATGCCTGCGGACTGGAGCATGCAGGGCCAGTAAATGCCGTGGGGTTTCAGAATATCTTTGGCCACAAGGTGCTGGACCACAGGCCAGTACTTTTTGAACCGAGGGCCTTCAGGATATCCCAGGGCGGAAGCGTAATTGATGAGCGCGTCGAACCACACATAGGTCACATAGTTTTCGTCGAAAGGCAGGGAAATGCCCCAGCTCAGCCTGGTTTTGGGCCTTGAAATACACAGGTCTTCCAGGGGCTCTTTCAGGAAGGCAAGCACCTCGTTCTTGTATCGCTCGGGCCGGATAAAATCGGGGTGTTTCTGAATGTGATCAATGAGCCAGTCCTGGTACTTGCTCATGCGGAAAAAATAGTTCGACTCGCTGATTTTGGTGGGTTCCACCTGGTGGTCAGGGCACTTGCCCTCGACCAGTTCCCTTTCCGTGTAGAAGCGCTCGCAGCCGAAGCAGTAAAGCCCCGCGTAATCGCTGAAATAAATGTCTCCCTTTTCCTTCACCTTGTTCAGGATCAGCTTCACCGTCTCCTGGTGCACGGCATCCGTGGTGCGGATGAAATCGTTGTTCCCGATGTTGAGCTTGGGCCAGAGCGCTCTGAACTGGGCGCTGACAGCGTCCACGTATTCTTTCGGGGCCTTTCCGGCCTTTTCCGCTGCGGCTACGATCTTATCCCCGTGTTCGTCCGTTCCCGTCAGGAAATAAGTCTCACAACCTGCAAGACGGTGGAACCGAGTCAATACATCCGCCACGATGGTGGTGTAAGCGTGGCCGAGATGAGGCGCTGCATTCACATAGTAGATGGGGGTGGTGATGTAGAACGCGTTTTCCAAGGTTTGTGCTGGTTACTCCCTTCAAGGGAAATTCGAATATCGAAGCTCGAAATCCGAAACAATGACTGAAATTCAAAACTTCAATAACCCAAACGAAATCTCACAGTACTGTGTTTAGATATTTCGGCTATTTGAATTTCGAATTTGTTTAGTGCTTCGTGCTTCGGATTTCGGATTTATCCTCAGCCCGCTGGGAACATTAGCTCTATGCCCGGAAAGGCTACCCACTATTGTCTTTCTGGGGGGCTTGTTCCCTGACAATTTCTTCGTAAGAGATCTCCTTTTCCTCTCCGGACTCCAGAAGGACCGTTAGTCTCTCTCTGAAGATGTTCTGGCGGATCACCTTGGCCATCCCGTAAGCGGTGTTCACCTTTTTGCCCACTTTCGGCAGATCCTTTTTGGCTTTCTCATAGTGATCGAACTCATAAGCGAGGCAGCACATCAGTCGTCCGCACATGCCTGAGATCTTAGAAGGATTAAGGGACAGGTTTTGCTCCTTGGCCATTTTGATGGACACCGGTGCAAACCCGTTGAGAAAACTCGTGCAGCACAAATGACGCCCGCAGGTTCCCAGGCCCCCGACCATCTTAGCTTGATGGCGCACGCCGATCTGTCTCATCTCGATTCTTGTTCGGAATTTTTGCACCAGATCCTTGACGAGTTCACGAAAATCCACGCGGCCTTCCGCCGTAAAATAGACCATGGTCTTGTGTTCGTCAAAAAGGCACTCCACGGACACGAGGCACATGGGCAAGGCTCTTTCCATGATCCTCGTGTAGCAGAACGCATAGACCTCTCTTTCCATTTCGGCATTTCTCCCGAATCTCTCCACGTCCTGCCCATTCGCAACACGAATCACTTTTCTCGACGGTTTTTGCGATGCCGAGGTGGGTCTGGGCTCGGTGCACACCACACCAAAGGAGACCCCCTGTTCGGATTCGACGAGGACTCTGTCTCCCTTCTGAAGGGTGAGGTTGTTCAAATCAAAGCTCTGGACTCTCCCGTACTTGAGGATCTGAACCTCGACCACCAGGCTTGTCTCTTCTGAATTCGTCGTCATAACGTCACTAGACATTTCTTTCCGACTCGGTCTGTTTCAAGTGCAACACCGCGTTCTCCAGGACGAGTTCCTGATTTCGAAAGCGCAGGAGATCTCTTTCCGCCTGATCGAGCGCCTGGAGATTGGATACCAGGTGATCCATTCTAAATGCTTCAACAGCGATTTTCAACTCACGGGACAGGTCCCTGTTGATCAGCGACTCCTCAGACCCCTGTGCTTTCAACAGCAGCAGATCCCGGTACCACGACTTCCACAACCCCAGGAGGGCGACTATCGCCTCCTGGCGCTCGTCTTTTTCGAGTTTTTTCTCAAAGCGGGATGCCCAGTCCACAGCGTCTTCCGGAGCGGATCTCTGAAGTTTGGCAAGCCAAAGAAGAGCTTCCTGGCGCCTTTCCAGAAAACCGCTCTCCTCCATCTCCAAGGCTCTCCCCAGGCTGCCGTCGGAAATCCTTGCAAGAACCGACGCTTTCTCCCGATCCATCCCCTGCGTGTCGATGAGCCATTTCTCTGTAAGATGCGGGGGGATCCGTCTGAAGACCACCTTCTGGCACCGGGAAAGAATCGTGGGCAGAAGGTTCGAGGGCTCCGTCGCATTGAGAACCAGGACATTCCCCGCAGGAGGCTCCTCGAGCGTTTTCAGAAAAGCGTTGGAGGCTTCCTCGGTCATTGCCTCCGCAGGGCGGACCACCGTCACCCGGTATCTTCCGGTAACCGGCTTGTACGCAAAGCGACGTTCAAGCATCCCTCACCTGCTCGATCTTGATGCTCTGGCCGTCGGGCTCCACCAACTCAAAATCCGGAAAGTTACCCCCCAACAACTGGCGACAAGGCCTGCAGCGACCGCAACTCTCGCCGTCTTGCGGTTCTTCGCAGTTCAATGCCTGAGCCATGGACAGGGCTGTGGTTGTTTTCCCCACTCCGGACACCCCCACAAAGAGGTAGGCGTGGGGCATTTTCTCCCGTTTGATCGTCTGTTTCAGGAGGTGAACCGCCCTCTCCTGGCCAATGATCTGCGAAAAAGGAATGACGAGTCTCTTCATCGCCGTACGTCAAAACGCTCCGCCGAGAATATGCCGTTTCGCGTCAAGAACCGATGCAAATGGAAACGGATTTTCGCTTCGATTTCCTTTCGGTTCACCGTTGCGTCAAGGATCACGAACCTGTTCCGGTTCTTGCGGGCAAGGTCAAGATAACCCTTCCTCACTTTACGATGGAACGACAGGGCCTCTTTTTCAAAGCGGTCCTGACCTTTCATGTTCCTCCCCAGGGCTCTCCTGAGCCCAACCTCTACCGGGCAATCCAGCAGAAAAGTGAGATGCGGCCGGATTCCGTCAGTGACAACACTGTTCAGAAGCCGGATGAGCTTTCTGTCCTGCCCCCGGGCTGCCCCCTGGTAAACCACGGTGGCATCGGAGAAGCGATCACAGATGACCCACTTCCCAGCCCTGAGAGCCGGCTTAATAACCTCCTCTACGTGTTGAGCCCTGTCCGCGGCATAGAGCATGAGTTCAGCCAGAGGGGTGAGAGCCTTGTTTCTGGAATCCAGCAACACCTGTCTCATTTTCCGGCCAATCACCGTCCCTCCCGGTTCTAAGGTCATCACATGGGCAATGCCCAGGTGGCCCAATCTCCTGGCCAGCCGTTTTGCCTGGGTGCTCTTGCCACATCCTTCCATCCCCTCAAAAGTGATAAAGACTCCTTGTTTCATCTTTCCCCTGTCTTTGAATCGTGTCACGCACTCTATTAAAAAAATTACGTTATCACAGAATGAGAGAGCCCACAAGCGAACTGAATTCAGGCTGTCCGTCTCTAGAAATCCAGCCCGGAACAGGGGCCGGTTATTTTGTTGACAAAAATTTAAAAATGGGTATTTGTACTCTACTTTTATTATCATTGCCCTTTAGAAATCAGGGGCTTGATAATCGGTCCAACGTGAACGGCGGCTCACTTTCGAAGGTTCTTATCGGAGGAGGGGGTCCATGAAATCAAGCAAGGACAAGAAACTCAAATCCAAGAAGAAAAAAGCTTCTGTCACAAGAAAAGTGAACAAGACACTCCGAAAGGCAGCCCCCAAGGTGAGCAAGAGGGTGCAACCCAAATCAAAGACAATCTCGAAGCCTAAAGGCCGCTCCAAACCCAAGACGATCCCCAAGCCGAAGAGTCCTTCAAAGCGCAAAAGCCTAGCCAGGCCGAAGAGTGTCCCTAAAGCCAAGGTCGTGCCCAAGCCCAAGGCTGCTTCCAAGCCCAAACCCGTAACCAAAGCCAAGGTTCCTGCCAAGGAAATCAAAAAAGCCGCGATCAGTGAGAAGAAAAAACCCATGCCCAAACCAGACGATTTTCGAACCACCTTCATGAAAAGCCTCGAGCTCAAGAAACAGGAACTTCAGCAAACCCTTGACCGCCTCATGAAAAGCCGTAAGGAATATGAAGGGCAACTCACCGCAGGGGATTTCATTGACGAAGTGGACGACGCTCAGAGAGAGATCTCCGCCTACAGCCAGTTCAGTCTCATTGAAAGAAAGAACAGGGAATTGCAGAAGATCGAATATCTTTTGAATCGAGTTGCCGAAGAGCAGGATTTCGGTCTTTGTGAGGAGTGCGGTACCCGGATCCCCAAGGAGCGCCTTCTCCTGGTGCCTGAAGCCACACTTTGCGTGGCCTGTCAGCGGGAGCTCGAAAAAATGGACTCCAGAATGTCCATGGCTTCCCACTCGACCGGGTTCAGTCCAACCCGGAGAGAGGTCTCATGGGAAACCACGGAACCCCCTGAAGAAGACGAAAACCTCCTGGTCGAATACCACATCAGCACCATGCCGGATGTGGACATCAATGAAAGCGACACCGAAGGCCCGCCTGAAGACAAAGAGGACAAAGACAACTGAAGAAAGTGACAAGTAACGAGTTCATGTATTAGTCTTGTCACTTGTCACTTGTCACTTGTCACTCGTCACTCGTCACTTGTCACTCGCCTCTAAGGCACTGAGGGGAAGAGCGTCCGATCTGTGTGGGGAATGAATTTCGCGGCGCTGAACTCGTTCATGAACTCCTGGTTGACGTTCATCTCCACATAGGTCACGCGGTTCCGGATCTCATCTACCTCCTCTCTTTTCCTCAGCGACAGAAGAGCCTCGGTCGCCCCGGCAAGAGAAGTGTTGCCCAGCGCTTCATAAACTTCTAGGGGCAGATCAGGCAGCATGCCGAGCACAATCGCCGCCCTTGGGTTGATGTAGGAACCGAAGGTCCCGGCCACATAGAATTTCCGGAAACCTTTCCACTCGAGATGAATCATCCGAATCATGGTGGTCAAAATGGTGTGCATGGCCGCCTTTGACCGCATGAGGGCGTCGATCTCCGCCTGGCTGAGGGTCAGGGTCTCCCCGGTACCCGAATCCTTTGAGAATACGACAATGAGATGCTGCATCTCATCGATCGTTCGCATCCTCCTTCCGCACTTCTCCGGGACGTATTTCCCCCTGATGTCGATCATGCCCGCTAGATAGAGTTGCGCCACCAAATCGATCATCCCTGACCCGCAAATACCCACAGGAGAAAGGCCGTCGATGGTTCCCACCTGGAATTCCCCTGAGGCCGGATCAATGACCACCTTGTCAATGACCCCAGGGCCGGCCATCATCCCCATGCTGGCCACTCCCCCCTCCAGAGCCGGTCCTGCAGCCCCTGCACAGGCGACGAGCCAGTCCCTGTTTCCCAGGACCACTTCTGCGTTGGTTCCCACATCCACCAGGATGGAGACCTCTTCCTGGTGATTCATGCCCGAAGCCAGGATGCCGGCCATCAAATCTCCGCCAAAGTAACTCCCCGTGTTCGGAAAAACAAAGACCACGCCTCGCTCGTGAATCCCCAGGCCGAGTTCCTTCGCCCCAATCAGTCCCGGTCTGTTGAGAACGGGGATATAGGGTTCCCGGCAGATCCAGTAAGGATCAAGCCCCAAGAAAAGGTGGGTCATTGTCGTATTGCCTGCGACGGAGGCCCCGACGATGTTCTTGGTGGAGATTCCTTGTCTCTTGGCGAGGGACTGAATTTCCTGATTGAGCCTGTTGATCAGGAGAGACTGCAGTTCCTGGAGCCCGCCCTCCTGGCCGGCGAAATGAATCCGGGTGAGGATGTCCGGCCCCATGTGAATTTGGGGGTTGAGAAAAGAAGTCTCCTCTTTAACTTCTCCTGTCCCAAGGTCCAGGAGACGGACCGCGATCATGGACGTTCCAAGGTCCACGGCAAGGCCATAAAAAGAACCCGCCTCGGTTCGGGGAAACAGGTCCACCACATGCCACGACGAGACTCCTTTACAAAGAAGCGCCTCCGCTTCATAGCCGTGTTCTCTCAGGAAAGAGGGGATTCTTTTCGCAAGGGCGAGATCCACTCTCACCTCTTCGCCCCCCAGGTCTTTTTCGATTCCTTTGATCAGGCGATCGACATCCCCGGTGTTGTCTTTCAAGCTCGGAGGCGCGGTACGGACCATTATGGATCTTATCCACCGGTCGGTCTGATCGCATCTTTCCATTGCCTGCTTACCCTTATTAGTCTTATCAGTTAGGGACCTTTTTTCTTACCATGAGAGGCGGTTCTTTTTCAAACTCCTTCGGTTCAACTTCAGCCCCGGCAGATGCATCTGGTGCGATGGGCGGCTGGCCGGTGCAATTCTGCACCAAGATTTCCCGTGCCGCCCTCTTGCCTCGAAATCCTTCCCCCGCGGAATCCACAGAGCAGAATGGCGAAATCTTCCAAGAGCCTTGTGAACCGCTTGAGTGGGGCGTTTTAGAGCCGATTTCGCTTCCTAGGCCACGAGTTTTTTTGCCAAAGATCCCGTAAAACAGGATGGCATACCTATTGCAGAATAGGGCTACAATTCGCACTGAATCGGAGGAGGAACGTAAATGCTGAACAAGTTGATTTCCATGCAGGAAGCTGTGGCCAAGTACACGTGGGACGGCATGACCTACGCCCACGGCTCAGCTTACCCGGTCGGAGCCGACACCATCGCCTTCGGCAGAGAGATGGTGAGGCAAGGCAGAAAAAACCTCGACATGATTTCCCACTGCGGGAGCCAGCAGATCAACCTCCTGGCAGGCGTGGGAGCGGTCAGACGAGTTGAAGTAGGCTTTTCCGGCCTGGAGGTCTACGGGTTTGCGAACGGACTGAACCGGGCGGTCACCAGTGGAAAGACCATCATCGAAGACTACTCCAACGGCGCCATGTCCTGGCGGTTTTTCGGCGGCGCCATGAACTGGCCTTTTGTCCCAGCCACCGTCAGTATTTTTTGCGACCAGCAATGGTGCTCTGGAGATTACCCGAATGAGTATCCCTGCACCAGGAAGACACCGGAAATCATCGATCCTTTCACGGGCAAGAAATATGGAGCTTTCAGATCCCTGAGACCGGAAGTTGCCGCAATTCACGTGACCATGGCCGACATTTCCGGCAACGGCATCATGATTGGTTCTGAATGGAACCGGTTTGAGATGTCCCGGGCCGCTCAGAAAGTCGTGCTGGTCACGGATTACATCGTGGACACGGGCTGCATGCGGCAGTTCCCGAACCTCACGAGGATGATCAGCGAAGTGGTGGACGCGGTGGTGTACTGGCCCATGAGCGCATGGCCTGCCGGCTCTCCGGGCGTTCACGACAGCGACGAGGAGCACATGTTCTACATGAACGACCGGCTCAAGACCGTCGAAGGGACGAAGGAATATGTGGAGAAATATGTGCTGGGCTACAAGACCAGGGATGAGTTCCTGAAAGTCATCGGCGAGGAGAAAGTCAAGAAACTGACCAACACCAATACGGCGTTCCTGATCGATCCTTACCGCAAATGGATCAAAACCGACGAGGCAGTCAGGAAACTAGAACAAGAGGCGAAAAGGGGGTAAGGACCATGGATTACACCAGACAGGAATTTATGGCAATCGCCACGGGCAGAGAGCTGCGGGACGGTGAACTGGCGATTTTCGGCGTAGGCCTCAGCATGTTGGCCGGTTACTGGGCAAAGAAAAACCATGCTCCGAATCTGAGAGCGTTTACCGAGGGAGGCATTTACGGCTCCACCCCGGTGGGAGGTCTTCCCTGGGGCATCGAGTGCAACCGCCTCTGCGTCAATGCGACCAGCTTCACCAATGCCATCGACGCATTGGGCTTCCTGGTCGCTTCCGGGAAAGCCGATGTGGGGATCATCGGAGCGGCCCAGATCGACAAATACGGCAATGTCAACACCACGGGCATCTGGGACGATGCCCCGCCCTGGAAAGTGGGGCGTTACAATCCTCCCCGGATCCGGCTCAATGGGAGCGGCGGCGCCAATGACATTGCCGTGGGCTGCAAGCGCTTCCTCATCATGGCGGCCCATGAGAAGAAACGCTTCTCCGAACGGGTGGATTACATCTCTTCGCCCGGATATCTCTTCGGGGGCGATTCCAGGGAAAAATGCAATTTCCCGGGCGGAGGGCCGAGTGCCATCATTACCACCCTCGGCATTCTGCGGCCGGACCCGGCCACCAAGGAGTTTTATCTCGACGCCTACTTCCCTTTCTCCAGCGTGGAAGAGATCAAGACAAACACGGGCTGGGACTTGAAGCTTTCCCCCAACGTGAAGACCGTGCCAGAGCCCACGGAAAAGGAGCTGCAGAACCTGAGAGAAGTGGACGAGACCGGCTCTCTTAGAAAGAAAAAGTAATGGTGCTAGGCTCTGGGGATTCCCGTTGACGGAGACATGAAATGAAAAGATTTTTCTTCCTGCTTTGCACGCTCGCGGCAGCGGCGAATCTGTTTCTGTCCGCTTCCCTTTCCATGGCGCAGCCCACGATCCCCAAAGACCAGATCCCTTCCCAGATCCCGGCAGAGGTAAGGCAGCAGATCGAGAGGCTCTACTCGCCTGACGGAACCGATCGGGCTTCAGCAGCCTTTCACCTCATGAAAATGGGGGACAAGGCTCTTCCCTCAGCCCCTTTTCTCATTTCCAATCTTCATGACGAGTGGACGGGCTGCAGTCCCGGTCTTGGCTGCGGCCACAATCATGTGACCCCCGCGGATGAGGCGGAAAAGACCCTGATCTCTCAGGGAAAGGGCGCTGTGCCCGCTCTTATAAAGGCATCTACCGATGAGAACCTGGACATCCGGAAACGCGTCGCGAGAATCCTCGGCGAAATCAAGGATCCCATGGCAGTGGAGTGCCTGTTGCGAACCCTCGATGACAAGGACCGAAATGTCCGCATGCTTGCTGCCGCTTCGCTTGCTCAGATAGGGAAACCTTCGGTCCAGGGGCTGCTGGGGGTTCTTTCGAACAAGGGAAAACCCGTTGAAACAAGGGCTGACGCGGCCTGGGCTTTGGGAAAGGCTGGAGATCCATTGGCAGTTGAGCCGCTCATTTCCGCGCTTGGAGAGGCAGATGCAGATCTTCGTCTTCAAGCCTCAAGAGCGCTCGGCAGGATCACCTCAAAGGATTTCGGCGAGAACCCTGCGGAATGGCAGAAGTGGTGGGCGGAGAATAGAGCGAAATAGCGTGAACTGAACGCGAGGACAAATCCCCCCGTGCCCCCCTTTACTAAAGGGGGGTTGGCGGGATTTTGAAATGAAACGAGCTCTCCTGAAACCAGGAGAGCTCGTTTCATTTTCCGCGAAAGCCGGGTTTAGAAAATCGTCGACTCGTCCCACTTGGGTTCGCGTTTGCCCAGGAAGGCGGTGAAGCCTTCCGTGGCATTGACGCTGATGCCTTCGAGAGCCATCATTTCGATGGCATAGCTGTAGGCTTGGAACTCCGTCATCTCCACCTGAGCATAGTAAACCTGCTTGGAGGTGTAGATAGCGTATTTGCTGGTCTTGGCGATGTCCTTGGCCCAGGCATAGGTCATCTCGTGGAGCTTGTCGTCCGGATAAATCTTATTGACCAGGCCAAAGGCCGCAGCCTCTTCCGCTGTGTACAGGTTGGCGGTCATGAGCATTTCCATGCACTTTTTCTGCGGGACCGCCCGGCTCACCGCGATGGTAGGAGTGGAGCAGTTGTAGGAGTAGATCAGGCCGGTCATTCCGAACTTGGCCTTTTCCTTGCCCGCCGTGATCAGGTCGCACCCTGCCGCCAGATGGCAGCCGCCGGCCATGGCAATGCCCTGGACCTCCGCAATGATGCAGAAGGGAGCCGCGCGCATGGCGGTCATCATGTTAAAAGAGGTGTGGAACAGCCTCCGGATGGCGCTGGCCGGCTGGTTCAGGATCTCGGCGCGGTTGTGGCCGGCGCAGAATATATCGCCAGCGGCCCTGAGAATCATTACCTTCAAGGCTTCCCTCTTCCCCGCATCCTGAATCACATGGGTGATTTCCTCCTCAGCCTCTTTCCCGAGGGCATTGCGCTTCTCGGGTTCGTTGAGAGTCAGGATCCCGATGTAAGTCCTTTTTATTCTCTTCATACAGAATGTGTTTGTAAGCCATAATTCATTCATCTCCTTTTTTGGACCGAGTATATACCTGTCGGCCTGCCGAACCGGTCTGAGCGCTCGCTTGCCTCTACCCTCTTCTCCTTAACAACAAGCCCACAGGTTTATAACCCTCCCCTAAGGGAGAGGATTAATCCATTTCTTAGAAGACCCTTTCGTCACTTTCCCGCCACCATCATTCTCGGCAGATACAGAGCAATGTCCGGCCAGAAGTAAAGAATGATCAGGTCGAGGATCTGCAGGCGTATGAAAGGAATGCAACCATAGCAGATATCCGCCAGAGTGACCCCCTTGGGCGCGATCCCTTTCAGGTAAAAGATCGAATAAGCGAAAGGCGGCGTAATGTATGAGATCTGCAGGGTGATGCAGAACATGACGGCAAACCAGTAGGGATCCCACTTCATAGCCGCCACAATGGGAACAAAAATCGGCACCACCACGAGGAGGATGCCGATCCAGTCCATAATAAATCCCATGATGAAGATGATTCCGAGCATCACCACCAGCATCCACTCCGGCGCCACATTGAGGCCCAGGAGCCAGCGCTCGATCATGGCCCCTCCACCCAGCTTGTTGAAGGTGGTCATGAAGAACTTGGCGCCCAGCACGAGCCACATGATGAAGCTGCTGATCCCGAGAGAGCTGTAACAGCTGTCCCGTAACATCTTGAAGCTGAACTTGCGATAACCCAAGACCATGATAAAGGCGCCGATGCTCCCTAGGGCCGCAGCCTCTGTAGGCGCTGCAAAACCGAAAAAGATACCGCCAAGAACCAGGAAAATAAGGGCCATGGGCGGCGCACCCGCGACCAGCAAGAGTTTTGCGATATCTTTTTTGGAATACTCGGCGCGTTCTTCTTTGCTTGCCGGGGGACCTTTGTCAGGCCAGATGAAACACACGGTCAGCATGTATGCGAGGTAGATGAGGCCCATGAGCACGCCCGGAAGCATGGCGGCAAAGAAAAGCAAGGAGATGGAAACGCCGGCCACAGGGCCGTAAATGATCAGCATGATGCTCGGAGGGATGATGACGCCCAAGCCCCCGCCCGAGCAGATAGCCCCTGCGACCAACCGTTTGTCGTAACCGTATTTCAGCATGGAGGGCATGGCAATGAGGCCGATGGCAATCACCGATGCGCCGGCGATGCCGGTGCACGCTGCAAAAAGAATGGCGATGCCCATGGTGGCGAGAGCAAGTCCTCCGCGGATGGGCCCGAAAAGCAGCCTGAGACCCAGGTAAAGCCTTCCGGCGATGTCCGCCTTTTCAAGAAGCACCCCCATGAAAACGAAGAGCGGAATGGCCAGGAGCTCCCACCCCGACATGACCCCGAAAACATTCAGAGCCGCCTGGTACGAGATGATCGCGGACCCGTAAGGCAATAGTTCCAACAACGATTCCCAGCCCGGCCATCACAAGGGCAACCGGCAGCCCCAGGAGCACGGCGCCTATGAGAATGATGATCATCGACACGGCATAGATTTCATTTGTACTCATAGCGCACCCCCTTAACAGCCTGGTAAACATAGCGGATGAACTGGGCGATCTCCTGGATGAGGAGAAGGAAAAACGCCAGGGGCATGATGAACTTGAAATGGTAGACGGGCGGATGCCACGGGCTCACGATGGAGATCTCTTTGGACGCCACGGCCTGCACAAAATTGAACCAGGTGGATTTCAGACACAAAATGGTCATGGGGAAGAGAAGGACCAGGAAGAAAATGATCTCCAGAATGCCCTGCCACCGGAGCGGCATCATGTTGTAGAAGGCGTCCACCCTCACATGCTTTTCATGGAGCATGCAGAAACCGCCTGCAAGCATGAAGTTGGTCGCATAAATCATGTAGTTGATATCAAAAGCCCAGTCCGTGGATCTGCCCGTCAGAAACCGATAGAACATATCGATCAGGACACTCGCTGTGAGCAGCGAGGAACAGCCACATCACTGTCTTGCCCACCCACTCATTGATGGTGTCCACCACTTTGATATAGGTACGGAATAATCATTTGAGATGCCTCCTCATTGACTGGAACAGGACAGGCGGACTCGAACGGCCCGCCTGCCCAGCCGTTTCGCATCTTACAGAAGCGACTTCACAAACGGCACATATTTGCCATAGTTGTCCGGCGCAAAGAAGGCTTCATATTCCTTCATGTACGCGTCCAGTTCAGGGACTTCTTTCCGCTTGATGTTGTAGAACTCCAGAGCTTTGTCGTTGATGTACTTCCCGACTTCCATGGGGATGATCGCGATCTTCGCCTTGAATTCCTGCTCGGCTCTTTTCATGGTCAGGATGTCCAGGAACAGGCATTCGGCGAGAGACCACTTCTCAGACTCGAAGCATGCCTCTTCGATCAGCTTCTTCAGATCAGGCGGCACCTTCGCCCACTCCTTTCCGTTGATGAAGAACTGCAGGTTCGAGGGTTGCGCGTTGTAGGGGTTGAAATAGATGTACTTGGCGGCTGCGGCGAATCCCAGAGGAATATCTCCGAAGAAGTTCGCGAACTCGGCGCCGTCGATCACGCCCCTGTCCATGGCCGCCACCACTTCTCCTGCGGGCATGCCGACGCATGAAACCCCAGCGTGTTTGAACACGTCACCCCGGATGCCCACGGAACGGATTTTGAGTTTCTTGAGGTCATCGATGCTGTTGATCGGTTTGGTGGAGTAAAGGAACGTTTCAGTGGACTGCATGGCGCTCGGCAGCACCACCATGCCGTTGAAGTTCTTGGCGATCGACCCCTCCAGCTGTTTCCAGACCGGAGTCCTGAAGTCCTTGGTCTTTGCCACATCCGGCGTGCCATGATAAAAGGCCAGTTTTTCCACGGGGCCCAGCCCGGGAGAAGAGCAGTACATGCCGGAAGTCCACACCCGGCTCATGGCGTAGCAGGTGCACGCAACTCCTGTTGGGATCACACCCTTCTGCCACGGCTTTCCAGACTTCGTAGCCCGGAACGATCTCGTCTGTCGAATATCTCTCGAATTTGACTCTACCTTTGGTCCAGGCTTCGATGAAATCCAGGGTTCTCATCTGAAGATAATGAAGTCCGCTGCTCCGGGGCCAGCCTGACTGGCACTTCCACACGAACTCCGGTTTCTGCTCCTGCCAGGCCATCGAGGGCGCTACGAAGAAAAAGCCCAGCAGAATCGCCAACCCGATCACGAATAACGTTTTCTTACCCTTCATGTTTACCTCCTTTGGATTTTTGCTTCACCAAGCTGAGGAAATACGGCAAAACCTTTTTCGTTTCCTAAAGAGCCCCTCTCACCTCCTTTCCCCCTAAGTATGGTTGTCTTCTTCATTCCCGTCTGCCACCAAACCGCGTCATCCCCCATGTGACAATGGAGTCCACACGGCGTTTCCACCGCCCTTCAAAGAATGTAAAGAAATGCCGACTAGAAATGTGCGGATCGGACTCATGAATGAAGTCCTTGGCTTGTGTCTCCAAGCCCATGCCTCGTGAAAACCACCTTCACCTGCCGCAAGGAGCTGCACGGTGTTGCGTTAGATATTGCATGATCCATACCAAGGGAAAAACGGGGTGCTTCTGTCGAATCCAATGGCCAATCGTACCTTCTGCTACGAATTCAAACGCAAAGAGAAGAGAAAAGGTGGTGATGAATCGCACCGCAGAAGGGATTCCCGGTGTATTTTCGCACCACGCGTGTGATAGGAAGAACACCCTGATCGCCGGGACCGGGAACACGGGCCTGCTGGAAAACGGTTGAATCAGAGGTTCCCCATGACCGGGAATCGCATGACGAGCGGCACATATATTCCAGGCTCATTTTCAAAAGGCCCTTTGTTCTCGTTAAGGAACGGATCTCCCGCTTCCCGCTCTTTGGCATAGACCTTGCTCATCCAGGGAAGTGCGGTTCCTGTTCCAAGTCATGGGAGCCCTGCCATAGGGCGACCGAATCCGGAGCACGACAAGGAGGAAGCATCATGAATGCGAAAGCTCAGCCCCACGTGCGACTCCAGACCGGGTTTTATGCGGACTGGTTTCACAAGCACTACGGGATATCGTTTAACAAGCAGTACTACCTCGACCCCGAGACCAGAATCGAGGCCAGGATGGCCATGGACAAAGCGCTTTACGAGAGATTCGGCGATGTGGGGCTCGGGGATCCCAACCCGAAGCCCAAGCCCATCATCACCGCAGGCATGGTCACGCTTCCGGCGATCTTCGGGTGCGAAGTGGTTTTCGAGGATGAAGCCCTGCCCTGGGCCATGCCCATGAACCTCTCGGAAGACAAGGTGATGAAGCTGGAGGTTCCTGACATTCTCAACACCTGGCCCATGACCGAATGGATCAAGCAGATCGACTACCTAAAGAAGAAGTACGGGAAGGTCATCGGGGACATCAACACCACAGGCATTCAAAATCTGGCGCTGAAGATCCGGGGCGATCAGCTTTATATCGATTACTTCGAGAATCCGGATCTCTGCCATCATCTGCTGCGGATCTGCACCGAATGCGTAAAGCAGCTCTTTCGAATTCAACTACAAGGCGACGGGCACCGGCGCCGTGGATGTGACGCCCATGGCCGCCCCTGAGATTGCCGTGATCCCCAACTGCACCGAAGAGCAGATCTCCAACAACATTTACGAGACCTTCCTCCTCCGGTATGACAACGAGGTGGCTGACGCGTTCAAGGGCCATGGTTTCGGAATCCACCACTGCGGCTCGGTGAACGAGGTCCTGGAAGGGTACGCCAAAGTCCGCCATCTCAAGTTCGTGGAAATCGGTTTCGGCTCGGACGTCAAGAGATGCAGGCAGATGCTGGGGCCGGATGTGGCCGTGAATGCCCGCATCAGCCCTGTGCTCATGAAGAACGGGACCCCTGAAGAGGTGGCGGCGGAAGTCAGGAAGCTGATCGACCAGGGCGCGCCCCTGGACGAACTACTCGATCGACACAGTGGGCCTCACCTACGGCACCCCTGATGAGAACGTGAAAACCGCCAGAAAAACGGCCGAAGAATACGGGAAAGATAGGGTAACCATGGAAACGACGCTCAAAAGCCAAACGCAGACAGTGGTCATAGGTCCGGACCTCCCCATGGTGATCATCGGGGAGAGGATCAACCCCACGGGCCGGAAAAAACTGGCCAAGGCCCTGGAAGAGCAAAACCTGAAACTGGTGCAGGAGGAAGCGATCAAGCAGGTAAAGGAAGGGGCCCACGTGCTGGACGTAAACGTGGGCGTCTCCGGCATCGATGAACCCAAGCTCCTGAAGGAAGCCATTCTCGCTGTGCAGGAAGTCACGGAGGTTCCTCTGTGTATCGACTCCGCCCTTCCCAAAGCCCTCGAAGCCGGGCTGGAGGCTTATGCGGGCAAGGCCCTGGTCAATTCCGTGAACGGGGAGGAAAGAAAGCTCAAGGAAGTCCTGCCCCTGGTCAAGCAGTATGGGGCCGCGGTCATCGGTCTGACCATGGACGATGACGGCATCCCAAAAGACGCTCAGAAACGTCTCCAGATCGCCCGAAAGATCGTGGAGGAGGCCAAGAAAATCGGCATCCCGCCTGAGGACGTGATCATTGATCCTCTGGCCATGGCCATCAGCACGGATCACACTTCAGCCCTGGAGACCCTCAAGGCCATGCGAATGATCCGCGACGAACTGGGGGTCAATCAGACCATGGGCGCGAGCAACATCTCTTTCGGGCTTCCCGAGCGCCACCCCATCAACGGCGTGTTCCTGGCCATGGCCGCGATCCACGGAGTGACCTGCCCGATTCTCGATCCCACGGTCTGGGAGATCCGCCGATCGGCTTTGATCACCGACCTGTTGATGGGCAGGGACGAGTACTGCATGAACTTTATTTCCGTTTATCGAGACAAGTTCCCTAAGGAATAATCTAAATGGAGGAGACAACACAATGGCAGATCTGGAAGCCTTGAAACAGGCGGTGATTCTTGGAAAACGAAAAGACGCGGTGGACATCACCCAGAAAGTCATCTCCGAGGGCATTGATCCTGAGATGGTCATCAACTCCTATCTGATCCCCGCGCTCAGCGTGGTCGGCAGCCGCTTTGAGAAAAAGGAGATATTTGTCCCTGAAATGATGATCGCCGCAAAGTCCATGCAGGCCTGCGTCGACCTGCTCAAACCCCTGATCAAGAAAGAGAGCGACATGAGTTTGGGCACCGTGGTGATCGGAACCGTTTTCGGCGACCTTCACGACATCGGCAAGAACCTGGTTAAGCTCCTGCTGGAGAGCTCCGGGTTCAAGATCGTGGACCTGGGCGAAAACGTTCCGGCCCAGAAGTTCGTTGACGGAGCTAGGGCCCACAATGCCGTTGTCGTGGGCCTCTCTTCCCTGCTCACCACCGGCGACCCCTATGTGGAGGAGACGGTCAAGGCGCTCAAGTCGAGCGATATTGCGAGCAAAATCAAAGTGATCTGCGGCGGTGCCGCCCTCACGCCCAAGTTCGTGGAAGAAAAATGCGGCGCTGATGCCTGGGCCAAGGACGCGGCAGACGGCGTGAAGAAAATCAAAAGGCTTCTGGGGATAGCGAACTAGGGCTATTCCTGAATTTGCGCTTTTTCGATCCAAGGGGTTTGGAGGGCAGCACAGGGCCGTGCTGCCCTCTTTTTTTTGGCGAAAAGCGCCCTTCCACGTAGAAGTTTGAATTTTCATTTTGATCTGATATGTTACAGGGGATCTTCAGCGTGTTCAGAAAGCTCCTGACCATGGAAACAGACAAACTCTTCTCGAACCAGGCTCTGGCCGAGATCGTCACAGAAGCCCCTTGCGGGATTCTTCTCGCCGATCTGAACGGTCACGTGATCTTCGTGAACAAGACCGCGGAGAAGATCCTCGGGGTTCCCACAGAGGATCTTCTGGGCCAAAACGCCCTTTCTCAGGTGAACCTCCTCGTTCCAGGAAAGAGCGTGAAGACGAAGAACGGCGCCGAGCAGAAGGTGTCGGTCTTCAGATCCCCCTTTCGCGCAGACCACGACCTCGGCGGAGAGATGTTCATCTTTCTGGAGGGCATGCAGGATCCTCCGATCGCCGACGCCCTGTCAGCAACGCCGGACCTGGACAAAACCCTGGGTTCTCTCATCGAGAGCTTTCATGACGGCGTCATCCTGATTGAGCTCGACAAAGTCATCCGGGTCAACAGTAGTTACGCCAGGATCACAGGGCTCAAGGAAGACAGTCTTCTGGGCCAGAAGGTCGAGGAGCTCGACGGGGAAACCCATGTGTGCCTTCACACGATCCAGGAAGCCGTGCACCTGGTGCACCAGTTGAAAAAAAGCGTCACGAACATGGCAACGCTCAAACACGGGAACGAGATCTACGTGACAGCCACTCCGGTGGAATCCAAGGGCGTGATCCGCTACATCGTGGTGAATATCCGCGATGTCACCGAGCTCCAGATGCTCAAGGAAGAGGTCTCCCGCCTCACGGCCCTCTATCTTTCGACTCCGGAGGATGCCCGCATCTCTCAGATTACCGGCCAGGAGATCGTCACGGGCAGCCGGATCATGCGCGGCATCCTGGACATGGTCGCAAGGCTTGCCCAGGTGGACTCCCTGATCCTGTTTGAAGGGGAAAGCGGCACGGGAAAGGAAGTGCTCGCCCGTTTGACCCATCGCCTCAGCTCCAGAAGAAAAGGGCCTTTTATCCCTGTCAATTGCGGCGCCATTCCCGAGACCCTCTTTGAATCCGAGCTCTTCGGTTATGCGAAGGGAGCCTTCACCGGCGCCACGAGCGAAGGCAAGCCCGGGCTCTTCGAACTGGCCAACGGCGGAGTGCTTTTCTTGGACGAGGTGAGCGAAATTCCCCTGAACGGCCAGGTGAAACTCCTCAAGGTGATTGAAAACCTTGAGGTCATGCGCGTGGGAGGCGTGAAAACCACCAAGCTCAACGTGCGCATCATTGCCGCCACGAACCGGAGCCTTCCCAAGCTGGTGAAGGAAGGGAGATTCCGCGAGGACCTGTTCTACAGGCTCTTCGTCGTGCCCATCAAAATCCCTCCTCTCAGGGAACGAAGAGAAGACATCTTTCCCCTGGCCTGGCATTTTCTGCGCCACTACAACAACAAGTTCAACCAGTCCAAGAAGTTTTCCCGGGAAGCCATTCAGATCCTGGAAACCTACCAGTGGCCGGGCAATGTGCGCGAACTGCAGCACGTGGTGGAGCGCATGGTGCTCACGAGCGACGGAGAGATTCTTCAGCCTCACCACTTGCCTTCAAGCGTGTACCAGCAGGAATCCGAGGAGCATTCCATGATCCAGGTCAAGGGGATTGTGGCCCTTGCCCAGGCCAGAGAAATCGTGGAAAGAAAACTCCTCTCTCAAGCGCTTGCCATCCGCGGAACCACAAGAGAGGCGGCGCTTCTGCTGAGCATCGACCACTCCACCGTGGTCCGAAAAGTCAAGAAATACGGTCTAAAGGCCGAGTTTAACGACCAGGAAGAATCGACACCACCGGCCCTGCCTCCTTACAAGGTGCCGCTGGCGTAGCGAAAAAATACCTCCTTCGTCCTTGATTTCATTTGCCAAGTAATTATTTTCTATTTATTTCCCACTAGATCGCTAGGGCTGAAAGCGCTTCATCTTGAGAAAAACCGTGCTTCTTGGCCTTTTTCATTTAAACCCTCAAGAGATTTCCGATTTGTCGCGCTCCGTGAAGAACGCAACATTTATTTCGTAACTATTCAAAGCAAGGAGAGCAGCTATGCAAAAAACATGGAAGTTTCAAAAACGTGCCTTTTTGGCTGTGGCTTTGGCCCTTGTCTTTTCCCTGGTCGCTGTGGGCGCGGCCTTTGGCCAGGCCAAGGAGCAACCCAAGGAGCAGCCTAAAGAGCAGGTCAAGCTCGTGGGAGACAAGCTTGGGCTGCCCGGCAAACTCGGGGAGGCTGTGGCCAAGAATCCCGTGGGAAAAGGACCCGGGCTGATCGACCCAAGTGCCCCTAGAGGAGCTTTTGGGATTCCGGGCGCTCCGGACATCAGCTGGATCCTGGCCTTGTGCTGGGCCGTTTGGGTGGGCTGGATTTTCTCTACTGTCGGAGCTTTCGGCGGCATCATGGCAGGCGTGGGGCATATCACCGTTTACGGTCTTGGGGACTATGCCAAAACCTTCTCAAAAACCAATCCCATGCTGAATAAGACCCTCACCGACAGCATCCGTACGTCCAACCAGTTCCTGGTGGGTCTTTCCGGACTGATCAGCACCATCAATTACCTGAGGACAAAACGCCTGGCGTGGCCCCTGGGTATTGCCCTCGCCCTTGGGTCTATTGCCGGTGCCGTGTTCATCCCCATTCTGACCGGTGGCAAGATCAGCTTCAGGCAATACCAGGGCTGGTTCGGAGTCTTCGTGTTCGTGGTCGGAGCCGTGCTCCTCTACGAACTGACCCCGAGAGGGCAAGCAGGAAAGAAAGCGGCCAAGCAGGCGGCCCAGGCCTTTGAGAAGGCCGTGAAGGAAAAGAAGGACATCACCGCCCAGGGCATCAAGGTCGGCAAGTTCGGCCTCACCAACATGACCTTCACCTTTTTTGGTTCGGAATTCAGCTTCAACCCTCTCTGGGCCTTTGTGGGAGGTCTGGTCATCGCGGCCATCTCTTCCTTTATCGGCGTTGGCGGCGGTTTCCTCTATGTGCCCTACCTGACGTCCCTTGTCGGGGCCCCCATGTACGTTGTGGCCGGCACCTCGGCCATGGCAGTGCTCGTGAGCATGCTGACCAGCATCACCGGCTACATCACGGTCGCGAAGGCAGGCATGGACTGGGGTCTTATCGGAATCCAGCTGGTTGGAGTTTTCATCGGGTCCATGATCGGGCCGAGGACCCAGAAGTACATCCCGGACAAGTGGCTGAAGATCCTCTTCATCGTCCTGGCCATTTATGTCGGACTTGGATATTTCAGCCAGGGATTCTTTGGCCAGAAATGGGTACCAATGTAGGTCTGGAACAACCCGTACGAAAATGGTAGTCGAATTGTCTTTTTTCTGAACCACTCAAAATCCCCCTCGCCCCCCTTTAGTAAAGGGGGGTTAAGGGGATTTGTGGGGATGGGCTCAACAACCTATTGAAGCAGGCGAGCGATGCAGATCCTTGACCCGATTCTTATCATCTTCTACAGGCTGACAGGCCACCCTCTGGTAGACTATTACCTGGGAACCTTTTTGCTGGCTCTGCTGACGGTCCTGGTAGGGGAGCTGACGATTTCGATCGTCTTTCGGATCAACAAGGCACATCTGGACAAGCTCAATGCTCGCGTCGAAAAGATGAAGCGCCTGTCCGAGGAGGCGCTTAACCTGGGAGACGACAAGGCTTACAGAGCCATCAATAAAGAGGGAAACGACGCATTCGGCCACCTCTTTTTCAACAAGTTCGGGCTTTCCGCAGCCTCCCTCTGGCCGATCTTTTTTGCACTGGCCTGGATGCAGGAACGATTCGCGGAGATCGCTCTCCCAATCCCGTGGATAGGATGGGAAATCAATTATTTCTTTTTCTTTCTTCTGTGTTACATCCTGGCAAGAATTTTCTTCGGCCGGGTTAAGCGTCATCTCCCCTATTTCAAAGGCATGCACCGGATGCTGAGGGCCTATGACCACAACGGTATCGTCTAGGACCGGGCCTTCTCGAAAAAGCGGAGCCTATCTTTTTTGCCTCTTCCCTTCTTGAAAACGCTGTAATAGAATTGCCTCCAAGACAACCGAACACCTGAGCCTCTGCTCAGAAAATTTGTGGGCGCCATTGGCCTGCGTTGGGGGAATGGAATGAGCGTTTATTATCTCTATCAGGACAAAAAGAAATGCATCGGATGCAACAGCTGCAAGGTGGCCTGCAAGACCAACAAGAGTCTGACGGCAGATCCTAAGCCCACGGACATCATTCCCGTAGGGCCCAAGCTCGTGGAGGGCCGACCGCGCACATCCTATGTGTTCATGCCCTGCTTTCACTGTGAGAATCCCTGGTGTGTCGTTGCCTGCCCCACCGGGGCCATGCAAAAACGGGCAAAGGACGGTATCGTCTTCGTGAACCCTGCGTTGTGCGTGGGCTGCAAGAGCTGCATGTCCGCCTGCCCCTGGGGAGCTCCCCAGTGGAATGCCGAAACCGGAAAGGTGGTCAAGTGCGACTACTGCATGGAGCGCGTGGACGCCGGCCTCAAACCCGCCTGCGCCACGATCTGCACGGCCCATTGTCTTCGTTTCGACAAAGCCGCAGACATGCAAGATGTGCGAAGGGAGCGGTACGCAAAGGCTGTTGCTGAGCTTTAACCGCGCTTTCATTAAGCTCCCTGCCACTCGTCCCGGGCTCAAACCGTCTTTGGTTTCGCTCACAAGCCTGCATTAGGAACCTCATTCCATGGTTGACCGAGAACGACCGGACAACAGGTGTTTCATTTCCAGGGCCATCGAAAGCCTCTATCCCTGCATTGAGAATTACCAGGGACCAGAGCGCAGCTCTGTGGCCCGCATCCTTCGCCTGCTCACGGAGATTCGGGAAGGCAAAGGCACGAGAGATCACCTGCAGGCGCTCCAGGGCGTTGCTGGAACCCTTGATGGTGATGCGAAGCACCAGGTAGGGATGCCGGTCCTCTCCCTGCTCAGAGAAAGGCAGGAGGAGTTTTTTCATCACCTGGAAGAAAAAAAATGCATCGCAGGCACCTGCTTTCAACACCTCCCCGCGCCCTGCCAGAACGCCTGCCCGGCTCACATCGACATCCCCACCTTCCTGGCCCTTGTCGGTCACGGCCGGTTTGATGAGGCCACGGAAGTCATCCTCAAAGACATTCCGTTTCCCTGGGCCTGCGGCTTGATCTGCCCTCACCCCTGTGAAGAGGCCTGTGTCAGGGGACAGATGGATCAACCGATCAGCATCCAGCTCATGAAGGCCTACACGGCAAGGATCGCAGCCGACAACGGCGGGTACCGGAGCCCTCCTGCTGCACCTCCCAAACCGGAAAAGGTGGCGATTGTGGGAGCAGGCCCTTCGGGCCTCAGCGCCGCTTACTTCCTGGCCTTGAAGGGATACGGGGTCACGGTCTTCGAAAAGCTCCCTCATGCCGGGGGCATGCTGCGCTACGGTATTCCTGCTTACAGGCTTCCCAAAGAGATCCTGGACAGAGAAATCAAGAACATCATGGATCTCGGCGTGGAGATCAGGACCCAAGTGTCCTTTGGCAAGGACTTCACTCTGGACGCTCTAAAAAGGGAAGGCTTCAAAGCCTTCTACTTCGCAACCGGTCTCAGCCTGAGCCGCAAGTTGAACGTTCCGGGGGAAGCTCTGGAGGGCGTGCTCGGCGGCATTGATCTCTTGCGGATGACCATCCTCGGGGTTCCACCCAAGCTCGGGGACAGGGTGATCGTGATCGGGGGCGGCAACGTAGCTGTGGATGTCGCCCGCACCGTAAAGAGGCTCGGCCCCAAGCAAGTGTCCATGGTTTGCCTCGAAACCCCTGAGCAGATGCCTGCCTGGAAACACGAGGTCCACGATGCCCAGGCAGAGGGCATAACGATCTACCACTCCTGGGGACCCAGGCACCTCGTGGGGAAAAACGGTCGTTTCACGGCTGTTGAATTCATGAGATGCACTTCGGTGTTCGACGCACAGGGCCGATTCAATCCCACTTATGATGCCTGTGAGCTCACGACCATGGAGGCGGACAATATCATTCTGGCCATTGGCCAGTCTGCAGATTCCTCTTTTGCCAAGCTCATGGACCTGGAGGTCACCCCGGGCGGAGCCATCAGGGCCGACCTGGTCACGGGCGAGACCAACCTGCCGGGGATCTTTGCAGGAGGAGACGGAGTCTACGGTCCACGGATTGCCATTGATGCTATAGCCGCGGGGAAAAGAGCCGCCGTTTCCATGGACTGTTATCTGACAGGCACCGAACCTCCTCTTCCCCGGTTTGAACCTGTCTCCAGAGGAAACGTGGATTTCCTTGCTCTCACGGCCTCTGAAAAGGTGCAGCTGAAGCGATCACAAAGCGTGATGGTCCCGTTGGAAGAAGGGTCCACGAGTTTTCAGCAGGTGGAGCTTGGGCTCACGGACGACATGGCACTGAACGAGGCAAAACGGTGTCTTCGCTGCGACCGTTGTCAGGGGGATGGGCTCTGTCAGTATGTTTGCACGGAGGTGGGGGCCGATGCCTTGCGGCTAGCTCAGATCAGGGACACGAACAGGCTGGCCTACTTTGATTTCGCCAACACCCGGGAGAAGTGCATCGGCTGCGGAAGTTGCGTCATCGCCTGCCCGCACGGAAACATCGAGGTGAAAGACGAGGGGAGTTTGAGAAAGGTGGCTTTCTGCGGAACGGTTCACTCCGAGCTTCCTCTGGAAAGGTGCGAGCAGTGCGGTGCCCCCTATGCAAGCACGAAGCACCTCAACCTCGTGAAGGAACGTTCGGACCTCTCTATGGGCGTGGAGCTGGAACGAACCCTCTGTCCTCAGTGCGCAAGAGCGGCTGCAGCCGCACGTATGACCGAACCCTTCCTGACTTCATAACAGCCGCGTCCCTTTTCGACAAGTGCCTACTTTATCTTCCTCACCGTCACAAAATGTTCCTGCATCGCCACGCCCCCTCCTGCCGGATCCCAGAGGTCCAGTCCCCCGGGCATGAGCGCATTGTCTGAAACCCCTTTACCCAGCGCGCGGCTCTCCACGGGCAGGGTGTGGCCGAATCCGTGGACCATGAACACAGCTTCCGGATGGATCAGGTCCGTGAGCTTCACCTTGATTCTTGCCGAATTCTTTCCGCCCGTGATTTTCACTTCTTCACCGTCTGCGATGCCCATGGTTTGTCCCACCTTCGTGTTCAACCAGAGCACGTTTTCGGGCATCTCCTTGGAGAGCATCGTGTTGTTGACCGTGTGCCCTTGAGTGTGAACCGGGCACCGGCCGAAAGTGATCCGAAATTGCCCGTCTCCCGGTTTTGGAGCCGGCTCATAGGGTTTGAGGGAGGCAAGCCCCGCGACTTCCAGCTTCTTCGAGAGGACTTCAATCTTCCCTGAAGGTGTATTGAACTTGAGTTCACTCACTTTGCGGTATTTGGGGTCCTTGGACAGGGTCACCATGCCGGTCGCTTCGAAATCCTTCATCGTCACCCCTGTGCCCTCCAGCTGAAAATTCCACACCTCTTCGGCGGACTTGAACGCGAGAGCGTTCAGTCCCAGCCGGCCGGCCAGACCGGAAATGATCTCCCAGTCCGACCGGGTGTCGAAGCGCGGCTCCGCCGCCCTGTGGCGGACAAAGAAATAGGGCTTCAACCCGTTCTTCGACGCCAAGACGCTTTCCCTTTCGAGATAGGGGGACAGAGGAAGCACCACATCGGACAACCAGGCCGTGTCGGACCAGCTGAAAGTCACCGAAACCAGCAGATCCAGCTTTTTAAGGATTTTCGTGAGCGCCTCAGGGTCAGGGAAGCCCATGAGGGGGTCATGCCGGTAGGCGATGTAGGCCTTGACAGGGTAAGGGTCTTCAGTCTCGATGGCTTTGAATCCGAGGTGGAGGAGTCCGGGTCCGGAATCAAAGTGGGGGTAACGCCAGCCGACCCCGTCCGCCCGCTTTTCTTGCGGTTTGGGGTAGAGGTCGACAAACTTCTTCAAGCCCTTTCGGCCCACGTCCGAGGGGGTGTTGGTGAGAGGCATCCCGCCTTTGGCGCCCACGGAACCGAGAAGGGCATTGATGAGGTAGATGGAACGGCAGAAATAGAAGGAGTCCATGTATCGAGAGGTCATCCATCCCGGGTGCCAGACAACCGCCGGTTTCGCCTCGGCCAACTCGCGGGCAAAGGCCACGAGCCTTTCCTTTTCAATGCCGGTCTCTTTTTCGGCCCACTCGGGGGTGTACGGTTTCACAAACTGCTGGAGCGCCTTCAGGTCGCTGATCCACTGATCCGCAAAGGCCCGGTCATAGAGATCCTGGTCCAGCAAGGTATGGATCACGGCCAGATTGAAAGCATAGTCTGTTTTGGGACGGATCAGGAAAAAGTTGTGCGCCTTGGTGGAAGAGATGTTCGCCCGGATGTCGATCACGGTCAAACGACATCCGTTTTCGATGGCGTCAAGAAGGTCGTTCACTTCTTTGACATTGATGGATTCGAAAATATTCCGGGTCTGAAGCACCACGTGCCTGGCATTCTTCAGGTCGTTGACAAGCTCCTCCCGGCCGACTCCGAACAGGGACTGAGACGCGTGATGGACGTTTCTGGCACATGAGGAATCATGGTTGGAGTAATTGGGAGATCCCAATCCTCTCATGAAACCCTGGTAAAGATCCCGGAAAGGTCCGCCCCGGTCTGAAAACAGGACGGTCCGACTTCCGTACTTTGCCACCGTCTCCTTGAGGCGGTCGGCCACAGTGTCCAGGGCTTCGTCCCAGGAAACCCTTCGCCACCGGCCTTCTCCACGCTCCCCTTCGCGAATCACCGGAAACTGGGGGCGTTCATCGTCTTTGATCAGCGCAATCCCGGCAGAACCCCGGGCACACACGGACCCGTTGATCCCTGCGGCGTGGGGGTTGCCTTGGATAAACGCGCACACCCCGTCCTTCACGTCGACCTGGATAGGACAGCGCACGGTGCACATTCCGCAAACGCTATACACTTTTTTCGTGGTCATGACTCTCCTCTCAATCGGACACCGCAAGCCCAACCCGGCCTTTCCAGTCCGGCGATTTCGCGGCAAACGCTCTTTCACTTATCGAGTTTTTGGTCGGATCGGGACTGAGATTCTCTGCGACTTGTAGGATTGCGATACGCAAAAAAGAGAGTGCTGTCAAGGGAAATTGACACGCAAAAGCCTCTGGACAAGTTTACTCTCCGCCAGTATTCTTTCTCTAAAATCTTTTCGTTCATCCGGGTTCCGGCAGGAGGCTGCAACAACATGGCTCTCAGAAAAACGGCTTACGGTGCCAAAGGGTTCCGAAAATTCCAACGCACCTTGATCTTCTTGGGTATGCTCATTGGGACGACCCTCTCAGGAAACGTCTCCCTTGCAGGAGAACCGATTCCTGTGTTCGTGAGCATCCCTCCTCAAAAATACTTTGTCGAGAAAATCGGGGGAAGCTTTGTCCAGGTCTCCGTGATGGTCCCGCCCGGAGCCAATCCTCACATTTACGAACCACGTCCCAGCCAAATGACCGCTCTCTCGAAGAGCAGACTCTATTTTGCCATTGGAGTCACCGTTGAAACCGTGTGGCTGCCCAAGTTCGCCAAACTGAATCCGCAGATGCGGGTTGTTCACACCGACAAGGGGATCGACAAGATGGCCATGGCCGCGCATCACCACGAAGAGGAAAAAGGGACAAAGAACAAGGCGAGGAAGAAGCACGCCCACGGGGACGATGCTCGCGACGCCCTGGACCCTCATGTCTGGGTCTCGCCTCCTGAGGTCAAGATCCTTGCTCGAAACATCCTGGAAGCCCTCCTGGAAATCGATCCCGCGAACCATTCGACTTACAAATCCAATTACGATGCTTTCATCACGGAGATCGAAAGAGTCGACCAGGATCTCAAGGAGATATTCCAAGACAAGAAAGGCCTCAAGTTCATGGTCTACCACCCCGCTTGGGGCTATTTGGCGCGGACTTACGGGTTGGAACAGTTGCCCGTGGAGGTGGAGGGGAAAGAGCCCAAACCGGAGCAGCTCAAGACGCTCATCGAAGAGTCCCGGAAGCAGGGAATCAGAGTCATCTTTGTTCAGCCTCAGTTTTCCACGAAGAGCGCGGAGACCCTTGCGAAAGCGATCGGAGGGGAAGTGGTCTTTGCGGACAACTTGCGCGAAGACTGGGAAAAGAACCTGCGTGTGCAGGCCGAGAAGTTCAAACAAGCCCTGGCCCCCAAAAACCAGTGATCAGTCATCAGTAATCAGTTACCAGTAGAGAAGAAGAGCACTTCAAAACTTCCGCTGAGGATTACTGTCTTCTGATCACTGCTCACTGATCACCGGCCACTGATTATGTGAGGGGCTTCAATTCCTTTTCGTTGACTGTGATCCGGGAGGTCTTGTAGGACAGGCTGAGATCCAGGGAATCCGTGTTCGGAGCGTACACGCTCACGTTCTTCTCGTCGAGATCGACCAAGGTCAGGACAATCCTGTCAAAGGTGTCGCTGTTCATCCGGTGGACGAATTTCATAATACGGCTGAAATCTTTTGCCTTGAAAGACAGGTCCAGTTCGGTCTCATCAGGCGGGCTGCGGAACTCCACCTTTCCGCCCAGTTGAACGGCCGAACCGAGAATGCTGAGAGAACAGCGGTCAATACTTGCAACGGCTTTGCTTTCCGCCCATTTCTTTTGCATGGTCTCCGTGTAGCTCGCCGATCCTGCCTGCGCCTCCTTGCCCTGTTTCGGAAAGAGCCCGTTCTTGAGGGAGAGACGAATGTCCACATTCTTGCTGACGCTCGAATGGATGGCTTCCACTTGCTTAACCTTCAGGCCGAGATCCGCATTGCCTAGAAGAAAATGAGGGTCTGCATTCCAATCTCCGCCTTTGAAATCCAGCGTGACCTCGATCCCCTGCCCTGTCAGCACCTCCATGCCTTCAAGCTCCGCGGTGGCTTCTTTTGCCCGGAAACTTGCTTGCCACCCGTCGGCCCCGCCCGCTTCTACCACACAACCGTTTAGGATAATTTTCGAATTATAGACATTGACACGCAGGGTGAACGGTTCCGTGATGAATTGTTTTTTGGAAGGATCGAACTGAAAATAGACTTTGTCGGCGTAATAGAGGATTTTCCGTGCTTCTCGATCACTGAGAGCAAGCCCGCGCAGACACCCTTGAGTGCTCGTAAGCCCCCCGAGAGAGGAGAACGTCACACTCTCCACTTTGAACTCAACGCGGCTGTTCGAGGCTTGCGCCAGGGTCTGCCGCAATCCTTTTTCGAAACCGCTGTGAACAGAGGACTTCCAAAAGAAAAAGACTCCCATCACAACGAAGATGGCCGCTCCTGCCGCACAAACGCCGATTTTGAAGCCCTTCTTCTTGAACAGTCCCGATAGTGCCGAGGCATCCGTCTTTCTCCGAGCCAGTTCCCTGGAGGAGTACCCATTGGGCTCCTCTTCCGACACGCGGCGCTTCTTGGCCTGGACGATCACGAAGCCCTGCTGGCGGTTCGCTCTGTCCCTTATCGGGTCGCCGGACGCCCTCACCATGGTGAAGGATTTGCCGCACTTCTTGCAAGGGGTCGCGACGCCGTCTTCAGGGATTCGTTCCGGAGAGACGAAGTAATTGGCAAAACAGTGAGGGCAGAAAATTTCGACCTGGTCCAGCATGAGGGGTCTTCCTTTCTAAGGAGACAAAGGCCTTTCTTTCAGAAAAGCTTCTTTCAGCGCTTTGATCTTCTCCATCCTGACCCTGTCCTGGCTCCCACCCGCCGTCCCGTACTCCGCTTTCTTTCCATTCAACAGGGTTTCCTGAACATTGCTTCTTTCCACATGACTGACTTTGAGAAAGATCATCTGGTTTTCGAGGGCGGTTCCCGGGCCATCCAGGGGTCTTTTCAGAATCGAGGACTCGCCGATATCGAGCCTTGATTCCGAAACGATGTCGATCTGATGGATGATCTTACCTTGCGCGTCCAGGGCGTTCACCACAACGCGAACCTCACAGGGATCCCCTCTGTTCATGATTTCGCAGACCACGACACTGGAATTCTTGGCTTGACTTTCCAGTCCACGGACCATGCGCACGTTCGATATGACAATACTTTCATCCTGGTATCTGGGGCCGGGATGGACGAGAAGAACCGTTTCTCCATCCCCCATTTTGTACTTTGGAAAGGTCTTTTCAAAATTGACGCTCTGGAGGGGCAGAGTCATGTTCCCGCCGAATTTTCGGCAGATCATCCTCGCTCCGTCCAGCCATCCCATCTGGCACTCGATCACCTTTCCGTCATTCATGTAAACCTTTCTGACGGGGGCAAAGACGTCGTTGCTGAAAGCGACTGACGGGATTGAACCCGCAAGTGCAAAGGCAAGAATTAGGAAATAGAGCTTCCTCATCCCCGTCCCTTCTTGTGGTCTATCATGATTGACTCCTTCAGGGTGTAACCAAAAAGGCACCAGGTGATTCGACAGTTATCTTTATATGCAATGGTTGTACCATGTTGAAAATGAGACGCATGTCACGGGAGCATCACTTTTTACACAATTATTTTAGATAGTTAAATCGTAAAGCGGGAATGCCCCGTATTAGAAGAAATAAACGAAAATTGTCATTGTTTGGCAATTTTGGGGACAAATGAATCCAAGGTCAGAGTTTGAACAAATAGTGACAGTCTGTCGTGTAATCACTGTTCCCCAGTTAAATCATTTGACAGAATCATGCCCCTCACCTAACCTCATCACCGGAGCATTGGGACCCATCCTGCAAGGGAAGAGGTCTCTCAAACCGGAGGAACCATCTGAAAAAGCGACCCTTCATCGGCATTACCATGGGTGATCCCGCGGGAATCGGGCCGGAAGTCATTGTCAAGGCCCTTTCGGATCCAAAGATCCAGGACCTCTGTCGTCCCGTTGTTTTTGGAGACCGAGGAGCGTTGAATCTTTACGTGGGCAAAAGGCGTGTTCCGGCCATCAGAGAAATTGCCCACCCCTCCGAAGCCCAAGGCAAACCCCGCCAGATTGACCTGATTGCGGTGTGCAGCCTGGATCGGGGTATCCTCACTCCGGGGATCCCGAAGAGGGAAGGTGGAGCGGCCATGGTGGACTGCATTGTCACCGCGGTGGAACTGGCCAAGACAAAAGAGCTTTCCGCTGTGGTCACCTGTCCGATCAGCAAGACACTGATGCAGCAGGCCGGTTGCGCTTACGAAGGCCACACTCAGCTCATTGCATCGCTTACCCGCTGCAGGGACTATGTCATGATGCTGGCAGGCAAGAAGCTCCGTGTGGCCCTGGTGACCATTCACTGCGCGCTGAAAGATGTTCCGTCTCTTCTCAGTAAGGAAAAAGTTTTTGGAACCATACGGATTACAGCGAGAGCACTTGAACAGGATTTCGGGATTCCCGGACCCCGGCTTGCTGTGGCCGCTCTCAATCCTCACGCCGGAGAAGAAGGCCTCTTCGGCGAAGAGGAAGAATCCATCATCAGGCCCGCGATCCGAAAGGCAAAGGCGGAAGGATATCGCGTGGAAGGCCCCTTCCCTGCGGACAGTCTCTTTTACCGAGCCTCAGGAGGGGAATTCGATGCGGTTGTGGCCATGTACCATGACCAGGGGCTCATTCCCTTAAAGCTCCTTCATTTTTCAGATGCCGTGAACGTCACTTTGGGCTTGCCGGTGGTCAGAACCTCGGTGGACCACGGAACGGCCTACGACATTGCCGGCAAGGACATCGCCGACCCATCAAGCCTCAAAGCGGCCATTGAGATGGCAACACAAATTGCAAGAAACAGAGAGCGTATAGCTAGGTGGCACGGACAAGCGAAGCTTGTCCGTGGTTCTGAACGCAGATGATGCTGTGGCACGGACAAGTTTCGCTTTCCGTGGGAGGCAATGCAGACTTCAGGGTGATTGCACGGACAAGCGAAGCTTGTCCGTGCCACCCAGTGACTTGTTTTTCAACTTTGAACACTTCAGGTATTCTGGGTATTTTAGGCATTCTCCTCAATGACCACTGATTACATCAGAATCCGCGGTGCTCGGCAGCACAATCTCAAGAACCTTTCCCTGGACATCCCCCGCAACAAACTCGTTGTGATTACAGGGTTGTCGGGCTCCGGCAAATCCTCGCTTGCCTTTGACACCATCTATGCCGAGGGGCAAAGGCGGTACGTGGAATCCCTCTCGGCTTATGCGCGCCAGTTCCTGGAGCAGATGGACAAACCGGATGTGGATTCCATCGAGGGCCTCTCTCCCGCCATTTCCATTGAGCAGCGAACGGCCAGCAGCAATCCCCGTTCCACGGTGGGCACTGTCACGGAGATCTATGACTACCTGCGTCTCCTCTTTGCGAGGATCGGAAAGCCCCACTGCCCCCAGTGCGGTCTGGAGATTGCGCCACAGACCACTCCCCAAATCATCGATCAGGTCCTGGCCCTGTCTGAAGGGACCAGAATCCAGATCCTGGCCCCCTTGGTGGACTCCAAGAAAGGAGAGCATGCTCAACTCCTCCAGAAGCTGAGGAAGGACGGCTTCACCAGGGCCAAAATTGACGGGGAGGCCGTGCTCCTGGAAGAAAACATCCTTCTTGAGAAGAGCAAGAAGCACACGATCAGCGTGATCGTGGATCGCTTGGTGGTGAACAAAGAGATCAGGCGCCGCCTCACCGACTCCATGGAACTCACCCTCAGCCTATCTGAAGGTCAAGCCCTTCTTGAACTCCCTGGCGAAAAGGAGATCTTTTTCAGCCAAAAGGCCGCATGCAGGAACTGCGGCATCAGCATTCCCGAATTGACCCCCCAAATGTTTTCCTTCAACAACCCTCAGGGGGCCTGCCCTGAATGCAGCGGCCTCGGCACCAAGCGATACTTTGACCCGGAACTCATCGTGCCCAATCCCGGTCTGTCGCTCCGGGAGGGTGCGATCGCTCCCTGGGCCACCCGTCAATCCATTTATTACCAGCAGCTGCTTGACGCCATCTGCCAGCACTACCATGTGGATGTGTACACTCCTTACAAGAACCTCCCCAAGAAGGTGCAGGAGGTCTTTCTTCACGGCTCCGGCGAAGAGAGCATCAAGTTCTATTTCGAGCGCGACGACCACCGCCACTACTACAAGCGTCCCTTTGAAGGCGTGATCCCGAGTCTCGAGAGACGGTATCGCGAAACCGAGTCCTACATGATCCGGGAAGAAATCGAAAAGTTCTTGAGCCTCCAGGCCTGCCCGTCGTGCAAGGGAGCCAGGTTGAAGCCCGTTCCCCTTGCCGCGACGGTCCATGGCCTCTCCGTTCATGAGGTCACAGGATTGTCCATCGAGAGGACCTACGACTTCTTCCAGGACCTCCGGCTCGATCCTAAAGAGGCAGCCATCGCGGAAAGGATTCTCAAAGAGATCCGTGAGCGGCTCTGGTTTCTGAGAAGCGTGGGGCTCGACTACCTTTCCCTGGACAGGCCGACCTCCACTTTGTCCGGTGGTGAGGATCAGAGGATCCGGTTGGCCACCCAGATCGGTTCAGGGCTTGCAGGGGTTCTCTATGTTCTTGACGAGCCCAGCATCGGTCTTCACCAGAGGGACAACCTCAGGCTCCTCCAGAACCTCCGACGGTTGAGAGATCTCGGAAACACCGTTCTGGTGGTCGAGCACGATGGGGAGACCATTCTGTCCTCGGATCATGTCATTGACATGGGGCCCGGCGCAGGGATCAACGGCGGGCAAATCGTCTTTCAGGGAACCTCCTCTGAACTCTTGAGGAGCGAATCTTCTTTGACGGGCAAGTACCTCTCAGGAAGGCAAACCATTCCTCTGCCCAAATCGAGAAGGCCCTCCAACGGTTCCGCCCTGGTCATTGAAGGAGCCGGTCACAACAATCTCAAGGACATCCGGGTGGAAATTCCTCTCGGCACCTTCACCTGCGTGACGGGCGTTTCGGGATCCGGCAAGAGCAGCCTCATCAATGAAATCCTCTTTCCCGCCCTGGCCCAAAAGCTCTACCGCTCCAAGGAGAAAGTCGGAAAGGTGGGGTCCTTTCAGGGGATCCACCACATCGACAAGGTCATCCGCATTGATCAGAGCCCGATCGGGAGGACCCCGCGATCCAACCCGGCCACCTACACGGGGGTGTTCAACCCCATCCGGGACCTCTTCGCCCTGCTGCCTGATGCAAGGGTCAGAGGCTACAAGCCGGGAAGGTTCAGCTTCAACGTGAAGGGGGGGCGGTGCGAGGCCTGCAACGGCGACGGCATCATCAAAATCGAGATGCACTTTCTCCCTGATGTGTACGTGACGTGCGACGCCTGCCAGGGGCTTCGGTTCAACCGGGACACGCTGGAGGTCAGGTACAAAGGTTACCACATTGCAGAGGTCTTGAGCATGACCGTGACCCAGGCTTACAGCTTTTTCGAGCACGTGCCGGCCATCAGGGGCAAGCTCAAGACCCTGATCGACGTGGGTCTGGGATATATCCCCCTCGGGCAGTCGGCGGTCACGCTCTCAGGCGGGGAAGCCCAACGGGTGAAACTCTCCAGGGAGTTGAGCAAAAGGGACACGGGGCGAACGCTTTACCTCCTCGATGAACCGACCACCGGTCTCCATTTCGCCGATATCCAAAAACTTCTCGAAGTGCTGAACCACCTGGTCGATCTCAACAACACGGTGGTCGTCATCGAGCACAATCTCGACGTCATCAAGACGGCCGATTACATCATCGATCTGGGTCCGGAAGGCGGAGACAGGGGAGGCTATCTTGTCGGGACAGGCACGCCGGAAGACATCGCCCGGATAAAGGACTCTCACACAGGGCAGTTTCTGAGCAAGGTTCTGGCTGCTTCACCGCCGTCCTGAGCCGGGGAGGAGAGGATCATCCGAAGGAACCCATCGCTGAGCCCTGCAAACATCCATTCGCAAGGCCCAGCGATGTTCTTTTCAAGAAATGGAGCCGGGCGGGCTGAACGCCCGTCCGGCAGAATTTCCACTCTCACCCGCCAAAGCTTTTCAGGATGGCGTTGTACATCGGCCCAAGGTCCGGGATCTTGAAGACCATAATGAAGCAGATGACCAGGGCGTAAATACAAAGGGATTCGATGAGAGCCAGACCGATGATCATGGTGGTCATGATCTTGCCGCCCGCTTCCGGGTTTCTTGCCGTGCCCTGAAGTGCGCCGTTGATCGCGTTGCCCATGCCGATCCCTGTTCCCATGGCCGCAAGCCCTATCCCGAAGCCGCAGGCGATGGCGATGCCGAAAAAGGACCACAGTCCCGCAGCCTGCGCCACCCCGTCCGCGGCCAGAGCCGTGGAGGCCAATCCAAACACCATCATTCCACTCAAAATCGCAACTACACCTTTTCTCGTCATAGTAACCCCCTTCTTTGATTTTTTCACTTTCACACGATCCTATGTGTTCAGGCTCTTTGCCCGGTTTTCACGGAATCGTCGAGGTCAGTGGGCTTCCTCCATGGCGCCTGCAAAGTACATGATGGAGAGGAGCATAAAAACCACAGCCTGAATGAAGCTAACAAGAATTCCCAGGAAAAGCACCGGGAGCGGGGCCAGGTAGAGACCCGCCAGCCCGAAAAGAATTCCCAGAAGTTTCTCCTTACCGAAGATATTTCCGAAAAGCCGCATGGTCAGAGACATGACCCTTGCCAGGTGGCCGATCAACTCAATCACCAACATGAGCGGTGCGAGAATCGGCATGGGCCCCAGGAAATGCTTGATGTACTTGGCCCCGTGGTGCTTGATCCCGATCGCGTGGGTGAGCACAAAGGTGCAAAGGGCCAACGAAAGCGTTGTGTTGACATTCGCCGTGGGCGACACAAAACCCGGAATCAGGCCGATCAGATTGGAGATGAGAATGTAGAAGAAAATCGTGGCGATGTAAGGGAAAAAGGTTTTCCCCTCGGGACCTGTGATTTCCAACATGAAATTCTCAAGGCTCTGAATGACCACCTCGATGACATTTTGACCCTTTCTCGGGATCATTTGAATGCCCTTCACCAGCAAGAGCGCTCCGACGATCAGAATGATCATGACCAGCCAACTGTGAATCACGTGCGCCGCTTCGTGGGCAAAATGCCCCAAACCAAGGCCGCTCAGGATTTCAACCAGAAAATAATAATGATGTTCCATGCTCAAATCGCCTCCTTGGTTCTTATTCTCAAAGCCAGGCCGATCCCCAACCCGGCGATGCTCAACACCACGGTGGAAAGACCAACCGCAAGCCCGAGCGGGTCGATCCATCCCCTTGCGATCAGGACGTAGAGGATCACGCCCAGGGCGAGAAGCCGAAGACAGGATTTCCCCACAATGGAAAACCTCGCGCCTTGGTGAATTCCTTCAGGGGAAAAGGCTCGGCGAACCGTGCGCTGCAGCACGTTGAAATTTGCGATCGCGATCAATCCGCCCAGGAGGACTCCCGTGGTCCAGAAAGGCCCCATGCTGAAATAACTGACCAAAGAGAAGCCTAGCAGAACAATCCAGTTCAGCATGCGCAGGATGTTATGAAACCTCTGCCACTCCATCCTCGATCCTACATTTCCTTCTTGAGCTTCTTGTACATGAAGTGAAGATTCCTGAAAGCCGCTACAATGCCGAAGCCCAGGAAAACAAAAAACAGCCAGGGCGTTGTGCCGAACTTCCCGTCCAGCCAGTGTCCTAACACCGCGCCGATGCCCACGGACAAAGCCATAGAAAGACCTACAGTACTGAGGTACCCTAAGGTCCTGAAAAGCTTCTTTGTTTCTTTATCCATGGTGGATAGTCAAGGTCTGTCGCCTGAGGCGGGCGACCTTGCGGGTTGGCGTTTCGATGTACCACACGCCTTTCTGAAAAGTCAATGACTTTTTCTTCTCCTCAAAGACCCAAAAGTTCTCTCCGCACACTGGATCGTCTTCTGAATGGCGCCGTCCTCGTGAGCGGCTGAAACGAACCAGGCCTCAAAGGCAGAAGGAGCCAGATAGATCCCTTGTTCCAGCATGCCGGCGTAAAAGTTCCTGAACATTTGCAGGTCACTCTTCTTTGCAGAATCAAAATCCTTCACCGCCTCTTTAGCAAAAAAGAGCGTCCCCATGGATCCGATCCAGTTCACCACCACGTCCAGTCCTGCGCTTTTCGCGGCCCGATCGAGCCCTGTGAAGAGCATCCTTCCCTTCTGCTCGAGGGCTTCATAGATCTTGCCCTTTTCAAGTTCTTTCAATGTAGCCAGGCCGGCCGCCATGGCGAGGGGATTGCCTGAGAGAGTCCCGGCCTGATAGATGTTTCCTTCCGGAGCCATGCTCTGCATGATGCTTTTCTTCCCGCCGTAGGCTCCCACCGGCAACCCGCCGCCGATGATCTTCCCGAGACACGTCAGATCCGGGGTGATTCCATAAAGACCCTGAGCGCCTCCCGGGCCGACCCGGAAACCGGAGATGACCTCGTCAAAGATAAGGAGCGACCCGTAGCGGGACGTGAGTTCACGGAGCCCCTGGAGAAACCCCGGTTCAGGCAACACCACGCCCATGTTGCCGGGGATCGGTTCCACGATGATCGCTGCGATCTCCGGACCGTATTTTTCCATGGTTTGAACAACCGCATCGAGCGAGTTGAAAGCCAGTGAGATCGTGTGGCCGGCGAGATCTGCGGGGACGCCCGGACAACCAGGGATCGCGAAGGTCGCCACCCCTGACCCCGCGGAAACCAGGAGGCTGTCCGCGTGGCCGTGATAGCATCCTTCGAACTTGATGATCTTTTCCCGACAGGTGAACCCCCGCGCCAGACGAATGGCGCTCATGGTCGCCTCGGTTCCGGAATTGACCATCCTCACCATCTCGATGGAGGGCACCATGGAGGTGATCTTCTGCGCCATCTCCACTTCCAGTTCCGTAGGCGCACCATAGCTGGTCCCCTTCGGCACCCTTTCCTGCAGCGCCTTGACCACACTGGGAGGACTGTGGCCCAGAATCATCGGACCCCACGAACAGACATGGTCAATGTAACGTTTCCGGTCCACATCCCACAGGTAACATCCCTTTGCCCGGGCGATGAACGGGGGATCCATGCCCACCGCCTTTCCGGCGCGAACCGGGCTGTTCACACCGCCGGGAATGAGTCTTTTCGCCTTTTGAAAGAGAGACTTCGATTTTGTTCCCATATCCGATCTCCGTGACCCCTTCGGGGCGCCTGTTGCCGGTTGCATGTGGCCTGTTGCCGGGTCTTAGGTTCTGGTTTGCGACCTCCCACTAGCAACCTGCAACTTGCTATTCAGAAGCAATTCTTCGGCTCTTTTGTTTTTTCACTCGTCACTTGTCACTCGAAATATTTCATACTCGTCTTCTTGAATTCCTTCTCGCTGAACAGAAGGATATAGTCCTGAATGCTCACCTTTCGTGACATCTCTTCCGCGATCTCACGGCACTTGGCTCGTCCATCCCCGTGGATCATCGTGTAAAGGTTGTAGGGCCATGCTTTGAACGTTTTCCGCTGGTAGCAGTGGGTCACTGCCCTGAATTTCGCCATGGTTTTTCCCACGTCTTCGATCCTTTCCTCAGGCACAATCCACGCGACCATGGCATTTGAACTGAAGCCGGCTTCCTGGTGTCTCAAGGTTGCACCGAATCTTCTGATGATTCCTTTCTTCTTCAAGGACGCAACCCGCTCGACAAACTCCTCTTCGGAAATCCCGGCCTTCTCCGCCAGCACGGCAAAGGGCCTGAGATCGAGCGGTAAATCCCCCTGAATGAAGCGGATCACCTTCTTGTCAATATCATCGATCATCGGTTTGGGGATATCCAAATATGGTTTGGTGTGTCAAGAACAAACTGTTGTCGGCCGAAGCCGACAACCGAAGGGTCAAAGGGACAGAGGGACAAAGGCACAAAGCAGTCAAAACCTTCCGATCTTTCCCTCTCTTTCTTTGTGCCTTTGTGCCTTTGCATCTTTGTCCCTGCATCGTGATGTAAGAACCAAACGGAAGTCATTGCCTGAAAGCGAGGGGGCAATAAAAGAGATGAAATAGGCTTGCAAAATCCTGAAAAATCTTTTATGGTTGTGTCTCTTCCGTGCGGATGAACTCAGCCTATTCTTCCGGCGGGCACCTTCGTTGTGTTGGAGATCCGATGGCGGGAATCCTTCCTGGATACGAAAAAATCGTTGAACAGAGAATCAAGGAAGCCATGGAAAAGGGGGAGTTCGACGACCTTCCGGGCAAAGGAAAACCTCTCCCCCTTGAAGACGACAGCCATGTTCCAGAAGACCTTCGGCTCGCGTACAAGGTTTTGAAAAATGCCGATTGCCTGCCCCCCGAACTTCTGGAGAAAAAGGAAATCCTCCAGATGGAGGACATGCTGGCCAAGATCCCTGACGAAAAGGAAAGGTACAAGCTCATCAAGAAGATCAATTTCAAGATCATGAAACTGAACGAGATGGGCAGGAAGTCTCCTCTTTTGGAAGAAAATCAGATCTATTTCAAGAAAATTATTGACAAAATAGCTGAGAAATAGCTATCCCCTCTCGGTAACTGCGGATAGGAGCCATCGCCCATGGACATGAAAAGGGACTATTACGAGGATGTCCAGTTCTTCAGTTCTGGAGTGACCCTTTTCTGGTTCATCCTGCTCATCGCCTTTCTTGCCCTCTTTCCCTTCCTGTTCAAGAACTACTATGTCTATGTGGCCAACTACATGGCCATCAACGTCATCGTCGCCATCGGCCTCAGCATCCTCGTAGGCTACACCGGGCAGATCTCTCTCGGTCATTCAGGCTTTTTTGCCATTGGCGCCTACGGCACCCTTGTGCTCATGTCCAAAGTAGGTTTGCCTTTTGTTCTCGCCCTTCCAGCGGCTGCTCTGGCTACAGCCCTCTTCGGGTTCCTGATCGGTCTCCCGGCCCTCCGCCTGGAAGGCCCTTACCTTTCCATTGCTACGCTCGGGTTCGGCATCACTATCACCAGGGTCATCGGCCGGATCGAGTTTTTCGGCGGCCGCCAGGGCCTTCATGCGCCTGAGCTGACCATCGGTCCCTGGCATCTCAACACGGACAGGGACTTCTACTATCTTCTCATCACCCTGACGGTGATTCTCACGGTTGCAGCGCGCAACATCATCAAGACCAAGGTGGGACGAGCCTTTATCGCGATCCGCGACGCGGACATCGCCGCTGAAACCATGGGCGTCAACCTCATGTATTACAAGACCCTGGCCTTTGCGGTGAGCGCATTCTACACAGGGCTGGCCGGCGGCCTCTACGCCTTTGTCCTCCGATTCATCGAACCCGAACTCTTCGGGCTTCTCATGTCGATCCTGTTCCTGGCCATGGTGGTCGTGGGAGGCCTGGGATCGATTTTCGGTGCTATCGCAGGAGCGTGCCTCCTGTCGTGGATGGACCTGGAGCTCCGCAATATTCTGAGCATCCCCTACGTGGGCTTGTGGCTTGAAGCGCTTTCGAAAAGCTATTTCTCCATCACCGGGGTTTCCAACATCCAATTCATTCTCTACGGCCTGATCATGGTTTTGATCATGCTCTTTGAGCCTTTGGGGCTTTACGGGTTTTGGATCAGAACGAAGATTTACTGGAGGACGTGGCCGTTCTAAAGACAGCAGTGGTGGCACGGACAAGCTTCGCTTGTCCGTGGTGACGAGACTGGGTGATGACCCCTCACGGACAAACAAAGTTTGTCCGTGCCACCAACCCGTGAGTGGTTCAAATTTTTTCTTTCAGACACTTTAGGCACTTCTTCTTATGCTTGATTTCTTGCAAATGCTGGCCAGCGGGATTGCCGTGGGAAGTTCCTACGCCCTCATGGGTCTTGCCATGGTAATCATCTACAAGACCTCCGAGGTCGTCAACTTCGCCCAGGGTGAGATGGCTCTCCTTTCAATTTTTCTCACCTTCATGGTGCTCGAATTTCACGGCTGGCCTTTCTACGTGGCCTTTCCTGGAGCCCTTGTCTTTGCCGTCCTGCTCGGCTTTTTCCTTGAATTCGCCGTGCTGCGGCGGGCCAAGGAACCCAATGTGCTCGGCATGATCATAATCACCATCGGCCTTGAGATGATCCTCATGGGGATCGTATCCTGGAAGTTCGGCGCCGACCCCAAAACCATGCCTTTTCCCATCGGGTCCTATGACAGCGTGAGCATCGGCGGCATTTTCATCAGCTCTCTCGAGGTCTTGACCTTTTTCGTGGCGCTGATCATCATGATAGTTCTCTTCCTGTTTTTGAGGTACTCCAAGCTGGGGATCGCCATGAAAGCCACCCAGCAGAATCCCACTGCGGCGCGGCTCATGGGCATTCGCACCAACCGCATCCTCATGTTCACCTGGGGCATCTCTTCCCTGGTGGGGTGCGTGGCAGGACTTCTGATTTCGCCGACGACCATGCAGCCTTATATGATGTGGGATCCCATGCTCAAAGGCTTTGCCGCTGCGGTTTTGGGAGGCATGACCTCTCTGCCGGGGGCGATCTTCGGAGCGTATGCCATCGGCATCATTGAAAACCTTTTCGGCGGTTACGTGTCCATTGAATTCAAATCCGTCGTGGCCTTTGCGATTATTGTCCTTGTTCTTTGTGTTAGACCGAGCGGGCTCTTCGCTCGCCATTATGTAAAAAAGGTTTAGGGCTGGCAGAAAGTCAAGATCCATTAACTGAAAGGGAGGAGCGTGCTATGAAGAAGAACTTGGGAATTTTGCTCGCAGTTTGCTTTCTCATTTTTGGTCTTTCCTTCGCCGCGGCCGCCGAGGAAGGGGTGACGGACACAACCATTCGCATCGGCCAGTGGGGTCCCCAGACAGGCCCCGCCGCTCCTTGGGGAGCTGTGGCGCGCGGAACAGGAGTCCTCTTTCAAATGATCAACGACGAGGGAGGCATTGCCGGCCGGAAGATCGAATACTCCATGTTCGATGACGGCTACAACCCGGCTAAAACCAAAGCCGGCGTCAAAGAGCTTCAGGAAGGAAAGGGCATGTTCGGGTGGGCCTGTGGCGTGGGCAGCGCCTGCGGCCTGGCCGTCAAGGATTACCTCATGGAAAAGAAGATTCCCTGGGTGGGCCCCGCAGCCGGGTCTCTCAACTGGATCACTCCGCCCCAGAAATATCTCTTTGCGGTTTATCCTCTCTACTACACGGAAGCGCAGATTCTGGTCCGCTATGCCGTGAAAACCATGGGCAAGAAGAAAGTGGCCATTGCTTATCAGAATGACGACTACGGGAAGAACGGCGTTCAGGGGGCTGAGAAAGAACTGGCCAAACACGGGTTGAAACTGGTGGCGCAGGTACCTGTGGAGCAGGCGGACACGGACATGAAGCCCCTCGTGATGGAATTCAAGAAGGTCGATGCCGACATCGTGCTCCTTTGGGTGACCCCGACCCATGCGGTCCGGATCGTCGGGACAGCCCAGGCCATGCAGTTCAAACCCCAGTGGATGAGCAGCAGCACCTGCTCGGACTTTCCTCTCATGCAGAACATCAGCAAGGGGCTCTGGACGGATGTGGTCGTTGCTTATTTCGGGGACGTCCCTGAGTCTACGGCTCCCCTGATGGTGAAATACAAAAAGGCTTTTGACAAATATGCGGCCAAGGATGAGCGATGGGGCGTCTTCTTCTATGCGGGTTTTGGATTTGTGGAACCCATGGTGGAAGGGCTCAAGAGATGCGGAAAAGATCTCACCCGCGAGCGTTTCGTCAAGGAGATGGAAGGAATCAGGAACTTCAAAGGCATCTTCGGCCGTATCGATTACTCCGCCTTCGAGCCGAGCGACGTCTACTCCAGGCAGGGGCAGAAGGAAGTGTTCGTAGCCCAGTGTCTGGCCGATGGAAAGTCCAAGATCCTGACGGACTGGATGGAACCCTAGGGAAATATCGAAATCCGAAGCACGAAATTCGAAACAATGCCCAATGACCGAAATTCAAATGCTCAAAACAGAGGACAGAAGTTTTTGTCATTTGATATTTGAATTTGCAACTTTGTTTCGGATTTCGGATTTTGGATTTCGGATTTCAATTTGCCCATCGTTTAATCGAATAGTTCATGAGTAAAGCCGGGAGGGGTTCACCCTCTCCCGGCTTCAAGAGCGGTTGCCTATGGCTTTCTTCAAGGTTGAAAAACTGTCCATATCCTTCGGCGGCATCGAAGCCCTGGCGAACATCTCTTTTGAGGTGAAGCAGGGTGAAATTTACGCCATCATCGGGCCTAACGGGGCGGGGAAAACCACCCTCTTCAACTGCATCAACGGCATCTACCACCCCAGCAGAGGAACCATTGTTTTCAAGGACCGGGAAATCCAGGGCAAGCGGCCCGACCAGGTGGCGAAACTCCGGATCGCCCGGACCTTTCAGAACATCGAGCTCTTCAGTCACATGAGCACCATGGAAAACCTGATGCTGGGCCGGCACAATTTCCTGAAAACCGGCCTGTTCCGCGGGGCCTTCCTCTGGGGGAAACGGTCCTTTGCGGGCAAGGAGGAGATCTCCCATCGCCGCAAGGTGGAAGAGATCATCGATCTGCTCGATCTGCAGTCTGTGAGGAACAAGTTCGTCGGCGCTCTCCCTTACGGAATCCAGAAGCAGGTGGAACTCGGAAGGGCCCTGGCCCTTGAGCCAGAACTCCTGCTTTTGGATGAGCCTTGCGCAGGCATGAATTCCGAAGAAAAGCAGGACATGATTTTCTGGATCAAAGATATCCAGGACACCCTAGGCGTCACGATCCTGCTCATCGAGCACGACATGAAGATGGTCATGGACATTTCCGAGCGTATCCTGGTCATCAACTTTGGAAAGATCATTACAGAAGGGAACCCTGAGGCCGTGCAGAAAAATCCCGAAGTTCTGAAAGCCTATCTTGGAGAAGAGGATGGAATCCGGGGCGCTGCTTGAAATAAGGAACATTGAGACCTACTACGGGCTGATTTACGCGATCCGGGGGGCCTCCCTCTCTGTGGAGGTGGGAACGATCACCACGATTCTCGGCAACAACGGGGCAGGCAAGTCCACCATCCTGAAAACCGTCATGGGCCTTATCGAGGATCAGCCGGACAAGGGCACCATCGAGTTCATGGGAAGGCGCATCAACGATGCGGACACCGAGAAAATCGTGCGCATGGGCATATCCTATGTCCCTGAGGGGCGAGAGGTCTTCGAGGAACTCACCACCAAAGAGAACCTCCTCATGGGAGCCTACCTCAGAAAAGATCGGGTAGGCGTGAAGAGCGACTTTGAACAGATCTACAGGCACTTTCCCGTGCTCAAGGCCAGGGAAAACCAGTGGGCCGGAACGCTCTCCGGCGGGGAGCAGCAGATGCTCAGCATCGGCAGGGCCCTGATGAATCGGCCCACCCTGCTCTTTCTTGATGAGCCTTCCCTCGGGCTCTCCCCTATCCTGGTCAAAGAGATCTTCAGGATCATCGAGAACATCAATGAGGAGGGCGTCACCATCCTTCTGGTGGAACAAAACGCCAGGATGGCCCTCGGCATCGCAGACTTTGCCCTCATCCTGGAGAACGGCCGCTTCGTCATGAAAGGCCCTGCAAGAGAACTCATGGAAGACAAGGACGTGAAGGAATTCTACATGGGCATTCGCTCCGAGGAATCCGCCAAGGGTTATCAGCGCTGGAAGAGAAAAAAGAGATGGAGATAGACTGTGGTTCTTGAAACGGCACCCCGCATTTTTAGAGAAACGGTCAAGAAATACGGTGACCGGGTGGCCATGCGGAAAAAGGAATATGGCATCTGGCATGATATTTCCTGGAACGACTATTCCCGGCTTGTCAAGCAGGTCGGGTCCGCGTTGATCTCCCTGGGGCTTGAGAGGGGAGACTGCGCCTCCATCATCGGCGACAACTGCCCCGAGTGGGTCATCGCGGACATGGGGATCCAGTGCGCAGGCGGAGTCGCTGCGGGCATCTATGCGACGAATGCCTGGCCCCAGGTCGAGTATGTGATCGAGAACTCGGATTCCAAGTTCTTTTTCGTGGAAAACGAAGAGCAGCTCGACAAGTGGTTGAACTTCAGAGACAACACGCCCCTCTTGAAAAAAGTCATCGTGTGGGACCTGGAAGGCCTCCGCCATTTCAAGGATCCCCTGGTGATGACCTTTGAAGAACTCCTGGAACTGGGACGTCGGGAACTTGAAAAAAATCCGGACCTCATTGAAAAACGCACGGACGAGGTTCAACCTGAAGACACCTCGATGCTTATCTACACCTCGGGAACCACCGGCCCCCCCAAGGGCGCCATGCTGTCCCACCGCAACCTGACGTGGATGGGCACCGCCATCACGACCGACAATCCCATGCACGACACCGAGGAGGTCATGTCCTTCCTTCCCCTGTGCCACGTCTTCGAACAGCTCTTCTCCGTGATGGGCCACATCACCCACGGGTTCACGGTCAATTTCATCGAGAGCCTGGACACGGTCACAGACAACATGATCGAGATCTCTCCGACCGTCGGGTATGCGGTGCCCCGCATCTGGGAGAAGTACTACTCCGCCATTGTGATCAAGATGTCGGATGCCACCTGGTTCAAGAGGATGGTCTTCTATGTGGCTCTTAAAATCGGACAGAAGAGGGCCACCCTGAAGATGAACTTCAAGAAAGTGCCTCTCTATTTTGAAGCCCTGTATCAGCTCGCCTATTTCAGCGTGTTCCGGAAGCTCAAAGAGAGACTCGGCTTTGACAGGATGAGGATGGCCTATTCCGGCGCCGCTCCCATCTCCCCGGACATTCTCCACTTTTTTCAGTCCATCGGGGTCAATCTCGTCGAGGGTTACGGCCAGACCGAAGGCACGGGGGTCACCTGCGTCTCCCGCACGGGCCGGGTGAAATTCGGAACCGTGGGGCCTCCTCTCACCGGCACCGAGGTGAAGATCGCGGAAGACGGAGAGATCCTGGTGAAATCTCCGAGCGTGTTCAAAGGGTACTTCAAGAATCCCGAGGCCACGGCCGAGACCGTCAAGGACGGGTGGCTGTACTCGGGGGATGTGGGCCTGATCGACGAGGACGGTTTTCTCAAGATCACGGACCGCAAAAAGGACATCATTGTCACGGCCGGCGGAAAGAACATCACCCCTCAGTACATTGAAAACAAACTGAAGTTCAGCCCTTACATCAATGACGCCGTGGTGATCGGCGATCGCAGGAAGTTTCTCGTCTCCCTGATCATGATCGACGAGGACAACGTGGTCAAGTACGCCCAGGACAACAAGATCCAGTTTTCGACTTACAAAGACCTGACCAAAGCCCCGGAAATCCTCAAACTCATTCAGGGGGAACTGGACAAGGTCAATGAGACGCTTTCGCGGGTCGAGCAGGTGAAGAAATTCACGATCCTTCCCAAGAAGCTTTATGAAGAGGACGGCGAAGTCACTCCCACCATGAAGGTGAAAAGAAAATATGTGAACGAGGCGTTCAAGGATTTGATTGAAGGGATGTACAAAGGAAAGGGAGGAGAGTAGGTCTGGTTTTAGCTGTTTGCTGCTTACTCCTTACTGCATACTGGCTCTGTCTTGAGGCTTCCCACGATCTCGCCGATCTTCCGGATTCCATTTTCCAGACAATAGGTTCTGATCCCTTCGATCACCTCCAGCGTCGCTCTGGGATTGACGAAGTTGGCAGTCCCGATCTCCACTGCCCTGGCGCCCACCATCAGAAACTCGACGGCGTCTTTGTAGTCCATGATTCCGCCCATCCCGATGACAGGGATCTTCACGGCCCTGGCGACCTGATAGACCATGTAAAGAGCGATGGGTTTAATGGCAGGACCTGACAGTCCGCCGAAAACATTGGCCAGCTTCGGTCTCCGGGCTTCAACGTCTATGGCCATCCCGGTCAGGGTGTTGATGAGAGACAGCGCATGCGCCCCTGCTCCTTCCACGGCCTTGGCAACGGTCTTGATGTCCGTCACATTGGGAGAAAGCTTCACGATCACCGGTTTGTCCGTGTTCCTGACCACCGTTTCCGTAACCCGCGCCGACGTGAACGGGTCAATCCCAAAAGCCATGCCCCCGCATTCCACGTTAGGGCAGGAGATGTTCACCTCGAGGGCGGCAACTCCTTCCACGCCTCTGAACTCGGAAGCCAGCTCTCCGTACTCCTCGGTGTGGTGGCCGTAGATGTTGACGATGATCGGCGTGGTGTATTTTCTCAGCCTCGGGAGCTTGTCCCTGAGAAATGCTTCGAGCCCTACGTTGGCCAGGCCGATGGCATTCAGCATGCCGCCGGGTGTTTCCACGATTCTTGGAGGAGGATTTCCCGGCATCGGCTTCAGGGAAAGCCCTTTCACAACCAGAGCGCCGAGGAGGTTGAGGTCCACCAGGCTCTCCAACTCCAACCCGTAGCCGAAGGTCCCTGACGCGGCGATGACAGGATTCCGAAGGGAGAGAGGACCGATTTGGGTTGTGAGATCAGGTAACGTTGGTGCCATATAAACGCTCGATTCCTACTGCCTGCTTTTCTAGATCAGTTCCCAATCAATGTCTTCCGCATTAAAAACCGGCCCTTCTTTGCAGGCATAAAAATAGCTTCTGCCTGAGTTTGCAGACGCTTTTACCGCGCATCCCTGACAGGCCCCCAGGCCACACGCCATGTGGGCTTCCAGGGAAACCTCGCAGGGGATTCTCAGCGCCAGGGTCGTCTCTGCCACTTTTCTGAGCATCGGCTTGGGACCGCACGCATAGACCGCCACATCTCCCGAGTTCTTGCGGAGGAACTCATCGAGAAGATCCGTCACAGGCCCGTGATGACCTTTGGTCCCATCATCCGTGGCTACCGCGAAACCCCTCTCTTCACCCGTAATCTTCTGCGGGGAGAGGATGTCCTTGGCCGAACGAAACCCCATCATCAAAACGGCCTCCTTCTCCCTGTGAAACTGGCTGAGAAACAGGAGGGGGGCAATGCCGATCCCTCCTCCAACCAGAAGCCGGCTGAACCTTTCTTCCGGCACGGCAAAGCTCTTACCCAGAGGTCCAAGAACCTGCAGTTTCTCCCCTTGCCTCAACTCTCTCATCAGGCTTGTGCCTTTGCCGACCACGCGGTAAAGCACCAGGAAAAGATCCTCCTTGACCCCACATATGGAAAATGGACGCCTTAACAGCGGGTCAAGCCCTGGGCTGACCCTTATCATCACGAACTGGCCCGGCTTGGCTCCTTGCGCAATCCGCTCGGAACGCAAGGCCATAAGCCAGGTGTCATGGGTGAGGCGCTCGTTGGATACGATTTCGGCTGATACTTCAAACATGAATCTAAAATACCCTATTATCGATAGTGAAACAACTGCAGAGTTTCAAAAACCAGGGTAAGGCCCATTAAGCCTCACCCGGTCGGCACCACAGGTTTTGACAACGCTCCTCGGCCGGTTTATAAGGATGGCTAAAAAACCTCTGCGAGGTGCGACGCTCATGCTACAAGGATTCGATCTTGCCACCTTCCTTCTTGGAACCGTGATTTTCTTTGCAAGAGTTACCGATGTCTCGATGGGGACCGTGAGAACCATCAGCATTGTGCAGGGCCGGACAAGGATTGCCTTCCTCCTCGGGTTTGTCGAGGTCAGCATGTGGCTGGTCATCATATCCACCGTCATTCACAGTATCTCGGAGAAACCCGTTCTCGGTGTTTTCTACGCCCTGGGTTATTCCACCGGCAACGTGGTCGGCATCATTCTCGAGAAGAGACTCGCCTTCGGGCACATCATTTTGCGGATCATCAGCACGAAGAGCGGTAAAGAGATCGCCGAGAAAATCAGGAAAAGCGGGCACGCGGTGACCACCTTTCTGGGGGAAGGGCTGTCCGGCCCGGTCACCATGCTCTACGTGGTGTGCCTGAGAAAAGAGCAAAACGATGTGGTGCAGGTGGTGAAAAGCATTGAGCCCGAAGCCTTCTACACAGTCGATATGGCCGGCACCGTGAGCAAAATTTTTCGTCCCTTTTGTACTAACCAGCCTACCGGGTGGAGGGCGATCTTCAAAAAGAAATGAGATCGTTCATGTGGCTTGACTTCAACCAAGGGCCTGGCATATTTTGGGGATGAAAACTACCTGTCTTTCCCTCTTTCCCGGTTCTCTGAACCGCCCTTTTGTCTGGAGGCTCCATGACCATCCTTGACGAGCAATACGCGGAATTTGAAAGACTCCCCAATGAGGAGAGAATCAAGTGCTTTGAGAAAGACGGTCGCATGTATGACATGATCATTTCTCAGCAGCTCAACCGCCAGATTCTCGACGACCTGTATCGGATTACCAACCAGATTCGCTCCCTTTCAAAAAGCAAGACGGGATCGCAGTTCATTCAGAGTCTCCTCTGTCACAAACGGGCCATGCTCTATTTTGCCCAGCCCTCATCCAGAACGTTTCTGTCTTTTGAGAACGCCTGCCACCTTCTGGGGATGAAGACCTCTGAAATCAGGGATCCCAATGTGTCCTCGGAAGTCAAAGGAGAGAGTTTCGATGACAGCCTCCGCACCTTCTCCACCTACACCGACCTCATCATCATGAGGCACAAAGGCCAGAACATGGCGGAGCGGGCGGCCTGGCTCCTCAACACTCACACCTATCGGCCGGTTCCGGTCATCAACGGGGGTTCAGGCAGCGACCAGCATCCCACCCAGGCGCTCCTCGACGTTTTCACCCTGCAGCAGTCCTTTGAATACCAAGGGGGCCTCGACGGAAAAACCGTTCTCATGTGCGGGGATCTGAAAAGAGGAAGAACCGTGAGGTCTCTCAGCTATCTCATGAAAAACTTCCGTGGAATGAAAATCATCTATGCTGCGCCCGCCGCCTTTCAGATGAAAGAAGACGTGTGCAATTTCCTTGAGAGGCACGATATCTCTTACACCATTGAAACCCACGGTCTTGAAAAGGTGCTCGGTGAGGCGGACGCCATCTACATGACGCGGATTCAGGATGAGCACGACGCCACCCCGGGGGAGTCAGGAAAGACCGACGTCTCGAAGTTCAGGTTGACCCTGGCCAACATGGCATACGTGAAGCCGAATGCCGTGATCATGCATCCCTTCCCCAGAAGGGATGAGATCGATGTGGCCATTGATCCGGATCCCAGAGCCATGTACTGGAGGCAGGAGCGAAACGGCATGTGGTCCAGGGCGGCTCTGATTGCCTACATGTTTCGGGTCGATCATGAAATCATGAGCTACTGACCCGCCTGCCTCCCTTTCTATATCGAACAGGATGCTGAAAATGAACCTGCTTGCAGGTTGCTCAAAAACGCTCAGATACAAGGCGCATAGGTTAGTTACGAGTGACGAGTAACAAGTCACGAGATCAGAACATTTACTTGTCACTCATGACTCGTCACTTGTCACTTCCCTGTGAGGGCAACGCCGCCCTTCGACGTTGCTCAGGGCCATGAGCCTGTCCAATGGTAGATGGGCGTTTTTCAGCAACCTGCCAGGCTTTTGAACTTCTCCTGGATAAGCTTCCTCAAGTCTTCTGGAAGTCGCGTAGGCTTCATCGCGGAATTGATGCACCCGTGAACCGTGTGGCCGGTGACCAGGAGTTTCTTTTCCTCGCTCATCACCTCGTAATCGAAGCGAACTCTCGCCCCTCTCTGCTCTCCGATCCTCGTCCTCACCGTGACCAGCGCGTCATACCCTACGTTGGCGTGATACTTCGCAGAGGCCTCCGTGACCACCAGGGTGTAGCCCTCGGCCTCCAGCTTCGAGTAAGGGGCACCGAGCTCCCTCATGAGTTCCGCCCGGCCGATTTCAAAGAAGGTGAGATAGTTTCCGTAGTAGACCACGCCCATTCGGTCTGTGTCCTTGTAAAGGACTCTGATCTTCGTCTCATGCCACCCGTCTTCCCGCACAGTGCTGTCCTCCTCTTTCGAAGGTGTTATGATCTGATTGAAATAGATTCACCCTGCCTTTGACTGTCACGGCTTCCGTTGCGCCGCAAAGCATCTCGAAGGGCAGGCGGGTATTCTGCGGTTTGCCCCCCTCATGACTCGTTGCTCAGTCCTTTATTTTCTTGGTCTAACCTGGAACTGAATCCTCATCCCCTCTTCGATGCCGTGCCGTTTTGAAAAGCCGGCTCTCACTTCAACCACATATTTGGCCGGTCCCCTGGAGCTGTACGTCTGCTTGGACATGGGCGTCGTCGATTCGGCGATGTTCAGTATCCTGCGGTTTTCATCCGCAAAGATCATGTCGAGCGAGAGGGGCGTGTTGTGCATCCAGAACTTCTGGACCTCCGAAGAATCGAAAACGAAGAGCATTCCGTGAAGCTCCGGAAGGGACCACCGTTCCATCAGCCCTTTGATTCGGGCTTCCGGCGTATCGGCCACTTCAATGGTGATCGAGACGACTGTGGACCCGTCCTGTCGAAGGAACTGAAGGTCTCCTTGCTCGGCCTTCGGAGACTCCCCCCCTGCTGCTGGCCATCCCCCGATGGTCAGGAAAACCGTTAGGACGGCCATAAAGTTGCGCGGCCAGGTCATCAGGCTCCCCCTAGAAGAGAGCGGTTCTCGCAGATGTTGCCGATCACCTCCTGAAGATGGGGCTTCCACCATATCGCCTTCCCTCGCGGGTCATAGAGCGAGAAAGCCGCGTCTTTATCGTTCCATCGGACAACCAAGGTGGCTTGATTGATCCCGATTCGATTGGTGGTGTCGTCCACAATGTCCCCTTCGTAAATCTCGCGCCCCTTCATGTCGCACAAGCCCGTGAATTCCATTAACCGGCATGAATCCAGGCTCACAGGACCTGTTTCTTCGGACCCGGCCCCGCTCCATACGCCACTCACCTGGTTCAGGGAAAAATCAATGAACCGAATCTCGAACATGCGTTTCCTTTGCCAATGCCATGCCCTGTATTTGATCTGTCTCATATGCTCATATCCTCCCGACGAGGGTTAAGTCCATCGATTCATAAATTCATTACGAATTCATTCCCTCAGAACTTAGCAAGACGTTGAAAAATACCCTCCTTACAGGTTGCTCAAAAACGCTCACATACAAGGCGTCCGAAATCCCGAGGAGTGAGACGTACAGTCCAGTACGTCGCAAGGACGAGGGATGAGGGCAACGCCGCCCTTCGACGTTGCTCAGGGCCATGAGCCTGTCGAATGGTAGATGGGCGTTTTTCAGCAACCTGCTAAAGCCTCTTCCCGACATCGCTGCCGGTAAGCCTCCAGGCCCTTGATGAGCCACGCGGGGGTTTCCGTTTTCTCGAAGGTGTCCATGTTCATGCTGACCGTGACGTTCTGCCCCTCCACAGCCAAGTCTTTCTCGTTGTATCCTTTATAACCCCACGTGATGGAGGTCCGGCCAACCTGAAGCACGCGGATCTCCACGTCGATCAGATCTCCGTAGCGCAAAGACCGCCTGAAATTCGTCTCCAGGTGAACCGTGGGAAAACCTAGCCGGTGTCGGTTGAGAATAGCCGGATAGTCGATCCCCACCTCTGATTCGAAGAACTCCTCCAGCGCCACGTGAAAGTAGTGAAGGAACCGAGGGTAGTAGACAATCCCTGCGTAGTCGATATCCCCAAAGCGAACCCTGATGCGAGCTCGAAAGGCCATGCCCCACCTCCTGGCGACCCGATAATTTGGCCCCAAATCTATACCTGCATTTCGTTCTTCTCCAGAAAAAAAACACCCGCCCCCTCCTTTGTGAGAGGGCGGGCTCAAGGAGCAGCAGCTCCGTTGGTCAATCGTTGCGGCTTTCAGGGGGCCTCATGATAGACGGCTTTGCCCATCTCGGAGAACTTGAAGTTATAGAAGACATTGTACCCATTGTAGTCGAGAACCCGGAGGTCATCGGTCTGCTTGAGGTCTCCCATGATCACGTTGTAATGGTTCCCATACTTCTTTTTCACTGTCTCGAGAGGCAGCTCCGAAGCAATGTACTTGTTGATTCCTTTGGCTGCCAGTTTCTCCACAATCTTCGGATCTTCGAAAGTCTCATAGGTGGTTAGAATGAGAATTGGGCCGGTTCCTGTAAACACGATTCCTGCTTTCATGATAGGACCTCCTTTCTCATTTGAGGTGAAATGCCCGTCACGCCTTCATCCCTGAAACGGATCCACCGGGCAAACGGAGGCAGCTGGAATGCCGGCGCAGGAGACACAAGACCCAAGGGGAAGAAGAAGTTGAATCACGCGGGAAGAGGAAATCAGAAATACAAAGAGAAGAACAATGCAACCCAGATGCAGCGGCTACAGGGATATGTTGCGAGATGCTCCAGGTGGATGTAACAAAACCATAACACAAGGCCAGTCCGTTTTCAACTGCTTCGGGACGAGGGGCTCCCGTGGGCTATTTGGGATGGTACTGTTGAGCCAGTTCGCACTCGAATCGGTCTTTGCACGCGCGAGAACAATAGAACTCCCGCATGATAAAGCCGTATTTTTCAATGAAATCAAAAATGGCCTGGTCCTTGTTCGCGATCCCATGGAACCATTTATGCTTGTCAATGTGGCGCTCGATGATATCTATCTGAGCATCCAGAATATCATGGAGATGTTTGCACTCGTTGAACATGGATAGCCCGAACCGTCTTCCTATTGTTTGAAATCATAGCATTTCTTGACGGTCATGGCAAGAGGCATGGCGGGTCCGAATAAAACTGGGAATAAAAGGCGAACAAAGCTTCTTGTTACCACCGGATGGAAAGCAGGGAACGGTTTGGTTCTCTTCAGCACTGAAGGCAGGCGATTTGCACGGCCTCTTTGCAAAGCCTGTTGCATTAGACGCTCTGATGAGTTAATCTTCGGCCAAAGGATCGTCTCATCAACCCTTGAGCTTTGAAAGGAGTGGTTTATGACACGGGATGTCAGTGCCGACACTCAGGAGATTTTTGGAGAGATGCAGGAGGATCTGGCCAGACAAAAGGCCAATGTCCGCCGCAACAGGAACGCGAACGATTCGGGTTCCCCCGGAAAATCGCTTATGGTGTGGGGCCTCGTCGGGATCATACTCATCCTCCTGATCGTATTGCTGTTTCGCGGAGGAGACAAGGCCGTCAAAGAGGATCTGAACGCCCTGAAAGCCCGGGTGGAGCAGATGGAAAAGAAAGCGTCGGCCACGGAAGGGGCTGCAAAGAAAATCGACGCTCTGGACGGCCAGATCAAGGGGCTTCAACAATCCGTCTCGAAAGTTGAGGGCGCTCAGCGATCTCTGTCAGAGAGGATCGAGAAGATCGCCCAGAAAGCGGAAAAGCCCTCCGCGCCCCAGGTGACTCAAAAGAAGCCGAGTGCCCAGGCAAAGCTTCATGAGGTCCAACCCGGAGAGACCGTTTTCAGCGTCGCCAAGAAATACAACCTGTCCGCAGAACAGTTTCTTAAACTCAACAATATGACCAAGAAGGATACTCTTCAAGCCGGCCAGAAGGTGGTTGTCGCGCCCTGACGATTATGAATCTTACCTTCAGCGGAACGACCATCCAAGTCTTGGATCCTGAACTGACGGGGACAGAAAAAGACCCGGGTCTTCTTTTTGTGCACGGGGCAGGAGAAAACGGGGAGATATGGGAAAGACAAGCGGAGTTCTTTAAGAGAAAACATTCCGCCTTTCGGCTGGATCTTCCCGGCCATGGAGGGTCTGACCCCCGAGGAGAAGACCGGATCAGCGCTTACGCGGAATGGGTTCGTCGGACTTCGGAAAAACTTTTTGCCAAAAGGCCTTTTGTCCTGGTGGGCCACTCCATGGGCGGCGCGATTGTTCTCGAGATTGCGCTCGACCCGCCGGCCGGTTTGAGCGGGCTGGTGCTGGTAGGAACAGGGGCAAAGCTGGCCGTCACCCATGCGATTTTCCAGATGTTGGCCGAGAATCCCGAAGCCTTCTTTCAAAGCATCGACCAGTACGCTTTTTCTCCAGCGGCTCCCCAAGCCTCGAGGGAGCGCTTTATCCGCGTGACCAGACAATGCCCGCCCTCCGTGATATTCAACGATTTCAAGGCCTGCAATCATTTCGACATCCGGAACCGACTTCCCGAGATCAAACTTCCGACCCTTGTGCTCTGTGGCGAAGAGGATCAGCTGACCCCGGTCAAGTATTCCAGATATCTCCATGAAAACATCGCCGCCTCTCGCCTCGTCCTTATTCCGCAGGCCGGGCACATGGTGATGACTGAGCAGCCGGACCTCTTCAATAGAGCGGTCACTTCTTTCCTGGACAACCTGGGAATCTGAACTTTATAGAAGGATTTTCGTAACATTTTAACTCCTTGAAATGAACACAGAAAAAGGCCATGGGAGTCCCTCTAAAAACAGAACAACGAAGACGCCACACCTCAATGGCAAGCTCTAGCCATGGGCGAGGCGGGCGGAGGGCTACCGGGGAACTCGCCACGTAGTATCCAGCTGACAGGTGCCGGTGAAACCTCGCCGCCCGCCTTCGCTGCCCCTTATCTGCAGAGCCTTTCCCGCACACTCTTCGTTTTCTGTTTTTAGAGGGACTCCCATGGCCTGAGCCATCCATTTCAAAGAGCAAAAATGTTACGGATTTTCAAGGTTTTCTGCGCCTGCTTCGATGGAAACCGTTAGACTCGCTTGCTTTTAGGTTCCGAATCATTTAAACATCTCTTCATCGCCTCCCGACCGCAACGGCCGTGCGCGGAGCCTTTTGTCGGGGAGCCGGTGAGAATCCACAACCAAGAAGGAAAGGTGCATTGACCCATGAGACGATGGATCCTTGTTTTAGTGCTTTTGCTCTTTGCCGTTAGCCCCGCTCACGCAAGAACAGCGCCGCAGAAAAAAGCCCGGCCTCAGACCCCGGCCCCTCAAACCCAGCCTAAGGAGGCAGGGGACCAGGAAGAGCCTTACAAAGGGTATGTCGTGATGGAAGCGAGCACCGGTAAGGTCCTTGAAGGGGCCAATACCCACCTCCAATGGCCTCCGGCCAGCATAACCAAGCTCATGGTCTCGCTGCTCGTCATGGAGAAGCTCTCCGCCAATGAGATCAAGCTCACCGACACGATTACGGCTTCCCGCGACGCTTCGAAAATGGGTGGGAGCCAGGTCTTCCTCAAAGAAGGAGAAGCGTTCACCCTGGAAGAACTGATGAAGGCCATGCTCATCGCGTCGGCTAACGATGCGGCCTATGCGATTGCCGAGTTCATCGCAGGAAGCAGAGAAAAGTGCGTGGACCTCATGAACGAAAAAGCCAAGGCCCTCAACATGAACGACACCGAGTTCCGCTCGGTCCACGGCCTACCTCCGTCCAAAGGAGAAGAAGAGGACCTCACGTCGCCTGAAGATCTTGCGACCCTGGCGCGGCAACTTGTGAAACATCGCAAACTTTTCGAGTGGACTTCGGCGAGAAGTGAGCCTTTCCGAGACAGTACCCTGATCATGGTCAATCACAATAAACTGCTCGGAAGGATGTCGTCCATCGACGGCCTCAAAACCGGTTTTTACAGGAAAAGCGGATACAACATTGTGGCCACTGCCAAAAAAGGGGATCTCAGGCTGATCGTCGTGGTCATGGGAAGTCCGGCGGCAAAAGTCCGCGATGCCGTGGTTGAGGAAAAGGTGAAGAAGTACCTGCCCCTCTATGAAATGGTTCCGATCATCAAAAAGGGAGAAACGATTGCCCGGGAGATTGTCCTCACCGAGGCCACTCAACCGAAACTGAAAGGGGTCACGGCCGACGGTTTCTCCTACCCCGTGCTGATCAAGAAGAAGAGCGCTGTCAAGAAGGAAGTTAATCTTCCCGAGAAGCTCACCGGCGAAATCAAGCAGGGGCAGAAGCTGGGTGAACTGGTTGTGAAGCTCGATGAGGAAGTGATCGGGAAGGTGGACATCGTTTCCCCCGCCGCTATCCCCAGGGCCGGCTTCTTTACCCGCTTGCTCAGGAAGATCGGGATCAGGCGGTGAACCTCCCTTCCCTCGCTTTTTTTTTCATCTTGCTTGGACTGGCTTTCCCTTCCCCTGCCCTCTCCCAGGCGCCCCCATCCTGTGCGGACTGGCAGGATTTCGAGATCCTACTATGCCCACCTGGGAAACGTTTTCGTGCGCCTGGGAAATAGGGTTCAAGGAGGAGAGACTATTGCCACCTTGGGACGGTCAGGGAAGAGCGCCTCGCTTCCCCGGTCACCGACCCACCTTCATGTGATGATTCTCTCCTTCGAAAGCATGAGCCCCCTGGATCCCTTCCCTCTCCTGCAGTCCTCCTGCCGTAACTGATTCCTGCGTTGCACCGGAGATGCGCGTCCTTCAAGCGTTTGCCTTATTTTTGTGACCCAATGATCACTTTACATGAAATGTCGGCTGTGATAAGATCTTGCTTGACATACAGGGCTCGGTTCAATAAGGTGCGCAGTACTTGAAAAGACCCGTGCTCATCTGCTCATGAAAAGAACACTCCACATAAATCTCAGCCGGATCTTGTCGCTGCTCTTCAGCTTTCTGCTGCTGGGTCTTTTCGCGCATCCTGTCGGCGCCAAGCAAAAACCTGTGAAGCGGCAAACGGCTCCCGCCCCCCAGCCCAAGAAAGTCGAAGTCCAGTCCACTTCACCTGAGGAAAAGCTCCAGGAAGAGAAAATCCAGGAAGAAATGGAGAAATACCTCGGCGTCCGCTACAAGAGGGGCGGGAACGATACCAGAGGCTTTGACTGCTCCGGTTTTGTTAAACAGATATACAGCAAGGTCTTCGGCATAGACCTTCCCCACCAGTCTTTAGAACAAAACAAATCCAGCCTCTTTTCAAGAATCTCCCCTGACGAACTCAAGACAGGGGACCTGGTGTTCTTTTCTGAAGGCCGCAACAATAAGGGAATCAACCACGTGGGCATCTACATGGCCGACGGGAGATTCATCCACTCGGCAAGGACCAAAGGCGTGATGGTCTCCAATCTTGAGGACCCTTACTGGAAAGCCCGGCTCGTTTCCAGCAGGCGCCTTGCAGACCGGGCCAGTCTCGTAGCCGGCTTGGATTCCCAGAGTGCGTTTGGGCTTGGAGCAGTTCTTGGCGAGAAAAGCCTTTTGACATTCCAGGTCACGACAGCCCAGTTTGAATCTTCTTATCCGTCCCCGGTTCACAATGAACTCCTCCAGTTTTTCGGTGAGAGCTCCTATCGGACGGAGTTCAGCTTCCAGAAAGGATTGTGGGCCGATTCCTGGTCCGCTCGATTGACGGCTTTCAGAGAGCATTTCTCTCTGGCCCAGGAAGATCCCTTCCTCGCCCCTCGGCCCATCTTGGGGGCATCCGGTTTTTCGGACGGCTCTTTCTCAACGAACTATTCACAGGGCTTGAGAGTGGCCAGCGACATCCGGCCGAATGAGTGGCTTCGGATTTCCCCGTCAGTGACTTATTTTGACTATGGTCCCGGTATCGATTTTTCCGACCTGCCGAGAGTCGCTCTTGGGCTTGACTTGAATCTGGTCTCTTCCTCGGAAGGTTGGTCCCTGTCCACCGGTTTCCAGTATCCTCTGTCCAGATATGCCTCCACAAGGTTTTCAGACTCCGACACTGCGGACAGCCATATCATTGACATGAGTCTCACCTTCCGCCAGTGGCTGACCGATCGAGTTCAGTTTTCCGTGACGGGCGAGCGCTTTTACAAGTACTCCGACGGCGCCAAGGGCTCACCGTCCGGCCTGGACGCGGACGATCACCAAGTTTCCTTTGCCCTTCACTTCTTCTACTAATTCCTACGTCGCCCCTTTATCTCGCTTCGTGCCTGTGCGGTTATTGATACCGCTCGCGCACGGAAGTAGACACCCCAATCCCGCTGTCCCTTTAGTCCATCACCTGGATCCTTACAGGAATCCAAACAGTTACAGCTCTTGAGAAGTTATTCCCTGCTCTGGCATGCCTGTTGCTGAGACATGCTGGGAGATCTTCTGTACAGGCCGGAGACAGTTGTTCCCACCCGATAACCCTCGACAGAGAGGATTCCAATGAGCGCATCTAATCCGTTTCTCCAGAGAGCCCTCAGGTTTTGTGAGGTGTGCGGTTTTTTCGTAGGCAATCTGACCCCGCGGGAGTGGGACCATGCAGGCCACCTCTGCAAAGATTGCGAGGAATCCTACGGCAACACGGGCATGATCCTGATGCCCAACGGTGTAGAACCCTGGAAAACGCAACCTACGGCGAAGTGAGTCGGGGCCTCCTATTCCGACACCCTCCCCGCTCATCCTTTCCCGGCACCACCCCGAGAGGTTTACTTGTCAGGTCTTAACAGAGCCGCTGATGGGTAAGTGGAACCCTTCCGAAGGGGCTTTCGTCCGGAGTCGGTCATCAATGCAGAACTGAGTGAGCATGCCCTTCCCGAGCGGGGCAAGGAAAGGGAAAAGGACACAAATTACAAAAAGAAAAGGGTAAGCGCTGTTTCGCCCACCCTCAGAGAACCGCTGGTGCCGGAGGTCGGAATCGAACCGACATGGTACTAAGTACCACTGGATTTTGAGTCCAGCGCGTCTACCAATTTCACCACTCCGGCACAGTGAAGAATATGATTATACGGAGGATATTTTGACTCTGTCAATATGATATTGACAGGTCAAAAAGAGGTTGTTATTATTCCACCACCTTTCGGGGGGCTGTAGCTCAGTTGGGAGAGCGCATGAATGGCATTCATGAGGCCGTCGGTTCGATCCCGTCCAGCTCCACCAAAAAGATCAAGAAAAAGAGCTAGTTAGGAAACCCCTAATCGGCTCTTTTTCTGTTCTGAGACCCATTTTTGCCCTCTTGTGGCCCCTATGTACCCCACTCGACTCTTTGACGGACTCTTCGTGGTTCGCATAGAACCTTGCCAGATCTACCTGCCTTGAGAGCTTCCTCATGCTGGTTAGGTGCGCATAGCGGTCCGTCATCTTCAGGTCCCTGTGTCCGATCATCTCCTTCACATCTTTTAGGTCCCCACCTGACAGAATTAATTGGAGCAGAAAGTGTGACGCAGATCATGAAAGTGAAGTCTGGGAAAACCCTGCGATGGTCGGAAGTTTTACGCCATGACCTATTGAACCCATCAAGACGTCTTCCGTCGACTTTGGAAAAGACGAAACCTGGTCCTTTGTCCTCAATACGCTTCCTGTGGCGAATCCAATCCTGATGTTTACGCCATTCCAAAAGAGCCTGTTTCGTTCTCGGCATCAAGATATTCCGTTCTCTCTCTGTGGTTCTTGGTTCTATAGAATCGGATCCGGCCCCTCCCCTCAAACTCGAAATCGATGTCAGTCCATTTCAGATCCAGGATTTCCTGCTTCGAAGCTCCATGTTCGGCTCCTAGACAGATCACAGCCGGTAACAAATCTCTTGATCGCAGTCTCTGGCTACGCCTCAAGTAGGTGATCCAATTCCAGAGGCAGTGAGGAATTCGTTTCTGACATGCTTCTTCTCGCTCAGGTATGACATCGCAGCAACCGGATCGTTTTTTATCGCGTTCATTTCCATTCCCTGCTTGAAAATCTGCTTGAGAATAAAGAGGCTCCTGTTGGATGTGAGATTTGAAGTCTTTGAGGCTACCCTGTTGCGATATTCCACGATCTCGTTGTGCGTAGATCTCGCAGAGGAGCCTATTTCCGAACTCCCTTTCAAGCAAACAGAGCCTGTCGCAATAGCCTCTGTAACTTGTTTCACTAAGTTCTGACCTGTCATGCCGTCCTTGCCATATAGCTTCTTCAGCGAACGGCATACTTCTTCGAAGGTCAGCAGGCTTATCTTCCTCTTTGAATTCTTGACCTCAGCCACCTTTCCAGCATCAAGCAACATCCTTAAGTCATTTGCACTCTGTTGGGCATCCCTGAGCCTCTGCAGCGTTTTGTAATACTTCTTCTTTCCGGTCATCGGATCCTTAAAGAAGATTGGATAGGTGGTCCCTTTTTTACGATTGCGTTTTTGGATGATAACCGTTGCCATGGCACTTCTCCTTTCCAAAAACGCATCTCTGATCAACCCTACTTTCAGGCGATATTCTGTTTTCAAAGAACGCCCAGACTTCAGTCTCCTTAAACAGCCTTCGGTTGCCTATAACATAACTCCTCAGTTCCCCACTCATTGCATATCTTGATATGGTCGAGCGGTGGACCCTGAGGATATCGGCAACTTCCTGGACTGTCAGGATATTGATCCTCTGGGAATCGTGATCAACCATAGCACTTAAACCCCCCTGATTGTCAACAACATACCGGTATGCCAGGCTATTTTGACTCTAAACCCAACTTTTCAAGTGCTTACCTACCCCTTCTTCCAAAGAGGCCGCTGACGATCAGTGTGGCCACTATCAAGTAGAGACAGAGCTGGATGATCCCCTCCATCCTTGCGTCGCCAGTCATAGAAAGAGGGTGGATCAAGGATTCAATCCCGTTGCTCACTGCATTTATTCCTCTCACTGTGAGGCGCGCGATGCCCTTAATGATTAAGGGAACGAGCGCCAGTGCTAGAGCCGCGAGGAAAATTAGAACAACCCTAGGATTCATAGGATCCCCTCCTGCTTCACTGCGCCTATTTCGGCTTCGGGAAAAAGATACGATAAAGACCCCAGCAAAATATCAGCCATATGATCGTCTCTCGTATTGTGCCGACAAGTCCATAATTGCCCTCCATGCTCTGCTACAAATCCCACTGAATCTCCGGCAGTACCGGATGCTCCTTGTCCTCATACTTTTGCCGGTAAATGGCACCGCTGACTTCGAGCATCTCGAGATCCTTTCGATATCGAGCCTCCCTCTCTGCCGGAGTTTCTTCCTGAACCCTCTCGATGGCTTTATCAACCTCGGTGAGTTCAGGATTGTGAAAGTAATGGCCGTCCGCTGGTTGTACCAATTCCCGATGTGGGCTTTCGAGAGGAAGCCCGGATTCTAGGTGCTGTTCAACATGATAGGTCACGTGTTCAGGCTCTTCAGGCAGAAGGTCTATTATTTCCATCGAAAGTTCTCGCTCAGGATCCCATTCCGGATGCTCCAAGTCCTCCACCATATCTTCTAGGCTCATGTCCTCATGTGTCATATCGGTCTCCTTTTGACTTGCCCTGTGATTCTAAAGTCACCCGGAAACACTGAAGGTTAAGAAAAAAACTCATCAATCGTTTTGAAAAGAATGTGATCAAGCAGAGGATCCAAGCTCCGGTCTTGAGAAACCATTCTCGTGGCTCTATCCATGTCGGGTTTGTCTCTGGTCACAACAACTACCTCGTCTGCGCCCGCAGCCAGGTCCTCATGGAGGTTTTGGAGCAGGTTTTCGAAATGCAGCGTCACCTCGTAGGCTTTAAGCCCCTGCTCGCCTGAACGAGCCAGGACATCGCAAGTCTTCGGCGATCCCTTCTTGATTGGCGCTTCGATCTTTGCCTTGATACCGTTTTCATTCAGCCATCTGTAAATAATGTCCTGATAGAGCCGGTGACCGAACCCGCCCTTCCCTGCCGGAGGCTTTTCGCCAAGAAATGCGTACGCTTTACCGGTCAGGACAGCAAACATAGACTTCCGCCCTCTTTTGGAAGTCCTGTACTCCTGGAGCTCAATAAAGCCGCGCTCACTGAGCCACGTCCGCGCCTTGGCCACACCCTCAGGGGAAGCGAAAGCCGAGAACTTGGTCATGTCGCTCACCTTCGTGAACGGCGCTTTGCTCAGGTTGAAAAGCAGCGTCGTAGCATCCGGCGGTACTGTCTCTGAAACCTGGAGCGGCTTTTGCTCCGGACGCACTATCCTTTTCTCAATCTCCGCATAGAAGCTCCCCATTGCTGCGTCCAACTCTTGGTCCGTTAACTCCCTCTCAGGCTTGAAAAGGGGCACTCCAAGCAGGAACGGCCTTTCAAAGCCGCTGTACCTGACTACCGCCTGCCTTGTTTCGGTTAATTTGAACATGATGCTGTTTCTGGTCATCATTCAGTCCATAGCTTCCTTGGATAAAGTCGAGGTCCTTGGCGTCCGTAAGAGGAAACGCGATCTTGAGCCGGCAAAGGCTCCTGAATGACCTGATTGAACGATGACGTCTCCTGAGAGGAGACCCAGAAGCCCACCCCGTACTCCCGGGACTTGGAGACGATCTCGTTGAGCACGGATTCCCCAAACTCAGAGATGTCCCTGTGGGCATTGAACAAAATCCTGCCCTCATCCACCACAAAGAGGTTTCGGAGCTTCGATCCGGTCAGCCCTTTTTCTTTGTTGTGCGAGTAGATCAGGTCAGCCAGATAAGCCAGGAGGAAATTGTACATATGGTCTGTGAACCTGATATCCATCTCCAGCACCAGGTTCTGGTCCCTGAAGACGTCAAACCCGATCCCGAACCTGCAATTGAAATTGTCAGAGAATGTGTAAGGCAGAAGCCTGTTCTGGAGCCAGCGGAGCACATCCACATACCTGCCTGATCTGCTGTTGTTCAGCATCGCTGTTACGGTGCGAGTAAACATCCGTCATGGTTGGATAATTGATGCCGCCGTCAAAAATACCCCTGACTCGATACATTCCCTCGCAGGATGTTTATGAGCTCATTGAGGCTCGTGCCGAGCAGATAGTTCTCGCTGATCCACACTTTTGAGGTGGCGAAAATATGGTCCTCAGGGGTGCGGAATTCAGGAACCTCCCAGGGATTGACACTGATGATCTTGTTCCGCAGCACTCTTAGCGAAGAGCAGACCGGCAGCAGGTTACGGTACTCTCTTTTCAGATCTGCGATCAGGACACGGTGCAACCCCGGCCCATTCATCAGCTGGGCAGCCACGTACTTGGTCAGTGCGGATTTCCCAGTCCCAATGCCGCCGGCGTTCATGACATGAGTGCAAAAGAGATCCGGGTGCACCGAAAACATGTCGTCAAAATCGTTCACATAGCCCAACCGAACAAAGCCCTTGTTGAGAAAACGACGGACTTCATCCCGGCTCGGATAAGGCTTGAACGGGTTGTCGAGCTGCTGAATAACTTCCTGAGCTTTGTTAAGCTCAGCCGCAACCTCAATGTGCTTGATATCTTCGGAGAAATTCCTTAGGGGGCCCGAAAATCGCCCGTGGCGAGGCGCTCTATCTATAAGAAACCTCACCCTTGGATGGTGATGCATCTTGCCGTCGTAGAGCTTCTTGATAAGTTCCATGTTCTCATCATCTAAGAAATTCCCCATTGCATCCTCCTCTCCGATCTAGAACAGGCCCACGCCTCTCCAAATGCCAAGGATCACTGCGATACCGAAAATGAAAATCACGGTGTAAATGGTGCCCAGGCGGCCGTCACAGACGCTGCAGATGGCGCCCTCCGCGGTCCTGCGGCCGTCATAGCCCAGCTTTATCGTTCTTGACCGGTTGGCTGGATGAAGCCTGGAAGTACACACCGCTGCTTCTCCGGGTGTTGTGATGACCAACCCAGAATGGGAAAATGGCGGTGATCCTTGCAGGGTCACTCGGCATTACAGTGCCCGAAGCATCGGTCACAATATCGTGTGTTTCGGTATCGACATAATTGCCGTTCTCATCGGGGCAAGAACTGCTCTCACTCACCGGGACTTCCTCTATAGTCCCATCAGGGCGGTGCACACGCATATTTCGAGTGACCCTCTGTTTGATAAACTGGTCAGCACTCGTCTGTTCCCTGGGCTGGCCCTCACCTCTTAACGGATTTCTTGGTTCTGGCATGGCTAGAGCTCCTTTCATTCGATTTTATGGGGTTTCTCGTTGCTGTTGTCGATCAGACTGGCAGTTTATGAAGAACAGGGGATCGGGCCGCTATGCCCGATCCCCTAATGATCTTCATGCTCCCTTTGTTCAAAGAATTCGCCGTGATATTAGGCTGACTGGATGACAGGGGTGTCTAGGGGGTTAGTAGGAACTCCATTGACTACTCGGATGTGCCTTATAGGTGAAGGCTGAAATTGAGCCTTGTAAGGATCCCTGTACAACGCTTTACGTTCATCGAATGTTGACTTTTCAATTTCCCATTTCTTGCCCCTCTGAGTCCTGTAGACTCTTTGCTTCTCCTTGAGATCCGGGAAGGTTTTCACAAATATCTCTCCTGCAAATCTGTATGTCTGGCGTTTAAGAGATTCCGACCTTCTCCTCGGTTTCAACACCCAGACTATCTCTGTGCATGGCACCGACATCCTCACCAGAAAGCTGGATCTCTGCAATTCTCTGGTAGAGGTGAGCATTCTTTCTCCCAGATTTGCCGAGTAATTCAGGAAGCTTTTTTACTTCCTTCATCTCCTCCAATCTTAATAGAAGGGATTCAGGATCCGTTCTTGTAAGGATCCAAAGGAGTCAATAGGCGGAGTCCAGTCGGGTAAACCAGCAGTGACTTCATAAACCATTTCCTCCTCATCTCCATCATAATGCGAGGCGACTTTCAAATCGCTGGTATAGACCTGGAGACTCTCCCGCTGCCTGATTAAAGAATCAAACCAGGTACCTTGCCTCCTCAAGGTCAACTTTTTCGCAAGCTGAACAGGCCTGAGGAACCGAAAATTCTCCTCTGAGGTACTGGGGATTCTCGGGTTGATGATCTCGTATGAAAACCTCTCTTTAATGCTTTCCCAGTTCTCAAGCTCTTCCAAACCACAGTCTGTTGTAATTTTATTGATCCCGTGAAAGTGTAGCCTGCCTGTAGGTTTCAATCATGTTTCTTTGATCCTCCGTCAGCGGCGCTATAGCTCTTCTTGTATATGCTGTACGGATCCTGAATGTCTCTTACGTTTCTTTTGATTTGTTGCCTTTCACGACTTGTCCTGGCCTTTCCTTTGTTTCGCCTTTTTCTCCTTCATCTTGCCTCTCCTTTCCAGTTTTGGATTTTTGAGGCGAAGCAAGATGGGGAAAGCTGATTGACCCTAAGCCCGCTGTGGTGGTAAGGTCTGTGAACTTTTCACACACCTTGCCTCACCTCGCGGGCAAGTGAATCAATCTCGACAATCCAGGACGGTCTGGACAGTACAGTTTCTCGATGCTTCAAATGTGGGATAGAAGAAAATCTAAAGGACGGCGGGCGCACAAATGCGGAAAACGCCAAAACCCAAAATCGTTATAGATCTAGAGTCGTTCCTCATTGATCTTAATATTCCAGAAAAAGATATCGATTTGACTCTAAGCTTTAAGGGAACTGCGAATAGGACACCTCGCCGGTTCTATCTTGCTCTGATTGCTTTGCTTATTTACCAAATGAAGGGACGGGGAAAGCTCGTACCGGTGCCCCTCGACGAGTATATTGATGATTTGGTCCTTCTTGATGAAAGGCTTTCTGGAAAAGACAAATCCGAGACAGTTGACCTTCTTTATAACAAAATAACGAGGAACTGGATTCATCGTTTGCCCTACCTGATGGTGGGCAACCGACTCTGTGAACCAATTCATAGAGAAGTCTATAGAGACGACAGTAGAAAGAAATCCGAGGATGAGATTACCGAGGACGAAAAGGCGACTTGGAAGAAGCTTTTTGGGATTTCCGGAAGCGGGAAGGAGGCATCATTGAAATTCGCTTTAGACAAGATTGACCTTGCTCTCGACGACGTTTCAATTACGTTTGGTCCTGATGATGGGCACAGCGAACACGCCTGGGAGCGATTTAGGAGCAACCTCGCCCAAGATGCAGAACTTCAGGTAGGCGCATTCTTCACTAAAAGACACAGCGCATTGGAGGAAGAGGTAATCTCCTTCCTCAGAGCTACAGAAACCCGGTTCACACCACTTAAGCCCTTGCTATCAGACAAGCCAATAGCTGGGCATGAATTATACGTACCAGTGTCCGTAAGTTATAAACACCGCTCCGGTGATCTTCCATCTAGGCTACCACAATATACTGAATCCGCCGCGGCTCTAAAGCGTATGTATGCATTCAAACGTCTTCCAGAGCTCGCGCTTCCTTCCCGGGTGCCTTGGCAAAAGGTGCGGGCAGAATCGCGCCTTATGGTCCTGGCGGACCCGGGCATGGGGAAGTCGACGCTTTTACGTTTAGAAGCATTTGAAGCTGCAAGGCAAGCGAGAGAATTCCTACAAGCCAGGACATTAAGTATTCATGATATAGTGATACCTATACAACTCAGTTTCCAAGACCTCAATCAGAATTTACAAAGTACAAACCAGGGGATTTTCAGCGCACTACTAAACTTGATTTATGAAGAGTACTTCGACGCTTCTGATGCACTCAGGAGATTTTTGAGAGAACACCTTGCGACAGGAAAATGCAAACTGCTTCTTGACTGTCTGGACCTAATACCAAGCCGCCTTCGTAACCAGCTATCACGCAAACTCAACAGTTTTGCAGATCACTTTAAGGGGAATATTGTATGTACATCGAGAATAACCGGTTATATTGGCTCCTTTCTGGCCGGAGCTAAGGAGGTCGAAATTCTCCCATTCAGCGATCCTCAAATAGCACTCTATGTAACGCTCTGGACAAAGCTTTTTCCTGCCCCATCTAATGGCCTTCCCACCCAACCTTATGACTTCACCGCATTTCTTGTAGACACGCCGGAGATCAGAGGTCTTGCACAGGTTCCCCTTCTGCTGTCTTTTTTGTGCAGTTTGAATTACGAGGGTATCGAACTTACATCAATGAGGAAGGTCGAGTTATATGGCTTCGTATTAGACCATATATTGGGTCACTCGATTCAGAACCGCTCGGCGGAATCCGAAGCTATACTAATTGCACAAAAACGCCTACTTGGTGAATTGGCATACTATTTTAGCGACCTCGGCCAGACAGTTTTTAGCTCCGAGGAACTAACAGATTTCATCGAAGAATATCTGAAGAGAGAAGACTGCCCTTCCGATATAAAAAGGCATACAGCAGATAGCATAATAACAGAACTGGCTGATGAACATGGCATTATCCTGGAAACAGAACGCCTTAAGAAACATTACACATTCCTCCATCTATCATTTCAAGAGTATCTTACTGCTTCTCACCTTAACACTAAGTTTCGTCGATCTCCTGATGAGTCTATTGCTATCGCTAGGAGCCACTTTTGGGATTTCGAATGGCATGAGATAGTTGTCCTGTTTGCGGGGTTATTGAGAAACCCGGATTTGCTCCTTGAAACCATAATCTTGGAAAGAGATGACATTTTCTATAGTATGTTATTGCTTGTTGGGAAATGCGCCGTCCAATGTAACTCCAAATCGAGTCATCTTAGGCCTCGAATAGTTAGATTGATTTATGAGCTCTTCGCATCCTGCCCTGAGGCGCCCCACATTCGTTCTAATGCTGCTATGTGTGCCAAGTTCTCGTCTGAGATACTCGAATGGATAGAACAAGATCTTACGGGAGAAACATGGGTTGACACGGAAGATCCTTACTTTCTTTTATACACCCTTTATTTACGGGAACAGACCGCTTTGAATTTCCTTGAAGCTGTTGGAAATAGAAAGGCTGTCGATATACTAGGCAGATTTCTGAAAGACAGATATAATTCTCAGTTTCTAAGAAGACTCGCTGCCGAAGCCTTGGGAAGGCTTCGCAACCCACTTGGTGTGGATGCGATAATTAATACTTTTAAGGATCACAGTGAAGACACTGATCTCAGGGAATGTATGATTCTTTCACTGTCCGGTGTTTCTGACAAAAAGGCAGTGGCTTTATTAGTAAACATTCTGAAAGACAAAAAGGCCAAGTATTTTTTTAGGTTTTCTTCGATCTTTGCGCTTGGGGCCACTGGGACACCTCACGCAATAAAAGCGCTGGTTTGGGCACTCAGGTGTGATAATAAGAAGCTTGCGAATAATGCTCTTCTTGCGCTAGCTGCTTATGGCCACGAAATGCCAGTAGCTTTGGCTCTAAAAGAGCTAAAAGCCAATCGCTTCCCGATCAACCTAAGCATCCTCGATGCTCTGGCAAAATCGCGATCCGAAGGAATTGTCGAGTTCCTTTTGGAAGCCCTCGCGAATGGGAAGGGTTTCATCCGAAAGGCTGCAGCAAAAAACCTTTCAGAACTTTGTGATAAACTTGCGTTCAGCGCCTTGGAGAAATCCGCCCGAGATGATACTGTTACTGCTGTGAGGCTTTATTCCAAAATAGCTATTACGGCGATGGGCGATAACCGATTCTCTGCAGAGATAGTCGAAATACTTAGGAAAAGTAAACCTAAATTTAGAATCGCTGCCGCCACAGCCTTAGGAAAACTGCGGAGAGAACTAGCCATCAAACCTCTTTCAGAGGCCTTAAGGGACAGTAACCTTGATGTCAGGGCAGCGGCGATAAATGCGCTAGGTCAACTCGGAGGCGAGGAAGCAGCAAACGCGTTGGTGGACCTTTTGAAAGGCGGGAACCTTATTGATTTAGCCGCAGTAGCACTTGCCAATATTGGTTCGTTTGCCATTTTAGAAAAGATTTTTGCTGTGAGGGAACTAGAAATTTCTAATCCATATGTTTTGACTTGTCTCAGAGCGCTTGTTTTGCGCTATAAAAAGGAACTAATTGTGAAGAGAAGATACCCCCTGCGTCCTGAGCTAATCCCGTGCTGTAAAAAAAGGGTGAACAGCGATTGGCTTCACCTTAACGTCAGAAAATTTCGAAGGTCATGGTAAATCCCTCTTCCCGCCAGGATAGGGCTATCTCATTTTTCTCCTTCCGATCAAGTCCAATTCCTTTGCCATTGGCCAGAGTTTCTATCGGTGTATCTCACCATGATGGCAATTCTTTGGGTAGCGGAACTATGGCAAGAATGGAGGTCGCAGTGAAAGAGATCGCGGAGGTGTTAAGATTACCGGAGAGCAGATGTTGAAACTATTTTTCGGTCGTTAGAACCTGACCGTGGGAGCATCCGAAAGCATTTCCACTTCACACAGGCGGTTACATGCGAGAAGTAGTCTCTTTCGCTAGGATTTACTTCCACTTTCCATTATCAAAGAGTGGGCGACTTCTAGCCCCCGGTGAATTGATACTCATTTCTTTCCTTGCAAAATCTGACATTTCATCTGTCAGACATTGCTAGGTAAGATCGGAACTCAAACGCATCCAAAATACGATCCCTGATGCAGTCTGGGTTGCCTAATGTGCAGGCCAAGGTGGCACCAAATGAATGACTCTGCGGAACAATCCAGCCCGCACAAGGGAGATATGAGTTCTTACCAATTGGGGTTTGCTGTTGAGCAAGAGAAACTCCAAGCTCTTACTTGGTCATTCAATGTCTGTAAGATGCAATCTCGGTTTCTATATTTTTCCTTTCAGGCCCCAATGGGCTGGAGAAGCTTCCCAAACTCACAGCACCCAGATGTAAGCCCGGAAACACCTTTTTAAGACAGATCTCCTCTCATCCATTGCGCGCAGAATTCTCACTCTATTCTCCCTCCTAGGGATGACAATGCTCTATCAGATTTCTAACTCGAACGATCTCTTCTCCTGTGGGCCGCCCCTTTAAGTTTTGGGCATGAAACGCCTGATGCGCTGGCCCATACTGGTCTAAAATGCTGACTGCGACCCTTTCCTTGTATTTCGAGAGCAACATCAAAGCCGGCTCATGGCAGTAGTCTACGTGCCTTGGGAGGACGAGGATTCTTACTACGACCTTAGCATTGCCTTCTGTCATTGCCGCCAGCTCCTCCTTTGCTATCTCCATATCGGCATCCCACCCCACTCAGCCTCCTGGCACATTCATTGTTTCCATACCTCAGATCAGGTAGCCAGACATCCTTCGGCATTCTTTGGAACCGCTGGTCAGGTTTTGTATAGGGGGATTGGTATTCATCTGGGAGCTTGATGTCCGGTCTTTTCAAAAAGCGATAAGGCTTGCCACAAGCTCTCCCTTTTCGCAACGCCGCTCAGCCACAGGGCAGCTGGCTCTTGAGTGCGAAAAATGCACATCGATGTGACCCCAGACGGATTTTTCGTTCTGAAATATTTGCCTCAAGTGTATAGGAACTCGGATAGGCCCTGCCTCCAGCTCGACCCCCTGCCCATGCAGAGACTCGATAAACTCCTCCCTGGAGATGTTCCCAGCCTTCTGCGAATCAAAGGTAAGCGGTATCCTATAGGCTGCTGATAGGTCTCCGGGATAACAACACACAGGCTCAAGCCCTGGAATATCCTTGATAGCCTTGTGGACACTATCGAGAGTCTGCCTGCGTTCAGCAACCCTCTGAGGCGCAACCTCCAGATCCGCCAACGCCAACACCGCCGCCAACGGATGGATCCTGTAATTCCATGAGAGCTCATCCATGCATGCGAAATCGGAGAATGTAACCTCCCGGAATGCTCTCAGCGGGTGTTGGGACATGGCTACTGCCCTTTCATAAAGCGCTCGGTCATTGGTTACCAGCACCCCGCCCTCTCCTCCAAATACAGCCTTGCCAGGACCGAGGCTGAAGCAAGCAGCATCACCCAAGGATCCCATCTTTCGTCCTTTGGAAAGAGCCCCGAACGCCTGCGCCGCGTCAGATATGATGGCAATTCCGTGTCGTTGCGCTATTAGCGAAAGCGAATCCATATCCGCAGGATTCCCGAAAATGTGCACCGGGATTATGGCCCTGGTTCTGCTCGAAATCCTGTCCTCGACTGATGCTGGATCTAAAGTAAGCGTATTGGGATCAATGTCCGCGAAAACAGCGGTCGCTCCAGTGAAAAGAACAGGCGCTACACTCTGGCCCCAGGTGTAAGGGCTGACTATCACCTCATCACCCGGACCGATGCCAAGAGCCATCAGGGCGGTGTGGAGAGCGGCGGTGCAGCTCGACAGCGCAAGCGCATATTTCCCACCTGTCGCGCTCGGCAAAGGCCTCCTCAAACTCCTCTACCGGACCGCCTCCTGCGATGGAGGAGAGATAAGATGGATCACAGGAAGCCCTCTTTATCGCTCTTATCAGCGCCCGCCGCTGCGCTGAATTGAGCAGTCTGGAATCCGCCGTCTTCACCCTATCCCCCTTACCTCATTACCCGCGCATACTGCCGCGCCTGAGCAAGCTCCCTCAGCTTCTGATGCAGCTTGGTCTTGTCCAGCCTGCCGGTTTTTTCATCAACGATACCCTCCTGAGGTAAGCTCTTTGGGTATCTCACAACCCTGCCTCAACCCCTCCATGCTCATCCAGGGCAAATAAGCGCTCGAGCTGCACTTGGCAAGCGAAGTGAGGCTGATAAACTCCATCTCCAGCGGGTCCTCCACAGGAAGATACTCGTTCGCCGCCTGCTCAAGATGCCTCGCCCCGATCTGACTCCCCACCTTCTTTTTCTCCTTGTCCGCCCTCAAACCGGCATTAATGATGATCTCCTGCAGCCCCCTGCCTGTCGGTCTCAAGACCGCAAGCCTGACTGCGGCATCCTCCATGGAAACCTCTTTGGCGAAGCTCCTGTGGAACCGTTTCGCCAGCAAGGGCAAAAGCTCGGCAATATCCTTTCGAGCCGGATGCAGGATCGGGACCGATACAGGGAATCGATCAAGAATCGCCTGGTCAAGCAGATCAGGCCTGTTGGACGCGCCCACAAACAGTATCTTTCCCCTGTGTTTCATGGACCCTATCCAGGCCATGATCCTTGCCAGCATCCGCTCGGACGTCCCTGAATCGCCTGAGACGCCAACGCCCCTCTGGCCAATGAGCTGATCGATCTCGTCAAAGAAGATCACGCTGCGGTCGAACTGCTCTGCCACCCTGATGACCAGTTCGAGCTGGCTTTCACTCTGGCCGACATAAGGCCCACGGATGCTCCTGAACTCAATCAGCACCCATCCCAGTTCGGAGGCAAGCGCTCTTACAGCGAGCGACTTCCCGCACCCGGGAGTGCCGTTCAGAAGAATGGACTGAGGCACGCCCTCGTGGCCTTCCCGAAGATGCCAGGCAAGATTCATGAAAACCTCTTTCAAATGGTCCAGCCCCGCCACATCCGACATCTTCTCCTCAGGCTCTGAGACCTCCAGAAGATCCCCTGTCAGCTGTTTGATGGCCCTGGCTTTGGTCACTTTCACCTGCTCCCTTGAAATGGGCTTCTTGTTGTGACCTTGATGACCTGAAAAGCTTCTCCACCTCTACCAGGGGTATGCCTGAAGTAATGGCTGCGAGTTTCTTCGAGTCAAGCCCCTGCTCCAAATCCGCTCTGAACTTCTCCCTGAAGGAACTCGATGAACGCAAGCCGCTCCTCGCTAGGAGGGATGGTTGATCTCGATCACCCTGTACCCGACAGACCGGGCCATAAGGTCCGCAGGCATCTCGCCATAGGTGATGATAGCCACCCTTGAATCGCTGGCTGCGATACCGTCATCCAGGGAGATCAAATGAAGAAGTTCGGTCGTGTAGATCTGCGCCGCCGGCGTTGAAGAAGCCGAGATGACTACGGAGTTAGCCGGCGCCAGATGCTCACCGTAATGGATCAAAACCAGCCACTTCTCGCTCCTGTCTCTTAAGAGCGGCACAATCCTGTTCAGAACAACGTGAGGTTCCTGCTGGCCTGAGAGGTTTTGGAGCTTCTCACCCTTGGATTTCCGGTCTGAGTCGTTCAGTTCGACCAAACCGGTAGCCGCGGAATACTGCGCCACCCGGTACCCCTTTTTCTGAAAAGCTTTTGCCAGAAAAAACTGAAGGTATGCCGGGCCGATGCCCTCCTCAGGCCAGTAAAAGCGGTCCGTGGTATTGAACCGATAGATCACGTGCTGCCTTCACTGCAAAAGCCTCTTCTGTTTCTTCAAGAAATTTCGGTTTCATCTTATCTCTCCTTAATCATGGTTCTTTGCCCAAGCCGGTTAAGCAGACCAGTAGGGGCCTGGTTCGGCTGATGTGTAGACTTCGCCTGTTTAGGTCGGACTTCCGTATCAGGCTCGAGTGCCTTCTGCCCCGCAAAGGCCGGGAACGGATTCGTGAGCTTAGCCTTCTCGTCTCGAAGATTGCTTCGGTATCCGCAAAGCCTCGTGACCAGCAGCCCGCGCTCTTTCAACTCTTTTTCGATCTTGTGGACTTCCGCATGGCAGGAAATGCCCGGGAAAGCGGTCGAATCCAGCGTGACCATCCCGTTCTCAACCCTCGCCCGTACCGAGAACAGCCCTTTGGAGGCCAGAAGACTCGAGCCTTCGGCTTTTGACCTTGTAGGCGAGCGAACTCATGGATTCGGCCATTGTCTTCAGGACGAGCGCGCTTTCCGCTTGTGCAAGCACCGAGTGACAATCCTGGGCTACCTGGTTGAGCAGGGATTCGCACGAATCGGTCGCCTCCTGAAGTGACCTGATGCTGAACTCAGGGGTGCTGACCTGCTCCTTCAGAGTGCCCACCAATGCGCTCACCTTGGTCCATGCCTCGGAGTGTTTGGTCTCTGCGACAAAGCGCATGGATTCAACGCTCGACATGGATTCGAACATCGAAATCGTGTGAATCGCCTTGAGCTGAGCCGCATGTCCTGAAATACCTGTGGCCAAGGAGAGAGACGGAGCCAGTCCCAGTTTGCTTTCAAGAGCCGCGCAGTTCCTGGCATAGAGGCTCTTAAGCAGGCTGTCCCGTTCCGGTGTCGTGATATACGGATTCTTAGGCTGGTACCTCAGCAAGCTGCCGCAAGCGCTGCTGATGAAACCGCCTATCTCCGATATCGCCCTGCCCATAAGGACCGACAATGAAAACGTATTCAGTTCAGACATGGTTTTTGTCCTCCTTTGCTTGGTTAATTGCCAAAAGGGTTCCAGCCGTTCGAAGACGGGTTTCACGGTTTCCCTCTCCTGTTCCTTCTCTTCGTTTGACGCGCAATTAGAATCCGTTTTCGGATTTTCTCCCTGCTGTTCCGGATCACCTTGCCCGGGATCTGGTGTTCCGCCTGAGGCCGGTCTGCTGCCCGGCTTCCATCCGAAAAGACCGAGAAACCTGCGCCCCGCTGCTGCGAAAAACTGAAACACGGCATCCAGAAACTGGTAAAGCCTGTCTACAATGTTGAGAACGATGCTAGCGCCAAGCCAGACCAGCCAGAGAGGCGATATAGTGATGAACCCTGCCAAGAGGATGCCGAATTTGATCACCATCACCAGACCCCAGCTCGAAAAGACGCCGCCTGCAAGAACAAGGACCGGGATGCAGACATTGGCTACAATGGGAACCCAGTAATAGAATCCCTCATCCCCTTTGGGATTCAGCGGTTCAATCGCGCTTACGGATGGGGTGCTTGTGCTTAGATCGCTGAGACCCCCAGTAGTTGGCAGAGTATAAGCTGCTGTGCTCGCTCCCTCATCCGCGATCACCTTTCCCCTATAAAGGCCCATGGAGGAGGTCACCACCAAGGAAAGCACCAGGCAAAGGATAGTTATGATAAGAAGGCACCTTCTCCACCTCCCATTCAGAGACTCTCTCCAGGGAGCCGTGTTGGTCATGCCCATAAGGTCTGAGATGACAGCACCCCAGAAAAGGATGCTCGCGATAACCGAAAGGGCTGTGAGTGTGCCTGCACCCATTGGCGGGTCAAAGTGTCCAGCGTCAATCCCTGCGGCGACCAATGACAGGGCGAGAAGATGGAACTCGGAGAAAGTGAACGCCAGGAAGAAAATGAGGTACAACACGGAACCGATGAACCGGAAAACCACACCCTGGGAGTCCAGCCTGCCGTTTGCAGTGAGTTGGCTTCTAAAGAAGCTTTTCACGCTACCCCAGAAGGCCTCGAGAGCACTATTTATCAATATGAGGGGCCGAAGCAGAATCGCAAACCCATTGCCTATGATTGCTCCCAGCTCCCGCTCGAAGAGCCCGGATAAACATGCTGTGCCCAGCCCGCCAGCAACTGCCAACCCTAATGGTACGAGATGATCCAGTGAGTTCATTCCTAGTCTCCCTTGAACTGATCCAGATTGAATTTCTCCTCCAGAGGTAAGAAAACGATCCTTGTCGCCCCTGCCTCAGTGAACCTTTTTGTCCAGCTTTGCTTCACCTGCTGTGTCCTGACCGGGTCTTTCGAACTCTGGAATCCGAGCACTGCCACCTGTGCACCCTGCCAGATTGATTTTGGGCTGGTATCCGACGTTGTCCTCAAGATCCGAGGCTAGGATGAGAATACGTTTATATTCTTTTGGGGCTAGGGCGAACCGGTCGGCGGCAGCGGCCACGAATCCGTAGATGTCTGTGCGCTTGGAATTTGTACGTTTCAAACCTGAAAGCCGATTGCATGCCTGCCCTTTTATGGTCTTTATCCAAGAAAGCTGCTGACTCCTGACGATTCTTGGCTTCTCCTATCATAGGGATTCTTGCTTTCCGGCTCGACCAGCGGCATCTCCAGCTTGAGATCAAACAGGTATCCAGATAAGATGAGTCTGTAATCCTGCGGCAATTGAATATATCCCCAGGCTGGAGCTGGTCCACGATCCGGCAGGCAATGTTCTTTGCCTGCTCCCAGAGCCCATAGCTTCCGGTATCATCGATGCCGAAAACAACGATGCACGGCACAGCTTGTTTTCTTTCCGCCCCCTGGGTAGCAGCCATTGCTTTGTCACTCTGACAACCTACAATGAGAAATAGTAGCAGATAAGGATAAACCGAAGCATTCTAAGCAGCATGACCGTCCTCCTTGAAAAGCCTTTACTGTTAGGCTCAATCCGGCTGTTACTTGAGGCCTATTCCTCCTTGTCCAGCAGCTCGTACAACTCGTTCAGAGCCTTTTGCTCCTCCTGCTGGAGCACAGCCCTGATGCTGTCAACCTCCCAACCCTCTTTCCATTTCTCAGAAGCTTCCTTCAGCATTCTGATCTTCTTTAACAGCTCAGCGACTCTCTGATCTTTCCTTCCCATGGTCTTAATCCTCCTTTCGTTGGTTGACGTGATTCACTCAAATCTTCCATTTGACTAATTCCTTAAGTCCACCTTCGGTGCTAAATCTTTAGTGCAAAGTTCGTTGATGGCGACGAAATGGCTCTCTTTAGGCGCGCGATATGTGACAATCGAGCGTGCCTCACCCGGTCTCGTTTCAAATATCCTCTCGACTACCGCCACCTTCCTTCCGACCAAGTCATCCAGTGTAAAGAACAGTGGATCGAGCTCCAGAGCATCACAGAGGCGACCCAGACGCGTTTCTGATCACTCGGATGTTGCGAGAAGAGATGCGTCAAGTGACCATTTCTTCCACTCTCATCAGTGACCAGCATGCCTATCACGAGCCGCAAGCCATCACGCTTGCCCTTCACCCATGAGGCACTTTCGATCAGGGCCTCCAAATGACGGACAAAATAAAGCTTCGCTTCTCTCTTGAGACTGCTTTCGTGCCTATCCATAGATTTAGTTCACCTCCTGTTTATTGCTCGCATTCCGTCCATTTCCTTGCCGCGATATCTATAGAGTCTTGCTGTTCTCGTGAAGAATTAAGCCGTCTCTTCCACCTTTTTTTCGTGAGCGACTGCGAAAGCGAAACTCTGCAACTTTTCGCTCTTTATCTTTGTCTCTCGATTTTCAAGGATATTTAGCGGCCGGGCACGAAATTGTTCTGTCACATCCTGTGCAGAACAATTTCAAGAGGTGGAATGAATGAAGGCAAAACCGAAATCGATCAAACTGGATTCTTCAGACCTGAAGATCCTGAGCGCGGTGCGCACGAATGGCCGTGAGACCCTGACCAAAATCAGCGCGTGACACCGGTATCCCAATATCGCTGGTATTCGACCGACTGAAGAGTATGGAGCAACAGGTCATCATCAAAAGATACTCCTGCTCAGTGGATTGGAAACGGCTCGGGCTCAAGAGGCGGGTGCTTTTGCTCATCAGGCTGCCAGAGCGGCATCTGAGAAGAAGCTCAAGCTCGGTTAGCCAACAGCCATCACATCAATAATCTCTGGCGGCTGGATGACAAATGCGGTCTTGCGGCTGAGGCGATGTTCCTGGATCTTGCGCCAGCAGGAGAGTCTTTATCGAGCACTCAAGAAAGACTTCGAGGATATCGATGATATCGACCCATGAGGTGGTCGATAACCCGAAGTGGGAAGGGTTTCTCACATCCTGCCATAGATGCAGGAAACTGACTCCCTTCGGTCCGCCACGAGGGAGCAGGATCTAAGAAAATGCTCTATCACGACTGTCTGAACTAAACAAACCGCGTGTTGGAGCGACACTTATAAATACAGACCGATAAATCCAACAAAGGAAGGAGGTGAACAACATGGGAAAACCGATAAAGGTCTTTAGGGCTGGAGCATCGAAGCCGCCATCTTTGAGAACCAGACAGCAAAGGGAACGATGAAAAATGTGGTCCTCAGCAAACGGTACAAGACCGCTGAGGGCGAGTGGAAGTCAACCAACAGCCTAGGCCTCAATGACATCCCGAAAGCGATTGTCGTCTTGATTTTGGCCTATAAGTACCTGCTCATGGGGGAGAAGGCTGATGAGCAACCCGCGGAGGATTTCTAACGCAAGATTTCAAAGCGGAATGACTTCTTGAGAGCCCCGGGTTCGGCCATTCCCGGGGTTCTCGTATTATTGAATCTATTTTCAAATGAAGGTCTTGGGGGTTATGTCTATGCAGTCGGAAAGAACCGTCACCGGTAAATTCGAGCGGAGTGAAGCGCAGGAAGGCTATCCTACATCGGACAGTTATAAAAACGGTGTCCAACAGGTATTGTTTGCCTAATCCCCAGTCAGCTGCAATCGGAAAGCACCAAGATACTGCTGCAGAGATCCTTGGGCAGGAAGGAATCGATCTGGTCTACGTGACTAGCGCCGGGCAGGCTGAGGAAGCTTTGAACGAGATCCTTAAAGCCGACCAACCTCTTGGCTTGGATACGGAGACCGCAAAACTGCCTGAGTTCAGCGAGCATCCCAAGTCCGGCCTTGAACCTCATTTGTCCCGAATCCGCCTTATCCAGATCTATGGGGGCAACGACAAGGTCTACCTATTTGACATGTTTAAGCTCCCTTTCGAGGCGCTTTCGCCGATATGGCGTTGCCGACTCGTGGCTCACAATGCAGTGTTTGATATGAAGCACCTGTTCCATGCAGGCGCAGAACCCAGGCGCGTCGGCTGCACTATGCTAATGGCCAATGCCCTGACAGGAAAGCTCCCGAGTCTTCAGGCACTGACCCGTACACATCTCGGCTGGGACATGTCAAAAGAACAGAGGGTCTCCGATTGGGGCGCCCCTGAACTGATACAGGAGCAGCTTTACTACGCTGCCCTGGATGCTGTTGCGGTCTTCAGGCTCTATCGCGTTCTTAAAGAGCAACTCAGGAAAGCAAATCTGACGCCAGTCTATACTCTCATGCGAGATGCTCAGCGGGCAATAGCCAGGATGGAGTTGGCCGGCATTTACTTTGATGCTGCGGGTCTTGAGCGGCTTACAGATGCCTGGCAGTGCAAAAAAGAGGCGGCCTTGCGAGAGTTGCGGGAGCTCCTCGGCCTGGAGGTGAACCCTGAAAGCAGTAAACAGATCTCCCAATGGCTGTCCGCCAAGCTTGGCCCTGCCACCGTGCAAAACTGGCCCCAAACCAAAACCGGGCAGCTCAAAACCGACGCGGCAACCCTGGCGAGGGTTACCTACTATCCCCTGACAAAGCCACTAAGAGAGTTCAAAGAGGCATGCAAGATGCTCTCGACGTTCGCCAACGGCTATGTCGAGCACATCAACCCTGTCACGGGCAGAATCCATGCAAGCTTCAGGCTCGGAGGCACTGCGACCGGCCGATTATCTTGTTCAGCGCCAAATATACAAAATCCGCCGCGCGCAAAGGAGTTCAGAGCGCTCTTTTCCGCGCAACATAGTCGAAGAATGGTGGTTGCTGACTACAGTCAGATAGAGCTGCGGGTGGCTGCGCTGGTGTCCGGAGACAAAAGCATGCTCACAGCCTACGCCAACGGCGAGGACCTGCACAAGCTTACCGCCTCAGTGATCGCGCAGGTGCCAATTGATGGCGTGACACCGGAACAGAGGCAGGCGGCAAAGGCGGTCAATTTCGGGCTGTTGTATGGGCAGGGGGCACGAGGGTTGGCGAGATATGCCAGGATCAAGTATGGGGTGACTATGTCTGTGAAGGAGGCCGATGCAGCCAGGCAAGCCTTTTTCAAAGCGCATATTGGCTTGAAACGCTGGCAGACGGACACCGGCCGAAAAGCGGAAAAGACAGGAAAGGCAGTCACCCCCGGAGGCCGGATAAGGGACTTCAATATGGAGCCCAAGGGCTATCGATATACAGAAACCCTTAACACCCCTATCCAGGGTGGCGCGGCGGAAGTGCTTCTGGCTGCATTAGCCAGGCTTGAGAATCACCTACGTAATCTCGATGCTAAGCTAGTCAACATTGTCCATGATGAGATCGTCTTAGAGGTGGCTGAAAAAGACGTACAGCCGGCTATAGAAGCTCTGAAAAAGGCGATGACCGAAGGGTTGCTGGCTATATTCCCTCATGCCACCGCTGTTGGGCTTGTAGAGGCACGAGCAGGGATCAACTGGGCGGAGGCGAAATAGCCTGAGATCTAACGCTTCCCTTCATTGCCCTCTTAAGGGTCTGCGAAGCTCGGGGAAGAATAGAGCAGCGCATTGCCCTTCTTACCTCTAACCTGGATCACTCCCATATGCCGCAGGCAGTAGGCCATTTTCTGTGCGAGCCAATGTGGCTGCTCAATCGCCTGCGCCAAATCCAGGGTCGAGAACGGGTCCTTGAGGTTGGCTGGAAGCAGCTTCAGGAAGTCTTCCGGAGCTTGGAAAAGATGCCTGGCCAGGACCTCGATCAAGCGGCGGTCAGAAATACTCCATCCTTTGCGCCGCCAGCTGCCTTTGCCATCATCGCAACGGAACTCCTCTTCTCGGACAAGAAGCACCTCCAATGAAAAACCTTCTTTTGCTATCAAGTCCGGGATGCTCACCAGCTCTTTGAAGACATCAAAGATCTTTCCCTTTTTCGGTGATCGCCGCCTCCCAAGCTCGGTCGTGCCGTCTGGGCCAAGCCGGGTGATCCACTTTTCCTGCGCAACCGGAAAAACGAGCCTGACGGGATGTGTCTCTGCCAGAATTCTGAGTTTCCTTCGTTGCGAAGAGAAATTTGTTGTCTGGATCTCAATGAGGAGCTGACCGCGCAAGATGTCAGCGTGGAAGCCATCGACTTCCACTTCGAACTCGTCCCCCGGACGCGCATACCATTCCTTGAGCGCCGAATGAAGGTTCTTTTCTCCGAGCGTACCGATCTGGTGGTTTGCCATTGTTTCGTCGTAACCCACAGTCTCCAAACGCAAAGTAGCATATGGTTCAGGCCCTGTAAACGAACCCTGTGACCTCTTCTCAAGGCGAGAAGAGGTCAGGCGATTGCCGGAGGTGATCAAGATCGGAACTGACTGGTTTGTGAAGGTCAAATGCCCGAGACCTGAAAAAAGCGTGGAAAACGAGGATGAGCATATCAAAGCCTGCGGTGGATGCCCCTACGCGATCTGGGAAAAACCGGAGATGGTGGCTGGGTTTATGCGCTCGATATGTGGGTCTGGGCGTAGCGGGGTGGTTTAAATCACGGAAAGCATAAAGACTCTAATCCTTGAAATAGTCTCCGGCAACGGTGCCTGCCACATAAGGGAGATCCATCTTCAGGTCACGCAGCTTAGGCCGGAGGTGCCGCAGCACACGGTGAGAGCGCGCCTGTCGGAGATGTCCAGAAGCGATGACCTGGAAGACAGACTCAAGGCCTTCGGAAACGGCTTCTATGGGCTGTTTGAGGAGAACAAAGATCTGTGCAGCGTCGTCTCTTACCCTGACCGGGGCCCCTGGGGAGATGCCAGCTACAGGGGAAACTGCTCAGGGTATCTGGTCAAAGACCTTATCCTGAGGTTCGGTTGCCAGAGCGTCTTCGACCCCGCCGAGGGCAGCGGGACGGTCAGGGATGTGGTGGCCGGCATCAACCACTTCCTCAGAAGGGACATCGCCTACGAGGGCAGAGACCTAAGACACGGCTGGGATATCCTCACTGGCCACCTGCCTGAAAGACAGTTCGATCTCGTATGGTACCACCCTCCCTACTGGGACATTGTCCGCTATTCGGATAGCCCGAACGACCTCAGCAACTGCCAGAGCCTTGAAGAGTTTGAGCTGAAGCTGAACTGTTCTGTAGAGCGGCTGTTTCGGACGCTCAAACCCGGCGGCATCATAGCTGTCCAGATTGGCGACAAGCGAAAGGACGGCAGGTATTATCCCCTTCTTAGGTCGCTCCTTTTCAATCCCAGCATAGGCGAGCTGAAGGCCGTCATTATAAAGGTCCAGCACCACTGCAGGAGCGACTCGAAGGAATTATGGACCAAGAAACCCCTTCTTCATTCCCATCAAGCATGAGTACTGTTTGCTGTTCCGAAAACAGGTATCCCTGCGCCCCCTGTGTTCAAAAGACAGCACCTGCCCCGAGGGCGGGTTCTCGGAAATTGGAGACCCCTACAGAATCCTCTCTGGTGAAGATTGCGCTGGATTCAGGGCCAAGGCCATGGAGAGGCAATTTTGAGTTGGGAAAAAAAAGTAAGTACTATTCAGGTCCACGGATATCCGTGGTGTGCGAAGGCGTAATCTTCATTGCCCGGGAGCACCCCTAGGCGAGCGATAACGTATCGAAGTCATAACCGGGAGCCGGGTTTCCTGGCGTTCCTCGACAAGCGATTGGTTGTTGAAGTCTATTGGTTATGGAAGCGACGGCTCGCCCAAGAGAAAAGGCAGGGCCAGAAGACCCTGCCGTTGCCTTTCTCCCTCTATGAAATAAGCTTCATGCCTTCTTGGACATCAATCCAGGGTTTGATATTGTAAGTAAAACCTGGCACACCATAATATGTGACCATTCCTTTGCTCGCAAACTGAAGGGCTTCTGAAAGTTTCGCTTGATCAAATTCGTATATGGTTAGTGCTTGGATGCCTTCTCCTTTGGCGCTGGAAAAATATGGCCCCTTCACGGTCATGAAACCAGGCAGAGCAGGCCGTGCTGAAAAGCGTTTCACCATTTCTGTGGAGCTTTCTGGCGGATATGAAACCTCAGTTATAATAACCATATTTTTATCTCCTTTCTCATAGGGTGATGAAATAGCCGGTTCGTTCCGGAGTCTTTGTAAGGCTCATGCTTAGATGGCGCCTCAAAAGAAAAAGCCGATTCCGCAAGTGACCTTAACGATGTCACCCTCGGCAGCTCGGCTGTCTTTGAGAGCCAAAGTCAAAGGAAATTCTAGAGAAACCCAGTACCAGGATTTAAGCGAAGGTAACGAGACCCGCGGCTTTCCGTCCCCATCTTCCAATGGGTTTGGCTTTATCGACAGATTGGAAATGATTTTGTGCGCCTCCCCTCAGGCGTTAGCCCTAGGGAGGCAACGGTCAAGATACTTGAGGTAGGCCCACTTCATGACTTCCTCGAAAAAGGGTGGGGTGAACCTAGTTCGGTAGGATAAGTCGTATGAACGATACTGAATGAGAACTCCCCCCGTCCAAGTCTTATCCGTGAGATAGGTCAACTTTTGTTTGCGGCATTAGGTTTCAACCGGCCTTCTGGTTTCAGCCATCTGCTCGCTGGTAAAACTCTTGGGAACCCCTTCATATGGAGTTCGTCTTTTGTACTTTAGGGCTTTCGGGTCGCGCATCGTCTTTAGGATGTCAATGCTGTCCTTGAATCCCCTGTTGACTCGGCACATCTCTAGAGCCATACCTACAATTTGAGCAACAGCCTGCAAGAAATTCACATCGGTCAAAGTGAACTCCCAGGGTTCGGCAGTGTAGACTCGCACACATCCGATGGCTCTGTCCGCAATAATGATCGGAACCGAGAGAATAGAGGCGATTCCCTCCTTTAAGGCCGCTTCAGGGTATTGTATTCGAGGGTCATCGGCTACGTCGAAAATAGCTACCGGCTGACCATCTTGAAGTGACGATGCGATCGAACGAAGAGAGCTTATCGGCCCCTTGTCCAGGTATTCGTCGCTCAGGCCATAGCTACCGGCAAGCTTGAGTTCATCACTCTTCGGGCTAAACAAGAACAACGTGCACCCCTTGACGTTGAGGGCGTGGGTGACGCCCTCTACGGTCACCAAAACGATCTCTTCCGGGTCCCTGATCGTGGAAATAGCTTTTGTGATGCGAATCAGGGTCTCATAGTTGATGATGGGCTTCTCCATAGCGACCTCCTTGCTTTCCGGTACTGTTTAGCTTTTGACAGCCTTTTTTCGAAAGCGCCCTGTAAAATGGCTTTTTCTGGGGAGGTACTTATTCGAAAAATGGAATGCGAACCCGTCGGAATCATAAACCGCACAACGCACAGGTCTACTTTCACTTTGGGCTGAAGTCGATTCTCCCCGACGGAAGATCAGTCTCTCGCCGAGGAGCGCGATAGGCACATTTTGAGAATCTTCTGCACGCGGAACCTCCTTGGTGAGTGGAGGTTAAAGGCAGGAATGGGAAATACTGATACCATTCAATGGCAAAAAACCTTCAATGTCAAGAAAATCCGATTCACCGGGGTTCTAACTTTCTGACCTAAGCCATGGAGCCAGGGGCGGGAATGATAAGCAACGCTACCCCCAATTTGCTAGTTTTGTTGACCGTCTGCCTCGATATGATCCGTATCGAAATCGAGAGCTGGCGGGTGGTGCTTCAGAAGCGTGATTACAAGTCCTAATCGCTTGTAAGATCAGGCAAATAAAAGGTCTAGCCCTGATTCAACATCAAGGCATCATTCGCGGCGCTGCCTTCGCTCGCTCCACCCCCGGCCTGTGGCGGGGCAGGCCTACAACCTATGGGTTATCACGGCGATCAGCAGTCGACGGCCAGTGGTCCTGTGGTCTACTTCTTGAGTGCGGTCATCACTTCTTCAATATCCGGAACATGCAGGATCTCATAGACCTTGATCCAGGCGATTTTGCCCTTTTCATCCACGATGACATTGGCTCGGCCGGAGAACCCCAGCTTGTCAATGAACTGGCCGTACTTCCTGGTGACCTCCCCAGTGGGCCAGAAGTCACAGAGCAGCCTCGTCTCCTTGATGCCGATGGCGTCCGCCCATGCCTTCTTCGTGTATTGATGGTCAATGCTGAGCCCAAAGGCGATGGCATTCATCGTGTCGAACAGGGCCTTCTTGAGTTCCAGCGTCTCCATCTGGACCTTACATACCCCTGTCCAGGCAAGCGGATGCCAGGAAAGAAGCACGCGTTTGCCGCGAAAATCCGAAAGCTTGACCTCTGCCCCGTTCTGATCCTTCAGGGCAAAATCCGGGGCCATATCCCCTACCTTGATCTGATTCATTGTGTTCTCCTTTCGTGTCAGGCACTGACCCGTGGCTCAACCCGGTCCAGAACCTTTCTGAGCCAGGCTTTGACATCAGCGCCCAGGCCACAGACACCCTTCTTGTGGGCCACCGGTGATTAGGTGAGGTGATAAGAACCTGTTTCAGATGCTCGGGAGTATAGAGGGATCCGCCATTGTGTGTCAAGGAGAAGGCCAGTCTATGATGTTGCAGGTGTTTGTCTCTTGGTGTTATCGCCTGGTGGTGGCAGGATACATGGGGTTACCGTTAAAATCACAAGTCTATTGTGAAGCCACGAAATCGTCAGGTTAAAACTGACAAATAAATCGCAACCCGGTTCCAAGGTCTATGTCCGGTCAGATCAAAAACTATCTGTGAGAAATGCAAGGCCAAGTGTGCCTGTCATGCCTCTTTCATCTCAGAAAGTTGTCGCCCTAAAACAGCCTGTCGAGTATCTTCTCTGCAACCAGTTTCCCTCCCACCATGGTTACGTGGACGTTCACACAACGCTTCGACGATTCTAGCACGATCTCAACCGACGAAAAAAGGCCATGCGGGCCATAATAAACGGTTGCCGACTTGAACATTACTTGGCTGAGCTCACTGATAGATCTGGAGTAGTTCTGGTTCTTTTTCTCAGCCTCATCACACACGTTGTTGGGTCGCCATCCGCAATTGAGCTCTCCAGCCGCGAGTCTTGCCACGTCAGAGAATTCCTCCAGGAACTCTTCTTCCCTCAGGTAGATCCGCTTCCGGTTCCTCAACATCTTGGGGGCCTCCTGAAGGGCTGATTTACTTCTCGAAGACCACGGAATCAGGAGTTGCACCAAGCTGCTTCAGGATGGATTTGACCCCCTCCACAAATTCATCCGGACCGCATACATAGAAGTGCTGGCTGAAATCCCGGATCTTCTCTTCCAAGAACTCCGGGGTGATTCGACGGTTCTCGTAACCGGGGGCACCCTCCCGGGTGCAGGTCAGGATGCAACGCTCCCCGAAGTAATGACGAAACTCCTTCTCACAAATCACATCTCCCGGTGTCTTGTTGGAGTAGATAAGAGAATTCGAATCGAGTTTTCGCCCCTGCGGGCCAACTGCCGGGTTATTGCGATAAACGGCGTAACTCCCGCACCGGCAGCAATGAAGACGCCGGGACCTTTATAGGTTATCGTTCCGAACGGTTCCGATATCAGGAGTTTGGCACCGACTTTCGAGGCCGTGCAGTTGTCTGTTACACCTTTATGGGCTGGATATCGCTTTATTGTAAATTCCAGCACTTTGTCATCGCTCAGTGAGGTCGGTGTGAAGGGCCGGCCTTCTTCATTCCTCCATTTCGGATCGTCGATCACGATTTCCACACCCTGGCCTGGCCTGTAATCAAGATTTCGCGGCCGGGTAAGGATAAAACGCTTGACGTCATGAGTCACAAATTCTGTCATGAGAATGGTCGAAAGATATGTCATAGTCTATCTCCTGCGAAAATTTAGAACCTCTCCATCGCTCCGGCTTTTGCATTACATTATAAGGTAAGTGGCGAAAGGTTCAAGTACTGAATAGGGTGGATACTGTATTTCCTGAAGAAAAAGACTGTATCATGGCCCAGTCTTCTGATTAGTAATCAGAAGCCTATTGTGGGGTCAGCCAATCATCAGGTTGCGACTGTCAAATGACTACGAAAGGAACGAGAGGCTGACTTCAGAAGTTTCTTCAAATCTGCCTCTGGGGCGATAGGCTGCGTATCGTGTACTTGAACTGAAATCGGCCGCTCCGCAATTCTCCCCGCGGGGACGTTCATCTCAGTCTTCCTCTACTGCCATCAAAAAACCCCTCGCCATAAGGCAGGGATAAAAGAAATTCGGAGCTGATCAGTGAGCACCGCTTACCCTGACGCATCGCGATATATAAAAATGTACTCCTCGTCGTTAATGTCGATGGTAACGGCCCCGCCTCGGGACTCGGCATAAACAATCCAACCCGGTTTTGCTTCGCTACAGCACTCGACAGGCGGCGAAAATTTACCGGATTTTGCCTCATACCAGGCAAGGAGCATGGGATCCGCACCCAACTCCCGTGCTTTTTGGTCTGCGACCTCCCGGGCCTGCGCAAAACCCAGTGGCCTCGCCTGATGAATCAGTACCGGGTTGGTTAATACATCTCTTGTAAGGATCTCACACCTTCTCACTTGTAACCTTATTTTAAAAAATAACTCCCATTTATCAAACGGCAAGATGTTTTTTCACTGCTTTGAATGGAAACATCCGATTACGATTACGAGTCCAACTCCATCGTGCATGGGAACGATCATCCACCAACGATTGCCAATTGAAACCTGAATTTCCGAATACCCTCGAAATTTCCGGTTTCAGATGCATCGCAAGCGTTCAGCTACGATACGAAATCAAGTCTCCCAATTCAATGTATGAGATAGACTTATACGACGGACGTAGTAACTCAATGTCCTCTCGGAATGGACTGGAGTTGAGACATCACCCCACGGACGTGTATTGGTATTGCGAAAACACGTTTGAAATGTGCTCCATGCCTTATGGATGATCTCGGTGTCATGGTTTTCGAGTCACGCCGGGAGCCTCATCTTCGATAGGACAGGGTTCTTCCCCTTTCCTACCTCCACAAACGTGTCCGGCTCTTCCATCATCACAAGGCTCATCTTCTCCATAGGCCCTGGCATGTTCAGCCCACTCCAGGGCAAGGGTGCAGTTCGGAAGACGGCGGTCTTTCTCTTCACCCGATTCGCTAAATTTCTTTTCTTCCTGTTTTTCCATGAGCAAACTCCCTTCTTCCAAGAATTCCTGCCTCTTAATACGAAGATCAGAAAATGAACAATGAACACTAATAGAATT
>CAVPDE010000013.1:0-154673 GCA_963702565.1 uncultured delta proteobacterium | reverse complement strand
CGGCTGTCGCTGCCCAGGAGGCAGCGATCCGTGCCAGCGAGGCGGCTCGGGAGGAAGCAAAAGTCCTGGTGGAGTATTCCAATATTCGGGCGCCCTTTGATGCGGTTGTGCTTACCAAGAATGCGGACATCGGCGACATCGTGACCCCCCTGGGTGCCGCAGCCAATGCCAAAGCCGCAGTGGTCACCATCGCGGACATGGGCTCGCTCCAGGTGGAAGTGGATGTCTCTGAATCCAATATCAGCCAGGTCAGGGTTGGTCAGCCCTGCGAAATAAGGCTGGACGCTTTCCCGGATCTCCGTTTCAAGGGGGCGGTCCACATGATCGTTCCCACGGCAGATCGGAGCAAAGCGTCGGTTCTCGTCAAAGTCGCTTTTAAGGAGATGGACCCGCGAATCCTCCCGGAGATGAGCGCCAAGGTGGCTTTCCTGTCCAGAGAGATGGTGCCGGAGGAGGAGAAGCCTCTGAAGGCTGTTCCCGCCTCTGCGGTGGTTTCCCTGGGAGGGCAGAGCGTCGTTTTTCTCGTGAATGGAGACCGGGCGGTGGAGAAAAAAGTTCGCACGGGAAGGCGCATGGACACGATGGTTGAGATTTTGGAAGGGCTCGGGGCAGGAGACAAGGTCGTCCTCAATCCCGGAGGCGGCCTGAAGAGCGGTACGAGGGTTAAAATCCCGGAGAAGTAGATGGAAGAAAGACCGGCCATTGTTGAACTCAGGAACCTCTTCAAGTCCTATCGGCGCGGCGGCCAGACCCTCCCGGTGCTCAGAGACATCACCCTCGACATCCGTGAAGGAGATTTCATGGCGCTTATGGGACCGTCAGGGTCAGGAAAGAGCACGCTCCTGAATCTGATCGCAGGGCTCGATCAGGCGGATTCAGGAACGATCCATGTGGCCGGCGTCGATATCACCACGCTTTCTGAAAGCGAGCTTGCGGAGTGGCGGGCGGTGAACGTGGGTTTTATTTTCCAGTTTTACAACCTCATCCCGGTTCTCACGGCTTTCGAGAATGTGGAGCTGCCGCTGATTCTCAGCGATCTCACCAAAAAAGAACGCCGCGAACATGTGGCCACCGCGCTGAACCTAGTCAAGCTCGAGGACCGGATGGATCACTATCCAGGGCAGCTCTCAGGAGGGCAGCAGCAACGGGTGGCGATCGCGCGCGCCATGGCCACGGATCCGGCCATACTGGTGGCGGATGAGCCGACAGGCGACCTCGATCGAACATCCGCGGAAGAAGTGCTCAGCCTCATGGAGCGGTTGAGCCTGGAGGCGGGCAAAACGATTATTATGGTGACTCATGATCCGAGGGCGGCGCGAAAGGCCCGCTCCATGAGGTACCTGGAGAAGGGAGTTCTTGCCAGTGCTCCTGAGATTACTTTTTCGCAACCTGCTTAGGCACAAACTTCGAACGGGGCTCACGCTTTGCGGTATCTGCGTGGCCATTCTCTCCTTCGGTCTTCTTCGAACGGTCATCAGCGCCTGGTATGCCGGCGTGGAAGCCTCTTCAGCCAACCGCCTCATCACCCGCAATTCCATTTCTCTCATTTTTCCCCTTCCTCTCTCCTATCTGGAAAGGATTCGAGGGGTAGAGGGGGTCAAGAACGTTTCCTACGGCAACTGGTTTGGTGGAATCTACATTGAAGAAAAGAACTTCTTCGCAAACTTCGCGGTTGAGCCGAGAACCTACCTGGAACTCTATTCCGAGTATCTGCTTCCTGAAGATCAGAAACAGGTTTTTCTGAGAGACCGGAGAGCTTGCATTGTAGGCCGCAAGCTCGCGAAACGATTTGACTGGAAGGTCGGGGACCTCATTACCCTTCGCGGAACCATCTTTTCCGGCAACTGGGAATTTGTGCTGCGAGGGATCTATTCCGGCCGGGACAGCCGCGTGGATGAAAGCCAGTTCTTCTTTCACTGGGACTACGTCAATGAATCCTTAAAAAAAAGAAATTCTGTCATGGCCGACCAGGTGGGGATCTACATCCTGAGCGTCACCAACCCGGAACTTGCTGCCGAGACGGCGGCAAAGGTGGACAGGGTCTTCAAGAATTCCTATGCAGAGACCTTGACCGAAACGGAGAAGGCTTTTCAGCTGGGGTTTGTCGATCTCACAGAGGCGATTCTTCTGGTGATCCAGTTGGTCTCTTTTGTGGTGATCGTCATCATCATGGCGGTGGCCGCAAACAGCATGAGCATGTCCGTGCGGGAACGGCTGGGGGAATATGCGGTATTCAAAACCCTTGGGTTCGGGGGCACCTATCTGGCTACGATGATCCTGGGTGAATCCCTGCTCATCGCCGTACTGGGCGGCGCCGGTGGAGTCTTGTTGACCTTCCCAGCGGCAAACGCCTTTCTAAACTACCTGGGAGACTACTTCCCCGTTTTCTTGGTGACGCAGCAGACGGTTATTTTTCAAGGCTTGGCAGCGCTGGCTGTCGGGATGGCGTCTGCGGTATTGCCGACCTGGCGGGCTGTCAGGGTCCCCATTATCCAAGCTCTCGGGAGGGTCGGTTAAGGTGGGCCTGCTGTTCTTCTACAGCCTGAGAAATCTCCTCACCCGCCGCCTCACCACGTTTTTGACGGCTTCGGGAATGGCTCTGGTGGTATTTGTTTTTGCCTCCATTCTCATGCTGGCTGAAGGGCTTCAGAAAACACTGGTGGATACGGGGTCCTTCGACAACGTGGTGGTGATCCGCCGTTCTTCAGTGTCGGAAGTCCAGAGCGGGGTGGACCGCGTTCAGGCCTCCATTGTGGAGACTATGCCCGAAGTGGCCTCAGGGCCGAGGGGCCGGCCGCTCCTGGCCAAGGAACTGGTGGTTTTGATCACGATGGAAAAACGGGAGAGCGGAAGCCGTGCCAACGTGGTGATCCGGGGAATCTCAGAAGACTCCTTCCTGCTACGACCACAGGTGAGGTTGGCTGTCGGCCGAACTCCCAAACCCGGCTCTTCAGAAATCATTATCGGGAGAAGCATTGCGAAGGGATTTCAGGGCGCGGATCTCGGGAAAAGCCTCTTCTTTGCCATGCGATCATGGACGGTGGTAGGAGTTTTCGATGCTGGAAGCACGGGTTTCAGTTCGGAAATCTGGGGAGATGTGGATCAGCTCATGCAGGCGTTTCGCAGGCCTGTCTATTCATCCCTTCTTTTCAGGCTGCGGGAGTCCGCCGACTTTGAGCGAGTGAAAACCCGGATTGAAAGCGATCCTCGGCTGACCCTGGAGGCCAAGCGAGAAACCACTTACTACAAGGACCAATCAGAGATGATGGCCAAATTTCTTCGGATCCTGGGGCTGTCTCTCACCATCGTTTTTTCCATAGGCGCGGTCGTGGGCGGGATGATCACCATGTACGCTTCCGTGGCGAACCGGACACGCGAAATCGGCACCCTGAGGGCCCTGGGTTTCCGGCGCACAAGCATTCTGACCGCCTTCCTGATGGAATCCCTGTTTCTCGGATTTCTGGGAGGGATGGCCGGGCTCTTCTTAGCCTCTTTCCTGCAGTTTTTCACGGTGTCCACCACCAATTTCCAGACCTTTTCGGAACTCGCTTTCAGTTTTTCGCTCGATGTTCCCATTACCCTCAAAGCCATGTCCTTCGCTCTGGGCATGGGTTTTGTGGGAGGAATCCTCCCCGCCATCAGGGCCTCAGGCATGGAGATCGTCGACGCCCTCAGAGAAGCATAATGGATATCTTTTGCAGAAAGAGTGCTCGCTGAAAAAATTCGTCATGCAGGGTACCGGGGGGTGGTCTCTGAAGAGCCGCAACCAGGTTCAGTCGATAGCCGTTGCGAGCGCCGGCCTTTGTTTTCCTGCCCCGAAGTAGCCCCAGAGGAGAGACTGAGTAAGAAAGTGGATGCTTGAAGCCCACCATGTGCCCATGGCAAAAACCTGGGGGCGCGAGAGGGACGACGAAGAAATGTTGCGGCTTTGAAGAGAGTACCCCCGGGGACCCTGCGCGAATCATGAAACCGGGCGGTCGGCCGTCAGCGGTCGGCTCAAGGGGTTCTTTCTTTGACGATGTATTCGATGGTGACCTTGTCCGGTGAGAGCTTCAGGGAGGGGGGGGAGGGGACCAGTCTGGCGCTCAGGGTCCCTGATCGGCTGATTTGATCCACGCTGACTTTCTCCGTGTAGACTGCCGAGAGAGTGGAGAGGGCCCGAGCCGGGCCGGAAACCTGCACTTTGAGGGGATCGGTTTTGACCTGCGCAATCAGTAAAGGGTCTTGAAGCTTTCCAACCCAGTCCACTTGGACAGAAAGCTCCTTCTTCACCGTTGTGTCCAAGGTGACGTCCACCACCGGCGGCTTCACATCCTTGAGAAGAACGCCCGGAGGAAGGGAAACGCTTTCAGGAGTGACGGGGAATGGGTTTGATCCCGGGACCCCTTTGCTCAAATCCAGCTTGACGCTCACCTGATCCGGTTGGATTCTTCTCAACAGGGCGCCTGAGCCGCTGAGCTCCAGCCGAACCGCATTGACCGAAGTATCCAGAATTTCCATTTCAGGCGGACGTTTCACATACTCCACGGGGATATCCATGGAGATCACGGTATCCACCCCGCGCGTAAAGGTGGACCAAACCCCGATGATCAGGAATATGGAGAGCACAGCGGCCAGGCCGAGTTCAAGTTTATCCTTTCTTGTGCGGCCCCAGGAGATCGTGGCCCCCCCGTGTCGTTCTATGATGTTTAGAAGGTCTTGTCTGCTTTTGACCTCATGCATCTGAGAGTTCCTGGCTGCAGAAACGGTTCCTCTTTCCTCAGAGACCGCGAGGACCAGGGCGTCGGATCTTTCGGCTAGGCCGAGGGCCGCCCGGTGCCGGGTTCCATAGAAGGAGGGCAGGTCGTCCCTGTGGGAAAGAGGCAGGATGACACCCACTTCGTCGATCCGGCGACCGCGAACTACAGCAGCTCCGTCATGCACCGGGTTATCGCGCCAGAAAATGGTCATGATGATTTCCCTGGAGACGAGTCCCTGCCAGGGGATGCCGCTGTGGACCACTTCGGAGAGGTCTTCTTTGCCCGGCAGAATCAGAAGAGCTCCGGTTCTGCTGTGAGCCATTTCGTACAGGGCATCGGCAACGGCTTCAGCAGGAGCTTGTTCCGCACTTTGCGGGAACCCCCAAAGAATGGACTTGAGGTTCTTGGCCTGCAGAACGGAGCGGATCTCGTTTCTGAAGATCACGACGATGATGACAGCGGCGACCAGGGTGATTCCCTGGATGACCCAGCTGGTGACTACCAGGCCCAGAGAGAGAGCAAGTTTGTTGAAGATCCAGAAGATCGCGACGCCCACGAGCACCCGAAAGGCGCTCGTTCCCCTGAAGAGAACATAGAGTCTGAACAGAATGTAGCTGTTCAGGGCAATGTCGAGAAGATCCTGCCACTTGACCGCCTGAAAAAAATGCAAGAGAAAATCCATAGTCCGTCAGTCCGTGATGCTGAACCTGAGAACTTCGAGCAGTCGTGCGTCCTGGTCCGTAATCTCCACTCTCCAGGGACCCTTGTCTGATTCGCGAAGCTGGATGGTACTGTAGGTCGACCATCGCGGTGAATTCAGGGTGAGTTTTTGTCTGGTAATCAAAACATCCCTGTGAAACCAGCTGTGAAAAATGGACGTCTTTCGAGGGACCGGGTCAAAAGAGGAAAAACAAAGAACCTTCCCCTGGCTGACGGGGAAGACGGCTCCGGGGTTGCAGGGGCTTCCCTCTTTCAAGCTGGCGCACATGGCGGCTTGGACTAGGGTCGGCTTTTCAGCGCCCGACGCAGAAGAGGAGGACGGCGACTCCTGGGCGAACCCTTTGCCGCAGAGCAGAATTGAAATGCCAAGCAGCGCAAGAAGGAAGCGGTATTTCTTGAAGTTCATAGACGTCTCGGTCCGGGTCGGTTGCGCTTAGGGTGCTGATATGAAAAGGGGCACCCGAAGGTTTTCTGATCCACTATGACAAAACCCGGAGCGCATTTCAACTGTCTCTTTTTGCATTGGGGGGTCATGATTTTGTTGACAATCATTCAGATTGTTTTATAAAGCGGAAAGCCCTGGTGATCCGGAGAAGGCCATGAGATCCATTCTTGTGGTGACGAAAGACAAGGATGACTACCGCATCATCCGAAAATGCCATCGTTCGGCTTACCGCGTAGATTTAGCCCCCACCAGCGACACCGCTCTGAACATGCTCCATCACAGGCGCTACGACTACCTTTTCATGGACATCGATCTTCTTCGATCCTCCCAGCCCGGAGGGTTGACGACAGCGCTCCAGGCTCTCTGGCAAGTGTATCCGACCATCGAAATCGTCGTCATGTGTCCCCAAGAGGAGATCAGGGAAGCGGTGATGGCTGTGAAGGCCGGAGCGAGCAATTACCTGACCTATCCTCTGAATCCCCCTGAAGTGAAATATGTGACCGAAAGCATCGACGAGACGGCCCTCATGCAGTCGGAGCTCGACTACCTGAGAGACCAGTTCTGGCAGTCGGACTCCCTGGAGCTCATTCGGACAAAATGCGACGTCATGAAGGCTGCGTTCGGCAAGATTCGCTCTGTCGCGCCGACCAAGAGCACAGTTCTCCTGATCGGAGAAACAGGAACCGGCAAGGGAGTGCTGGCCAGCCTGATTCACAAGCACAGCAACCGAAATGACGCCCAGTTCATCAGCGTTCATTGCGGCGCCATCCCGGACACCCTATTGGAGAGCGAGCTCTTCGGCCACGAAAAAGGGGCCTTCACCGGAGCGATCAGGAGAAAGCTGGGAAAGTTTGAAATTGCAAAAGGAGGGACCATCTTTCTGGATGAGATCGGCACGATCACCCCGTCGGCTCAGATCAAGCTTCTCCAGGTCCTTCAGGACGGCACTTTTCAGCGAGTGGGAGGGGAGGAGACGATTGATGCGAATGTGAGGGTGATCGCCGCGACCAATACGGATCTAAAAAAAATGTCCGAACAGGGCCTCTTCCGGAAAGATCTCTACTACCGTTTGAACGTGTTTCCCATCGAAGTTCCACCCCTGCGACAAAGAAAAAAGGACATCCCTCACTTTGTAGATGTTTTTCTCCGGCGCATGAACAAGTTCAACGCCAAAGCCATCCATCACGTCCACCCCTCGGTGCTGGAGGCGTTCGAACAGTACGATTGGCCGGGAAACATCCGAGAGTTGGAGAATCTGATCGAGCGGGCCCACATCTTGGAAACGTCGCCCATCTTGAACCCCGAAAGTTTTCCGAGCGAGCTTTTCGAAGCCGAGGGGCTCACGCCCAGCGTGGCCGTGGACACCCAGTGGACTCTCTCGGAAGTGCGAAAGGAGGGGTTGAAACACATCGAGAGAAACTACATCAAAGAACAGCTGATTCACCATAAGGGAAAGATCAAGGATTCTGCAAAAGCAGCGGGGATCACCACCAGACAGCTTCACAAGCTCATGAAGAAGTACGCTATACGAAAGGAAGATTTCAAATCCTCTTCGGCCTAACCTTGTTCTGTCGGGGCTGAGGCGGAACCGTGGGTTCCGATGAAGAGAAAAAAGAGATGCTCTGTGGTCTTGGATTTGCGGTTTTTCTTGAGAGGGTGTGGGTGCCGGCTCAAAAGAGTTATGGTCGTAATATTAGGGATTTTCAATAAGTTAATAAAGACCAGTCTATGCTCCGACTCCGCTTTCTCGGTGAGAAGAGGAGAATACGAGTGGTTTGGCACAACTCATGCTTTAAATAACGGAAGCATTTAACCCAATGACAAGGCGGTGCGTTTTTGGCTAAAGGCCCAAGCAAAGTGACCAAGATCCGGGGTGTGGTTATCCCCACAGCCTGGGACGATCAGGGGAATGTCACAGGGATTGCCATCTCTTCCCATGATGAGAACGAGTATCAGGTGGACCCTAAAGGAAAGGGTCCTGAGCTCCTCTTGCACATTCGTAAAGAGGTGGAAGCAGCCGGTGTCGTGCGAGAGGAAGAAGGCAAGAAGATCGTCAGGATAAGGAAATACACGGTAAGCGAGCGGATTGAGAGTGCCATGATCTATCCGACCGACAAAGGCAATGAACCCCTTTAGGCTGCTTTAGCCGCGAAGATCTTCCCCCCAGGATGTATCAGAAGAGAATCCCACCCAAAGAGGCAAGCATCCCAGAAATGAAGGGCTAATGAAGATAGGAATTGGAAGTTCCGATCCATCCAGGATCGGAACTTGGATGTCGCAGTCTGTTTTTCCAAATAGGTTTCAAAGCATTAAGCCGCCTCGGAGGGTAACTTTTTGTGCCTCAACACTCTTTTATCTCTTGCATCGGAACTGGATGTTCACTATAATTTAAGGTCAAAATCAAAAGGTATGGATTATCAGAGCGTTAAATTTTTGGCATAGATAATGCTTAGTAAAGAATATGAAAAAGTAATTGAATTGGAAGTTTTATGGAGAACTCAAGGAGAGCTCTCCTCAAAGGGAAGGGATCTTCCCTGTTTTAAATAAAGGTCTGGGGGTAAGGATAAAGGATGAAGAAGGACATTTTAGCTTCGGAGGATTTTGAGCCTCCGAGTCCGGTTTCCGGACTTGGAGAACACAAGGTGGAGAGTGGATCCGATTCTTCACCGGACTTAAAAGAAAACCCGAAAATAATATCCATCCAGAAGGCACCTCATTTCCCAAGGTTTCGCTGCAGCCCTCGAACTGCCGCTTTCCGCAAACGATTCTTTCCAGAGGCAACCCCTACAGAGTGGAACGATTGGCGATGGCAATTGCGCGCCCGCATCCGCGACATCGAAGCGCTGAGCCGCATTCTCGCGCCGTCCGAAGAGGAGCGACTGGCCATGACCCATGCCGGCCATCAGCTTCCTGTGGCGATCACGCCCTACTTTGCGAGCCTTTTGGACAGGATCAACCCATTTCAACCCATTCGACGAACGGTATTGCCGACCACGAGCGAACATCTCTCTTCGCCAGGCGAAGCGGCGGACCCTCTTGCAGAAGACCAGGACAGTCCTGTCCCGGGTTTAGTCCATCGGTATCCTGACAGGGTGCTGTTCCTCGTAACGGACTTCTGCTCCACTTACTGCCGGTACTGCACGCGGTCGAGAATGGTGGGACATCATGGGGGCGCTTCCACAAACCTGGCTCGCTGGGAGGAGGCGATTGCCTACATTGAGAGAACGCCCACGGTTCGGGACGTGCTTCTTTCAGGAGGCGATCCTCTGACCCTTTCGGACGAGAGCCTGGCGTGGCTTCTTTCACGTCTGCGCCAGATCCGCCATGTGGAGTTTCTGAGGATCGGAACCAAGGCGCCGGTGGTCCTTCCACAGAGAATCACCCCGGCTCTGACCCGGGTGCTGAAAAAATTCCATCCCCTCTGGATGAGTATCCACTTCACTCACCCGGAGGAGTTGACCCCTGAGGTGAGCCAGGCGTGCGAACGTTTGGCGGATGCAGGAATTCCCCTTGGGAGCCAGACGGTTCTTCTCTCCGGGATTAACGATGACGTGCCCACCATGAAAGCGCTGGTGCACGGCCTTCTCAAAATGAGGGTAAAACCCTACTACCTGTACCAGTGTGACCCGATCCTGGGGTCGGCTCACTTTCGGACCCCGGTAGAAAAAGGCCTGGAGATGATACGGGGATTGCGCGGCCACACCACAGGGTATGCGGTGCCGACGTTCGTGATCGATGCCCCTGGCGGGGGAGGCAAGATCCCTCTTCTTCCGGAATACTACCTAGGCCGCGAGGGGGAGGATGTCCTGCTCAAAAACTACCAGGATCGAGTGTTCCACTACCCGGATTCTAAAGGCCATTCAGGAGATGGGAAGAGGGTAGAGGCCGTGGCGTGAAAATAGGGATCGCTTACGATCTCCGGGAGGATTACCTCGCCGAAGGGTATGGAGACGAGGAAACGGCGGAGTTCGATCGGCTCGACACGATCGAGGCGATCGAAGAAACGCTCCAACGCCTGGGCTTTGAGACAGATCGCATCGGGAACATCCGGAAACTTGCGGCCCGGCTGGTCGCAGGCGACCGATGGGATATGGTGTTCAATATCGCGGAAGGCCTCAGGGGGTTTGGGAGAGAGGCCCAGGTCCCGGCTCTGCTGGATGCTTTCGAAATCCCCTACACCTTTTCTGATCCGCTTGTCCTTTCGCTGACGCTTCACAAGGGGATGACCAAGCATGTGATTCACGACTTGGGCATCCCCACCCCCGAATTCACCGTTGTGGAGACGACCTCTGATGTTGATGCCGTAGATCTTCCCTTTCCTCTGTTTGCAAAACCGGTGGCAGAGGGGACAGGAAAAGGCATCAGTGCGTCGTCAATAATCATGACAAGAAAAGATCTGGACTCGGTGTGCCGCGGCTTGCTCGCTGCCTTTGACCAGCCTGTGCTTCTGGAAACCTTCATGCCGGGACGGGAATTCACTGTAGGAATCACGGGAACGGGTGAGGAGGCTCTTGCCGTCGGCGCGATTGAGGTCTTGCTCAAGAAAGATGCGGAGCCCGGGTCCTACACCTACACCAACAAAAAAAAGTTCGAGGAGTTCGTTGAATATCGGTTGGTGAAGGATGAGGCGGCCCAAAAGGCAATCGAGGTCTCGCTGGCGGCATGGCGGGGCCTGGGATGCAGGGACGGTGGCCGCATTGATCTGAGGGCAGACGCTCAGGGGGTGCCCAGGTTTCTCGAGGTGAATCCGCTTGCTGGCCTCAACCCGGATATTTCGGATCTTCCCATCCTGTGCAACCTCGCAGGCATGTCCTACCAGGAATTGCTCGGCCGGATCATGGAGTCTGCTCTGAAACGAATGAAGAAGTGAGAAACACTCCGGTTCCTTCCACGGAAACCCATGAAAGTCATCATCCTATATGATCGAATTGCGAAAGAAGGAACCCATCCCGATCAGTCCGACGCCCTTGTTCAGGCTGAGGCCGTCGGCCGCGCCCTGTCGGATCTCGGCCATGAGTCCGTGGAAATGGCCTTTTCCATGGACACCAAGGGGTTTCTCAAAGAGATCAAGGAAGCGTATCCTCAACTGGTCTTCAATCTCGTGGAGTCCGTGGAGGGTCATGGCCGGCTGATCCATTTTCCCGCATCCATCCTGGATCTTCTATCTATTCCTTATACAGGGGCCCCTGCAGATGCGCTCTACCTGACTTCCAGCAAAATCCTTACGAAAAAGATCCTTGAAGGGGCGGCTATTGCAACCCCTCCCTATTATTCACCAGGAGATCTCAAAGCAAAAAGCATCCCTCTCAAGGGACCCTACATCATTAAGTCGGTGTGGGAGCATGCCTCTGTCGGCCTGGAGGAAAGCTCGGTCCTTTCCGCGAAGAGCTCAGGCCAGCTTCTTGCCGAGATGGAAAAAAGAAGGGATCCGCTTGGGGGGGATTGCTTTGCCGAGCAATTCATCGTCGGAAGAGAGTTCAACCTTTCATGCCTCGCATCTCAAGAAGACCCTGAAGTGCTTCCCCCTGCGGAAATGAGGTTCATCGATTACCCGCCCGGAAAATGGAAAGTGGTGGGATACCGGGCCAAGTGGGACGAGTCGTCCTTCGAGTCTTTACACACCCAGCGGAGTTTCGAGTTTCCCAAGTCCGAGAGGCCCTTGCTGCAAAGCCTGATGGACATAGCGAAGAGATGTTGGCATCTCTTCGGTTTGCGCGGCTACGCTCGGGTGGATTTCAGAGTGGATGAGAGCAATCGGCCCTGGGTGCTCGAGATCAATGCCAATCCATGCCTTTCACCGGACGCCGGTTTTGTGGCTGCAGCTTCTCAGGCAGGGCTGAGTTACAGACAGGTTGTGGAGCGCATCCTTCAGGATGTTCCTTTGGGTCCAGGGGCAAAGGGGAGGAGATGAGAGCAGCGTTCTCCAAGGGTGTCATTCCCACTTGAGCGGAAATCCAGCTTGGTTAAAGGTTCTAAAAGATGTCCATTCAACCTTACGGTCAAATCACCTGGCGAGAGGAACCGCGGCCTTCAGACAGAAAGCGGGTCAGGGAAATCGTAGTCTCGAGCAGGTTCTTCTCAGAGGCTGAAATCGAAGTCGCCGTCGAGCTTGTTCAAGAGAGGCTCAACAAGGGAATCGAGAGCGGCTACTATTTTCTTTTTGCGGAAAAGGATCGAAAAGTCGCCGGCTACTCCTGCTTCGGCCCCATCCCCTGCACGGTGGAGAGCTATGACATTTACTGGATTGCGGTTCAGGAAGAGTTGAGGGGATCAGGGCTTGGCGCAGACATCCTGAAACGGGTGGAAGAGAGGATCAGGGAGATAGGCGGTAAGCGCATCTATGTTGAAACCTCTTCACGAGAGCAGTACAAGCCGACCCGTTCTTTTTACAGCCGCTGTGGATATCGCAAAGAGGCAACCCTCAAGAACTTCTACTCCCCCGGGGATGACAAAGTCATTTATCTCAGAGTGCTTTGATGTGATCGAAGCCCTGCCCTAAGATTAGGGCTCATCCGCTGCCTTGTAGGCCACCGGTAATGCAGGTTTTTCATTAACCGTCAGTTTAAATACGTCAGGTCGGGCATAGTGACCGGTCACGTCAAAGTCGAATTTGCTTCGGACTATCTCGGCCAGATCGAGGTCTGCAAACAAAGTGCCTTCCTGATCATAGAGAGGGCCAGCGAGAACTTCACCCAAAGGGGCGATGATGACACTTCCACCTCGGCACACGATCTCCGGTTGGTGGGCTAAGTCTTCCACTCCCTCCAGGCCGGCTGGGTACATGGCTTTCGTCACAAACTGGTTGCAGCCCAGAACAAAACAGCGCCCCTCACACGCAATATGGCGTAGGGTGGACTGCCAGGTATCGCGCGCATCAGCGGTGGGGGCCAAATAGATTTCAACCCCTTTGCTGTACATCGCCATTCGCGCCAGGGGCATGTAGTTTTCCCAGCAGATCAATCCCCCAATTTTCCCGAACTCCGAGTTGATCACGGTCAGCGTGCTGCCGTCACCCTCGCCCCAGATGAGCCGCTCTCCTGCGGTCGGCTTGAGCTTGCGGTGCTTGCCGATCAGCTGCCCATCAGGGCCGAAGTAGAGCATCGTGCAATAGAGTGTGCCCCGACTGAATTGATTATCGCGCTCGATAACCCCAATGATCAAATAGGTTTTTGATTGACCGGCTGCCGCTCCCAGCGCTTCAGTCGCGGGGCCAGGGATATCAACTGCATTGGCCCAGTAGGTCTGCCATGTGAGCCGCCCTTGCGGGCTGCGGCCACCGACCACAGTACCAAAGGCAAGCCCGCGCGGGTAGGCTGGGACAAAGGCCTCGGGGAAAAGGATTACTTTCGCACCTTGTGCGGCGGCTTCACCAGCCAGGCGACAGGCCTTTTCAACGCTGGCCTCGCGATCGAATAGAACTGGAGCGGCCTGCACCACCGCGACCTTGATTTTGGGGAACTTGTCGACCATTTTTTCCTCCCTGACAACAGGGACTCCATCGGCGCCGAAGTTACCGCTGTGTTGAAGGAGCCTTTTGGGCGCCAACTTTCGCGAATCCCTTCCTTTCCCGTTCGAGTAAAACCCGCTTTCGCTCCAATCCCCGGCGATAGCCGCCAAGAGCGCCGTCACCCTTTACGACGCGGTGGCAGGGGATAGCGACGGCGACGGGGTTGGCGGCACAAGCCTGGGCTACCGCTCTTGCGGCCGTCGGTCTTCCGATGCGAGAAGCGATGTCTCCGTAACTCACCGTATCACCGGGGGGGATTTCCTGCAAGGCCAGCCAAACCCCTCGCTGAAAAGCGGTGCCCTGTACATCCAGTGGAAGATCTGGACGATCAGGATGGGGTTTCTCCAAAAAGGCGAGAACCTGTCCGATCATTACTGCGAACTGGGGGTCAGGGTTCTGAAATGCCGCCTTTGGAAAACGGCGATGGAGGTTCTCTTTGAGCGCCTCGGCGGTATCGCCGAAGTCAATGGCGCAGATGCCTTTCGCGGTCGCAGCAACCAGAACCAATCCTAGGAAGCATGGAACAATGGCAAAGCAAATACGAACATCCTGCGCGCCATTTTTGTAGACGGAAGGTTTCATTCCGAGCGTCGCCGCCGCTTTTTCGTAGAAGCGGCTGCTGGAAGAGAAACCTGCATCATACATCGCTCCGGTTACAGTCGAGTCCTTTCTCAAATGCTCCCGAAGTCGGGCTGCCCGTCTTTCCATGGCATACTGCTTGGGCGTGACCCCGACGATCTTCTTGAACAGCCGCTGAAAATGGAAAGGGCTTAAGCCGGCATCGCGAGCAAGCTCTTTCAGGGACGGGGGTGGTTCGTCCTCGTGCATCCTTTTGCACGCTTTCAGAACGGCGCGGATATGCGGCTCATCCCGGCCTGGTGCATCCGGTCTGCAGCGCCTGCAGGGACGAAAGCCTGCTTGCTCAGCCTCCTCTCTGTTCCCAAAAAAGCGAACATTTTCGCGGTTAGGCAATCGAGACGCACAGGCGGGCCGGCAATACACTCCCGTGGTGAGGACCCCATAGACGAATTCACCGCAAGCCTGCGGGTCGCGCTTCACCAGGGCTTGCCAGCGTTCATCATCAGCAAGAAAGACTCTTTTGTCCGTCGTTCCCATTGCCAAGCACTCTTCAATCAGTCCCGTCGATAGATTTACAGTAGTATCCATAAAAACAAACCTCCAGTCTCCTCAAGATTTAGAGATGACTGTAAGGCTTGTAAAACCTCGCCGCTATCCGATTCTTGCGCTCCAATTCAAAATGTTTATAAGGTTCCCTCTTCAAGGAGAACGCTCACCTCGGCTATTGCTTCAATATCTGTAACCTTTTCATTTCTTATGATCATCTCGGCTCCGCCTTACTTTGTTAGGAGCCTCGCCCGGCTTCACGGTACAGCGATTCGCCGGACGCCAGCAGCTTCTCAAACCACAACTCTTTGAGCACCCGAAGATCCTCGGTCGCATCGGAGTCGGGCTTGTCGGAGGGTTTCAACTGGTCCAGCACTTCGAACTCGAACGCATCCGGGCCAAGAGCTCTCCAATCCGCCTGAAGTTCCCTGCTCGGGTGTGAACCGTGCTCCAGCTGGAAGCGGTGGCGGTTGAGCGTTCCGGGTAGGTTGGCACTTGAGCCCACGAGTGACTTTCCGGCTGCAGTGTTGCGAACCCGGAACACACCCGCCGGCGGCAAGGTCTCCTTGTACTGTCGAATACGGGCCTTTCGATCGATCTGAGTCACTTAATTTCTCCTAATTCTGCATCGTCGGAGATGGTAGATAACGATCAGCTTACCGATAGCGGGCCCTTGGTGACTCCCGATCCGCCCGACGGCGTCGCGGAGCGGCGATTCGGCGCAGCGCCCGGTTGGGCGGTGTTTTTAAACCTATTTTTCAAATAGCGAAGGGCGTATTTGGATCTCTCTTTAGGCAAAACACGTCGACATCTTGGATTTTGTATTTATTGATTTGTGAAAATCCGAACCGTTCATAGTAAACAATATTTTCATGCTTGCTGGTTTCTAGGTAACAAGGCATTTTTACTCTATCAAATTCGAGTAACTTTGCCTCGATCATTTTTCGGCCAAATCCTTGCTTCTGAAAAAGTGGATCCACTCCGATCATATCGCATAAATAATATTGTCCCTTGATAATTTCGGCTCTCATTTTCCCTTTGATTTTGCCGACTTCGATAAACCTACTCACCGTTCCTGGTTTTATATGAAAAAATAGGTTGAGTAAGCCTGCACGAATGGCGTCCATACCTGAGCCATTTGATCCCTTTGAAGGAAGCCAGATAGAGACGCCTTCCAATTTGTTGCTTGGCCCAATGACTTCTCCCTTGGCAATTCCAAGACTGAGAAGAAAACGACATAGATATTTCAACTTGTCTTTTCTGTATTCAGGATCGGGAATAATATGATTGAAGATTGGGTAATTATAGAAGGATTGGCTGAATATTGCTGACGCTTTATTAAGATCCCTCTTTTGAAGTTTATACATTTTCTTCCTTGAAAAGGAGATGGTTTTCACCCTCAGGATTCCAGCGCTTGATAGAGCCACTGCAGATACCGATGCCGATCCTTTGAGAATTTGAGAAGGAATTCTCGTATAGGGCATCGATGGGTGATTCACCCTGTTGAATTCGAAGACCATTCAACCGGGGTGTGCCAGATGTAGCCCGGAATGTAATGTCGCTTGGCTCTGGCCATAGGCGCCTCTTAGAACAACCTTATTGGCCTCGAAAAATGCGGTATAGGCTCATTTCAGGGGGTCGACTCAATACTATTCGTTTCAATTCCAGATACTTGTCGTGGCCCGACCCCAGCAGACACAGCCGGGTCGCCCATTGACAAGCCCTTTAATGGGCGATGCCAGCCTCGCAGCCTCGCTCGCGCAGACCGTGCCGCGCGAACCCGGCCGCGAGCGCAAGTACGTAAGCGCTCCCGATCCCGACCAGGGCGGAGGAGGACCAGAATCCGAGTCGGTTGGCTGTGACACAATTTCTCATCGATTTGACGCCGATAGAGCTTCCCTGGCACTTGGGGTGTCGATTTTTTTGAGAGCCGCAATCGTCTCTTCAGGAAAACCCTCTAATGGCCATTTCATTGTCTTTACCAATGCAGCAACCGCTGAGTCGGCTTCGTGACCCATAGCACCTAACACACGGATGGTTTCAACCGACACCGTGGCATCATCAACGCTCAACATGCTTGTGAGTATGGGAATGGATATCGATCCCATATAGCTCAGCGCATGTGCCGCTCCTATTCTCACGCGCCAATCCTTGTCCTTCGTAGCTTTAGCCAAATCCTCATACGCTGGCGCTGCCTCTTGCTGGAATTTGGACAAAGCCTCAACAGATTTCCATCTGAGTTCCGGATCTGGATCACTGAGCGCGTTACATAGCACGCCGATGGTTTCTTGATCCGCAAGTTTCATTTCCCCCAATGCAATAGTTGCCTGCCACCGAAGGTCGTGCTCTGCCTTTCTATCCCCGACGAACTCAACAAGGTTACTCTTAGCCGGGATGAATGGCGGCCTGATATTTCCAATTGCCCTTATTGCGTTCGCGCGGAATGGCGAATTTTCGTCCATGACGACTTTTAGCAGATCGTATCCCACTGTCCATTGGTCCTCTTTACTCAGAGCTCCAAGCTCCTCTAAAGCTTTCGACCACACTTCATATCGTTCGTCCAGCAAGTGAGCTTTCATTGGATTTCCCATCTGAGCCGAGCCTTGGCGGGCGTCTTTTGCGGCTTGCCCATCATCCACCGCGGATGAAACCGAGAGCGCGGCGCGCTTGTCCTTAAGGGTATCGAGCTTGTCCATCAAAGAGATGGCTTCTGATCGGCCTGGCCCTTTGCGTGCCGTTCGCTGCACAAGGAAAGGCTCCAGCCCTGCCGGTACGTGCTTGACATCCTTTAAGACCGACAGCAGATCGCTCATGCTGTTCGTGAGCCTGAGATACTCATCCTCCTTCTCCCTATCAGCCCAGGAGCGCACGGCCCCCTGTTTGTCGAGCTGCTCCTTGGCGCGCGCACTCTTCGCCGCCAAGAGGTCGATGCATTCAAACGCGACCGGCAGGTTGGCGCTTACCAGGGTCAGCGTTGCTTCCTGGTCGGTCAACCTCATCGCGCCCAGGCGTCCGTCCATGATAACGCTCCTGAGAACTGCTGCCGTCTCTTCGGGCGGCTTCCGGGAAAGCGCACGCAGAGCATCCAGATCCGCTTTCTTTCGAGCAGTTAGCATCTCCATTTGTTTTGCAGCCTTTTGCGTTTGCTTCGCAGCTTTCTCTGCCTCAGAGGTTGGCCAGAGAGAAGGGACAAGGACAGCGAAACCGCAGGAAAGCAGAACCCATGCAAGGATCAGTCGCAGTACCGGTCTGCCCATAGTTTCCCTGGTCCCGTATGGAGCAGTCTCGTGATGCAGGCCCGCTGTTCTGCCCGGGGGCAGCACCAGCATTGCAGCAGGAAGGGAAAACGCGGCCAACGCCAAGATAGGAAGGCCGATCATCAAGGGAATCCAGGCCAGGGGGCTGAGCAACCCGCCGCCGCGCGCGTTGCTGATCTCAGCGGCTTCCACAGAGTAGATACCAACGTACACGGCGAGGGAACCGAGTAAAAGCAGGATACCGTGTGTCCAGAGCAGTGTTGTCCGCAGCCGCGCTCCCGGCGACCAGAGCCTGAGCCCCAGTAGGCCCATCCACGCCCCGAGGGCTGCCGGGGGAAGAGCATACATGGCGGCAAACAGCAAGGCATTGGGCAGGTTCGTCCAGATGGTGCCTGTCGACATGTGCGGGAGTGTCCGAAAAGCCGCCAGCGCTGGCCATCCGGCGGCCAGCAGAAGCACTCCACCCCACCCTAAGTGGCATACGGCCAAAAATCGCAGAGCCCAACGCATTGGTCTAGTCGTGTCTCCTTCTCGTGAGCCTAACCCTCCGTCCGCCGCAACCGGTTGGAGGTTTCCACTATGCTTTTCCATGTGGCAATCTGTTTACTGGCAGGATCTATCATCACCTGCATAAAATGAGTTCTCTTCACGACGGTACTGACGCCATCAACAACGGAAATTGTCTGGTCGTAGCTGAAGATACCCAGCTTCCACTCAGTCTCAGAAACCTTCTCCACCTTGCGACCCTTCCACGCCTTCCGGTGGATTTCGCAGAATGCATGCCACACCAGATTTGCATCGTCAGCATTGCGGATTGCCGCCTTCGTCTCGATCAGCAGGTATCCATACTCCTCGTGGTTACCGTAATGAGACATCCTTATCTTTAGCCGTGAATCCGGGCCTACCGCAAGTGTGAGCCCGAGTCCGGCCGCAAGGCTTACAGGTCTGTCCTCAAAGCCTTCTTTCTTGTAGTTCGAGTAGCTTACAGCGTAGAACTCCCACCCGGGAAAGAGCTCCCGAATGGCCCTTCCCTCTATTCTTCCGACCATCTCCAATTGGTTGCCAACGGGAGAGTCCGGGGCGCCCTCTGTGATTTGTTCTATTTCCCTTTGGACGATCTTCCAGTGGACATCTGCCTCGCTCACCGGACTTACCGTTGTATCGTTCGGCACGTCCATCTGTGCCCTGGCCGCACTGGCGGTGAGGATCAGGACGACCGCTACGTATGCAAATATCCTCATGTTGGCGCGTCCAACGGTTAGGTTTGGCATCACTGATCAGTGGAAGAGGGGGACATCCTATAGTCCACCTAGCAAAAAGCGCCTGCAGCATCCTTCTCGAACATCGCCGGGCCGCTGGCCTCGGCTATTTCCGGGGCGCCTCGGCACTCGCCTTGTCCGAATACGACAGTTCCCTATTCAGTTCGGGGAACATTCTCACCAGCCACGCCTCCATCCCGTCCGATGACGGCATGTAAAATTCCGGCACGCCATCGTCATCAAGATCGATCAGCGGAGACAACGGCGCACTATCAATCATGGAAATCTGGTTCAGAGCGGCGTCCAACAGTCGAGATCCACTGGTATCGTGAATCGTTTCTATCGATGGATCGGATACCAGATACAGCACGCCTCTCACCTCGCTCACGACTCTGGTGACCCGCAGTCTGTGGGCCGACCGGAGCTTCGCTTGGATTCTCTCCACTTCTTGTTCGGTTGCGTCAGCAGCAGCCCATCGCTGCCTGGGGAAGTCATGGTTCGAGATGAGTTGGGCCTTGTCGTCACAGGTGGTCTTCTCCGCGAGAACGATCGTCGTGACCTGCCCCATGACAACCCTCGAATCGATCCTTTCGATCCTGTTGGGAGTCGACTTCCCTTCGCACCATGTCCACACCGCTTGATTCATGGAGAAGAAGCGGGGAGTCAGGTTCCGAGAGTCTTCGTACTCAGCAAACCTCTTCCCCTTCGACCAACCGGAGAGCATCACTATTTGCCCCGGATGCCCTCCCCGTAGGCTATAGATCTGTGGGTCGCTTTGAATACCCGCAGCAGCAACTGCTGCGGGGACTAAGCAGATAGCCAGGAATACCTTCTTCATGGATACCGTAGCCCTGTTCCTCCGTGCGTCTGCTGCTGGAACCGGCTTTGATGCCCGGCTTCCCGTGTCATTGGCGCGGAAAACGCGTCGCTTTCACGCGGTTGTTGGGCTTCTGAACCTGGTCGATTCAAGGCCCGGCAAGCAATGGGCACAGCTGGTCGTCGATGTGCAGAGGAAATTCTTTATGCCCAGGGATGATCGGTGAAGTGGCGAACTCCACCAACCTTTGTGTCAACACGATCTGCGCGAGTGAAAACGAAACAATACAAACATCTAAAAGCGATTTCTCATGAGGTTGTCCGTTGTAAGATTCCACAATTCAACCCCGTTGGCACTTTGCGGTGCCGATCAGCGTCGCAGGCGGCCGGTGAACTCCGTTTCGGGGATCAACCCGGCGCGCTCGCTGACCCGGCCGTGCAACCGATCGCCCTCGTAGCGGAGTACGAGACTGAAGTGGTTAATGCGGACGATCGTGTCGAGCTCCAGCACGAACTCATCGGGACCAGTCCAACGTCCGCGACCCGCCACCCGTTCTTTCGAAGTGGGATCGGTTCCGAACCGATACGTGCCGTCAAGCGCCACCGGAAAGACCATCTCCTCGTCACCCCGAAGGACCCGCACCTCGGCACCCGCCTGATCGTAGAACCGGAGTTCCATCGCACGAACTCCAAGTGGGTTGGGGTCTAAGGCATACACCGTGTGACTGATCCCGGCGGCCCTTGCGGGTAGTGACGGCGCCGATTCCTTCGTCTGGACCTGCATGGTCGCCGCGCGCACGCGCGCCAACAAGCGAGAGTGAGCGACAGGATTCTCGGGTAGGGCCGCATTGCTCTTCATGGCGCGCAACAACAAGGGCGCCAATGGAGCGGGGTCAAAGCCGCCGGCAGTCATGACGACCACGATGTCCTTTGCGGGCCACACGATGAGTCGCTGGCCGCCGCGGCCGGCCGCTTGGTACATACCCGGAACGTCACGGGAGACCCACCACCCGAACCCATAGTCTTCCGACGAGGGCGTTTCGATCTGCCGTCGTGTCGCCTGTTCAATCCACTGGCGCGAAAGGATCCGGCGACCATCCCATTCGCCCTGGCGCAGGAACAGATAACCTACTTTCAGCAAGTCTGTAGGGCGCAGTTGCAGATCGCCGGCACCCTGGCTTATCCCTTGGGGGTCACGGGGCCAGCGCACATCGGTGATACCGAGCGGCGCGAACAAGTTCTGCCGGGCGAAGTCTTCCGCCGCCAGCCCGGTACGGCGGCTGATCAAGGCAGAAAGCAGATGGAAACCCGGGCTGCAATATGCAAAACGCACTCCCGGCGCCTCGCGCATCGGCAAATCGAGTGCGAACTGCAGCCAGTCTTCCGTCGCCACCATGGCGAGCATTTCGCGCTCGTAGTTCGCGCGGCCGCAGTCCAGCCCGCTCGAGTTGGTCAAGAGGTGGCGCAGGCGGATTTGCTGCTTGCGAACGTCCGCCGGCGGTCTTGGATAAAGCAATGGATACACCGACGTCTCCAAACTCGGGATCGCATCGCGATCGAGCGCCACCCCGACCAGCGTCGTCGTGATCGACTTGGTGACCGATGCCACGTCGTGACGCTCACCCCGGAGGAACGGGAAAAAGTACACATCAAGCACGAGGTGCCCATAGCGCACGATCTGGAGGCTGTGGATCGGCAAATACCTTGCTTCAATCGTATCGAAGAGTGCGACCAGCGCCTCCGAGTCGAGGCCTTGCGCTTCGGGCGTGGAAGTGCGCCATTCGGCGTGCGGGAAGTAGCTGTCCGGGGGCCGCAGCGGCACATCGTCGGCGGGAATCAGCAGACGAGCGCAACTGGCGCTGAGGACAATTGACACCGCCCCCAGCGCCCACAACATCACTGCCCAGGTAGCCTTCGTCCTCATCGGATTCTCTTTTCGGTCGCCCAACGACAAGAATCACGTGGGGCAAAGCGGTCGTGTGCATTCATTAGGACTGCAGGGTGATCGGCTCGACGCCAGTCTCTTACAACCAGGCTTCGCAGGTATCAGCCTCGCCCTACCGTTGGATGTTTTTCAATAAGTTCCCCAGCCCTCAACCCTTTTAACCCCAGACCTTTTACAGATGCCGCATCCCCGGCAGTACGGCTTAATGTTTGTGTCAGATCATATTGTCGTTGCCGTTTCATTTTCGACTGAAGTGCCTCCCTACCAACTGCGGGGAGCCATGATTAACGAATACTGCAGACCAACGCCAACTCGCATCAACGACGATTAGTTCGTCGCACTTCGTAACCGTATCGGATACAAGTTGGGCTAATTCCGGCGGTTTCGCTGAAAAACATGCGTACGACGGCATTCCGCTATCATCGTCGGGAAGAATGTAAAAATCGCAAAGCGATAGTCTTGTGTACGCTTCGTCCGCATCTTTATCACGGCAAACACCCTCGCGCACCGCTTGGTGGCGAGCGGATGTCACGAGGTCTGGAAATGCGCGTGACCATTGTGCCAGCAGTTTGACCTTTTGTGCCTTTGCGAGGCGTTTGAAGCCTATGGTTCTTTGTACCAATAGTTCTTCGAGATCGAGATTCATCAGAAACACCAGCTCAATACACGTGAGGTCTCTCTGGACGATCTGACGGTTTCGCGCCTCAGTTGACGCGGGTTTTCGCGGACACGCGCAGGCGTTTGTTTGGTGTCATCGGTCCGTATCCGGCAACCAATTAACGCTGTGTATGTCGGGATTCGATTCGAGGACTTTCCTCAACGCTTCAGAAACAAGGCCAACCTGTACTGCTGTATCAATTTTCTTAAACCACTTTCTGATGAATGGCTTGGAAGGTTCGATAAAACATAAGAATTCATCATTGTCGCCATTCTGGTGGCCACATCCTATCCATAAAGGGAATTCTTCGTTTTCCAGTTCTACCATCCAGCCCCAATCCTCAGCGCCAATGGTAATCACTCTAAGACCTTGATGAGGTAGGTTTTCTTGAAGATACTCAGCGAGTCTCTTGCCCCATACTCCTGGGTTAATTTGTTCTTCTTCGCCATGGTAGGGTGGGAATTTGTCGGATCTGAATTCGACTTGAGTTTTCACTTTTCTTTTCTCCTCACCGAACGCACAGGGTAACCAGCGGCGCCACGAACGTTGCTTGTCTGGCCACCGCGCTCCTCGCCGCCTGATTTACCCTGTTGTTGGCTAGGGTCGCTCCTGTTTCTTTTTGACCTCTATCATCATTTCGTTACGCCGAAAAAACGGCAAAGTCCATGGTGGATCATATCCGGCATACATTGGAGGTGAGATAGGTTCATATCCCTTCAGGCCAGCGATCCACTTTTGAAGCTCGTTGGCTTTCCTCTCGTTGCGGCTCTCATTCCCGATCCAGGTGTAACGAATGACTGCGACATGTCTTGCAGGTACTGTCTCAAAGCGGATCCTCTTGTCTTTTGGAGTTGGGAGATCCTCCATTTTGTAAACGGAAGGCATCATGAAGCTCATCACCCATCCTTCCTCACTTGGCCGTTGGATGACCGGGGCGGTCATTGGGATCCTTTCACTCCCCGCGGTCGGCTCCTGCACAACCGGAGCGGTCATGGCAATCTTTTGCTTTTTTTCATTATCGCCAAAAATGTAACCAGCCAGAATCCGGAAAGCAGCGCCCTGGGCCTCTTTGAACTCCCCTTTCACCGTTGTCTTTGCGACGATGTAAGAAGCATAGTATCTGATCTCTTTGTTCGCCTCATCGAAAATCAATTCGTATTTGGTCGTCTCATACGTACGGATCCCAAATACCGAACAACCTGAATTGAAGATTGCGAGGAACATTAACATCAAACCTCTCCATGCTATTGAGCGATAAGAATTCATTGCCGATACAATGCTCCTGGGCTCTTTCTACTCAGCGTGGCCATGAGGGACGTTCTTCACATTTCCACTTTTATGGAAAATCATAAACCATTTTCCACTTCGCACGCAAAATATGAAAATTTAAAGAACGTCCCACAATCCACAGATTCCAGTTCAAAGCTGCTAGAAGATTTTTTTGTTGTCTGGTAGGCTAAGGAAGACACGATGAAAAGGCAAGGCAAAAAGCGTTATAGAGGGATGATTTCTTCAGACTGGAATGAATGCCTGGCACCGTGCGGGCCGTTCGATCCCATTGCATTCGCCTACCCGGAGCTGGAGGAGGAGCTTTCAGGAATATTCCGCTTGTACACCGGCAACCTGATTTCGCTATCTGAGGTAACCCGAAGGATTGGCGGACTGCTTCCTAAACCGATAACCGAAAGACAGATGGATGCATACCTGGACGCATCGTTTATCACCTACAGGGGAGTCGTGGATCTGCTCAAGTGGTGCAAGGAGCATCACGTCCTGTTCATGATCAACACCACGGGCATGCAAGGCTACTTTCAAAAGGCAATTGCAAAAGGCATGCTCCCTCAAGGAATCGTGGTGGCTGCAAGTCCAATGATTTCCTACCCTGGGCATGGGAAGGGAATGTACGAGGTGCGGGAAATTGAGGACAAGGCAAAGAATACAGAAACCGTCATGAGGCTGCACGCAATCCCTGCAAAGCGAGTCATTCTTGTCGGAGACAGCGGTGGTGATGGGCCGCACTTCGCATGGGGCGCATCGGTCGGAGCGCATCTGGTCGGGAGCATGACCAAGCCGTCGCTGGAGAATTTTTGTAGGAATAAGGGGATCGAGATCAACACGCGGTTTGGGGTGACTTCCTCGGAAGGGGAGAAGAGGGATCCGGCAAGGGAGATGACGGTGGATTTTATGGGGCTTGTGCCGGTGATAGAGAACGTTTTGGGAAAGCTCTAGAACGTTTGTTCGGGTTGCGCTTCGGACACGTTGGTCCCGTCGAAGCGGACCACGCGGGCGATGGGCTTGATAAAGGATTGGCGCAAGGAATAGGTGTAGGACCCCTGGTCAGGGACCAGGAGAATGTCTCCGTTTTCGACACCCTCCCCGAAAAGGGAGGTTCCCCAGATGTCCAGTGGCGTGCAAAGGTTGCCGAAAATCCTTACGGGGAACTCGCGCAAGGAGGGGCGAGTGAGATTGAGAAGGGGAGTAAACTCGAACAAAGGCCGCTCCCACCCGAGAAGGTTGATCCCGCCGTCCGCGATCACCACTGTGGCTTCTTTCTTGTCCACCACCTTGATGAGCACATGCATGGCCGGAGTTGAAAGCCAACGGCCAGGCTCCATAAAGATCTCCAGACCGGAGAGGGGCTTGCCCTGGTTGCGGAGGGCTGCGGAGATCTCCCGGGCAAAGTCCTCAAGAGGCCGAGCCGGGTGATAATAGTGCTTGGGCTTGAATTCGAAATCCGGATCCAGGGTCTGAAGAATCTTTCCTGATATCGTGTTCTGGGGGTTCAGCCACTCCCCGCGCTCAGGCCAGTACCCGCCGCCGACGTCGAGGAACTTGAGGCGGCTCTGTGCGCTCTTGGAGAGGGCTTTGACGCAAGAACCGACTCTCTCAATCATCTTGACCTGCGCTTCAGGCCCCATGTTCCAGCTCGTGTGGAATTGGATCCCTTGAGGGTCAAGGCCTTTGAGGGTGAGAGCTCTGGTGAAGAGTTCGGGGAACCGCTCGGGAGGTATACCGAACTTGCCCCATATCCCATGATGCTGGCCTCTGAGGCGGAATCCGACTTTCAGAGGGACATCTCCGAGCGCTGAGTTTTGAACCAATCCCGCCACTCTTTCCATTTCACCCGCGCTGTCCATTAGCAGGGTGACTTTGTCCCTGTTCCGAATCGCAAGGCTCAGTTCAGCATCGGTCTTTGCCGGTCCGCTGAAAAGAATGTGGCCGCACCCAAGGGAAAGGGCCATGGTGAGCTCAGGACCGCTCGACACGTCCAGCCCGTTTCCTGCATCGGAAACATGTTTGCAGAGTCCCGGAAAGGAATTGCTCTTGACTGCGTAAAAGATGCGGAACCGTCCGAGGTGCTTCGAGAAGACTTCCTGAAACCTCGAAAGGGATGCGGCCAGAGCCGGTTCGTCAAAGAAGTACTGAGGGGTGCTGAAACACCTCACGCTTTCCAGAAGAACGCCTCTTTTCTTAAGCATGGATCGGAGATAGGTGCGGATGAGATCCGGAGCAAGAACAGCGGCTCTGTTGCCGAGGAGCTTTGAAAAGAGGCCCGTAAAATGGGAGAGACTTCTAGGCATTCTCTTCGATCCTCACTTCAAGCAGTTGTTGGAGTCTTCGGGTCTCCTCGACCAAGTCCAACCCGGGCTTCGCCTCAATAATGCAGTAGCCCAGAAGCCTGTTGTCATAGTCCTTTGGAGGGAGGATCACCTTGTCGCCTGCCTGTTTCTTGAAAAAAAGCTTTCTTACGTGGGGAGAGGCCTGAACCTTCCTGCCGTCGAGAACCTGTATCTTGCCTTCCATAGGGGCGAAGAAATTGAGACTCGCAAAGGATTCCGGGGCAGGGGAGAGTTCTTTAGGCTCTTTGAAGTCGCCTTGAACAAAATCGAGGTAAAGGGCAAGCGTGTCCAGACCGGTTGCAGCTCTCACAAGCTCAGGAATGGAGTCTCCTCCGGGACGGGGGGTCATCTCGATGAGCATCGGTGTCCCTTGGTGGAGGATGTAGTCGACCATAAAGTAGCCCCAGTCAAAACCAAGGGAGGTGGCCGCCTTTTTCAAAACCTCTTTCAAAACCCGTTTCTGAAACCCGACCGGATAACGCGGGGGAAAGGTGTAAGCCAGAACACTCCCGAAAGGCTTATCTGTAGCTTTGATCTTTCCCGTTTCCCTGATGAAAAAGACCTCACCCTCCTGAAGCACGAAATCGCAGCTGAACTCAGGTCCGGAGATGAATTCCTCAGCCACCCAACAAGCGCAGGGATCGATGAAGGAATCGCCTGACAGATTGGGAAAGGGCCGGAAAAGAGGATTTCCCTTTCGTTTCGGCAGCTCCTCTTCGAGAATGGTCACTGCTTTTGTGACTTCTGATTCGTCTCTGCAGTGGAAGAGGAGTTCGCTCCCGCTTCCTGCCAAGGGCTTGAGCACGATGTTCTCCCCGTGGCTTCTGAAAAAGGCGACGGTCTCCGGAAGCGACGAAGCAATGGAGGCGATGGGTGAGGCAACGCCGCGACCGGTCCATATCTTCTTAGACTCGAACTTGCTCCTGCAGCGGGCAATCGCCTCCCAATCTGGAAACCTCAGTCCGAGCTCCGAGCCTAGCCTGCTTGCGAGGAGAAGCGAGTCGCAATCAAAACAGGCGATCCCATCAGGGGCGGCCCATCCGGCTTTCAAAAACTCATGCGTCCTCCGGCAGGCGTCTTCGGAGTTTTCCAGGGAGGCAAAGATCATGGAGGAAGGAGGAAGCTTATTGAGGAGAGGATCTTTCTTAAACCGAATATCCGTGAGGAAAAGAAGTGAATTCGAGTAACGCTCATAGAGCTTTACGACATAATCGGGAGTGGTTCCAACGGTGAGAACAGAGCGGTTCAATGAGCTGCAACGCCCGTCTCGCTCAGAGGAAGGGCGTAATCCGCCTCTGAGGAGATCTCTTGGACGGCCGTCTCTTCTGCCTTGAGGGCAGGAGAGACGTATTTATAGAGGGGCTGAGGGTCAAGGTGCCAGAGCTTTTTCCAGTGGAAATCCCCGCATAGAAAATCCACCCTAGACAGCCTTTGCTCGCAGGCGAACTCGAGGTGCTGCATGTTCATGGCCTTGGCAACGCCGCGGAATTCAGGATCCGTACCGCCTAGCATGACCACGTAGGATCCTTTATACACAGCGGCCATGTCCACGGCCACAGTTTTGCCTCCGATCTCCAGGCTGACCATGCGGAGCCAGCCGTTCCTGCTCAGAAACCGGAGGACTTCCCTGAAGCCTTCGGTAAATCGGGAGTCATAGAAGTAGGAACTTTTCCCGAGAGTGGTCAGGCTCATGTCCACCATGAAATCGTAATCCGTGAGGCAGTTGATGTGCCAGGAGCACCCCGGTGCGAGCATGGCTTCGATTTCTTTCTTGATGGCTTTGAGCTTTTTCCACACAAACCTCTGGAAATAGTTCTTCATCTCAAAACCAATTTCCGGAGGGTGAAAGAGGTATCCGATCTCGTCCAACTCCAGGTGAGGAATTAAGGTGCTCTCATTGAATTCGAGATACCTGAGGTAGGTGCGCTCAGGAGCCGCATCCAGCAGGTCTCCTAAGATGTCCGGGTCGCGCATGTAAAGCGGGGTCCGTTCAAGCCATGTCTTGCCGTTCCATGTCTCACCGGGGAACAGGACATACTTGTTTTTCTCTTCCAAATAGGAAAGAGGCAGAAACCCCAGCACCCCTTGTTCGTCATCCAGGAGGACGAAATGGGGGGCATTCTTGAAGTGCTTATGAAAACAATCCCGGAACTCCCACAGGTCCGTGACATTTCGACGTACCGTAAACTTATCCCAGAGAGCCCTGCATGCCTCCAGGTTGGTCACCACTTTTTTCCTGATCATACCCTCTTCCCCGATTCAGCACGAACTTGGAAAAGACAAACCAGTGTCTTGGGGAAGCTTTGCATCATTCTCTGAGGACCGAGTGTCGTTTCACTTTCCTGGCTTTGAAGAATTTTTTTGAGAAGTCGGCCACGGTCTTCGGGTCATAGGCCTTGCAGCTGAAGACGTCGAGATACGTGGTGTTGGACTGATTGGCGAAATGGGCGGAGATCAGGGAGGTCTCGATGAGCTGGGTCATGGAGAATCCCGCCACCCTCTCGTCCTCACCGAAATGAACCACCTGGGTTTTCCCATAGCGTTTCATCTTGATGAGGTCACAGAGTTGAGCCACAAACTTCCGAATGGCTTTTGCATCACGGATGATCTGAGGATCACAACCGTACAAATCAATAGAACTTAAAATCCCCCAGGGCGGCTTTTTCCTGGAATTGCGTCTTGGACTGTCCTGCTTCATTCTCGCATGACCCTCCTGTATGTCTTTTTTGTGATAGAGTCATCCTCCTTGTCCGCGCCACTCCGAGGAGTGAGTAAGGTTGGGGAGATAAAACAAGAAAAAACAACAAATATCTGAAAAACAATAAGCCAAAATCGTGCCAAAAGTTTAACTTATTGATTTCGCTTGTTTTGTTTCAATAAGGGCAAAAAGAGAACAGGAACTGATTATTCCGATGTTTTGTGTGTCTAGCGCCGGAGAGACCCCAATAGGTTGCGTTTTATGCCCAAAAAGGGGGGGGAGAGATTAGATCCGGATGGGGGGTCTCGCTTAAGGGTTTAATTTTGTTTCGACTTTAGCGCACATTGGTTGCGAGAGGGGGCCGGAGGGTTCAAATAGGAAACATGAATTCCTATTTCAAAATAAGAGGAACTTGGGGTTCCGTTTTTGAACGAATGAGACGCCACAGCGGAAACACCCGGAAACACCCGGAAACACCCGAACTTGACAGCTCTCCCCTCCTATCCTATAGTGCGCAATCTAAAGCCCAAGATTTCCGTGGCGGTTCCTACCGGAGGGAAATCCTACTTGAGGAAAGGAAAGGCTCCATTGAAAGTTGAAAAATTCAAATGCCGCGCAAACGTCCATTTCAGCACCGGTGGCTCTCTCGATGTTCATTTCTTTCTGGGACACCAGGCTGAAGGTCATGCCGGCCCCGAGACTTTACTGGATCTCCTGAACTCGGATCGCACGTTTGTTCCGATCGAAGACATCCTCATGAACGAAGTTTTGCTGATCGGAAAGACCCGGATTGTCTATCTGGAACTTCCCGAGGCTGAGGCTGTTCTTCAGGGGAAAGACCTTGAAGAACTTCCCGTGACCATAGAACTCGTGACCGGCGAAACGCTCCGGGGGAGTTTCCCCACTGATTTGCCGCCGGAATCGAGGCGGGCCAGCGACTATCTCAATCTCATGCCGCAATACATCTGCCTTCAGTCCAACCCGAAGTGGCTTGTCATTAACAAGGGCTACGTCCTCTCCGTGAAGCAAGGCTGATCTGTTACAAACTCATTTGGTTTTCTTCGGTTCCGTCGCTTCAGCGCTGGGCGTTAAGCCATGCCTGCCCTTGACTTAGGTCAATGACTCTCCTCGAAAGATGATTAAAATGTGAATCATCATGGAAAGGAATGCGCTCCCTTCGACATTGATTGACCTGAAATCCTGCGACCGCGCCTTTAGCCGTGAGGTGAACGAGCGAAGCGGGGAGACCGTTGGACTGTGCTGGCACTGTCGAACGTGTGCAGGAGGATGTCCTTATGTGAGGGCGATGGACTATCATCCTCACGCCGTGTTCCGCCTGGTGCAGTTGGGACTGCGGAAGGAGGCGCTGGAAAGCTCCACCATCTGGATCTGCGTGAGCTGCAACACCTGCTCCATCCAGTGCCCCGCGGCCATCGATATCCCGGCGATCATGGACGCGCTCCGACACATGGCTGTGGAAGAGGGAGTAAAGATCGCGCAGCCTGGAATCGTTAAATTTCATGAAGAAGTTCTCGGAAGCATCGAGCGATACGGGAGAACCCACAAGCTCGAAATCATGATGAGGTACAAGGTCCGCATGCGGCAGTGGTTCCAGGACATGGATCTGGGTCTCAAAATGCTCAGCCGGCGGAAACTGGACCTCACACCCTCACGAATCCATCGGGTTGAGGAGGTGAGCCGGCTTTTTGCCGGTTCCGCCAAAGATGGAAAGCATTGATAGAATAGATCTTTCTTACTTTCCGGGATGTTCTCTGGCCACCACGGCCAAGGAGAGCAACGAGTCGCTCATGAAGGTGTGCGAAAAGCTCGGGCTCAACCTGATCGAACTGGAAGATTGGAACTGCTGCGGATCCTCATCGGCCCACAGCATGGACAAATCACTGGCCCTCAGTTTACCGGCCAGGAACCTTTCCCTGGCCCCTTCGAATAGACCCCTTCTGGTGATGTGCCCCAGCTGTCTTCATCGACTCCAGCTTGCCCAGAGAGTGATCTCGGAAAATCCTGAGGCCCGCCTGCAAGAGGAAACCCGATGGGGCCGGCCTATCGATCCGGGACTGAAAATAGTCCATTTTTTCGAGGTGCTCTCCGGCATTGAACCCAGCCGTCTGGAGGCCGCTCTGGTGAGACCTTTGAGAGGGCTGAAGGTCGTCCCCTATTACGGATGCATGCTGGCCCGTCCACCCTCTCTCAGGAAGGAGAGGAATTACCACGGGCTCATCGAGAAAATCCTGACCAACCTCGGGGCCGAGAGCCTGTTCTGGGCTTTTTCAGCCCGATGCTGCGGGACCTTTCTCTCGGCGGCAAGGCCGGACATTGCCGTGCCTCTAGTGAACGAGATCATTGGAGGGGCGGTGAAGGCAGGAGCCGAGTGTATCGTCACCGCATGCGCCATGTGCCAGCTGAATCTTGAAATTCGGTGCACCTTGGAGGAGAGAATCCCGACCCTTCACTTCTCGGAGATTCTCGCGCTTGCCTTCGGAGCAAAGGGGTCAAGGAAGTGGTTCAAGCGGCACCTGGTGGACCCCGTGCCTCTCTTGAAGGCCAAGAAACTCATTCAGTAGTGCTTCGATTCGCAAATACCGCAACGTATTTTCAACCGTAACCCGGGAGGGGCTCCCTCAGCACTAAGTCCTGAGAGAATAGATCCGTCATCGAGTTTATGACTCGATGGACTTAGCCGGAGGGGTCCAGCCGATGACCCGATTCCGGCCGCCGTTCTTGGCCTCATACAACGCTTGGTCAGCGGCATTGACCAAGCCGTTCCAATCCGGGATCCCTTCCTCGAGGGCCGCAGCCACGCCGATGCTCACCGTGATCTTCACGATCGTGCCTTGCCATAGAAAAGAGCGCTTTTCAACCTCCCGCCTCAACTTGTCGGAGACCTCCAGGGCCAAAGCCTTGCTGACTTCAAGGAGGATAATGGCCATTTCATCTCCACCGTAGCGGGTCACGATATCCGTGTTCCGCACGCAGTCTTTCAAGAGGCGGCCCACCTCTTGAAGAATGAAGTCCCCGCAAGGATGGCCATAGTTGTCGTTCACATCTTTGAAGCGGTCGATGTCGAGCATCAGCAAAGCAAACCGGTGATTGTAACGGCGGGCGCGTTTGTATTCCGTATCGAGGACGCGCATCAGGTAACGATAGTTGTGCAAGCCGGTGAGCCCGTCCGTGATCGAAAGGTCCTCCAGCATCTTGTTGGCCTTGACGAGTTCGGCGGTGCGCTCCTGGACCTGAATTTGCAGGTCCGCACGGGCTTTTTCCAGAGCCGCTTCCGCCTTCTGGCTTTTGGAGTGCAGAAGGGCGTTTTCAATGGCCATGGAGGCCAGACTGCTCAGGGCGGTGTAGAAAAAGAGATCCTCTTTTTGGAATCGCTGCGGCTCGTGCATGGCGTGCATGTAAAGGACACCGATGGGCCCGGCCTTACTGAGGAGCGGGACACAGACGATGGACCGGATCCGGCTGAGCTGAATGCTTTGAGAGAAGCGTTCCTTACCCTCATCCCAGGTGTCTGAGATCATCACCGCTTTGGCCTGCTCGAAAACGCGGCGTACGATCGTTCGACTGAAGAGCGGAATCCCGGCTCCGGCCTGGTCCCGGACTCGTGAAACCACCTCTTTCAATTCTCTGCTTTTTTCATCAAGCATGAGGATGGCCCCGCCGTCGATTCTTTTCAGGAAGAGAAGAAGAGAATCCACGATCTTGGCGCAGGTCTCTTCAACCCCTGCGGAGTGCCCGATCTCGAGGGCAAGCTGGTAAAGCTGTTCCAACTTCTTTCTGTCGGTGAGTAGGGTGTCGTTCTCGGCACTTTCATCCTTTGGGGCTGCAAACTGCCAGGAAAGGTCAAAGGAGTATTCACGGCTGACGGGATTCTTAATGCAAGCCTCCCCGACACAGATCAGAATGTTGCCGATGGCAGCAGGAAGACCCTCTGGCAGTTCATAGGATTCCCCGCTCTTGAGTGCGCCGCCGTCGATCCATGTTCCGTTCTGGCTCCGCAGGTCTTCGATGAAGACCTTGGAGTCTTTCTGAAAGATCTTGGCGTGTCTCCTGGAAACAGAAGGGTCCTGAATCTGGATGTCGTTGTCCGTGTCTCTTCCGATGAAGAGGCTCTTGGCGTTGATTTCGAAAGAACGGCCGGCCAGGGGGCCGTTCAAAAAATAGATTTTAGACATGGCTTTTTGCCCTGATTTTCCTTTTGCATAGGAGGTATTTTTGGCGAGCAGGCGCTATTTGCACAAAACAAATATGAGAACCTGGAGCGTGGAAGACTATCTAAGCGGGGGAAGTGAAGGCGCTCATTAAAGGACTTGACCGTGCTCTAGAAAAATACCTTTTGCCCAGTTTTTTCCGCTATCGCAACCGGTTAGAGCGTTAACACAAAATCATGAACCGTCAAGAAACATGGGGTCGAACTCCAGTGGAAAAAATTCACTCCATCATAGCACAAACGGGGACCATTGACAACGGATTATTCGTCTTTTACCGAGGTTTGGAACTTGAGTCCGTATTTTTCAATCTTGGCGTGAAGCGTAGGCCTGGACAAGCCGAGGAGCCTGGCAGACTGAGACCGGTTCCCTCCGGCAATGGTCAGGGCCTCGCTGATCAGGATGCGTGCAAAACGGTCCATGCATTTTTCAAAGAGATCCTCCTCCGGTCCTGAAAGGATGCTGTCTCTGACCCACTGCTGAATGGAGTCGTCCGCACCTTGTCCACCTGTGGCCGGACCCGGGGCGCGGCCGCTGATGGCCTGGGAAATAATCTCAGGGCTGATCGGCATGCCGCGATTGAAGATCAGGGCCTTCTGGATGGTGTTGGAAAGCTCTCTCACATTGCCGGGCCAGGGGTAGTGTTCGAGAATGGAAAGGGTTTCCCTGTTGAGCCCGGGATTCGGCATGCCTATTTCTGAAGCGTAACGGGAGAGAAAATACTCTGCCAGAAGCGGGATGTCGCTGCTTCTCTCCCGCAGGGGAGGAAGCCAGAGGGTCACTACCTTGAGGCGGTAGTAGAGGTCTTCCCTGAACCTCCCTTCGGAGAGGGCTTTCTCAAGGTCCCGATTGGTGGCTGCCAGAATCCGCACGTTCACATCAATCGTGTCTCTCCCCCCAAGACGCTCAAGGCTTCTTTCCTGGAGGAGCCTCAGGATTTTGGATTGGATGCTGAAAGGCATGTCGCCGATTTCGTCGAGAAAAACCGTGCCTTGGTTGGCCTGCTCGATCTTGCCGACCCGGCGAAAAGAGGCTCCGGTAAAAGCTCCCTTTTCATAACCGAAAAGCTCACTCTCCAGAAGAGTCTCAGGAATGGCGACGCAGTTGATCACCAGGAAGGGCTTGCCGGCTCTCAGGCTGTGATGATAAATGGCCCGTGCCACCAGTTCCTTCCCCGTGCCCGATTCCCCGCGGATGAGGATGGTAGCGTCTGTGGAGGACACCCTTCCGATCGCTTTGTAGACATCCTGCATGGGTTTGCTTCGGCCGATGAGCGCCTCCCGGGAACTCCGTTCAGGGTCTGTATTCATGTCCACAGGAGAGCGCATGAATCGCCCCGCTTCGAGGGCTTGTTTGACCTGGGAGAGCATGTCCGGAATGTCAAAAGGCTTCAGGATGTAGTCAAAGGCGCCCATCTTGGTCGCTTCAATAGCGGTCTCCGTGGTTCCATAACCGGTCATGATGATGACGGGCAGTTTCGGTTCCATCTCGTGAATGATCTTGAAGGCCTGCAAGCCGTTGATTCCGGGCAGTCGCACATCCAGAATCACCAGGTCAGGGACATTGGCGTGAATGATCTCGATGCCGGCTTCTCCGGAAGATGCGCTTTTTACAGAGTACCCTTCTTCCGTGAGCATGCGCTCGAAACCTTTCCGCAAGTGCTCGTCATCGTCAATGATCAGAATGGTGTCCACTGTTCGACTCCTCTCGATCGGTAGCCGTTTCGTACGCGAAAGCTGATTTTTCGCCATGACCTCAGACGCATGGAATGCGACCCCTCAGGAGGGGACCCCGTATTTTTTCAGTTTGGTGTGGAGCGTTTTCCGCGTAATGCCCAGGCGTCTTGCCGCCTCGCTCTTGTTGCCTGCGGTGATCTCCATGGCATTCAGAATGGTCGCTTTCTCAACTTCATCGAGGGGGAGGTCTCCGGACATCGTTTCCTTTGAAAAAGGCGTTGCGACATCCTGTGCGAGGAGCGGGAGGTCTGGTGTGTCCAGGTAGTCGGTCCTGGCAAGGACCACCCCGCGCTCCACCGCATTCATTAACTCCCTCACATTGCCGGGCCACTCATGCTTGAGAAGCTGATCCATGGCCTGGGGAGTGAACCCTTTCATTTTTTTGCGGTTCTTCTCGGAAAAGACTCTGAGAAAGTGCTGAGCCAGCAGGGGGATGTCTTCCCGACGCTGGCGCAGAGGAGGGAGAAGGAGCGTAACCACGTTGAGGCGATAGTAAAGGTCTTCCCGGAATCGGCCGGTTTCGATTTCTTGGAGCAAGTCCTTGTTGGTCGCGGCAATCACCCGCACATCCACACGGATGAGTTCCTCGCCTCCCACGCGAATGAACTCCCTTTCCTGAATGACGCGAAGAAGCTTCACCTGCATGGCAGGAGACATTTCGCTCACCTCGTCCAGGAAAAGGGTTCCCCTGTGGGCCTGAAGAAAACGCCCCTCTTTTCTCTTGTAGGCGCCCGTGAAGGCTCCTTTCTCGTGCCCGAAGAGTTCGGATTCCAGAAGGGTTTCCGTGATGGCAGCACAGTTGATCTTTACAAAGGGAGCCTCTTTCCGTGGGCTGTTGAAATGGATGGCACCGGCGATCATCTCCTTTCCGGTGCCGGACTCCCCGGTGATCAGAACCGTTGCTTCTGAGGGCGAGACCTGGGCTACGGTTTCAAGGAGCCTGACCATGGCCTGGCTTCTTCCGATGAGGTTCTGCCGGTCAAAATGCTTGCCAAGACTTTCGCGAAGCAACCGGTTCTCTTCCTTCAAATGGACGTGCTCCATGGCTCTTTCCATGGTGAGGTGAAGCTCGTCAAAATCAAGGGGCTTGGTCAGATAATCGTAGGCACCGCTTTTCAGGGCTTCGACAGCTGTTTCCACCGAAGAAAAGGCGGTCATGATGATGACCGGGATGGAAGGGTTGAAGGCCTTGATTTCCGTAAGGGCTTGAAGCCCGGAGATCTTGATCATTCGGACGTCCATGAGCACCAGATCAAAAGCCTGGTGCTGGACTTTTTCAATGGCGGCGGCGCCGTCGTCAGCCTCCGTCACGGCATAGCCCCACCCGGAGAGAAGGGTGCACAGCATCGTCCGATGACCCGGATCATCATCAACCACAAGAATGGTACTCTTCTTTTCCATGTTCTAATGCACACCTTTGGCCGAGCGTAAAATGGACCAGCAGGTCATTGGTGTCTTTTCTTTCGTTCCACGGCCGCCAGGGGCGGCCAAGTCTCCCGGCCTGCTCATTTCAAGGAGTTGCGGACGGGTGATGCCCGCCCGCCTCGCCTAACGGCTCGCGATTTGGCGGGCATGGCCTCCCCCCTCGCTGTTCCCCTCGCCTTCGCTCGGGGCCATCGGGTCCCCCATTCCGTAACTCCATGAAATGAGGAAGGCCTCCCGCCAGTCACTACAGAAAAGACACCAATGCCCCGCTAAGACCTGCTCCGGATTCTGCGAAGAAATCCGTTCTTATGACTCTATCTCACTTACACCGGCAACAACACGGTGACCGTGGTCCCGCGGCCCACTTCGCTTTCCGCCCTCACTTCCCCTCCGTGGGCTTCAACGATCTTGTGCACGATGGCCAGACCCAGCCCTGTGCCGGTTTGCTTTGTTGTGAAATAAGGATCGAAAATGTGCTCCAGGTCCTCTTTGCTGATTCCCGAACCTGTATCGGAAACCATGATCTTTATCCAGGCGGAGCCTTCATCCATGGAAAGCGAGACGCTGAGCTTGCCTCCCGGATCCATCGCCTCGACAGCGTTCAGGTAGAGATTCAAGAGCACCTGGTTGATTCCGTCCGGGTCCAGGTCGACCTCCTTGATCTCTGGAGGGAGGCGGGAGAGGGCTTGAATTTGTTTTGCCGAGGCCTGCCGCTCGATCATCTTGAGGGAGTGCTGGATCAAGCTCTGAAGGGATGCCCGCTTCTTCTGAATGACCGGAGGACGGGCAAACTCCAGGAGCTGGGTGATGACCCTGTTGAGCCGATCCACTTCCTGAATCATGATCTCGGAGGTCTTCTGATCGTCTGGGTTGTCTCTGTATCGCTCTTTGAAATAAGTCGCGAATCCTTTGATGGAACTCAAGGGGTTTCGAATTTCGTGAGCGACTCCTGCGGCCAGTCTTCCGAGGGAGGCAAGGCGCCGACTGGTTTCCAGCTCCCTTTCCAGACTCGTCAAAGAGGATCGGGTCGAACGGTAGGCTTGCGCAAGAAAAAGAGAGAAAACCCCGGCAAATCCGATCAGGAGAAGAATGGAGGCCAGCAGGATGGTGTTGGTCGTGTCTTGCTTCCTGGCGGCTTCGATGGGGCCCATGTCCAGGCCTACGAAGATAATCTCAGGTTGCTCAGGGGGAATTCCTTCCCGCATTTCCTTTGGCCATGGGCCTTGCATCCGTCCCCCATGCTGGCCTCGAAAAGGGACTCGCGTGGGCGAGAAACGACGAAAGACCTCGAAGGTGGAGGCTCCTTCGAGGCCGGGAATCAGCCGCCACTGCACCTTTTCCGATCGCAAAATGCGCCGAAGATCCAGTTCGGTTCCGTGCGTTTTTCCGATCTCCTCTTCATCGCTGTGTGCGAGAATATTCCCGGACGCATCGGTGACCATGAGATAGACAATGTCCGGGGTTTGTGCGGTCTCACTGATAAGACGTTGAACACGGAAGCCGCCTCCGCGCATTCCCATCATTCCGGTCCTGGTGCCTGCTTCTATGGATCGGATCAGAGCCGATCCTTTCTCCGTGAGCAACCGCACTACATACTCCCGTTCTTTGCTGATGTTCTGGAGGGTCCAGAACACAAAGATGGGGACGAGAATAGCCACTGCACCAAGAATGATCCACGGTGGAACCGCGATAACGTACTGCTTCAGTCCTTTATTCATGTTGAATGCTCCCACAGATCAACACATTGAAGCAAGATAAGTACCATATGGCTTTTTGTAATGATCTCGGCACGAAGGCGGCTGCCCATTCCATCACGCTGGATACTTTCTACCCATTTAGTGCAAGCAAACGGGTAATTATTATCCACATTCAGCGGTAACTTTCAAGTTCAGGGTTTTAAAAGAGGAAGGTAGAGGCGACTTTAAATCATGATGTCAGGCAGTTACGATCAGAACCGGAGCTCTGGCACAGCCCTTGCTCTATCATAGGCGCATATGAAAACAATTCCTTGGAGGAGGTAAGAAGAAATGAAGAGAGCATTAACAGTCATTGGAATCATGGTACTGGTGGCGGCGATTGCTATCCCGGTGCTTGCGCAAGGTCCAGGAGCAGGAAGGGGTCGGATGATGCAGGGTTATGGCCCGGGCGATCCGGCGAACTGCCCTCGGTATGCAGCACTGGACGACAAGCTCACGGACGAACAGCGGGCTCAACTCGACAAACTTCATCAGAAGTTTTTTGACGAAACGGCTGCTGTGAGAAGCCAGATGGTGGCCAAGCATTCTGAACTCAACATTCTTATGAACACGTCCAACCCGGACTTGGAAAAAGCCAAGGCGCTTCAGAAAGAAATCAACGATCTGAGAGGCAAGATGGGCCAGGAAAGAATCAAGCTCTTTGCCGAAGAGCGAAAGATTAACCCTGATGCTCGCTTCGGCATGGGTTGGGGCCGCGGGGGGATGAAGGGCGGCGGTCCTGGCGGCGGTGGCATGGGCATGGGTTACGGACGCGAAATGGGACGCGGCCCAGGTGGAGGACCCTGCTGGAACTAATATAAAATCCCCCCTCGCCCCCCTTTGCTAAAGGGGGGATGGGGGATTTGAATGGAAGGGGCTGACCAAGCGTCCGCCCCTTCATAGTTTCTATATGGTCAGCTTTTCCGACTTCAGAGCATAGGCGAGCGCAATCCCCGCAATAAAACCCACGGCCAGGTTGGACGCAAGGGTGATCCCCACCATCATGAGAGGAACAAACAATTCCTTCCTTCTCTTCAAGTCGAGAAGGGTGAGGGCAAGCTGGCTTCCGGCAAAAACGAGGAGAACGCCAAGTGCCGACATGGGGATAAGATAGACCACCGAGAGGGCATGACTCCCTAAGAGCAGGGCAAGGAGGAGAAAAAGGAACCCACTGATGATGTTGGACCCGGCGGTTCGCGCCCCAAAGCGAAAGCGCGAGGCCAATCCCCCTGCTCCGTGGCACATGGGCATCCCGCCAAAGAAAAAGCTCATGATATTTGCTGTAGCGAGGCTCATGCAGATCGCAGGATAAGTGACTTTCTTGGAGGACTTCCCGAAATACTCTTTGGCCAAATCTCCGGTGGCAATGACGGAGTTGCCGATGGTCATGGGCAATTGGGGAATGGCTAAAACAAAGAGTGAGGTGGCGAAATCGGCCCAGGGGGGAATGCCGGTAGGCAGCAATCGCGGGATGTTTACGCCCAGCACCAGCTTGTCCAGACCCTCGTGAGTTCCCAGGATCAAACCGAGAAAAACACCGATGACAACAACCACCAGAGCGGCAGGCAGCCTCCGGTTGTCGAGCAAAAGAAGAGTCAGGAACCCAAGCACCACCCCGATGAGAATCCCTATGGGCAGGGGGCCCAGGTGCTGGAGCGAAAGATAGGGTTCGGCGGCGCGACGAATGACCTGGAACTGGGAACTGCCGAGCATCATTTTCACTCCCTGTGAAACGAGGAGCACGCCGGTAGAAAGCTGCACGCCCCTGATGACCGGTTTCGGGGTGTACTTGCCGATGAGAGTCATTGCGCCGGTCACGCCGACGACAAGGAGGAAAAGGCCGTTGATCAGGGTGGCGGCAAAAATCTGGGGCGCTGCTATTCCCGTGGCGATGGCGTATGCGCCGATCACCTTCATCGGCTCCACAGGCATGGTGACTCCGAAATAGAATCCAGAAAAGAGGTAATAGATGCCGACACACGCGAATAGCGCCAGCGGATCGAGCCCATTGATGACAATCATCCCTATGCCCAAAGGCAGAATCGTGCCCAGATCCCCGAGGGCACCGGCAAGTTCCATGCGATTGAATTGATATCGAGCGGCCATGGAGTCCTCCTGCAAAAGTGAAGAGGTCTTCTCTGACAGAAGCCCAGCTTAAATCCCTGTATTTGCGTTGACATATAGCATTTCATCACTACTAATTGAATATAAAAAAGGAGGGCGAAGCACTATGGAAACCATGAAACTTTCTGTACCGAATATCAGCTGCGGCCACTGTGTCATGACCATTAAAAGGGAACTGGGGGGGATCACGGGAGTCGCCAAGGTGGAAGGTGACCCCCAGAAAAAGGAGATCACCGTGGAGTGGAATCAGCCCGCCACCTTGGACAAGATCAAATCGACTCTGAAAGAGATCAACTTCCCGGCGGCCGGATGAAGTGAAAAAATCGTTAGAAGTATTGGACTGAGGCATGCCTGACAAGACCATCCACATACCCGTCACAGGGATGAGCTGCGCCAACTGCGCCCTGGCCATTGAAAGGACCGTGAAAAAGCTTCCGGGCGTAAAGGCCGCAAGCGTGAATTTCGCCACGGAACAGGCGTCGCTCTCTTTCGATCCGGATCTAGTCCAAGTCGAGAAGCTTGTCGAGAAGATCCAGGATGCAGGGTATGGTGTGGCCAAGACAACAGTGGACATTCCCGTGACCGGGATGACTTGCGCCAACTGCGCCATGACGATTGAGAGAACCTTGAAAAAGAAAGTTCCGGGCGTGGTGAATGCGTCAGTGAATTTCGCCTCGGAGAGGGCGAGCGTCGAGTACATCCCTTCTCTCACCGGCATCGATGAGATGATTCAGGCCATAGAAAGAGCCGGGTACGGCGCCATTCGACCCGACGACACCCTGGAAGGAGATGATGCGGAGCTTCAAGCCCGCCGCGCCGAGATCAAAGATCAGACGGCAAAATTCGCGGTGGGCCTCGTTTTCACCATTCCCCTGTTCATCCTTAGCATGGGAAGGGATTTCGGGCTCCTCGGTGCCTGGGCGCACGCCCCATGGGTCAACTGGCTTTTCCTGGTGCTCGCGACCCCCGTACAGTTCTACACGGGGTGGGATTACTATTCCGGGGGTTTCAAGAGCCTCAGAAACCGGAGCGCCAACATGGATGTGTTGGTGGCCATGGGGTCGTCTGTGGCCTATATTTACTCTTTGGCTCTACTTCTCGTTCCCGCGTTCGGGCACCACGTTTACTTTGAGACCTCCGCGGTGATCATCACCCTGATCAAGCTCGGCAAGATGCTGGAGGCCAGGACAAAGGGAAGAACAGGCGGCGCGATTCGAAAGCTGATGAAGCTTCGTCCGAAAACGGCTTTCATCGAGGTGGACGGCAGGGAAAAGGAGATCCCCGTTTCTCAAGTGAGAATTGGAGATCGAATCATCGTTCGGCCCGGTGAAGCCTTCCCGGTGGACGGGGCAATCCTTGAGGGCGAATCCAGCATTGATGAGTCCATGCTCACGGGTGAGCCCATTCCCGTGGACAAGCAGGCCGGGGATTCTGTTGCGGCAGGAACCATCAATGGCGAGGGGCGCCTGAGAATTGAGGCCAGGAAAGTGGGCATGGATACTGCCCTCGCCAGAATCATACGGATGGTGCAAGAAGCGCAGGGCAGCAAAGCCCCTGTGCAGGCCCTGGCAGACAGGGTGGCGGCGGTTTTCGTACCCGGCGTGATCGGCATCGCTCTGCTCACCTTCATCCTCTGGTGGTTGATGGTCGGAGAGTTTGTGCCTGCCATGATTCGTCTGGTGGCGGTGCTGGTGATCGCTTGCCCCTGTGCTCTGGGACTAGCCACCCCTACGGCCATCATGGCCGGAACGGGCAAGGGCGCCGAAAGGGGCGTGCTTTTCAAAAACAGCGAGGCGCTGGAACTGGCCTCTAAACTCGACACCGTTGTTCTGGATAAAACAGGGACCATCACCGTCGGCAAACCTGCGGTGGTTGATGTGGTTTGCCTGGATGGAAACTTCGCCAACGAAAACGAATTCCTGAGGCTGGCCGCTTCCGCAGAAAGAGGTTCGGAGCACCCTCTGGGACGGGCGATCGTGGCTGAAGCGACCAGGCGAGGGCTCTCCCTTCTGGAGCCTAAGTCTTTCAAAGCTTCGAGAGGCCTCGGCATCAGTGCAGCCGTGGACGGCCGTGAAGTTCTAGCGGGAAAGCCGGGTTGGTTTATGGAGATGGGCTTGGACCTCGGCCCACTCGCGCAAGAACTTTCATTGCTTCAGAACCAGGGCAAGAGCGTCGTGGTCATTGCCGTGGAGAACAAAATCGCAGGCCTTATGGCTGTCGCGGATCGGGTAAAGCCCGAGTCAAAGGATGCGATCGAATCTCTTCACAGGCAGAATATCCGAGTCGTGATGCTCACAGGCGATAATTTCCGGACCGCGGAGGCGATCGCCTCGGAGGTGAACATCGATGAGGTGGTTGCAGAGGTCCGGCCTGAGGACAAGTCGGCAAGGATAAGAGAGTTTCAGGAACAAGGGAAACGAGTCGGGATGGTGGGAGACGGCATCAATGACGCTCCTGCTCTTGCTCAAGCCGATGTGGGCATGGCCATCGGCACAGGAACGGACGTGGCCATTGAGACGGGAGACGTGATCCTTGCGAGTGGAAGCCTCAGAGGGGTGCCCAGGGCGGTTGAGCTGAGCCGTGCAACGATGCGCACGATCCGGCAGAATCTTTTCTGGGCTTTCTTCTATAACGTGGTCCTGATCCCTGTGGCAGCGGGTGTTCTCTTTCCGTTTGAATTTCTCCCTTCCTATCTGAGGCAACTTCATCCGATTCTCGCGGCCTTTGCCATGGCCCTGAGCAGCATCACCGTGGTCTCGAACAGCCTGAGGCTTTACCGAGCCAGGATTGATTAGCAGACAAGACCATGCCCTCCCCTTTGTCCCCTCCCATCGAGGGAGGGGGAGCGTGAAAATGGCAGGGCTCAGAAGAGGGTGGACAAAGGAAACAGCAAAAAAATGAAAAAGTTTAGGTTTATTGACCTAAGTCAAGGCACAGGTCTCGGTCACCCGCTAAACTCCCTTTCAACCATGAAGAAAACCACTGATTCACTTTGAACCAAACATTTAATTGAAAGGAGAAAGTTATGTTTTGTTATCAGTGTGAACAAACGGCAAAAGGCGAAGGTTGCACCAAGATCGGTGTTTGCGGGAAGCCGTCGGATGTGGCTGCGCTCCAGGACTTGCTGGTCTATGCGCTGAAGGGTTTGTCCCTTTATGCGGTGGAAGGCCGCAAGAAGGGTGTCAATGATCACGAGGTCAACGTTTTCACGGTAAAGGCGGCATTCTCCACCCTGACGAACGTCAACTTTGATCCTAACCGGTTCAAGCCGCTGATCGAACGCTGTGTCCAACTCAGAGAAGGTCTCAAGGCAAAGGTGAAAGCGGCCGGTGGAAAAGTTGATTTCCCTGAAGGTCCTGCAACGCTCAAGCCGGAAGCGACTCTGGAAGGGCTGGTCAAGCAGGGCGAGTCCGTGGGGCTGAAGTCCGACCCAACGATCAACCCGGACATCCTGGCTCTCCAGCACACGACGCTATTCGGCATCAAGGGCGTGTGCGCCTACGCCGATCATGCCCATATTCTCGGCAAGGAAGACGACAAGATCTACGCTTATGTCCATGAAGGCCTTGCCGCCATGTTGAACAAAAACCTGAACTTGAATGACTGGGTCGGGCTGGCTCTCAAATGCGGGGAAACCAACTTGAGGGCCATGGAACTGCTCGACGCAGGGAACACCGAGACTTACGGTCATCCGGTACCCACCAAGGTGCCCCTCGGCGCCAAGAAGGGCAAGGCCATACTGGTTTCAGGCCACGACCTGAAGGACATGGAAGCGATCCTGAAGCAAACTGAAGGCAAAGGCATCAATGTTTACACCCATGGGGAAATGCTGCCCACCCATGCTTATCCCAAGCTGAAGAAGTATTCTCACTTTTACGGCCATTACGGGACAGCCTGGCAGAACCAGATCAAGGAATTCGGCCAATTCCCCGGCGCGATCCTCATGACCACCAACTGTATCCAGAAACCTCAGGGGTCTTATCAGGACCACATCTTTACCACAGGATTGGTCGGCTGGCCCGGAGTGAAGCATGTTGACAATAAAGACTTCAGCCCTGTCATTAAGAAGGCGCTCGAAATGCCGGGCTTCACGGCAGACAGCAACGGTAAATCCGTAACGTGCGGTTTCGGCCGGAACACGGTCATGAGCGTGGCGGACAAAGTGATTGCAGCCGTTAAGGGCGGCGCCATCAAGCATTTCTTCCTGGTTGCCGGTTGCGACGGCGCAAAGCCCGGAAGGAACTACTACACCGAGTTCGTGGAAAAAGTGCCCAAGGACTCCGTGGTCCTGACTCTGGCCTGCGGCAAGTTCCGATTCTTCGATAAAGACCTGGGAGACATCGGGGGGATTCCGAGGCTCCTGGATGTGGGACAGTGCAATGACGCCTACTCGGCGATCCAGATCGCCGTGGCCCTGTCCAAGGCCTTTGGCGTGGGTGTGAACGAACTGCCCCTGTCCATGATCCTGTCCTGGTATGAGCAGAAGGCCTGTGCGATTCTGTTGACCCTGCTCCACCTCGGGATCAAGAACATCCGGTTAGGGCCCAGTCTGCCGGCTTTCATTACACCGAACGTTCTGGACGTGCTGGTGAAAAACTTCAACATTATGCCCATCAGCACCCCTGAGGCGGACCTGAAGGCGATTTTGGGATAGGTGTCTCAGACAGCGTACAGAGTAAAACCCCTCATCATCCCTCCCCCTTGACGGGGGAGGGTAGGGGTGGGGGTGAGTGAGAGGAGAAAGGCGACATGAAATGCCCTGGTCAGGACAGTCAATATTGGAAACCGGGCGCCATTTTCGAAACCAAGTGTCCGAAATGCGGTGCGGAGGTGGAGTTCTTCAAGGACGACTCGATGCGGCGCTGCGGCAAGTGCGGTCACAAGTTCCTGAATCCGGGCTTGGACTTCGGGTGTGCCTCCTACTGCCAGTATGCGGAACAGTGCATTGGAAACCTTCCTCCTGAGTTGATCGCCCAGAAGGAGGACCTCCTCAAGGACCGCGTGGCGATCGAGATGAAACGCTATTTCAAAAACGACTTCAAGCGAATCGGCCACGCAAGCCGCGTGGCGAGGTACGCGGACAAAATCGGGAAACAGGAAAGAGGAAATCTTGCGGTGATTCTGACCGCAGCCTACCTCCATGATATTGGAATCAAGGAAGCGGAACGCAAATACCAGAGCACGGCTGCGCACTATCAGGAGGAGGAAGGCCCGCCTATTGCCAGGGACATGCTGGAGAGGCTGGCTGCCAAGGCTGAGCTGATCGATGAAGTGTGCGACATCGTTGGGCACCACCATCATCCGAGGCTTGAGGAAACCACCAACTTCAAGTGCCTTTACGATGCGGATTTGATCACCAACCTTGAAGAGAGCCATAATGAGAGCCCCATGGGAGCAGAGGAACTGGGAAGGATACTCGAGAAATCGTTCCTGACGGATAGCGGGAAGAAAGTGGCGGAAGAAGTTTTGCTGCGGCCTGCAGCGCACTGACAGGTTGCTCAAAAACGCCCATCTACGTCGTTGCCTTCATCCCTCGTCACTGCGACGTACTGGACTGTACGTCTCATTCCTCGGGATTTCAGGCGCCTTGTATCTGGCCGTTTTTGAGCAACCTGCAAGCAGGGTCTTTTGCGACATCCTGCTGAGCGGCTGAGACACGATACGGAGGGCTGTTGATAAAAAGGAGAAAACCATGAAAGCTAACCGGAAGATCATAAAAATCGACGATGAGTTGTGCGACGGATGCGGGGTTTGTGTGCCTTCATGCGCGGAAGGGGCGATCGAGGTCGTGGACGGGAAGGCGAGGGTCGTGGCGGAGAAATACTGCGACGGTCTGGGCGCCTGCCTGAGAGAATGCCCCAAGGGGGCACTCACCGTCGAGGAACGCGAGGCTGAGGAGTTTGACGAAAAGGCTGTAGAAGAGCATCTTTCAGCCAGGGAAAAAGAAAAACCGGCGCAAGGAATTCCCATGGCTCATGGTTGTCCGTCGGCAAAGCTGCAGACTTTCGCTGCAAAACCGCTGGGCGAGGAAGTCCCCACACTCCAGGCTTCCGCCCTTTCGCACTGGCCTGTGCAGATCAGGTTGGTGCCTCCCACGGCGCCGTTCCTGAAGGGAGCCAACCTCCTGGTGGCGGCAGACTGCGCTCCGGTGGCCTATCCCAATTTTCACAGGGATTTTCTGAAGGGGAAGGCGGTGATGGTCGGCTGTCCCAAGTTCGACGATGTGCAGGGGTATGTGGACAAGTTCACGGATATCTTCCGATCCGCCAACATCAAGAGCGTCACCGTGCTGGACATGGAAGTGCCCTGCTGCTCCGCCCTGCCGAAGATTGTCAAACGAGGGATGGAGTTGGCCGGAAAGAGTGTCCCGATGGAAGAGGTCGTGATCAGCGCCAGAGGAGAGATCCTCAAACGGGAGGAGGCTGCGTAGCGGGGCGCCCCACGGCCACCGTCTCCATAAGCCGGAAACAATTCTCAGCTTAGGATTTCAGCTGACAATCACGATGTTGACGTCCTTGACGGAGTGCAGGACTTTCTGGGACACGCTTCCCATCACGAACTCCTTGATCCCGGAAAGCCCTCTCCGGCCCATGACGATCGTGTCATATCCCGCCTCTGCTTCGGCCACAATGTCCCTAGCGATTCCTTTTTTCTTGGCCTGAACCTTGACCGTTGTCTTTTCCTTCTTGAACCCGGCCTTCATCAGGACATCCTTGGCCCTGTCTGCCGCGGCTTGGATGAGTTCTTTTTTCTTGTCTTCCAGAGAACAGAACACGTTTCGCTGAGACCAGAAGTAGGGCGTCAGCTCGGGGCTGTTGATGTTACAGAGCATCTGGGTGTCCGGGATCACGCTGAACAGGGTGACCTCGTGATCCGGGCTGAAGTTCTTCGAAACGTACTCGACCGCCCTTGCGGCGTTCTCAGAGTCGTCCAGAGCGACCAGCACTTTGGGTAGGGATGCCATGGCTGTCCTCCTTTTGTTTGGTTGTTCCCTCACTTCCTCCGTAGACTATGAAGAAACATTCAGTGAACCATGTCAAGGGAAAACAATACGGCTTGACCGTGAACTAAGCCTACCCTATATTTAGCAACATTCAGGAGGCACCGGACATGAGTAACAAAACACAGAGAAATCTTGCCTATGCCTTCGCCGCAGAATCCAAGGCGTCGGTCAGGAACGATACCTTTGCGCGAAAGGCGGATGCCGAAGGGTACGCCGGCATTGCAAGGCTTTTTAGGGCGGTTTCTGAAGCGGAGTCGGTCCACGCCCGGCGCTATCTCTTGTTGATGAGAGGCAAGATCGGGAGCACTGAGGAGAACCTGGAGACTGCCTTTCAAAGCGAAATCAAAGCCAATGTGGACGAATACCCCAACCTGATCAGGGAAGCCACGGCCGAGGGAGAGGAAGCGGCTCTGAAAGCGTTTTCTCATGCGAGAGACGTGGAAGACCGGCATGCAGAGCTCTACAAGAAGGCGATGAACGACATGCTGTCTGAACGGGAAACGATCTATTACGTGTGCCAGGTCTGCGGGTATGTGGCGGAGGATGAAGCTCCTGAAAACTGCCCGGTCTGCGGGGCTGTAAAGGGCAAGTTCAAGAAAATCGAATAAAAGTGAATAAATCCGAAATCCGAAGCACGAAATTCGAAACAAAGCCCAATGACCAAAATTCAAATGACCAAAACGTTCGGCTTCGGGTTTCTTGTTTCGGTCATTGAAACATTCGTGCTTTGAATTTGTTTCGGGTTTCGATATTCGGATTTCACGAGGGATCCGATCGAGGTCTCAACGTCGGGACCCAAGCCACGGGGCTTTTAGGTAAACGCAATCATGGCTAAAGACTTCTACGAGATCCTGGGCATCAAGAAAACGGCATCCGAGGAAGAAATCAAGAAGGCTTACCGGAAGCTTGCCCGCAAATGGCACCCCGATGTGAACCCGGGCAAGAAGGAGGCGGAGCAGAAGTTCAAGGAGATATCCCAGGCCTACGATTGCCTCGGCAGCAAGGAAAAAAGAAAGCTCTACGACGAATTCGGAGAAGACGGCCTCCGCACGGGCTTTGACGCTGAAAAGGCGAGAGAATACAAACAGTGGGGTGCTTATCAACAGCAGCAGGCGCAGGGGAGGGGAGGAGAGCCTTTCGGCCGGTACCATAGGTACGAGGACATTTTTGGTGATATCTTCAGTTACGCCGGCAACGCTTCAGAGTCTGGTGCCGCGAGTGCCGCTGGAAGGGATGTCGAGCACGAGATGACGATCGATCTCGTCTCCGCCCTCAAGGGGTTTGAGACGAACCTCGCGATGCAAAAACCGGTACCGTGCTCGGCCTGCAATGGGAGTGGAACCGATCCCAAGGTCACCCTATCGACCTGCACGGCGTGCGGAGGATCAGGCCGGTTGAATGTGGCCCAGGGTCCCATGCAGTTTACCAAAGCCTGTCCTCGCTGCAAAGGCCACGGCAAAGTGGGAAAACCCTGCGTCTCCTGCGGCGGTAACGGGCAGATGATCGGCACAGAGATGATTAAGATCACCATACCGCAGGGAGTGAAAGAAGGGTCCAAGGTGAGGGTGGCCGGAAAAGGGGAGCCTGGATTTTATGGCGGGCCGGCAGGGGATCTCTACCTCATCATCCACATTGAGCCCCATCCCATTCTCAGGAGAGAGGAAGACAATCTCCTCATGGACGTTCCGGTCACGGTGAGGGAAGCCATCCTGGGAGGCACGATCACGATTCCCACCATAGAGGGGGAGGTCAACCTCAAAATTCCTGCGGGAAGTCAAAGCGGTCAGACGCTCAAACTGAAAGGGAAGGGCGCCATGAACCCCAAGACCAAACAACGGGGAGATCTGATGGTCAAGCTCGTGGTCAAGGTTCCAAAAACCGAGGACCGTGAGATTATTGAAGCAGTCCGGAAAATGGATAGGTATTACGAAGAGGACGTCAGAAAGGCTCTTCGCTTCTGAAGCTTCCCTTCCCTCTTTTCAGGCGGCCCTGAAACTCCTGGGCCAGATCATCCAGAATTTCGTCAAACTGTCTCCTCATGTCAAACATCATCTGCCTCATTCGCAGGATGACTTCCACGCCAGGCAGGTTCACTCCCATGTCTTCGACCAGGGCTTTGACCAGCTTGAGCTTTTCAAGTTCCTCAATCCGGAAGACCTTTGCTGGAGACCCCTCCCGGCACAGGGGGCAAAGCAGTTCCTCTTCTTCGAGATCAGAAAGAAACCCTTCGTCCACCTCGAAAATTTCCATCACCTCAGTGACTGTCCAGAATTCTTTGTCCATGTTCAATGCCAAAGGTTCAATGAGGGGATTGCGGCAATGAGCCGGCATCAGGACTCGGGGTGCCCGTCAGCCCCATCAGGGCTTTCAGTTCCTTTCCTTCGATCTTCTCTTTTTCCAGAAGAACCTCGGCCCCTTTGTCCATCACGGCTTTCTTCTCTCCGAGGATGTCCAAAGCCCGCTTGTATTGAACCGAAATGATCTCCTTGATCTCCTTGTCGATCATCTCTGCCGTAGCTTCGCTGTATTCGCCCCCGGCCGGCATCCCTGCTTCGATAAAGAGGGGTCTCTTCTCCCGGGAGAAGTAAACCTGCCCGATGGTCACACTCATGCCGTACTCCTTGACCATGCTTCGGGCGATGTCCGTAGCCTTGGAAAGATCATTGTGTGCTCCGGTGGAGATATCTCCGAACACGATCTCCTCGGCAGCCCGCCCTCCAAGAAGGGTGGCAATTTTGTTCAGAAGTTCTGTCTTCTTCATCAGAAAACGATCTTCTGTGGGGACCTGCATGGTGTAGCCCAAGGCGGCAATGCCTCGAGGGATGATGGAAATCTTCTGGACCGGGTCTGTGCCGGGCAAAGAGAGAGCCACCAGGGCATGTCCCAGTTCGTGGTAGGCCACGATTTTTCGTTCCTCCGGGTTGATCAGGCGGTTCTTCTTCTCCAAACCGGCCATGACCCTTTCGACCGCCTCCTCGAATTCCGACATGGTGACCTCTTTCTTTCCCCTGCGCACGGCGAGAAGAGCCGCCTCGTTCACAAGGTTGGCAAGATCGGCGCCAACCATGCCGGGCGTCATGGCAGCGATTTTTTCGATGTCCAGATTCTTGGCTATTGTGACTTTCTTGAGATGGACATTGATGATTTCCTCCCGTCCTTTCTTGTCCGGACGATCCACCAGGATGTGCCGATCAAAGCGTCCGGGCCGCAGCAGCGCAGGGTCGAGGATTTCCGGCCTGTTGGTGGCAGCCATGAGAATCACGCCCACTTTCGGGTCAAAGCCGTCCATCTCAACGAGAAGCTGGTTCAGGGTCTGCTCCCGCTCGTCGTGGCCTCCCATGGCTCCGAATCCTCTTGCCTTGCCCAGGGCATCGAGTTCGTCGATGAAAATGATGCAGGGGGCTTTCTGTTTGGCCTGTTCAAAGAGGTCCCTCACCCGGGCCGCGCCCAGACCCACGAACATCTCTACGAACTCGGAACCGCTCATGCTGAAGAAAGGCACGTGGCTTTCTCCGGCCACAGCTTTGGCCAGAAGGGTCTTGCCTGTCCCGGGAGGACCGACAAGGAGAACGCCTTTCGGCATTTTGCCGCCGAGTTCCGTGAACCGCCCGGGTTCTTTCAAAAAGTCGATGACCTCCACCAGTTCCTGCTTGGCTTCGTCCACACCGGCCACGTCATTGAAGGTGACATCGAGCTCGTTTTGCATGTAGATTTTTGCCTTGTTTTTGCCCAGCGTCATGAACCCTGCCTGCTGCCCTGCCATGCGCTTCATGAGGAAGTACCAGACGCCGAAAAAGAGGACGAGGGGGAAGATCCAGGAAAAAAGATCCCGCAACAGCGTGGATTCCACCTGGCCTTTGAAGGTGACGTTGTGCTGTTCGAGGAGGGTGGATATCTCCGGGTCCACGCGCAAGGTCTTGAAGAGATCTGTCTTGTTCGGATCCTTGTCGTCGATCTTCATCTTGCCCTGGATCTGGTTGGCGGAGATCGCGACCTCTGCAACTCGGTTTTCTTTGACCAGGTTCAGGAACTCGCTGTAGGGGATGGTCTTAATGGCAAGCGCTGAACCGAGATAGTTCTGGATCAGGAGAACCACCCAGATACCCAGCAGCACATACCAGATGGAAAACTTGTGTTGCTTTTCCATTTCAAAACTCCTGTTTGAGCTTCAGAAAGCGAGGGAAGACCAGCACCCTCACTGTTTTGGGGGCTCTTTGGCCTTCAGTTTGAACTTGAGCCAGTCTACCATTTCCTGGATATTTTTTGCCATAAACCATCGCCCGTTTGCGAAGACTCCGTAGTCGGCCCCGGCCATGGCGGAAGAAAAGCGCGTGGAGTTGGCATAGAAGAGCCACTGCTCCACCCACCGCTTCTCGATCGCTTCGTTGAAAAGGCCGTCTTTCTGAGAGGCGGCTCCTTTTTTCCAGGCCGAGAGGAGCACGTTCGTAGCCGCCAGCGTCATCTCGTTGGTTTTCTGAATCGTGTTTTCGAATCGCTCGAAATGCCCTTCCACCCAGGGCCGGCTGTGGCAGGAAAGGCACACCTTCTGCATGGTGTCCCTTCTCTCCTTTTGTTCTTCCGCGCTGATCAGGAATTCGGATGCCGGCTCCCCTGTGAGATCAGTGGGAAGCGGAAGTCCCGCTTTGTTTTTGATGATCGAGGTATCTGCGGACTTCGGATGAGGGTGGGCATAGATGGGGCCGAAAATGCGCCAGGGCAAACGGTCGTTCATCTGGTGCGTTCTCTCAGCAACGATTTCGCCGCCTGCGGAAAGGAGGCTCACGTGGCAGGTGGCGCAAGTGGGCGCGGTGAAGTCCTTACCCACGCTCCACGGAACATGGGTGTAGTTCCACTCTCGCCCGAGAGAGGAATGGATGTTCCCGTGCTTGCTCACTTCATAGACCGAAAAGGCAGGGACATCAGGCCCCTTGTGACATTGCGAACAGGTGTAAGGCTTTCGCGCCATTTCAATCGCAAACTGGTGCCGCGTGTGGCAGGCGCTGCAAGACCCCTTGCTGCCGTCAGGGTTGATTCGGCCGACGCCCTGATTGGGCCATCCTGTGAGCACAGGAAAGGACATGTCTCCCTGGTCCGTCTCCCTGGTCGCGAATCCCTTCACGTCAACGACCGTACCGTGGCACTGCCTGCAGGCATCCGAAAGGGTCAATTCGTCCGGGTCCATGAGGGTTGTGGCCATGCCCTTGAAGGACTGAATACCGGTGACCGATTTGACCATGCTCTGGTAGACAGGGTTGTTTTCGAGGTTGCCGTAAGCCTCGGACATCAGGTTTTTGCTGAATTGCGTCACCTCCACGGGATGGCAGGTTGCGCAATCCTGAGGTGTAACCACCACGTGGACCTGGTGACCGTTGTGTTCAAAGCTGTCCTTGTGCTTTTCCGAACGGAGGGTATGACACTCGGCGCATCCCACCACCACGTCGGCAAGAGGGTCAGGGAGCTGATCGAAGGAAACCCTTCTTTCTTTTGGAGCCGCGCTCTTGGCCGCCCGGGGAGTGATTTTGGACATGCGGCTTTTTTCCCAAGCGGCAACGATGCCGGCGTTGAAGGTGCTGTGGCACTCGATACAGGTGGCAGAGTCCTCGCTGACAGGAACGTCGGCGCCCGAGGACTCACCCGAAAACACAAACACCGCAAAGAAGACAATCAGAAAGAATTTCATCGTGTTCCGTCCCTCTCCAAGTCCTTTTCGCTCATCCGATCACTCTCAGGGCCTCTTCAGCGAGATCCTTGACCCGAACTGTGGTGAGCTCGTTTCCGACCAGGGTGACCAGTGAAGATTTATCTTCTTTCAAGCGTCTAAGCCGAGGCAGTGCTTCTTTCACCTGCAGAAGGCCCATCAGGCGGACCGCCAGACCCCGGATCACCTCATCTTGGGACTCGAGGTAGGGCAGAAGAAATGCTATGGCTCCTTCGACCAATTCCGGTCTTTTCTCGGAGAGCCTGCCGATTCCCCACAAAAGGCCTCGCTGCAGCCCCTCATGCTCAAGATAATTCCCGTCCTCTCTCGCGTAGGACAGCAGAATAACAGCGTACTCCTGGGCAAGCCCGCTGTGAGCGGCCAGGATTTCTCCCATGGCCTCAGGAGATCCCCACCCGATTCCTCCTGACTCATCGTTCAGGGTCCACATGAGACGCCGCATGATCACCCTGGCGGCTTCCAGATCGCTCTCTGCCAGTCGACTGACAACCTGTCCCGTTGCCTTGACAGCCCCCCATTTCACCTTTTCATTGCCGCTCTGGATAAAAGACAAAAGGGGGTTTATGATCTGCCGGGGGGGAAGGCGGCCTGTCTCCACAAGGGCCTTGTCCAAATCGCCCTGACTCAAAAGTTCGAAAAGCTTTTTTTTGAGACTGCGACCGCGGTCCTTCAACTCAAGGGTCCTTGTGCCCAAGACAGGAATAGGGGAAAGAACCTTGACGGCAAAGCTTCAATGGAGGTCACAAGGTGCTGAAGGGGAATCAAGCTTCCTTTTCAAACTGGTCCTTTCCGGCCCCGCACACGGGGCATACCCAGTCCCCGGGCAGCTTGTCAAAAGGGGTTCCCGCCTTCACGCCATTGTCAGGATCACCTGCTGCAGGATCATACACGTAACCGCACACGGAACACACATATTTAGCCATAGCCCAACCTCCTCCTTGAAGTATTCCCTATTCACCCTAGCGAAAAAACAAAAGATGCTTAAAGTAGTACATCGTTTTGCGGTATGCCCGCAAGGGGCGCATGGATAAGATTACCGAATTGAGCCCCTGAAAGGCCTCGTGAATGTATGAATGATAAAAGTGGAAGGGCCTCCTGTCAAGGGGCTCGGAGCAAATCCCGCACTCTTTCAGCTGGAAAACCAAAATAGGAATCAACCTTTAATGCTCGCCCTTTAGGTATGAAAGTTGCTTCTATCAAAGCTGGCCGATACTCTAAACGATCGCCCCTCGTAGACATCGGGGCTTTCTTTCTGGTCATAGCGGTTCTCACCTGGATCACGGGTACAGGGACCGCGAAACTGGGCTACAACTGGCAGTGGTATCGGGTGCCCCAGTATATCCTGACCCATGAGGATGGAAGGTGGGTTGCCGGCCCTCTGATCGACGGGCTCGTGGTCACCTTTGAGATCACAGGGGCCAGTCTCGTTCTAGCATTCAGCTTCGGATTGATCAGCGCCCTGTGCCGCCTGTCGGATTCCTATATGGCCAGGATGATGGCACGGGTTTATCTGGAGGTTATCCGGAATACGCCCCTTCTGGTCCAGCTGTTTTTCATTTACTTCGTCATGGCACCGATCTTCGATCTCGGCCGCTTCGCTTCTGCCGTGCTTGCGCTGAGCCTGTTCGAAGGAGCCTATGCCTCGGAGATTTTCAGGGCCGGCATCGTTTCCATTCACAAAGGCCAGTGGGAGGCTGCGCACAGCCTCGGTCTCAGTGTCTTTGACACCTACCGGCGGATCATCCTGCCGCAGGCGATTCGCCGCATTCTCCCGCCTCTCACGAGCCAGGCCATATCCCTTATCAAAGACTCCGCTCTCGTCAGCACCATCGCGGTCTATGATCTTACGATGAGAGGCCGGGAGATCATATCAGAAACATTTCTTGCTTTTGAGATCTGGTTTACCATCGCAGCAATCTACCTTGTCGTCACCGCCAGCCTTTCCGCCGTGGTCAGTAGGATGGAGAGGCGATCGGGTGAGAGCAGTTAGGAGGTGAGGGCTTGGACAAAAACGTTCCGGGAGAAGAAATCATTGTTGTGGATAAGGTCTTCAAGACTTTTCCCGGGGGAGTGTGTGCGCTTTCCGACTTCTCCATCCGAGTCCGGCGCACGGAAGTTCTCGTGGTGATGGGTCCGTCAGGGTCCGGGAAATCGACTTTCCTGAGGTGCCTGAACGGACTCGAAGAGGTCGACAGCGGGTCGATCGTGATAGACGGCATCCCGCTGAATGATGACAGGCAGAACCGGCTTGAAATTCGCAAGGAAGTGGGGATGGTTTTTCAGTCTTTTAACCTCTTCCCGCACCTGACCGTGCTCGAGAATTTGAATCTCGCCCAGGTCCTGGTTAGGAAGAAGAGCAAGAGAGAGGCCATGGAGTTCTCCATGGCGCTGCTCAACAAAGTCGGCATTCCGGAAAAGGCGAACATTTTCCCCAACCATCTGAGCGGAGGGCAGCAGCAGCGGGTGGCCATTGCAAGAGCTCTGGCCATGATGCCGAAGGTCATGCTCTTTGATGAGGCTACAAGCGCCCTGGACCCGGAAATGACCGGCGAGGTGCTGGCGGTCATGAAACAGCTTGCGAGGGAGGGCATGACTATGGTGGTGGTGACCCACGAGATGGGCTTTGCAAGAGAAGTGAGCGACCGGATGGTGTTCATGGAAGGGGGGTGGATCATCGAAGAAGGGCCGACAGAGCGGTTTTTCACCAACCCGAAAGAAGAGAGAACGAGGCTCTTCCTGAGCCAAGTGCTCTGAAGGGCGAGGAAGGATGGAATGTCGGAAGATTGGTATGATGGGGGAGACCAAGGATGGTCCTCCCCTTTATTAAAGGGGAGACAGAGGGGATTTTGGATCAACCGAACGAATCAAGAGATAGGAGGTCGACCATGAAAAAGAAGATGATGGGTTTGGCGCTGATCATTGCCCTGTTGATGCTCTTGGGCCCTGTGTTTGCCGGAGAAGTTCAACAAAAGCTAACCGGCGAAAGCACGCTGGAGCAGGTCCTCAAAAGAAAAACACTGAAAGTAGGGATGTCTACGTTCCAGCCCTGGGCCATGAAAGACAAGACCGGCAATCTCGTGGGCTTTGAGATCGATGTCGCTAAGCGTTTAGCCGAGGACATGGGGGTGAAAGCGGAATTCGTCCCCACGAACTGGGACGGTATCATCCCGGCGCTTCTGTCGGGCAAATTCGACGTGATCATCGGCGGCATGGGGATTCTCCCGTCGCGCAATCTGAAAGTGAACTTCACCATCCCCTATGACACGAGCGGCATGTCCCTGGTGGCGAACAAGGAGCTGGCCGGCAACTTCAAAACCCTGCAGGATTTCAACCGGCCTGAAGTGACCCTTGCGGTGCGGCTGGGCGCCACCCCTGTGGCCGCCGCCCAAAAATTCATGCCCAAGGCGCAGCTTACCAAGTTCGATGACGAGTCCAAGGCCATCCAGGAACTTCTCAACGGCAAGGCCCACGCTGTCATTGCGAATGCACCCATGCCGGCCTACCAGGCCTTGAAGTATCCGGACAAGCTGTTCCTGCCCTTGAAGGAGAACTTTACCAAGGAACCGATCGGATTCGCTCTCAAGAAGGGGGATGTGGACACCCTCAATTACTTCAACAACTGGATCACGGTCAGGCAGGCGGACGGATGGCTGGCCGAACGCAAACACTACTGGTTTGAGACGACGGACTGGGAAAGTCTCGTGAAGTAGGTAACAGGCGGCGCTGCGCGCCTTACGGGTGCCGCAGCGCTCTTTTCGGGAAGGGTGTTCCTTGATCAAGAAGAAAGCGAGAATCCGGCTTTTCGATCTTCTTCTGGCCTGCGTCATTCTGGTCGCGTTGGGGTATGCCGCCCACCGGATCACCGTCCACCTTCATTACAAGTGGGATTGGGAATCCGTGCCCCAGTTTCTCCTGCGCTTTGATGAAGAGAGTGGGGGCTGGTTGCCCAATGTCTTGCTCCTCGGTCTCTACAACACGATTCGCTTGAGCCTGTGGGGGACTTTCCTTGCGACCCTTATCGGTCTCATCATGGGGCTCTGCCGCGTGAGCCACAACCTTTTCAGCCGGCTCATCGGCCGGACCTACGTGGAACTGGTCCGCAATGTGCCGCCCCTGGTGCTGATCTTCATCTTCTACTACTTCCTGAGCGGGCAGGTCATGTCCTTTCTGGGCATTGACTCTTTTCTCTCTTCCCGCTCTCAAGGGTTTCAGGATGCCGTCGCGTTGTTCCTGGCACCCCCGTCCATGTTTTCAGCCTTTGTCTCCGCCCTCATTACGCTCGCCCTTTTTGAAGGCGCTTACATCACGGAGATCGTGCGAGCCGGCATCCAATCGATTGAGAAGGGGACCTGGGAGGCGGCCTATGCGCTCGGCCTCTCGCGATGGCAGCAACTGCGCTACGTGATCCTGCCTCTGGCGGCCCAGAGAATTCTTCCTCCCCTGGCCGGTCAATTTATTTCAACGATCAAGGACTCGGCCATTGTTTCCGTCATCTCCATTCCGGAACTGACCTTCCAGGGCATGGAACTCATGTCCGCCACGTACCTCATTTTCGAAGTCTGGATCGTCATAACGGCGCTCTATCTCCTCCTGACCCTTACCCTTTCCCTGGCCATCGGGCGTTGGGAGACCTATCTCCGGAGAAGCGAAGCCTGATGCCGCAGCAGAGCGCATTGACCACGGAGCCCATTCCCCAGCTTGTGCGGCGGATCGCTGTTCCGGCCAGCATCGGGTACTTTTTCAACACCATGTACAACGTGGTGGACACCTATTTTGCAGGCCTCATTTCCACCCAGGCGCTCGCCTCCTTATCCCTCTCCCTCCCGGTTTACTTCATCATCATTGCTACGGGAACGGGTGTCTCCACAGGCGCAACGGCCCTCATCGCAAACGCCCTGGGGGCAGGGAAGCGTGAGGAAGCAAAGCTGTATGCGGCTCAGGCGCTTTCTTTCGGAATCCTGACCGCGCTGGCTCTAACCGTTTTCGGATTGCTGGTTTCTCCGTTTCTTTTCAGAGTGCTCGGCGCCACAGGGGAGTACCTCTCTATGGTGCTGGAGTACATGAACACGCTGTTCCTCGGGACGGTTCTGTTCCTGGTGCTCTACATGCTCAATGCCATACTGAACGGGCAGGGGGAGACCAAGCCCTTTCGAAACGTCCTGATCGCGGGTTTCTTTCTCAACATCGGGCTTGATCCGTGGTTCATTTACGGCGGTCTCGGGGTTCCGGCCATGGGGGTCGTGGGCATTGCTCTGGCCACGCTGGTGGCGCAGGCGGTCGGGTGCGTGTACCTGGTTTACAAGGTTCTGAAGAGCGGCCTTGTCTCCGGAAACGATCTCGCGAAGGCTTTACCGAGGTTTGGGCCGTTCAAGGACATTGCCCGTCAGGGGTTGCCGGCCAGTGTCAACATGCTCACCGTGGGAATGGGGATTTTTGTGATCACCTACTTCGTGAGCCTCTTCGGGAAAGAAGCGGTGGCAGCCTACGGCAGTGCCATGCGAGTGGAGCAGATCGTTTTGGTCCCGAGCATCGGCCTCAACATCTCGACCCTCACGCTGGTGGCCCAGAACAACGGCGCCAGGTTGTTCGGCCGGATCAAACAGACCCTTGATACCGCCCTGTTCTATGGGGCCGTTCTCATGGGGATCGGGACGGTTCTGGTTCTTGTGGGCGCCGATTACCTCATGACCTTTTTCACGGAAGATCCTTCGGTGATCCGGATAGGCGCGACTTATCTCAGGATCGATGCTCTTGTCTTCTACGCCTACGTGGTGCTGTTCGCCCATGTGGCGGCCCTCCAGGGCATGAAGAAACCCATGTATGCCCTGTGGATCGGGTTGTACCGGCAGATCGTGGCCCCCGCGATCCTTTTCTGGCCGCTCGTCCACGTGTTTGAGGCAGGGCTGACAGGCATCTGGTGGGGGATCTTCGGAGTAACCTGGAGTGCCGCCCTCTTCACGCTTTTCTACGCCCGGCGATTGATCGGCAGGGAGAGCGGCACGGTGTGAGGGTGAGACAGTTCCTCTTTACATCGGCACGAAATGATTCGCCGCGAAATATTCTTCCTTGAGCAGGTCGAGCTGGTTCTTGAATGAATCGTAGTGGCCCTGCTCCCACTCCGCCAGTTCAGTGTAGAACTTCTTTGCCGCGGGAGTCGCTGCTTTTGCCGCGCATTTGCGGTAAAAGCCCGCAGCCTCCATCTCCAGTTTCATGCCTATGGTCAGGGCGCTGACTTCAAAGTGGCTGGTCTTGATCCTGTTCCGGATCTCTTTGCTGAAGATGGGGCTCGAGCCGCTTTTCGTATGGCTTTTGAGAGGCTTCTTGCTGAAATCATATTCTCCCGTCTTGAGGATGGACTGGTACTGGTGCCGAAGGGTGTTGAAGTGTCCCATCTCTTCGTCGGCCATCCGGGAGAAGGTCTCCTTTCCTTTAGGGTCTTTGGTGTTCTTTGATGCGGCCTTGTAAAACTGATGGCCTGTGAGTTCCGCTTCCATGGCGGTCTTGAGACCGTCCAGCACTTTTTCTGTCTGCTTATTCATGATCCGATTCCTTTCTGTATTCATTCCGTCACCGACACGGCGAATTTCTTTTCCCGGAAATGGAGCTTTGCCCTCTGACAGCGCGGGCACGTGCATTGGTCCGGAAGCTTGTCAAAAGCCGTTCCCGGCTTCCACCCGCATTCCGGATCCCCTTTTTCCGGTTCATACTGGTACCCGCAAGGGCACTGATAAAGATGAACGCTCTTCATTTTCATAGAAGTCACACCTGAAAGAAGCGGCCTCTCAAGCGGTGGGCGCTTGCCCCGTTTCGAGGAACCGTGGAAAGCCTAGGCGAACATTTTCTCAGGAGGTCGTCGCTCCGGCACATACTCGTGAGGGAGCTTTCCCTCGTTCCACTCCTGGGAGACATAGAGGCGGCAATAGCAGCTGCCGAATTCCTTTACGTCCGGAACACGGTACACGCAAGGGCAGATGATGTCCTGATCCTTGGTTCGCTCTCCGGAGGAGAGCCTGCACGGGCAGCACATGTAACCGTAGCGTTTCTTGTTCTCGAGAAGGCCTGCGAGGAGATCGTTCACCATCTTCAGGTCCTTGTTGAAATAGTAGCCCTTGGGTTCCTGGAGCTTCCTCAAGGTCTCGTAAAGCTTGTCTACCTCGTTCATGACAAACCGAGCGCCTCCTTGATCTCCTGCTCCTTATAGCCGACGATGACCTTGTCGTTGATAATGATCGTGGGGAACGAGCAGCGCGGATTCAGCTTTCTCACATCTTCGAGGATGGCGGTCCTCTCCTCCCCTTGCAGGGTATCCACGTCCGTGAAATCATATTGCACGGAGCACTCATCCAGGAATTTCTTGGTCGATTTGCAGTGACCGCACGTGCTAAGAGAGTAAATCTTCACTTTGGTTTCCATCTATTTCCTCCTTTTTTTTACGGCGTTGCTGAAAAACGTCCATCTACTGCGTTGCCCTCATCCCTCGTCGTTGCGACGTACTGGATTGTACGACTCACTCCTCGGGATTAATCCGCGCTTGGCTTGGAGTCCCCACCCTTGGGGCGGGTCCCCAGAACCGGGCGCCTTGTATCTGGGCGTTTTTGAGCAACCCGTGGGAAAGCTTTCTTTCACGCCCGTTACAGATCTCAAACCCTTGTTTACAAAAGGCTGCCTAGGGTAGCAAGGTGTAGAAACTGGATCAAAATAAATCGTGTTTTGGAATTTACCACCGTCTTCCTGCGATCACAATGAGAATTCAGTGGTTGAATCCCATCTGCGGAGCTCGCCTTGTCATTCCCTCCGAGGAGGGTTATTATTGAGTAGTTAAGAGGAGATTGAAGTTATGGAAAAAGTGACGATCGATGGAGTAGAGCTCCATCTGACGCAACCGGACAATGTGCCGATGGTGTGGGTCGGTCAGCAGGAACTGGTGAGCCAGGTCCTTGCCGCCTGGATGGTCATCGGGGATGACGACCTTCCCTTGAGCCCGCGCCTCGTGGGAAAACCGGGCGTGGGAAAAACGACCCTGGCCTATCACGCAGGCCGGGTCCTGGGACGACCGGTCTACATTTTTCAGGCGACCATGGACACCAGACCCGAGGATCTCATCGTCACCCCGGTGATTTCGGACGCGGGCAAGATCAAGTACATGGCCAGCCCCATTGTCTCGGCCATGATCAAGGGAGGGATCGCCCTCATCGATGAAGGAAACAGGATGAGCGAAAAGAGCTGGGCTTCGCTCGCTCCCCTCATGGACAACCGCCGATACGTGGAGTCCATTGTGGCGGGCATCAAAATCAAGGCCCACCCCGATTTCCGGCTTTGCACCACCATGAACGACGATGCCAGCACCTTCGAGCTTCCGGAGTACATTCATTCCCGGCTTCAGCCTCAGATCTTCATCGATTTTCCTGAAAGAGACGAGGAACTCCTGATCTTGAAAACCAACCTGCCTTTTGCCGAAGAGGAGATCCTGGAGTACGTGGTGGATTTTCTCCAGGATGCCCATGAGATGGAGGAGCGCTACAGTGTTAGAGACGGCATCAACATTGCGCGCTACGCACTCAAGCGGCTCGTGGAAAAGGGGGAGCGCCTGACGAGTGAGGAGCGCAAAGCAAGAGTCGTGGATTACATGAAAGAGGCGGCTTCGATGATTTTAGATCAAAATGCGGCGCGCTATTTCGCGGAATCCCTGGACGTCGATGAGGACGATGACGAAGAAGAATAAAATCGAGTGGAAGAACATCCGGATCCTCCCCATTCTTCACAACCGGATGGAATTCGCCCTGGACGTTCGGCGCCAGTTCGAGGAGTTCAAGCCCGACCGTGTGGCCGTGGAGTACCCGGCGACCCTGGGAGACTTGATCGTGAAGGGGATCATGAGGCTACCCCTGCTTTCGGCGGTTTACTACCAGGAGGCCGATGGAGCGCTTGTCTACCTTCTCCTTGAGCCTGCCGACGGTCAGGTGGAAGCCCTGAGACTGGCCCTCGAAAAAAACCTGGAGGTCCACTTCGTTGATCGGGACACCGAGGGATACCCGATCGACCGCTCGCCCATGCCTGATTCCTATGCGGTTCGAAGAATCGGTCATTTCCTCTATTGCAAGGCCTATCTGGAGACGACCAAGGAGGAGACGATCCCGCCCCAGGACATGCTCCGCGAGAAAACCATGGCCTATCATCTTCAGAAACTCAGCGAGACCGGAGGCAGAATTCTTTTCGTTTGCGGTTTGTACCACCTGCCCGGGCTTCTGCGCAGCCTGGAGCGCCCACAGACCGAGGTGATCGGCCGAAGGCACCGCGAGGGAGCAGGCCTGGCGCACCTTCATGAAGCCTCGAGCCGCGAAGTGCTGGAAGAAATGCCTTTCCTGATCTCCCGTTATGAACGCTTCAGAGGTGAAGGGGGCGGGGAGGAGCCGGATCGAATGAGGGTTCACCATCAACTCATTGAGGAGGCCCGCCGCAGCCACTGGAAGAACAACAAAGAGGAGTTGACCCGCAGCCAGGTCAAGGTGCTCCACAAGTTTGCAAGAAACTACGCTTTCATCACAGGAGCCCTTGTGCCCAACTTCTACCAGCTCGTTGTCGCGGCCCGGGGAGCTGCAGACGACAACTTTGCCTACGAGCTGTGGGACAAGGGAAGCGACTACCCATGGCAGTCTGAGAAACCCGAGCTGCCGGTCATCAGGCTGAGCGGAGAGGAGCTCTTTCTTGATCAGAAGAGAATCCGCTTTCACAGGAGGCTCAAGACCTTTCGGCGACGTCTTGTTTCCGTGCCGGTGAAAAAGAAAATCCGAGAGAAAAAGCCCGGAGAATGGGAGAAAACATTCGACAAGTTTTTCATCTGCTCCTATCCGCCGGAGGATGTGGTGATCGAGGGATACGGCCGCTATCTGCAGGAGAAAGCTCTCAGAATCAAGACGGAAGAGAGTTCTCGGATTGTCCCCTTTGTGAGTTCGATGATGGAGGGCATTGACATCCGGGAGACCATCCGGAACTGGCTCAAGGGAGAGGTCTATGTCAAAGAGGGAACGCCTTTCCGAGGCAAGGTCGGCTCGGTCGTCGTGATTTTCGATCCGGATTCACCGGACCCGGAGGGCAAGGAGAATTACCCGTGGAAAGTCACCTGGCTTGGCGAGCACGAACAGGAATCGGACATGGCCTTTTACAGCACGCCTGCGGGCGAGGTGATGGACGGCCCGGGGATTTCCAGGTGCCAGCATGGAGGCTTCATGCTGACCTACCCCCCCTTGAGGGTCTACGACATCTGGAAGGATTCCTATTTCGACATGGCGAGAAACAAACCGGAAAGGCTTCTCATGGCGGCCATTGACTACGGTCTTGAGAAGCATGTGGTCTACGTCGCTGCGACGCCGCCCTCGGGCCGGTGTCAGAGCCTCGCGGCCCGGCAGGGAAAGAAGATCATTTACATGCCGATCGGGAGTTTTTCTCCGGTCACGCTCAGGAAAATCCGGCAGTTTCACGTTCTCGACGGCCACTATGTGCGCAAGTACGCCAAGCAGTATATTTGATAAAACGCAAGAACGGATTTGACGGGTGGGACATCCGGAAATCGGACAAATCCCCCCTCGCCCCCCTTTACTAAAGGGGGGAGGGGGGATTTTGAAGCATTCAGAAAAGAGAACCTTCATTGACTGCGGCTCTACTCGCAGAGGAGATCAACGTGTCAGACAGAACAACCCCCACCAACCTCCATGGCTTCATCGCAGAGCTCAAGAAAGACATTCTTGAAGAAACAAAACGAGCCTACGGAGAAAAGGCGTTTCATCGATGGATGAACCCTCTCTACGAGGGGGCGCTGGCAAACCCCGACGGCTACGCGTGTCTGAGAAGCAGTTGCGGGGATTCCATGGAGTTGTTTCTGAAGTTCGACGGCAAGCGCGTGAGCCAAATCTCCTTCCGAACGGCAGGGTGCGGGGCCGGCGCGGTCTGCGGCTCCTATGCCGCGGAGATGGCTTTAGCCAAGAACCCGGAAGAGATCCTGCAGATCACGGGCCAGAGCATCCTCGAACGCTTAGGCGGCCTTCCAAGAGAGGAAGCGCCTGTCGCCACCCTTGCCGCCGAGACGCTTCACGCGGCTCTTCGAAATTTCATCTGCAAGCAGAAAGGACGCAAGGAGAAGGAAAAAGAAATCATGGGACACTCTTAAATAACAGGCCTTCACTATGAAACCATTGGAGATTTCTGATAAGAAATTTTTCAAAAAAGGGCTTGATTTTCTCAACGAAGCGTGTCATAAAGACACCACCTCAGCGTAGTAATACTTCCCCGTGAAGTTCTGGTATACCGTTTCGCCTATTTCCCCGGGCGACGCTAATTGCGAATCTATTTCGGAGACAAGACCTCCGCCTGATTTCATCACGGCCTGGAATGTGTAAACTCCTTCCAGAACGTGGCAGAAAAGTTCCCATTCTTGGCAGGCGACTACATAGGGAGTATTTGACAAATTGCGGCAGGGGAAAGTAACTGTTTGAAATGCCCTGCGATCTGAACGGGCGAATCGGTGTGGCAGGCATTTTGCTGCTGTAGAGGATGAGACAGGTCGCACAGAGGACGGAGTTGGTATTCCGGTGCCTCAGAGGCGTAGAGAGACGACGTCAGGAAATCGTACAAGAAAGAGTCCGGTGATGGTAAAAAAGCTGCAAATTTTTCTGATGCCCGGCGAAACAGGGACCCTGAAGAGGGTGGCCATTCCAAAGCCACTCGTGGTCTTCGGGATCTGCTGCGTCGCTTTGGGGATCGGCATCGTCTCCTACATTGTGGCAGATTACCGGACTGTGAAAGGACCGTGGCGCGAGTTCGTGCGTCTCGGGAAGGAAAATGCAGAACAAAAAGAGACCATCCGGCGCATGACGGAAGAAATCATTCATGTGGCTCACGATCTCGGGGGCTTGCCGGAGTATGACGGGGAAGGGGAAATCGGGGAGAGGCTCCTGGAAGCCTATGACGGCGTCCAGGCGTTCGTATCCTCCGCCCCCTATCGGCAGGAATCCGAGTCCCCGCGACCGGCGCAGGAGAGCTACCGCTCCTTGGTCCGCGAGATGCACGTAAGCCTGGAGGCTCTTGAACGCGAGCTGGACAGCCTCACCATGCTTTACAATCCGAAGGTCCTTTATGGAATAGGCGGTTCACCATCGGACGGGCAGGGTGACCCTGACATTTTCGAAGATCTGGAAGCGGTGAACCGGGCACTGATCGAAAGGCGGCTCAGGAAGATTGCCCGCGAGTTGGGGATAGCGCCGCGGCTTGCGCTCAGCATGGCCAAAGTGGAATCCAAATTCGACCACAAGGCCGTTTCACCGAAAGGGGCGATTGGAGTGCTGCAGGTCATGCCGCACACGGCATGGGGAGTTTACGATGTGCCGGCGGAAAGACTCTTTGATCCGGACGTGAACATTCGGATCGGCCTGAGCTTCATGAAGACCCTTCTGCAGCGCTTCGATCAAAACCTGGACCTTTCTCTTGCGGCGTACAACGCAGGACCGACAAGAGTCGTTGAAGCAGGGTATCAGGTCCCTCCCATCAGGCAAACCCAGGAGTATGTCAAGCGTGTCAAGGAGGCCATGAACGAATACGGCCCCCCCCTGTACTGGCTCGATTGAACGCTCCGGCGGTTCTCCCCTTTTAGCCGGCGCTCCATTGCAAAGAGAAGGGATCCGGTCATTTCCCTTGGGGCCTTGCGCCAGGCAGGGGATCAGGACCGGTTGAGCCGATGCATCTCTTCGAGTAGCCGGTCCACTTCCTCCACCGTGTTGTAATGCACTAGGCCCACGCGGACCATGCCGCCCTTGTCTTCCACATCCAGACGCTCGGTCACGGCAAGAGCATAATAATTCCCGTCCCAAACAAAGATACCGCGCTCGCCCAAGGACTCGGCGACTCGGCGCGGGGACAAGCCCTCCATACGAAAAGCCACAGTGGGCACGCGCTGGTCGAAGCGATTCGGTTCTGTGATGCCGTAGATCCGGAGCCCCCGGATCTGCTGGAGACCGTTGATCAGGTGGGCCACAAGACCGCGTTCGTAGTCCTGGATCCTTTTCATGCTTGAGAGGATCCGCTCGCGACGAGTTCCCCTGTCTCCGGAAAGGGACGCGAGGTATTCCACGGCTGCAAGAGTGCCGGCAATGCCTTCGTGGTTTTGGGTGCCTGTCTCGAATTTGTGGGGCGGGCGATTGTCGGCAGGCCGCACTTTGTAAGCTTGCAGACGATCGAGCAGATCGAACTTGCCGTAGAGCACCCCTTCGTGAGGACCGAAGAACTTGTAGGCGGAGCAGACCAGAAAGTCACAGTCCAGGGCCTGAACGTCAGTGGGTCCGTGGGGCGCATACTGAACAGCGTCCACAAAGAGAAGAGCGCCGAAGGCGTGGGCCATTCTTGAAATCATCTCCACGTCATTGATCGTTCCCACGGCATTAGAGGCTAGGCCGCAGGCGACGATCTTTGTTTTCTTGGAGAGCTGCCTCTCCAAGTCGTCCAGGTTTAGCGAACATTCCTCGGGACGAAAATCCACCCAGCGCAGGGTGGCGCCGGCATCCCGGGCGAGAAGCATCCATGGGCTGATGTTGGCGTCATGATCCAGGCGAGTGACGATCACCTCGTCCCCCGGCTTCACCCACTGCGCCAGGGAGCGGGTCAGACCCATGGTCAGGGTCGTCATGTTGGGGCCGAAGACGATTTCGTTTCGGGAGGCGGCGCCGAGCATGTCGGCCATGCCTTGATGAGCCTCCTCCAGCATGGCGTCGCTGCGGCGACTGGTAGGGAAGGCGCCGCCATGGTTCGCATTGTCTCGCTGGAGGTAGTGGACCATGGCGTCGATGACCGTCTGCGGCACCTGGGTGCCGCCCGGGTTGTCAAAGAAAACGACCGGTTTCCCATCTAGAGTTTGTGACAGGGAGGGGAACTGCTTGCGAACTGCTGTAACATCAAACATATCTAGAATCCTCGCACGTTGAGCTGTCAGCTTTCAGAGGTCAGCCGTCAGCAAAAAGAGCTGAACAAAACAACCCGATCGACCTCCCGTAGACGGGCCGATGGGATCGTCATGCCGGACTCGATCCGGCATCCAGAAATCCCAAATGCTCTATGCGCTGGATTCCGGCTTCCGCCGGAATGACAAGGCGTTTCGCGACAACAAAAACCTTCTTCGCCAGAAGCCGAGGAATTTCGCCGAACCCCGAAGGGGCCAGTAAAGGGTTGAGCCGAAAGCTGACAGCTGATCGCTCTTGGCTTGTTGTTATCTTTTATCCCTTATTTTTTCGATAATGGCACTTGTAGAATAGCCGGTTACGAACGGAAGGCTCTTCACCACTCCACCCACCTTCTTGACCACATCCGCCCCGATGATCTTGTCTTCAGACCAATCTCCTCCTTTGACCAGGACATTCGGGACCAAGTGCCGGATGACCTTCAGAGGATTGTCCTCGTCGAAGAGAACCACCGCATCGACAAAGCTCAGAGCGGCAAGGACTTCCGCCCTTTCATCCTGAGACTGGATAGGTCTGTTCGCACCCTTGATGGCTTTCACGGAGCGGTCCGTGTTCACCGCAACGACGAGGTAGTCGCCCAGCTGCCGAGCGGCATAAAGGTAGCGCATGTGCCCGGGATGGAGCAGATCGAAGCAGCCGTTCGTGAAAACGATGCGCTTGCCCTGAGCCTTGAGCGCCTCGATCTCCTTCTTGAGGTCGGAGGGATGTTTGATCTTCTTTCTGTATTCTTCCATGGTTCGCACCTAGCTGCAGAAGCCTTGAATGTAAAAGCACCAAGAATATTGGCCACAGACGCACACCGACAAAACCAGACATTTTTATTTGTCCCGCGAACGGGACAAATAAAAATACCGGTATGTTATGACAAAAAGAAGGACAAGAGTCTAGGCAGAATTTGCCGACAAGGTCACACGGGGCAGTTACAGTCATTCATTGCCGCTTGAAATGCGGGCGAAGCGAGCGCTCAAAGCGGAGCGTTGAGCCCTTGGCGGCAGCGAATTGGCAGGGGAACAGGCTTGCCTGTTTCCCCGGCCGAGAGCGCACCCGCTATGGGATTTCAAGCGGCCGTCCGCGTTTGTCCGTGTGTGTCTGTGGCTAATCCTCTCAGTTTTCTTTGCAGAGATCAAGCGGTGGAGGTTCGGGCTAAGACCAGGCAGAGCACGGAGTCGGCGCCGGCACGCTTCAGCGCTTTCGCACACTCGTTCAGCGTGCTGCCAGTGGTCGCCACATCATCAACCAATAAAATCGTTCTCCCTTTGACGGCCTGGGGTTTCACCACTTCAAAGGCTTTTCGCACGTTCCTCTTTCTTTCTTCGCTGCTCAGCCCGGTCTGAGGTTTTGTGAACTTCGTTCTTCTGAGGGAGAGGAAATCCAAGTCAGAGTCTGTTTTCGATGCCACGCACCTTGCAAGAAGGAGACTCTGGTTGAAACCCCTTGCCCGCAAGCGCTTTGGATGGAGAGGCACGGGCATGATCAGGGATCCCTTGAGTTCTCCGATCCAGGTTTGTGCAAAAGAGGCAAGAAGGGTCCCCAGGGAACCGGCCAGGTGACTCCTCTGAGCGTATTTCAACTCGTGGATTGCCGTCATCAAGGCCCCGTCGTAAAGATAAGGGGCCCGCGCGATGTCATAGGAGGGCCTCTTCCTGAGGCAATCTTCACAAACGCGATCCCGCTCTGCCCCGTCGGAAAAAGGCCTTCCGCACAGGGGGCAAATGGGGGACCTGATCACCGTGAAGTCGTTGAAGCAGGCCTGGCAAAAGGGAAGGTCCTGACCGGCATGCAAAGTCACCTGATCCTGCAGGAACGCCTGGCAAACAGGGCATCGCGGCGGGTAGATCAGATCGATCAGACTCTTCAGGGCCTTCATTCCTTGGATTCCTTCACAAAGTCTTCAAAAGAAGCCTCGGGGTTCATGCCGGGACACGCCTCTTTGGCGTGATTCCACGTCGCTCTGTCTTTCAGAAGGGCAGGGTAAAAGGGCCACAGCGAGCACGGTCGCGGTTTGACCGGATGGATGAGACACTGCTGATCCTGATCGAAAAAGGAGCAGTACCCGCTCGTAGCGCTTCGGATATAGGGCCGGCCATGCCTCTCTTCGCAGTGGAGAGCGATGAAGGACTCGACAGTCAGGCCGAGGAAATCGGCGATCTTCTCGATTTCCTTCGGCTGAAGAAGAATCCCGCCTTCTCCATAACAGCACTCTCCGCATTTCTTGCACTCAAAAGCTTTCATTGGCCACAGACCCACACAGACAACACCAGGCATTCTTATTTGTCCCCATGCGGGGACAAATAAAAATATTCTGTATTCTATGACAAACTACAAGACAAAACGCTTTATCAGAGCCTTTGGATAAGTGAAATTGATTAGGGTTTCAAGCCGCCGTCCGCATTTGTCTGTGTGGGTCTGTGGCTAAATCTTCTTCAGCATGCTGTCCAGGTTCCAGTCGACGCGGAGGCGGACGCGCTGATCGGCCTGCTTGGCCCGGTAAATGAGGTGGCCGTTCTTGAGACCGTACTCAAACAGATCCCTTGTAATCTCCACATCGTGACGGCAGTACTCGGTCAATTTCTCCATGTCCCCTTTTTTGAACCATTCCAGCGCCTGCAGCCCGTCGCCGGATTTCTTTTGATTAAGCGTTTCGGTGGCAAGGTGATCGAGGCCGAGGCGGAACCCGAGACGGCGAAAGAGATCCTCCAGAATGTCAAAGGTGGTGAGGGCCTTCAGGTCTTTCCCTGTGTAGGCCTTGAGCACGGAATAGTCGAAGCGCTTGATGTTGAACCCGATCACGAGATCCGCCTTCTCGAGGTGCTTGAGCAGCGCATCCACCTGATCCTCCGTGTACGAAAAAAAGCGGTTTTCGACGCTGTCGAAGACCACCGCAACAGAGACTCGCATGAGATGGGTGTTCTGCCATCCGCCCACGTCTGACGCGGATTTCTGCGTTTCCAGGTCGAAATAAAGCACCCGAGGCCCGGCAGGAGGCTGCTCCGGCGCTTCGCTGTGTTCCAAGATCGGCTCCGGCTCTGTCTCGTTGTCTTCAAGGGACTTGAGAAGAACGTGTCCCAGAAGGAGTTCCAAGGTCAGGATGGCCGCTTTCTTGTCCAGGGGCTTGTTCCCATTACCGCACTTGGGGGAGTGGATGCACGAGGGGCAACCGTCCTCACACTCGCAGGTCTTGAGGTGCTGCAGGGTTTTTTCGAGAAGTTCGAGGACCACCTCGAAGCCGTGCTGCGCAAGCCCGACCCCGCCGGGGTAACCGTCGTAAATGAAGATCGCGCTTTTCCCGACCTGAGGATGATGGGTGTGGGAGATGCCGCCGATGTCGTTCCGGTCACAAAGGGCAAAGAGAGGAAAGATGCCGATGGCTGCGTGCTCAATGGCGTGGATGCCTCCCATGAAGTGAAGGTTCTCCGCCTCAATCCTGCTGCAAATGGCATCCTCGATTTCCACCCAGAAGCTCACGGTCTCGAAGGTCTGAGGAGGGAGTTCGAGGGGATGGAGCCCGAGGAGTTCCTGCCCGGGCAGGGCCCGTTTCTCGTAACCGGTGATCCGTTCCGTGACCTTGACCCTTCCCTCTCTCACGATGAATTGAGCTTTGGGCCTGCTTCGGGTGATCTCCAGGATCTCCGTTTCTTTTTCCGACAGGGCCCGCGTAAAGTACTGAAGCTCGGTGGGATGGGCGATGATGTCTCTTTTTTCAAGATCCAGGCGATGAATGAGGTACTGCTTCGCCCGGTGAAGATAAACCGCTCCGGGATGGCATTCCTTCAGGGCCCGGATTCCATCCACGGTGCCGATAGCCTGGCCCGTCTCCTTCTCGAAAATGGTAAAGGTCTCGCCGATGGAGCGGATGTTCACCCCCTGATGGGGACGGCGCTTGGCGGCGTACCATAGGGGGCGGCCTTCTGCAGACCGGGTCAGAGCGCCTTCCTGTTCGAGCGCTTCAAGATGGCCGGGGAGATTCTGAGTCCAGTATTTCGAATCCTCCAAAGACAGAGCGCTTTCTGCCGCGGCGCAGGGAAGATGGGCCCTGACCACGTAAGGGTTGTGGGGATCGAGAATCGCGGCTTCAAAGGGCCTGTCGAAAAAATCGTCCGCGTGTTTCATGAAGTACTGATCCAGGGCGTCCGGTTTTGCCACCAGGAGGATCATGGATTCTCTTCCGGACCGGCCTACTCTGCCGCCCCGTTGCCACGTGTTGATCATGGTGCCCGGGTACCCCACGAGAAGGCAAATGTCGAGATAGCCGATGTCAATCCCCATCTCCAAGGCGCTCGTGGACACCACCCCGAGGAGATCCCCGGTGGCAAGCCGTTTCTCGATCTCTCGCCTTTCCTCGGGCATGAATCCTGCGCGGTAGGAGCTGATTTTTTCCCGGAGCCGCGGCGAGAGTCGGGAAACCCAGATGTGGATCAGTTCCGTGATCTTGCGGGACTGGGTGAACGCGATGGTGCGAAAACCCGCCTGGATGCATCGGGTGAAAAGCCTAGCGGCGCTGAAATTGGGGCTGGCCGTGGGATTCATGAACACCACGTGCTGGCCGGCTCTTGGCGCGCCGCTCCTGTTCACTACGTGGATGGGCTCTTCGATGAGCGACTGTCCGAAATGATCCGGGTTGCTGATGGTCGCCGAAAGCATGACAAACTGGGGCTTTGAGCCGTAGAGGCTGCAGACTCTCTTGAGCCGCCTCAAGACCTGGTTCGTGTGGGAGCCGAAGATGCCGCGGTAGGTGTGGACTTCATCCAGGACAACCAGAGAGAGGTTTTCGAAAAGCTTCTCCCATGTTTCGTGATAAGCCAGAATGGCACTGTGGAGCATGTCCGGATTGGTTACCAGGATTTGAGGAATATTTGCCCTGATCTGCTTGCGCCGGTAAGCCGACGTGTCCCCGTCATAGATCCCTGCCGAGATCTTTTTCCCCTTCAACCCCTTGAGAAGGAAGGAAAGGTTTTTCAACTGGTCCTGCTCGAGCGCCTTGAGCGGAAAGACATAGAGAGCCTTGGCAGACGGGTTCCTGAGCAGCATCTCGAGAAAGGAGAGGTTGTAAATCAGGCTTTTGCCGCTCGCCGTCGGGGTGGCCACCAGGACGTTTTCTCCTTGCCTGATGCTCTTGATGGCCTGCACTTGATGACTGAAGAGTCTCTGGATGCCGAGGTGCGGCAGGATTCCGGTGATTTCAGCCGGAAGATCCGTGTCTTCCCCGTAATCGGCTTCCTGAGGAGGGAAGGAGCGGTGATGGACCAGGGCTTGCCCGTAATCGAGATCGTTTCTGAGGACATGAACAAAATCGGTTAGTTCCACTAGATCCCTTCTTGCCGTAACGTCTGAGTTACGTTCAAAAGCGTTCGCATGGGACCGGCCCATCCGGACAGGGCTGGCACCTTTTCCTGCGTTCCAAGGCCGCCAGTGGCGGCCAAGTCTCCCGGGCTGGTCTTTTCTAGGGTTTATCTACGGGGGAGTTTTGCCCCCTCCCGCTGTTCCCCTCGCATGCGCTTGGGGCCAGGGGTTTCCCCCATAGATAAACCGTGAAAAGACAGCGCCCTCCCGCCAGTCACTCCGGAAAACGTCCCAGCCCTGTCCGATGTCAGGGTGGTCGCATGAGATCTGTTTGTGAGCCCATGCAAACACTTTTGAACTTTACCGAGATGTTACTCTTTTCCGAACTTTACCTTCATCGACTGGGCGAGTTCGTCCTGCGTGGGCTTGGGGCTCAGCTTTTCCCTTCGTTCTGCCTCGGCCTTAGCTTCGTGCAGGATGTCCGAAATGAAGGAGTCCTGTTCCGTGCTCCATGAACTCCAGCCGTCCACGTCGATGTATTCCTTGTAGGACGTGCTGTAGTAGGGATCGTAAATGCGAACTCCTTTCGACCCATCGAACTCGTAGGTCACGGTCTTACCGTCGAAGAGAATGAAATCCTCCTCCTTAAGCCCCAATTCGATCAAGAGCCTCTTGTGTTTTTCATTGATGTTCATGAATGATGCCTTCTCGGTTCAGTGACGAGTGACAAGTGACAAGTGACGAGAAAGACCTTAAGTGTTTTACTTGTGACTCGTCACTTGTCACTTGCTTTATTCCGTGCACCTTGTACCTTGCACCGTTCCTCTGCTGTTCACTGGCGACTGTTTACTGATCACTGACTCCCAACTCTCTTTTGGCTGTTTCCAGCTGTTCCTGCTGATACTCCCATCTGCCCATGAGTTCGTCCAGTTTTTTCCTCAGCTCGCCGTATTCATTGAGAAGAGGAACGCTCTTGCTTTTGTCTTTAAAGAAGTCCGGGTCCGCGAGGAGCAGTTCCAGTTCCGTTTTTCGGTTTTCCATTTCATCGATTCTCTCTTCAAGCTGCCTGAGCTTTGTTTGAATGGGTTTCAGCGCGGCGCTAATGAGGCTGCGTTTCTCCGCTTTTTCTCTTCGCAATGTTTTTCTCTTTTGCCGGGAGGGCGTATCGTCCTCTTCACTCTCCTCCTGTCGGTCCTGTTCGGCCTCCGCCTCCGCTTCCTTTCCCGCAAGGTGGTCGAAATACTCATGGAGCGTTCCGGGGTACTCCACAATCGCACCGTCCCGGATATCCCAGATCTTTGTAGCGAGCCGGTTCACAAAGGAAAGATTGTGGGACACAAAGAGGAGGGTGCCGTCGAAATCCTGCAGGGCATCGATGAGCATCTCCGAAGAGATGATGTCCAGGTGGTTGGTCGGTTCGTCCATCACCATGAAGTTCCCCGGTTTGACCAGGATTTTTGCGAGAGACACCCTCGCCCTCTCCCCTCCGGATAGGACCCCCACGGCTTTGTCCACATCAGGTCCTGAAAAAAGGAAAGCGCCGCACACCCCTCGGACAAAGCTCACGCTTTCGTGGGGCACGACCTGGTACACTTCGGCCAGGATGGTTTTGTTGGGGTCAAGCATCTCCGAGAGATGCTGGGCATAGTAGCTCATCGTGACATTGTGCCCGAGCGCGGCCTGGCCCTGATCCGGCTGAATCTCGCCGGCAATCAGGCGAAGAAGCGTCGTCTTGCCGGAGCCGTTGGGCCCGATGATGGCAACCCTCTCCCCACGCATCACCCTCAGATTGAGATCCTCGTAAAGGGTCAGGGGTCCAAAGCTCTTGGTGAGGGCTTGAATGGAAAGCACCTCCCTTCCGCTCCTGGGCACTGTAGGGAAGGAGAAGCGGATCGCTTTGCGTTTCTGAAAGGTTTCAACAAGCTCGATCTTTTTCACGAGCTTGATCTTGCTCTGAGCCTGCCTCGCTTTGGATGCCTTGGCCCTGAACCGTTCGATGAACCGCTCAGCCTCCTTCACCTTTTGCTCCTGGTGCTTTGCCCTCGCTTCGAGAACTCTGGTCTCCTCCTCCCGCGCCTTGAGATAGTGCTCGTAATTCCCGTTGTAGAACTTCATCCCTTCAGGCTCAAAACTGATGGTGCGCTCGCTTTGGCGGTTCAGAAATTCCCTGTCGTGGCAAATCAGAACCATGGCGCCTTTGTAGCTCCGCAGAAAGTCCTCTATCCAGTGCACAGAAGGGACGTCGAGGTGGTTGGTCGGTTCGTCGAGGAGCAGAAGGTCCGGGCTCTGGTAAAGGAGGCTGGCAAGAGCGGCCCTCATTTTCCAGCCGCCGCTCAGGGAGCTCATGGGCCTTTCGAAGTCCTCCGGCTTGAATCCAAGGCCCAAGAGGATTTTTTCCGCGAGGTGAAGGGGATAATGAGCATCGAGGTCGATGATTTTGTGGTGAACCTCCGCCAGCTGGCCTGCGAGCTTTGACTGGGTTTGCGGGTCGGGGTGATCCCCCAGGGACGATTCGAGGGCAGCCAGTTGCGCTTTCAGATGCACGCGAGACGGGACAGAGTCCACCAGGAACTGAAGAAGACGGCCTGAAAGGACTTCGTACACATCCTGCGGCAGGTAGCCCACTCGGATGCCTTTGGTGATCCGAATTTCTCCTTTATCAGGGGGGAGTTCTCCTACGATCATTCTGAGAAGCGACGTTTTCCCGGATCCGTTGGGGCCGACCAGGCCGATCCGATCCCCGGGCTCGATCTGGAAATTGACTTCCTTGAGAATTTCCCTTCCCACAAAAGTAAGGGATAAGTTAAGAATGGTTACAAGACTCATGCGAAACAGTTCGTTCCTTCAGCCACCCGGAGATGTTCTTGATTTATTGAAATAACCCTTTTAACCTAGCACAAAAGAGGCGCTATGAGAAACCCGTTTGACCGCCTGTTTGTTCGTGACCGCCACGTGTGCCCCTGGTGGCTGTGCTTCACCTTTGACAATCTCATCCGGAAGCTCTTTCACAATCCGGAAAACATCCTTGCCCCTTATGTTCATGAGGGGGACACGGTGCTGGATGTGGGGCCCGGGATGGGGTATTTCTCCATTCCCCTTGCCAGGATGGTTGGGGACAAAGGTAAGGTGATTGCGGCGGATGTCCAGGCCCCGATGCTGGCCGCCCTCAGAAAAAGGGTGAAAAAACAGGGTCTGGAGGGCCGCATTGCCCCTCATCTCTGCAAGCCGGACTCGATCGACATCCGGGAGCCGATCGACTTTGCTCTCGCCTTCTGGATGGTGCACGAGGTGCCGGACCAGAACAAGCTTTTTCTCGAGATAAAACTCCTTCTCAAACCCGAAGGGAAGCTCCTGATGGCCGAGCCCACGATTCATGTCACTCGGTCGAAGTTTGAAGAAACCCTGAAGAGGGCGGGGGAAGCCGGTTTCATCGTCACGGAAACCCCCAAAATCTTCATGAGCCGGGCAGCTGTTCTGTCTTTGCGTAAGGAGCCTTGATGATGGGTGTTACAGCCGAGTCAATATGACTGTCATTTTCATTCGGCTATCACAGAGCCTTGATGATGGGTTGATTTGAAGGCGATTTTTTCATAGTATGAGATACGGTCGGTTCCCCGGACAGGAGCTGGCCGGGCGCAGCTTGAGTCTTCCCACGAAAAACACATCTGCCACGCCTGAAACACACTCGGCTCATCCCGCGGCACGCTTCTCGGCCGCGAGGATGAGAAGATTCCCGCCCTCTGCGGGAGAGGAGGTGGGTCCATGAAGATCGTGCGAAAAACCATCGGCCGGATGCTCAACGAAATCGCCGGGAAGGTCCCGAACAGGGAAGCCTTGATTCACACGGATGTGAACCTTCGTTACAACTATTCTCTTCTCCTCTGGGAGGCGGACAGGGCGGCCAAGGGGCTGATCCAAATGGGCATTGAAGCAGGGGACCGCGTGGCTCTGTGGGCCCCGAATATTCCCGAGTGGATTGTGGCCCAGCTCGCCCTCAGCAAGATTGGCGCGATCTTCGTACCTGTGGACCCGGGCGCCGGCTTGAAGGACCTCCGATACCTGCTCGATCAATCAGAATCCAAAGCCATCATCATGGCCAGGGGCCTGGAGGAAGACGAATACATCGATCTCATGCTCGAGGCCAGAGATCAGGCGCATTCCCTTGAACACATCATCCTGATCGCTCGGGAGTCACAACCGGAGATGGTGCTCTGGACGGAACTTCTGGGTATGGGCGATGACCCTGATTCTCAAAGCCTGGAAGAAAGAGAGAATCAGGTGAGCCCGGAGGACCCTGTCGCCATCATGTACACGTCAGGGACCACGGGTGTGCCCAAGGGGGTGATGCTGGATCACCTCGGGTTGATCAACAAGTCCCTGGCCGCTGCAAAGCGCCAAGGACTGACAGGGGAGGACAGGTTGTGCCTTTTCTTCCCTCTCTACCACATGTTCGGCAACACCTGCATTGCCCTGACAGGGCTTCTCACCGGGGCGACCCTGGTCATGCCGTGCCTGGCGTTTGATCCTTCCAAGGTGCTGAAAGCCCTCTGCAAGGAGAAAGCTACCGCGATTTATGGTTCGCCCAGCATGATCATTGCGCTTCTGGATCATCCCGAGTTCAAGAGCAAACGGTGGGCCTCTGTGAAAAAAGGAATTATCGGAGGAGCTCCCTGCCCCATGGAATTGATGAAGAGGATTGTGCAGAGCGTGGGCGTCTCGGACATTGCTGTTGCCTATGGCATTACGGAGGCCAGTTCCTGGATCACGATGACCCATCCGGATGATCCGCTGGAGAAAAGGACCTCGACCATCGGCACGCCCTTGGAATGCAATCAGGTCAAGATTGTCAACCCCGCAACAGGCCGGAGCCTTCCGCCGAACACGCGGGGAGAGCTCTGCATCAAGGGCCTTCTCATGAAAGGGTATTACAAGATGCCGGCGGCCACCTCCTCTGCCGTGGACAAACAAGGATGGTTTCACTCGGGGGACCTGGGAGAGATCGATGAGAAGGGGTATGTGAAGATCACCGGCCGTCTGAAGGACGTGATCCTCAGGGCCGGAGTGCCGATCTATCCGGCTGAAGTGGAGGAGATCCTTTACAGTTTACCTGAGATTTCAGAGGTCCAGGTCTTTGGCTTTCCCCATGAACAACTCGGCCACGAAGTGGCCGCCTGGATCAAGCTGAAAAAAGGCGCAAAGCTCACCCTGGAGGATCTGGCCCGTTATGCGAAAAGAAAAATCGACAAGGCCAATACCCCCCATTATTTCAAGTTTGTCAAAGAGTTCCCCATGACGCGCTCAGGCAAGACTCAGAAATTCAAACTGGCGGAAATGGCCAAGAAGGAGTATGGGTCGTAAAAAAAAAGAATGGAATACTGGAATGTTGGAAGGATGAGGAAAAACAAAACCCCGATCCACTACTCCATTATTCCAATATTCCATCCTTCCATCATTCCAATCCAGCTTATTTCGGATTTTCCGCTTTGTAGTCACTCACAAAGCGGCCGAGTGTTTCATTTACCCTTTTCTTCACCCCGTTAAAGTCGTCCGCAGTGCCTGAGTCCGTGATATCCCAAGTGGAGGCCATGAATCGGAGAACCGGTTTCCTCGAGACATAGCTAAGCTGTTGAAGCTTCAGACTGATGTAGTAGATCTTGAAATCCACTCCGCTGATTTTGTTCGTCCTCACCTCCAGATCGAGCAGTCCGATGGGGTAGCCGCGAGAGGAGATCAGCCGTTCAAACTCATCTCTTGAAACCAGCTTGAGGCCGGTGTCGGCCAGCTGGCGTTCCAGGTCCGCGGCCAGCTGATTCCTTTCCTGACCGCTTTCCCTGGCAGAGCCGTCTTCAAAATAGAAAAACCTTACGTGCGCCGTGGTCAGCCCGGCCAGGATGTCCTGCGCCGCCTTTTGTCCGAATACCGCGGACGCAGGGCTTCCGAGCAACAGGAGCCCAAGGGTTATCACAAAAAAAACTCTCTTCTTGTCCATGGGATACCTCCTTCACACGTTCTTTCTGCATCAGGATTTCATGAGTTCCTTCACTTTGTCGACCTTGTCTTTTGCATCCATGACCTGTTTGACGCCAGGAACCTGGTTGACCACCTTCTTTACAAACTGGCTCTCCACAGAGGGTTCTGGTTTGGGTTCCTCTTTTTTCCCCTGCTTTGGGGTATCGCTGGAGATTTCTTTTCTTGCGTCCCTGAATTCCCTGATGGCTCCACCCAGTCCCTTGCCGATCTCAGGAATTCTCTTGGCGCCGAAGATAAGAAACACGATGACTCCAATGACAATGAGTTCCGGGGTCCCAAGACCAAACATAGAATAGACTCCTTTGAGAACGGGCCACCTTTCAGCTTTTTGAAATGGTGGCGAGAAAACACCGTCAGCCTGCGAATTGGATCGGTTCTTCCTTATGATCCCTGCGTTCAATCCTTCCTATAAGGTAGGAGGTTTCCCCGATCGCTTTGAGCCTCGAGAGCACCTCATCCACCTGTTCAGGGTTGACCGCCATCACCATCCCAAGGCCGTTGTTGAACGTGCGCATCATGTCTCTGAACGGGATTTTTCCCGCCTTGTGGAGATACTGAAAAACCGGGGGAGGAGTCCAACTGGAAACGTCGATGACGGCTTTGCAGGACTTCGGAAAAATGCGCGGCAGGTTATCGATGAGCCCGCCTCCGGTAATGTGAGCGATTCCGGAAATGGGGAAGTCTCGGATGATGTTTTTTACCGTCTTGGCGTAGATTCTAGTGGGTTCAAGGAGTTCTTCCCCTACGGTCCGGCCGAATTCCTCCACATGATCGTTGACCGACATCTTGAGCTGGTGGAAGAAAACCCTTCTGGCCAGAGAGTAGCCGTTGCTGTGAAGCCCGCTTGAAGCGATGCCGATGAGCTGATGCCCCATAGCGATGCTTGAGCCGTCGATGAGGTGATACTTGTCTGCCAGACCCACGACAAACCCGGCAAGATCGTATTCCCCCTCCGGATAGAAGCCGGGCATTTCCGCTGTCTCCCCGCCAATGAGCGAACACTCGGCTTCCTCGCACCCGGCTGCGATGCCTTTGACGATTTGAACGGTCTTTTCAACCTCCAGTCTTCCCGTAGCAATGTAATCCAGCATGAACAAGGGGGTCGCTCCCTGGACCAGGATGTCATTCACATTCATGGCCACGAGATCGATTCCCACCGTATCGTGCTTGTCCATCATGAAGGCAATCTTCAGCTTGGTGCCCACTCCGTCCGTGGAAGAAACCAGAACAGGGTTCTTGATCTCCTGGAGGTTTAGGGAGAAGACCCCAGAAAATCCGCCGATGCCCGTCATGACTCCAGGTTTAAAGGTTTTGCTCACCAGAGGCTTGATCAGTTTTACAAATCGGTTCCCCGCATCAATATCAACACCTGCCTCGGCATAGGTGTCTTTTTTCTTTTTGCCGGCCATGGTTGGTCCTCAGAGAGAAGAAAAAATCCAGAAGTTAGTTAAGGATATAGCTTTGCCACGCTTGATCTGTCAATGGTTTTATAGGTTGATGGTCAATCCATCAAAGGCGACGGTGCATTTGAAGTTCAGGTTGTAGTCGGAGAGGATCTGGTTCACCACGCTCTGCCACTCGTCCTGGTTCTTGGGGATGGGGTAGGGAAGAGTACTTCCCGGAGGCTTGAGCGGGTCGGCCGGCTCCCTTTTCTTTGTCATGGTGTTCGCCGGGTCTCCCGGCACCTGATCCCCGTCCCCGATGTGAACCAGGAAAACCTCCCTGGTCGGCTTAAGGAGTTTCATGAATTCCATGGCCCTCTGAAAGCTCATGAGTTGGGGCGTGTTCTTGACCGGCTCGTTCAGGCGCCAACACTGAAGAATCAAAACCTCCGGCTGCACAATCTCTTCGGGGATATCAGGAAGGCTCATGAAGTCCGACGTGTAGACCAGGCGGAAGGGTTTTCCCGACCTGGTTTTGATCAGGTATCCCACCGATCCCCTGGCAAAAGCCCCATGATCCGTCCTGAAGGGGAAGACGTCAAATCCTGCGACAGGGGTGAATCTCTTTGGGATGACTTCATGGACCTTGATGACTTGCATCTGTTCCAGGTACCCGAAGCGGATCCGGATGGTTTCCCATGTCTCGTGAGTCATGTGCACCGGTATGGGCGTGAACTCCCCTTGCGGCGCAGTCCTCTTGTAGGAAAAAAGCTCGTCCAGGCCGATATAGTGATCCCCGTGCTCGTGGGTGATGAGGACCCCTCCCAAACCGCGGACAGAGTGTCTTGAAAGCTGGGCGGCGATGTCGGGCCCGCAGTCTATGAGAAGGCTGGACCGGCCTTCAAGAAGAAGAGCTGTGCGTTCTCTCTTTTCCCGTCTCTGCCGCATGTCGCGGCAGATCATGCACTCGCAGTTGAGTTCAGGCAAGCCCCATGAGGCGCCCGTACCGAGGAAAGTCAGCTTCATGATTGCATTTGCCTCGCAAGATCTTCAAGGTTCTTTTGGGCATAGAGCAGGGTCTCGGCGTTCTTTTTCCCAGGATCAAAATGAACCAGGGCGCGAATCATTTCTTGGATCGTTTTCAGCGCCCGTTTCTTTCCCAGGAGCTTTTTCATCCGCATGATCAGGAGATAAAGCAGTTTGCTGAAGGAGGTCAGCAGCACCAGCCTCCCATCCCTCAAGGTCGTTTGCTCCATGAAATGGAAGGCAATCTTTTTGGCTGCGCTTTCCGGGTTTTCATTGACCAGATCGAGTTCGGAAAAGAGCGCCTTTCCCGGAAAGGTCATGTCTGTCACGCACTGCTTGAGAACCTTCTGGGATCTCTTTCCGATCTCCTGCCGATAAGCGGTCTCCGCGATGAGGAGCAGATTGAGATAAAGGCGAATGATATAGGAGTTCTCGCGGCTGATGGGTCGTTGCTGATACACCGTGTCCACTAGTCCCAGGCGGATGAGACAATAGAGGCTCTTTTGAAACAGCCGGGAAGTCAACCCCGTGGATTTCAGAAGTTCTTTCGCCGTCTGTTGGCCGTCGATGAGGGAGAGGGTTTCCTCTTCAGAAGGGTTCAGCGGGGGGCGGGCTTTGCCGGAAAGAACATCCGAACAAAGGCCGAACACCATATCCTTGGACTTGAGAATCTCCCTGAGAGGGTGGTGAGGGGTGGTGCTCCTGAGCGTGCCAAGCACAAAAGGGAGGTTATCTTCAGAGATGAAGTTCACAGGGAGAAGGCTCAGATCGGACTCGCTGAAAAGGAGGTCGGGGTTTTCCATGTCAAAAGCGGCGGACAGGATGGTCTTTACTTTCAGGAGAAGGAAGTTTCGCCACAGGGCTTCGGAAACGAGCTTTCGGTCCAGGAGGGCTTTCCCGAGTCCGTGAAGATCCATGTTTTTCAAAATCCTCAGCTCATCGAGTTGTTTGAGATCGATTTTGCCCTTGGATACCAGTTCAGCCAGAAGAGGCCCTTCTTTGTCAATTCCGTCCGCATAGACGAGCCCCCCTTTATTGAAGTAGAAGGTAAAATCTGTTTCGCCTTCCTTGACGCCGAGAGTCCCGGTTGACCCGTCGCGGTGCATAGCCAAAAGAAGACTGCCCAGCCGCCCCTCGTTATGAATGGTCTCCTGAACCATGTCCCTCTCTTTCCTCTTCACCCTAATCATACATCCTGAATCATCACCCTGAGAAGCAAATCCCCCTTCTCTCCGTCCGGCATCTGCTTGCCCAAACCGGCCAGGCGAAGCACGGTCCCCTGCACCACTCCGGCCGGCACAGAAACGCGAAGAACCCGGCTTCGGAACCCCCACTTGACACTGATCAGTTTTCGAGTCCCCAAGAGAGCCTCTTTGGGAGCGATGGCAATGGTTCCGTAGAGATGAGGGTCTTCCGGAGAATCTTGGAGATGGGCGACCTGGAGCCGCGGGGTCCCTGTCTTATGCGTCGCCTCGCGCATTCTTCCCGAAAGTCCGGTCTGCGGAACTCGCTCAAAGACCTTGACCAGGATGATTCCGGCAGCGAAACCGCCCACATGAGCCCACCACGCAATGCCTCCGCCCTGGGCATCGGAGCCTGCGGCGCCGAAAAACTGAAGGAGAAACCAGATCCCCAGAAAGAAGTAAGCGGGAATCTCGATAAAGTAGGGGATGAACACGATGGGAATGAGCGTCAGAATCCTGGAATGGGGAAACAGGATGAGGTAGGCGCCCATCACGCCGGCGATGGCTCCGCTTGCGCCGATCGTGGGGATTGGAGACTGCCAGTTGAGAAAGAGGTGAAACAGGCCTGACGCCCAGCCGCAGAGGAGATAGAACAGCAGATAGCGGATGGGGCCTAGGCGGTCTTCTACGTTGTCCCCGAAAATGTAGAGGGACCACATGTTCCCGAGAAGGTGCCAGAACCCGCCGTGTAGAAACATGAAGGAGAGGAGAGCAAGAACCTGTTGAAAGGAGGTGAAGTAGGCTCCGATTTGCGGCACAGAATAACGGGCGGGTACAAGGCCGTAAGTGTAGATGAACGCGTCCTGCTGTGGGCCCTGCGCCATTTGAACGAAGAACAGAAGCCCATTCGCTGCAATGAGCAAGGTGTTCACCGCCGGATAGTTTCGCGAACGTGTGGTATCTCGAAGAGGAATCATAACTGGAAAAGGGCCCTGTTGGTCATCCTAGGTTTACACGTTTCTGTTATTTGGGGAGGACGTCAAAATCCGAAATCCGAAGCGCGAAATCCGAAACAATGTTCAATGATAAAAATTCAAATGACCAAAACGGGTGAAGTGCTGGGTTTCCGTTTTGAACATTGGAGTATTTGAAATTTGGATTTGTTTCGAATTTCGAATTTCGAAATTCGAATTTATAGGGTCCATCAGCCTCTGTCCTGAGGGTGCTAAAGAGGCCATGCCTGGTGCTCCTCGCGCAGCAGGTCATTGAGCGTTTTGACCGGGCTGAAGGTGGCTGAGGGCACTTCGACAAAAACCGTGGTCCACTCGGCCATGGCGCCGTTCCACAGCCCGGGATGCTCCAGAGCCTTGAGATCTTTTCCGTCCTTTGACTTGATCGAGATAAACCCTGTGTCCGGATCAACGAACCGCATTAAATCAAAAGGTTCCCCTTTGTAATTCCGAACAGCGCAAACAAGATCCACGGGATTGAAATGGGTCGAGGATCCGAGGATTTTCTTCTGCTGGGACGATCCCATGTCCACTTGTGAGGATTCCACAATCTGGAGCGAACACGTTCCGTCCGGGTGCTCGACCCAGAAGGGCCCGCCTCCGGGCTCACCCTCGTTCTTGACCATGCCGCAAACGCGCATGGGCCTTTTGAGCCTGGAAACAAGAAAACGGACCTGCTCCTCGCGGGATTGTCGTTCCACGCGATCCGAGATCATGATGAAAAGCCGTTCTTTCATGAACTCGATCATTTCCGTGAGGAGCGTCCGGCCCACCCCTCCATTCACAAGCTTCTCCACATAGGCAAAAATCCTTTTCTGCAGTTCGATCAGAAGGCCACCCAAAGCTTTTTTGTACGTGATGTTTTCTTCCTTGATTCTGTCCGGCAGGACATTGTCGATGTTCTTGATAAAAAGGACGTCCCCCGAGAGATCGCACAGGTTTTCCAGCAGAGCCCCGTGACCGCCAGGCCTAAACACAAGCGCCCCATCCCTGTCTCGGAAAGGATGATTGTCCATGTCCACGGCGATGGTGTCTGTGGAAGGTTTCTGACTTGAAAACTCCACACTGAAGGTCACCCCGCCCTTTTCATAAAGGGCTCGCGTGCTTTCGATATGTCGCCGCACGGAAGTCTCGTGTTCAGGGGAAACGGTGAAGTGTATGCGAACATGGCCGTTCCTGTCCTGTGTGTAGGCTGCCCCCTCCACCAGGTGCTCCTCAAAGGCCGTTCGGGTATGGCCTGGATAGGAATGAAACTTGATCAGGCCCTTGGGAACATTGACCAGATCCAGGCCTTTCGCAGTAAGCAGGGAATCAAGGATAGGTTTGTACTCCCGTTTTTCGAGAAGCCCCTCCAGGTCCAGATTGCTTTGAGCCATGGCGCTCCGCAGATCTTCATGGAAGGCGAACCGTTTCAAACCTCTGACGAATTCCTGAACAGCCCGATGATCCGAATCCTTTTCTCGGGAAATCTCTTTATCCGTGATTCTCTCATATCGGCTGTTGACGGCTAGAAAAGCTTTGAACATTCGGCTTGCGGCTCCTGAGGCAGGAACGAATTTCATGGCCCTTCCCGAGAGGGCGGCTTCCGCGTGCATATCCGCATACCGGTCGAGATCAGTCCTGCTCAGAACATGAATGCCGTCTCCCACGGTGCAGGGACGGTTGAGCCTTGCATAAGGGAATCCTTTCTTGAACGACTCGATCTGAGAGAGGACCTTTTCGGGAGTGAGGCCCGTCTCCTTTATCTGCTTCAGATCGCGATCGCTAAAAGAAAAGGTTCCCATGATTCTCGTCTCCTGTGCGCTCGGTGTGTGGAGGCCAACTCATTTGGAGAATAGGGAAGAACGGGGCTCCTGTCAACGGGCTCTTGTCCAAACCGCGCTGGAGTCCTACGCAGATGGACAGAGGTCCCTTTTCTTTCATACCGAGGCCGCCAGTGGCGGCCAAGTCTCCCGGCCTGCTCATTTCAAGGAGTTACGGACGGGTGATGCCCGCCCGCTTCGCCTCTCGGCTCGCGAACCAGCGGGCAGTGCCTCCCCCCTCGCTGTTCCCCTCGCTGCCGCTCGGGGCCATCGGGTCCCCCATTCCATAACTCCATGAAATGAGGAAGGCCTCCCGCCAGGTATTACAGAAAAGGGACCCCCGTCCATCTTTAGCGGTGCGAATTAAAGTTTGGCGAGCAGCGTGTGCCGGGATGAAAAGGCCTTGTGAATTGGTGCAAAATAGTCTAAAAACGGGTGCCTTCATCAAGAGAGTTCCGAGGATAGAGCAGAGGATCATCGAGTGGACGATATTGTCGAAACCGACAAGACAAAGATCTACACCGTCAGCACCCTGAGTGAGGAGATCAAGAACCTCCTGGAAGCCCACTTTGACTTTGTCTGGGTCGAAGGGGAGATCTCCAACTTCCGATCGCCCCTCTCCGGGCACTTCTACATGGTGCTCAAGGACGAAAAGGCCCAGATCCGGGCGGTCATGTTCAGGCCTCAGACGCGGTATCTCAAATTCATGCCCCAGGACGGAATGAAGGTGATTGTTCGGGGGAGAGTGGCGATCTATGAGCCCAGAGGAGAATACCAGGTCATCCTGGATTACATGGAACCCCTGGGGGTGGGGGCTCTGGCTCTTGCCTTTGAGCAGCTTAAGAAAAAACTGGCAGCCCAGGGGATCTTTGATGAGAGCATCAAAAAGCCTCTCCCTTTTCTGCCCCAGCGGGTGGCGGTGATCACCTCTCCCACAGGGGCTGCGATCCGTGACTTCCTGAAAATCATCAGGCGGCGCTTCGCCAATCTGGAAATCACTGTGGTGCCGGTGAAGGTTCAGGGCGAAGGAGCGGCTGGGGAAATGGTGGAAGCTCTGGACCTGGTGAATCGAGAACTGGATGTGGACGTCATTGTGCTGACGAGGGGTGGAGGGTCCATTGAAGACCTCTGGGCGTTTAACCAGGAAGAGCTGGCTCTGGCGATCAGAGCCTCCCGCATCCCCGTGGTCTCTGCCGTCGGCCACGAGATTGATATCACCATCTCGGATCTTGCCGCGGACCTCAGGGCACCGACCCCTTCAGGGGCTGCCGAGCTCCTGGTGGTGGAAAAAGAAACCCTCAAGCAGCAGATCATGCAACTCCAGGTGCGGTTGCAGTCGGGGTTGAAGAAGGAGCTTGCGAGGCTCCAGGAAAAAATCCGTTTTCTGTCCAGAGGGCTGCGCGACCCGAGAAAAAGGCTTGCGGATTCATGGCTTCGCCTTGATGACATAGAAAGCCGGCTGAGCCGGATGATGTCCTTCATGATGATGGACCGGAAAAGGAGCCTCGCCGCAGGGGAACGGGCACTGATTCTTCATTCGCCCTTGAAAATTGTTGCCGGCCTCAAACAGAAGATCGAGTTCCAGAGTCGCTCCATGGCCATGATGGTGTCGAGAAAACTCAGGGACTGCCGCATGGACATTTCCATGATCGAGGAGAAGCTCAAGGACATGAGTCCTCTCTCTGTGCTCGGAAGAGGGTATTCGATCACCCGGAAATTGCCTGAAAAGCGGGTCCTCAGGTCCTCTTCCCAGGTGAACAAGGGGGACAAGGTGAGCGTTAAGCTTGCCGAGGGCGAACTGGAGTGCCTTGTGGAAAAAATCGTATCGGGTTAACATAGACAATCTATTATGGGAAAAAAAGAATCTTTGGGTTTCAATTGGGCAGGGAAAGAGGGCTGCTGCATCGGTTTGGTGATCACCCTTGTTTTATCCCTCTGCATGTGGATTGGCGCAAGTACTGGAATGGAGCTTCCCAAGCCGGAAATCACTGTTTCATCCGATTCGATCTTTCAGGGCGACGTGGGTCTTCTCAGGGTACAGACGCCGAACGGAGAAACCCCGCAGGCCCAGTGGATGAACCAGGACCTTTTCACCGCGCCTTTGGAGAACGGGAAGGCGAGGTTTGGGTTTTTCGCGGCGGATTTGAAAGTGAAGCCCGGGTCCTACCCGCTGGTGGTGAAGATCCCTTCGACAGGGGTTCGAAAGCAAATCGACATCACGGTACGCAGCAAGGACTTTGGCGTGCGGCAACTGACGCTCCCCAAGGAACTGGTGGACCTCGATGCCGTCACTCTGGAGAGGGTGAAAAAAGAAGCAGCGATCATGAAAGAAGCGCTGGAGGTCCCGCCGATCGCTCCGCAGTGGCAAGGCCCTTTTGTGAAGCCTCTCAGCGGGGAGGTGGTCGGAACGTTCGGCCAGGCGAGCATCATCAACGGAATGCCGAGATCCCCTCACTCCGGAGTGGACCTAAAAGCGGAAACGGGAACTCCTGTGGTCTCCATCAACAGCGGCAGGGTTGTGCTCACAGGGGAACACTTTTTCAACGGTCTTTTTGTGGTCGTTGATCATGGCGGGGCTGTCCAGAGCATGTATTTTCATCTGGACAAGATCCTGGTGCAGCAGGGCGACAAGGTCGCAAAAGGCAGGCTCGTAGGGCTCGTGGGTGCCACGGGACGGGCCACAGGCCCTCACCTCCACTTCGGGATCCGAATCAACGGGGCCCGAATCGATCCCCTGCAGTTCATGAAGGTCAATGAAACCATGGGGCGGTTATGAGCGAAAAAAAATTTGAAGATGCCATGAAAAGGCTGGAGAATATCGTAGAGAGCCTGGAGAAGGGCGATCTCTCCCTGGAGGAATCGCTCAAGAGTTTCGAAGAAGGAATGAAACTGCTCCAATTCTGCTCCAAGAAGCTGGAGGAAGCAGAGCAGAAGGTGACGCTGCTCATCAAGGAGAGCGGCGGCAAACTGACCCAGCAGCCCTTTGAAGTCGATGAAAAAGAGGACCCGTGACCATGGACCTGAAGGCCTACCTTCGCGACAAGAGAGCCCTGGTGGACGACGCCCTGAAGGCCGTGTTTCCGGAACCTCAGGGGCCTTCGGCGGATGTGGTCCGGGCCATGACCTACAGTCTCTTTGCAGGAGGGAAGAGACTGAGGCCGATTCTTTGTATCGGAGGCGCGGAGGCGGTCGGGGCGGAGGGAAGAACGGTTCTGCCCTTCGCCTGCAGTCTCGAACTCATCCACACCTACTCGCTTATTCACGACGATCTTCCGGTGATGGACAACGACGATCTGAGAAGGGGCAAACCCACCAACCACAAGGTGTTTGGAGAGGCCGTGGCTCTCCTGGCAGGGGATGGCCTTCTGACCGAAGCGTTCCGGCTCATGGCCGGCACAGGCGGGGTGGACCCTCGTTCGCTTCTGAGGGTGATCCATTTGGTAGGCTCGGCCGCAGGCTACCAGGGAATGGTGGGCGGGCAGGTGGTGGACATCCAGTCCGAAGGAAAGCCGGTGGATCGGGCCCTGGTGGACTTTATCCATTCCCACAAAACCGGAGCCCTGATCCATGCCTCGGTCACCTCGGGGGCCATCCTGGGCCAAGGGACCGAGGAGCAGGTGAAAGCGATCTCCTTCTATGGAGAGAAAATAGGCCTCGCTTTCCAGATCGCGGATGATATTCTGGATGTGGAGGGCGACAGCAAGACCATGGGTAAAGGCGTCGGAGGCGATGCCAGCAAAAAGAAAATCACCTTTCCTGCGGCAGTGGGTCTCCAGAAGGCCAAGGAGATCCAGAGCCGTCTGGTTGAAGACGCTGTGGGTGCGCTGAAGGGTTTCGACGAAAAGGCCGATCCCCTGAGGAGCCTTGCGGTGTACATCATTGAAAGAAAAAAATGACAAGTGATTCAAAGAAATACTCCCTCCTGAACACGATCAACAGCCCGGCGGATCTCAAGAAACTGTCTCTGGACGAGATGGTCCGGCTGGCTGCCGAGGTGCGAAGCAAGATCATTGAAACCGTGGCAAGCACCGGGGGGCACCTGGCCCCCAATTTGGGCGTTGTGGAGCTGACGATCGCGCTTCATTATGTTTTCAACGCGCCCAGAGACAAGATCCTCTGGGACGTAGGCCACCAGTCCTACCCCCACAAGCTGCTGACGGGGAGGCGGGATCGTTTTCATACGCTTCGCAGCTACGGAGGAATCAGCGGGTTCCCGAAGAGGAGCGAAAGCCCCTACGATACCTTTGACACAGGACACAGCAGCACCTCGATCTCTGCAGGCTTGGGGATAAGCACGGCGAAAGTCCTCAAGGGGGAGAAAGATCATGTGATCGCCGTGATCGGCGATGGCTCCACCACAGGCGGCATCGCGTTCGAGGGCCTGAACCAGGCGGGGCACACGGGCAAGAATCTGATTGTCGTGCTCAACGACAACGCCATGTCCATAGGCCCTAACGTGGGCGCCTTTTCATCCTTCTTGAGCAGAAAAATGACGGGACGCCGTTTCGTCTATTTCCGGAAGGAGTTCGAGAATTTTCTGAAGTCGATCCCCGGCGTCGGAGAAAATATCCTCAGCCTCGTTCGAAAGAGTGAAGACACCTTTATCACCCTGTTCACGCCGGGCATGCTCTTTGAAGCCTTCCGGTTCAAGTATGTGGGCCCGATTCCTGGGCACCGGCTGGATCTTCTCATCGAAACGTTCGGCAACCTGAAAAACGTGGAAGGCCCGGTCCTCGTTCACGCGCTCACGGTCAAGGGGAAAGGATATGAACCCGCGGAAAGCGATCCCGCCCACTTCCATGGAGTCGGCAGTTTCGAGATCTCTACAGGGTCGCCCAGGAAGGCTGCTTCAGCGCCACCTCCTAACTTTACGGAGATTTTCGGGCAAACCATGGTGGATCTGGGCCGAAAGGACAGAAAACTCTTTGCCATCACGGCAGCCATGCCGGAAGGGACCGGGCTCAACAGATTCAGCGAAATGTTTCCCGACCGCTTCGTGGATGTGGGAATCGCGGAGCAGCACGCCGTGACTTTTGCCGCAGGGCTGGCCACAGAAGGGTTCAAGCCGGTGGTGGCCATCTACTCCACCTTTTTGCAGAGAGCCTTTGACCAGATCATCCACGATGTGTGTCTTTCCAATTTGCCGGTGATTTTCTGCATTGACCGGGGAGGGCTGGTCGGCGAAGACGGCCAGACTCATCACGGGCAGTTCGACATCACCTATCTTCGCAGCCTTCCCAATATGACCGTCATGGCCCCTAAGGACGAAAACGAGCTGAGGCACATGATTTTTACTGCGCTGAACCATATAGGGCCTGTGGCCATCCGCTATCCGAGAGGGCGCGGCCTGGGTGTTCCCTTGGATCCTGATTACAAAATCATTCCCATCGGTGAATCGGAGCTCTTGAAAGAGGGCAAGGACCTGACCCTCATCGCCCTGGGAAGCATGGTCTCCCCATGCCTGGAGGCGGCCGCGGAAATGGAAAAGGAGGGGCTTTCAGCAACCGTGGTCAATTGCCGATTCGTCAAGCCCCTGGATAAGAGACTTGCGGACTATTCCAGAAAAACCGGCAAGGTTCTTGTGGTGGAGGAGAATATCCAACAGGGAGGGCTGGGCAGCGCCGTGCTCGAGCTCTTCAGTGATATGGGAATAAGAGAAGTGACCGTGAAGCGTCTGGGTCTTCCGGATAGTTTTGTTGAACACGGCCCTGTGGAAGTGCTCAGAGAAAAGCTAGGGCTCGACAAAGCAGGGATCATGAAAGCGGCAAAATCTCTCCTGACCGTTGGGTGACACCCCGTCTCAAATCAGTGCCTGCTGAAAAGAAAATCCGACTTGACCTTCTGCTCGTGCAGAAAGGGCTGGCTGAAAGCCGTGAGAAGGCAAGAGCCATGATCATGGCCGGCCTCGTGGAAGTGGACCAGGTCGCGGCGACCAAACCCGGCCACCTTGTCGCTCCACTCTCAAACCTCTCCCTCAAAAAAACCCTTCCCTATGTGAGTCGCGGCGGGCTCAAGCTCGAAGCAGGTCTCGATCGGTTTTCAGTGGATGTGAAGGACCGGGTTCTCCTGGACGTGGGCGCCTCAACAGGAGGCTTCACGGATTGTTTGCTTCAGAGAGGGGCCAAGAAAGTCGTTGCGGTTGACGTCGGTTATGGCCAGTTTCACTGGAAACTCCGGCAGGACCCAAGGGTGGTTCTTCTCGAAAAGACGAACATCCGAAATCTTGCCCCGGGTACGGTGAAGGAGGAGCTGGACGGCGCAGTGATCGATGTGTCTTTCATTTCCCTGAAACTGGTCCTTCCTGCCGCCTCCAGGCTCCTGAAGCCGAAGGCCTTTGCGATTGTTCTAGTGAAACCTCAGTTCGAAGTGGGAAAGGGCCAGGTCGGCAAAGGGGGAGTGGTGAGGGATCCTGCGTTGCACCGGGAGGTGGTGGACAGCCTCTGTGCCTTTTTCAGAGAAGCCGGCTGGAAGGTCGAAGGGCAAATCCCTTCTCCGGCGCTTGGTCCCAAGGGGAACAAGGAGTTTCTGGTCTATCTCACGCGCCGGGACAAGAGTAGGCAGTAAGCAGTAAGCAGCAAAAACCAGTAACCCGGTTTACTGCTTACTGCTTACTACATACTGCTTACTGGTCTGCCAAAGGCAGACCTATCCCTTCAGAGAGCCGGGCTCTCCTCTTAACTCTTTGACTGATCAAATAAAATCAGCGGGCTGCGCGCTTAGAAGCCTTCAGAGGATTAACTTTCGCCTGTTCCTGGACCGGGGCCTTCGCGATATGTGTGGCCATGGTACATTTCCCGGTTCGCCATTTAACGACGGGCTCAGGGAAAATAAGGCAATAATTGCCGGCGGGAAACTCTTTGACCTTCTGGCAGCCGGTGCACTGTTCAACAATGGGATGGCAGCTCCCTCCATTGAACTGGCAGCCAGTCTTGTTCATGAAAAAGCACTCAACACCCTGCTTAACGCTATTGCAAATCATGGTTATCACGTCCCTTCTTTTAGAATGACAAAATTAAACAGTCCCGAGAACCCAGGGACTGTTAGACAATATTTTAGCCATATTTACGCGGCTGTCAATAGAATTACAGTTTTAGGCCTAACTTTTCCGGAGCTCGCTCCTTACCCTCCCCTGAGGAGGGAGGGACCAGGAGGGTGTTCCTAACCTTTCAGGATTCCTGAGTTTCCTTGACGGCAAGCCCGAGTTCGTCGAGCTGCTTTTTATCGACCCGGGAGGGCGCATCGCTCAGGAGGCAGGAGGCCGTCTGGGTCTTGGGGAAAGCGATCACTTCCCTGATGGATTCCGAACCTGTCAGAATGGCAGCCAAACGGTCAAAACCGAGGGCAATGCCGGCATGGGGTGGAGCGCCGTACCTGAGGGCTTCCAGGAAAAAACCGAACTTGAGGTTTGCTTCTTCCCGTGAAATTCCCAGGATCCTGAACATTGTCTCCTGCAGCACGGGATTGTGGATCCTCACGCTACCGCCGCCGATCTCGCTTCCATTGAGAACAATGTCATAAGCTCTTGCCCTGACTTTCTCCGGCTGGTCCTGAAGAAAAGGAAGGTCTTCTTCGAGGGGGGAGGTAAAGGGATGGTGCACGGATTCCAGCCTGCCTTCCTCCTCGTTGTATTCCAGGAGAGGAAACCTAGTCACCCACACCAGGGCATAATCTTCCTTTTTCATCAGGTTAAGTCTCTTTGCCAGCTCGAGCCTGAGCATGCCGAGGCAGGAATTGACGACAGAGGCTTTGTCAGCCACAATCAACAGCAGGTCCCCGGGAGCGGCTCCGGTCCGCCCGTTGACCGCTGCCTTATCTTCCTTTTTGAAGAACTTGTCCAGGGAGGATTGCCATCCGTCCGCCGTGATTTTCACGTTCATCAGGCCTTTGGCTCCGGCCTGAACCGCAAACTGGGAGAGCTCGTCCAGGGCTTTCCTGGAGAAAAGGGCGGCTCCTTTTTCCACACGGACGGCCTTCACCGCCCCGCCCTGCTGAAGCACTCCCTTGAGAACCTGAAAATCCGAGTTTCCCGCAAGGTCGCTGATATCCCTCAGCTCCATGCCGAAGCGGGTGTCGGGCCGATCCGTGCCGAAACGCTCCATGGCATCCCGGTACTCCAGGCGGGGAAGGGGCAGAGCGATCTTCACCCCCAGGATCTTCTCGAAAAGCTCGGCCATCATTCCCTCGATGAGGCCGATGATGTCCTCTTCGCTGCTGAAGGACATCTCCAGGTCCAGCTGGGTGAACTCAGGCTGCCGGTCGGCCCTGAGATCCTCGTCTCGAAAACATCGCACCACCTGGTAATACCGGTCAAAGCCTGCGATCATGAGGAGCTGCTTGAAGAGCTGCGGGGATTGGGGCAGGGCATAGAAAAGCCCTTTGTGAATCCGGCTCGGCACCAGGTAATCCCTTGCCCCTTCGGGGGTGCTCTTGGTCAGAAAGGGTGTCTCCACTTCGATAAAGCCGTTCCTGTTCAGGACTTCCCTGACCAGGGAGGTCATGCGATGGCGCTGGAGGAAGTTCTGGAAAACCTTTCTTCGTCGAAGCTCCAGATACCGGTATTTGAGACGGAGCGTCTCAGAGGCGTCCACCGCCCCATCCACCTGAAACGGAGGGGTTTCCGACCTGTTCAGAATCTTAAGCCCGGTCACCTTGAGCTCAATCGCGCCGGTAGGAAGTTTCAGGTTTTCCTGGCCCTCGAGCCTGGGCGAAACTTTTCCCTTGACGGCCAGGACCCACTCGTTCCGAAGAACGTGGGCTTTTGCGTGGCTCTCCTCATCCGCATTGGGATCAAAGACGATTTGAGTGATTCCTTCCCTGTCTCTCAGGTCGATGAAAATCAGGTTCCCCAGGTCTCTGCGGGTGTTGACCCAGCCCATGAGCAGGGCTTCCCGTCCGATGTCTGCGGCTCGCAAACTTCCGCAATCACGCGTTCTCTTCCAGTCATCCAGCGTATCCAAGCGAACATCCTCATTCAGGTTCATGGGGCATCCATCACCAACTTGTTCTTGAGCGTACTGAGCAGGTCCTCCAGGTCCACCGGCTTCTGCTCCTTCCTGACCATGTCCTTCAGGAGAGCCTTTCCGGAAGCCAGTTCATTGTCCCCTACGATGAGCACCCTCGAAGCGCCCAGGCGATCCGCTCGCCTGAGCTGGACCTTGAGGCCCTTGGTCCCGTAATCCGTTTCCACCCAGAACCCGGACTTTCGAAGGTCGCAGGCCCAAGCAAAAGCCTTTTTTTCAGCCTCCTCTCCCAGTCCGATAATAAAAAGATCGGGCACAGAGTTCTTTTCCTGGGTTTCTTCCTGGAGCAGGGTGATCAACCGCTCCACGCCCAGGGCAAATCCAATGGCCGGGTGATCCGGCCCGCCAAGCTGTTTGGACAGGCCGTCGTAGCGACCGCCTCCGAGCACCGCGTTCTGCGCCCCGAGCCGGTCGGTCTGAATCTCGAAGGTCGTCCGGGTGTAGTAGTCGAGGCCTCTGACGAGCATGGGGTTGATGGTGAATGGAATGCCGAGCAGGCCAAGATACTCCTGGAGTCCCTTGAAATGCTGCGCGCAGTCCCCGCAAACGAACTCCAGGATAGAGGGAGCTCCAGCAACTACCTCCTTGCAGCCGTCCACCTTGCAGTCGAACACGCGGAGAGGATTGGTGTCGGCCCTTCTCCTGCAGTCTTCGCACAGCCCCTCTTTTTTCTGCCCCAGGTACTTCTTCAACTCCTCGCGAAAAGCGGCCCGGCACTCGGGACACCCCAGGGAATTGACCTGGAGGCTCAGGCCCGAGAGTCCCACGGTCTCGAAAACCGTCATGGCGAGAAGGATGATTTCGGCATCGGATTTGGGTCCCGGGTCGCCGAAAATCTCCGCATCGATCTGATGGAACTGCCTGAAACGGCCTTTCTGGGGCCGTTCGTGCCTGAACATGGGGCCGATCATAAAGACCTTTTGCAGCGGGTTGTCCTGGTAAAGCCTGTGCTGGATGTAGGCCCTCACCAGGGAAGCCGTGGCTTCGGGTCTAAGGGAAAAATTCCTGCCCTTGCTGTCCGTGAACGTGTACATCTCCTTGGAAACAATGTCGGTTTCCTCTCCGATGCTTCGCTTGAAAAGCTCGGTCATTTCCATGAGAGGGAGCTTGATCTCCTGAAACCCAAAGCTCCGGAACACCCGCCTGGAACGCCTCTCGACTCGCTGCCAGACTTCCACCTCTCCGGGCAGGATGTCTTTGAATCCTTTGATCGTCGTAAATTCCAAACCCCTTGCTCCTACTGGATAAAGTCCCCCGTCTCCTATCAGAACGCCTCTTGAGCGTCAATCTCATTATTCTTCAATGTTGATCTTCGTGGCCTTCCTTCCCTGTTTGGAGCGCTTCTTCTCCTCAAGCCCTTCAATCCTTTCATCCACCAGAGACCGGACCGCTTTCAGAAACTCGATGCGCGAGAGATCCATGTGCTCAAAGAACTTGGATTTCGGCAGAGAGAACTTCTGGAAATCCATGAAGAACTTCCCCACAGGACACATCACCATTTTCTCTTCTTTTTTCTTAGCCATGATCTTCTCCTTCAAAACAAACGTTCAAGTATTCCTCCTCCCTCTTGGCTTTTACCGACTTGGAGGCAGCCACGTGCCTCGGCAGCAGAATGTGCTTCTTGAAGCTGCCGATGCGGACAATGAGTTCGTCGGAGACCTTGTTCAGTTCGACCTGATCCTTGCCCGCAAAGGGGATCTTCAGCCTGAGACAGTAGATGCCGTCTTCTTTGGAGAGCTCGTAGGGCTGGCCGGTGTAAAATTTCTCCAGGGGATTGCGCTGGCCGTAGATCTGGGCCGCGAGCGATTTGAGCCGATCGTAACCGAGCACTTCGTTCCTGAAAAGGTTTACGGGAAAGATGGGAATGGGGCTGAAGTAGTCCTTGGCAACCTCCATGTACTGCTTCTGGTTTTCCCGCCAGGTCTGGAAATAGGCGTCCTTGATTCTTGGCGGGAGCACACGGTTCATGATGATAGCATCAATGTTCATGCGGTAAAGGCTGAAGTACATAAAGGCCCGCTGGGTCTCTTTGATGACGATTTTCTCAGGGTTGGCGATCAGGCGAACGCTTGTGACGTCAGGATCAATCATGAGTTGATCCACCCCTTTCAGCCGTTCAAAGAGGTGCTCGATGGCATCGAAATACTCATCCCCCGGGATCGGAACATTGTAGATCCTTTTGGCCACAGGGCCCACAACCTTGGCAAGGGTTTTTTCCATCTTGAAGATTTTCTTGATGTACCAATCCAGGGTCGTGGGAACGCTGATGAACCGAATCGATTCGCCCGTGGGCGCGCAGTCCAGGAGGATGACATCGAATTCCTCGTCCCGCACATAGCGATTGATGTAGAGAAGAAGGCTCACTTCCTCCATGCCGGGCAGAATGGCGAGTTCTTCAGCAAGGATTTCGTCGAGTCCCGTTGTCTTGAAAAGCGCCGAAAGGTAGCGGTGGATCTCCCCCCAGTTTCTTTCAATCTCCTGCTGGATGTCCAATTCCTGGATCCAGAGGTTCTTGTGAACCTTAATGGGTTTTCCCTTGTTCTGGTCCAGGAGATCTTTCTCCAGGTCGAAAATATCGGCAAGGCTGTGGGCTACATCCAGAGACATGATAATGGTACGCTGGCCCATTTCCGCCACCCGGATTCCCGTGGCAGCCGCCACGCTCGTCTTGCCCACACCACCTTTTCCTGCAAAAAAGATGATTCGCACGTCCAAACCGCTCCTTCCCCACTTTTTCTTCTTTGAATCCTATCACAAATGCCGTCTGGTTGAAATGATTGAGGAGCGGTTTGAAGAAACAAAGAAAAGGAGTAAAATAGGGAGCGCCCGAGCAAGAAAGGGGCGGAGGGGGTCTATGGTGCTCAAATTCGCTCTGGTGATAGGGCTGGCCTTGGCAAGCGGGGGTTTTGGCGCATCGCTGGCCAGGGCGGCGGAAACACCCTACAAGACCTATTCCGATGTACCCGTGAGCACGGTTGGCGTGTGGACGCGAACGGACATCTCTATCCCGAGAGGCGCGATGGTGGCGGTCGTTGCAGCAGGAGAATGCTGGAACGTCAAAGTGCCGACGAAGAGACGCCTCGACCCCAGCGCCTGCGTAAGATTCAAGATCGGGGAAAAAGGCGTGGGGAGAAGCCTGACAAGGCTTTACGTTTCCCAGCATGTGGCGGTGACCAAAAGCCCTGGGGAGGGAGGGCTATCCTTCAACATCGCCCCCTTCCTGAAAGAAAGAAGTCACTGGCAAGCGAATATCTCCGCTACGGTTATGGTCTGGGAAAAAGGGAAGGCCGACAAGATCGAGACGGACCTCCTCAATCTGATAAAGGCGCATCCCGATGACAAAAAGTACCAGGCCCTTCTCTTTCCCCTGGCAGGATGTTTCACGCAAACGGGGGAGTATATGCGCGCGGAGAAGATCCTGAAAGACCTGAGAGAAAACACCGGCAAGCAAGGGCGGGAAGGCCTCATCGCACTGAATCACTCCGCGGAAAACGAGAAATGGCTCCGGAGATACGACAGGGTGGCGGCCTATGCGCAGGAGACTTTGGATCTCTCTCTGAGTGGAGGGTACAAAGGCTTCCAGGGGGGAGCGCTCCTGAGTTTGTCAGAGGCGAAGTGGAATCTCGGGCAGCGCGAAGAGGCGATCACGCTCGCCGAAGAAGCGCTTCGCCTGAGCAGCGAAATCCGTCTCGGATCCATGAGCCTCGCCGGCCGTTCCCATCAAATGCTGGGACTCTACAACCTGAAGAAAGAAAGCTTTCCTGAAGCTCTCGAGCATTTTCAGAGGTCGGTGGAATGCCTCAGGAAAGCCCGGGCCTGGCAGCCGCTGGCGCAAACCCACTTTCTTCTGGGGCAGGCCCAGCGCCGGTCGAAAATGGATGAGGAGGCCAAGAAATCCTACGAGACGGCCGCCAAACTCGCAAAATCCATAGGCAGGTCCGAGACCCTGTGGAGAGCTTACAGCCAACTTGGACACCTGGCGGCCAAGGAGAGAGAAAACCAGAAAGCCTTCAAGTACTATGCGGACGCCATCACCATCATTGAGGAGATGAGAGGGGAACTGGGCGATCTCGAGTTGAAGGCCCTTTTCATGGAAAACAAGTTTCAGGTGTATGAGTGGATGATTCGTCTCCTGCATAGAATGAAACGGGATGAGGAGGCTTTCAACTACCTTGAAAGGGCCAAGGCCCGAACCATGCTGGACATGCTGGGGGACAAGACTTTCGGGTCCAAGAACGTGGAAATGAAGGATCTCCTTGCCAGAGAACGAGCCGTACGCGAGCAGATTCAGGATCTCATGAAGGGCTCCGGCCAGTTTCCGCAGGAAGAAAGTGAGGGAGAAGATGGCTCTGAGGAGCAATCCACAGAATCGGAAAGCAGGGTGGGAAGGGATCTCGATGTGTTGCAGGCAGAACAGAAGGCCCTGCTTGAACGAATCGAGCAATTGAACCCGGACCTCGGTTCCCTGCTAAGGGTGAATCCCTTGAACAGCAAAGACGTTCAAACCCTACTCGATGCGGACACTGTCATGCTGGCCTACTATATCGGTTCCGAATGGAACGGGGTCTTTGTGGTGACCAGAGACAACCTTCTGGGACTCTCCCTCGATATCCCCCGCAAACCCCTGGTCGAGATGGTAAAGGAGTTTCGAAAGGAGACGGAAGAGGGGTTGTCGGTCAAGACGCTCATGTCCAGGGAATATGAAAAGCCCCTGACCGAGCTTCATGGGATCCTGATAAAACCTTTGGAGGAGCCCCTTGCGGGGAAAAAACATCTGGTCGTGGTTCCCCATGGAATGCTCCACTATCTTCCCTTTCAGGCCCTCCGGAGCCCGGAAGGGAAATATCTCATTGAATCCTATACCGTGAGTTACCTGCCCTCGGGGAGCGTGCTCAAGTATGCGAGGGAGAAGAACAGGGGCAATCGCGTCGACCTCTTTGCCGTGGCCAATCCCAAAACCGATCTTTCGCCCCTGCCTGCTGCGGAGATGGAGGCTCGAGAGGTGTCCGCCCTGTTTAAGAAAAAAGAGGTCCTTCTGGGCCAAGGGGCCACAGAGACGAGATTCAAGAGCGAGGGGCCGCGATACGACATGCTACTCTTTTCCACTCACGGCGAGATGATCGAGTCTGCTCCGCTCGAGTCCAATCTGAGATTCACTCCCTCTCCACAGGATGACGGAAAGCTCACAGTCAGCGAGATTTTTGACATGGAAGTGAAGGCGAACCTGGTGACTCTTTCGGCCTGCGAAACAGGGCTGGCCAGGGGGACCAAAGGCGGTTTTCCCCAGGGGGATGATCTGGTGGGGCTGTCGAGGGCCTTTATCCACGCCGGAGCTCCGAGCGTGGTCGCCTCCTTGTGGAAAGTCTCGGATGAGGCTACAGTGGAGATGATGCGTTCCTTTTATCTCAACCTCCAGACGATGCCCAAGGCTCAAGCGCTTCAAAACGCTCAACTGGGTCTTGTAAAGTCAAACGCCATGATCTCTTCGCATCCCTACTTCTGGGCTCCCTTTATTCTCGTAGGCGACTGGAAATGAGCATAAGGGCAGACGGACACGGGACCGGCTACTGTGCATCCTTCCTCACCGCATTGAGGATTTCCAGGATCTCCTCTTTGAACGGTGTGGGAGCACTCACGTGTCCCCATCCTTTTTGAGTCTGGAAGAGGCCGTCATAGGCGGTGTCGTGATAAGAGACCATGAGGTGGGGGATATCCCTTTCCTCGAGGATAGAATCCAGAAGCTGGGCCTCGATCTCGTTGTCGAGCACGCTGACCTTGACGTAGTCGTCCATAAATTCCTCCTAAGTTGAACCAGCAGGTTGCTGAAAAACGCCCATCTACCATTCGAGAGGCTCATGGCCCTGAGCAACGTCGAAGGGCGGCGTTGCCCTCACCCCTCGTCGTTGCGACATACTGGACTGTACGACTCACTCCTCGGCCCGCCGAGGCGGATAAAGATTGTCGGGCGCCTTGTATCTGATCGTTTTTGAGCAACCTGGGAAGAAGGGCTTTCCTAGCATCTTCCCAAATTACCGAAAGAGACTGCTCTTGGCAAGTTTCGGGTGTTGAGGGAGCGCTCAACATTCCTTTTCCTTTACTCTCAGGGATGTGATAAAATTCTTTGTACCGCATGCAGTTGCAGACGTCATTTCTTAGGATCTGATGGCTCATGAAAGCTGGGGAACAAGCTTCCGGGGGAGCGTCAGAAGTAACCTCAAGGGAAAGGAGGTCTGAAGATGGCAATCAAAATCATCATCAGGAGAAAGGTGCCGAAGGAGAAAGAAGCAAAACTGCTTCCTCTTCTTGTCGAGCTCCGGTCAAAGGCAACGACACAGCCCGGATACATTTCAGGAGAAACGATGCGCAATGTGAATGATCCTCAAGACTACATCGTCATCAGCACCTGGCAGTCGGTGGAAGCGTGGAAAACCTGGGAGGCGAGCAAAGGAAGAGCGGAGATTCAGAACAAAATTGACACCCTGCTTGGAGAGAAAACGGTCTACGGAGTCTATTTTTATGGATAAGAAGCAGAGAGCTTAGGGCAGAGAGCGAAGAGTAAAAAAAAGGAAGAGAGAGAAAAGGGAACTGGAGTTTGAAATGGGTTACGGCATAACAAGGGAAGAGGCGGTTCAACTTCTGCAAGAACACATCAAAAATCCGAACCTCTACAAGCACTGTCTGGCGAGCGAAGCGGTGATGGCAGCGCTCGCGGATCGTCTGGGAGAGGACCGTGAGAAATGGTCCCTGGCAGGGCTGCTTCACGATCTGGACGTGGAAGCGGTGAATGCAGACCTGTCCAGGCACACCCACGAAACGGAAAGGGTCCTTCGGGAAAAGGGTGTGGAGGGAGAAATCATGCAGGCCATTAAGATGCACAACGAAAAAGCTCACGGTGTCACGCGCTCGGAGCGATTTCATCATGCCCTTGCGGCAGGAGAGACGATCACGGGCCTGATCATCGCCACAACCCTCGTTTATCCCGACAAAAAACTCAGCAGCGTCAAGGCGAAATCCGTCAAGAAAAGGATGAAAGAGAAAGCCTTTGCAGCGGGTGTGGACAGGGATATCATAATGGAGTGTGAAAAGCTGGGCATCGGCATCGATGAGTTCTGTGAGCTCTGCGTGAAAGCGATGCAGGGTATTGCCGGGGACCTAGGTCTTTAATTAGGTGAAAGAGCGACAGCAAACCCTGTCGGTCCTTTGGGCTGACAGGGTTTGCTTTGAGCATGAGATGGATGGAATGAGACTTGAAGAAGAAAGCCGGGAAAAAGAGTGGACCCTGTTCTCGGTCTCTCTGGCCGTGTTTCTGAGCGCCGCCTTTGGGGCGAACGCCGTGGCGATCAAGATCAGCGTCTCCGGAATCGGCTCTTTCACGGCGGCAGGAATCCGGTTTCTCATCGCCTCTCTCGTGATCTTTGCCTGGGCCAGGGCCACGGGAAGGTCTTTTCACGTGCAGCGGGACCAGCTCTATCCGCTCCTCGTGATCTTCCTCGTCTTTTTCTCGCAGATCTCTTTTTTCTACGTGGGGATCACCCGAACCAATGCTTCCAGGGCGGTTCTCATCTCCAATCTCCAGCCGTTCTTCGTCCTCTTTCTGGCGCACTTCTTCATCCCCGATGATCGCATCACCTTTCGCAAAGTCATGGGATTGCTCCTGGGGTTCGCGGGGGTGTGTCTTGTTTTTCTCGAAAAGGAAGGGGTCACCGAGGGATTTCAAACAGGGGACATTCTCATGGTTCTGTCGACCGCATGCTGGGCGGTGAGCACCATATACAACAAAACGGTGCTTCACCGTTTGAGCCCCCACTTTATCGCGTTTTATCAGATGGTCGTCTCGGTGCCCTTGTTCTTCCTGTGCGGTTTCCTGTGGGATCAGCCGATGATCGGGACACTCAGCGCAGAGGTGGTCGCCGCGGTTTTGTATCAGGCCCTGGTGGCAGCCGCCTTCGGGTTCATCGCCTGGAACACGCTGCTGCAGCACCATGGCGCGGTGATCCTCAATTCCTTTAATTTCATCCTGCCCATCGCGGGAGTTCTTCTGGCTTGGTGGCTGCTCCATGAGCCTCTGACGGTCAAGATTCTCCTGGCGCTCCTTCTCATCACGGCGCAGATGCTCGTTCTCTATCTCGAACCCAAGAGACGATTGCTCCAATTCCCATTCCACAAGGGACCCTAAGATTTCACCACTGAGGCACAGAGGGCACAGAGAAGGGTTTTTTTAATAGATCCTCTGGCAAAACCGCAGCAAGTCATTGCAAACAACCCGCGAACCAGAACTTCAGGGCGAACCCTTTTCATTTGCCGGTATCTCCCGGCAAATGAAAAAGCTTTTCTCCGTGCTCTCTGTGCCGTGGTGAACAGAGGCGCAAGAGGGTTGTCATGAAAAGCGTTACAAAGCCGGCAGGCCCAAGGCGATGCGGCAGTATGTCTCCACTCCGAGGAGGAGCACGTCCTCGTTGAAGTCGAACTTCGCGTTGTGGAGGGGGGCGCCAGCGGGCCGGCCGACGCCTATGAAAAAGAAACAACCCTTTGCCCTTTGAAGATAGTAGGACATGTCTTCACCGCCCATGGTGGGTTCCGGTTCAACGACTTTGTCAGATCCCACAACTTCCTGGGCGCATTGCCGGACCAGATCGGCCATGAAGGCGTCATTCGTGGTAGGGGGATACCCGAAGTCGAACTTGAGTTCAAAGCGGGCACCCATGGAATCGCACACCCCTTGGAGAATTTTTGTCATCCGGGATTCCCAGGTGTTCCAGACCTCCAGGTCAAAGGTTCGGGTAGTGCCGGACAATTCCGCTTCACCGGGGATGATGTTAAAGGCTTTTCCCGCGTGAAAGGCTCCGATGGAGACCACTGTCGGTTTTAGAGGGTTCATGTGGCGGCTCACGATGCGTTGAAGCGCATTGACCACCTGGGTCCCCACCTCCAGAGCGTCCACGCAAAGGTGGGGCATGGCCCCATGTCCCTCGCTTCCGAAGATGCGAATGTCGAAGCGATTCATGGCCGCCATGATGGTGCCGGCCTTGACGCCGATGGTCCCTTCAGGGCTTCCCGGCCACAAATGGCAGCCCACAGCGTAATCGACCTTGGGGTTTTCCATGACCCCTTCTTCAATCATGGGCTTTGCCCCTCCGGGGCCCTCTTCGGCGGGCTGAAAAATGAATTTGATGTTTCCTTTGAGCCGGTCTTTCATTTGGCTGAGCACAAGGGCTGCGCCGAGAACCATGGCCATGTGCGCGTCGTGGCCGCAGGCATGCATGGCCCCGGCGTGGGTGGAAGAAAAGGGGAGTCCTGTCTGTTCCGTCACGGGAAGGGCGTCCATGTCCGCACGAATCATCAGAGTGGGCCCGGGCTTTTCCGTGCGAAGAAGGCCGACCACGCCGTACCGGGCAACCCCGGTGCGGACTTCTAATCTGGCTTTTTTCAAGTGATCTGCCACTGCGGCGGAGGTCTTTTCTTCCGTATAGGCCGGCTCGGGGATCTGATGAAGCTCTCTGCGGATCCCGACAATCTGATTCTTTCGTTTTTGAATCAGTTCTTTCAAATTGACCATGTCCTCACCTCAAAGAAAAAGTCTGTCGAAATAAGAGAAATGACCCCGAGACTATCTCATAACTGCGCCTTTTCCGGCAACGAAATGTTACAGCGAGGAAGATGCTCTGAGCAGGTTCAGGCTTGACGCGGTAAACCGTCTGAAATATAAGGATGAAATCCACACGCGGGATTCGGAGATCCAGTCCTCAAGACAATGATGGAGGGAGAATGACAACGGCTTTTGTCAATGGAATAGTATTCGTTGGAGACGGTAAGGTTCTGGAGCACGCCACGGTTCTCGTGGAAGGCGATAGGATCGTGAAGGTGGGAAAAGCAAAGACGTCTGTCCCCAAGGGCGCAGCGAAGATTTCTCTGGACGAGGGCATGCTTTTCCCGGGTTTTATCGATTGCCACGTGCATCTCTGCCTGGACGGGAGCCCGGATCCCATGACGACGCTGTTAAAAGATGCGGTTCCGACGACCACCCTGAAAGCCGGCCGCCTTGCGCACAAAACCCTGATGAGCGGGGTGACGATGGTTCGGGACATGGGAGGCAGGGACGGCATTGATCTGTGCCTCAGGGACGCGATCCGCTCCGGTCTGAGCCTTGGACCCAGAATGCTGGTGAGCCGCCAGATGGTCTGCATGACCGGAGGTCATGGCTGGCAGTTCGGCCGGGAAGCGGACGGGCCTGACGAAGTCAGGAAAGCGGCGAGGGAGCAGATCAGGGGAGGTGCTGACCTCGTCAAGTTCATGGCTACCGGAGGGGTGATGACGCCGGGGGTGGAGCCTGGTGCAACTCAACTCACAGAGGAGGAATTGCGAGCCGGCATCGAGGAAGCGCACAAAGCAGGGCGAAAAACAGCGACCCATGCCATGGGCACCCAGGGAATCCTCAATGCCTTGCGGGCCGGAATCGACAGCATCGAACACGGCGTTTACATGAATGAAGAAGCGATCTCCTTCATGAAGAAGAAAGGCATTCCTTTTATTCCAACTCTTTCCGCCCTTTTCCATATCGAGAACAAGGGAGTGGAGGCAGGGATACCCGCCTATGCAGTGGAGAAGACCCTCCGTGTGAAACCCCATCACTTGAACAGCATTCGCATGGCCAGGGAAGCCGGCGTCATGGTCGCTGCAGGAACGGACGCAGGGACTCCTTTCAACGAGCACGGTCAGAACGTGGGGGAGATGATCTTTCTGGTGGACCAAGGGTATTCGCCTGTGGACGCGCTCAGAGCAGGAACCTCCATGGCGGCGAAGGTCCTCGGTGTTGAAAAAGACTTCGGCACCGTGGAGCAGGGCAAGATGGCGGATCTTGTTGTGGTGAAAGGCAACCCTCTGGAGAATATGAAAACTCTGCTCACTTCCGTTGCGGTGGTGATGCAGGGAGGCAAGGTGGTCAGAAACGATCTCTAAACAATTTTCAAAAGGAGGAGGGGTATGATGAAGAGTATTTTGAAAGGATTTGTGTTTCTTGCGGTGCTGCTCACGCTTTTCTCGACAGGTGCCACGGTTCAGGCCCAGATTCCTGAGTTGATCATCGGCATCGGGACAGATGCCGACACCTTGAACCCCCAGGAGCAGACGACGTCGTTAATGATCAACATGTGTGAACTGCTTTATGACACCCTCTTCTATCAGAGTCCGGAGGACAAGCTCGAACCGAGGCTTGCAACCAAAGTGGATGTTTCCAAGGATGGGCTAACATTTACTCTTCACCTCAGAAAAGATGTGAAGTTCAGTGACGGCACTCCCTTTGACGCAAAAGTGATGAAACTCACGGTTGACCGGGCGCTCGACCCCAAGATGAGTGTTCCCCAACGCTCCCAGATCAACATGATCAAAGAATCTAGAATAGTGGATGATTACACGATTGAGCTTGTTCTGAGCTATCCCTTTGCGCCGTTCTTGCCGACCCTATCGATGTTTATCCTGTCCCCCATATCACCGGCGGCGATCCAGAAATACGGTCAAGACGTGCGACAGAACCCTGTGGGCGCCGGTCCCTATGTTCTCAAGGAGTGGGTGAAAGGCGACAGAATCGTCCTCACCCGCAACGAAACTTACTATGGGAAGAAGCCCACGGTGGAAAAACTGACCTTCAAGATCGTTCCTGAGACTGCAACGCGTGAGGCGATGCTCAGGTCCGGCCAGATTGACATTTGCTACAAGCCGTCCCCGTCCAACTTGGCGGCTTTGAAGGCCGATGCCAATATTGTCGTCGACATGCCCCTGGACTCGAGGACCATTTTCATGGGCCTCAACTATCAGAAAGGGGTGACGAAGAACAAACTGGTTCGCCAGGCTTTCAACTATGCAGTGGACAAGGATGCCATTGTGAAAAAGATTCTTTTTGACACGGCCGTTAAAATGGAAGGCCCTTGTTCGCCTATTATGTTCGGCTACCACAAGATGGACAAGCAGTGGAATTACAATCCTGACAAAGCCAAACAGCTTCTAAAGGAAGCGAACTTTGACTTCAGCCAGACGGTCGCCATGCGGACGCCCCAGGGCCGGTATCTTTTTGACAAGCAAGTTTCAGAGTATGTGCAAGCTTGTCTGCAGGAGATCGGCGTCAAGGTGGAGCTGAGGACTTATGATTGGCCCACTTATGTGGCGGGGCTTTTGAAACCCATTGATCAGTCGGAACTCGAGGTTTTCCTGTTGGGCTGGGGTCCCATGGTCTTGGATGCGGACTTGGCGCTCTACGGCATGTTTCATAGCGTTAACAACCCGCCCAAGGGCCTAGGAGCCGCCTTTTACAGCAGTCCGGAATTCGACAAGGCGATTGAAGCAACCCGACTCGAACAGGATCCCAAAAAGAGGCTGGAACTTTTTAAAAAGGCCGGAGAAATCGTGTGGGATGATTGCCCTTGGATCTGGCTCCATACCGAGAAGTTCCTCATCGCCTACAAGAGCAATCTCAAGGGAATGGTGGTGACATCGAAAGAGACCTTTTACCCGACCTATGTGACGAAAAAGTAGACGACTCTCCCTCTGCCCTTAGGTGGGAGGGGATGAAGGGGAGGGGGAAGAGCTAATTACACTCGCGCTGGCTCTGCCCTTGCGGGCAGAGCCAGCTTTTTGGTACAACGAACGGTGTGAAGCAGAGCGATGAAAACCCGGAAGGAGCGTATTCAAAAGGATCTAGAAGCGATCAATGTCTTCAATGCGACACCCGGGAAGGGAATCACGCGCTTCACCCTTTCAATGGAATACCAGGGTGCCCTTTTCTATGTGGTTGAAGAACTGCGTCGGATGGGTGTAGAGTGCACCTTTGCTCTCGGCGGAAACCTGCGGGGGAGGCTGGCAGGGTCGGAGCCTTCGAGCCCTTGTGTCATGATGGGTTCCCACCTCGACAGTGTGGCGGAAGGCGGTCGTTTTGACGGCACTGCAGGAGTCGTGGCCGCCCTTGAGGCGGCCCGGGTAATCCAGGAACAAAGGCTTTCCCACCGCCTGCCCGTTGACCTGGTCGTTTTTGCAGAAGAAGAGGGGGGCCGCTTCGGATGGGGCCTCCTGGGGAGTTCGGTCTGGAGCGGCAAAATCAACGCCAGTCAGCTCGCTCAGATTAAAGACCGAGAGGGAGTGGGCTATCTCGAAGCCATGGAAAGAGCCGGAATCAAGGTCCGGGACTCTTCCACGCTCAACCCCGATTCCCTCAAGGCCATGCTCGAACTCCACATTGAGCAGGGCAGTGCCCTGGAGAGCCGGAGCGCGAGCATCGGAGTCATAGAAGCGATCGTGGGCATCAAGCAGGTGATGGTGACGATCGAAGGATCGGCGGATCACGCAGGCACAACTCCCATGAACCTTCGGCGGGACGCGATGCAAGGGGCTGCAAGAATCATTGCCGCCGTTGAAACCGTGGCCCGGCAGGAGGGAGCGGGCGGTGTGGCAACCGTGGGCCAGGTGGTTTGTGAACCGGGGCAGGCGAACGTCATCCCCGGGCTTGTGCGGTTCAGCGTGGATGTGCGTCACAGCGATGGATCTCGACTAAAAGCCATGGCGGCAGGGGTCGCCTTCATGGCAGAAAACGTGTGCAAAGCGAGAAATCTCCGGTGCCGCATCGAGGTCAAAGCAGAGGCGGAGCCGGTTGAGTTGACTCCGGGAATTTGCGATCTCATCGAGAAGGTCGCAAGGGAAAAAGGCGTCGAGCCGGTCAGGATGGCAAGCGGGGCCGGCCATGACACTGGGATCATTGCGACAATTACCGACGCAGGGATGATCTTCGTTCCCAGTCAGGCAGGACGAAGCCATTGTGCGGAAGAGTTCACCAAGGTGGAAGACATCGCCTTGGGTGCGGAGATCCTGTTGGACACTGTGATGCAATTGGCAAAGTGATAGAAGAATGGAGTAATGGAGTGTTGGAGTAATGAAGAATTGGAGTGTTGGAGTGATGGAGTACTGGAGTAATGAGAAAGAAACTGGAGGGATGCTGTGAAGGGTTTGCAGTACTCCAATATTCAATGATGATCGTGCAAGCCTAGGACTGCCATGCTTCAGTACATCATCAAACGCTTGTTATCCACGATTCCGGTGCTCATCGGCATCTCTCTTCTCCTGTTCTTCATGCTGAGGATGCTGCCGGGGGACCCTGCCCAGGTGCTGGCAGGCCAGATGGCGACTCCGGAGGAGATAGAGAACATCCGAAACCAGCTCGGCTTGAACGAACCGATTTACGTTCAGTACGGGAAATTCCTGACCCGCCTCGTCCATTTTGATCTCGGCCGGTCTGCACGGACCCAGAACCCGGTGACAGGGGAAGTCTGGGCAAGGCTGCCGAACACGATGCTCCTTGCGGTGGTTGCCATTTCGCTTGCCTGTCTTTTCGGTATTCCAGCAGGCATTATCTCCGCGGTCCGGCCTTATACATGGATGGATTACCTTGTCACCTCGGCCGCCCTATTCGGCATTTCCATGCCTGTGTTTTGGCTCGGCCTGATGCTCGTGGTGATCTTCTCCGTGGTCCTTCACTGGTTGCCGGCAGGAGGCACAGGTTCCTGGCAGCACGTGGTCCTGCCGTCGGTCACGCTCGCGTCCTTTGTCGTAGCTTTCATCGCCAGAATGACGCGTTCCACGATGATCGAAGTGCTCTCCCAGGACTACACGACCACCGCCCGCTCCAAAGGGCTCAAGGAGCAGGTGGTCATCATCAAGCACGCTCTGAAGAATGCGCTCATTCCCATCATCACGGTGGTGGGTCTTCAGTTCGGCCTGCTCCTGGGCGGCGCTGTACTGACGGAGACGGTCTTCGCATGGCCGGGGATCGGCCGGTTGATCGTGGATTCGATTTTGGCAAGAGACTACCCCATGATCCAGGGGACCATCCTGATCTTTGGGTTACTTTACATTCTGGTGAATCTGGTAGTTGATCTGATCTACGCTTGGGTGGATCCGAGAATTCACTATGACTGAAACGACAGGCACAATTCGAAAACCGGCGAGCCAGCTTCGCCGCAACTGGGCCAAGCTCCGGAGGAACAAGGCGGCCCTCTTCGGGGGCTTCATTCTCCTCGGGTACATCTTTACGGCCTTGTTCGCTCCTCTTCTGTTCAGCGGCAACCCTGCGGCTCCCAACCTGATCATGTCGCTCGAAGGCCCTTCAGCACAGCACCTGCTGGGCACGGACGAACTGGGCCGGTCCATTCTCGGCCGGATCATCTGGGGGTCGCGGGTCTCCCTGATGATCGCGCTCGGGGTAGTAGCCGTGGGCCTTCTCGTCGGTGTCCCGTTTGGGCTCATATCCGGCTACTACGGCGGAAAGGTCGACTTCGGGATCCAGCGAATCACGGACATGATGCTCGCTTTCCCCGGGTTCTTGCTTGCTCTGGGTCTTGTCGCCGTCCTCGGGGTCGGGCTCAAGAACACAGTGGTCTCCATCGGGATCAGCATGGTACCCATCTATATCCGTCTGGTTCGAGGCTGCGTGCTGACGGTGAGAGAGCAGGTGTACGTGGAAGCGGCGAGAGCAGTGGGCACCCGCGATTACAAAATCATCCTGAAACACATCCTTCCCAATGTCATGGTCCCTATCACGGTCCAAACAAGTCTGGGCATGGGCAACGCGATTCTTTTCGCGGCCGGCCTCGGCTTTCTGGGCATCGGGGTCCAGCCCCCGACGCCGGAGTGGGGCGCCATGCTCGGCTCGGGCCGGGCGTATCTTTTCAACGCCCCGCACGTGGCCACCTTCCCCGGGATTGCCATTTTTCTGTCCGTGCTAAGCTTCAACCTCCTGGGCGACGGCTTGAGAGATGCCCTTGATCCGAGGTTCAAGCTATGAGTGACGGAAGACCGATGCTGCTCGCGCTCCGGGGATTGATCACCCGCTTTCACACCATGGACGGGATCGTGAATGCCGTGGACGGGGTGGACCTCGATCTTTTTGAAGGGGAGACCGTGGGGCTGGTGGGGGAAAGCGGATGCGGTAAGAGCGTGACAGCCCTTTCCATTCTCCAGCTTCTGCGCTGTCCGCCGGCAGAGATTGCAGGCCGAATCCTTTTCCACGATACGAACCTGCTGGACCTGGGACAGGAAGGGATAAGAAAAATCAGGGGCAAGGCCATTTCCATGATTTTCCAGGAGCCCATGACGTCGCTTAACCCGGTGCTCACGATCGGCGAACAAATCTCGGAGGCCATCCGGCTGCACCAGGGCATGAAGGGCCCGGAGGCGTGGCAATGGGCCGAGCAGATGCTTCAGATGGTCCAGATTCCCAGCCCAAGGCAGAGGGCCAAGGATTACCCTCACAAGCTTTCAGGAGGGATGAGGCAGAGGGCCATGATCGCCATGGCGCTTTCCTGCAACCCACAGCTGCTTCTGGCCGACGAGCCCACGACGGCTCTTGACGTGACGATTCAGGCTCAGATCCTGAGTCTGATGATGAAGCTGAAGGAAGAGTTCAAAACGTCGATCCTTCTGATCACTCACGATCTGGGCATCATCTCGGAGATGGCGACGCGGGTGGCGGTGATGTACGCCGGGAAAATCGTGGAGGAAGCTCCGGTGAGGGAACTCTTCAAGGATCCCCGTCACCCTTACACCCGGGGGTTGCTCGGTTCGGTCCCGGTGATCGGAAAAAAGGCTCAAACAGGAAGAAGGCTTCAGGAGATTCCGGGCATGGTGCCGAGCCCGCTGGAAATGCCCTCGGGATGCCGCTTTCACCCCCGGTGTCCCAGCGTGATGCCGATATGTTCCGAACACGAGCCGCGAATGGTGAGGCTGGGGGAGTATAGACGGGTGCAGTGCTGGTTAGCAGGTAGCTGAAAAACGCCCATCTACGGCGTTGCCCTCATCCCTCGTCACTGCGACGTACTGGACTGTACGTCTCATTTCTCGGGATTTCGGGCGCCTTGTATCTGAGCGTTTTTGAGCAACCTGCTAGAAATGGGAGACAACGGAAAGATTTAAAACGCTATGCCGCTACTAGAAGTAAAAAACCTGACCAAGTACTTTCCCATCAAAAAGGGTGTTCTCTCGCGCACCGTGGGCGAGGTGCGGGCCGTGGACGGGGTGAGCTTCACCTTGGAAAAGGGAAAGACCCTGGGCCTGGTCGGCGAGAGCGGTTGCGGCAAAACCACCGTGGGGCGCAGCCTGCTGCGCCTGGTGGAACCCACGTCCGGTGAAGTGATCGTCAATGGAAAAGATCTTCTGGCCATGGACAAGGAGGAACTCAGAAAAATGAGGGCCTCTTTGCAGATCATTTTCCAGGACCCTTTTTCATCTCTCGATCCCCGGATGAGCGTGGGCGAGATCATTGCAGAGCCCATCAGGAACCACCTCCAGAGCTCAAGGGCTGAAATCAAAGACCGCGTCGCTTACCTGATGGAAAGAGTGGGGCTCCATGCGGATCAGATGGGCCGCTACCCGCACGAGTTCTCAGGAGGACAGAGGCAGAGGATCGGCATTGCCCGGGCTTTGGCCTTGAACCCGCTGCTCATTGTCTGTGACGAACCTGTTTCAGCCCTGGACGTATCCATCCAGGCCCAGGTCATGAACCTGCTGGCCCAGCTTCAGGAGCAGATGGGCTTTTCCTATTTGTTCATCGCCCACGACCTGAGCGTGGTGGAGCATATCAGCGACCGCGTCGCGGTCATGTACCTGGGACGAATTGTGGAGGTGGCTTCGGATCAGGACCTCTACGAGAAACCTCTTCATCCCTACACGCAGGCGCTCCTCTCCGCCGTCCCTGTGCCGGACCCGGACATCCGCAAGAAGAGGATCATCCTCGAAGGGGATGTGCCGAGCCCGCTCAATCCTCCCAGCGGGTGCGCCTTCCATACCCGTTGTCCTTCGAAGAAAGAGGTCTGCAGCCGGGAGCGCCCCGAACTCACGGACGTGGGCAACGACCATTTCGTCGCCTGTCACATGAAATAGTGGAGTATTGGAGTATTGGAGTGATGGAGTGTTGGGAGGACCTTGATCTTACCATTACTCCAGTACTCCACCACTCCAATACTCCAATTTTGTCAATCCATCGTTAAAGAAGAGGATCAATCGTGAACCAGCACGAGGCAATGAGGTTGCACGAGGACGCTATTATCATCGACGGTCTCAACGCGAGCACCTTTTTCAGTGAAGCGGTGCTCGGGCGGCTCAGGCAGGGAGGCGTCACAGCCTTCAACGGCACGGTTGCCGCCTGGCATTCCCTTCCGGAGACCGTGAACCTCATCGCGGATTACTATCGCCTTTTTGAGGATCAACCGGATTGGATCATGCAGGTGCGGGCCGTGGAAGATATCCACGAAGCCAAGGCCAGAGGATGTGCAGGCATGATTTTCGGCTTCCAGGACACCAACGCCCTCAACGGGAACCTCCGCATGCTTGACGTGTATCACGCTCTAGGGGTGAGGATTATCCAGCTCACCTACAATGACGAAAACGCGGTGGGCTGCGGGTGCATGGCGCCTGTGGACAAAGGGCTGACCCCTTTCGGCCGGGAAGTGGTGGCGGAGATGAACCGTCTGGGAATGCTCGTGGACCTGTCCCACTGCGGCACCAAGACCACGATGGATGCCATCGAAGCCTCGAAGGGGCCTGTGGCATTCACCCACGCCAATCCTCTTGCCCTGGCCAAAAGCCCGCGAAACAAACCGGACGAGGCGTTCAAGGCCCTTGCGGACAAAGGAGGGGTGGCGGGAGCGGTTCGCCTTCCTGCTTGGTTGACCCATCATGGGCGGGCAAGCCTGGAGGATTATCTCAAGGCTATCGACTATCTGGTGGAGCTCATGGGCATCGACCATGTGGGACTGGGAACAGATTTCATGGAAGAGATCCCTGCCGAGATCATGGTGGCGTCCTTGAAAGGGATTTCAGAGGAAAACCTGGTGAAGTTTTACGGCAGCACCCTTGTCGAGGGTTTTGAATCTGTGGCGGAGTTTCCCAGAGTGACGGAAGGGTTGCTCTCCAGGGGCTACCGGCCTGAAGAAGTGAAGAAAATCATGGGAGGCAACTGGCTGCGCCTTTATAATCAGGTTTGGCCGGCCTAGCACGAGGTGGCTTATAGACTATGCACCGCATGGATGAACATCAGGTCAGGCTGAAAGAGTGGATTGACGAGGGAGTCAAAGACCTCCGAGTCACCGGCCTGTCGGGTTCTGCCAGGGCCTACTGCCTGGCAGGACTTCTCCTTGAACTGGAAAGACCCTGTCTCATCGTTCTGCCCACGGCCAAGGAAGCAAAGAGATTCTTGAGAGAACTGGAGTTTTTTCTCCCCCAGGCGTGTGCTTCCGGGGAGATCGGCGAGCGGCGGCTGTACTCGTTTCCTATTTATGACATATCGCCCCTCAGGGGATTGAGTCCTCACCGGGAGATCGTTTCCCAGAGGCTCGAAGCGCTCTACGCCCTGGCCTCTGAAAAAGCTCCTGTGGTGGTGACTTCCGCAGAGGCCGTTCTTTTCAGAATCCTTCCCAAAAGGGAAATGATGGCTAGCGTCGATCTCCTGCAGGTGGGTGAGGAGGTGGACAGGGAAAAGCTTCTGCGAAAGCTGGATGCCGCAGGATTCCAGCGCACCTCCTTGGTGGAAGAAAGAGGGGACTACTCGGTCCGCGGCGGCGTCATCGATCTGTTTCCGCCCCTGTACGCCAACCCTCTGAGGGTGGAATTCTACGGAGACAAAGTAGAGTCCCTCCGGTTTTTCGATCCCCTGGGGCAGAGGTCGCTCAGAAGCCTGAAGGAAGCGATTGTCCTGCCGGCCAACGAGATCCTCATGACGGAAGCCAATGTGCGGAGAGCCCGGTCCATGGGAAGGCTTCCTGGGTTGATGAAGGAGTGGGGCTCTTTCCCGGGGCAGGAGGCATGGCTCAAGCACTTTTATGAACATCCGGACACGGTTTTTGACTATGTCCCTGAGCAGGGTCTTGTGATCTCGGTGGATGATCTCCAGGTCGAAAAGGAGATCAACGTCTTCACGGAGGCATTTGTCCACGAGGAGAAAAAACTTCGTTTGGAGTCGGAACAAAGAGAGACTCCGCTGCCGGAAATCGAGGGTATCCTTCTTGCTCCTGAAGAGGTCCGTCAGGGATTCCGTTCGTTTCAGAACATCCGCCTTGGGGAGTTGCCTCTCAGCAAAGAGAGCGAAGGAGTCCGAGCGCTTCATTACACAGGGCTTTTCAGAATGGAGGACGACCTCACCCTGAAGCTGAGCGGCAGGGGAAGGGCCTCCATGGCGCCTCTTGCCGAAAAAGTGACGCAATGGCTCAAAATGGGCTTTCGAGTCGTCCTGATCTGCCGCACAGAGCAGCAGGCCAACCGCCTCAGAGACATTCTGCACAATTATCAGGTGACCGTCGAACCTGTGGTGTCCCACTGGAGCGACGTGCCTTCAGGAAAGGGGCTGACCGTCTGTCTGGGCCGCCTGTCCGAAGGGTTTTCGTGGCCTGAACTCGGTCTCAACGTGGTCAGTGAAGATGAGATCTTCGGTCCAAAACGCTCCCTGGCAAAAACCAAGGCGGGAATGGGCGAGGTGGACTGGGCCAGCTTCAGCCAGCTCAAGGCCGGGGACCTGGTGGTCCATGAGGATCACGGCATCGGCCGATACGGCGGCCTTTCCAAGATGGAGATCGATCAGAAAGTCAATGACTTTGTCGTCATTGAATATGCGGGCAATGACCGGCTCTACATCCCGGCGGATCGCATCAGCGTTCTCCAAAAATACGTCGGGGCCGATGAGCAGGAACCCAAGCTCGATCAGCTCGGCGGCCGCTCCTGGGACGTGGTCAAGCAGAAGACCAAGAAATCCGTCCGGGAGATCGCCAAACAGCTCGTGGAGATCTATGCGCTCAGGAAGTACCGCCACGGATTTGCCTTCTCCCGACCGGACAACACCTTCATGGAGTTCGAAGCCGGCTTCGAACACGAGGAGACCCCGGACCAGGTGAAAGCCATCGGAGAGGTCCTGTCGGACATGGAATCGGATCGGCCCATGGACCGGCTCATCTGCGGGGATGTGGGGTTCGGGAAAACCGAAGTGGCGATCCGCGCGGCCTTCAAGGCGGTCATGGACGGCAAGCAGGTGGCCGTGCTCGTTCCGACCACGGTTTTGGCGGAGCAGCACTTTGAGACTTTCTCCAAAAGGATGAAGTCCTACCCGGTCACGGTGGCCGTGCTCAGTCGATTCAGGACCAGGGCGGAGCAGAAGGAGATTCTGGCCAGGGTGCGCTCGGGCAAGGTGGATATTCTCATCGGCACGCACCGGATGCTCCAGAAGGATGTGAGCTTCAGGGACCTCGGGCTCCTGATCATCGATGAGGAGCAGCGCTTCGGCGTCAAACAGAAGGAGGCGATCAAAGGGTTCAGGGCCCTTGTGGACGTGCTGGCCCTCACGGCAACGCCCATCCCGCGGACGCTGCACATGACCCTCATGGGCATCAGGGATCTGAGCATCATCGAGACTCCCCCTGAAGACCGTCAGGCCATCCAGACCTTTCTTTCTCCCTATGATGAGGGCGCGATCGCCCAGGCCATCCAGACCGAACTGCAGAGAGGAGGACAGGTGTTCTTTGTCCACAACCGGGTGCAGACGATCCACGCCGTGGCCAATAGGCTCGTCAAACTGGTTCCTCAGGCCCGGTTAGCGGTGGCCCACGGCCAGATGAAGGAGAGGGACCTTGAAGAGACCATGATCCGTTTCCTGAAAAGGGAGATCGATGTGCTCGTTTGTACCACCATCATTGAGGCCGGCCTGGACATTCCGTCGGTGAACACGATCTTCATCAATGAAGTGGATCGGTTCGGTCTTGCCCAGATCTACCAGCTGCGGGGAAGGGTGGGCCGCTCCGATGAAAGCGCTTATGCCCACCTCCTTCTTTCAAAAGAGGCCGCCCTCACCAGGGATGCCGAGAAACGGCTCAGGGCCTTGATGGATTTCTCTCACCTGGGGGCGGGGATCCAGCTGGCCATGCATGATCTCAAGATCAGGGGCGGAGGGAACATCCTCGGCTTCTCGCAGTCGGGTCACATTTCGGCCATCGGCTACGAGCTCTACGTCAGGATGATCGAGCAGGCCGTCTCGGAGTTGAAAGGAGAGGAGTGGCATGAGGAGGTGAATCCTGAAATCAACGTGAACATGCCTGCGTACCTGCCGGCGAGCTACGTAGCGGACGCGGACGTGAGGCTGAATCTTTATCGCCGGTTGTCCGGCCTGCATAAGGAGGAAGAACTTGAAACCATGAAGGAAGAGATGCACGACCGGTTCGGTCCCTTCCCTCGCGAAGTGATGAACCTCCTGGAGGTCATGTCCGTGAGGCTGGTTCTTAAGAAACTTCGAGTCACGAGGCTTGATGTGGTTCAGGACGGTCTTATCATCACGTTTTCCGAAGACACCGCCGTCCACCCGGCCAAAGTGATCAATCTGGTGAAAAAGCAGCCTAAAAAATTTCGGTTTCTGACCGACCGGAAACTGAAGGTGAGGCTTCCCGGTTGTCAACCCCTTGAGGCGCTCCTTGAATCAAAGAAAGTGATCCAAGGTTTCACCTCCCCTTGACAACGAGGGTTTGCAACTTTTCTCCAAGTGATTTCCAAATGTTGTCCCGTTTTTTCAGGCCAAGATTCTACTTGCAATTTCTTCTTGACCTGATAATCTAAAAAACCGCTGTACTGTCGCTATTCCTGGCTCATGGGAGTGAAAAAAGCTATTTCTAAAGGTTTGTGGGTTGCGGTAGCCGTTCTGGTATCAGCCTGGCCTGCCTGTGAATTTTTGGACCGGCCGGCGGAAAGGGTGGTCCTTTCCGTTGGCAGCCGTAAAATCACCCTGGAGGAATTGAAAGCCCAGCGCAAACGCATGGCTCTTGAACTGGATGCGACGAGCAAAGAGCGCCTTGATTCTTTTGTCGAGAGGGTGGTGGATTATTACCTGATCCTGGAATACGGCAAACAGCAAGGGCTCTCGGTATCGGACGAGGAACTCGAAAGTGCGGTGAGGGAAATAAAGAAGGACTACTCAGAGAAAGATTTCCAGGAACTGCTGCTGAAGGGCTACATTGAATACGGCGAGTGGAAAGAGGGCTTGAGGGAACAGCTGCTGATCAAGAAGATCACCGCCAAAGCCTCAGCAGCCGTTCCCCAGATTTCCGTTGAAGAGATCAAGACGTACTACGACTCCCACCCTGAGGAGTTTCGCCGTCCGGCCACGGTGCGGTTCAGGCAGATCGTGACCCGAACCAGGGAAGAAGCGGACAACCTGCAGAAAAGACTCGTGCAGGGAGGGGACATGGCGGCAACCGTTGCCCAGTCCTCCAAGGTGCCCACTTCGGCCGGCAGCTTGGAGCCGGGATGGTTTGCCAAAGGGGACCTGGATGAGTCCATTGAAAAGGTGGTTTTTTCCCTTCCCGTCGGGAAGGTGAGCGCAGTGGTCGAAACCCCATACGGGTTTCATATTTTTGAAGTCCTGGGAAGGAAGCCCGAGGGGGTCAGAAGCCTTTATGAGGCGATGACGGAGATCGAGACCAAACTTCGCTCGGAGCGGTGGGAAGCGTTTTATTCGGATTGGCTTCAACATCTCCGGAAATCCATTCCTGTGAGCATCGATCAAGAATTAATGAAAGAACTGGAGCTGGGATAATGAGGGCGTTGCGAAGGTTGTCTTTCCTGATCCTGTTAGCGAGCCTTTGGCTGGAACCCGTGTTTGCCGCGGAAGTGTGCAACCGGCTGGTGGCGGTTGTGAACAATGATGTGATCACTCTCTATGAGCTGAACAACCGGATGAAAGAGATGACGGGAGTGCCCGTCGAAGAGCTCATGCAGAAAAACGAGGCCATGTATCGCGAAGCGCGGCAGAAGATCCTGGAGCTGCTTATCGACGAAAAGATTGCGCAGGCTAAAATCAAGGAACTGAGAATCCAGGTTTCCGATAAACAGGTGGATAACTTCCTCGAAAAGATGAAACGGGATAATCAGTTGACCCAGGAGGACCTGGTCGCAGGGCTTGAAAAGGAGGGCCTCTCCTACGAGAAATACCGGGAGCGGATCAGGAGGGACATCGAGAGGTCGCAACTCATTGAGTACGAGGTCCGATCCAAGATCATTATCCGGGATGAGGCCATCCAGAAATATTATGAAGAGCACAAAGGGACGTTCGGAGTGGCGGAGAAAGTACACCTCGCCGGAATCTTTCTGATGCGAAAGAACGTGAAAAGCGAAGAGGAGATGCGAGAGCTTTACAGAAAGGCGCAGGACATTTCGGCCAAACTGAAAGCAGGGGCCGACTTCGGTCAGATGGCCGGAACCTACTCCGAAGGTCCCGGGGCCAAACAGGGCGGAGATCTGGGTCAGTTCACGGTGGAACACCTCGAAGCCGGATTGAAAAGCGTGGTGGAGGCGCTTCCTGAAGGCGGAGTCAGCGACCCCCTGGTGAGGCCGAACGGCATTCAAATCATCAAGGTGGTCAAAAAGCAGACGGGAAAGATCCGGTCCCTGGAGGAGATGAAAGAAGCCATTTTTGAAATTCTTTATCGGGAGGAAGTGAACAGACGGTACCAGATCTGGATCAAAGAGCTCAGGGACAGCGCGTATACACGGGTCATCTACTAGTGTCTCAACCACCCCTTGTCATCTCGACCGGAGGGAGAGATCTTAATAACCCGTGACCAAAGCAAGATTTCTCGCATTCGCTCGAAATGACACAGCTGTAACGGGATCACTGAGACGCTAGACTAGCAGGAAGCAGGCGGATGAAAAACGCTCAGGCGGTTCTCTGAAAGGGTGTGTGGGTTGGAGACAGAGCAGAAGGAAATTCAGGCGACGCAGGGAGAAAACCCGCAGCAGCAGGCTCCGCAGGCCCCCCAGAGCGTCGGGACCCTGCTGAGGATGGAAAGGGAGCGGCTGGGCCTGAGCCAGGCCCAGATCACCGAAATGACCCGCATGAGAACCCCGGTCGTTGAGGCGATTGAAAATGAAGCCTGGGGCTCTCTTCCCCCTCCTGTTTTTGTCCGAGGCTTTTTGAAGTCTTATGCGAAGGTGCTTGGCCTCAGCCAAGAGGTGGTGATCGACCTCTATGCCAAGAACCTGCCCGTCGAATCTCCCGGCCAGGTCTCTCACCCGGAGCCTTCCAGGATTCGTCGGCGAAAGGTGTGGCTCGTTCTTCTGCTCCTGTTCGTTCTGGCGGCGCTTTATGGCGTGTGGCTCTCGTCCCCCTCTTTGGAGGTCAGTCAGGGATCTCTCGAGGCCGAAAAAAGAGATCAGGAGAAGGTCTTACAAACCCTTCCGGCCGACAAGGAAGGGAGTCCCGTGCCGTCTCAGCCGGCTGTTCCGAGTCCGCCGCCGGTTCTTGTGGTAGAAGAACCGACGAAAAAGGAGCCGGCTCCGGTGCAGAGCATAACGCAGGAGACGCCCTCCAGCCCGAAACCGATCGAAACCCCGGTAAGGGATCAGCTCGGCGAGGAGGGATGGCTTTCCCTCACGGGCATTGTTAAAGAAAAGACTTGGATCCGGATAACGATCGACGGCAAAGAGGAGAAGGAGTACCTTTTCCACCCGGGCGCCAGGCCGCAATGGAGGGGCAAGGAAAAATTTTACATGCTCATTGGGAATGCGGCAGGCATTGACTTTGATTTGAACGGAAAAAGGGTGGGGGAGCTGGGCAAACCGGGTCAGGTGGTCCGGCTGACCCTGCCCAAGGAAGTCGGACAGCAAGAAAGGGCCAATTGAGGTGAGCAACGTTCTCGACATCTTTGAGGAGAGAGGTTTTGTCGAACAGATGACGGACCGCGCAGAGCTGAGCAAAGCTCTCGATGCTCCGACCACCTGCTACATCGGCTTTGATCCCACGGCGAGCAGCTTTCATGTCGGCAGCCTGGTTCCCATCATGTCCCTCGCCCATATGCAGAGGGCCGGTCACAGGCCGATTGCCCTCGTGGGCGGTGGAACCACGCTGGTGGGAGACCCGAGCGGAAAGACGGAAATGCGGCGACTCATGAGCCGGGAAGAAATCAATCAGAATGCGGAAGGGATCAAGAAACAGCTGTCCCGGTTTATTGATTTCGGTTCAGAAAAAGCGCTGATGCTGAACAACGCGGACTGGCTTTGCGACCTCAACTACATCGAGTTCTTGCGGGACATCGGCCGCCATTTCAGCGTCAACAGGATGCTGGCCGCAGAGAGCTACAAGGTCCGGATGGAGAGCGGTCTCAGTTTCATCGAGTTCAACTACATGCTCCTCCAGGCGTACGACTACTGGCACTTGTTCAAGCACTTCCAGTGCCGACTGCAGATGGGAGGCAACGACCAGTGGGGGAACATCCTGGCCGGGGCGGATTTGATCCGCCGCATGGACGGAGAAGTGGTTCACGCCCTCACGTTTCCTCTGATCACGACGTCCTCGGGAATCAAGATGGGCAAGACGCACAAGGGCGCGGTGTGGCTCGATCCGGAACTCACGCCCCCTTACGACTACTACCAGTACTGGATCAACCAGGATGACAAGGACGTGGGGCGGTTTCTGGCCCTTTTCACTTTTCTCCCCATGGAGGACGTGAGGAAACTAGGTGCTTTGAAGGGAGAGGGAATCCGGGAGGCAAAGGAAGTGCTTGCCTTTGAAGCCACCGCCTTGTGCCATGGACCAGGGGAAGCGGAAGAGGCGAGAAGCGCGGCCAGAGAGCTTTTTGGGGGAGGCGGGTCAGAGCCTTCCGAATCGGTTCCCACCTGTCCCTTCGAGGCGCTGGAACTGGAGCAGGGCGTTGCCGCGTATCTCCTCTTCGAGAAATGCGGCTTGTGCAAGACCCGAGGAGAAGCCCGCCGGCTCCTTTCGCAGGGCGGAGGCTATGTCAACGGGAAGCGAATCGAGGCCTTTGACCAGGTGGTGGGTTCAAAGGACCTCGCCAACGGATCGATTCTCCTCAGAGCCGGCAAGAAGAAATACGTCCGAGTCACTCCCGGCTAGAAAGAAGCGCACGGAAGGATGAAAAAAACCCGCAAGAAAAAAACCGGACCCGCCAAGCCGGAAACCCCGCCGAAGGTCGAGGGGATTGAACCGGCCCGCAGAGCGGGAAGGAAAAGAAAGGCCGACGGCGCTCCACGCCCGGAGGAGAAGCGCGAAGAGCGCAAAGTTTTACCTGAATTGGATCTCCGGCCGGCGGTCACGACAAGGGAGAGGGGGTTGGTCCCTTATGATCCTCTCCAGATGTATCTCATGGAGATCAAGAATTTCAGGCTCCTCACCAGGGAAGAGGAGATCGCCCTGTCGATCCGGGTGAGGGAAAAGAAGGACCAGCAGGCGGCCTATATCCTGGTGACTTCAAACCTGAGGCTCGTGGTCAAGATTGCCATGGACTTTCACCGATACTGGACCAAAAGCCTTCTGGACTTGATCCAGGAAGGGAATGTGGGGTTGCTTCAGGCCGTGCGAAAATTCGATCCCTACCGGGGGATCAAGTTCTCCTACTATGCGTCTTTCTGGATCAAGGCGTACATGCTCAAGTTCATCATGGAGAACTGGAAGCTGGTGAAGATCGGAACGACCCAGACCCAGCGCAAGCTTTTTTTCAATCTGGCGAAAGAAAGAGACAAGCTGATCTCCCAGGGCTATGAACCGGAACCTCGGTTGCTGGCCGATCGGCTCGACGTGAAGGAGAAGGAAGTCGAGGAGATGAGCCAGCGCCTGGGAGGCGGAGAAGTCTCGATCAATGCGCCTGTGGGGGATGACGGCAAGGAAGTCTACGGATCGTTCCTGCCGGATTCGGGCACTGCGGTGGACGAACAGATCTTTGAGAAGCAGAACCGGGAAGTCCTGCTCAGTAAATTGGAGGAATACAAAAGCAAGCTTTCAGGAAAGGAGCTCGACATCTTCGAAAACCGGATCATGGCCGAAAACCCCGTGACCCTGCAGGAACTGGGTGAGAAGTACCATATCTCCCGTGAAAGAGTTCGACAGATTCAGGAGAGAATTGTCAAGAATATCAAGAAATGGCTGACGGAGCAGATCCCCAACTTTGAGGAGAACTACTCCAATTTCATCAAATGATAGGGGGCCCTCGATCCCCGCATAGAAGGATTCAATGACACACCGATACGGGTTCCTTTATTTTTTTGCCCTCCTTTCGCTTGTCTCCTGCTCAGGCCTGGAGCCCAGAACTCAACCCGAACCGCTGAGGGAGGTCGCGGCGATCCAGGACCAAGGGCAGGAAGACCGGCTGGAGCTGGCCTACGGTTATTTCATTTCCGCCTCCCTCGCTGAAATCGACGGGCAGTACGAAGAGGCGCGGCGGTTTCTGCTGATGGCGATCGAGCAGGATCCGGACTCGGCCTATCTCCATGCGAAAATGGCCGTGGTGCTCCGGGTTCTGAAAAAGGAACAGGGGGCCGTGGAGTATGCGTTGAAAAGCGTCGCTCTGGATCCGGGCAGCATAGAGAACCGGGCCCTCCTGGCGGAGCTTTACTCCCAGACCAGAGACGATGAGGCCGCCATCCAAGAGTACAGGAAAATTCTGGAACTGGAGCCTCGGCAGAAGAGAGCCCGTCTCGTTCTGACCACCCTTCTCATCAGAAAGGGGCAATACCAGGCCGCTCTCCAGGAGCTTGATTTCCTCCTTCAGCAGGATCCGACTCTCGTGATTGTGCACTACTACCGGGGGCGGGTATACCTGGAAATGGGGAATCATGGGGAGGCGGAAAAAGCCTACCTGGAGGCGCTGAAACTGAACGAGAGCATGGAGCCTGCGCTTTTCGACCTCGGGGCTTTGTATCAGGTGAAGAAGAACTACGCCGCGGCTGCAGAGATCTACGAAAGGCTTCTCAGTTTTTATCCGGCTAACGTGACCGTCCGGGAGCGGCTCATCAACATGTACTACAAGCTCGGCGAAAACCAAAAAGCGGAAAGCCAGCTGGAGGAGATCAGGAGACAGACGAGCCCGGGGGATCCGGGCCGGCAGACTCTGGGGTTGATCTACCTCCGCCACGGGAAGTTGGATGAGTCCATATCGGAACTGAACCTTATTGTGAACGCCTGGCCTGACGACGACAAGTCCAGGTACTATCTCGCCTCGGCCTACGAAGAAAAGGGGGAACCCGAAAAGGCCCTGGAGCACTTCCAGAAGATCAAGTCCGGTTCCGAATACTACGCAAATGCTAGAATCCACATCGCCTACATTCTGGAAAGCCAGGGGCGATCCGAGGAGGCGATCGGAATTCTCGAGAAGGCCATTCAAATTGAAAAAGAAAAGGTCGAGCTCTACTTGATGCTCTCCTCGATCCACGAGAACAGGAAGGATTACGAGAAGGCGATCGAAGCCCTTGAGATGGGGCTGAAGGTGGACGGAAAGAATGTAGAACTGATGTTCCGGATGGGCGTGGTGCTCGACAAGAAGGGAGACAAGGAAAAAGGCATCGAGCAGATGAGGCGAATCCTCGAGATCCAGCCGGAGCACGCGGATGCCTTGAACTACATCGGATACACGTACGCGGAGCAGAGCATCCGGCTCGACGAGGCGATGGACCTGATCCAGAGGGCTCTCAAAATCAAACCGGACAGCGGTTACATTATCGACAGCCTGGGCTGGGTATACTACCAGAAAGGGCTTTACGATGAAGCCCTGAAATACCTGCTCGAAGCGGCCAAACTGGTTCCCAACGATCCCACCATCGTCGAACACCTGGGCGACGTCTATTACAAGAAGAAGATGTACGAGAAGTCGTTGGAAAAATATGAAAAGGCTCTTACCCTGAAACACCCTGAAGCGGACAAAGTGAAAGAGAAGATCCTGCAACTGAAAAAGCTTCTCAAACAAAACCACCCTGAGAGCAAACGGTCCACCAAAGCCCTATGACCATCAAAGAGAACTCCTGTCCCCGCAACCGGAGGACGCTGTTCGTCCTCGCCCTGATGGGACTCATCACCCTGTCCGGGTGTGCTCCGGCGCTGTTCAAGAGACCTCTGAGTGATCAGGAGTTGGGGAGGGTCTTATCCCTCTTGAAAACGCAGGAAGAGGCGGCAGCCACCTTCTTCACCACCGGACAAATGGTGGTTAAGGACTGGTACTGGGATCAGGAGGCGGACACGCTCACGGCAGGGACCAGGACTCCTTTGAGATTGAGGATGGAGATCACGCATGCCTGGGGTCAGCCGATTTTGCACCTTCTGGTTGTGGGCAAGACCTTCAAAGCCCTCTCCTACGGGGAGAGAAAACTCTATAGGGGCGACCTGACCCCTGGGGCTCTTTCGAAGTTCTTTCCCGCCGATCTCGACGCCGACCTGATCTGGGAGGTGCTTCGAGGATTTCCAAAACTGCAACTCGATGGCCGGGTGGAATCGAGGAAAGCCGATCAGCTAAGCGCTCTGAACGGAATTGGAGATGAACTGGAGATTCTGGAATTCGATCCTGAAAGCGGCCTGCCGAGACAGCTCTCTTATCCTGAAAGGAAGGTCGGGATTAGTTATGCCGATTTTCAGCGGGAGGGCGGCATCCTCTATGCCAAGGAAGTGAGGGTCAAACAGCTGGAGGGCACCAGGAACCTCACCCTGAAAAACGGAAAGATGGTCTTCAACAAACCGATTCCTGACGAGCTCTTCAGGATGGAGATCCCCCCGGGATTTGAGACAGTCTACGTAGACAAGCCCCAGTCGAATTGAGGAACTGCGAACCGACTGAAAGCTGACCTTCCAATTCCAGCAGGTTGCTCAAAAACGCTCAGATACAAGGCGCCCGGTTCTGGGGACCCGCCCGAAGGGTGGGGACTCCAAGCGAAGCGCGGATTAATTCCGAGGAGTGAGACGTACAGTCCAGTACATCGCAACGACGAGGGATGAGGGCAACGCCGTAGATGGGCGTTTTTCAGCAAACCTGCCTCGACTCACCCCCCAATGCTCGACATATGCCTAACACACTTCTTGGGGTCCTTTTGAAGGAGCCCGTGGTCTTGGGGTTTCCTGTCGATGGCGAGCCTGACCAGACCGAGAAGATCCTCCTCGCCTCGTCCTTCGCGCAGAGGGGTCTTGATGTCGATCTCCTGGTCCGAGAAGAGGCACCCTCTCAGGTGGCCTTCGGCGGTGAGACGCAATCGGTTACACTGAGCGCAGAAGTGATGGCTGATCGCTCCGATCAAACCGATCTCTCCTTTTGCTCCTTTGAGCTTGTACCTCTGGGCCGGGCCGTCCAGGGAATTGTGCTCCAGGGGCTTCAACTCGCCCAGGGTCCTAAGGGCCGCCAAAATTTCATCGGCGGGCAAAAAGCGGTCACTCGTCCAGCTGTTGTTCTTGCCGACGGGCATGAATTCAATGAAGCGGATGTGGTAAGGCTTCGTGAGCGTCAGGCGACCGAAATCGAGAATCTCGTCATCATTGATTCCCCGCATGGCCACGACGTTGATCTTGATGGGATTAAACCCGAGACGTTCCGCCTCCTTGATGCCCTCCAGCACGCGGTGAAGAAAGTCGCGTCCCGTGATGCGCGCGAACTTCTGAGGATCGAGAGAATCCAAGCTCACATTGATGCGGCAGATGCCGCATCGCTTGATGTCTAAAGCAAATTCGTTGAGGAGAACCCCGTTGGTCGTCAAGGAGATTTCATTCAGGTTCTCGATCTCGGAGAGCTTTTCCAGGAAAGGAATGAAGCCCTTGCGGACCAGAGGCTCCCCTCCGGTCAGCCTTACCTTGCGAATCCCGGCCTTGACGGAGAGTGCGACAAGGCGGAGCATCTCTTCGTAGGAGAGGACCTGGTTGTGCGGGACAAAGTCCACCCCTTCTTCCGGCATGCAGTAGATGCACCTTAGATTGCATCGATCCGTTACGGAGAGGCGGAGGTAATTAATCGTTCTGTTTCCCTTTTGGGGAGAGAGTTCAGTATTCATAAGGTCACATGTACCACAATATATATCCGCAAGGATCAAAATCAAATCCCCCATCCCGATGGGGTTCGCTTCATTGTGCTTTCCTTCTAAATCTCTTCTTTAAAACAAAGAACAGGATGACCAACACGATCAGGATGATCATGGCCACATTGTACCGCACCATGAAATCCCCCATCTTGTGTTCCACCGTTTCCCAGTGAGTCCCGAGAGTATGGCCCATGAAAATCCAGATCAGATTCCATGCGGCGCAGCTCAGGAGGGAGAGGAACAGGACAGGGAGGGTTCTGAAACGGGAGATGCCTGCAGCCAGCGCAACGGCAGAGCGGATTCCCGGCATGAATCGATTGAAGAGGATCAGGAGATACCCGTAGCGGCTGAACCATTCCTCGGCCTTAATAATGTCTTTTGCCCGGAGGAACCGGAAATCCCGCTCAATGAAGAAGTGCCTTCCCAGCAATCCCCCCACCCAAAAGAGGCAAAGGAAACCGAGCAGGCTCCCGACCGTCGTGGAAATATAGACCCCTGCAAAACTCAGCCTACCCGCTCCTACCAAGAAAGCTCCGAAAGCTGTGATCGTGTCACCGGGAATGGGCGGCACCAGGTTTTCCACAAAAGCGCTCAGCCCCAGGAAGAAGTAGATCAGGAAGTCGGGAAAGGATCGCAGTTCGTTCAGAAACTTTTCGATGTACATCTCTTGATTCTCGTTCAGAGCGAGAGTATCCCTAAAAGCAGGGTAGTTATACTCGATCCCCCTTGATTCTCAAAGAAAAAAGAGATTGACGGGCCTTCGGGCATCTGTTAGACGAATCAACAATCCTAGCACAAGTGATGGGTGAACCATGGTTAAAGAAAAACTGACCCGCAAAGAACTGTTGAAAGGCCCTGACGAGTTCCTGACCGTTTCGGGCAGGGCCATTCTTTATGTCAAAGAGCATGCCAAACCTTTCAAGGTCGCGGGATACATCCTTGCCGGGGCCGCGCTGGTCTACCTCGGAATCAATTACTACTTGAATTACGCCGACAGAAAAGGCCAGGAAGCCTATGACGCCGCGTACTATGAAGTCATCAAGATAAAAGAAGTCAAGGCAGATGATGAAGCCCTGAAAAAGTCGGAGGAGCTTTTCAAAAAGGTCATCACCGATCACGGCCTTTCCAAGGCGAGCCGCCTTGCACCGCCGCAAGTCGCCCACCTCAAGTTCCTTGAAAAGAAGTACGATGAAGCCATCCGGCTCTACCAAGACTTTCTCAAGGAGGTTCCCGAGAACACGGTTTATCAGTCCCTGGCATTGCTGGCTCTGGCCGCCAGCTATGAAGGCCAGGGAGATTTCGGAAAGGCCATCGACGCCCTGCGAAAAATCCTTTCCAGCACAGAGCCGTCCTTCAAAGAACAGGCGACCCTCAATCTCGCCAGGGTTTACGGCCTTTCCAAACAGCCGGACAAGGCAAAAGAGACGCTCAAGGAATTCATTGAGAAGTACAAGAACTCGCCTTTTCTCTCCATGGCCAAGGCACGCCTTAACGACTATCCCTCATAATGCGGCCCTGCGGCCGCACCCAAAGATCTCCACCTAGCCCTCCCCGCCTCAGGCGGTCTTCTTCGCTCAACACGCCGAAATCCATAAACAATTTCGACCGGCTTCCATCTGCACTCCGCAGCGGAGCGTTTTGATTTTTTCTTGACAAGGAAATCCTGATCATCTATGGTCACGTTGTAGCTAAAATGTAGCTTTTGCGCGGGGAGGGTGAAACGATGATCATTACGGAAATTCTGGCGCGAAATGCCAGGCTCTATGGCGAAGAAGAGGCCCTCGTCGAAAGAGAACCTGCGAAGAATCTCAGACGGGCGATCACCTGGAAGCAATTCGACGATCTCGCGAACAAGGTCGCCAATGCCCTGATGGCAAAGGGAGTCAAAAAAGGGGACAAGGTCATTCACCTGATGATGAACTGCCTGGAGTGGCTTCCGGCTTATTTTGGAATTCTGAAAACCGGAGCCTGGGCCGTTCCTATCAACTTCCGCTTTACCGCCGACGACATCCGCTACTGTGCGGACATCGCAGAAGCCCGGGCCATCCTCTTCGGCGAGGATTTCCTCGAACGGGTCGACAAAATCAAGAAGGACCTCAAGGGCATGAAGGATTTCGTGTTCTGCGGCCCCAAGGAGATGACTCCACCCTATGCCCAGCACTGGGACGATTTTCTGAAGGGGGCTTCAACGACGGAACCCAAAATCCCGATCAGTCTCCTGGACGAAGCGGCCCTCTACTTCACTTCAGGCACGACAGGACAGCCCAAGCCCATTCTTCTCACCCACAGGAACCTCGAGCACGCTTGCATCGTGGAGAACCGGCATCACAACCAGACCCACAAGGACAATTTCATCTGCATCCCCCCTCTCTACCACACGGGCGCCAAGATGCACTGGTTCGGGAACTTCATCGTGGGCGCCAAAGGGGTTCTTCTGAAGGGTGTAAAACCCGAATGGATTCTCCAGGCCATTTCCGAAGAGCAGGGAACCATTATGTTCCTGCTCGTTCCCTGGGCACAGGACATGCTGGTCGCCATCGAAAACGGCCAGATCAAGCTGAAGGACTACAAGCTCGACCAGTGGCGGTTGATGCACATCGGCGCCCAGCCCGTGCCGCCGGCCCTGATCAGGAACTGGAAAAAGGTTTTTCCGAAACAGGAGTATGACACGAACTACGGGCTCAGCGAATCGACCGGCCCGGGATGCGTTCACCTCGGAATCGAAAACAGCCACAAAGTGGGCTCCATCGGCAAGCCCGGCTTTGACTGGGACTACCGCATCCTGGACGACCAGTTGCGGGATGTGAAAAAAGGAGAGCCCGGGGAACTCGCGGTCCGTGGCCCTGGGGTGATGAGCGAGTACTACAAGAATCCGGAAGCGACCAAGAAGACCCTGGTGGACGGATGGCTCATGACCGGCGACATGGCCCGGGTGGATGAGGACGGGTTCATCTGGCTGGTGGACAGGAAAAAGGACATCATCATCACAGGCGGGGAGAACATCTTTCCCGTGGAAATCGAAGATTTCCTGATCGAGAACGCCAACATCCAGGATGCGGCGGTGATCGGGGTCCCTGACGAGCGGCTCGGCGAAGCGGTGACAGCCATCATCAAGCTCAAACCGGGCAAGCAGATGACGGAAAAGGATGTGGAGAAGTACTGTGAAGCCTTGCCGAGGTACAAGAGGCCGAAGAAGATCATCTTCGACGATGTGCCCAGGAACCCCACGGGGAAGATCGAGAAACCCAAGCTGAGAAAGAAATACGCAGGATTTGCGGAAAGCTTTAAACTGTAACATGCGTCGAGTGGGTCAAGAAGTTCCATTAACCTTTAAACCGATAGGGGGATAAGATGCACAAGCTACTTGAAGATGCTCCTGGAAAGGAGATGCTCCTTCTTGGCAATGAGGCCATCGCACGCGGGGCCCTGGAAGCGGGTGTCGCCTTTGCAACCTGCTATCCCGGAACTCCCTCTTCCGAAATTCCCGAACAGTTCTTTGAGATCAGCAAGGAAACAGACCTTTACTTCGAGTACTCCACCAATGAGAAGGTCGCCATGGAAGTAGGAGCCGGAGCTGCGGTGAGCGGTCTGAAGACGATGGTCACGATGAAGCACGTGGGACTCAATGTGGCCGCAGACCCTCTGATGACTCTCGCCTACACGGGGGTCAAAGGGGCCATGGTCGTGATCAACGCGGATGACCCGTCCCTGTTCTCGAGCCAGAACGAGCAGGACAACCGGTTCTATGCGCGTCTGTCAGGACTGGCCATGTTCGAGCCGACCAACACTCAGGAGATGAAGGACTGGACTGTGGCCGCCTTTGAGCTGTCCGAGGAAACTGGCCTTCCGGTCATCGTGAGAACAACGACCCGGCTGGCGCACATCCGCGGAGGGGTGAAACTGGGAAGTCTGAAGCCAAGGGTCACCAAGACTCAGTTCAAGAAAAACCCTTTCCATTACGTGTGCGTGCCGGCGGTCTCCAGGAATCTCCACAAGGAGCTCCTGCAGAAGTATGACGTTCTTTCAGAGAAGTCGGAGAAGTCGCCCTTCAACCAGATCATCGGAAACGGGAAATGGGGCATTGTGGCCAACGGTGTCAGCTTCGACTATGTGATGGATGCTGTCATGGACCTTGGCATTAAAGACAAGGTGAGCATTCTGAAGCTGGGCTTTTCCTGGCCTTTGCCCAAGAAACTGATCGCGAATTGGCTGAAGTCCGTTGACAAGGTCCTGGTCGTTGAAGAGCTCGAACCCATCAACGAGAATGAGTTCAGAGCCATTGCCCAGGAAAACGGGATCAGCACGCCGATCAAGGGCAAGGGAGTCGGCGGCCTGTCCCGTCTCTGGGAATATGATCCGAGACTCGTGCGGGGAGCTGTGGCCGCCATGTTCGGCTTGGAGCACAAGGCGCCTGCTGTGGTGGACGTGTCCGACCTGCCGCCTCTTCCGGGAAGACCGCCGACCTTGTGCGCCGGTTGCCCTCACCGGGCGACCTTCTACGCCGTCAAAGAGGTGTACGGTGCGGACGCCGTCACCCCGACGGACATCGGGTGCTACACGCTGGGGCTTCTGCCGCCCATATCCATGGGCGATTTCGTGATCTGCATGGGATCGTCCGTGAGCACGTCTTGCGGTTTTGCCACGGCAACGGACCAGAAAGTGGTGGCCTTTATCGGGGACTCCACTTTCTTCCATTCCGGTATCACCGGGCTGATCAACGCGGTGCACAACAACCACAAGTTCACCCTGGTCATTCTGGACAACGGCACCACGGCCATGACCGGCCACCAGATTCATCCGGGCGTTGACACTGCCCCCATGGGTCTCAATCTCCCGCAGGTCATCGTGGAAGATGTGGTGCGCGGTTGCGGCGTCAAGGATCTCCACGTGGTCAAGCCTTTCAACATCAAGAAGACCATGGAGTCGCTCAAGGCGTCTCTGGAGTATGACGGCATGTCTGTGGTTGTCTCCAAGGAGTTCTGCCCTCTCTTTGCCAAAGGAATCGGCAAGGCCAGAAAGGCGAAACCTTTCACGATCAATCAGCAGAAGTGCAAGAACCATCGCGACTGCATCAGCAAGCTGGCGTGCCCGGCCATGTACCTGGAAGGCAATGCTGTCCGGATCAACAAAAACCTGTGCATCGGGTGTTCGGTGTGCGCGCAGGTCTGCCCTGAAAACGCTATCGTCCCAGTGAAGGACTAGAAAGGAGGCGCCCATGGAAACGAAAAGATGCGTATTTGTCGGAGTAGGCGGTCAGGGGAATCTCCTTGCCTCGAATCTCTTGGGTCAGGCAGCGCTTTCAATGGGGATCCCTGTGGTGGTCAGTGAAATTCACGGCATGGCTCAGAGGGGAGGCGTCGTGGAATCCGCGGTGCTGATGGGCGGGGCCAACAGCCCCATTGTGTCCAACGGCGAGGCGGACGTTCTCATCAGCTTCGAACCTCTGGAGACCATGCGGATCCTGAACAAATGCAACAAGAAGACCCTGGTGATTACGAACGCTCAACCCCTTCCGCCTTTTACGGTGGCGGTAGGCCAGGGTAAGTATCCGCCCGTGGACGAAATTCTCGACAAGGTCAGGAAGAAAGTGGGCAAGGTGGTCACCCTCAACGGCAATGATTTGGCTGAGAAGGCGGGCAATGTCCTTTCTCTCAACATGGTCATGCTGGGAGCGCTGATCGGCACCGGTGCAACTGCTGTGACCGAAAAGGTAATGAAGGACATCATTGCCGGCTCTACGAAAAAGGCTTTTCTCGATTCTAACCTGAAGGCCTTTGATCTCGGGAAGGATGCTGCGCAGAAAATGATGAAAGCTTAATCTTCACTAAATCCCCCCAACCCCCTTTAATAAAGGGGGGCGAGGGGGGATTTATATCGAACCCAGCGTTTTCACAAACGCCTTGGCTTTTTCAAGCCAACCTTCCAGGGCCTTTTCACCGGCCAACCCTCGCTCGTCAACCATCACCCATCCCTTCATGGGCCTTCCGGTGATGTCGAAAGGCTTGACGTCAGGCAGTTTGAGGGCTTCCGCGGCCTTGTCCTCGCCGAGCCGGAGGATCAGGAAGTCCTTGTACACACCGCAGAACATGTTTCCATTGAGAAGATGGCAGATGCCTCCGAACATCTTCTTGCTAGCGGTGTTTTTCCAGGAGGAGACGATCTGTTGAATCCGAGCTTCAAGGTTCTTGTTGTAAGGCATAGCCTTATCCCCCTATCTATTAAAAAACCGAGATCCGACCCTGCAATCTCAGCCAGGTCTGAATTGACTGGGAATTCAGCATGGTGTCTAGGTGTGATATCATTTGGCAATCGTCGGTCGAGCATGATTCGTGTCCATTGTGGACTTGGATCACTAATCAATCATCTTTTCATTATCACAGAAAGAACTTCGTCTGCTTGTTCTGGACTGAGATAACCAAGTCTAATGAGTGTAATCCCGATGAGGGTATGCGACTTCCCTGATAGGTCTTCTTCCACCTGGACTCTCAGTGCTTCAAAAAGCTGTTCCTTGGTAATGAATCGCTTTTCTACTGCTATCACCCCAAAACGCTTGTCGTGGACCTCTATCGTCATCTCATTACCTCAATCAAAAGAAGCTGTTTGCTTTACTCAAGAATATGGGCTTTTCCAATCTGATTCCATTTCCTTGAGAGGATCTGATGCAATCTGAAGGTTCGGTTCCCCCATCCTCTCGACGATATACTCTCTCCCGCCTTCCGTTTCCATGACTTTGGACAAGACCACTCTCAGTAGAATTCTCTCCTCATCTGTAACCATTAGAAGCTTGCTCCGGGTCTCGGGCATCAAGCACTGGTATTCATCTCCGGAGGTCTTCTCTGACATTACACCCTTACCTACCCACCCAATAGGCTGAATTGGGAAATCGCTAAGTGTCACTATCCTTTCTTCACTATCACTTACGAACGCAATTCGAAACCCTTGCAGCCTTCTGTCTTTAAGTTAGACCCCCCTCTGCCTCTGGTGGGCACCAAACTTGCATTTTTATTAAGAGTACTCTTTCCTCCTAAGCCCCTCTGTTTTTCGCATGCTTCTCACAGAGGGGCCTGTTATTGCAAGCTATTCACCACAGGAAGGCCCTCATTCGGGGTCGGGGTGTGAAGTCTGTGTGTAATTACAAATATTTTACCACTCTAATGGTAGAAAAGTCCTCATATTAGTTCCTTTCGCGCCTCGGCGTTCACTAACCACCTGAAATTATTAGACCCGAGTCTAATTGCTCCGTCAGCACGAATATTGCATGGGAAATTGACCGATTAGGCATATATCCGCTTACCTTAAGTCTTTATAACAACTGGTTATAAAAGGATAATGGAACCCAACTCTTTAAAGGCTAAATCACAAGACGATGAATTTAGAAACCACCACGGGTCATGAAGATAGAAGGATCTCCAAGAAGAGTTCTTGTGAGATTTTCCCTCTTCGCTTTTTGGGAAAGGTAGAAAAGCGCTCAGGCGTTGAGAGGAGACAGTTTTCCTACACTTCGCACCTGCCCGAAAGGCGGTCCGGACGCGATCGCAGAAGACCAGATGGTCGATAGGGAAACCAGAAACGTTGGAGCCCTGATCCCATGAAGATCTCCTGATCTGGAAAAGATCACCCCCCGTTTTTAGAAGTACCTGAATCCCCTTTTAGAGTCTGCTCTATTCATTATCTTACTACGCTTCCCGCGAATAACTCTTCTTCTGAACCCCCTGTTTTGAATTCCCTTGATCCAGATTCATTCTTGTCGTAGACTCCCAACGAAGCGATTACAGTATTTTCGGAGGCTGGGATGGTGAAAGCTAAGAAAACTGAACAGCGACTGCCAGCCAAAGGCAAAAGGACTGTTCACGGGCAAAAGGCCACAGCCAGTGCTAAACGTGCGTGCAGTCAAGGCGTGGCCGATTCAGAGGATAAATTCAAGATAATTTTGGATGCCGTCGCAGAGGCTATTGTCGTATTTGATAGAGAGGGAAAGATTTTCTATTGGAATATGGCCGCTAAGAAGCTTTTTGGCTACAATGCCAAAGAAGTCGTCCGTTTGCAAATGGAGGTAATTATCCCGGAGAGATACCGGGATGACTACAGAAATGCATTAGAGTCCTTCAAGAAAGAGAGGCGGCCTCCGTCAATAAAACAGTCCTTTGAGTCAGAAGCTGTCAGGAAGAACAAGAAGGAACTACCCATAGCGGCTTCAATTTCAACAACCCAAATCGACGGTCGATGGTATTTCGTCGGAATAGCGAGAGACATTACCCCTTTGAGAGCCGCGCAGAGGTCGCTAGGGGATCGCTTAGCCAAGTATCAACTGATGTATGAGAACCAAAGGGATGGCATTATTATGGTTGATACGAAGACACAGCAATTCCTCGAAGTAAACCGGGCTGCCACTGAGATGTACGGATACTCTAGGGAAGAGATGCTGAGAATGCGGATTGTTGATGTTTTTGCAGGGGCAGAGAGGGATGCAGGGCTTTCTTTAGATCCAGCGAAGCTCAGCAGTTTCAAGCACAAGAGAAAGGATGGGAGCGTGTTTCCAGCGGAAATGACGGGGTGTGTTCTCATGTGGAAAAACCGAAAGACTTTTTGTGCCATTGTGAGAGATACCTCTGATAGGGTCGATCCTGATAAACAGTCTAGAAGATAAGGCTACTGCCAACTCTCTGAATCGTATACCCAGATCAGCAATCGTATTTCTGGTCGAATAAAACTGAAATGGGGTGGCTGCACTTCGATGTGGTTTCCTGAAGACGAGTTTTGGTTACCGGATAATGGAGGTAGGCGCCTAGGTATTGAGAGGAGGTGCTTCAATTACAGCGCACACATTCCAGAGAGGCGCTCGGGGAAAGACAGAAGGAGTGGAAAAGACCACCGCTCAGGGGTGGATCGAAGAAAGGCTAAGGCCCCTGTTGTGGGTGTAGAGCGGAGGGACGGCAAAGACAGAAGAGTTTTTTCTCCGTGGTAAGGCATATAAAATTTTACCAAAAACCGAAGTGCACGGTTAATAAGTGAACAGTTTCGATTCCCTATTCATTTGTCAAGAAACAGGAGCGGGGCCAATTGGCTCCGCTTTTGTTTTGATGCTGTGCTCCGCTTCGACTATTAGGATTCCGTCTGTTAATCTATCGTTATCGCTTCCATTGAAAATGAGCGATACGCATTATTTCATGAGGGAGAAGGAACGGAACTGGCACCGTCCTTTGGAAATGAGCTGATTTACCACTTCTCAAAGAAAAGATTATTGGATATGATTCAAAGCCCGGTTCACATAAGACGTAGTAACGGAGTAGACAGCTCACCTTACATTGGAACGGTTGCAGATGCTCACGATTAAGGGCCATAAAACCGCATTGAAAACCAAGAAAAAAAGGATTCGCTGGAATCGTTCTCCTTCTCCCAGTGTGTTAGGCTACAAGCTCTATTGGGCGGTTGTTGGAGAAGTGAGCTATGATTCGGAATTCATCGAAATCGGCGATCGTACGGAGGTTGCGCTGCCTGACCAAGTGCCGTCACTTCAGCATGTTCGCGGGGAAGTCGCTCTCGGCATTACGGCAGTGAACCGCGAAGGAAACGAATCCGATATGGTCAGATTCACGGTTAACTTCGATTCTCCCGTTCAAGGAGTCCCAGCAGGTCTGCTACGGCCGGGGGAAGAAGGATGGGAACCGCCCACCAAGGCTTCTGTACTTGTTGATGATTTACACTTTTGGCTGATTAGAAATTCGAGCCTACACGAATCTGGTCAATCGACTAATATGCAAGACTACTATGTTGAGTCGCACCATGTTGAGGAAGTTCGCAGGTGAGAACCTGAGAGCGATTTTCATCTCGAATGACCTTTGTTTCTAAATACGCTAATCCCCCAGCGATTATCCCTGCTCGACGAAACGAGCTTGATCAGCCTGCCTTATCCCTTCTAGCACATCAATAGTGTGTAAAAGTTTGCCAACAATTGGCATCCTGTTACTCACAAAAAAGGGTATTTCATTGCGTAATTTTCCGATGCGTCCTTCTGGCGTATCCTATCTATATGAAACCTCATTGAAACTCCTTCCCTTCTCTCTTGGCATGATCTTCGCAGTAATCATCAACTTGAGATTCGCCAAACTGAAATAGGAAAAGATCGAGACGGTGACCTAAACACTATGCGCAAAACCCTGCAACACTCCCTGAACCCTCTCCATATATACTGCCGCTTGCGGAATCTGGGTTTGCCAAAAGGCGTCGCGATCTCACTAGGCAGGTTCTATGAACGGGCCATCTTCACCCTCTTCTCGGGAACACTATATAGATATTCAAGAGAGCTGCGGGCTCGAGTGATGTCCTCGTGACCGGTCTTTTAAGATTTTCAGGAACTAGAGTTTGATGAGTGCCACCCAACTTCAACACCAAAGAACGAACCATGAGATGGCCGAAAGCCTCCAAAGGTTATCGTTAGAAAAGGGAGCGTGAGGTGGCACTTATGAAACTTCTCGGATGTGCGTGCATCTTTTCACTCGGTCATTCTCTTGCACGGGTTCATTTTGATACATTTTGGTTAGGCCTAAAGAGTCTGCACCGAAGAGAAAACAACGGCATCACGGGAAGGCAAGTTTATAAGGAAGAGGTACATTGAGATGCTGTGGACGACTATAGCAGTCGGCTTAATGGGTGGTGCCTTTTTCTTCTGGTTGATCTACCGGCATCTGAAGAGGGCGCAGCAGCGTGACACGGACATAGCTTACTGATGCCCTCACCTTTTAATTGCCACGGTAGCTAGGCCAGAGTTTTTGACAGATGGTTTAAGAAAAAGGAGGAACCAGTGCCATGGATCTTAGAATGGCAAGGTTGTGTCTCGACTGTGAAGAAATCTTCGAGGGCAAACCCAGGTGCCCCAGGTGTGACAGTGAATCTTGGCATCCAATCATGGGCTGGATCAGGCCGATGAGCGACGCCGAAAGAAGGGTTGTCAGAAAGAAAGACGTTTTGGTTCTAGCAAAACGCCCCCACAGGGAGCTGCTTACCGGCACCGCCCCTTAGGAGACGAAAGAGAGATAACGAATTGAGTCCGCACGAGATCTATTCGATGCCCAACTACCAACCGGACACCCCAAGGGCGAAAGCGGACAATATCTGTTTCAGAAGGGGGTAAGGGGATATGAAACTTGAGTGTGTCTGCTGCGGACACGAACTCAATCTGGATCACTGGGTATTTGACGACTATGATGGCCCTGTGAAATGCTTTTCCTGCAGCAGGATGATGGAGGTAAAGACTGCCAAAGGGATAGCATATTCAATAAACCCATCAAGCATGTACGGGACCAAGCGCAACTTGGTTCCAGCCGAAGAGCGAGATTAGACCTTACTGCACGCCAGCTTCGGATGAGCCTTGGTTTGTCTGACCCGACAGCGAATAAAAGTTTTGTAATAAGTGTGTTATTTGGTGGCTCAAGAAGCAATCTCCAGCGTAGCCACCATCAGGATGGGTGAGCTGCATACTCATCTAAGAGCCTGCGAATCATTCTCTGATATTGAGTGTTGTTCTTTCTTGCCTCCTTCTTGAAAAATCCCACACTGGCTTTGCTGAGTGCAATGGTCACCTTGACGGTTTCGTCCTTCAGAGCCAGTTCTTCAGGTGAACAGAGGAACTCGGAGACAACCTTGACCTTTCCCCTGGGCGCATCCGTGTATTTTATTTTCCCTTTCATAAACCCTCTTTCCTTTCCGCCAATATCCGGCGCCAACAATTCGGATTGTGGTATTCCGGTAGGTAAATCTCACCGTCATAATTCCACAAGCGACTCTCCCGAGGCAATAATATCGCTTCTCGTCACCACCATGTTCCATATCCTCTAAGATGGCACGATGATGATACAAAAAAGCAAGTTGCGCCAAGGCAAAAGAGACGCCGAGTTTCTTTGATTCAGTTGGTCCTTATCGGAATCCCACTCAAAGCCCGGTTGCACTTCTATGCGGATAGGGTAAAGTTGCCAGAAATAGATCTCAGTATTTTTGTGGGGCTATTTATATGGTTTTAATGCGAGCAATCTTAATCTCTCATGTTGACCCAGGTCGGGCTTTCTACGATAATCAGCCATATACCAACTGATCATTTCACGAAATCCTTCAACGCAGGTGAAGTGGCACCCCCACCTTGCCCCTTCGACAGGCTCAGGACAGGCTCCCCCGTCAAGGGGGAGGAAGTGGAGGGGGCTTGCTGGGGTTACCCGCTCTGCGGGTGCAGCCTCACTTCTGCAGGAGGCGATCATGAAGAAAGTTCTATGGTTCGGCCTTTGCTCCCTGTTTTTCTTTGTCTCAGCCGCTTGGGGCCAGCAGGCCCCCAAGGTGGAATCCTTCTCGCCCCAGGGGACCGTCAAGAACGTCCGGCAGGTGAAGGTGCGCTTCACACAGTCCATAGTCGCCTTTGGCGATCCTCGAAGCATCACCATGCCGTTTGAGGTCATTTGCCCGGTGAAAGGCGAAGGCCGATGGGCGGACACAAGGAACTGGGTGTACGACTTCGAGAAGGACCTGCTTGCAGGGGTTCGGTGCGAGTTCCGATTGAAGCCTGATCTCAAAACTCTTGCAGGAGTGACGCTTGAGGGCCAGAGAAGCTTTTCCTTTTCGACCGGCGGCCCAGCCATTAAAGCGTCCTATCCCTATGAAGGGACCAAACAGATAGACGAGGAACAGGTTTTCATCCTGACTCTCGACGGGGAACCTGACGAGGAATCCTTGCTCAAGCACGTCGCGTTTTCCATCCAGGGCATCGAGGATCTCGTGGGCATACGAGTCATCCAAGGCGAGGAAAGAGAGAGGATCCTCAAGGAACGATACCGGTGGATGAAGCGGCCTGATGTGCCCCTGATTCTCCTCCAGTGCAAACAGCGGTTCCCTGCAGAGACGCCGGTGCGGCTCATCTGGGGGAAAGGGGTGATGTCCAGGACCCTGATTGCAACGGAAAGAGACCAGATCCTGCCCTTTGCCACGAGACCCAAGTTCACGGCTGTGTTTCAGTGCGAGAAGGAGAACCCCAAGGCGGACTGCTCCCCGCTTTCTGCCATGCATCTGCGCTTTTCAGCGCCCATCTCCAAGGAGCTGGCCGGAGCCATTCTTCTCAGGAGTCCCGACGGGAAAACGTGGAAGCCGCAGGAGGATGAGCAGAATGTCGTCTTCGGTGTGTCTTTCAAATCACCCTTTCCGGAGCAGACCGCGTTCACGATCGAACTGCCGTCCGGCCTTAAGGACGAAGCGGAAAGGCCGCTCGCCAACGCGGACAAGTTCCCGCTTTCCATCAGGACAGACCGGTATCCGCCTCTTGCGAAGTTCCCGGCTCGATTCGGCATCGTGGAATTGAAAGGGGACAGGTTGCTCCCTGTCACGCTCAGGAATGTGGAGCCTGAGGTCAAGGCCAAATCCCTGAAGCTGGGTAAGGAGGAAGGGATGATGGCTCGCATCATTGCGAGAATTCGCAATGTCCCCCTGGAAAGGCCGGCCAATCTCCAGGCAGCCCTTCGGAGAGTGGCCTCAGCCTCCAGGGAACGCTCCATGCTCACGTGGGATCAGGGCATTAAAGAGTTTAAGGTTCCCAAGCCCTCAGGATCGAAAACCTTCGAAGTGGTGGGGATCCCTTTCAATGATCCGGGCCTCTATCTCGTGGAGCTTGAGAGCACGCTTGTGGGTCAGGCTCTTCTGGGTGCTCCAAAGCCCATGTATGTTCCCACCGCAGTGCTGGTGACCAACCTCTCGGTCCACTTCAAATGGGGCCGGGAATCTTCTTTGGTCTGGGTGACGAGCCTCGACAAGGGAGAGCCTGTGAGCAATGCCGCCGTGACGGTCATGGACTGCAGGGAAACCGTTCTCTGGAGCGGGAAGACGAACGGCAACGGAATGGCAATCATCCAAGAGAAACTCCCTTCCATGGGGAATCTTCCCAACTGCCGATACCAGCCGGACTCCCATGACTACCCTCAGATGGGCGCTCTGGCCGGGCTTCAGCAAGGGCTCTTTGTCGTGGCCCAAACCTCTAGCGACATGGCCTTTGTCCACTCAAGCTGGGACAACGGGATTGAACCTTTTCGGTTCAAGCTTCCCAACGATCCCTATCCCCAGGGCCTCATGGCGCACACGGTATTCGACCGGACTCTGCTTCGTGCCGGCGAAACCGTTCACATGAAGCACATTCTGCGCAGGCACACGATGAACGGAATGGCCCTTGCTCCTCCAGCACAGGAACCCAACACCGTGTCGATCACCCATTTCGGCAGCTTCCAGACTTACGATTTCCCGCTGAAATGGGATCGAAGCGGTGTGGCTGAAACCGAGTGGGCCATACCCGGAGAAGCCAAACTGGGGACCTACGGGGTTTCACTGGTCAGGAAAGAGGCCTCTGCCGGACAAAGGCTGCCGGCTGTTGCGCGTGAAGAAGATTCGGAGTTCTACGGGGAGGATACGCCGGGATCAAGGAGCTCCGGAACGTTCAAAGTGGAGGAGTTCCGTGTGCCCCTGATGAAGGCTTTCATCAAACCGCCTAGCGAGCCTCTGGTCAATCCGGACAAGGTCACCCTGGACCTCGGGGTTCAGTACCTTGGCGGAGGAGGAGCCGGTGAGCTTCCGGTCAAAGTGAGAAGCGATGTTCGGCCAAGACCTTTGCCGGCCTTCGAGGGGTTTGACGGGTTCGTGTTCGCAAACGGCCGCGTGAAGAAAGGCATCCAGGAAAGAGGAAGGGAATGGGAGGAAGAGGAAGGCGCCGGACCGGAGGCCAGAGGGGGCCGATTGAAGACCATGGAGCTTGTCTTGGATGCATCAGGATCGTCTCGAGTCCTCATCCGTGATCTTCCCAAAATGGATGGCCCAAAAGAGCTCTCGGCTGAACTGGAATACCGCGACCCGAACGGAGAAATCCAGACCGCCTCTTCAAGAATTCCTCTCTGGAACTCCAGGCTTCTCCTCGGCATCAGGCCGGACTCCTGGGCTGCATCCCAGGAGGCGTTCAAGTTTCATGTGGCGGCGCTCGACCTTTCTGGAAAGCCGGTCTCGGGCGCATCGGTGAAGGTGGATCTTCTGCAGAAAAAACACTACAGCCACCGAAAGCGCATGGTGGGCGGGTTCTACTCCTACGAACACTCGCAGGAAGTGAAGCGGGTTGGAACGATCTTCGAAGGCAAAACCGATTCCGGGGGGCTGCTGATCTGCGAAGTCCGTTCCCCGGTTTCAGGAAACGTGATCCTTCAGGCAGAGTCTGTGGACGGCTCAGGCAACAGGACTTCAGCGTACCGGGAGGTGTGGATCGCGGACAAGGGGCGATGGTGGTTCGACATCTCCGATCACGACCGGATGGATCTCATTCCGGAGAAGAAGAGGTATGAGCCCGGGGAGACCGCTGTGCTTCAGGCGAGAATGCCTTTCAAAGAAGCAACTGCGCTGATCACGGTAGAACGGGAAGGGGTGGTGGAGAGCTGGGTCAGAAAGCTTTCAGGTGAGAAGCCTGTGATCGAGGTTCCGGTCAAGGGTTCCTATGCTCCCAATGTGTTTGTTTCCGCTCTGGTCGTTAGGGGGCGCGCGGGTGACGTGCAGCCCACGGCTCTCGTGGATCTCGGGAAGCCTGCCTACAAGCTGGGCATTGCCGAGATCAGGGTGGGGTGGAAAGAACATGAATTGAAAGTGAACGTAAGCCCTGACCGCCCGGTGTACAAGGTCAGGGAAAAGGCCCAGGTGAAAATCAGAGCGAGAACCGTGGATGACAAGGCCCCACCTGCCGGGAGTGAAGTCGCCCTGGCGGCTGTGGACGAGGGGCTTTTGGAACTGATGCCCAACATGAGCTGGGACATTCTTCCTGCCATGATGGGTCGAAGAGGGTATGAAGTGCAGACCGCCACAGCCCAGATGCAGGTCATAGGTAAAAGACACTATGGGTTGAAGGCGTTGCCGTCCGGAGGGGGAGGGGGGCGGCAGATCACCCGTGAGCTCTTCGATACGCTCCTCCTGTGGAAGGGCCGGGTAGCGCTGGATGCAAATGGGGAAGCCTCGGTCGAAATCCCTCTCAAGGACTCGATCACCGGCTTTCGGATTGCTGCAGTGGCAACAGGGGGCCGGGGTCTATTCGGCACGGGCTCAGCATCGATCCAGTCGACGCAGGACCTGATGATTTTTTCGGGCCTCGCTCCGCTGGTCCGAGAAGGAGACCGGTTCCGGGCGGAGTTCACCATCCGGAACACGATGCAGAAGAGCGTGGAACTCGAGGCCTCTGCCACAGCACAAGGAATTTCCGATTCTCTTGGGCCTCTGGTTGTGCCTCTTGCAGCAGGGGAAGCCAAGACGATCGGGTGGGACAGCCACGTCCCTGTAGGCCTCTCGGCGATTCACTGGGAGGTGGAGGTTGGCGAGAAGGGCTCGACCAAGAGGGATCGCATCAAGGTCTCTCAAAAAGTCATACCCGCTGTAGCGGACCGCATCTTTCAGGCCACGATCGCTCAGATGGAGAAGGAGGTGCGGCTGGAGGTTGAAAGGCCCAAGGATGCTCTGCCGGAGCGCGGAGGGGTCAGGGTCAGCCTACGACCCGGGATCGCTGAGAGCCTGAACGGCGTGACGGAGTACATGAGGTCATACCCTTATGGGTGCATGGAGCAGAAAATCTCCGTGGCCATTGCCCTTCGGGATGAGAACCTCTGGAAACGCCTGATGGTGCAGCTTCCTTCACAGATGGACTCTGACGGCCTGGTCAAGTACTTCCCCTCCATGACTTTGGGCAGCCCTGTGCTCACCTCTTACATCGTAGCCATTGCCCATGAGGCAGGGTGGGAGATCCCCGAAGGGCTCAGGGAGAAAATGGAAACAGGGCTCAGAGGTTTTGTGGAAGGAAGCATCAACAGGGATTCGCCCCTTCCAACCGCTGACCTTTCCGTCCGGAAACTCATGGCCATGGAAGCTTTATCCAGAGCGGACAAGATGGAGCCCAGGCTGCTCGGGTCTATTGCGATCGAGCCGAACCTGTGGCCCACCTCGGCGCTGATTGACTGGTTCAACCTCCTTCTGAGGGAGGAGAAACTCCCCAACCGCGGATCCCGGCTGAAGGAGGCAGAGCAGATCCTCAGATCCCGTCTCAATTTCCAAGGAACCACGATGACCTTTTCCACGGAAAGAACAGACACCCTGTGGTGGCTCATGGTTTCCAATGATGTGAATGCGGTTCGCACGGTCCTGACGGTCCTACCCCTGAAAAACTGGAGCGAGGACATGGTCAGAGTGGTTCAGGGAGCACTGGGGAGACAGAAGAAAGGCCGATGGGATCTCACTCTTGCGAATGCGTGGGGTGTGCTGGCCATGGAGAAGTTTTCCAAGGTTTTTGAAGCGGAACCGGTTTCAGGGATTTCCACAGGCCGGGTGTCAGGCCGGAGCAAGAGCGTAACCTGGGGAGAATCGTCAAAGGGCGGTGCATTTCTTTTTCCATGGCCTGAGAGACGGGAAGCCCTGACCGCCTCCCATTCGGGAACAGGCAAGCCATGGGTGACCGTTCAAAGCCTTGCAGCCATTCCTCTGAAGGCCCCCTTTTCGAGCGGATACAGGATAGAAAGAAAGGTCATTCCCCTGGAGAAGAAGACCGCGGACCGGTGGAGCCGTGGGGACGTGGTTAGAGTGAGATTGGACCTCGAAGCACAGTCGGATCAAACCTGGGTGGTTGTTTCCGACCCTATCCCTGCGGGCGCAACGATTCTCGGAACCGGGCTCGGGAGGGATTCTCAACTGTTGACCCAGGGAGAGGGGAAAAAAGGGGTTGTGTGGCCGGCCTATGAAGAGCGCTCCTTTGAAGCCTTCAGGGTCTACTATGAATATGTGCCGAAAGGCACATGGAGTGTGGAGTACACTGTTCGACTCAACCAGTCAGGCGTATTTCAGTTGCCTCCCACGAGAGTCGAGGCCCTCTACTTTCCGGAGATGATGGGGGAGATTCCGAATCAACCGCTTGAGGTCCAGCCATGATAGGACTCTTAGACCATAGCCTACGCGCGATTCGTGATGAAGTTCAAAAGCGAACCGCAGAATGTCGAACAAGGAATATCGAATGTCGAAGTGAACCTTCATCATTCTGCGGTTCCTTGTTCGGCATTCGACATTCGTTCTTTCTGTCCACTTCCATCATCAGCTCTCTGCTGTTGCTCGCTTTCTTCTGCGGGGAAGCTCTCGCGGTGGCGTCATTTGAAGAGGTTCGCGCCTCCCATCGCAAATCCGATTCTCTTCTTCTGGATCGCCACGGGGAGGTCATTCACGAGTTGAGAGTGAATTCCGTCGGGAGGCGGCTCGACTGGACAGCCCTTCAAGACATTTCCCCTGCCTTGCAGGAGGCGGTGGTCCAGGCGGAGGACAGGAGGTTTTACCATCACGCCGGTGTGGATTACCTGGCCATGACCGGCGCCCTGATCAGGGGTGTGACGTCGGCGAGTTTCAGGGGAGCCAGCACCATTACGATGCAGCTTGCCGCTAGGCTCGATCGCCGTCTTCTTCCCGTCCAGGGGAGGAGATCCTTGTCTCAGAAATGGAACCAAATGAGGGCGGCTTGTGACATCGAGGAGACCTGGTCCAAGAAGCAGATCCTGGAAGCTTACCTCAACCTGGTGACCTATCGTGGTGAACTGCAGGGAATTGCAGCAGCGTCCAGAGCGCTCTTTGGAAAAAATCCCCATGGTCTGCTTCAATCGGAGTCCGTGATCCTGGCCTCCATGATCCGGGCGCCGAATGCTTCCTTCGAGGAAACCAGGAGGAGAAGCGTTCTTCTCTCCGAGGCCTTGCAGTGGCCCGTGGAAGTCGCAGAAGTAGATCTCCATGCGCGCAAGATCTTTCTCGGACCCAATCCCTTGGAGCCTCGAACCGCTCTCGCTCCTCATGTGGCCCGGCGACTGCTGCCCGGCAGGGTGGACCAAGGCACCATCTCTTGCACGCTCAATGCACAAACACAGCGGTTTGCCCTGGAGAGGTTGAAACACACCCTCACGGCGTTAACGACGCAGAACGTGCATGAAGGGGCAGTGGTCGTGGGGGAGAACAGCACAGGAGACATCCTGGTTTATGTCAGTTACTCGGAGCAAACACCCTATGTCGACGGAGTCAAAGCGGAAAGACAGGCGGGCTCGGCTTTGAAGCCCTTTCTCTATGCCCTGGCGTTTGACGAGAAAATGCTCACGCCGGCTTCCGTTCTGGAGGACTCCCCGGTCGACATCGCGGTTGCAAACGGGATCTACTCTCCCGCAAACTATGACCATCAGTTTAGAGGAGGGGTTCGTGCAAGAGTGGCCCTGGCCTCCTCCTTGAATGTGCCGGCGGTGAGGACCCTGTCTCTGGTCGGGGTGGAGTCCTTTCTGGCTAAACTCCGAGAGCTCGGGTTCAAAGGCCTCAAGGAGTCAGGGGATTTCTACGGGCCATCGCTTGCGCTCGGGACAACCGATGTGAGCCTCCTGGACCTGGTCAGCGCGTACATGACTCTTGCGAACGGAGGAGTTCGGCGAGACCTTCGCATGAGCCAAGGGGCAGAGGGTAGCCGGAAAACAGCTCGTATTTTCTCACAAGAGGCGGCTTTTCTGGTGTCGGACATCCTCTCTGACAGAGAAGCCAGGAGTTTCGGCTTCGGCCTTGAAAACCCCCTAGGCACACGGATCTGGTCGGCGGTGAAAACCGGAACCAGCAAGGACATGCGGGACAACTGGTGCTTGGGTTATACGGACCGCTACACCGTGGGGGTCTGGTTCGGGAATTTTTCAGGCCGGCCCATGTGGGACGTGAGCGGAATCACAGGTGCGGCCCAGGTGTGGGCCGAAATAATGAACCGGCTTTGCGCCGGGGAGAAATCCCTGATGCCGGAGCCTCCGGCCGGAATGACAAGGCACGCGGTTGAGGTTTCAGGAACCCTGCGGAACGAATGGTTCATACGGGGCACGGAACCCTCGGCACCCCTTGTGCTGACCGGCAGAACCTTTCAACGAATCCGGTATCCTGCGCCGGGAACCATCATCACCCTGGATCCGGATATTCCAGGGGCCCAACAAAGAGTGATATTCTCAGCGCATGAACGGTCGATGGATCACCACTGGGTCCTGAACGGTAAGGCGCTGGGGCCTGCGGGAGAGGCCTTGGCCTGGAAACCGAAAAGAGGAAAGTATGTCCTCGCCTTGGCCGATCGGGAAGGGAAGGTTTTGGACTCCGTCTCTTTTGAGGTGAGAGGTTGACACCTTCGCTCCCTTTCCCTATTCTTCTCCATGCGCTTTGGAGGAGCTTATGGTAGACCACAACACCTTGACCGCCACTCAACTGCTTTCGTGCATGGAACTGGGTAAAGCCCTGACTTCCGAACTGCACTCTGATGAACTTTTCAGCAAAATCCTCCACAAAATCTCCGAGCTTCTTCCTGCCGAGAATTGGTCGTTGCTCCTTATCGATGAAGCCACTGGAGAACTCCATTTCGAGGTGAGTGTGGACCTGGATCTCGAGCAGGTCAGGGGGGTGCGGTTGCGTCTGGGGCAAGGTATTGCGGGGAAAGTGGCTCTGGAGCAAAAACCCCTGGTCATAGAGGATGTGACGACATGTGAGTTCTTCTCCGGCCAGGTGGATCAAATTTCAGGATGCCCCACAAGGTCCATCATCTGCGTCCCCCTGGTTTTCGGAGGAAGAACCGTGGGAGTGATTGAGGTGGTGAATCCCAGGAAACTCGAGGGCGATCCGCTTCCTCTTCTTTCCATCATCGCGGACTACGCCGCGATTGCCGTCGAGAACATGCGCCGGTATCGGGAAATTCAGAATCTTGCCATCCATGATGATCTGACCGGGCTCTACAACACCCGGCACCTGTACAAGGTGCTGGGCAGCCTCGTGCGAACGGCAGAGGAGACCAAGGATCCCTTTTCCCTGATCTTTATGGACATCGATCAGTTCAAGAAAGTCGTGGACACCTATGGCCATCTCAAAGGCAGCCAGGCGATTCAGGAGGTGGCCAGAACCATACGGGAGTGCCTTGTTCAGCCTGCCTTTGGCGTGGCCTATGGAGGGGATGAGTTCGTTGCCGTGCTGCAGGGGTTTGACAAGGCGAGGGCGCGGAAAAAAGCAGAGGAAATCCGCTCCAGGATGAAACAGACGGTCTACCTTGCCAACCACGGCCATCAGGTGAGTCTGAGCGCAAGCTTCGGCATCGCCACGTTTCCTGATGATGCCGGCGACGTGACCGGTCTTCTCGCTCTTGCCGATCGCGCCATGTTCGACGTCAAAGAAAAAGGGAAGGATGCCATCAAGACGGCGTGAAGTCCTGCAAACCAATGGAGTATTGGAGTGATGGAGTACTGGAGTATTGGTTTTTTCCCGAACCAATCACTTCAACGTTTCGGTCTTACCGGCCGAGTCTTTCCTCAGCGAGGCGACGTGCAGCCACATCCGTTGTGATCCCCTCGGAATCGGACATCTCAAATATCCGGCGAAGGGCTCTTTGGATACTTCCGGTGACTTCCTTCTCCGCTCGTTCCTTGGACCAGCCCAAAGCTTCGATGCCGGGTATGCCGATGGCTCCGCCTGCGTTGATCACGTAGTCAGGAGCGCAGAGGATTCCCCTTTTGCTCAGGAGTTCCGCATCCTCCGGGCGGGCAAACTGGTTGTTGGCTCCGCCGGCAACGGCTTTGCATTTCAGCCGGGGGATGGTCGCGGCATTGAGAATTCCACCCAGGGCACAGGGCGAAAAAATGTCACATTCGGTTCCATAGACCGATTCACTCGGAACACAGCGGAAGCCCTTTTCATCCCTGAAACGGCAGATGACGGATTCAAGAAGGTCGGTGAACCACACGTCCGCTCCTGCATGCTGGAGCAAATCCATAAGGGTCCTGCCCACACTGCCTGCTCCCTGAACGAGGATGCGCCGGTTCTCGAGGGAAGGATTTCCAAAAAGGCGCTCGCAAACAACCTGAATTCCGGCAAAGACGCCCAGGGCCGTGATGGGTCCTGAATCTCCCGCTCCCCCGGCATCAGGGGTTCTGCCAAAGACATAGGGCGAGCCGGTTTCAGCAATGATGTTCATGTCGTCAGAGGAGGTGCCCACATCAGGGCCGGTGTAGTAAAGCCCACTGAGTTGTCTCACCAGGCTGCCATAGCGCCGCAGGAGACCGCGCCGCAGATCAGGATCAAATGGAGCCGGGAGGTTGATGACCGCCTTCCCCCCTCCCCGCGCAATGCCCGGGACAGCGAATTTGTAGGTCATCGCCTCTGAAAGGCGCAACACATCCTGAAGAGCGGCCTGAAAGTCAGGATAGGATTTCATCCGCGTGCCGCCTGCAGCCGGACCCAGGCGGGTCGAATGGATGGCGATGAGAATCCACGCGCCTGTGGCCTGGTCGTGACGGATGATGACCTCTTCCCCGCCCCAGCTTTTGATAAGCGAGTCCATGAAATCCCCCTGGTTAAGGTTTGCTTTGAAATTATTTTACAAAGGAAAAGACTTTTTTGCTACAAAAGCTTTATGCGTACCCCAGGTTAAGGAGTCTTTATGAAAGCGGCTGTTTACGAAGCGTTTGGTCAACCTCTGAGCATTCAGAACGTCCCTGATCCAACCCCTGTTGATGATGCGGTGGTGGTTCGCGTCAAAGCCTGCGGGATCTGCCGCAGTGACTGGCATGGGTGGATGGGACACGATCCGGATGTCCGGGTGCCCCATGTGCCTGGCCACGAGCTCGCAGGGGTCGTGGAAGAAGCAGGAAAGAATGTATCGAGATGGACAAGAGGGGACAGAGTCACGGTGCCCTTTGTCTGCGGGTGCGGGAAGTGTCCGCAGTGCGCCTCCGGCAACCAGCAAGTCTGTGATCATCAGTTCCAGCCCGGGTTCACGCACTGGGGCGCTTTTGCCGAGTACGTGGCGATCGAGCGAGCGGACACTAATCTCGTAGGGCTTCCTCTGGAGGTTAATTTTGTGACGGCGGCGGTTCTCGGATGCCGGTTCATGACCTCCTTCAGAGCGATTGTTGCACAAGGTCGTGTTTTGCCGGGGCAATGGGTGGCGGTTCACGGATGCGGCGGTGTAGGGCTGTCCGCGATCATGATCGCGCACACCATGGGCGGGCAGGTGATTGGTGTGGACATCAATGAGCGCACCTTGGAATTGGCCCGATCTCTGGGCGCGGTCATGACGTTGAATGCGGGCAAAGAGAAGAACATTCCCAAGGCCATCCAGGACCTCTCAGGAGGCGGAGCCCACGTGTCGATCGATGCGCTGGGAAGTTCAATCACCTGCCGCAACTCCATCCTATGTTTGCGCAAGAGGGGCAGGCATGTGCAGGTCGGCCTCATGGTCGGTGAACACAGCGATCCCTCCCTCCCCTTGGGCCCGGTCGTAGGAAGAGAACTCGAACTGCTCGGAAGCCACGGGATGCAGGCGCACCGGTATCCGGAAATGCTTCAAATGATTTCATCCGGAATGCTCAGGCCTGACCTGCTTCTCGGAAAGACCGTGACCCTTGAAGAGTCCATGAAAGAACTGAAAAGCATGGGCAACTTCGGCGCCACGGGCATTACCGTGATCGATCGCTTTTAGGCATTAGGACAACCGCACTGAATCCCAATGGCTTTCAGTCCCCGAAGCTTGCTGCGGGGAGCTTCATTCTTTTTGACGACAGGAGGAGAGCATGTCCCAAGCAGAAGAAAAGAAGGATCAAGACATCCAGCCGGATCTCGGAGCCTATAAGGAAGAGATCCTTCCTGTGAACAAGTCAAGGCTGACCTGGCAGAGGGATCTTTACTTTCTGGGAACAACCCAGCGCGGCTATGAAGTGGAGTTCGACGTGAAGTATGAAGAGGGGTGTTCCCCCACGGAAACGTTCCTGCTGAGCGTCGCCGGATGCATCTCCATTGATGTGGTCCACATTCTCAAGAAAATGAGATGCGAGATCGCGAGCTATGAGATGACGGCCGAGGGCAGACGTCGCCTCAGTCCGCCCCAGTACTACGAGTCCATCGATCTGATGATCCATATTTCCGGCAAGGGCATTACGCCGGCAAAGATCGATCGGGCCATTGATCTTTCCTTGAACAAGTACTGCTCGGTGTACCACTCGCTGCGAAAGGATCTTGAGGTGAATGTGAAATATGAAATAAAGTCTGAAAACTGAGATTCGACCTTGCAATTCTCATGTGACCCTTTCGATCCGAGGGGATAGGGATCCTGGTATCGGGGGTATGACCCAAATGGAAATCATAACCTAAATTGCCCCCGTCCGCGCGATTGAGTCCATTTGGTAAGCGCTAACCGGAATTACCGCTCTTCCACGCAACCATTGGATCAGTAATCACTCGCTGTTGAGCGACCCCATATGCGCGGCGAGCCTCCTGCCATAAGGCCGGAAACCGATATGCGGCATGCAGGGTGATGCTCGCCCCTTTTCCCCTCAAAATGCCACCTCTCAGCAAATCTAGGGCTTGCTCCCCCTTGCGTTCACGGCACACCACACCAGCTCGGACGCCCCCGTCCACCGCAATCCTCCAGTCTTCAACATACTGAGCCAAGTTCGGCCTTGACACACAACGGCGGATTCTCCTAGACTCCTCCCATCTGAAGCAAGTTCTATCACCCATTCGATATTGCAGGGGCGAGCTATGCGAGCCCGCAAAGAGAAGGATGCACCAATCGCGTATCGGCGTCGTAGAACTCCGCCCTCCAAAAACCTCACTGGCTGAGGGCAACTTGTCTGCGGATTGGGAAGAAGTTTCAAATTAAGGGTCTTAGAGGGCGAGCTAGTGTCAATCCGGGAATGCCCGGCTTGGGCATGCCTTGTCATTCCGGTGAAAACCGGAATCCACTGTTTTGAAGCTCTTCTGGATGCCGGATCAGGTCCGCCATGACGGAAACCAATCATTTCCGGACGGGCACGAGCTAGGGGAATAAACCGGTTTCATGTAAGGGATAGAGGGCGAAGAATGAGGAAAGAGGTTTATAGGCAGTTGCTTGATGTCATGACGAAACGCGGGGGTCGATGGCCGGGTATGGATATCCCCGAGTTCTTTGAAATGGCCGAGGCCCTCTTCAGTCCTGAAGAGGCGGAGGTGAACAATGCCATGCCAAGGGGTCCGACGACCGCTCAAGATCTAGCCAAGGCCATGGGAAGGAATGAATCCGAGATCGGACGAATCGTGGAATCCATGGCGGACAAGGGCCTGTGCGAAGCCATGACGTTCGGCGATACGTCCTTCTACCAAGCGGCGAGATTTGCCATAGGGATACTGGATTACCAGTTCATGCGAGGGACCAGTACGGACAGAGACAAGAAACTTGCGGAGCTCATCCATGCTTACAAGGTGGCTTACGATGCCAAGAGCGAGCCGGTTAAACTAAACTTTCCTACGCTCAGGGTGCTTCCAGTGGGCAGAGCCATCAAGGCGGGACAGACGGTTCACACCTACGATCAGGTGCAGACCTATATCGAAAAGTATGACCCCATTGCTGTGGGTAGCTGCTACTGCCGTCATGAGGCGGCACTCCTTGGCAAAGACACCCATGGTATCCCCATTTGGGTGTGCATGACCTTTGGGATGTCGGCCCTTTTTACAAGCCGCCGGCTGGGAGCGCGGATTATTACAAAGGATGAAGCGAAAGAGCTTTTGGATCAGGCCGAGGCTGCGGGGCTGGTTCATATGAGTATGAATACCACCGAAGACATCCAATTCCTCTGCAACTGCGACCGCTGGCACTGCAATGTAATCAAGATGATGCTCGCTCAACCCAAGCCTGGCCTCGTTTTCAACTCCAGTTTTGAGCCGCGTGTCGATCCGGACGCCTGCACGGGCTGCAGGACCTGTGTCGACAGATGCCCGGCATCGGCGAGGAGTATGAATAAAGGCGATGTGCCAAAGGTCGACCTCGACAGGTGTTTCGGCTGCGCCGCGTGCGCGACCGGTTGCCTGTCGGAGGCCATTGTGATGGTCAGAAAACCTGGTTTTCCGGAACCGCCAAAGGACGATCTGGCCCTGCGGGCAGCCGCAAAAGCCGCAAGGGTTTGAGGTAATTGAGGGGCTAAGCAAAAAGAGCTCGATTTTATGGATAGTATGTCGGGAATTCGTCGACATACTATTCAAAAATATGATATGTCCCGAAAACTGATGTCTTGCTGTGACCCCATGAGGTACGACGCCCATGATTTTATGCGGTTCTCAATTTATACAAGGGCGGATTCCCTTATACTCCGCCCCATCTGAAGCAAGTTCTTATCACCACCTCACCACCTCACCTCACCCAAGTCCCATATCGATTATTCAGACGCGCAGGTCGCCCTTTCCGATAATGGCCTCTATCACATCGCCTTCATTCAAGACTGCCGATACGTCTTTTGGCCGAGGAGCGGATTGCTCCACCTTCCCACTTCAAACGATGTTCTGACTTGAGTTGCTAAGCGCGCGCCCCAAAGAGTCGTGTTCCACTTTCACATATGATACGCGAACTTGCATTCGGGCGGTTGATCCGCGGATTATGATTTCAAAGGCAGGCTCAGGTTTCGATCCAAGTTGAAATCGTTATCGGCCCTCTTCCTATCCAGGTAACAGGCTACTTGGGCAAGTCAAAACTTGGGGTCTTGTACGTCATCTCGAAAGACTTAATTGGGAAGTCATAGCCGGTTCCCTGCTTCCCTGCGCGACAGACTTTGACCCCAAGTCATAATAGAATGGGGACACGCTGAATCATGCTGGCAAATAGGCAGAAGGCCGATATCCTTGCGAATACTCACGCCATGTGTTAATATAACGGTCGCTACTTCTGTTCTAAGAACTTATTTGGTCGATGGCGGGTAATATGGCAGGCCGTTAACACGCGAGCATATTCGGCTCTTCAAGGAGGGTTCCGATGCTCATAAGACTAGCGAGCTTTGCTCTAATGCTCATGCTGACCGCTTGTAACGGCGACAACAGTGGAGGTGGCGGCGGCGAGCCCGTTCCTACTTCCGTTCCTACTCCCGTTGCTTCTCCGGTAACATTCACACCGGTCGAACTGACGGCAACGTACACAAGCGGCGATTGGATCGAGCTTACTTTCGAGGCCGAAGTCAGCGAGAGCATTCCCGATACCGCGTTTGTCTCCCTGACAGATCCCGACGGCGTCATTACTCCCGACGCCATCATCACGCAAAATTCAAGCGGATCTTATGATATCCGTGTTAAAACGTCTTCCACCATCCCCGCCGGGCACTATCAGGGCAATATCGAGATGCATTTTTGTAAGGACCAATGGTGCGACTCGGAGTTCCTGGGATCGCCGGGGGGATTACCCTATGACATCGAGGTATTGCGGTCCCCTTTGTCCATCTCGTTCGCACCGAGCGAACTGACGGCAGCATATATCAGCGGCACCACGGCCACGCTCACTTTCTCCGCGGTGGTTGATGACACTTACAGCGGCACTATCTGTGTTTCCTTCGTCGACCAAGGAGGGGTATTCACGCCGGATTTCGAGATTACAATCAATTCCGACGACACTCTCACCGTGCGTGCTACGACATCCTCCAGCGTTCCTCCAGGACGTTACCAGGGAACGATCGAAATGCGTCTATGCGCCGACTTGAGCTGCTCATCCCATCTCCCTGGGTCGCCTGCGTCTCTGCCGTACAATATCGAAGTGGTTCCTTCCTCTCCGGTTACCATTTCATTCTCTCCGGCGTCCATTTTAGTGAGATATGTCATAGGTGACTCGATCGACGTGAACTTCATGGCAACTGTAACCGGCACCCTGGCAACGTCCACGTTTGTAAAAATTATCGACGCCAACGGCGTCATAATGTCCAACCCCAGGGTAACCATAAATCCAGATGGTTCCTATGGGGTCTTTGCGAAGACGTCTTCCAGCGCCCTTCCCGGCAGCTACCAGGGCAACATTGAGTTCCAACTCTGCCTTGACGCTGCATGCGCGGTTCCTTATCCCGGGTCGCCGGGACTGCTGCCCTACGATATTGAGGTGCTTTCGACCACGAACCTGACGCCACTTTTGGAATGGATCGGCGTGGATGATTGGGGAACCTATCAGAGGAATGCTTTTCATACCGGCTACGTACCGGTCACGCTTGATGTGAACCTGTTCTCCCCGCGCTGGAGTTGGACAGTGCCGGACAGTGGAGTAAAACTCAGTCCTGTGGTCGTCGCGAACGGATTGGTCTATGTATCCAGCGACAGATATATTGCGATTAGCTCCAAATTGTCCGCGTTAAGCGAGTACGATGGGAGTGTTCAGTGGCAATACGATTTCGGCAGCATGTTTGCATTGAACCCTCCTGCAGTTTCCGGTGGCAAGGTATTTGTAGCCACGAGCGGTCATGAGGACACTTTCATGTGGTCATTCCCCGCTGATACCGGTACACCGATCGATTTCAAGACCCACTTCGCAGCACAATGGGAGCGCTATTATGCACCGACGGTGGACAATGGCGTCGTCTATACCGATGGCGGGACTTATGGCGGTTTGTATGCGTTCAATATCAGCGACGGCACGATAAAATGGTTCAGCAACAGCACCACGAGCGTGCTGAAGCAATTCGACCAATGGACACCGGCGGTAGATGCCAATTACGTCTATGCTTATAGCGGAGATACCAACGGCGGGTCCAATGATTCGGGACTACGGATACTTAACAAGGTTACCGGGTCTCTGGTGACAACAATACCAGATCCCAGTTTCGCCATGAGCGCATATAGCCTTTACGGTTCCCCGGTTGTCGGCTCCGCCGGATCGGTCATCACGGTGAACGGCCGTAATACAAATCAGGGCAACGATCTTATCAGTTTCAATACAAACACGAACGCGATCAACTGGTCGATGGCTGGCAATTACCCAAGCAACCCGGCGCTTGCCAACGGCATTCTCTACATCGCGAACAAGTCACCGTATCGCCTTGAGGCGCGCGATGAAATCGACGGGTCACTCATCTGGAGCTGGACTCCTGTAAATGAGAGAGACTTCTACGGGAATGTCGTGGCCACAGACAACCTTGTCTTCCTGAGCACGGAAAGTAGAGTTTACTCAATAGACCGAAGTACGCATCTTCCCGCATGGTCGTACAACAAGCCTGGCGACCTGGCGATCTCGGCAAATGGTGTCCTGTATATCACGACGTACACCAGCGGGAGCAGTAATGGCGGCCTTGTTGCCGTCAACCTAAAATGAGTGTCGGCAGGGTAGCAGGCCATTGATGCCTAGGATATGGCCGAGGATGGGCGGGAGAAATGCTAGCGCGCCAGTCAGTCCGGACGTTACGATTTGCTCTTGTAAGCTATTGTCTGAAAGACCAGACCTGAGCTTTCGATTTCGATACGGATCATTCCATCCAGGCGGTTGATCTGGAGATACAGATTTCAAAGGCAGGCGCAGG
>CAVPDE010000012.1:0-31414 GCA_963702565.1 uncultured delta proteobacterium | reverse complement strand
CCGTTGCAGATCGGAGCGATCATCCACCGACGATTACCAAATGTACTCGCGCCCAACAGCTACGTATCGAAGTCGAAATCGGGAAGCTATACTTCGGGACACGCGATTTGCTCTTGTAATCAATCGACCTGATGTAGATCCTCCCTGCGATCCTGACTCGGTTTTTGCGCCCCTTTGTTTATGTTGCTTGCTCCTCTCGGATCGATTGCTGTTCTAGAGACAATCTTGTCATGCTATTCCTTTCCAAAGCTGTTCCAGTTCCAACCCTTGTGGAAAACAGAATATTTCCGATGGAGAACCGGTTTGAACCGCTTTGCCTCCTGAATAGACGATGATTTTATCGGCTATAATGTAGGCTTCAAAAGCATCATGTGTGACAAGAACAATGGGAATAGGGAACTCGCTCCGAATTTCCTTCACAAGTTTTAACATTTCAAGGCGGATAGGGACATCGAGCGCCGAAAAGGGTTCGTCGAGGAGAAGCGCCTCCGGTTTCCGGATCAGAGCCCGTGCGAGAGCTACCCGCTGCTTTTGACCTCCTGAGATCGCCGCAGGGAAGTTGTCCTCCAATCCTCCTAAGTGAAATGATTTGATCATCTCATCGACTCTTTTTTCTGTCTCGGACTTAGGCACCCCTCTGAGGCCATAGGCGATATTGCCTCTCACGGTCATATGAGGAAAAAGAACGCGGTCTTGAAATACATATCCAAAGGGACGTTTCTCTGGAGGTACATTCACCTTTTGGAGGTGATCGAAAAAAATATCTCCATTGGCACGAATCGATCCTTCATCAGGTCTTAGGAGACCGGCGATGCACTGAAGAGTCATCGATTTCCCCGATCCTGAAGGTCCAAAAAGGACGGCGATCTCGTTTCCAATGTGCCATTCCACGTCAAGCTGAAATCCTTTGACCTTTTTGATGATCTGCGCTGACAAGCCCATTAAATTATTCTCTTACTCAATTTGTTGGCTACATAGATGAAGAGTCCGGAAGCAAAGGTAAAGAAAATGACCAGAATGTTCGCCTTTGACCATTCCCCTGTGCTTGCGAAAGTGTAAATGGAGAGGGGCATGGTCGCTGTCTTGCCAGGAATATTTCCCGCGACCATCAATGTGGCCCCGAACTCACCCATAGCCCTAGCGAAGGAAAGGACCGCCCCAGCGAGGATTCCTTTCTTTGCCAAAGGCAGGATAACCCTAAGTGCAGTCTCCATCTCGGAGTGACCAAGCGTGGAGGAAGCGTCAATCAGGGCCTGATCGACGGACTCGATGGATGCCCTGGCCGTTTTGATCATCAACGGAAGCGCTACAACAAAAGAAGCAAGGACAGCAGCATACCATGTAAACATAATGCTCCACCCTGTCCAGCGGTACAGAAAACTTCCAATGAGACCATTTCTGCCTGTGAGAACAATCAGGTAGTATCCAATCACTGTGGGAGGCAAAACAAGAGGTAGCGTAAGAAGGATATCTAAGAGATCTTTCCCTCTGAAGTTTCTCCTTGCCAAGACATAAGCGAGAGTGGTTCCGATCACCACCACTAGGACTGTGGCAGCAGAGGCCACCTGAAAAGAAAGCCTAAGGGCGTGTGTTAAGGACTCGTCCATAGCGACCACCGGTCTCCTTTCTATTTCGGCACATTCACAGGTGAAAAGCCATAGCGGCTGAGAATGGCTTGTCCTTCCGTCGACATGATCAGTTCAATAAATTTTCTTGATGAACCTTCCCCCTTTGCTCCTTTCACGATGCCGATGGGATAAACAACCGGTTGGTGGCTCTCTTCGGGCACTTTCATAATGAGCCGTACTTCCTTTGATCTGAGCATCGCATCTGTGGCATAAACCAGTCCCGCATCCACTTCGTTTCTTACGACATAGTCGAGCGCCTGCCTGACATTCTCAGCGAAGACGAGCTTATCTTTGACGGTGTCCCAAAGTTTGTAATGTTTCAATGCCTCTTCCGCATACCTCCCTGCGGGAACAGTCTTAGGATTCCCGATGACGATCTTCTTCACTTCCTTTCTTCGAAGGTCTTCCAAGGATTGGACAGGTATCTCAGGACGGATAGCTCTTACCAGGGCCACCGCATTTCTTGCGAAGTTTTTCCTTGAGTTGGGAGCGATGAGGTTTTTGCCTTCAAGGTCGTCCATATCCTTTTGAGCAGCCGATGCAAAGATGTCTACCGGGGCACCTGCCTCGATTTGCCTCGCGAGATCTCCCGAAGCCCCAAAATTGAAGAACACCTTAACACCTGGATGCCTTTCCTTGAAAATCAGCCCGATATCCTCGAAAGCGTTCCTAAGACTTATGGCTGCGGAGACGGTAATCTCACCAGTAATCTGTGCGTCTGAAATAGCTCCCCAAAAAAGCGCAACCACCAAAAAGAGGAACATTCGGTTTCTTCCTCTCATGATCTACCTCCTTTCCGATGCTCATTCAGCTTCCTTCTCTTTACCTTCGTGAACCAGCCGAAGTTCTTTTCGTAGACTCTTTCTAACGCTTCCTTCACCTCTTTTCGAAATCGATCATAATGCCTCAGGAGTTCCACCCCGCGAGGAGTAACCTTCGAACCCCCTCCTGATGAACCCCCAACCCGTCTTTCGAGGAGTGTAAGACCAAGTCTCTTCTCAAGGTTTCGAATCAAGCACCACGCCTTGCTGTAGGACATACCCATTTGCTGTGCTGCCTGGCGGAGAGATTTCACTTTCTCGACTCTGTTCAGGAGTTCGCAAGGCCCATCACCAAACGCTTTGCCGTTGTTATCGAGCCAAACCTTGTAGCCAACTTTCACGTCCCTCCTCCTTTTCCGTTATTCTACAATCAGAATAACGCCATTTTATCTGTCTCCCCTTCCACTTGTCAATGGAACTTGTGTCTATCCTGGTGCGCAGAAAACACCATGCTTGACGCACACGACCTTATCGGAGATCACTCTGGTAAGATTATGGGTTGCGCAGCCTAATTGAGGGAGGTCACATTTCTGAAACGGTTTCGGCGCTGAGATCCGCGAACGGATGCTCGATCGATAGCTTTTTAGTCTCCAGGGAAGTAGGGGACTTAAAATACAATACCGCTAGGTCGAATGGTAATTGAGGGACATCGATTACAAAATGTAACCTATTGGGTAGACGCGCAGCACGCCACTTATGACTGCCCAATTCATCCTATTGCATGGCCAGGAAAGGGCCGGTTACGATTTCAACATTCGACCCGGAACCCTCGCAAGACTTCGAAATCTGCACCCTCAGCTCAACCGCCGCATGGGAAGCTTGCGTATCGTAGTGGAAAGCGGAAGGGTGAACCCTATGACGAGCGATCACTTTCCGTAGTCTATCGCTCGGTCGTTAACCTTCTGAATGAGTCGAGCCCTTTTCTTGTTGAGGCAAGAATGGAGGGTCAGGCTAGACATTTTGATGTGGAGGTGATTGGCGGGCAAAGAAGCGGCCTGTTCCTTTTTACCACACAGGCAGGATAAAGGGATCTTCTTTTCACCTGTCAGGCAAAAGGCAAGAGCTGGCTCCATTAATTGACATTTGAATCAAGAACAGCTATCAATTCAAAGTGTTCCCAAGGTCAGCAGAATTAAATCGTTAACGCGAAAAGGAGAATCCTGAGGGGAAAACTGTTATTTCAAACCGATTCAATGTCGGAGAAAATGGCTCGAAGTACATATGAAACCAGACAAGAAACTTTCTTAGGCATAGGGGGTACAATGTCCGAATCCCGATTCTACCACATCTCCCCGGAGGGGAAACTTGTTCATATCGCAACCCTAACCGAGGCTATGGCCGCAGCCAAGCAGAAGGGTTTTCTGTGGCTGGATTACTACCAGCCGACGAAGGAGGAGCTCTCGACCCTGATCGAGCCCTTCGGACTCCATCCACTCGCTATCGAAGACTGTACTGATATCAATCAGGTCCCCAAGATCGAGGATTTTCCCGGGAACACCTTCATCATTTTCAACGCCCTTAGCTACGCCGATAAGAAGCTCGCCGTTGGCGAGGTGGACCTGTTCATCAGTGAGAAATACCTGATCACCGTCAGCGGCGGCGGTGACTCGGAGACGCGATGGGCTCTGGGCGGGATCGAACGTATTGTGGAGCACGAAATCGGGAGTGTCAGGAAAGGGCCGGCCTTCCTGATGCACGTCATCATGGATTATGTCGTTGATGAGAAGTTCGGGGCGATCGAAGCACTCGAGGATCAACTAGATGCGGCGGAGGAGGTGATTGTGGCCAGCCTTTCGAGCTTCCATCCGGCAGAGCTGCTTCGCCTGCGCCGGGACCTGCTCGCTATTCGCAAGAGCCTCTTTCACGAGCGGGAGATCCTCGTGAAGATCTGCCGCAGGGACTGCCCCTCAATCCCGGAAAAGGCGATCGTCCACTATCGGGACATCTACGACCACCTCGCCAAATCCTTCGAGCTCACGGAGACGTACCGCGACATCGAGACAGGTCTCATGGAGATATACCTGTCCATGCTGAACAACCAGATGACCAAGGCCGCCAACGAGACGAACAACTCGGTAAGACGCATGAGCCTCATTATGACCATCTTCATGCCGCTCACACTCCTGGCTGGAATCGGCGGTATGTCCGAGTGGTCAATGATGACAGGACCGGCCAACTGGAAGATCTCTTATCCGGCCTTTATGCTCGTGATGGTCGTGATTGGCATCGCCAACTACTACCTGCTAAAACGGACCGAGAAGAAGAGACAGGACCAGGATTGACCACCAACGCGGTGGAGAAAAACAGGACAGGCAGTTTTCGGTGATAAGGTGATAGGAAGCCCCTTTTTCGGACTCGGACTGTAGGGGATTGAGCCTTGTTGTCAACGACAAAGCCAGTCCATGATGTTGTGGACTGCTATCTTCCGCCTGAATGGGTCGGTGTTAACAGGATCAGTGACGGTTATAATTAGCAACACAAGCCTACCGTGCGGGCAGGAAATCGCCAAGTTATGACTGCCCAATTCATCCTATTGCCTGGATAGGAAGGGTGCCGGTTACGATTTCGATACTGGACCGGAACCCGAGCATGCCATTGTAATCGCGATTTTCAGATCAACCGCCCGGATGGAATGATCCGTATGAGACTGTCGAAAAAGTGTCTTTGGCTAAAAGATTTTTTTTGATTCTTTGCCTCTGATTTTGTAACCCTTCATATTCTATCCTGTTTCTGATTTGTTAAAATAATATTAAATAATCTTAATTTATTTACAATGAGTTTGAAGTGTGCTATCCTTGGGACGGGTTCAGTAAGGAACGTGCCGTGATATCCTTCTTGAGGTTAGAGCGATGGCAAAATACAAAAGCTACGATTACTCACAAAGCGTTCTGATTCCCGTCTGTCTTGATGAGCAGTTGATGCCGGGGACCTTGGAGTTTGCGATTCATACTCTGGTGCAAACCCGCATTGATACCTCAATCTTTGATCACCGATACCACAATGATGAGACGGGCCGCGAGGCGTATGATCCAAAGGTCCTTCTGAAGGTTGTGCTGTTTGGTTACTCAAGGGGATTGATCTCATCGCGACAGATTGAGCGCGGGTGCAAAGAGAATGTGGTGTTCATGGCGCTTGGCTGCGGACAGCAACCGGATCACAGTACGATAGCGGCCTTTGTCTCATTGATGAAGGGAGAAATCCTGCCTTTGTTTAGGGATGTGCTGTTGGTTTGTGAAGAGGAGGGATTGCTTGGGGGGACTTTTTTTGCGTTAGATGGTTGTAGCTTCCCTCCAATGCTTCTAGAGAATGGACTGGCACGATTGGTGACCTTAGGAGGAAGAAGGAGAAAATTGAGAAAAAGGTTAAGGGATTGCTAGAAGAGCAGGTGGAGGCAGACAAAGAGGACGATAATGATGAAAGGAGTGGAAAGTTATCAGGGATAGTGAAGCGGGAGAAGCAAGTTGAGAGATTGAAGAAGCAGGCGGATCGGATTGAGACCTTCCTACGGGAGAATGGTCCAAAGATGGGCAAGCAGGGCAGAGAGATCAAGAGCAACATTACGGATAACGAATCTGCCACAATGGTTACATCCCGTGGGACCGTTCAGGGGTACAATGGGCAAGCGATGGTTGATTCCAAAAAGCAGGTTATTGTTCATGGTGAAGCCTTTGGAGACGGACAGGACCATTATCATGTCCCCCCTATGCTTGATGGGGCTAAGCAGAACATGCAGGCGATTGGTCAAAGTGAAGATTACTTTGAGGGAAAGATATTGACCGCAGACAGCCTCTATCATAGTCCAACCAATTTGAGAAAGTGCAATGAAGAGAAACTGGATGCTTACATTCCTGATAAGGATTTTCGAAAGAGGGACCCAAGACTTAAGACGAAAGGAGGATACAGGCCAAAAAAGGAGCGATTTACACTGGAGGATTTTCAATATAATGAAAAAACCGATGAGTATCTCTGTCCTCAGGAAAACATATTGAAGCTCCAGGTAAGAAAGACTCAGGTAGGTGGTGTTATTTACAGAAGATATGTGGCCGACAGAAACGATTGCCAAGGATGTGCATTGAAGAGCAGGTGCATCATTGGTAAAAACGGTGAACGGAGATACTTAAATGTCCCTATAGGCAACGCGCCTGATAATCTTACCCCATCCATGATTGAAAAAATAGACAGCAAGAAGGGGCGCGAAATATACCCCCAGCGTATAGCGGTTGTAGAACCGGTGTTTGCGAATGTTCGAACGCATAAGAGAATGGATCGTTTTACCCTGAGGGGAAAAATCAAGGTGACCATACAGTGGCTACTCTATTGCATGATTCATAACATCGAAAAGATCGTTCACTACGGAGCCAACTATGGGGTTACCTAAGAGGGATCAACTGAAGAACGAGAGCGCGAGATGATAGGCCAATCCTTGACTGAAGGATAGGAATAAGAATGTACTAAAATCTAGGTCAGCAATAAAAGTTCAGATGAGATGAGAAAATGGGCGTTCACCAGACAGGGATACAAACTCAATCCGTCTTTTTCGACAGTCTCTATCGTATTGTTGAATTTTGGGGCAGCGTCAGAAACAATTGCTTACTGATACGATTCATAACCTTGGTTCAAAAAGAAAAGGCGCAGCGATGAGACAGCACGCGGGAGGCCGATTTTCCGCACCGGGTCACGGCTTCGGGATGCGCAGGCGCGAGCTGATCATGGCCCAACCGCTCGCAAGGAACATCAGGGACAGAGGGTGCCATTCCATGCCCAGGACGCGCACCCGGCCCAGCCACAGCGTATCGTGAACTTTCCCCGTGGAGAAGGCGAGCACCAGAACGGCCACGAGGATCACCGTGGAAGGGATGGGCGTCCCCTGGTAGTGCGTGACCTTGCCAGTGGAGTCTGAGAGTTCGCCGAAAGTGATGTTGTACCGGGCGAGGCGGCCGATGCCGCAAGCCACGAACACCATCAGGATGGGGACATCCCATCCGCCGCGCATGCCGAGCGTGTAGGCCACCACGGCGGGGGCAACGCCGAAGGAGATGATGTCCGCCAGGGAGTCCAGCTCCGTGCCAAGGGCAGAGTGAGTGCCAGACCGACGTGCCACATAACCGTCTAGTAGGTCCAATAGCAAAGCAACGGGAAAGGCTGAAAAGGCGGCCCAGAGGTATTGCGATCGGGATGCGTCCAGGTAGTTGAGGCACATGAAGACGGCGAATGTGCCGCAGGCTGCATTGGCCAGGGTCAGAAAATCGGCAGGTTTCAGGGAACGTATCACGATGAAACTCCTGTCAGAGAATGATCTTGGGTATCCTCCGGGACAATATTTCGATTGCCCCGCCCGTCTTCCTTATAACGTACGGAAGGGCAAAATCAACTCCGCGATGGCGGAATGCAGCCATGAGGGATCAAAATTACAAGAAAGACCCACTTATCCTTACCCAGTAAATCAGTAATCAGTAGGCAGTGAATCGGTAAGAAATCAGTTCGTGAGTTCATGAGTTCTTGAGTTGATGGGCCAAGAATTTGGTGTACAGAAAATACACCTTAAACTGAGGCTCTAACTCACCTCTTCCCTCCCACAGGCACCTTTCGATGTGCCTTTTTTCGTTTCCTGGCACCTCCTGCCCCGCTGTGGAGTACGTAAGTGAAAGCCAGAACCGGTTTTTTTCAACATCGACTTGAGTTCCTAATCGCTCGTCAGGTCGGGCAACTAAAGGGCCTAGACATCTTCCTCAAAAAGGTCTATCCTCCTTTCAATTCTCATACAATTCAGTCTTCCGCTTTACTTTCAACCTAACCCTAACCTCATGGAGATAGGGATGAAAGCCTCCTACCGGAAGGGTTCCTGTTTGAAGACTCCACAGGACTCTCATTTCTTCTTGGAGGCTTTTGTTTTGCCTTATCACAGATACCCGGAGCTCTATCTATGAATACTGAGCGAGCAAAACGCATTCGAATTTTCTTGACACAATAATAGAATTAGCATAGTCTCGTTTCAAATTGGCGGATAAGGGGAGGATAACCTCACTCGTTGAGGGGATCGGCCCAAAGTAGGCCAACAGTGATGACACTGTTGGCCTTTTTTTATGCTTTTCGTCCTTGGTTTTCTGGTCCGAAGGCAGGATTTGACCGATGCCTCGGTGAAACGGGGCTGATGTGAGTGGGAATGACAAAACGCTCAGGAGGAATGAGGAATGGAAAACGTGTTTGATTTTGAGAGGCAGAAGAAAGCCCTATCCGATGCCACGGATATTTTCCTGAGGCAAAACTTCAGCCCTTCACCCAAAGCCATCAGTGTACTGATGGATCAGGATCTAATTGTAATACGAGTGGATAACTTCCTCTGTCGGGCGGAAATCGAGATGGGTAAGGGAAAAAGAGACGTAAAGCTCCTCCATGAAATGTATACCAGGCTTTTCGAGCGGGTAAAGGCTTCACTGTTAGCTCAGATTGAAAAAACCGTGTCCAAGGAGGTCGTCTCAAGCCAGATGAACATAAACTGTGAAAGTGATTTGTGCGTCATGAATTTCTTCTTGTCACAAAGACCCAAGACAGGAAGACCTCAGATTGCATTGCTCATGGCGCCACGGGATTGATGGCAACACTCGCCCTTCTTCAGTCTTTAAGTACGTAGCGCAATACCGTCAGGTTAAGAGACAGAAGCCGACGAAAGCCTGAACACTAGTTAGGGGCGAGGATAGAATCAAAAACTAACATTTTGCGGAGGAACTACCAATGAACAAAACAATACCAGGCAACGGCATTCGCCCAAATCCAGGTGGCGACTTGCCACAAATAGATCCCACAGCGTTTGTGGACCCCACCGCCCAGATCATCGGAAAAGTTCACATCGGCCCCAGGGTTTACGTAGCGTGCCACGCGGTGATCCGGGCGGATGAACCGGATAAGGACGGGAAAATTGAACCTGTGGTGATTGAAGCCGAAAGCAACATCCAGGATGGAGTGATCATTCATTCAAGGGCTGGGGCATCCGTGCGCATTGGCCCGCGCGCATCTGTTGCCCACGGGGCGATCATCCACGGCCCTTGCACCGTTGGAGAAGGCTGCTTTGTAGCACTCAGGGCAGTGCTTTACAGTGCAACGCTAGAGGATAAAGTCTGGGTTGGAATCGGTTCCATCATCATGAGAGCCACTGTCCCCTCCCATACCATGATACCCGCAGGATCTGTGATCCGGACGGAGAGCGATGTTCGTACATTTAGACTCATCGATAAGAAAGAGGAAAAATATCAGGCAGACGTGTTCGCAGCAGCAAATGGCCTGAGGGAAGGGTACGTGGCTCTTTATGGTGAGCGAATTTCAGAGAAAGTCCCTGGTTATTCATAATTCAGCACGTACAAAAAGCAGGAGAGAGATCCTTTGCGGGAATTCACGAGGATGTATTGGCTATCCGCCTTTTTCGAGGACAACAGAGGGAAGAATGAGTTTGCCAATAAAAAGCAAGACAACCCAAATCGAAATCCTTATGCCAGATGCCGTAACTGTGGAGCTAAGGCTTTATGAAGGGCTGGAGGACCGAGGGTATCTTAGCTGGAAGATGTCCAGGCCTGTGGCCATGCTCATAGCTCTCTGGTGGAAATATCGTAAAAGCGATTCAGAAAGAGCGAAAGGGTTAGCAAAGTTGATCATCTCGATGCCATCCTCAGGCCTTGTTGATGTCAAAGAACTGGACGCCCTGGGACATCCCAAGCAGGCAGGTTGGTCCCTGCCCGTGAGCGTGGTGGAGGCATTGGCAAAAAAATTGCCCTAAAGACGGTGCTACTTGGAAACGAGCGACTCTTTTGAGTGGAACCAGGAAATCGTTGCATTTGTTGGAAGCGTGACAAACGAGGAAGTGGAATCAACAAAAAGGAGATCAATCATGTCAAAGGTGTACCAGGTTTCAGACGAAAACTTTGATCAGGAGATCATCCATTCGAATATGCCGGTCATCGTCGATTTTTGGGCCGACTGGTGCGAGCCCTGCAAGGCAATGGCGCCCGAGATCGAAGGGCTCGCACAAAAGTACCAGGGCAAGATAAAGTTTGCGCAGATGAATGTGGTTCACAATCGAAACATCCCAGCCAGATTTGGCATAAGGAATCTTCCCACGTTTATGCTTTTCAAGAGAGGAGAGGTTTTGAAGTCTATCATCGGCGCCTTCCCCGGAAGCCTCCTTGAGGATGAAGTGAGGAAGATGCTTTAGAAGCCTATCAAAGCCCTCCCTGAGGTATTGCTCCAATCCGGCTCATGCCGGACCGGTAAAAATCGAGGCGCCGGCAACAACGGCAGTAAGGGGGTAAGGAGTTTTGGAAGCCCTCAATATCATAAGACACGGAGGAGACAAGATATGAAAACAGCATGAAATAGAGAGTCTATACCGGCGATGTCCCGATTATAAACAGGCTGCAAAGCCGGGAGAATTCAGTATAGCGATATAGAAAACAAAGGAGGAAACAATTATGGCGTTAAAAGGTTTGGAATGGTTGCCAAGGGAAGATGGAATCAAGGATCATGCGTTGCACACCAGCGTGCACTGGGGGGCACAGGCTCCTTGCACGGTTTACGAGAAGAGGCCTCTGAAGGACCCCAACACGGGAAAAGAAGTGGACGGTCTTTTCGTGGCCTGGATTCGCCTCAACAACCCGGCTCAGTACAACTCCTACACCACGGAGATGGTGAAGGGCGTGATCGCCGGGTTCGAGAACTCTTCTCTGGACCGCAGCGTGGTGGCCGTTGTTTTCACGGGCACCGGCCCCTTTGCGTTCTGCACGGGCGGCAACACCAAAGAGTACAGCGAATACTACAGCATGAGACCGGATGAATACGGCCAGTACATGGAGCTCTTCAACCACATGGTGGACGCCATCCTGGCTTGCAAGAAGCCGGTCATCTGCAGGGTCAACGGCATGAGAGTGGCCGGCGGCCAGGAAATCGGCATGGCCTGCGACATCGCCATCGCTTCGGACCTGGCCATCTTCGGCCAGGCCGGACCGAAACATGGATCGGCTCCGGTGGGCGGGGCTTCGGACTTTCTGCCCTGGTACCTGAGCGCCGAGGATGCCATGTGGAACTGCGTCTCCTGCGAGATGTGGTCCGCCTACAAGATGAAGGCCAAGAACCTCATCAGCAGAGCCGTGCCCGTGCTCAAGATCAACGGGAAATGGGTTCGCAATCCCACGATCATCACCGAGGAGTACGTTAGGGACGGCGAAATCGTCTACGGCGAGTACAAGACCGGCGATGCGCTCAAAGAGGGCCGGGCCATGCTGAAGGAATACCAAGACAAGGCCGATTTCGAGCTGGTGGACAAAGAGATCGACCGAATCATCTGGACCTTCGCCAACCTCTTCCCCGGCTGCTTGATCGAGTCCATCGACAGCGTGCGGCAGAAAAAGAAATTTTTCTGGGACACCATGAAGAACGCTCACAGGCACTGGCTGGCCGCCAACATGGGCGGTGAGGCCTTCCTGGGCTTCGGGGCCTTCAATTCCAAGAAGATCACGGGCCAGGATACCATCAATTTCCTCAAGTTCCGCCAGAACATCGCTGCCTGCAGGGTCTGGGATATGGAGATGTTCTCGGAAGTTCTCGGGAAACCGCAAAAGTAGTTTGGGTTTGCCGGAAGCGTCTTTGGCGGGCAGGGCCGCTGAGGCAGGCCCGCCTGCCATTTCCAATCCATTTCGAGAATTGCGATAAGGAGTGATGTCATGCACCAATTGCTAAAAGACAGTCCGGGAGAGAAGATGCTCATGCTGGGAAACGAAGCGATTGCACGGGGCGCGATCGAGGCGGGCGTTGCTTTTGCCACGGCCTATCCTGGTACGCCGTCCTCGGAAATCCCCCTGCAATTCTTTCAGATATCCCAGGAAAGCGATCTCTACTTCGAGTACAGCGCCAACGAGAAGGTGGCCTTGGAGGTGGCGTCCGGCGCCGCCATGAGCGGCCTGCGGGTCATGTGCACTATGAAACACGTAGGAGTCAATGTGGCCGCCGATGCCCTCATGACACTTGCCTACACAGGGGTGGCTGGAAGTCTTGTGCTGGTAAGCGCCGATGATCCTTTCATGTTCTCCAGCCAAAACGAGCAAGACAACCGCTTTTACGGCAAGCTTAGCGGGCTTCCTATGCTGGAGCCGTCTTCGGTGGCTGAGGCAAAGGAAATGGTCAAATACGCATTTGATCTGTCAGAAAAACTTAAAGAGCCTGTGATCTTCAGGACAACCACCCGGATCAACCATTCGAGCGGGGTCGTGACGCTCGGCCCCATGCAGAGGCGGATTACCCAGGGTGAGTTCAAGAAGGCCCCTTTTTCCTATGTATGTGTGCCGGCCGTATCCCGAAACCTGCATGTGAAGCTTCTTAAAAACTACGAAAAGGCGCTGTCCATTTCCAATGAAAGCTCCTGGAACCTGGTGGAAGGCGATGGCGCGTGGGGTATTGTCTGCAACGGCGTCAGCTACGGCTATGTCAAAGATGCCATCCGGGAACTGGAAGCTCCTGCCCGTTTCCGATTGCTGCGCCTCGGGTTTTCCCATCCGATGCCGGGGCGACTTATCAAGGGTTTCCTAAGAGGTTGTGAAAAGGTGCTGGTGGTGGAGGAAGGGGAACCTTACATGGAGGAGGCGATCAAGGCCTACGCCCAGGAGGCGGGATTGACCTTGACCATCAAAGGCAAGGGGGAAGATCTCTTCTCCCGCCTCTATGAGTTCGATCCCGCGACGGTGAAACGGGTAATCGCTTCTCACTTCGGCCTGCCTTTCACGCCGAGCCAACCGCTGGACGTATCGGAGCTTCCAGAGGCGCCTGCGCGGCCTCCCAACCTTTGTGCTGGCTGCCCTCACCGGGCTACCTATGTGGCGGTGCGTGAAGTGCTGGGCGACGATGCCATCTATCCCACGGACATTGGCTGCTACACCCTGGGGCTTCTGCCTCCTTTGAGCATGGGGGATTTTCTCATCTCCATGGGAAGCAGCATAGGCACGGCAGGGGGATTCTCCCGGGCCACGGGCCGCAAGGTGGTCTCTTTCATAGGGGACTCCACTTTTTTCCATGCGGGCCTTCCGGGGCTCGCGAGCGCCGTGTTCAATAGCCACAACTTCACACTGGTCGTTCTGGATAACGGTACTACGGCCATGACCGGACACCAGCCCCATCCCGGCGCGGACATGAGTCATCTGGGCCTGCCTCTCAACCAGGTCTCCATCGAAGAGGCCGTCCGGGGGCTGGGGGTAAAAAAGGTCGTCACGGTCAACCCGCTTAAGTTTGGCAAGACGGTCGAGGCAGTCAAAGAGGCGGTTTCCTACGAAGGGGTTTCTGTCATCATCGCGAAGGCGTTCTGCCCCTTGTATGAACGCACCCTGCCGCACCACAAAAAGGAAAGGCCCTTTTACGTCAATACGGACAAGTGCAAGAACCACAGGGTATGTTTGAACAAAGTGGCTTGCCCAGCCTTTTATTTGGAAGGGCAAAGGGTTCGTATTGACGAGAACCGGTGCGTGGGTTGCGCTTTCTGCATCCAGTTCTGCCCTGAAAAGGCTATTTTGCCCCTGAAAAAGGAGGTGTCCGCATGAAGGCAACGCGACTCGTTATAGTAGCTGTCGGAGGCCAGGGAAACATTCTCGCGGCCCGCGTGCTTGGAGAAACTGCCGTGACGGCAAATATGCCGGTGCGCATGTCCGAGTTTCACGGCATGGCCCAGCGGGGCGGTGTGGTTGAGTCGATGATTCTCTTGGGCGACGGCGAGAGTGTATGCATTTCAGACGGAGAGGCTGACCTGCTGGTGGGTTTCGAGCCCTCAGAGACGATTCGGGCTTTAAAGAAATGCAGCAGGGATGCGGTGGTCATCACGAACACTCACCCTGTACCGCCATTCACGGTGGCTCTGGGCAAGGGCGAGTATCCCCCCGTGCCTTCCACAATGGACAAAATCTCAGGAAAGGTCAAAAAGCTTCTTGCCTTTGACGCCACTGCGCTGGCAGTGCAGGCCGGTTCGGCCCTGGCTCTGAACATGGTCATGCTGGGCGCCCTGGCCGGAAGCGGAGTCGTACCTCTTGATGCCATGTCAATCAGACAGACGATCCGAGAAAAAACCAGGAAGGGCCTTGTCGAAACCAACCTGAAGGCATTTGACCTCGGCATGGGAGCCGTTGCTACCGGGGCCTGATAAATAGATGCCTCGCGCAAGTGCCGTGAAACCAGGCACTCCTTCTCCTGTCAAAGATCATCGAGCGATCAGCATCCTTGCGGGCCCCACCGACCTACCAAGGCCGATCTCACCAGGAGAGAGAGTACAAGAAGAAAAAAGCACAAGTCCTTTTTGGGGGAACTGTTCGATTTCTGACAGGAGAAGAAGCGAATGAACACAAAGCAAACTGCTGAACTGAAACCTGTGGCAAACGAATCGGGTAAAGCGTGGCATACTCTATCCGTTGAAGAAACCGGGGACTGCCTGGGTTGTACTCCCCATGGCCTGACCGATGTTGAAGCCAAGCGCCGATTGGCTGAGTGCGGGCTTAACGAATTGCAGGCTGCCCCACCTGTCTCTCCCTGGGCCATTCTTGCCGAGCAGTTCAAGAATGTGCTCGTCATTATCCTTCTGATCGGGACTGCCATTTCAGGCGTTCTCGGACACGGGACCGAAGCCATTGCGATTGCTGTCATCGTGTTGCTGGCAGTTCTGCTGGGCTTTGTGCAGGAGTATCGGGCTGAAAGGGCCATAGAGGCCCTGCGCCGCATGGCGGCGCCCTCTGCAACTGCGCTTCGCGACGGCTGGGAGGGAGAGATCCCGGCGTGCGATCTGGTCCCGGGCGACGTGGTCCTGTTGAACGCTGGAAATCGGGTTCCGGCGGACTTGCGCCTGATCGAGGCCGTGAACCTGAAATGCGACGAAGCGGCGCTCACCGGGGAGTCGATTCCTGTTGAGAAGCACACCGCACCCCTTGCCGATGTGAACCTGGCCCTGGGCGATCGGTCCGGCATGGCCTACGCCGGCACAATCGTCACCTACGGCCGGGGACGTGGCTTTGTGGTGGCCACGGGCATGCAGACCGAGTTCGGCAAGGTGGCCAAGATGCTACAGACGGTGGAGGTAGGCAGGACGCCTTTGCAGCAGAACCTTGACAAGGTGGGAAAGACGCTCGCCAAGGTCGCATTGGCCGTGGTGGCGGTAATCGTCCTTTTGGGCATTGTCCGTGGCCAGCCCTTACTTGAAATGCTTATTTTCGGCATTGCCCTGGCCGTGGCGGCTGTGCCCGAGGCGCTCCCGGCTGTGGTGACCATCTCACTAGCCATCGGCGTGCAGCACATGGTGCGCCGCAACGCGCTTGTGCGCCGACTGCCCGCAGTTGAAACCCTGGGGAGTACATCGGTTATATGCACCGACAAAACCGGCACCTTGACCAAGGGGGAGATGACCGTGCGCAAGATCTGGCAGGGTGACCGGGTAGTGGAAGTATCCGGGGCGGGGTATGAACCCTCCGGCCGCTTCACCGTTGACGGAACTGCCACGGACTCCTCGGGGGGACTGGGCCTCCTATTGCAGGCTGCGACCCTAGCTTCCGATGCGAAACTCACGCACGATGCATCGGAGAATCGATGGAAAATCACCGGAGATCCTACCGAGGGGGCCTTGGTGGTGACGGCCGCCAAAGCCGGTTTGGACAAAGCGGCGTTGGAGAAGCAGTACCCGAGAATCCATGAAATCCCTTTCACCTCCGAGAGAAAGCGGATGACCACGCTCCATGCAGATTCCAACGGCATGGTGGCCTATTCCAAGGGAGCGCCGGAGATCGTTCTAGAGGCCTGCACCCAGGCGTGGGAAGACTCAGGGCCGAAGCCCCTGGACACACGGCGGAGGAAAGACGTTTTGACGGCGGCCCAACATCTGGCCGACCAGGCCTTGCGTGTGCTTGCAGTTGCTTACAAACCCGGTGCTTCCAAGGATGAGGCCGAGCAAAACATGGTTTTTCTGGGATTACTTGGCATGATCGACCCGCCCCGGCCCGAGGCCAAGTCAGCGGTCCGAACCTGCACCGATGCAGGGATCAAAACCGTGATGATCACCGGCGACCATCCCCTTACAGCTAAGGCCATTGCGCGAGAGTTGGGAATTCTCAAGTCAGGCCGCGCACTGACCGGCGCGGAATTGGAGGCGATGAAGGAGGCGGATTTCGAGCGCGATGTCGAGAACATAGAGGTCTACGCCCGGGTATCGCCGGAGGACAAGCTTCGCGTCGTTACTGCTCTGCAAAACAAAGGGCACATTGCAGCAATGACGGGTGACGGGGTCAATGACGCCCCGGCTCTCAGAAAAGCGGATATCGGTGTGGCCATGGGGATTACCGGTACGGACGTGACCAAAGAAGCCGGAGTGATGACACTGCTCGATGACAACTTCGCCTCCATCGTGGGGGCGGTGGAAGAAGGCAGGAAAATATTCAGCAACATTAAGAAATACCTGATGTATCTGCTTTCCTCCAACGTCGGAGAGATCGTCCTGATGGCCGGAGCGTCGTTCGCAGGCCTTCCCATGCCTCTAACGGCTTTGCAGATCTTGTTCGTGAACTTCGTGACGGACGGGTTGCCCGCCCTTGCGCTGGCAGTGGATCCACCGGAAAAGGATCTCATGCGCCGCCCCCCAAGAGATCCTCGCAGCGGCATCTTCACCAAGCCGGTTGTCACACTCGTCCTAGCAGGAGGCCTGTGGTCCGCTGTGGTCAACATTGGCATTTTCACCATTGGTTTGCACTATGGGTTGCCCCTAAAAGAGGCCATCAGCATGACCTTTGTATCACTGGTTTTGATTCAGTTCGTCAAGGCCTACAACTTCCGTTCCGACCGCAACTCCGTCTTGAACAGCCCTTTTGCCAACAAGTGGCTTAACCTGGCAATCGTTCTTGAGATTTTGCTGCTTGTGGCCATCATTGAAGTGCCCTGGCTGTCAAACGTGTTTGGCGTTGTGGCCCTATCCCTGACGGAGTGGCTGATCATCATAGGGGCGGCCTTCACCGTCGCGCCGGTTCTGGAGATCACAAAATGGCTCCAACGGCGTAGCTGATCTGCATGGTGAAGGTTATGGTGAAGACGATTCTCTGGGACAATGACGGGCTCCTGGTTGACACCGAACAGCTCTACTTCAGTGCAACGCGTGATGTGCTCTCCGAAGTCGGAATTGAGTTGACCTTGGACATGTTTATTCGGATTTCTCTGACTCATGGGGAAAGCGCGTTTGATTTAGCGGCTGAGCAGGGCGTCAGCCAGGAGACAATCGTCAAACTTCGTGAAAAAAGAAACCGACGATATGCCGGCCTTTTGAAGGAAGGCGTGCCCATCCTGGATGGCGTCAAGGAGACTCTTTCTCTGCTCCTCGGCAAGGTGATCATGGGGGTAGTGACGGGTTCTCGCAGAGAACACTTTGAGATCATCCACCAGCACTCAGAGCTCCTGCATTACTTCGATCTCGTGCTCACCCGGGAGGACTACAGAAGATCGAAACCCGACCCTGATCCCTACCTCACGGCCATCAAGACCTATGGGATCGAGCGAGAACACTGTCTCGTCGTCGAGGATTCTGAGCGAGGCTTGGCTGCCGCAAGAACCGCCGGCATCCGATGCATTGTCGTGCCTAATCCGTTGACCAAGAAAGGAGATTTCTCCGGTGCCTATAGAGTGTTCCAAACCATCAGGGAGGTGGGAGAGGAGGCTTTAAACCTTCTGGGACAGCCTCTCAAGGCCAATTTTTAATCACTTTAAGCAGGAGGACAAAATTGATGGAAAGATCATCTTCAAGAGCAATTTCCCCGATCGAAGGAGGCCTTATGAGGCGCAAAGACGCGACCCGAGCCCATTCAAGAATCGCCAAAGAAAGCATTGCCCCCTTTATTGATACCCTTCATGTCTCAGGATGCGTTCGCGAGGAATTGAAGCAAGTAACCCTTGAAAACCATACCGGCATCTGCCGTTTCTTGGAAGAGGAGACAAATCGCGATGGAAGGCTCATCAAAGGGCGGGCCGCTTCATTCGGCGTCGCAGAAGGTCGCGCCACCGTAATCAAGACCCCTGAGGGCATCGACTTCACGGATGGAGATGCCATTCTGATCTGCCCCTTCCTATCACGAGAGCTGATACCCCTCTTCCCAAAATTCGCGGGATTAGTTTCCGACATCGGGGGCATCTTGAGCGACCCAGCTACAGTCGCAAGGGAATACGGCATCCCGACCGTCGTGGGAACATGCAAGGCGACTGAACTCATAAATGACGGGGATCTCGTTCGTGTGGATGGGTCTGAAGGAGAAGTAGCGATCATTTCCAAAGCTTGATCTTTGGCAAGGCAGAAGCGACGGAGAGGACTCTTGTGTTTGCGATTCCTGATCAGGGGAACATAGAGGAAAGCGTTTTTCTCATTTGAAAATGAAGGGCACAAAAGGGCTCGATGCCCTTTCGTTTCAAGGGCCTCGTTTGCATCGACTGAGGCCATAATAGGAGGAACGATCATGGCGGAGATTGACCGGCGAAAAACGGCATTCAAATTTTCTTTCTGGCTTATCGTGAGCGTAGGCCTGTTCTGGTACATTATTCGCAGCTATACGTCCGGCCAGATGATTGACTGGTACTACTACACTGCCTCGCTCGACGGCTACGCTGTCGATGCCAACCTATCCATGAGCGCCACCAAGGACAACCCCGTCATGCTCACCATCGCAACGCAGGACGAGATCAAGGGACTGGTGGCTATTCCAGTGGCCAATGGCGACCGGCTCCCGAAAAACGCCAACGGCGTCATTTCCCTTGCCGAGATCAAGTCGGGGAGCCGGGTTGCCCTCGAAGGGCAAACGATCAAGGTGACTGTGCCCTGGCAGATCAAGGAGGCCAAGGGGTTCAAGTACAAGGACACCTTCAAGCACAAGGGCATCACGACCAACCCTTGGTCTGGCGCTTGGAATGTGGCCATGGTGCTCTGCCTCGGCCTTTCCCTCGGCCTTTTCGCCGAAGGGCTCACCGATCTCATGGGCATGAAAATCGAAAAGATTGATCACGGTCGTTGAAAGGAGGAGTGAACTATGTTCGATTTCGCTATTGCAGGAGTTCAGGCTCCTATTTTCTTACTGGTTCTGGTTGGTCTCACCGTCGGCATTGTGGGCGGATTCATCGGCGTCGGTGGCGGGTACATGGTGACCCCGGCCCTGATCGTTTTCGGCTTCCCCGGCTACATGGCTTCCGGCATTGATATGACCCACATCGCCGGAAAAGGCCTCGTCTCTACGGTGCGCCACCGGCAACTCGGCAACATTGATTGGACCCTCGCTCTTTCCATGATCGCCGGGACGATGCTGGGCGTGGAACTGGGAGTCCGGCTTCTTGTCTATTTCAAGAACCTCGGAATCACGGGCATAGTGCTTCTGGTCACCTCTGTGGCGGTAATGTTCACCCTTTTCCTCTACACTCAGATTGAGACTCACAGGGCTCATAAGAAGATGGAGAAAATGGAAAAGGAAGGGAAGCAAGTGGGCCGTGAGCTTCAGACGAGCAATCTCCCGAGGCTTTTTCAGGCTATCCCCCTGGCCCCCATAGTCCGCTGCCGCACGGCGCGCGTGATTGTCTCCATGTGGGTCATCGTCCTCGTGGGCATGGTGACAGGCCTTCTGGCCGGCTTCCTGGGTGTCGGAGGAGGCTTCATTCGGGTGCCTGCGCTGGTCTACGTAATTGGCGCTTCAACCCACGTCGCGGTCGGCACCGATCTCGTGGAGATCGTGGTTTCCGGTGCTTATGGTGCGCTTCGCCATTCCATCGAAGGCAATGTGGACATGATGGCCGTGATCTTCATGGTCGCAGGAGCCATGATCGGTGCCCAGGTGGGCAGCATTGCCACGGCTTACGTCCGGGGGCCTGCCATCCGGTACATCCTGAGCTACTCCCTGATCCTGGCGACCCTGGGGGCGGCGCTTCGGCTGATCTATGTGCTGACCGGACAGAGCGTGCATTGGCTCTCCCTGGCCGCGGTTGTGCTGACCCTGGGAGAGATGATCTTCCTCTGCCTGTTTATCAGTTCCCTGGTCTGGTTTGCGGTCAGGCGTCGCGGCGGTAAGTGGGTCCCGGACTGGGTCGGCCCCCTGGTCATCTGAACGGTGAAGGGATCTGAAGGAGGAAACCTCCATGAAGTGCTTTGTCAATTCTATGCTCGGATTCTGGATTCTGCTGCTTGTTGTTTCCCTTGGAGCAGCGGCGGTTGGATACGCAGTCTGGCTCAATGGCCCAGTTTGAGGGCGGCAGGTCCTGAGTATGGCTGTCGCTGGAGATCTAATACATCAGCCTCAAGACGACAATGACGATCGCAACAGCCGCTACCAAGACCACCACGACGCGATCCCTGACCAGGAAGTTCCCAATTGAACTCCAGAAGCCTTTCGTCCGATTGTTTGTTCTTCCGTTCATAGCAATCTAACGTGCCAAAGGATGATCCCATGAAGAATGAAGACTGCTTCTATTGTGAAGACAAACTGCCGGGTGTCAAGAGAAAAGCGGATGCAAATTGCCAACATGAATAAGACCGAAGAAATTTGCTAGAAGAGAATACTCTTCCGTTAATAAATCGTCTAACAACGTCAAGATCGACATCCGGGCAGAATGATTGAAAGGCCATGGAAATCTTCATTGCCCTATCTTAAGATCTGGTTGAAGCGCTTGGTCAGACGGCTTTTTTTATTGCTGTATCAAACCGACAGATCGGAGAGAGAAAAGGACCGATTCCTTCACATAGGGTTGAGCGATTGCATAAGAGACAATGGCCAATGCAAGCAGAAGGGACAAGCCTTCTTTGAGCTGGTTGAAACACCATCGGAACCGAGCCTTTCGAGACTCGTCTCTAAACGGAAAGGAGCGGTGTGGAGAAGGAACCAGGTTTTTCGCGGTTTGCTTCACCTCAAGCACATTCTTGTAGCCCATAACGGTCACTCCTATGTTGCTGAAAAATGGACATAGGTTCAATCCAGCTTTTTCTCTTGCCCCAGAGTACTCCCTCGTCTATTGAATCAGGCGTTTGTTATCAAACACACTCTGATAGAAGTGCGAATTCCGTGCCAGCCGGCAGCGCTCTGGTCTCTCAAACCAATCCATTGATATTCAAGAGGTATTTCTTTGTTCTTCATGTTGACGTGAGAATAGTGCCTGGTTTCATGGTCAACCAGCGAACAGCTAGAGAGGAAGGATTAGATCCCTTGTCCGGATATCATATTGTTACGTCATGCTCAAGGAATGAACAGCGTTGGTGATTTAGCAGCAGTTAAGGTGGGAAGCAGGCAGGCCGAGTTGGTTGAAACAAATAGCCCCCGCTCTCCGAGTGAAACCTTTAGGCGGATAGACGGTATTTGTCTATTCGGCTTCGCAAGGTATTGCGACTGACCCCCAGCATTTTGGCCGCCTGGACCTGATTGCCGTTGGTCTCCGCCAGCGCTTTCTTGACAAGGAATTTTTCTATTTTTTCCAGTAGATTTGAATGAAGCCCGGTGCCCCATAATCGGAGAATATCGGTGAACAGGGGGTCGAGAGTTTTCGCCAGCGTCCGCTCCAGCTCTTCCTCGTCACCAAAAGGGGCCAGTTCCCCTTCCACATCGAAGACAATACCTTCGGCGGTCAGAACCTCTCCTTTGCACAGAATCAGGCTGCGGCTGATCGTGTTCGCCATTTCCCGCACATTCCCCGGCCAATGGTAGGAGGTCATCTTTCCAAATACGGAAGGTTCGATGTGGGAAACCCTGGTGCCCAGTTGCTCTGCGTAACGACGAAAGAAGTATTCGGTCAACTCCTTTATGTCCTCTTTCCTTTCCCTCAGAGGGGGCAGGGTGATCGAAACGATTTTCAGTCGGTAGTAAAGATCTTCCCGGAATTTACCCTGTTTGATCAGATCTTCTAACTTGCGGTTTGTGGAGGCTAATATTCTCACATTGACTTTGATCGTCTCGTTTCCCCCTATACGTTCAAGTTCCCCTTCCTGCAGGACCCGAAGCACCTTTGCCTGGGTCGAAAGCGACATGTCCCCGATTTCGTCGAGCAGGATGGTCCCCCCGTCGCATTGTTCGAATTTTCCGATTCGCCGCTTGGCCGCCCCTGTAAAAGCCCCTTTTTCATGCCCGAAGAGTTCGCTTTCCAAAAGGGTTTCTGGGATGGCCGCGCAATTGATCGCCAAGAAAGCGCTTTCATTCCTTCGACTATGCTGATAAATGGCTCTGGCCACCAGTTCTTTGCCGGTTCCGCTTTCCCCGCGAATGAGCACCGTCACGTCGCTCCCTGCAATCTGCCCTATCAGTTTGTAGACCTCCTGCATGACTCTGCTCTTGCCGATGATGTGATCCGAGTTCTCTCGGTATTCTGAAAGCGTGGGAATGGCCACAGCCCGGCTCATCAACAGGTGGGCATCAAGGCCTTTCGCAACGGCTTCGAGGATTTCGTCCAGTTCAAAGGGTTTGAGAATATAGTCGAAGGCCCCACGTCGCATGGCTTCAATGGCGGTCCCTGTCGTACCAAAAGCCGTCATTAGGATGACCGGAACCTTTGGGAAATCCTTTCTAATATCTTTGATGATCTCCAGCCCTTCCTCGTCCTGCAGTCTATTATCCAAAAGGATCAGATCGATCGCCTGTTGGCGAAGGGCTTGGAGCGCATCCTTTCCGTTGTGGCAAGGGATGGCTTGATATCCCTTCTGGCAAAGCGCCTTGGTCAGGAAGTGACACAAAGCCATGTCGTCGTCTACTACGAGAACTGTTTCCATGACCCCTCTACCTGAACGGGTAAAGAGACGATGAAGCAAGATCCCTTCCCCGGCTCGCTCTCGACTTCAAGGCGACCATTATGTTTCTGAATAATGGAATAAGCAATAGAAAGACCCAACCCCGTTCCTCCCGCCTTGGTCGTGAAGAAGGGGTCAAAGAGATAAGGCTTATGCCTTTCCGGGATCCCCTGCCCCGTGTCTTTTATAACCAGACGAAGGAACTGTTGCAGGGTATCTGAAGGCTCGACAACTGCAGAATGGATCGTCAGCGTTCCTCCGTGAGGCATTGCCTCAATGGCATTGACGAGGAGATTGAGGAATACCTGAGTCATCTGTTTGGGATCCGCAGGGACAAGCGTATCCTCATCGGCAAGGGAGAGGTCCAGATTGATTCCGCTGTTTCTTAACTTGCCAGCCAGTAATCTGATCGACTCTACAGCCAGCGCACTGATCTTCACCGGCTGAAGAACAGGCTCCTCCGGTCTGGCAAAATTCAGAAAACGGTTGATGTTATCGTTGATGCGATCGATTTCCTTCATGATGATCCTGAAATCTTCCTTCTGATTCTCGTCTAAATCCAGCTCCTTTTCCTTGGATTGGATAAAGAGCTTGATGGAGGTCATAGGGGTCCGAATCTCATGGGCTATGCCTGCCGAGAGCTCTCCCATGGCGGCCATTTTTTCGGATCGAACGAGCTGTTCCTGCCTCCTTTTCAGCATCCGGTAGGCCGTCTCCAATTCCTTGTTGGAGGCTTCGACCTTGCCCTCCAACTGGGCATAGGCTTTGGTCAATTTCTCAGCCATGAGGTTGAACCCGGTGATCAGCCTTCCGATCTCATCTCTCCTGCGGGTGGACACGGCCTGGTCGAAATGGCCGTTCGCAAAGGTGGTGATGGTCTCGTTGAGACCTTGAATAGGGCCGGTCACTCTGCCGATGACCCAGAAGGATATGATCAAGATTAAAAGACAGGAGAGGAAGAAGAGAAAGACCGCCATTTTCAGCATGCCGTCGACCTGGGCGAAGGCTTCCTCCACATCCTGCTCGGCGACGAGATAGCAGCCGATGGAGGGAATCTGTTTCCACGATCCTAAGACTTCCTTTCCTGCTGGATTCTTATACACAGCGGTAAAGGTCGGCTGGGGCGGCACCTTTTCAAAGACGGGCACTCTCCTGGGGGCCCCTTTCTTCAAGAGTTCCGCTAATCGATTATGAAGGACGATTTCCCCTTGCGCGGTGACCATATAGAATTGCCCTGTCTCCCCCAATTTCGACTCGGCTATCAAGTCAGAGATATAGGCCAAATCAACCAGTTTCTTGAGGACTCCGACAGGGTTCTCGTTGCCGTCCTTAATCCTGAAATAAAGGGCAAGAGTGGGATACATGGTCTGAGGTTGAACGAGAGGCTCGGAGATAAAGGTTCCCTCTTTGATAGCCTTTTGAAGCCAATCTCCGGCTTGGTAAGAAAAGGTGAGTGGATCTCCCCACGTTATTTGGCCTTTTGAGTCCAGGATCCAGATCCCCAAATAGGTCCGGTCTATCTGATTCACAAGGGATAACAGATGCCCCAGCCGCTGGTGATCCAACGACCTGACCTCCTGGCTGTCGGCAATCGTCTTTCCATCCCCAATCCTGTCCTTGAGCCATTGTTCGATCGCGGTCTCCTTCACTTCCACGAGGTTCTGCAAGTGATTCATGACGCCCTGCATCATCATCTTCCTAGTCGAAGACACAGATAAGAAGGTCAGCACGGCATAGGGGGTGAAAAAAAATATGAAAAAGAGACACATCCATTTGGCCCGAAGACTGTTCCCCAGCGCCCAAGCCGCTCGGTTCTTCATGTATCCCTGGTCTTGCCTACCCACTTGCTTTATTCTCCCAACAATCATCTCAGCCAAGGAGACATGCACTTGCGTGCGTTTCAAATCTCGGAGGTTACATTGAGTTCGCCTATCCCCAAGCTAAGGATAAGGAGTCGAACGTTTGACCAGTCCTTAAGGCTCGCAGTATCTAACGCCATTAGATCTTCTATATCAGATATCTTAACCTATTTCGGAGAAAACGGAAAGATGGCTGAAGGAATGAGGTTGCACTGGGGCCAAAGATCTAGTAATGTCTTGTGCAATAAGGAGCTCTCTGCTTCCCTTAGGGAGAGCAGGATTTCCTGCACCGGGACATGCTTCGTCTGATCGGAACACAATCACGCTGGTTTTTCTAGACGTGCGGTACAGAGGAATGAACTGATGGAAGTGCGCAAGAAGGTCACCATGGAGAAAATGAAAAGAGAGAGCCGCCCCACGATGACCAAGGGGCAGATGGAGGCCGAAATCAGTAATGCCATCATTACGTTCGAGAAGGAACACATGGGACGGGGTCCACTGGAAGCCAAGACCCATATTGTCAAAGACATCGCGGTGATTCGCCTGAAAGGTGTTTTGACGCCGGCCGAGATTAATCTGTCAAAGGATGTTGAGGGAATCCAACTTATAAAGCAGGTGAGGACCAAGCTTCTCGAAAACGCGCAAGAGATGATCGGGAGGATCATCAAGGGAATAACGGGAGTTGCTCCAGTCAGCATGTTCACAGACATAAGCACGAAAACAGGCGAGCGGTTCATCATTTTCACGTTGCAACAGAATCCTCAAGACAGCTCTTCGGAATAGAAGGGCGATGAGGTTAGCCTGCTGATCAGGATCCAGCGGGAATGCGAAGCAATAAAGATAATCTGTATGGGGGCCACGGAAAACTGTTGATAGGCCCTAATGGACGAACGCTCTCGCCTTTCATGATTAAACAGATCCGCGTCTCCCGTCCGGACTTCGAGTTTCCCCCAGTTCAGTTAGAACAGCCTATTAGCTCAAAACATTCTTTTTCGCGCACCGACGCCAAAATATCGCTGCAAGAATGAGGCGAGTGTCGGACAAAACCATGAACAATAAACACAGACCGAAGGCACAGCTCTTTGAGGATTTAAGGGTTCTGCAAAACCGCATAGCTGAATTAAAGGCGCTTGAAGTCAAGCATACCCGAGCGGAAGCAGAACTGAGGAAACGGAGGCACGAACTTTCCCGGTTCAACAAAAGCCATGGCTACAGGGAAGGGTGGATCTTTTCGACCCGATTCTCTCATGCGCTACTTCGCCTGGTTGAGCCGAGACCTGAGAGATAAGACGGACGGCACACAGGAGCAGAAGGATAGGGACCTGTTCATGTATGTTTGACGTTCAACCAAGCCATTGTCGTATCTGCAAGCGAAAGCGACAGCGGGGGAGGGAATAAGATTGCTTAGGGTAGTGGAACGGTCACGCAACCCTTTTGGATATGAGCGCGGAGCGCGCAATTGCGCTGTTTCTAAAGTGAAGAATGCTGGTTGTAAGCTTCACGCCCATCCCGTGCCACCATGCGTATCGTAAGCAAAAGCTGGGACTGGTTTTTTCCGGTATCGGCTCGAGATGAGACTGTCGAAAAAGCCCCTTTGGGATTTTTGATGCCGCCTTCAAGGGTCAGTTTACCATACCCAAGTAAGAGATCCTCGATTGTAGACTGAATTACGAAGCCTCTTTTCCTCACATCTTACATAAAAACCTGTCCGGAGGATTTTTCGACAGTCTCGATTTTAATCGCTCGTCAAATCAGGCGAATAAAGGGTCTAGACAACTCACCCCAAGAGCAAGAAATACAGGATCAGCCAAGACCTCGGGAAAATGATTCAGGCGCGGACCAAGCACCGGGCCTTTCACCCCAACGGTCCCCAGAAAATTCTCTACTTGTCCCCTGCCGTGTTTGCAGTGATGAGAACCTCCCCTGAAGGGGACCAGGTGGCCGTCACCCTCACCAATGTGACCAAATTTAAGCGCAGAGTTGAGATACCGCTCGAAGAGATGAATGGATACAAGGGGCACTGGCAGGATCTCTTGAGTGAAAAGGAATTCAGTGCTAAAAAGGAGCGACTCTCGATCCCCCTCCAGCCTTACGACGTGCTGTGGCTAGTCCCTCACACCTAGACTTTTCCCTGCGACGACGAGAACACTCCTACCGAGTTCTCAAATAACCCACACTGTGCAGTGCTGAGACTCGGTGATGATCCGCAGGGCCACGGAACCCATGCGGAATTCTCTGGCACGCGTCGTCCCTTTACGACCCAGTATCAGCGTCCCATAATCCCCCTCCTTGAGCTTTGAGAGGATGGCCCGTGAAATCTTCTTCGAACGGGCAGACGGCTCATACTGGAATTGGTAATTCAGGCTTCTCGGCTTCAGTCCTTCATCCAGGATGGACTCTCTGGCTTCCTTCACAATTTGAGCCATTCTCGCTCTCTCTCGCTCAACAACCTCCTCCTCGCTATCTCTCATTCGCTTTCTCTCCTCAGCGGGAAGAGTTTCCGTAAAGGGAGAGCAATAGTGGTAGAAGAGAATGTGGACAGCACTCAGGCCATGGAGCATTCTTCCTGCCCGGCGGGCGAGCTCTACGGCGTGGGGGGTTTCGTCCATGGCGATGAGGACTCTGCGGCTCTTTGACCCTTTCCCATCCACAAGCCACAGGGGATGGTTCTCAGAGACCTCAAGCAGCTTGCTGGTGATGCTCCCAAGAAAAATGCTGTCAAACCATCCCATGCCTTTCTTGCCGACAACACAAGCGTCGAAAGGCCCCGCGTCCACTTCTCGAATAATATCGCGCGCCACGCCCACCGCCTGGTGGAGGTACCTTGTTTTAACTTGGGTTTTCTTAAAGCCTGCCTCCAGAAAAACTTTTGAGGCGTCATGGAAATAGGCCTTGGCCTCCTCCTCCCTTTTCTTTTTCCATTCCATAAATTGCCTGTGCACGGCGGCGCCATGCCCCGCTTCACGATAGAGGGGAGGAATGGCAGGAGATATGTTCAACACCGTTACCTCCACGTCTGATGCCCCTTTATAGAGGTTGGCGACATAGTGGACTGCTCCCAGTGCATTTCTAGACCCATCGGTAGCCAATAGAATTCTTCTCATCATGACCTCCCTCCTTTTTCTGTCCTTTTCTCATCTTCTGAAAAACCTGTCAATGTGAACCGTCTAGCCCGAATGGGGGAGGAGGCTCGCACGGGATACAAGAGATGAAAGGCTTCACGGCGGCAGGGGCCTCCGCCGTTGCGCAGGCTGTTCGTTTCAACTTCCTTTTCAAACCCATCCGTACTATTGTTATCACTGCTCGGAAAGGTTTTCTTCTGTTGAGGCAAGGGCCTAAACCATGGAGGAAGCATGGCGACACTCAACAAAATCTACGTCCCCCTAATCGTTCTCTTGCCGTTCGTGATCACCTCTATGCATTTCTGGCTCTCCGACGCAGAGTCGCCTCCCATTGTTCTGGAGGAGATCTACTACATCCCTCTTTTTCTGGGGATCCTCCGCTTCGGTCTCAAAGGTGCGCTTTGGAGCTACGGGATTGTCTCGCTGGCATACGCGCCTTTCTTCTTCGGGATTTGGACAACCTCTTCGCTCGCTTTCCTGGATCGCTTCCTGCATTTGCTCTTTTCAGGGATATTTGCATTTCTTGCAGGTTTCCTTATTGACCGCGAAAGACAACAGCGAAGACAGTCGGAAAAAGATCGTTACCTTGCCGGCATTGGACAGATGGCAACGACGATCGTTCACGATCTCAAGAACCCCCTGATCACCATTTTGGCTTTCTCCAAACGCATCCAGGAAGGCAAAGGAAACATTGAGAGAGCCGTACATGCCATCTGGGATTCCGCTCAAAATATGCAGAAGATCGTTGAGAGCACGTTGGATTTTGCAAGACCCATTCAACTGGACATAAAAGAGGAGGATCTAACAGGCATTATCAACAAAGTGTTTAATTCCTGCAAGATAAAAGCCGAAGGAAGCGGTGTAACCCTTTCTCTTAAGGTTTCTGCAGACCCACTTAAGATTGCAATCGATGGCCACAATATGGAAAGGGCCCTAATGAATCTGGTTAGCAATTCCATTGAGGCGTCCCGTGCGGGGCAGAACGTCCTCATCAGCGCAGAAAAGGTGAAGAAGGATTTTGTCATAAGGGTCATAGATGAGGGGGTGGGGATGGATAAGGAAGTTCTGGAAAACGTTTTTGTCCCGTTTTACACGAAGAAAAAGGAAGGAACCGGGCTCGGAATGCCCATCGTGAAAAAGATCGTCGAAGGACACTCAGGAGAAATCGCAATCCTTAGCCATGCGGGGCAAGGGACAGAGGTCATCATAAAATTACCTTGCCATTCTTGATTGGTTTGAAAATGGGCCAACCCGGAAAACGAGCGATTACGACGCCAAGTCTACCGCTTTGAGAGGAAAACAGTGTGTAACACATACCAAATGGACTCAATCGCGCGGACGGGGGCAATTTAGGTTATGATTTCCATTTGGGTCATACCCCCGATACCAGGATCCCTATCCCCTCGGATCGAAAGGGTCACATGAGAATTGCAAGGTCGAATCTCAGTTTTCAGACTTTATTTCATATTTCACATTCACCTCAAGATCCTTTCGCAGCGAGTGGTACACCGAGCAGTACTTGTTCAAGGAAAGATCAATGGCCCGATCGATCTTTGCCGGCGTAATGCCCTTGCCGGAAATATGGATCATCAGATCGATGGACTCGTAGTACTGGGGCGGACTGAGGCGACGTCTGCCCTCGGCCGTCATCTCATAGCTCGCGATCTCGCATCTCATTTTCTTGAGAATGTGGACCACATCAATGGAGATGCATCCGGCGACGCTCAGCAGGAACGTTTCCGTGGGGGAACACCCCTCTTCATACTTCACGTCGAACTCCACTTCATAGCCGCGCTGGGTCGTTCCCAGGAAGTAAAGATCCCTCTGCCAGGTCAGCCTTGACTTGTTCACAGGAAGTATTTCTTCCTTGTACCCGCCCAGTTCCAGCTGTATTTCTTGATCCTTCTTGTCTTCTGCTTGGGACATAGCGTCCTCCACTGTCCAAAGAGATTCTGGTGGCTTGAGACATCAACCTTTTCTAGCAAAAAAACCTTTTCCTTTGTACAATATTTCCAAAGCAAACCTTAACCAGGGGGATTTCATGGACTCGCTTATCAAAAGCTGGGGCGGGGAAGAGGTCATCATCCGTCACGACCAGGCCACAGGCGCGTGGATTCTCATCGCCATCCATTCGACCCGCCTGGGTCCGGCTGCAGGCGGCACGCGGATGAAATCCTATCCTGACTTTCAGGCCGCTCTTCAGGATGTGTTGCGCCTTTCAGAGGCGATGACCTACAAATTCGCTGTCCCGGGCATTGCGCGGGGAGGGGGGAAGGCGGTCATCAACCTCCCGGCTCCATTTGATCCTGATCTGCGGCGCGGTCTCCTGCGGCGCTATGGCAGCCTGGTGAAACAACTCGGCGGGGTTTACTCCACCGGCCCTGATGTGGGCACCTCCTCTGACGACATGAACATCATTGCTGAAACCGGCTCGCCCTATGTCTTTGGCAGAACCCCTGATGCCGGGGGAGCCGGAGACTCGGGCCCCATCACGGCCCTGGGTGTCTTTGCCGGAATTCAGGTTGTTTGCGAGCGCCTTTTTGGAAATCCTTCCCTCGAGAACCGGCGCATCCTCGTTCAGGGAGCAGGCAGTGTGGGCAGGACCCTTATGGATTTGCTCCAGCATGCAGGAGCGGACGTGTGGTTTACCGACCTTCTTGAATCCGTCATCTGCCGTTTCAGGGATGAAAAGGGCTTCCGCTGTGTTCCGAGTGAATCGGTCTATGGAACCGAATGTGACATTTTTTCGCCCTGTGCCCTGGGTGGAATTCTCAATGCCGCGACCATCCCCCGGCTGAAATGCAAAGCCGTTGCCGGCGGAGCCAACAACCAGTTTGCCCGCCCGGAGGATGCGGAACTCCTGAGCAAAAGGGGAATCCTCTACGCTCCTGACTACGTGATCAACGCAGGCGGAGCCATCGGCATACCCGGCATCGAAGCTTTGGGCTGGTCCAGGGAACGAGCGGAGAAGGAAGTCACCGGAAGTATCCAAAGAGCCCTGCGCCGGATCTTTGAGATGTCCGATTCCGAGGGGATCACAACGGATGTGGCTGCACGTCGCCTCGCTGAGGAAAGACTCGGCCGGTAACACCGGAACCTTGGAGTGATCGGTTCTAGGTATGAAACCAATACTCTCGTACTCCGACACTCCAATACTCCATCGGGTTCCACCGCTTCACGCCGTCTTGATGGCATCCTTCCCTTT
>CAVPDE010000011.1:0-140466 GCA_963702565.1 uncultured delta proteobacterium | reverse complement strand
CGAGGTGCGCGCGAACGTCCTGCGCCGGGAGCAGAAACGTGATGCTCTCCCAACCGGCGTCCGCAACGAATCTGACCCCCCGATTCCGGCGCCACGGCCAGCATCAGGCCAGACCGGACCGGCAGCCCGTCCACGGTTCCTATCGCCTGCGGACCGAACGTGACGTAGCCCAGCAGGCCCTCGCGAGTGCTCGTGCGCGTCTGACGCGAAGATCTGGTCGAATGGAACAGGATCGCGGCGGACTCGAGACGGACGATCACGCGTCGTGCCCGGAGCGGCCTCGACTGAAGCTGCACCACATCCTGGTCCATCAGCTCGACACCCGCGGCGGCCGCCGTCGGGCCGCCCATCCTCGACAACCGTGACGGCAGGCTGGCCTATGCTGGCGGCAGGTTCCACGATGGTTGCGTCCTGCGGAATTCCGATAGACGGTTCCGACGTCGTGCTGGAAGCTCACCCAGCGCCAAGCTCATTGAAGGAAGCCATCATCCGCGGGGCGGTGTAAGACCCGAGTGAGGTGAGTGTGCATTGCTCCGTCGGAGTCAGAAACCATGAAAAACCACGATGAATCTGCCCCAAACGAAACGCGTCGCGAGTTCCTGAAGACCGCCGGGGCGGGCGTCCTCGCGACGGCCCTTGGCGGCCACTTGCCGGGCAATCCGCCCCGCGCGGCGGCGCCGTCCGCAGGCCCGGAACCGCGCAAGGCCGCGGCCGGGCCCTACAACATCCTGTTCATTGTCACCGACCAGGAGCGTTTCTTCCGGCCCGGCGAGTTGCCCGGGGATTACCGCCTGCCAGGGCATGAACGCCTGGCCAAGCGCGGCGTCGTCTTCGAAAACCATCGCATCAATTCCTGCGTGTGCACCTCCTCCCGCTCGGTGCTGTACACGGGCCGGCACATCCAGCAGACGCGAATGTTCGACAACGCCAACTTTCCTGGAGCAACAACCTGCCCGCCGACATCAAGACGATGGGGCACCTGCTGCGCGAAGCCGGCTACTACACGGCGTACAAGGGCAAGTGGCACCTGACCAAGGAATTCGAGACGGTAAACAAGCTCGACGCACCGGAAAAGTTCTTTACCAAGGAAATGGAAGCTTACGGCTTCGCCGACTACATCGGCGTCGGCGACATCATCGCTCACACCGAAGGCGGTTATCGCCATGATGGCATCATTACCGAGACCGCCGTGAGCTGGCTGCGGAGCAAGACCGGCGACCTGGCGAAACAGGGCAAGCCATGGTTCCTTGCGGTGAACCTGGTTAACCCGCACGACATCATGTTCTACAACACGGACCAGCCCGGAAGCCGGTCCAGGAAGTGGGCAACCTGGCCCACCTTAATCACGACCCGGCGCACGCGCTCTACGCCAAAAAATGGCGACCAAGTTGCCGGCCAGCTTTCGCCAGCGTATCGATGCGCCCGGCCGGCCACCGGCCCACACCGACTACAACCGGGGCAACGATGTGATGACCGGGCCGTATTCCGGACGACGAGGAGTGGCGCTGGCACAAGCGCCACAACTATTACCTGAACTGCCTGCGTGACGTCGATCGCCACGTCGGACGCTGCTCGACGAACTGGACGCGGGGGGGCTCGCCGCCAACACCATCGTCGTGCTCACCTCCGACCACGGCGAACTCGACGGCGCCCATCGTCTTTCCGGCAAGGGCGCCACCTCCTATCGCGAGCAGAACCACGTGCCGCTGATCGTCGCGCACCCGGCTTACGCGGGCGGCAAGCGCTGCCTGGCCGTCACGACGCACCTGGATATCGTGCCGACCATGATCGGCCTGACCAACGCCAGCCCCGAGACAAAGGCGGCATCCCGCAAACCCTGCCGGGCAAGGATTTTTCGCCGGTGCTGGCAGCCCCCGAAAAAGCCGGCCATGCAGCGCTACGCGACGGCCAGCTCTACTGCTTCAATATGTTCGCCACGCTGGACGGGGAATTCCTGGAGAAGGCCCGCGATCTGCTGCGCCAACCGGGTGGCCCGGAGAAACTCAAGCAGGGCGCACTGCGCCCGGACCTGATGAAACGCGGCGCCATCCGCAGCGTGTTCGACGGCCGCTACCAGTTCACGCGCTACTTTTCCCCGAAGCAGCACAACCGGCCGACAGCATCGAGGAGTTGCTGAAGCTCAACGACCTCGAACTGTTCGACCACCAGAACGATCCGCATGAACTCGACAACCTCGCCATCGACCCGCAAGAAGCACGCCAGCCTGATCCTCGCCATGAATGAGAAGCTCAACCGCCTGATCGACGCGGAAGTCGGCGAGGATGTCGGGCAGATGCTACCCGGAGGCGTGGACTCGGTCAGCGTGTCGATCGCTTTCTCGATATGGTCCGGCCTCGTCACGAGGACCATGTCCCAGTCCGCCTGCCGAGTGCCTTCAAGACCGGCGATCTCGTGACCGAAGAAGTTCTTTCCTTTCTTGCTTTCATCAACAATCCCTGCCAGACGAATGGGCGTCAACTGCAGGTACAGGTAAGCGAGATCGGCGACTTCACCCGCCCCAAAAAACAGGATGGACTTCACCTGATTTTTTTCCATCTCAGCGTATTTATCTAGGAGAAGATCTTTGATGTCTCTGTAAAAATGAACGGAGTAGCGGAGGTATTCTGCGGTAAGCTTAGCTTTTCGGGACAGACCCTCGGGTGTGAGAAAATACTTCACCCGGTTGCGGGGCATGGTCGTCGCCTTGAAGTATCCCTTGTTCACCAGCCTTTTCAGAAAGGTGTTGACCAGGCCCAGAGAGATATTCAGACGCTGCGAGAGTTCCCGCTGGCTGTGGATGCCGTTGTGGTCGATTTCATCCATCAAACGCAGAGTCTGTAAATCTTCTTTGTCCACGGGAGCTTTGCAACGCCTCGAAGGGTGAGTTCAAAAATTGAACGCTATAATTGTTCAATATTTGAACGCTAAACATCCCTCTTGTCAAGAGAAAATTAGCGTTTTTTAGATAATTAAGCATAATTATAGCTGCTTCCTTGTCATGATTATCAACTTATTGGATAAAAAACGAATTTTTTATGCTGATTCGTTAAGGTCTTGCAGCTTTTTGCTTTTCCCGGGACATTTCTTTGATAGGATGACTCCCGGATTTCTCGGGAAAGCTCAAATTTGAGGGGGGAATCATGAGCATGATCAACAGGGTGCTGTTGGCTCTGGGTGTGGTCGCTGTGGACCTTGCGGTGTTTTTCGTTCCATTGACCGCTGTGTTCATGGCCTATATACTCGTTTACAACCCGCCGTGGTTCAGGGAATTCCTGAACACTCTGGATGCAGGACAAGGAAAAAGCTCTGCTGAGTGATCTTAACCCCTGCAGGAAGGAGGAGACCGTCTGTGGAATGTAACAAAGAAAAGAACTTGACCCGCTGCAAATGCACCTACGACCCCTGCTCCCGGAAAGGGGTATGCTGCGAGTGCATCACCTATCATCTCAGGATGAGAGAACTTCCGGGATGCTGCTTCGACGCAAAAGGGGAAGCCACCTATGACCGCTCCTTCGAGCACTTCGCTCGCCTCGTGCAGAATGGCAAGATATAAACCCATCACCATGAAGCTCCTCATCCTGACCAACAATCCAGGCCGCTCGAGTTTTCGTCAGCGGATAGAGGTGTACCTCGAAGCCATGGCGGAAAAGGGTATCGAAACGGCGGTGGAGGCTGTCCCGCGGGGCTTGCCTGGCCGATGGAAAGTCTACGCCAAGGCACGCGATGTTGACGGCGTATTGCTCCACAAGAAAGGCCTCCACATGCTTGACGCGCGATTGCTTCGAAAGTGGGCCCGGACCCTCATCTTCACTTACGACGACGCGGTCTGGCTCAACCACAAACACCCCGATCGCCGAAGCCGCTCGCGCCTCATTCCGTGGCGCCGCAGTGTCCGCGTTGCCGATATGGTGATCGTCGGCAGTTCCTACCTTGCTCAATTCGGCAGCGTTTTCAACGCACAGGTCCGTGTCGTCCCCATCGGTCTGCGCGTGGAAGATTACAAGTCCGCTCTGCCGAAACCCGCTGACCGCAAGGTCCGCCTCGTCTGGATTGGCAGCAAAAGCACCCTCACCTATCTCCGCGACATCCGAGCGGCGATTGAGGGGCTCGGTAAGCAGTATCCCAATCTTGTCCTTCGCCAAATTGGCGATGTGTTTTTCGATCTGGACTCCATGCCGGTGGAGAAGTTAACATGGCACGCAGCCAGGCGCGGAGAATACCTCGCGGCATGCGACATAGGCCTTGCCCCTCTTCCCGATAACCCGTACACTCGTGGCAAATGCAGTTTCAAGGTCCTTGAGTACGCTGCGGCAGGCCTGCCCGTGGTGGCCTCGCCTGTGGGTACAAATTCGGATTACATCCTTCACGGGCAGACGGGTTTTTTGGCTTCGCGGCACGAAGATTGGCTGAAACATCTAGGCGACCTCATCCGAGGCGAGTCTCTCCGCCAACGGATGGGGGCGGCCGCTCAGAGCCACGCTGCACAGTACGATGTCTCCGTGATAGGAGATCAGCTGTGCGCGGTCATAAAAGAGGCCTTGGGCCGCTGAGGATGGTGGCGTAGGACTCTGCCCTTCCGGGCCCCGGATCTGGAGAAAGGTTTTTGCCCATGTCGAACGCGCTCGGTTCATTTCTGAAAAAGCGTCTGCTCCGGAAAGACCAGAACCTCGTGTCGACGGATGATCCTTACGAGGTCATGAAACGGCTCCTCTCGCGACACTCGGTCACGGGGATCCTTGACGCCGGCGCGAGCAATGGCCGCATTTCCCTGCGCTTGCTGCGCCTGTTCCCCAAGGCGACAGCCTATGCCTTCGAACCGAACCCCTTTTACCGGGAGACCTTGACCCATAAGGCTGAGGCGGATCCTCGCCTCAGACCGCAATTCCTTGCCCTTTCCGACCGCGAAGGTTCCGTGCCGCTCCACATTGCCCAGTCGCCCGGGATCTCCTCGTTTTTCACTCCATCACAGAGCCTGAAAAGGCTTTACCCGGAAGACTCGACGATCCGTGAGACGGTCCACGTTGAGGCGGTCACCGTCGACGACTGGGCCTCTCGGGCCGGGGTCAAGTCCATCGAACTGATGAAGTTCGATATTCAGGGCGCCGAACTCATGGCCTTGCAAGGGGCTGAGAAAATGCTCGCGACAGTCACCTTAGCGATTTATACCGAACTGCTGTTCAATACCCTCTACGAAGGGGACGCTCTGTACAGTCAAATAGACCTGTTTCTCAGGAAAGCCGGTTTTGTCCTCTTCGATTTTTACAAACCGCGCTATGACGGGCAAGGGAGACTCCTCTGGGCAAACGCCCTCTTTCTCCATTCAGCACGAATGGCGATTTGATGCAGCATGCGGAAAGGGCAATGGTGATGAAAGAATTGTTCTATGGGGCTTTAGCGGGGCTCCATCGCAGACAGGCGGTGAGGAGCGTTCGCGTCCTGGAGAAGAAACTGTTGACTCCCACGGCACGCTTCGCTATCCCTTTCGTGTACCGGGGGGGAGGCTTCTTCAAGAAGATAGAACCGAGACAGAACATCTTCGAGATCGAGGCGCTTTTCCGTGCCGTCTTAGAGCTGTCCCCGAAAAGAGTCCTCGAAATAGGCACAGCCAGGGGAGGAACCCTGTATCTTTGGACTCAGGCTGCCTCTGCCGACGCAACGATCGTGAGCATCGATCTTCCGGGAGGCGCATTCGGCGGGGCTTACCCGACCTGCCGGGTACCCTTTTACCAGTCCTTTGCCCGGCCCGGCCAGCACCTCCATTTGCTGCGGACGGATTCCCACGAGCCGGAGACCGTGCACCAGGTCCAGTCGATCTTCGGCCCTGAGCCGGCCGATTTTGCCTTTATCGACGGAGACCACACCTATGAAGGGGTGAAGTCTGATTTTCAGCTATACGGACCCCTTTGTGCGGACAGGAGGGATCATCGCCTTCCACGACATTTTTTCCCGGCCTGACTCACCGGATATCCAGGTAGACCGCTTCTGGAACGAAATCAAGAGGAGTTATCCAACGGAGGAGATCGTCGGCCCGCCTGAAACGGGACGGCAGATTGGCATCGGGATTATTCATGTGACCTAAACGCTCCGGGACTTCGTTATGATAGAACGCTTGTTCCTCTTTCTCTTGAGAAACATCGACAAGGCGGAGATCGCACTCTACAAGAGGAGAATGCACCTTTCCGGGAAAATCCGCTTTCGGCGGCCTCTCTTCATCCAGCATCCGGAAAATATCCATCTGGGAAAGGATGTGGCGATCAATCGGAACTGCACTTTCCTTGCCCATGGCGGCATATCCATCGGAGAGAACACGATGATTGGCCCGAATGTCGCCATCCTCACTGTGGATCACGATTACCGAGTGGAGGGGATCGGGACTCACACCGCCCACAAGATATCACCGGTTGTGATCGGCAGAAACGCCTGGATCGGTGCCAATGCAGTGGTCTTGCCCGGCGTAACGATCGGGGACGGCGCTATCGTGGCTGCAGGAAGCGTTGTGACCGGGGACGTTGGGCAGAACTCCATCGTCGGGGGGAATCCCGCCCGATTCATCAAGGCGAGATTCGAATAGCCGGAGAAGATCTCGTTATCCGAAACGACCTCCATTGGATCGACTCCGCCCGTCAGGCCGTCACAAGATGAGCAGAAAATATAGCCGCCACAGCCGGATGGCCTTTCCAGTTTCTCATAAACCGCTCCAAGTCTTGCCGCCGCCGTGCCAGCATAAACCTGTTACCAAGAACCCGCATCGAGTCCAGATCAATCATCCAGATCCTGTGGTCCGAGTCGACGATGAAATTCGTTGCCTTCATGTCGCCGTGGCCGATGCTCAGCCGGCCGAGTGTTTTCCATATCCGCCCAAACTGCGCCGCCACCTCCATGAGCCGTTCCTCTGCCAGTTCCCCGGTTGCAACCGACTCCCACAGCGATTGCCCTTTCACATAACGCGTGATGAATACCGATCGCATCCTCAGCACCCCCACGCATCGTTCTTCCGCGCAAACGACCGGCTCCGGTGTGGCCAACCCCGCCTGGGCGAGCAGCGTCGCATTTCGCCAGCACCACCTCGCCTTGGATCGAAGGAACCAGTGCGCGGCTGTGTGCCACGGTCCTTTGGTGTTAAATCGCCTGGCGGTCCAGTCCTCTCCCTCCACGCCCCGCAGCCGCACGACCGTGCAGCGGCCGCTGGCCTTCAGCGTTTCCCCGCGCCCCAGGAGGGCATCGATGTCACCCCCAACTGCCCGAAGGAGTTCCAGCGGTGCCCCTTGTTGGCGAATGATCCGCCAGTGTCGGTTGGTTCCTTTCATACTCGCCAGCACCCTCCTTAAGCCGAACTGGTAAAGTTTAAAATCTTTCACCCCCTCGCGTCAATCGCCGAGGGAGCCTGCGCCGGAATTCCACAATAGATATTGATACCGGAAATGATTTGCTATACATAAAGGCTGAATCCGAGAGCCTCTTGATGCGAAAGCGAAACCCCCCAGGGTGGAGAGGGTGTGGCGGGGGACCTTTGTTTTGGTGAACATGACTAATCTCGTCACTTACCTATTGGCGGCTGCCGTTCTAAGAATGATGTCCTTTATCCCGTTTCATCTGGGACAGCGCATTGGAAAGATCCTTGCTTTCTTGGCCTACTTGATCCCCCTCAAAAGAAAGGCGGTGGCTCTGGACAATATTCAGCAGAGCTGTTTCGGCGAGGACCCTAACCTGCCCCCAAGCCAACTGTTGCGAAAAGTCTATTCGCACTTCGGCCAAGTGGTATTTGAAATCCCCCACATTCTCCGTTTGAGCAAAGCGAACCTTGACCACTATCTTGTAGTTGAAGGGGAAGAGCATCTTGCTGGAGCTCTCAAGAAAGGCAGAGGGGCTTTCGTGTTTAGCGGCCACTTCGGGAATTGGGAGTTGCTTTCCGCTGCCGTCGCGCTTCGCGTCGGGCATACCGCAGTGGTGGTAAGGCCACTTGATTTCGCCCCTATGGACCGGCTTGTATCCGACCTTCGCACAAGGTTCGGCGCTGAAATTATACACCACAAGAAGGGCATGAGACGCATCCTCGCTGCGGAAAAACAGAATAAAGCGATCGGGATTCTCTTAGATCAGAGCGTGGACTGGTTCCAAGGAGCATTCGTCCCTTTCTTGGGCCGGCCGGCTTGCACAAACAAAGGATTAGCCCTTATGGCCCTCAAGACCGGGACACCGGTGGTTCCGGCCTTTTCAGTGAGGCAGAAAGACGGCCGATACAGGGTCCTTGTTGAAAGGGAACTTGAACTGCAGAGGTCAGGCGACAAGATCAGGGACATTGAAGACAACACGGCACTCTTCACGCGCGTCATTGAAAAGCATGTTCTCGCACATCCCGATCAGTGGTTTTGGTTTCACAGGCGCTGGAAGACTAAAAACTATTGCGTCTTGCCCCAGAGCCATCCAAGACAGGAAAATCATGCGGGCTTTCGAAGCTGAACGCATAACTCCTGACTCAATGAAGGACACAGAGCACCCCACACCTGGTTCACACGGATCCACCAGGCATGGTCCTCCAGAAAACTCCCTTTCTTTCTTAAAAGGTACGTGCCCGACATAAAGTCGATCACCATCCCCTTTTGTCCGACAATGCGCTTCACCCGGCGCGGCCAGAAAGCGTTTATGTGATGCCCTCTCCCCCTGGTCCCTGCTCTGATCTGTCTCTGAAATTGCCATTCGCGGATATGCGCGATGATTCTTGGCGCTACCGGGACTCCGATCAGCAGCATACCCCCTGGCCGCAGGATTCTCGCCAGCTCCGCAGCAGTAAATTCGGGGCGGGGAAGATGTTCCAGCACATGGGAGCATATGACGATGTCCGCTGCAGAATCCGGCAGCGGGAGCGTTCGGTCAAAATCACACTCCAGAAACCTATCGTACTTTGCGATCTCCATCCTTTCCTTTTGATAGCGGAAATCAAGCCCGATCCAATGGGCGCCTTCAATGGGAGGAATAAATCTCTTGAGCATTCCTCCTCCACAGCCCACATCGGCGATAACCGGCGGGCAATGCCTGCGCTGCAGTTCTTCTTGAACCGCGCAGCTGATCCACCAGTATCTCAGCGCCCTGATCGGGAATTTCCTGCTTTTGGCTTCCTCCGGGATGGGAAAGTCTGCCCTGCGTATTTCTTCAGACTCCTCAAAGATGCCTAACGGCCACTTGAGAAACCTGAAACGACTATACCTCATATCGTGAACCTTCGAAAATTCAGACGTCTCATTGTCCTTTGACCGCTTGTTCTGACACCGGACCCAAGGGTTTTCTCAGGAGGGTCTATCTGATGGGCGCGTAGGGAGGCGAGAAAACCAGAGCCATCCGGACGTGTCTGCAACAAAAAAACACCCGGCTCTTTCTGCCGAGTGCCATTGCGCCTTTTTGCCCGGCTTCGCTTTCAGCTATGCCGCGGCAGCCTTCGCTCTCCGCGTCGCTCCAAGCGAAGGCTGGTCGGGACGACTGGATTTGAACCAGCGACTCCCGCGTCCCGAACGCGGTGCTCTACCAGACTGAGCCACGTCCCGACTCGATGAAAATATAGCTTATCGATTTTCAACAGGCAAGTTTAATTTTCTCTTCACCAGATTCACAAGATTCTGCATGATTCTGGCTGTCGCCCCCCAGATCACCTCTCCGCCGTATCGGTAGGCCAGACCCAGATAAGTGTCACCCTCATAGACCACAGGAGTGTCTTCACCGGCAGAATCTCCTGAAAGAAACAGCTGAAACGGCACTTCGAGGAGTTGCTTGACTTCCCGGACACTCGTTTTGAATTCATAGGGGTAAGGAATGAGTCCCACAAACGGGTGAACGATGTAGTTGGAGCTCACGGTGCGGGCGTCATCCATCTGGCCCAGCACCGTCACGTCTTTCCTGGAGAGCCCGATCTCCTCGTCCGCCTCCCTCAGCGCGGTTTCAAGAGGGGACCCGTCCTCCTCCTCGATCCTCCCTCCCGGGAAAGAGATCTGCCCCTTGTGAGCCTCTACGCTGTCGGTCCTCTTGGTAAAGAGGATCCTGTACTCTGAGGCAACCTTGAACAGGGGAATCAGGACCGCTGCCCGTTTCAAGGAAGAGCCCTGCTCTTCAATCGGCTTGGGGGCCCTGGTGTTCAGGAGATCCCGGATGATCCATGGAAGTTCCTGCGTGGTTTTCATTACTGTTTCCTGCTCCCGCGGCCGGACCTAGCCTGTTGCTGAGAAACACCTGCTTTGCAGGTTGCTCAAAAACGGCCAGATGCAAGGCATCCGAAATTCCAAAGAGTGAGGCGTACATAGAAGTACGCCGCAACGATGAGGAATGAGGGTAACGACGCAGATGGGCGTTTTTCAGCAGCCTGTTACTCTATACCATAAGTTTTCAGGTATCGGTCAAATTCCTGTTTGGTTTTCTCACTGATGGGCCCGAATCGGCCTTCTACCTTGACCGGAACACCGGCCTTGTAGAGATACTCGACCACCTCCCTGATACCGGCCACGCAATGAACGGAGATGCCGGTGGAGGCCACAAATTCCTGAATCGCATTCTTTCCTTTCTTGCCCGGAACCACATGACCCTGAGGATCATAGACAGCGGTCGTCTGCTCCCGGTCAATGGCGATGCCGATCCCGACGAGCCTGACCGAGATCTTTCCTGCCTTCGCTTCCTGCTCCACGGTTTTCAGCAGATCCTGCTTGGTGCCCATGGAGGTCGCCACGTCATCCACGACAAACACCCGGCAGCCGTCAAAAAAAGTTTTGTTCACGAACAGGCTCCCGGCCTGACTGCTCTCTCCGTGGGTCTTGGCTTCCTTGCGGTCGTAGTCGAAAAGCAGATCGCGGCCGTACCGGTTGTAGAGGGCAATGGCCGTTGAAAGGGCGATGGCGCTCCCTTTGTACGAGGGACCGAGAAGGATGTCGGTTTGATCGGCCAATCCTCTGCTCACCATCATGTCCGCAAAAAAAGAGCCCATCTCCATGCTCAGGCGCCCGGTCCTGAACATGCCCAGGTTCACGAAGTAGGGCGTGGGCCGTCCGTCCTTGAGGACAAGGTTCTTGTCGAAAAAGAGCGCCCCGGTCTCCGCCAGGATCGTCGCCAGTTTCTGTTTGTACTCTTCCATAATCCCACCTCAGAAGTCAGGAGAATAAAGCGTTGCAGGCATATTAAGCCATTCGCCTCGGAGCTTCAACAGGATTTAGAAGGGGTCGCGCATTGACAGAAAAACATAAAAGAGGTATCTCTTCATCCAGTCGGCGGGAAAGGAGGGAACATCATGCCAGAAGAACAAATCGGGGTGGTTGTCAAATTCTTTTCCAAGCCCAGCGTGGCTGCCATCGAAGTGAGGAGCGGATCCGTCAAAGCCGGGGATACCCTCAAGTACAAAGGCCACACGACCGAATTCACCGACGTGGTGGCAAGTCTTCAAGTGGACAACAAGCCGATTGAAGAAGCCAAGGTCGGAAATTTGGTGGGCATCAAGGTGAAAGAACGGGTCCGAGAGGGAGACAAGGTCTACAAAGTGGTCGAGTGATCCTCGATCTCTTTCAACGCCTTGGGGATCAGTTTCCTGACCATTTCCTCTTTTTCAAAGGCGCTCATCTTTCGGTATTCCTCGTAGGCCGAGTGGTTTCGGCTGAGGAGAGGAACACTCGCCTGAAGTCGCGGAGCCATTTGGTCGAATCGCAGCACCAGTTCCACCAGCGTGCATTCTTCCCCGGGATAAGCTTCCAGCCATCCCAGCCGTTTCATGAATTCAAAACGGATCCGGTCCAATAGAAATAGGTACTGGTCCATGACCGCCATTTTTTCCTTGGGATCGAGTTCGGTGAATTCGAACCCGGATCCCAGACTCCTCAGATTCATCACCAGGTCGAAAAGATAAAAAGTGCTCTTGTCTTTGCCGTAAGCGAGCAGGGAAAGGGTTTTGGTGGAGATGTCTGAAAGGCGGGTGTCCGGACCGAAATCCTCCTGGAACTGGCTCTTCCAGTTGCGGTACCCTCGCCGGACAGCCATGTCCTGCTTTGCTTTCTCAAGCTCAATGACTTCTGTCATCTGGTGGATCTCTGGCCTTTCTTTTCAAAAAAGAAGAGGAAACCACACTTCACGCACGCCTCGGCTTTGATCTGCCGGTGCCCGCACTCGGGGCACATGGTAAAATCCTGGAGCGACCGGATCTCGATGGGCGGGTGCGCCCGGTTGAACTCTTCAGAGACGCCGTCTTCCTGAATGTTCACCTTGCCGCCCGCTTCCTGGACCGCCTCTGCGTATGCTCTGGCTTCCCCGAGCGGCAGTCCCGCCTTCAGCGCGCTGGGGGCTTTCGCGATCATTTCCTGGACGGTGCCCGGGGAGATACCCAGTTTCTCCATCTTCTCCTCAAAATCCTGTCTCTCCCCCATCCTGCCCAACAGAAGAACGCGATAAGTTTTGGTCACGGTGATCACCCTCTTGTCCAAGATATAGATTTCCTGTGCCTGTTCCACGCTAGCTCTTAGCCCGCAACGTGTCGGCGTGTTACCAAAAAGCTGAAAATCAGAAATCAGAAGCACGAAATCCGAAACAATGCCCAATGATCCAAATTCTAATGATCAAAACCGCCGGGGCAAAAGTACCCTTTTGGATATTGGAGCATTCGAATTTTGAATTTGTTTCGAGCTTCGGATTTCGAAATTCGAATTTGTATCACACCTTCAAAGGCCCGCATCAGGGTAAACAACTTCACTCCATACAGGCTTTGACAAAGCCGTAGAACAAAGGCGCAGGAACTTCCATTCGGGATTTCAGTTCCGGATGCGCCTGGGTCCCCACAAAGTATTTCAATGAGGGGAGTTCAATGAACTCCACCAGTCTTCCGTCTCGAGAGATGCCTGAAAAAACCATGCCCTTTTCCGTCAGAGCCTGATGGTACTGCGGATTGACTTCGTACCGATGGCGATGCCGTTCCGAAACGTCCAGGGATTGATACAGGGAATGAACCACGCTCCCCTGTTTCAGGAGAGCCTCGTAGGCGCCGAGTCTCATGGTTCCGCCCTTGTTCACCACGCTTCTCTGCTCGGGCAGGATATCAATGACCGGGTGAGGCGTGTCCGGAGCGAACTCCGTGGAGTTCGCTCTCTGGAGCCCGCAGGCATTCCTAGCGAACTCGATCACCGCCAGCTGAAGCCCCAGGCACAGGCCCAGAAACGGGATATCCCTCTCCCTTGCAGCCCGGATCGCCTCTATTTTCCCCTCCGTACCGCGCGACCCGAAACCCCCGGGCACGACCACGCCGTTCACGTCGTTCAGGAACGAGGTATCCTTGAGGTCCGTTGTTTCCACCCATTTGAGGTTGATGCGGACCCCGAGGTGGGCGGCACAATGGTTGAAGGATTCCACGATCGACGCGTAGGAGTCTTCCAGCTTCGTGTACTTGCCGCACATGGCCACGGTGATCTCCTTCGCAGGACGGCGCAAGTTGTCGATCCATTTCCTCCACCGCGTCATGTCAGGGGGGCTGTAGATGTTGAGCTTTTTGTGCAGAATCGCCGGCAGGCCTTCCTGCTCGAAGATCAGGGGAATCTCATAGATGTCTTCCACGTCGAGCCCCGTGATCACGGCCTCCGGATCCACATCGCAGAAATTCGAGATTTTGGATTTGATTTCCCTGGTGAGAAACTTGGAACACCGGCCGATGATGACGTCCGGGAAAATGCCTCGCTGCTTGAGAAGGTTCACGCTCTGCTGCGTGGGCTTGGATTTCTGCTCATTCACGCCATAGGGAATCGGGACATAGGTGAGGTGCACGTAGGCAATGTTTCCCCTGCCCACGTCCTCCTTCATCTGCCGAACAGATTCCAGGAAGAGCTCGTTTTCAATGTCCCCCACGGTTCCGCCGATCTCCACAATGACCATGTCGGCCGATTCTTCCTGGGCCACTTCGAAGATGTGATTCTTGATCACATCCGTCACATGGGGAATGTACTGAACCGTCTTGCCGAGGTAGTCGCCTCTCCTCTCCTTCTTGCGGATCATGTCAAAGACTTTGCCCATCGTGAGGTTCCACTTGGACTTGCAGTTCACGCCCAGGAAGCGCTCGTAGTGGCCGAAGTCCATGTCGACTTCGCCGCCGTCGTCCAGCACAAAAACCTCTCCGTGCTCGATGGGATTCATGGTGCCCGGGTCCACGTTCAGATACCCGTCACACTTGATGGGAATGATTCTCAGTCTGGAAGAGAGAAGATGACCGATGGAAGCGGCGGCGATTCCCTTTCCCAGTCCGGACAGCACCCCGCCGGAAACAATAATGTACTTTGCAGGCATAAGCCGATGGCCCCCAAAAAAAGGATCCAGAGAAACTTCCGCTTTCAAGCCAACCGGCTATCCGCGGAGTCCCTCTGGATCTGTTTCAGCATAGGATTTCCTTAGCAGGCCCCTCCTATTAAGCGACTACCAGATAAGAGGCATTTGCTTTTATGAAACCGCAATATATAGGTTTTTGCTCTCTCAGTCAAGCTGATAAAAAAGCCCTGTGAATCTTTTCTGCCCTTGAAATGGAAACCATCGTTGACCGCGCCGCAAAAACCACTAATAATGCGTTTCCAAGACGCCGACGACTCCACAGACTGCGGAGAGGTCTTCGGTGGGGCGTTGGTGTCTTTTCTGAAATGAGCAGGCCGTGAGACTTGCCCGCCTCCGGCGGCCTTGGAACGAAAGAAAAGATACCAAAGCCCCACTGGCCAAGTCACTTTGCATTTTACGGTCTTCCTTTATTTGAGGATTCCATGAAAACTCTGATTGCCATCGTGGGTCGGCCCAACGTGGGCAAATCCACCTTGTTCAACCGCCTCACAAGGTCCCGGGCCGCCCTTGTGGACGACCAGCCGGGCATCACCCGGGACCGTCTCTACGCTTCGGGGGAGTGGGAAGGCAAAGGCTTCACGCTTGTGGACACCGGAGGCTTTGATGATTCTGAAGAGGAGCCTTTGCTTCAAGGAGTGAGAGACCAGGTGGTGAAAGCCATCGAGGAGGCGGACAGGATCCTCTTCATGGTGGACGGCCGGGACGGGCTGATGCCGCTCGATGAAAAGATTGCCGACGTGCTCCGGCGGAGCCGGAAAGAAGTTTTCCTTGGTGTCAACAAGGCAGACGGAGCCGAGCATCAGCATCTCACCGCGGATTTCTACGGTCTTGGGTTTGACAGGGTGTATCCCGTCTCCGCAGCCCATGGTTACGGCCTTGCCGCCTTGTTGGACGCAATGACAGAGGACCTTGAAGAAGAGCCCACAAAGGAAGAAGCGCCCGACGATCTCACCAAGGTCGCCATCGTGGGAAGGCCGAACGTCGGCAAATCCTCCCTCGTCAATCGGATCGTGGGCTCCGAGAGGCTTCTGGTCAGCGAACTCCCCGGCACAACCCGCGACTCTGTAGACATCCATTTTGCTCTCAAGGGCACAAACTACGTCTTTATCGACACCGCCGGCATCCGAAGGAAAGGAAGGGTAAAGGAAAAGATAGAAAAATTTTCCGTGATCAAGGCTCTTCAGAGCCTGGATCGCTGTCATGTGGCCGTCGTGCTCATCGACGCCTCAGAGGGAGTCACGGACCAGGATACCCACATTTGTGGCTATGCTTTCGAGCGCGGCCGCGGGGTGATTCTGGCCGTCAATAAATGGGACCTTGTCAAGAAAGATCCTGAAATGAAAAAGCGCTTGGTCGACACCCTGGACCGGCAGATGTCCTTCCTGTCTTTTGCCCCGCGGCTCCAGGTCTCCGCCCTTACCGGCGAAAAGGTGAAGGTCCTCTTTGAAAAGATCAACCTTCTTCACGGGCAACTGTTCCGGCGGATCGACACGAATGTCGTCAACAAAGCCCTGATGGGCATGGTGCAGAAAAACCCTCCACCCAAAATGGGGCGGGGCCGCCTCAAGTTTTTTTATGCCACCCAAACGGGTGTCATGCCGCCTTCTTTTGCCCTCTTCGTGAATAGGCCGGACCTCATTCATTTCACCTATGAACGTTATCTGTTGAACCAGTTTAGAGAGCAACTGCAGTTGAGTGAAGTGCCGATTAGGTTAAGGTTTAAAAGGAGATAAACTTAGAGCAAGGTGCAGGTCGCAAGTGGCAGGTGGCAGGTTGAAAACCAACAAGCCACGAGCTACAAGCAACGAGCGAAAGGCAACCTGCATTCCGCTATATTGACCGAACCCAGTGTCAAATCAAAAGACAGGAGCGACTACCCCATGAAAATCAAAATCAAGATCGGAAAACTTTCCATGGACGCGGAACTGAACGAGACCCCCACAGCCAAGAAAATAGCCGATGCGCTTCCCATCAAGACGGGTTTCAACACCTGGGGCGATGAGATCTACTTCGCGATTCCCGTCACCGCTAAGCTGGATGAGTCGGCAAAGGAAGTGGTGGAGCTGGGAGACCTGGGCTACTGGCCGACAGGCAAGGCGTTCTGCATCTTTTTCGGCCAGACGCCGGTGAGCAAACCGGGAAAGATCATGCCGGCAAGCGCCGTGAACGTCATCGGCAAAGTCCTCGGTGATGCCACCCAGTTCAAGAAAGTGATGAACGAATCCCAGGTGACTTTGGAAGCCGTTTGACTTCCCCAAAAAAAGAGCCCCCTTGCTCCGCATGAGCGAGGGGCAAGGGGGCTCGAGTGGGTGTCGGAAAGTTATCTTTTCTTCTTCATCTGTTTTTCGCAGCAGACGATGTCGCACGTCTTCACGCAACCGCAGGTCTCATCGACCGACACGACCAGTCCGCACACGGAGCATTTGTACTGATCGCCTGCTTTGACCTTCGCCCTCGATGCGGTACCGCATCCTGCTCTCTTTGCCACTGCCTTCTTCTTCGCCGGTGCCTTTTTCGCTGCTTTCTTTACTGCCATTCTTCTTTCCTCCTTTTTGGTTTATGCCCGTAACCCTTGTTGGGTCACACTCAAGCCATCCTGATGTATTTGTTTAATGCATTTATAGTAATCACACCCCTGCGGCTAATCAAGAGATTTTTGAATCATGAGCCGCTCTGCGAGGTAGGTGTAGCGTCTCGCGATCTTGTCGTTGTTCACGCCTGTGGCCAGAGCCTTCTTGCTTCCCACAATGACGAGCAGTTTTTTGGCCCGGGTGACCGCCGTATAGATCAAGTTCCTTTGGAGAAGAAGGTAGTGCTGGGGAAGGAGAGGCAGAATGACCGCCGGATATTCGCTGCCCTGGCTCTTGTGCACGGATATGGCGTAGGCATGGACGATCTCGTCGAGATCTGAAGCATCGTAGGGAACAGGCACGCCATCATAGGTCACCGTCACTTCACGCATCTCCTCGTCCATAGCCGTGATTCTGCCGATGTCGCCGTTGAAGACCTCCTTCTCGTAGTTGTTCCGAATCTGCATCACCTTGTCCTTGAGGCGAAAGGTTCTGCCCCCTCGAACGATTGCCGTGCCCGAGGGATTCAGGGCTTCCTGCAGTTTGGCATTCAGGTTCTCCGTCCCCACGGTCCCTTTGTGCATCGGCGCCAGAACCTGGATCCCTTCCAGCGGATCAAGCTTAAAGCGTTTTGGAATCCGCTCGCACACCAGTTCCATGATGATCCGAAGCACTTCCTCCTGATCTTCCTGATCGATGAAGTAGAAGTCTCCCAGGCCCTCTCTTTCCTGCACGAGTTCAGGCACGAGCCCGGCGTTGATCCGGTGGGCGTTTCGGATGATTCCGCTGTTTGCAGCCTGCCGGAAAATCTCTTTGAGCTCCACCACGGGCACCTTCCTGGACCGGATCACATCCTTCAGCACATTTCCCGCTCCCACCGAAGGAAGTTGATTCACGTCCCCCACCAGGATCAGAGTGGCGCCGGACGGCACTGCCTTCAGAAGATGAACCATGAGGCTGGTGTCGATCATGGAGGTCTCATCAAGGATCAGCACATCGACTTCGAGCGGTCGGTCCTGGCCGCGCTGAAATCCTCCCTTTTGGAGATTGTATTCGAGCATGCGGTGAATGGTTCTCGCAGGGTAACCCGTTGCCTCGCTCATCCGTTTCGAGGCCCTGCCGGTCGGAGCCGCGAGCAGGATCCTGGCACCCAGTTCCCGGTAAATTCTGATGACGGCGTTGATGATCGTGGTCTTGCCGGTGCCCGGGCCTCCGGTGATCACCATCACTTTTTCCGACACCGCCGATCGGATCGCCTCGATCTGTTTCGCGGCAAACTCGAGCCTGATCTTTTCCTGGACCCACTTGAGCGCTTTCCCCACCTCGATCTTGCGCATTTTTTTCGGAGAAGTGATCAGGCGGAGGAAATGGTCCGCGATTCCTGTTTCTGCGATGTGAAAGTTCTTCAGGTAAACGGCCTTGTGGTTGGGTTGAAAGGCTTCGAGGTCCTGGTTCAGATCCTCGATCACGATTTTGTTCTCAAGGGTGATCGCTCCGATCGCTTTGCCGATGACTTCCCGGTCGACTTCGAGAATCTCCCCGCACCTGTCCGCCAAGGGCTCATAGGGGAAGTACACGTGCCCTTCTTCGGAGAGCTGATGAAGCACGTAGAGGATCCCGGCCTCTACCCTTGCAGGCGCATTCTTTTCAAAGCCCATGCTTCCGGCGATCTTGTCCGCCGTGAGAAACCCGATTCCGAAAATGTCGGACGCCAGCCGGTAAGGATTCTTGGACACGATGTTGACGGAGTCCCATCCGTACTTCTTGAAGATTTTGGCGGCATAGGCCGGACTCACCCCATGTCCCTGGAGGAAGATCATGACGCTGCGGATCGACTGTTGCTCCTTCCAGGCCTTTTCGATCATCTCGATCCGCTTGTGCCCGATGCCCTCCACCTTGTGAAGGTCGTTGATGTGCTTGTCAATGACCTCCAGAGTCTCCTCGCCGAAGGTTTTCACAATTCGCCCGGCCATGACCGGACCGATGCCCTTAATGAGACCCGAGCCCAGGTATTTCCTGATACCCGTTACCGTGGCAGGAACAACGGCTTGGTGGCTCATGACTTTGAATTGCCGGCCGAAGCGGGGGTGGTTGATCCAGAGGCCTTTCATTTTCAGGACTTCGCCCGGTGTGGGAGAGATGAGTTGACCGACAATCGTGACAGGTTCCGAATAGCCGGAAACCCTGACCTTGGCCACGGTGTAACCGTTCTCTTCATTGACGTAGGTCAGGCTTTCGATCTGGCCTTCGAGTTCAGTTTGTTCTTCCGGATCGGTCATGGGATGGGGTTCTATTTCGTACACGAACGCGTTAAAGGATCTGCACTCTCCTTGAGCCGTTTGAAATCCCCCCATCCCCCCTTTGCTAAAGGGGGGCGAGGGGGGATTTTGCTAGAAGCCGCTCGGCGTTTCTCCCCTTCACCATGCCCAGAGCTTCTGAGGACAATCCCGCCTCTGCCATTTCTTGAAAGTATCTGTCCGGCTTGAGAAGAGGATAGTCGGAACCGAAAAGGATCTTTTCGAAACCCAGAAGCTCGCAGGCGATCCTGTACACCTGCGGGGCGTAAAGATAAGGAGAGGCGGCCGTGTCAAACCAGACGTTCTTGAGGACGTCTCTGACCTCCTTCTTCATGAGGCTGTAAAAGAAAAGCCCCCCTCCCCAGTGGGCAAGGACGATCTTGTTCGATGGGTAGCGCTTGATGAGAGAATAAATCTCGCTCAGTTGGACAGGGGTTTTCCCCGGATAAAGATGACCCACCGGTTCATTCGTGTGGAAGAGGACCGGCACGTTGCGGTCAGCGCAGATCTCCATCACGTCGTGCAGGCTGCGGATGATCTCTTCTGAAAAACCGGAGGGGTAGACCGCCAGCTCCCCGACCCCTGCAAGACCTGCGTCGAGACATCGTTTCACTTCTTCCGGGCCATTGGGGGAGAGAGGTGAAAAGCAGCATAAGCCGATGAGCTTGTCAGGATATTTCTGGACCGATTCGACGATGTAATCGTTGTGTGTGCGGAAGTGCTCTTTCTTCTCCCAGGGGAATCCGAAAACCACCGACCTCTGAATCCCCTGCTCCTCCATGCTTTGGAGAAGCTCTTCCCGGTTTGCGATCCTCGAGGTCGCTGACCGGTAAAGAGCTTCAAAGGTCGGTTCTTGGGAAAAGAAGGCATCCCTCTTTTCCCTGAAGTAGGAAGGGAAAATGTGGGTGTGGAAATCAATCACCATTAGAGAAGGCTTTGGACGGTCTTCTCGACAACCCCCGGCCTGAAGCCGACCACTCGGTCTCTGACTTTGCCCTCGCGATCAATCACGAACAGCGTGGGGATAGAGAAGCCGCTCGTCCGGCCGAAGTAGTCCTCGTACACCTTGTTGTTGGCTCTCAGGATCGGATAATTGATTCGCATCTTTTCCTTGAAAGCAACCAGCTCCCCTTTGCTCACTTTATCGTCATCCACGGATATTCCGACAACCACCAAGCCCTTGGCTTTGTACTTTTCCTGGAGATCAACGAGCTCCGGGATGGACATGAGGCACGGTCCGCACCATGTGGCCCAAAAATCCACAATCACGACCTTCCCCTTGATATCGTCCAGAGAGAGGGACTTTCCGGAAATGTCTTCCAGCTTGAAGTTCGGGGCCGGGCCTGCAAGCATCTTCCCCTCATCGACGGCGGCGCAAGCGCTGATGAGAACAAGGCAGAGAAAGCCCCCGATCAAATTTCGCATCCTTTTGTTTTTTACCATATAAAACTCCTTCAGAGATTTTTGTGGCAAAGGCCGATAAATGCCTTAAAATGGAAATGCTTATCTATCGAGCACGAGAAGAGAATAAGTCATCGTGAAGATAAGTGAGGTTATTTTACCTTTAATCATGGCGTATGGCAAGCGGTTTTGAGGTGACCTTATGAAACGAGCTCTCCTGCTGACCTTCGCAGTGACTTGCTTTTTCATCACCCCGTTTTCTGCAGCAAGTGCCATGGGACAGAAAGCCCAAGACGGGGACGTCAGAAGCCCCGTGCTCGCAGGCACCTGGTACCCCGGCAACCCGGAGGTGCTGCGCCAGACCGTCGGTGACTACCTTTCCGGGGCAAACCCCTCCGGTGCTGAAGGGAAAGTCGTCACAGCGATCGTACCGCATGCGGGATACGTTTATTCGGGCCGGGTCGCCGCTTACAGTTACAGACTTCTGCAGAGAAGCGCTCCAAAAACCGTTTTCCTGATCGGCCCAAGCCACCGGGTGGGTTTCAGAGGAGTTTCCGTGAGCCAGTATTCGGGCTACAAGACCCCTCTCGGTGTCGCTCCGGTGGACCAGGATCTTGCAAAGAAGCTGCTCTCCATGAACCCGCAGATGAAATGGGTTCCTCAGGCAGACGCTCAGGAGCATGCTCTCGAAATTCAGATCCCCTTTCTTCAGAGCGTGCTCAAAGAGTTCCACATCGTGCCCATCCTCATGGGAGAACAGGATCTTGAAACATGCGCCCTGCTGGCTAAAAGCTTGGTCCAAGTCCTGCGGAACAAGGAAGACGCCGTGATCCTTGCGAGCACGGACCTGTCCCACTTTCATACGGATCAGCAGGCCAGAACTCTGGATGAGGACTTTATCAGGCATGTGCGGGAGTTCGCCCCTGAGGCCCTTGCAAAGGCCGTTGTCTCAGGCTCCTGTGAAGCCTGCGGCGCAGGACCGACCATCGCCGCGATGCTGGCGGCCAGGGAACTTGGAGCGAACCGCTCCGTCATCCTCAACTATGCCAACTCAGGCGATGTCACAGGCGACCGCCGCCAGGTGGTAGGCTACTTTTCCGCTGCGCTCATCAAAACCCCGTAATCGGAGGATTCCATGGCCGACGCCATCCTTGAGAAAATGAAAAATCTCTACCCCGAAAAATTCGCCTCTGAAGAGGACATCTTCAACACCATCCATAGAGGGGACAGAATTTTCATTGGCACAGCCTGTGGGGAGCCGCAGTATCTCGTTAAGGCCCTGATCAACTATGTGACTTCGCACCCCAAGGCCTTTTTCGACGCAGAGGTCCTCCAGGTCTGGACCCTCGGCGTGGCCCCCTACACGGATGAAAAATTCAAACACAATTTCCGGCACAACTCCTTTTTTATCGGAAAGAACACCAGGACGGCGGTGAATGAGGGGATTGCCGACTACACTCCCATTTCTCTGTCCCAGGTTCCGCGCTTGCTGCGGAGGAAGTTTGTTCCCGTGGACGTGGCCTTGATCCAGACCTCTCTACCCGACAAAAACGGGTACATGAGCCTCGGGGTCAGCGTGGACATCACCAAAGCCGCTGTGGAAAACGCTTCCAAACTCATTGTCCAGGTGAACTCCAATATGCCTCGTGTTCACGGGGAGACCTTTGTGAACATCAAGGAGGTCGATTTCATCCTTCCCTGCGATGAACCTCTCCTGGAATTTGCGGAAGTCGTTTCAGACGAGATTGCCGAAAAGATCGGGAACCACGTGGCAAAGATCGTCGAAGACGGAGACACCATCCAGGTCGGCTATGGCAGCGTTCCCAACGCGATTCTTTACGCCCTCCGGAGCAAGAAGCACCTGGGTGTTCACACAGAGCTTCTGTCCGACGGGATTGCCCAGCTTATGAAGGAAGGCGTTGTGGACAATTCCATGAAGCCCATCAATCGCGGCAAGGCCGTGGCCTCGTTCTGCATGGGGAAAAAGGAAACCTATGAGTACATCCATGACAACCCGAGCATCGAGTTCAGACCCATCGATTACACGAATGACCCGCAGGTGATCGCGGCCCACAGGCAGATCACGGCCATCAACAGTTGCATCCAGATCGACCTCACCGGTCAGGCCACGGCCGAATCCATCGGCAGGAAGTTTTTCAGCGGCATCGGCGGCCAGGCAGACTTCATGCGAGGCGCGGTCCTCTCCCCGGCCGGGAAGACGATCCTGGTCATTCAGTCCACAGCCAGCAAGGGAACCGTTTCCCGCATCATCCCCTTTGTTCCTGAAGGCGCAGGAGTCACTCTGGGCCGGAGCGACATCCACTACGTCGTCTCGGAGTACGGGATCGCGTACCTTCACGGAAAAAACATCCGGGAAAGAGCTATGGAACTCATTGCCATCGCCCATCCCAAGTTCAGACAATGGCTCATTGACGAGGCCAAGAGGCTGAACCTGATCTACAAGGACCAGAAGTTCGTTCCAGGCAAGAAAGGCGAGTATCCCGCAGATCTGGAAATTTACAGAACCACGAAAACCGGGTTTGAGGTTTTCATGCGGCCCGTCAGGATCAGCGATGAGCCCCTCCTGAAGGATTTCTTCTATTCTCTCTCCGACAAGAGCCTTTACCGCAGGTTCATGTCTCCTCGCAAAGACGTCCCTCACCAGCAACTGCAGGAGTTTGTGGTCATCGATTACTCGAAAGAGATGGCCATCGTGGCCTCCGTGAAAATGGGAGACCGGGAGGAATTCGTGGGCTTGGGCCAATACAGCATTTCCGAGACGTCCCACACGGCCGAAGTCGCCTTCGTGGTCAGCGACGATCACCAGGGCAAGGGAATCGGAACGGAAATGCTTTCCTACCTGACCTACCTTGCCAGAAGGAACGGCCTTCTCGGCTTCACCGCGGAAACGCTCATGGAGAATCGCTCCATGCTCCGGGTCTTCGACAAGATGGGCTATGACATGCAGAAGGGCGGCAGCGGCGGCGTGTACGAGCTGAAAATGATGTTCAAGGACCGAACCCAATGAACCAGTAAGCAGTAAGAAGTTTGCAGTATGCAGTAAAGACTAAATACAAATGCTACGACTCTGACGTCCTTGTGTTTGCTGCTTACTGCATACTCCTTACTGCCTACTGACCTCAGAGCATTTGATAGGGGTCGATGTCGATAGTGAGGCTGACCCCGCTTCCCCTGAGCATCCTCTTTAGACTCTCCCCGACCCTCTTGAGAAACACGTGCAGCACATTGGGCCCCTTGCTCCTGATGAAGATCTGCCGCCGGTGTTTGCCCTTCAACTTGCTGAGCGGCGCTTCCACTGGGCCGAGCACCTGAAGCTCCTTACCTCTTTTGGGCCAGTTCCCCACAACCCGGATCATTTCCTCGACCATCTTTCGGGCCATGTCGTCGGTCTTCTGCTTGTGGTTCCCCTGAACCCGGAGGCACGCCAGGTAGGAAAACGGGGGATATCCCAGCTGCTCTCGCAGCTCGATCTCTTTTTGAAAGAAGGTCGGATAATCATGGTCTCTGGCAGCAGTGACCGCGTAATGATCCGGGTAGAAGGTCTGAATCATCACACGACCGGGGTCTTTGCCGCGCCCCGCCCTTCCCGCCACCTGAGAGAGGATTTGAAACGTCCTTTCGCCGGCTCTGAAGTCAGGGAAGGCCAGCGAAAAATCCGCACCGATCACTCCCACGAGGGTAACATCCGGGAAATCATACCCCTTGGTGACCATCTGGGTTCCTACCAGCACATCGATTTCTCGGCGGCTGAATTGTCTCAGGAGCTCAAAGGTGTGGCCCTTTCTCCGGATGCTGTCCCTGTCCATCCTCGAAGCCCGCAGACAAGGGTACAACTCCTTCAGTTCCGTCTCCAGCCGCTCTGTTCCAAAGCCATAGGGTCTGAGACTCTCCCTGCCGCACGCCGGGCAGAGCGTCTGAGGCGGAGAGTGAAAACCGCAGTAGTGGCAAGCGAGACGGTTCTCTCTGAGGTGGTAGGTGAGAGACACCTCGCAGTTGGGGCAACGCACCGGCTTGCCGCAGGATCGGCACAGATGCACCCGATGAAAGCCCCTGCGGTTGAGAAAGAGAATGGCCTGCTTGCCTGAGGCTATAGCCGCCTCCAGAGATTCCCGAAGAACCGGGCTGAAGATCTCCTCGTCTTTGCCTTCTGCGGCAAAGGCCTTCATGTCGATCACCTGCACTTCAGGCAAGGGCCTTTGTTCGACCCGTTCGGGCATCTTGAGCAGGGTGTACCGCTCTCTGGAGGCATTGTAATAGGACTGGACCGAGGGAGTGCCTGAGCCAAGAAGGACGGAGGCATTGGCCAACTTGCCTCGCACTACGGCGGCATCCCTGGCCTGGTACCGGGCGCCTTCTTCCTGCTTGTACGCCGGGTCATGCTCCTCATCGACGATCACGAGCCCCAGGTTGGGAAAAGGAGCAAAGAGGGCGGAGCGAGCGCCGATCACGAGGGGCACCTCCCCTCTGGCCATCCTCATCCACTGATCGTATCGCTCGCCTTCGCTCAGACCGCTGTGGTACACGGCCAATCGATCCCCAAGGCGTGACCGGAGAAGGCCCTCCATGTAAATGGCCAGCGCGATTTCAGGTACCAGCAAAATGGCTTGCAGGCCGAGGTCCATGACATGCCGAACGGCCTGGTAATAGACTTCCGTCTTCCCGCTCCCTGTGACCCCGTGCAGGAGAAAGGTGGAGAAGGTTCCTCGGGCCAACTGCTTTTTGACCACCTCCAGGGCTTCCCTTTGTTGCGGATAGAGATCTTTGGGAGGGGGGTTGGGAAGGAAAACGTTTCCTGCAGGGTCTCTCAACACGCTTGCCTGATACGTTTCGAGGATGCCCTTTTTGAGCCATTTTCGGAGAAGATAGGCGCCGTTGGTGAACCGGGAACTCAACTCCTCCGAAAGAATTCCCTGAGAAGAGAACACCGCTTCCAGAAAGGCGCTTTCGTTTTTCGCCTTCAAAGACTCAGGGTCCTGCCCGGCAAGGTCTTGGAGCGCAACACCCTCTCTGGGTTTTACAAAACGCTTGATCAGCGGGCCTCCCCGTCTTTTGGTCATTCTTTGTTCCAGGACCAGCCACCCCTTTTTTTCAAAAGCGTAAACACGATCCAGGGCGGACGGGACTCTTTGACCGGGATGATCCCGCACCCAGGTCAGAAGTTTTCTTTCCTCCGAGCGACCCGGCAGCAATCTGAGCGCATCTTCTCCTTTCGCAGTGAGCCTGGCTGCCCTGTAGGATCGGATGTTGAGGCCGCCGGGGAGAGCGGACTGAATCAGGCCGCCTAGGGGATAGAGGTAGTACTCGGACATCCACCGAAAAAAAGGGACAAGCGATCGGTGAAAGAGCGGTTCAGGATCAAGAACCTGAGCGATCTCCTTAAGGTCCTTGTCTTCTTTGCAAGTCTCGTGCTCCAGGATGTAGCCGGTCACCTTCCTTTTTCCGAAAGGCACTTCCACCCTGCATCCCACCTTGGCCCTGGGCTCGAGATCCCGGGGGACCAGATAGAGATAGGTCTCCTCAACCGGAAGGGTGACGGCGACACGCACGGAGATCTGTTTTTCGCTTGTTTCCATTATTTGGCAAAAAGGGAGGGTTTCAGGGGCACGTTCACCTTCACCGAATGGACGGAGTACTTCTCAATCCGCTGATCCCCGGAGAAGTACTGGATCTCAAAAGGAACCCAACCCTGCTCCACCTTTCTGTAGTCCAAAAAACGCACCCTGATCGGTTCCCCGGCTACCTGACCAGGTCGCTGGTACACCATGAGAAGGGGCAAAACCCTCGCCTTCTCGATCAGGAGCTTCGGTCTCTTCGGATCCTTTTCCCCGATGCCATACGCAACAGTTCCCTCCAGTCGCGTGTAAGCCACCTGCTGTGTATCGATCCCCAGTTCACTCAACCGAAGGAGAAGCCTTCGCTGGCTGCTCGCGATGAGGAGTTCCCTAAAGACCCGATCCTCCACGCTCCTCTCCTCCGCAGAGGAATCGCGCAGGGAGGAATGAAACAGGTTGGGGCTTTTGATCGAGAGGACCTCATCGTACGCCCTCTCAGGACTCGCTCCCTTCTGCATCCGTGTCGTGGTCTGCCGGATCACGAGCGTGTCGAATTTTGCAAAATTGGCGGTCATGAACTGAATGATTTGTTCCGCAGGCATCACGTAAGCCTGAGAGGCGCACGGAACCAGCAGCCCCAGCGCTGCCAGAATTCCCATGGTATTCCAAGCCCTGAGGAACATCACTCGACTCCTTGCATTTGCTGAAACATGGCTTGATGGACCCGTTCCATCAACTGATCCATGGTTTTCTTCGAGTAGTCCTTAATAAGAATTGGCTTTCCGATGACCATGGTCGCCTCTCCCTTCTCAATCCTGAGACTTCCCTTGGGCACAATCCGATGGGTTCCCACAATGCTCACCGCCACGATATCGCCTTTGATTTTCAAGGCAAGGTGAAAGCCTCCTGGCTTGAAAGGCTGGAGCTGGCCGTCAGGGCTCCTCGTCCCCTCTGGAAAGATCAGGATGGACGCCCCTTCCCTGAACCGATCCGCCGCTTCATTCATGCTCTTGACCGCTTTGCGGGGATCATCCCTCTCAATGCCGACGTACTTTGCCTTTCGCATGGCAGGCCCCAGGAACGGGACCCTCATCAGCTCCTCTTTCAACACGAACTTGAACTGCACGGGGAGATGGGCCAGCAGAGTGAAGATGTCGAAATAGCTCTGATGGTTCACCATGTAGATCCTGGGAACATCGGCCTCCAGGTTTTCAAGCCCCAGCAGCCGCACTTTTATCCCGCAGACCCAGAGGATGGATTTGGACCATGGCACGGCACAATAGGCGTGCACCCTTCTGCCCTTTGGATCTTTGATGGAGATGGCGATGCCCCAAAGGCAGAAAAGGATCGAGTAGATGAAGAGAAAGGCATTGAGAAAAACGAATCTGACCATGGCGACAGCTCCCGGGAGGAGTAAAAAAGATTTGGGCTAAATGAAATATTATTTGTTTACAAATAAAATAATTTATGTATAGTTATAGCAAATAGACGGGGTTCAGAACCCCTGCCTCTTCCGAAGGGATATTGCCCTATTCCGGCGGAGGCTGCATCCGAATTTTCTAAAGGAGTGTGCAATGCCTGATTACATCGTTTGCCAGAAAAAGCGGAACAATCCGCGCATGGACGTCCGAATCTGCGAGCGCAGATGCCCCGAGAAGGGGGAGTGCAAAGAGTATCTCGCCCACCACCGCGCCGCCCCCCAGGCCGCCCAACCCTCTCCTCAGGCAGAAGCGCCTGCCCTGGAACTCGAGGCAGCCTGACCGGCTAGTCTGTCCCCTTGCCCAAAGGCTTCTCCGGAAGCTCGATTTTCAGCACCAGAGTGTTTTCCCCTTCTCGTGAGAGATCCGCTTTCCCGCCATGGCGATGAATGACAATCCTTGATAGAGGAAGGTCCACGACCGTCCATTCCTTTGTTTCCTCAATGTGGGGAAAGAAAAACTTGTCGAGATCGTCCTCAGACAGGCGATGAACCTTGTGCCGGAGTCGGACCACCGCCCGGTCGTTCGAATGGCTGGAGACAACGGTCAGTTTCTCCCCTGCAGGCGTCGACACAACAGCATGTTTGATCAGGTTTTCAAAGGCCTTGCTGAGGCGCTCCTCATCGGCCTGGATCACGGGGAGCGCGGGCATGAGGTCAAGGACGGCTTCAACTTCCTTGTGCTTCAAAAGTTCCTCCATCCCGGCAAACTGCTTCGTCAGGAGCCGGTTCAAATCCACATCCGTCAGAACCAGGTCAAAGGGGCTGATGGACGAGAAAAGAACTCTTAGAAAATCCTCAATCCTCGCGACTTCCTTGACGATAATTCCCGCCTGCTTTTTCCTGGGATCTGATTCCGGCAAGGCATCTTTGAGGCGGCGTGCAAACCCCCCTGCTGCAATGAGCGGGTTCCGGATCTCATGGGCCACGTGAGCGGAAATGCCGCCCAGGATCCGGATCTCTTCCGTGCGAAGAGCTCTTTCCTGCAGTTCTTTGAGCTCTGTGATGTCGATCATGATCCCGTCCACCCATTTCACCTTCCCCTCCGAGGTTCTGGCCGGTATCGAATGATCCATGAAGGTGAGGATCCTGCCTTTCTTGTCCTTCACGCGCCGCTCGGTCCGATGCTCCTCCCCGTTGCTGAAAGCGTCCAAGAAGATCTCGCCCTTCTCTTCGACCGGCAGGCCGCAGATCTTTTCCATCCAGAACTTTTTGTCGCTCACCGCCTCTTCGATGGTGTAGCCCAAGCTCTCCGTCAACCAGGAGTTGATGAACTCCGTGGTCCCGTCGGCCAGGATCCGGTAGACAATCAAAGGCACATTTTCCACCAGGGTCCGGTATTTTTCCTCCGACGTCACGAGATCCGCGGTCCTCTCTCGAACCCTCTTTTCCAAGTTCCTGGCATGCTCTTCAATGGCCATGCGCTTTTCCTTGAGAGAATCCAGCATAAGATTAAGCGCCTCGGTGAGCGACCCGATTTCATCCCTGGGTCCCTGCTCCAGATGAATCTCTCTTTTCTCCTGCGCAATATCATGCGCCTCGCTGACCAGGGTGCTGATAGGTCTGATGAATGACAGGATGACCAGATAGGTGAGCAGGAACGAAAGGGCGATTCCGGCTGCCCCCACCAGGATCATGAGGTTTCTCGTGCTCAAAAGCTTGCCCTGAATTTCGGAGCGGTCCAGGTTGATCTCCAGGATGGCGACCGGGACTCCCGAGTAGTCTCTCACCGGGGCAAACAGGAGGGAACGGTCCGAGTAGTTCGCCGGTGAGACGAAGAGGGTGGGGGTTTCCTTCACCGGCTTCGTGACAAACTCCTCGATCGAAAACCCTTCAAAGGGCCTGCCGGCCCTCGCCATGGGTTTGTAAACCCCTTCATCCTTGATCCCATAAAGGGCAAGATCAATGCCCCATCGCTGATGAAGGTCTTCAAGGAAAGCGCTGTCAAAGCTGTGCCCGATTTCCACTGTGCCCACGACCTGCAGGTTGAAAAAGATGGGAGCCACGGCACGAATCCCGAAACCGGTGGCTCCCAGCTCGAGCCCTGCCACGGGCTGGCCTTTTCGTACGGCATTCATGATGGTCTTTCTGTACAGGGACATGTCGTCTCCAAAGCGCTCGAGATAGTGCAGTCTCAAGAACGAAATGGCGCCGGGGAGATGAAAGTGAAACTGCTCGATGTTGAAATACATCTTCAGCTGAACATAGGTGGGCATAAGCAGGTCAATCAAGCCCTGCCTGTCCTTTTGTGCAAGAAGGGATTGGACTTGAGGATTCTCCGCGATCATCGTTGCCAGGGACATGGCCTGGGTCCCTTTTTGATCGAGTTCCTCCAAGAAGCGATGATGGTAGCGGAGAAGGCTTTTTTTCTCTTCATCAATGATGAGCCGCTGCTGGGAGTTCAGCCCTAGGATTGTCAGGGAGGTCGTCCCAACGAAAGCAAAGAAGAGGAAAGGGATGAGGAGTTTCCATTTCAGACTCAGGCTTTTGATCGTTTCAAGATCGATACGTCTCATGAATAACCCGTCCCCGTCGATAACTCCACATTCCAAGGCGTGGGTGGCAACCCGATTCCAATCCCCAAACCCGAATGTCGAATGTCGAACAAGGAATTTCGAATGATGAAGTAGAATTCCTACGGTTTTTTCCTTCGGCGTTCTTCATTCGTCATTCGATATTCTGCGGTTCGTTTTTGGACTTCTCCTCAAGCTCCAAGCAAGTCGTGAATTAGACTCCTGTCGTGCACCGTTTACAGCAGCGGCATTTTTCTCATATCCTCCAAAATCCGCCTTTGCCTTTCCTTCACGTACTCGGTCGGATGTTCCGGCGACCAGTGGTGAGGCGAAGGAAGGATCGCGGCCAGCAGAGCGGCCTGCTCTGCCGTGAGGTAAGAGACATTCGTCCGAAAATACTTTTTTGAGGCCATCTCAGCGCCGACCGCGTCTTCTCCCCAGTCCACCGTGTTGAGGTAGACTTCAAGAATCCTTTTCTTGCTCCAGAACACCTCGATCAGCGCCGTGTAGTAGGCCTCCAGAGCTTTTCTTGCCAGGCTTCGTCCGGGCCAGAGAAAGACCGTCCTCGCCACCTGCATCGTGATGGTGCTTGCCCCTCGCACACGTCCTCCTGCGAGGGCGTCCTGAACAGCCTGATTCATCTCTACGAGATCAAAGCCATTGTGAGTGGTGAATCGCTGATCCTCACCGGCCAGCACCGATCTTCGCAAGTGGGGAGACATCTTGCGCAGAGGTCTCCATTCCGGGTCAAGCCACTGAGCCTCTCGTCCGGCCGCCTTGTCCGCAATCCAGCTGGAGATCATGGCGCCGGTGAAGGGCGGATTGACAAACCTCAGGACGGCAACCTGCGCAACCGAAACCACGAGAAACAGAACCAGGAGGAGAAGGCCTGCTTTGATGAACCTCTTGGCGAGGCCCGGTTTTTTTCGTTTCATGCGGGTCACCTGCCGCCGCCCCTCTCAATCGCTTTCGCCGGGCTTGCCCCGTGCGCACGTCCTCCCTACCAGGGTTTATCCGCCTAGGCGGACTACTCCTTATCCTCCTCTCCGTGGCCTTTTTTCGTCGCTTCAATAAAGTGACGGTTCTGCTCTCTCAGGAGGTCTTCCGCATTCAGCCCCCACTCCCTGGCAAAGGCGACCAGGCCAAATAAGGCCTCACCGACCGTTGTTGCGATCCGCTCCCGATCCCCCTCCAGAGCCGCTCCTCTTAAGACGCCCCATGCGTCCTGGAGGGTCCGCCATCTCTGCTCCTCATCAGGAGCGAGCAGCCGGTGCTTGACAGCCCGTTCGATCAACCGATGGGCTCTCAGAAGGGCGGGCAGGTTCTCCGGAACCTTTTCCAAAGGCCATCGCGCGTCCTCCGAGAGCCCCAATTCCTCTTTCTTGATCTTTTCCCAGTTCGCAGCCACTTCCTCGGCGCTGTTGACTTCCACAGGGCCGAACACATGAGGGTGCCGGCGGACCATCTTTTTGTGGATCGTCTCCAGGACCTCGTACAGATCGAAATCTCCACTGGCCTTGTAAATACTGGCCAGGAACAGAACCTGGAACAGAAGATCCCCCAGTTCATGGCAGACTTCTTCAGGCGACTTCCGCTCCACCGCGTCCGCCACCTCGTATGCTTCTTCCAGCACGTAGGTCTTGATGCTTTCTGCGGTTTGTTTGGCGTCCCAGGGGCAGCCCCCCGGCCCCCTCAGCCTCTCGACGAGCGACCACAGAGCCGTGAAGACCTCCGCCGGATCAGTTGGATTCATCTTTTTTGGGGGCATCCTTGGATTTTTCCGGTTTGGCCTGGACCGCCCCGTCTTTGATGCCCATGAGTCGCTTTCTCCACTTCTCGTAGTGATCCGGAGCAATCAGACGAGTCATGGCCTGATAGGAGCTGATGATCCAGGGCGCTGTTTTAGACTGAGCAATGAGCGGGGTCTGGGTGGGGAGGAAAAAGGTGAGGATGACGATCACGAGATAGGTGATGATCACGCCTTTGACCACGGCAAACCCTGCCCCCAGGCTTCGATCCACCCATCCGAGAAACGCTTTTTGGAAAAGGAGGCTGAGGCCGTAGCCGGCCAAGTTGCAAAGCACGAGGATTGCGCCGAAGAGAAGCGCAAAGCTCACGATGGGGAGAAAGCTCGAAACCGGCAGGTAGGCTTTCAACACTTCTGTCATGCGGGGCTGAAAATAGTTGGCCAAAAGAATTCCGAGGATGACCCCTGCCAGGGAGGCTACTTCCCTCAGGAAACCTCGGAGGATTCCCTTGACGATGAAAAAAATCATCGTGCAGATGATGATCATGTCGAGCAGGTTCATAGGGCTATGTTTATCAGAGCCGTCCACAAAAGGTCAAGGCGATTCACGGGTTGACGAAAAGCGTACAGAAGCCTATAGTGTCCCCGTTCACAGATTGTAACCGAAAACTCATGTCTGCGAGGGTCTCATGACGGACAATAGACAGCCCATGGTTCTGGCTTGCTTTGCGGCGGACTCTCTCGCTCTCGGCGCTCACTGGATTTATGATGCGGATAAAATCAAGAAGGACTTCGGAAGAGTCGAGACGCTGAGACAACCCCTCCCCGATTCCTACCACCCCACCAAAGAAAAAGGTGAATTCACCCACTACGGGGACCAGACCTTCATGCTCTTGGAATCGATCGCTGCAAAAAGAGGCTTTGACCTGTCTGACTTTTCGAAAAGATGGCAGGACCTGTTCAAGACCTACCAAGGGTATTTTGATCAGGCAACTAAAATGACTCTTCAGAATCTGGCTCAGGGCAAAGCCATCGAGGACGCCGGCTCATCCTCCACAGATCTCTCCGGTGCGGCACGGATCGCTCCTCTCGTCCTCTTTTATCACAAGGATCCCGAAACGCTTGTGAAGGCCGCGAGAATGCAAACCCGGATGACCCACAACAACCCCTTGGTCATGGACAGCGCCGAGTTCTTCGCCAGGGTCTGCTGCAGGGTGCTGGAGGGTGCTTCTCCCGGAAAAGCGATGAACGAAGTCGCTGCTCAACGATTCAAAGGGTTTCCTCTGTTCGACTGGGTGAAACAAGGGATTGAATCTGTGGGAAAAGAAAGTGTTTCAACGATTGCCCGGTTTGGCCAAAGCTGCCACACGGACGAAGCTTTTCCCGGCGTGGTCCATTTGATCGCCAAATATGAAACCGATCTCAAGGAGGCGCTGATTCAGGGTGTCATGGCCGGAGGGGACAATGCCGGCAGAGGGCTCCTTGTGGGCATGGTACTCGGGGCTCACCTGGGAGACAAAGGCCTTCCCCAGGAATGGATTTCAGGGCTCAAAAGAGGGGTTTCCATCTTGAAACTCCTGGAGCAACTCGGCGGATAGAGCGAGGGAGCTTTTTCATGTTGAGTGAAAAAGAAAAGTTCGAGCTCATTACCCAGATCAGTCTCGATCTCAATGAGGTCAAAGACATCGATCTCCTTCTGGACCGAATCCTCACCAACGCCCGAAAATTTTTCAATGCCGATGCCGGCTCCATTTACCTCACTGCCGGAGATGACCTGAAGTTCAGCTACACCCAGAACAACAGTCTTCAAGAAAGGCTGAAACGGGGGCGAAAGCTTTTCTTCAACACTTTCACCATTCCCATCAACAACCAGTCCATTGCCGGGTTTGTGGCCAGAAATCTCACGCCCGTCAACATTCCTGACGTGTATGAGATGCCCTCTGCCGTGCCTTACACCTTTGATTCCTCTTTCGACAAGCGCGCCAAGTATAGAACCCGGTCCATGCTCACCGTGCCCATGACCAATCAGAGAAAAGATCTCTTGGGGGTGATGCAGATCATCAACGCTCTCGATGACGAAGGGAATGTGATCCCCTTTTCTCCCTCCGATGAATCCCTCATCAGCCACTTTGCCACAACCGCAGCCCTGGCCCTTGCCCGGGCCCAGATGACCCGAAATATCATTCTGCGCATGATCAGCATGGCCGGGTTACGGGACCCAAAGGAGACAGGACCTCACGTCAACAGGGTGGGCGCTTATGCGGTTGAAATTTATGAAACATGGGCCGCAACAAAAGGTTTGCCTGAAGAAGAGATCGAACGGAAAAAGGACTCTCTGAGAATGGCCGCCATGCTTCATGACGTGGGCAAGGTGGCGATCAGTGACCTCATCCTCAAGAAGGCGGACCGTCTGTCTCCGGAAGAGTTTTCAATCATGAAAAGCCACACTTACCTCGGCGCCCGGCTCTTCAGAAACATGCAGTCAGATTTTGAGGAAGTGGCCGCCCAGGTGGCACTGAACCATCACGAGAAGTGGGACGGCACCGGCTACCCGGGCCATGTGGATCCGTTCTCCACAGAGGTGCTGAAAGAACATGCGAAGACGGGCGTGAGCGCGCTCCCTAAAAGAGGCGAGGAGATTCCTCTCTATGGCCGGATCGTTTCTGTCGCGGATGTTTATGACGCCCTCAACTCCAGGAGGTCGTACAAGGACGCTTGGGATGAAGGCAGGGTGCTGGAGGAGATACGCCGCCTTTCCGGTAAGAGTTTCGACCCTGAGGTGATCGAGGCCTTCTTCGACAGCCTGGACACACTGAAAGCCATTGCCAAGCGTTACCCGGACGCCAATGGAGAGTGAAGAAGTAAGCAGTAAGCAATAGGCAGCCGAAGACCACAGCCTTCTTGCGGAGAAACAGGACACGGATCAACACAGATTCACACGGATTGGCTTTCGGGGGTTCAATCCAATAGATCTGTGTTTTTCTGCGTCCCAATCCCTTTCATGCTTTGCGTTCTCTGCGGTGAAATCCTAGAACTCCACGATGGGACGGACTTCCGTGATTTTGAAACGGACGGCGGCGTGGATCATATCCGCAGCCTGCTTCCCCGCAGCCTTGGTAATGCCTGCCTTGATCTCATCGAAGAAACCGCCCCCGCTCTCCAGGTCCACGACTTCGAGATAGACCCTCGCGCCTTTCCAGTCCATGACCGTCTTGCCGGGCTCCACCACGATGAACACGGCCTTGGGGTTTTCCTGAAGATTACGAAAACTGCGGTTTCTGCCGATCCCCATGATCACGGTGTTCTCGTCGATCATTTGAGGGGAGCCGAAGACCGCCACGTTCACCTCTCCCTTCCTGTTCGCCGTGCTCAGAGCCCCGATTCGCGGCCTTTTGTTAAAGAGCTCCATCACTTCCTGTCTATTCATACCCATCCTCCCCGGTTGGTTGTTCCTTGCTTGAGTGACTTCTACCATGTTCCTTCTTCACCTGCAACATGTCGCCTCCCATCCTCCAGACGAGGACTCCCGAACCTCACGCCATTTCCTGAGAGCTGCCCCCTTTTTTGGTTTGACTCCGCCTAGGAATGATATATAAATATACTGCTTTGGTAATGAGGTTTGTTAATCGTTGAGCTTTACCTATCCCTTGCCCGTCTAACCAAGGGTTTCTTGCTCCCACGAAATGGAAAGATTGCAACGACACGCCGTTTGAAGGAAGGAGAGTGACAAGACTATGGACTTGAGCTCGTTCGCAGAAGGACCCCTATTGTGGATCGCCTTTCTTGTCTTCATCATGGGAACACTGATCCGCATGGCCCAATTCATCTTTGTCGCCCGGACAAAGGATAAGCCCCTCTACAATTATTTCAGCGTGAAATACATTCTCGCCACCTTGGCCCGGTGGCTGCTGCCTCTCAATGTGACAGTGAAAAAAAACCCTGTTTTCATTATCTGTGTCTACCTTTTTCACATCTGCCTCATTGTGGTGCCCATTTGGCTGGCAGGCCATGTCTCCCTTTGGGAAGAATCGCGTTTCGGGTGGTCCTGGTCCTCTATCCCCGATAAATGGGCGGACTGGATGACGCTGCTCCTTCTTGCGATCGCCATTTTTTTCATCCTGAGAAGGGCACTCTTGCCCGATCTCCGCCTCCTTACCACGGCTGGCGATTACCTCCTCATCGTGGTGACGGTCCTCCCTTTCCTGACCGGCTATTTCCTCACTCACGGGACCGTGGACAGCATCAAGTTTCTCGGTGACAACATGAGGCTCTTTCATGTTCTCTCCGCAGAGCTCATGCTCATCCTGATCCCTTTTACAAGACTCTCCCACTCCGTGCTTTTCTTCTTCTCCCGGGCAGCCAGCGGCATCGAATTCGGAAGAAGAGGATACTCAATATAGCCTGGTGGGTTTTGAAAGAGATTTTCCTGGTTAAAGGAGTTGTTCTATGACTGAAGACGTGAACCCGAAAGCGATCATGGATTTCCTCAAACCCCGATTGGGTGCCCGTTTGAAGACGTGGATCGAAACCTGCACCCACTGCAGCATGTGCGCCGACACCTGCCACTTCTATCTGGCGAGCGGGAAAGATCCCAAAATGATCCCCGCCTACAAAGTGAGATTTTTGAGAGACCTGCTCAAGAAAAAAGGCCGGGTGGACAAGGCGTATCTCCAAGAGATTTACAAGACCATTTACTACGAGTGCAACATGTGCAGGCGCTGCACGCTTTACTGCCCCTTTGGCATTGATATCGGCTTCCTCATCTCCACCCTGAGGGGCCTGCTGACCTCTCTGGGAATCGCTCCCGAAGGTCTCAAGAAAGCCGTTGAAAACTACAAGCTGACCGGCAACCAGATGGCCGTGTCCAAGGAGGACTGGGTCGAAACCATCCAGTGGTGCGAGGAGGAAGCTGCGGCTGAAGTGGTAGGTCTCAAGATCCCCATCGACAAGAAGGGGGCCAAGATCATGTACACGGTCAACGCCAGGGAGCCCAAGTTCTATCCCCAGGACATCATGGAGGTGGCCAAGATTTTCGCGGTGGCCGGTGAGGACTGGACGGTCCCGAGCGAGAAGGGATGGGACGACACGAACCTGGCCATGTTCATCAATGATGCGCCTACCGCCCGCATGATCGTGGAGAACACCTTCAAGCGAGCCGAGGAACTGGAGGTGAAACAAGTCGCCGTAACCGAGTGAGGCCACGCCTATCGAGCGCTTCGGTACGAAGCGCCCATTTGGTTGGGATACGAGCCGAAACAGGAAGTGATTCACTCCGTGGAGCTCTTTCACGACTACCTCCGGGACGGCCGGATCAAGCTCAAAGAGAAGATCAAAGTGCCCACAACGGTTCAGGACCCCTGCAATGTCATCCGGAGCGGAGGGCTTGCAGAAAAGAACCGGCATTTGGCTGAACTGGTCTCCGAGGATTTTCGCCCTATGAAATACCAGGGCAACTACAACTATTGCTGCGGCGGCGGCGGCGGTGCCATGCCCATGGGCGGCGAAATGAAGAAGTATCGCCTGGCCTCGGGGAAAGTCAAAGCCGACCAGATCCGCGAAACAGGCGCCAAGTTGGTTCTCGTCCCCTGCCACAACTGCATCGACCAGATCCGGGACCTGGCCAAGGAGCACAAGCTCGACATCAAGGCCGTCCACTTCAAGGAAGTGATTTCCGAACACATGGTGATCCCGGAACATATGCTCCCCAAGGAGGACGAAGAAGAGGAGTAAGAGGGCGACCGGAGAGCGTTACCCCAGGCGAGGGCGGAATCGAAAAAAAAGGATGCGATCAATTCGATGGACCCTTTGATCAAGGCTAAACAAGAATCATCCAATCGCCACCAGAACGAATACCAGACCCTCTTTGAGGAGTCTCCCTGCTACATCACGGTCCAGGATCGGGATCTGAAGCTCCTGAGATACAACCGGGAGTTCGAAAAGATGTTCTCACCAGAACCGGGGGATTTCTGCTTCAAGGCTTACAAAGGCCGTTCCGAAAAATGCCCTAACTGCCCTGTCCTCAAGACCTTTGAAGACGGACGACCCCATGTGAGCGAAGAACAGGCCGTGACCAAGGAGGGCACCGAGACCTACTGGCTGGTGAAGACCTCCCCCCTCAAGAACGATAAAGGGGAGGTGATCGCGGCAATGGAAATGAGCCTCGATCTGACGCAGATGAAGTCCCTCGAAAGGGAGGCAAGAAAATCAGAAGAGAAATACCGGATCATTTTCAACACGATCCCGAACCCGGTCTTTGTTTTGAACGCGCAGAACCTCAAGGTCCTCGACTGCAATGAAAGCGTTGCAGCCGTGTATGGGTTCTCCAAAGAGGAGATTTATATGACCTCCTTCCTTGATCTATTCGAGGGCAACGATCGGAAGAGCTATGAGGTCAGTCTCAAAACCACCAACATCATCGACCGGGCAAGACAGGTACGCAAGGACGGGAAGGTCATCTATGTCAGCATTCACATTTCTTCCTCTGAATTCAACGGCTGGAAGGTTCTTCTTGTGACCGCCAGCGACATCACGGTGCGTTTGATGGCCGAGCAGCACTTGATCCAGGCGAGCAAAATGGCCACCCTGGGAGAGATGGCCACGGGCGTTGCCCACGAGTTGAATCAGCCCCTCTCGGTCATTAAGACGGCAAGCAGCTTCTTGCGAAGAAAGGCCGACAACGGGGAGCCGATGAGGACAGACATTCTCAGGACCATGGCCGAAGAGATTGACACCCACGTGGACAGGGCATCCAAAATCATCGGCCACATGAGGGAGTTCGGCCGGAAATCAGACGTGGCAAAGGAGAAGGTCCAGGTCAACAACGTCCTGAGACGGGCGGTTGACTTTTTCAAGCAGCAACTGAAGTTGCGGGAAATCGAGGTCGTGGAGGACCTTGATGAGAATGTTCCCGCGGTTCTGGCTGATCCCAACCGGCTGGAGCAGGTTTTCGTCAACCTCCTGATCAATGCCAGAGACGCCATCGAGAAGAAAGGGGAGCAAAGAGCCCCGAAGGAAGAAGTGAAACGGATCATCTTGAAAACAAAGGTTGAAGATGAGATGGTCGCCATTGAAGTGACCGATACCGGCATCGGAATCCCTGAACCCCTTCTCGACAGGATATTCGAACCTTTCTTCACGACCAAGAAGGTGGGCAAGGGGACAGGGCTCGGTCTCTCCATCAGTTACGGCATTGTGCAGGATTATGACGGCACGATCAAGGTGGAAAGCAAGGAAGGGGAAGGGGCGACCTTTATCATCAGGTTTCCCCGGATTCACGAGGCTTGATGGAAAAGCAATTGCTCCTTGTGGATGATGAACCGGGCATTCTCAAAGTCCTGGGCATCTCTCTGGCCGACCGGGGCTACCGGGTGCTGACCGCTGAAAACGGTGAAGAGGCGCTTCGGGTTTTCCATGAAGCGGGTCCCGAGGTCATTCTCACCGACATTAAGATGCCCGGGATGGATGGGATCGAACTGCTCAAGCGCATTAAGGCAGAAAGCCCCAACACCGAAGTCATCATGATCACAGGACACGGCGAAATGGAGCTTGCCATACAGAGTCTCAAGTACGATGCGTCTGATTTCATCACAAAGCCCATCCACGATGAAACGCTCGACATTGCCCTTCGAAGGGCACTGGAGAAGCTTTCATACAAAAAGAGGCTCAGGGAGTACACGGAAAACCTGGAGACGCTGGTTGAAGAAAAGAGCCGGAAGCTTGTGGAAGCGGAAAGGTTTGCGGCTGTGGGCCAGACCGTGGCAGGGTTGGCCCACGCCATCAAGAATATCACCGCCGGTCTGACGGGTGGGATGTACGTCCTTGAAAAAGGCATTGATCTGGAGAACAGGACCTATCTCAGCCAGGGCTGGCAAATGATCAAGGGGAACGTTCAAAAGATCAAAGGCATGGCGGTGGATCTCCTGAACTACGCCAAGGAGAGGGAGCCTGAGGTGCAACTCTGCGATCCGAATGGACCTGCCAAGGAGGTTTATGATCTAATGCTTTCCCGTGCCTCAGAGACGGGTGTTGCGTTAAAGATCGCACCGGATCAGGGTTTAGCACACGCGTGGTTTGACCGCGAAGGGATTCACCGGGTTCTCCTCAATCTGGTGACCAACGCGATTGATGCATGCACGGACATTTCCTGCGCTTCAAAAACATGCGAGGTGTCCCTCCGGACGTTAAAGCCCGAGGGGTGGGCCGTGGAATACCAGGTGACGGACAATGGCTGCGGCATGGATGAAGAGACGAGAAAGAAAATTTTTCAGACTTTTTTCAGCACAAAGGGTTCGAGGGGCACGGGCCTTGGCTTGATGATCGCCAAGAAAATCGTTGATGAGCACGGAGGGGTCATTGACGTCTCGTCCGAAAAAGGGAAGGGGACGGTCTTCAGGGTGAGGCTTCCCGATAAGAAGCCCTCCGCATGACACATCATTACTTCTGAGAGGGGTTGACTATGATAGAGTACAAAAACATCCTTTTTTGCACGGATTTTTCAGAGGACGCCAACATCGCTTTCCTGCACGCCTTCGACCTTGCGAAGAAGCATGGCGCCAAGCTCCACATCTTTCATGTTCCCCACTCCTCCTATTCCTATCTGAGGAATGTGGTTGACGAACATGTTCCTTCAGGGGCTCCCGGCGGCGAGGCCTTCTATGACGAAGACGTGGAGAAGCGGGCCAGAGAGGCGCTCAAGAAAGAGTACGAGAAGAAGCTCGGAGATTTCAAGAACTACTTGTTCGTTGTCAAGAGCGGGTCGCCCGATGTGGAAATCATCCGTTATGCGAAGAAAAACGGCATTGATGTGATCGTCATGGGGGCCCTCGGCAAAGCTGAACAGGATCGCATGGTTCACGGAAGCACGGTGGGCAATGTCTCCAAATACGCCCATTGCCATGTCATCGCGATCCGCAATCCGGCAAAACAGTTCACTCTGCCTGGAAGCATGTACTAGGGGGCATCCTCGGTGTTCGAATGAGCAGAGAGATAATCTGACCCCATTTTGGAAGGAGTCTAAAGATGGCGAAGAAAGTCCTTGTCGTTGATGATGAATTGGACATGAGAACCTTCATCACCACCCTGCTGGAAACCAACGGCTTTAAGCCTCTCACGGCTCAAGACGGTTTCCAGGGGCTGGAAGTGGCCCGCAAGAGCAGGCCGGCTCTCATTATCCTGGACATCATGATGCCCAAAGAGAGCGGGATCAACCTCTATCGCGAGTTAAGGAACGACCCTGAACTGAAGGGGATTCCTGTGATCATGCTCTCGGCGCTCTCCAAGAAAACCTTTTTCCACTCCCAGAAAGTGCTGGATGAATACAAGGGGGAGAAAATCCCCGAGCCCGCGGCCTACATCGAGAAACCGCCTGAGCCTGATGAGATCCTGGAAGCAATACGGAACGCCTTGAAATAGCGCAGGACAAGTTTTCCTCGTTTACACCTTCTGGAGACTGCTGGACAATGGGCGAGAATAGCCATCCCACACTCCTTGACCTTGGGTACAAGGCGATTGTCGATCTGCTCCCATGCTATGTCTCCATTCAAGACCGATCTTTCACCATCCTGCAAACCAACCAGACCTTTCGGAATGACTTCGGCGAGGCAATCGGCAAGAAGTGCCATGAAGTCTATTTAAGGAGTTCCGTCCGTTGCTCTTCCTGCCCGGTCTGGGAAACCTTTCAGGACAAGAAGGCCCACGTAAGCGAAGAGGTCGTGCATCTGGGCGGAAGGGAACCCGTCCACGTGGTGATTTACTCTTCCCCCATTACGGATGCCCTGGGCAATGTAGTCGCTGTTCTGGAGCTGTCGTCCAACATCAGCAAAGTGAAAGAGGCCCAGAAGGGACTCACTCTCCTCGGCCAGTCTGTGGCGATCCTTTCCCATGATATCAAGAACATTTTGGAGGGTCTCCAGGGGGGCGCCTATGTGGTGGATGAAGCGCTGAAGGACCAAGATCAGGAACTGATGAAGAAAGGATGGTCTGTGGTCAAGAAAAACATCCAGGAGATTTCCGGCCTGGTCCAGAATATCCTTTATTCCACCAAGAAAAGAAAGCCGGTCTATGAAGCAGTTGTCCTTGATAAAATGCTCATGGAGTCCATTGCGTTTTTTTACGAAAAAGCTCAGTCCATCGAGTGCAAACTGAGAGCAAACTCCAACCCACGCCTTCCTGTGGTTCATATGGATCCCGGGGCCATGCGCCGGATGTTGATCAACCTACTTTCCAATGCGCTGGAAGCGTGCCGCAGGGACAAAGGAAAAGACTCTCACGCCGTCACTTTGAAAGCCGATTTCTATGACCGTCGCCATCTCATGTTGGAGGTGGTCGATGACGGGATTGGGATGGACGACACCACCTGTGAGAAAATCTTCACCCACTTCTTCTCCACAAAGGGAACCGACGGCACCGGCCTCGGGCTCATGGTGGTTCATGAAATCGTGAAGGAGCACGACGGCAGAATCGAGGTCCTCAGCAGCCCCGGCAAGGGAAGCACGTTCAGAATCATATTACCTCTTCCGCAATCTTAGAGCCTCTTGCCTTTTTCTTAACCCGAATTCCAGCCCTCATCGCACGACCAATCCCGGAATGCCTTCTCGATGATTTGGCCTTTCTATCATCATCAAACATTTGGAAGAGACTTAATTCCAGACGGCTCGGATGATATCCTGATTACTACCCTATGAGTATGAATCCTTAAGTTTTTCAGGTAGTTTCACGGATATTTCGGTTGACAACTCTCCGCCTCAGAACTATGTTTCACAAGCTGAGCCCTCCGCGTCTCAAACAATTTCAAGGAGCAGAATGATGTCCCATAAACCCACAGGATCAGTAATGGTCGTCGGCGGTGGTATTGCAGGGATGCAAGCCTCGCTTGACCTGGCAGATTCCGGCTACCACGTCTACCTCGTTGAGAAGTCCCCGTCTGTAGGCGGGGTCATGGCCCAACTGGATAAGACGTTTCCCACTAATGATTGTGCGATGTGAATTATCTCCCCCAAACTGGTCGAGGTCGGCCGGCACCTAAACATCGAATTGCTTACGCTTTCAGAAGTTCTAAATGTCAGGGGAGAGCCCGGAAATCTACAAGTGGACATTCTGCAGCATCCGCGATACGTGGACCCTGAGAAGTGTATTGGTTGCGGTACCTGCGCTGAGAAATGTCCCAAAAAGGTTGAAGACGATTACAATGAAGGCTTGATCAAGCGGAAAGCCATTTATGTCCCTTACGCCCAGGCCGTGCCTCTGAAATATGCCATCGACAAAGATAACTGCATTTTCTTCGAAAAAGGTAAGTGCAAAGCTTGCGAGAAATTCTGTTCCTCAGGAGCTATCAAATTTGATGACCAGGAAAAAAGGACGACGGTACAAGTAGGGGCCATCATCCTTGCACCGGGCTTTCAGCCCTTTGACCCCTCCAAGTACGATACTTACAGCTACTCCAAGCTTCCGAACGTGGTCACCTCCATGGAGTTCGAGAGGATCCTTTCAGCGTCCGGTCCTACCCTGGGGCATCTCGCCCGCATGTCCGATCACAAGGAGCCCAAGAAAATCGCGTGGCTCCAGTGCGTCGGGTCCAGGGACATGCATCAGTGTGACCATCCCTATTGTTCTTCCGTCTGTTGCATGTATGCCATCAAAGAGGCGGTCATCGCCAAGGAGCATTCAGGATCTGATCTCGATTGCGCCATCTTCTACATGGACATGAGGACCCACGGAAAGGAGTTCGAAAGGTACTATGACGCGGCCCGGGAAAAACACGGCGTTCGCTTCATCCGGTCCCGCGTTCACTCCGTGGAGGCCGTCTCGCAGTCCGAAGATCTCAGCGTCAAGTATGCCACTGAAAACGGTGAATTGCGCCAAGAGGCTTTTGACATGGTCGTCCTTTCCGTAGGGATGGAGACCTCGCCGGAGGTCGTGGAATTGGCCGACAAGCTCGACATCGACCTCACCGAATCGCAATTCTGCCGCACCGGTTCTTTTGCTCCAGTGGCTACCTCCAGGGAAGGCATTTACGTGTGCGGGGCTTTCCAGGGACCCAAGGACATTCCCCAGTCCGTGATCGAAGCGAGTTCGGCGGCTGCCCAAGCAGGAGGCCTTTTGAGTAGCGCGCGCAATACGCTGACCAAAGCGAAAGAGGTGCCCGAGCAGATAGACATTCGGGGGGAGCGGCCTCGCATCGGCGTCTTTGTCTGCAATTGCGGCATCAACATCGGCGGCGTGGTGGATGTACCGGCTGTGCGCGACTATGCGAAGAAGCTTCCCTACGTCGAGTACGTAGCGGACAACCTCTACTCCTGCTCGCAGGACACTCAGGACACCATGGCCCAGGTGATCAGGGCGAACGCCCTCAACCGGATCGTGGTGGCGGCCTGCACGCCCAAGACCCACGAGCCTCTCTTTCAGGAAACCCTTGTCAACGCCGGGCTGAACAAGTACCTCTTCGAGATGACCAACATCCGCAACCAGGACTCCTGGGTCCACAAAGACAATCCTCAGGAGGCCACGAACAAAGCCAAAGACCTCGTGCGCATGGCCGTGGCCAAGGTGGCTCTCATGGAATCCCTCCCTGAGGCTGTCCTGGATATCAACCAGCGGGCGCTCGTGGTCGGTGGCGGCATCTCCGGGATGGTGGCGGCAAAGACCTTGAGCGACCAGGGCTATGAGGTGGACATCATCGAAAAATCCCGCGTGCTCGGCGGTCAGGCCCTAAACCTTTACAGGACGTGGCAGGGAGAAGATATCCAGAAAAACCTGGGGGACCTTGTGCAGTCGGTCCAGGGTGACAAAAACATCCGCGTCCACCTCGGAGCCGAGCTGACCCAGGTCGAAGGGTTCGTCGGAAACTTCAAGTCCACGTTTCAGTCCAGTACCCTCCAGGGAACCATTGACCACGGAATCGCCGTGCTGGCCACGGGATGCTGTGAGTACAAGCCCGAGGAGTACCTTTATGGGAAAAATCCCCTGGTGGTGACTCACCAGGAGTTGGACCGCAGATTCATCGATCACGACCCATCGCTCAAGAAGGTTCAAACCGCCGTGTTCATCCAGTGCGTGGGCTCGCGCGAACCGCAAAGACCCTATTGTTCGAGAGTCTGCTGCACCCACTCCATTGAAAGCGCCCTCCACCTCAAAGAGCTGAACCCAGCCATGGATGTTTACATTCTCAACCGGGACATCCGAACCTACGGCGAGCGGGAACTCCTTTACAGGAAGGCGCGAGAAGCGGGGATTCTCTTCATCCGGTTCTCTGTTTCTCAGAAACCGAAAGTCTCCGCCGGTACAGAGGGACTTGAGATCGAGGTGATGGATCATGTGCTCCAGCGGCCCATCCTGATCAAGGCGGGTTTGGTTGCCCTGGCCTCGGCCATCGTTCCCTACAAGGACGAAAAGCTTGCCCAGTTCTTCAAGGTCCCCGTGAGCGAGGACGGGTTCTTTGTGGAGGCTCACGCCAAGCTGGGCCCATCCCAGTTTGCCACGGACGGGGTCTTCCTTTGCGGTATGGCGCACTATCCAAAGCCCATCGATGAGTCGGTGGCCCACGCCCAGGCAGCCGCCTCCAGAGCGGTCACTCTGCTGGCCAGAAAGACTATCTCTGTGAGCGGCATGGTCGCCTACACGACCCCTGCCGTCTGCAGCAGCTGCGGGGTCTGTGTGGAGATTTGCCCCTACTCGGCGCCCTCTTTTATTCAGAAGGGGCCTTTCGCGGGTAAGGCGGAGGTCAACCCGGTGCTCTGCAAAGGCTGCGGTCTTTGCGTGGCTTCCTGCCGCTCAGGAGCGCTCAACCTCAAGGGATTCGAGGAAGGGCAGATCATGGCGATGATTAACGAAATGTAAGTTGCAGGTGGCGCGTTGCACGTTGCCCGTGGTGATGGAAAGGATTTTCTGGATTTGCTTTTGCGACCTGCGACCTGCAACAAGCGACTTCCGATTGAAGAGATTCAACCAAGTGCCGACGGGAAGAAAACTTTTGGTGATATTATTCGAGTGCGTTGGAGAGAGCTATGAACGACTGGCAGCCTAAGATAACCGCATTCTTGTGCAACTGGTGCAGCTACGGAGCGGCAGACCTGGCAGGGGTCAGCCGCTTCCAGTACCCGTCCAATATCCGGGTTATCCGGGTGCCCTGCTCTGCCCGGGTGAGCCCCAAATTCATCCTCGCCGCGTTCCGACACGGCGCCGACGGTGTTTGGGTTTCCGGCTGACACCCCGGCGACTGCCATTACCTGGAAGGTAATTACTTCGCAAGACGCAAGTTCGCACTGTTCAAGAATCTGATCGAGCATGTGGGGCTGGAACCGGGAAGACTGCACTTTTCGTGGATTTCCTCTGCCGAAGCAACCAAGTTCGTGGAGGTTGCCACCGAAGTCATCAAGGCGGTCAAGGAGACCGGTCAGGCAACTTATCTTGTTAAGAGAAGAGCTGAGGTGGTTTGATGCTTGAGTATACCCAGAAAATCAGAGACATCGCTCGAAAGCTCCTGGAAAAGGGAACGGTCGACGTTTTCATCGGCTACCGGAAGGGCTCAGTGCCCATGATGAATGAACCAGTGCTGGTCAAGAATCCTGCGGAGGTCGACTTGCTTCACTGGGACAGCCACTGCGGTCTGAACCTCTGCAATTACCTGACCAAGCGGACCGACCGCGTCGGGATTGTCGCCAATGGATGCAATTCCAGGAACATCGTGACCCACATCATCGAAAACCAGATTAAGCGGGAACAGCTCTACATCGTGGGCCTTCCCTGCACCGGCATGATCGACCACCGAGCGGTGAAGAGAACGATGGGGAACAAGGAGATTCTCGATGTCACTGAAACCAATGACTCCTTCACGGTGAGCGGAAACGGTTTTCAGGAGACCTTTAAGAAAAAGGATTTCTTGAGGACCAATTGCGCCACTTGCCTTCATCGAAATCCCGTCGAATACGACGAGATGGTCGCTGACCCGGTTCCTGAACAGGAGGGCGTCAACCCCTTCAAAGACATTGAGGTGTTGGAAAAGAAGAGCCCCGAAGAAAAGCGGAAGTTTTTCACCCAGCTTATTTCATCCTGCCTACGGTGCTACGCATGCCGAAACGTTTGCCCGCTCTGCTACTGCCCCACTTGCTTCGTCGATGAGTCGCGGCCCCAGTGGGTAGGGAAAAGCACGGATCCCGTGGATACCATGACCTTTCATTTTTTGCGGGCTTATCATTGTGCCGGGAGGTGCACGGACTGCGGTGCTTGTGAGAGGGTTTGCCCCGTGGGGATCTCCATGAGGCAGTTCACCAAGAAGCTGAACAAGGATGCTTTTGAGCTCTTCGGCTGGGAGGCAGGGACCCGCATGGATCAGCGGCCGCCTCTGGATGTTTATCGAGTGGACGACTATAACGAGTTTGTCAAATAAATGGAGTGATGGTGTGATGGAGTCTTGGAGTACTGGGTATCCTCTTTTTCTTTATTCCACCATTACTCCAGCGCTCCAGTACTCCATTACTCCAGCATTCAATACTCCTAAGGATTCATGCTATGCTTAAAAAATCATTCAGCAAGGAACAATGGACTGAGGCACTACAAAGGCTGCAAGGCGTTTACAAAGTGTATGTCCCTGTGAAGGAGGGGGACTTCCACAACTTCAGGCTTCTGGAAACAGGCCGCAAACCCAATTTTGAATTCCAGAACACCAGGCTTTCCCCGAAATCGGTTATGCTTCCGCAGTCAGAGCGGATGTTCGAGTACACTCTGGACGAGAGCAAAGGGGACGCGCACGTCGTCAAGGAGGCACCGAAGGACTTTTCTCCCCAGGTGATCGTGGGAATAAGGCCTTGCGACGCTTTTGCCTTTGAGTTGGTGAGGATCAATTTCGACAATCCTCAGTTCCAGGACCCGTGGTGGGTCCGCCGCATGGAAACCACCACCCTTGTCGGCTTCGGATGCAACGACCCTTGCGCCTCCTGCTTCTGCACCTCTGTGGGAAGCGGCCCCTTCAGCGAGAAAGGTCTGGATGCGCTCATGGTCGACCTGGGCGACCGCTTCCTGGTGAGAAGCCTCACGCCCAAAGGCGAGGCTTTCCTGGAAAAGGTCGAGCTGGGTTCAGAGGCAGCCGACTCCCTCTTCAAGAAGGCGCTAAGCCTTCCAAAAGCAGCGGAGAAAAAAAACTCCTCCAGGGTGCACGTGGATCACCTCCGGGAGAAAGCGGTCAATGAGCTTTTCAACGCCCCTTTCTGGGAGAGAGTCTCTTTTGCGTGCATCAACTGCGGAACCTGCACATTTCTCTGTCCCACCTGCTGGTGCTTTGACATCCAGGACGAAGTGTCAGGAAAAGAAGGGGACAGGATCCGGAATTGGGATGCCTGCATGTTCCCGCTCTTCACCCTTCATGGGTCCGGCCACAATCCCCGGGACAAGAAGCTTCAGAGGGTCAGGCAGCGGTTTATGCACAAGCTGAAGTATTACGTGGACAAGTACGGGAACGGGCCAGCATGCGTCGGGTGCGGGCGATGTGTCCAGTTCTGCCCCGTCAACATCGATATTCGAAAAGTATTTGAATTGATGAACGGATAATAAGGATGGAATGATGGAGTAATGGAGTAATGGAGTGAACAGAACTGCGATTCCCAACACTCCACTACTCCAGTACTCCATTACTCCAACTTGGAGAAGGAGTGTGAGTCTGATGCAAAATCCCTATCTTCCTTACCCGGTCCGAATCGACAAGATCGTCACGGAGACCGAAGACAAAAACCTGAAGACTTTCAGGTTCGTTTTCCTTGATCCTGAGGACGAAAGGAAGTTCGCCTATACTCCGGGTCAGTTTGCAGAGCTCTCCATAGCAGGGAAAGGAGAGATCCCGATCGGCATCGCCTCTTCCCCTACGGAAAAAGGATTTGTCACCTTTACGGTGAACAAGGTCGGCCAGGTGACCACCTACCTTCACAACATGAAAGAGGGCGAAGTGATGGGGATCCGCGGCCCTCTGGGAAACTGGTACCCCTGGGAGGAGATGGAGGGAAAGAATGTGGTCATCGTCGGCGGCGGTTTCGCTTTCACCACCCTTCGCTCCAGCATTGTCTACATGCTTCATCCGGACAACCGGTCGCGATTCAAGGACATCACGGTGGTGTACGGAGCCCGAAGCCCGGGAATGCTCCTTTACAAGGAGGAACTCGCCGCTTGGGAGCGGAGGGACGATATTCACATGCACATCACCGTGGACAGCACGAACGATCCGAGCTGGAAATACAACACCGGATTTGTGCCCACGATTACGGAGCAGAAAATCAAGAGCGCAGACAATGCCATAGCCATTGTGTGCGGACCTCCGATCATGATCAAGTTCACTCAACCGGTGCTGGAGAAACTGGGGTTTCCCCCGGACAGGATCATTCTCTCTCTGGAAATGCGTATGAAGTGCGGCATCGGCATTTGCGGTCGCTGCAACATCGGAGACCAGTATGTGTGCAAGGATGGACCTGTTTTCTCACTGGCTCAACTTAAACAAATGCCTCCCGAATATTAGGACTTTCGTTGCCTGTATTGAAAAAAGAGAGGTAAGAACATGGGATCCAAGAAGATATTGATCATCGATGACAACCCCGATTACCTTTTCACCACTGAAACGTTCTTGAAACGAAATGGGTTCGGCACGCTGACGGCACAAGACGGGAAAAAGGGCGTGGAATTGGCTCAAAAAGAGCATCCGGACCTCATTCTGCTCGACGTGATGATGGAGACCCTGTATTCGGGCTTTGAAGTGTGCAAGCGGATCAAAACAGACCCGGATCTCAAGAAGACGCCAATCATCGGGATTTCGGGCATGGCGGACGAATTGGGGGTCCGATATGAAAAAGAGAGAGACCAGGAGTACTTCAGCCCTGACGCTTTTTTTGACAAACCCGTGGACAAAGAAAAACTTCTCGCGAAGATCAAGGAATTCCTGAGCCGTTGAAATGCTGGTTTTTGCTCCACGCCCTCAAGAGACACGGCGGAATGAAGGCGTAGAGTGTTTGCAGGCCCAGGATGTTAATACGTAAAGGAGAAATTGAATGGAACCTTTGGTCATTAACCGAAAAGAGAGCAAACTGAGAGTGTCCCCTGAGTGGGCGGATGTCTGTTTCACCTGCGGCACCTGCGCGAGCGGTTGCCCAGTCACAGGCGTTGACAACATGGACCCCAGAAAGGCTGTCCGCATGGCTGCGCTGGGATTAGACCAGGAACTCATTGATTCGAGGTTCCCCTGGATCTGCACCCTCTGCGGCCGTTGCGAATACGCGTGCCCTCAGGGAGTGGAAATCCTCAAGATGATGCGAAGAGCCAGAACCCTTCGCGAAAGAGACAAGGTCCCGGGCCCCATCCACAAGGGCGTGGTCATGGACCTTCAAAGAGGGAACAACCTCGGCATTCCCAAACCGGATTTTCTCTTCCTCCTCGCTGACCTCGGTAAAGAGCTCGAAGCGGATGGTTTCCCTGGGTTCTATGTGCCTGTGGATAAAAAGGGAGCCAACGTCCTCGTCACAATCAACTCCAAAGAACCCTTTGGGGAGCCGGATGACATGAAGTTCTGGTGGCGCATCTTTTATGCGGCCAAGGAGGACTGGACCGTACCTTCGTACAACTGGGAAGGAGTCAATTGGGGGCTCTTCTCAGGAGATGATGAGTCCATGAAGACGCTCGTGGGTCGTATCGTCGAGCACATGGAGAGGCTGGAGTGTAAGACGCTCCTTTTGCCCGAGTGAGGGCACGCTTACTACGCGACCAGGCTTGGTCTGCAAAACTGGTTTCCCGAAGTTTTCAAGAAATACAAGGTCGTATCGGTCCACGATCTCCTGAAAGAATACATCGAGACGGGAAGAATCAAACTGGACAAAACCATCCACGAAGAACTCACGACCGTGCATGACCCGTGCAATTACGGAAGGAAAGGCCAGAAGGCTTTCGGCCATGGCTACTTTGAAGAGCCCCGGTGGATCACCCAGCAGTGCTGCGAGCATTATGTGGAAATGTACCCCAACCGGATGAACAACTACTGCTGCGGCGCCGGCGGCGGCGCATGGGCCATGCCTTACTCGGACGAAAGAATTTACTACGGAAGGGTTAAGGCGCAACAGATCAGGGACACAGGAGCAAAGTTGGTCATTACCCCCTGCCACAATTGCCGTGACCAGATCATGAAAGGCCTGACCAAAGAATTCGGCTTGGACATTGAGACCAAGTACTTGTGGGAGCTAGTGGCTGATTCGCTCATTGTGGAGCCCTGGAGCGAAGAGGAAGTGGAAAAAGCCCATGCCCTGCGGGATGCCCAATACGAGAGGGACGAGATCGTCTTTGACGAAGAAGATGATGAGGGAGAATAGGGCCTAAAGAGGATAGGATGTGGAAAACCGGACGCAGATCATCCTCGACAGCATCGCAGATGGCGTTTTTACGGTGGACTCGAATTTGAAGATCACTTCTTTCAACCGCTCTGCAGAAAAAATTACAGGGATTAAGAAAGAAGAAGCCATCGGCCGTCAATGCTGGGAAGTGTTCAGAGCCAGTATTTGCGAAAATCGCTGCTCTCTGAAACACACCATGGCTACAGGCCACCCCGTTCTGAATCAATCCATTTACATCGTCAACCTTCACGGAGAACGAGTCCCTGTCAGCATTTCCACGGCCCTGCTAAGAGATGAACAGGATTCCGTCATCGGGGGGGTGGAAACCTTTCGAGACTTGAGCGTGGTCGAAGAACTTCGCAAAGAGCTTACAAAGCGTCACTCTTTCCAGGACATCATCAGCAAGAACAAAGAAATGCGCAGGCTTTTCGGGATCCTGGAGCAGATTTCAGAAAGCGACGCCACGATTCTGTTGGAGGGCGAAAGCGGCACGGGCAAGGAGCTGTTCGCCAAGGCGATTCACGCGCTGAGCCCGAGGAAGACAGGGCCTCTAATCACGATCAACTGCGGGTCTCTGCCTGACACCCTTTTGGAATCGGAGCTCTTTGGCTACGAAAAAGGCGCCCACAGCACGGCCTTCAAAGACAAGCCCGGTCGGCTAGCCGTGGCCAATGGAGGGACCCTCTTTCTCGATGAAATCGGAGACATTTCTCCTGCCCTGCAGGTTCGCCTCCTTCGAGTGCTTCAGGATAAGACCTATGAGCCCCTTGGAAGCACGAAGTTTCTGAAAACGGATGTCCGGATCGTTGCCGCTACAAACAAAAACCTCCAGAGCCTGGTGGAAGAAGGAAAGTTCAGACAGGACCTCTACTATCGCATCAACGTGGTCAAGCTCGTTCTTCCTCCTCTGCGCGACAGGAGAGAAGACATCCCCATCCTGGTGGAACACTTCATACGGAAATTCTGCCGTCTGAGCGGCAAGGAGATCCAGGGCCTCTCCCCCGAAGCATTCCCCATCCTCATGTCCCATGATTTTCCAGGAAACGTCCGGGAGCTGGAAAACATCATCGAGTACGCCACGGTCGTTTGCAAGAACGGAACGATCGGTATTGAACACCTCCCGGATTTCTTCAGGAACTCGGAGGAGAGCAGGATGAACCGACCCCCGGAAACCAGGCCGTCCTCCTTGGGTGAGATGGAAAGTAGTTACATTCGAGAGGTCCTCAAGCGCAATCAGTGGAACAGAGCCGCAACGGCTGCGGAGATGGGCATCCACCCGACGACCCTGTGGCGCAAAATGAAACGCCTCCACATCGAGCCTCCCGAAAAACAGGTTCTGTCATGAGTTAGGGCTTGGCGGTGATCGAAAGAAAACAGCCCCATAACACACTGCACTTCTGCAATAATGGAGTTTCCCGTATTGCATAATTGAAGTATCCCAAACCACGTCTCCTTTCCTCCTTTGCAACACATAAACAATTTCAAATGAAATTTCAGCTTGTTGCCAGCCTAGGCACATTTCTTCCTAAACTGGCACGAAAGGTGCTCTAGCAAAGGATAGCGATGGTGCAAGTGGAATGCGCGCGAGTATGGTCAAAGGAGGACAGACAAGAGAGATGAAAATTGCAGTCACCACCGAGGGCGATGATCTGAATGCTCAGATCGATCCCAGGCTTGGAAGGGCGCCCAAGTTTCTTGTCGTGGATACCGAAACCATGAGCTTCGATGTGGCCGCGAACAGTCAAAGCTTGGACCTCGCCCAGGGTGCAGGAATCCAGTCGGCTCAAAATGTCCTGGTTCACAAGCCCGATGTGGTCCTCACGGGAAACTGCGGCCCCAAGGCCTTTAGAGTGCTTAAGGCCGCAGGGGTCAAGGTCGTTGTAGGTGTGAAAGGCAAAATCGGTGATGCCATAGCCGCCTTCATGAACGGGAAATACGGTGAAGCCACGGAAGCAAACGTGGAAGGCCACTAGGTATAGAGAGGGCAAAGCCAGGAAAAGAAACTCAAGGGGTGCTTTCCAATGAAAATAGCCATACCGGTCTGGGAAAACAAAGTGTCGCCCGTCTTGGACACGGCATCGAGGCTCATGGTCGTTGAGTTGAATGAAAAGAGCCCGACGTCCCGCTTCGAGATCTATTTGGATGAGAGGGACTTGTCCCAGCGGTGTCTGAGAATTCAGGATCTCTGCGTCGATACGCTGATCTGCGGCGCAGTGACCCGCCATTTCTCCGATTTGCTGAAAGCTTCCGGAATCGAGCTCATCCAGGGCATTTCAGGTCAGCCGGAAGCGGTGCTGAACGCCTACCTGGATGGAACACTGGCCCATTCAAAATACCTGATGCCCGGTTCGAACACGGCCGAATTCCATGATCGACTGAAGCCGATGGATTCTAAGAAACCCTTTGGGGAAAAAACAAAATTCAATAAAGATTCATGATTGGAGGGTTATAGCAGTATGGGACAAAAAGATCATTTTCCGATGCACAAAGAACAAGAAGACAAGCACTCCATGCAGGATCAGGAGATTAAAGAGCGTCTTGCGCATATCAAAAATAAAATCCTTGTCATGAGTGGAAAAGGGGGAGTGGGGAAAAGCAGCATCGCCGCCTGCCTCGCTGTTTCTCTGGCAACCAAGGGGTACAAAGTCGGACTCATGGATGTGGATCTCCATGGTCCCAGCATTCCGAGACTACTCGGCCTCAAAGGAGGTCTCCAACCTTCGGGGCGCCAAGGCAAGGCTGTTCCTGTCCAGTTTCTGAGTAACCTAGAGGTGATTTCAATCGAATCCCTTATGGGCGAGAATAAAGACCTGGCCACCATCTGGAGAGGCCCGATCAAGATCGGCGTGATCCGCCAGTTCATATCCGACATTGACTGGTCGGATCTCGACTATCTGATCATTGACTCTCCTCCGGGCACCGGAGACGAACCGCTGACGGTAGCCCAGACCATCCCTGATGCCAAGGCAGTGATCGTCACCACGCCGCAGGAAATCTCTCTTGCGGACGTCAGGAAATCCATCAACTTCTGCCGTTTGGTAAAAATGGAGATCCTTGGCCTCGTGGAGAACATGAGCGGCCTCGAGTGCCCTCACTGCGGAAAGCGGATCGATCTGTTCAAGAGCCGGGGAGGGCAGCTCACAGCGGAAAAAGAAAACCTGACTCTCCTCGGAAGCCTGCCCATTGAGCCGGAGGTGGTTCAAAGAGGGGATCTGGGCAGACTCGACGACCTGATGGGAAAAAGCAATCCCTTTAACAAGGAATTTGAGAACGTTGTGAAAACCATCATTCAAAAAACCGCGAAGGATGTCACTCCGATGAAAAAGGATGATTCAGAGGAGAAAACCGAAATTGGAGTCACACCTTGCGTGCAGCAATAAGGACTGATACGCTCCAAGGCCAAATCACTTCAGGAGACGTGCTCCTATGCTGGAAGAAGCGATCCCAGGCTACAAGACGCTTTTTCTCTCCCATCTGGTGCTTGACTACAACGGGACCATTGCCTGTGACGGTCGTCTGATTAACGGGGTGAGGGAACGGTTAGAAAAGCTTTCAAAGAGTTTGTCGATCCACATCCTCACGGCGGACACTTTCGGAAGTGTTCAGAAAGAAATGACCGGCATCCCGTGTGAGGTTGTGGTCATCGGGAAAGAAAATCAGACCCGAGCCAAGGCAGACTATGTCCGGCAGCTGGGATTGCAGAAAACCGTCAGCGTGGGGAATGGCCGCAACGATGCCCTGATGCTCAAGGAGACGGTTCTGGGGATCGCCGTGATTCAGGAGGAGGGAGCCACGGTTGAAACGCTCATGGCGGCGGACATTGCGACCCGCAGCATCCTGGAAGCCCTGGATCTCCTGCTTCATGCTCTGAGGCTGACTGCGACGCTTCGCTCGTGAAACAAGGATCAAGCGATCATGGAAAAGAAAATTGAAGGCATTGTCTATCGTTCCATCGGTATCATTCGCACGCCCTTTAAAGAATTGGAGAACATGCCCATCCAGCCTTCGGGCGCAGCAGGAATCCGCGGCACCGTGGAACTCTTTCAGGAATTTGCTGATGGGCTGAAGGATCTTGACGGTTTCTCCCACCTCATTCTTCTTTACCACTTTCATGAGAGCCGCGGGTACAAGCTTATTGTTACTCCTTTCCTTGATTCCGAGCCAAGAGGCGTCTTTGCCACACGAGCCCCAAAGCGGCCCAATCCGATCGGGCTCTCCATCGTCCGGCTTGTCCAAGTCAGAGGATACACTCTGGACATTGAGAACGTGGACATCCTCGACGGTACGCCTCTGCTGGACATCAAACCCTATGTCCCTGAATTCGACCATCAGGAGAACTGTCGAATCGGCTGGCTGGAACAGGTTCGAGGAATGGCCAAAGCGAAGAAGTCCGATGATCGCTTCAGAAGAGATGATTAAGGGCACCCCTCTCTTGACAGGAGGGGATGGTTTTTTTAGTTTAATAATCTGAAAATTGCTACGGAGGGAATTGTATATGAAGATTGCTTTTCCGGTTCAAGTGGATCAAGGACTTGAAAGCCAGGTCTATGGACATTTCGGCTCAGCTCCTTCTTTTGTGATTCTCGACAGCACGAGCGGAGAGTTCGAAACCATCGGCAACAGAGACGCCCACCATGCGCATGGTCAGTGTCAGCCCATGAAGGCCCTCGCCGGCAACCCTGTGGATGCGATTGTTGTGGGCGGGATAGGGGGCGGCGCCCTCATGAGGCTTCAGGCTCAAGGGGTCCGCGTCTTCAGGGCAGTGGAGGGAAGCGTGAAACAGAATCTCGAATACATGAAATCCGGTAAGCTCCCCGAGTTTTCCGTGAATATGACCTGTGCTGGACACCAAGGCCAGGGCGGATGCGCGCATCACTAGACAGGGATACGACCATGGAGCAGGAGACACTTTCTAATCAGAATGAGATTGCCAGCATTCGTGAAATGCTTTCTTCTTCCGGATACGCGGAGGAAGCCATTAACTATTTTCTGAAAAAGCCAAACCTTGGGCCCCTGAAAGGGGCGAATCATGTCACGGAACTAACCGGCCCCTGCGGAGACACCATGAAGTGCTTCATCAAAGTGGATAAGGGCCGAATTGCCGACGCAAAATACCAAGTCCTTGGCTGCCCGGGCGCTGTTTCCGCTGCCATGGCCCTTGCCGATCTCGTCAGGGGGAAGACTCTTTCCGAGGCCTTGGAAGTCAAGGACCGGGACGTCTTTCGGCGACTGGTTCAAATTCCGGATCAGAAGCAGCACTGCATCCGGCTAGCTGTCAAAACCCTGGAAAAGGCCATCAAGGAGTACGAGGAAGCACGGCCGGACAAAGCGGCATAAAGGAGGAGGAGATGCCTCTTTTTGATTTTCTGTGCATTGATTGCGGAAAGGTGAGCGAAATCCTTGTAGCCAGTTCCTCTGACCAGCCGGAGTGCCGGGCCTGCGGAAGCCGCAACGTGAAGAGACTTCTTTCGGCGCCATCTTCCTTATCGGGTACGGCGCGAAACAGCATGCCGGGTCCCGGTGATACGGCCTGCTGCGGATCATCCCCTGGCCAGGCCGCCGGTTGCAGCGGCCCGGGGAGCTGCTGCGGGAAAAGGCCCTTTTAGACCGGACCTTTGGGACCCACGGGCACCCTGGTGATAAACGCTGCGCCTTGAGCGATCTCACTTTTCACCTCAATGGTGCCCTTGTGCCTGTCTACGATCCCGAAGACCGTGGAAAGGCCCAAGCCCAGTCCCTTGCCCTCGGTCTTGGTGGTAAAAAAAGGCTCAAAAATGTGAGGCAGGCTTTCCTTGGAAATGCCGCAGCCCGTGTCGCTGATTCTGATTTCCACGACGTTCAGCTTGGGGTTGAAAGCGCTGGCAAGGACAAGGGTCCCTCCGTCCGGCATGGCGTCAATAGCGTTGAATAGCAGGTTGATGACGGCCTGCTGCAGCTGATTGAAGTCCCCTTGGATCAGGGGATCTTGGAATCCAGCTCTGTCTTCGCCTGGATGTTCTGAAGTGTCATTTTGTGCTGGCTCAACATGAGGCTTCGTTTCAGCAATTCATTCACGTTCACCTCGGCAAATTCCAGGTGCACCGGATTTCTGAGGTGGCTCGGCAAAATTCATTCGCCCCTGGGCAGCCTTTTCTCAGTAGGCCCAGTAAAGAACTCGCATGGCCAGGGCCATCAGCGTGCCGATGGCGGTGGTAAAAAAGAGGGTGAAGAGCATGCCGCGGTTCCCGATGGTGGATCGCAGCATGCCCAGAGTGGCAAGGCAGGGGATGTAGAAGAGGCTGAAGACCGTGAAAACCATCATCTGTTCCCCTGTCATGGCGGAAGAGAAGTTGCTTGTCCCCAGAGCCTGGACCAGCATGATGATGGCCAGCTCCTTTCTCAAGATGCCGAAAATAAGGGTAATGCCTACGGCTGAGGGAAGGCCCAGCAGCCCGCTGGTGAAAATAGAGAGGATCCCGTTGATGCGATCGGCAAGATGAAAATATTCCAGGAGGCTCAGGATGACGCTTCCCGCAATCAGAATAGGCCAGGCGATCAGGATAAATTCCCGCAGGCGAAACCAAACCTTCCGCATCACGGCTGAGAACTGCGGTAACCTGTAGCTCGGCATTTCGAGGATCATCCCCGGGGAGACCTCGGGCATGAAGCGTGAAAGGATCTTGCCTGACGCTGCGATGACCACGACGTTGAGAACATAAAGCAAGAGGGCCTTAAGAGGTCCGAGATAAAAAGCCACCAGGGCGAAGATGACGGTCGTCCGCGCAGCACAGGGAATGAGGGTGACGAGAACGGCGGTGATAAAACGGTCCCTGGCCCTTTCCATGATTCTCACGCCCATGATCGCAGGAACATTGCAGCCGTAGCTCAGCACAAAGGGGATGATGGATTTCCCGTGGAGCCCGATGCTGTGCATAATGGAATCCATGAGGAAAGCGGCCCTTGGAAGGTATCCAATGTCTTCCAGCAGGGAAAGTCCAAAGAGAAATGGGATCAGGTAAGGCAAGACGATTCCAATGCCCCCCGAAAAGCCCTGGATCAAACCGTTAACGACGGTGAACAGAAGGGACTCCTTGCTGAGGTGCACACCCAGGTAAGCTGCGAATTGCTCAAACAAGGAGAGGATCGGTTCTTCGATGTGCTTGCCAAGACTGAAAACCATCCAGAAAAAGGAGAAGAGAATCCCCCCAAGTAACACATACCCCAGGTAAGGATGCATGAGGTATTTGTCGATTTGCTCCCTGAAAGGCTTTGCACCTCGTGGTTTGACTTTGGCCACGTGCTCAAAAAGGTTCATGGCCAGGGAATGCCGTTCCGACGACACCACCATATCGGAAGGCCTTCCGTGGCACTCGGATAGCATGCTTCGTAAACGTTCGACGTCGCCCATGATACCGGGGTTGATTTCTCGCACGGCTTGCTCGAACTCCTCGTCCTGTTCAAGCAACCTAATGGCCAGGAACCTCTGGGGCACTCCCAGCCTCCTTGCTGTGGCAACCCCAAGAAGATCCGCAAGTTCTGAAATCACGCGCTCCACATCCAGGGACAGAAAATGAATCGTGCCTGCAGTTCCTCTTTTCGCCGTCTCCAGGGCTGACTGGAAGAGCTCCGGAACTCCTTGCCCTCGAATCGCGATGGTAGGAATCACAGGGACTCCTAACTCCTGGGACAGGTGGCCCACGTCGATCTCCACGCCCTTCTTTTCTGCTTCGTCGATCATATTCAGGCATATGACCAGAGGAATCTTGAGTTCCAGAAGCTCAAGGGTCAGTTCGAGGCTCCTGGACAGCACGGACGCATCCAGGATATTGATCACCAAATCCGGTCTCTCCTTGATGAGGTACCGGCGAGCCAAGATCTCCTCTCTTTCTGAAGAGGAAACAGAATAAATCCCAGGCAAATCGACTAGCGTGAAGCTGTCCCCGTTCAATTTGACCGGGCTCATAACACAATCCACTGTGGTGCCCGGAAAGTTGGAGGCGATGGTCTTGTATCCGGCCACGCTGTTGAAGAGAGCGCTTTTTCCGCAATTCGGTTGTCCAACAAGAGCGATTCTCATACTTCTTCCATTACTTCCACTTCGATCTTCTCAGCCATGCCTTGACCGATCCCAACCTCAGTCCCATGAACCTCAATCAAGACAGGTCCTCCCAGAAAGCCCGTGCGAAGAACTTTCAGGCTGTCGTCTACGTGGATGCCCAGGCCGCCAAGCCTCTGACGGATTTTGTGACCCCCATGGACCTGCTTCACCACGGCGGACATTCCTTCTTTGACTTTTTCCAGCGTCGTGATCAACTCTAGAGCCTCCTCAGGTACTCGCGGTAAAAGCGCTTGAACTCCTTTTCCCAGTCCACGTTGATTTGGGGTTCTTGCCTGATAAACTCCGCAACCGCACGCAGACGCCTCACGGTTTCAGCGCTCACGGCGTGTTCAATCTTGCAGGCATCCACTGAAGCCGTCTCATGGTCCAACCCCAGAATCTCCTTTAGAAAGTCGCTCAAAACTTCATGATTGTGGCTGATCGCACCTCCGATCTCCTCGCCTTCCATTGTGAGCCGCACATAACCGTAGGGCTCCTGAATCACGAGATTGCGATCTTTGAGCTTTCTGATAGCGCCGACAACACTCGGAGTTGTCACTTCGAGTCGATCAGCAATGGCTTTGACTCGAGCCACGCCCTCGTCCCTGCAAAGATGGTAGATGGCTTCCAGATAATCTTCCATCTGTGAGGTGAGATTTGTTTTCGAAGCCATGGCATTTTCCCCATTAAGTTAGGTACGGCTAACTTAATATGAGCAGCCAAACTTTGTCAAGGGCCTCTAAGTTTTATTTACAAAAGAGGCTCACCCCGCAAAGAGTTCGATCTTCTCCCTAATCTGCGGTTTGCCGTGTCTGGTCTGCCTTGGATTTACCATGGAATGAGGGTGTTGCTGCGGGGTATCTCTGGAGCGGAATTGCGCCGAAGCCCCACCCGCCTTCGCTCTCACGAGCTACAGCGCGGTCGCCTCGCCATTTTATCGGGCCGAAGCCTTTGGCGAAGGCCGATCCTCTCTGCAGCAAGCTGCAGAGTATCCTGGCGAAGGCGAATGAAAAGCAGAAGAGTTACCTTAGTCTATGACTAGCATAACGTTCCGGTTCAGCGGCGGCGTATCACCGCCGCTGAACCGGGGATTATGGGACCGTTTTTTGTCGCCCTGTCAGAAGCCCTCCAAGACGTTTATGCTCCGATCAGGCGAGGTCGAAACGGTCAAGGTTCATGACTTTGTTCCACGCCGCCACAAAGTCGTGCAGGAACTTCCCCTGGGAGTCCTCACAGGCGTAGACTTCCGCCAAGGCCCGGAGCTGGGAGTTCGAACCGAAGATGAGGTCGACCCGGGTGCCAGTCCACTTGAGTGCGCCCGTTTGCGATCACGACCCTTGAATACGCCTGCATCTTTCGCGCTCGCCTTCCACGTGGTGCTCATGTCGAGCAGGTTCACGAAGAAGTCATTGGTGAGCGCCTCCGGCCGATGGGTGAAGACGCCGTGCTGGGACCCTCCGAAGTTGGTGTTCAGGACGCGCATGCCGCCCACGAGAACCGTCATCTCAGGAGCGGTCAGCGTCAAAAGCTGCGCACGATCAACCAGCACTTCCTCTGCCCTGACGGCATTGTTGGCTTTCAGATAGTTTCGGAACCCGTCTGCAGCCGGTTCGAGTACGGCGAAGGACTTCACGTCGGTTTGCTTCTGCGACGCATCCATACGCCCCGGCGTGAAGGGAACCGTCACCTTGCGACCGGCATTCTTCGCAGCCTGCTCCACGCCAGCGCAACCGGCCAGAACGATCAGGTCAGCGAGTGAGACCTTTTTGCCGCCGGGCTGCGCCTTGTTGAACGCTCTCTGGATGCCCTCCAGGGTCTTGAGCACCTTGGCCAGCTGGCTAGGCTGGTTGACTTCCCAATCCTTCTGCGGGGCCAGACGAAGGCGGGCACCGTTGGCACCGCCGCGCTTGTCGGACGCCACGGAAGGTGGAGGCCGACGCCCAGGCGGTCGAAACCAGAGCCGACACGGACAGGCCGGAAGCCAGGATTTTCCCCTTGAGGGAGGCGATGTCCCGTGCGCCGATCAGTTTGTGATCGACCGCAGGGATGGGGTCTTGCCAGAGGAGCTCTTTTTTCGGAACCTCCGGGCCGAGATAACGCGAGCGCGGGCCCATGTCGCGGTGGGTCAGCTTGAACCACGCCCGGGCAAAAGCGTCCGCGAGCTGGTCCGGATGCTCATAAAAGCGCCTCGAGATCTTTTCGTAGGCAGGGTCGAACCGCAAGGCGAGGTCCGTGGTCAGCATGCCTGGCGCTTGACGCTTCGACGGGTCGTGCGCATCCGGCACGGTACCGGCGCCTGCGCCGTCCTTCGGCTTCCACTGGTACGCACCGGCCGGGCTCTTGGTGAGTTCCCATTCGAAGCTGAATAAGATCCGGAAGTAGTTGTTGCTCCATTTTATAGGAGTGTTGGTCCAGATGAGTTCCGGGCCGCCGGTAATCGTGTCGTTCCCTTTGCCCGTGCCGAAGCGGTTCTTCCAGCCCAGGCCCTGCTCCTCGATGCCTGCGCCCTCAGGCTCCAGGCCCACCAGGGCCTTGTCACCGGCCCCGTGGCACTTGCCGAAGGCGTGGCCGCCCGCGATGAGAGCCACGGTCTCCTCGTCGTTCATCGCCATGCGACCGAAGACCTCGCGGATATCCTGCGCCGCAGCGACCGGGTCCGGGTTGCCGTTCGGGCCCTCCGGGTTCACATAGATCAGGCCCATCTGAACGGCGCCGAGGGGCTTCTCGAGTTCCCGCTCGCCGGTGTAGCGCTTGTCTCCGAGCCACTCGCTCTCGGGGCCCCAGTAGATGTCCTTTTCCGGTTCCCAAATGTCCTCACGGCCGCCGGCGAAACCGAAGGTTTTGAAACCCATCGACTCCAGGGCGACGTTGCCGACGAGGATCATCAGGTCGGCCCAGGAGATTTTCCGACCGTACTTCTGCTTGATCGGCCAGAGCAGTCGGCGCGCCTTGTCGAGGTTCGTATTGTCAGGCCAACTGTTGAGGGGTGCAAAGCGCTGGCTGCCGTTGCCTCCGCCACCCCGGCCGTCGCCGACCCGGTAGGTGCCGGCGCTGTGCCACGCCATGCGGATGAAGAAGGGTCCGTAGTGGCCGAAGTCCGCCGGCCACCATTCCTTCGACTCGGTCATCAGCGCTGCGAGATCTTTCTTCAAGGCCGCAAAGTCCAGCTTCTTGAACTCTTTGGCGTAATTGAATTTTTCGCCCATCGGATTGGATTTGGAGGAATGCTGGTGCAGGATATCCAGGTTCAACTGGTTGGGCCACCAGTCTCGGTTGGTCTTGCCTCTGCAGGTTGCTTGTGGGTTTGGTACGCCCGTTATCGGGTCCTTTCTGTCGTCAGTCATGACTCTACCTCCTTTCGTTTGAAACTACTTGGATATCGGTTCTCAGTGTCCAGCCGATCTTCTCCCAAAAAGATTTTCCTTCCATGTTGTTGTGAAACACGAAGAGATGGCATTTCTCGATACCGGCATTCCTCAGGGATTCCAAGCATCCTTGGGTGAGCTTCCTGCCTATGCCCTTTTTCCGATGGGCCTCTGCAACGGCCAGATGGTGAAGATACCCGCGTCTTCCGTCATGCCCGCACAGAGCCGCGCCGACGATGACGCCGTTTTCCTTCGCTACGAAGCTCATGCCCGGGTTGCGAGCCAAATAGGCTTTGATCTTTTCTCGCCCATCCGCGCTGCTCAGGCCGATATTCCCGGATCGCTTCCAGAGAGCGATCACCTCGTCAAAGTGGTCAATGCTCATCGGTTCAATCACGATTTTCATAAGAAACTCATATCGCACAACTCCATGGGGTGCAATATGATTCTTGTCAAGAGGAGGCGCCTCCGCTCGTCGCGTTAGGAGGAACCAGTACATCTCACAGGGCAAGGGATATGCCTTTTTCGCTGTCTTGATTGGGGTGCAAAGGGAAACTGATTTACAGACGGCAAATCCTCTATTACATTGGCTTCATGTATCCACCGAGCCTACGACGCGCTGCGCTGATCATCGCCATCCTCAGCTCTTTCATGACCCCTTTCATGGGATCGTCCATCAACCTGGCTCTCCCGGCCATAGCCAGGGAGTTTAAGATCGACGCGGTGATCCTGACCTGGATTCCTACGGCTTATCTCCTGGCCTCAGCCGTTTGCCTCGTGCCTTTTGGGAGGCTTGCGGACCTCTTCTACGGCAGAAAAAGGTTTTCGCTTTCGGGGCGGTTCGGACCATGCGGCTCCTGGGAATGATGATCAGCATGGGCACGGCCACGGTCGTGTTCGCGCTTTTCATCGGCCGGGTTGAGATCAGCGAAGTCACTTACCCGGCTCTCGTCAAAAGCTTCGGAGTTCTTTTTCTTCTTTTCTGCACCCTGTGCTTCGGCGGAATATTCGCCTCCATGGTGAGGGGTAAGACTCGTTTGCCCTGATGACCCTCCATGCTTTTGTGCTAGCGGAATTTATAATATTGAATTCTATTATATTATTACTTAATGACATATTATAAAATTAGTTAAAATAATGTTTTTTATTTTAAAATATTAATTTTTATTCTAAGTTTGTGAAATGGCCACCGGATTTTCTTGCTTGAAATACGGCCTCGTGGTATTAAGATGCTCTTTGACATGCCGCCCCATGCATCACCAAACGCTGAAAGGAAGTCATCAGAGGTCACTGAATAGGAGACTCGATTGGGAGGTCATTCGGCGAAACAGGCGTCCAGGATGGTGAAGAAACTTTCCTTTCCTGATCCGGATCTGGTCCGGCTACTTTGTGGCGAGCAAAATGCTCACCTTCAGGCCCTGAAAAACAAAATCGGGCTCTCCGCCAACGTTCGGGGTACCGAGGTGATTTTGGAAGGCGGGGACTGGGAGATCGAGATGGCTGAGAATATCCTCAATCAGCTCTACGACCTCATTCACCAGAATTACCCCATTTACCGGAACGATGTGGAATATGCGATCCGGATCCTGAGCAGCGATCAATCCGCCAGCCTCAAGAAAATCTTCATGGACCGGGTTTATGTGGGATCAGGAAAAACAGTCATCGCGCCAAAGAGCATCAATCAGAAAGCCTACATCGACAGCATTCGGGCCTATGATATCGTCTTTGGAATCGGGCCTGCCGGCACAGGAAAGACCTATCTTGCCATGGCTATGGCTGTGGCAGCCCTGGTCAAGAAAGAGATGAAGCGAATCGTGCTCACGAGACCTGCCGTCGAAGCAGGAGAACACCTGGGATTTTTGCCCGGCGATCTCTACGAGAAGGTAAATCCCTACCTCCGGCCTCTCTATGATGCTCTCCACGACATGATGGATTTTGAAGACGCCTCCCGGCTCCTGCAGAAAGGAGTCATCGAGGTGGCTCCTCTGGCCTTCATGAGAGGCCGAACCCTCAATGACTCTTTCGTGATTCTCGATGAGGCGCAGAACGCGACCACGGAACAAATGAAGATGTTTCTCACCCGACTAGGATTCAGCTCAAAAGCGGTGATCACAGGGGATGTGACCCAGACAGACCTCCCCGAAGGGAAAACGTCGGGATTGATCGAAGCCAGGGAGATTCTGCATGGAATCGGAGGAATAAAATTTATCAATTTCTCCAGGGAAGACGTTGTCCGCCACCCCCTGGTACAGGAAATCATAGACGCTTACGACAAGCTGGAAAGCCAGAAGAAATCAGCGGTAAAGCGAAAAATTCTACCCGCTCAGACGGGTTCTTGACGGTTTCGCACCCGGTTTTCTTCCCCGGCCTCCAGATTGCGGGGTATTTTAAAAAGAGTATGCCAGATAAATTAAAAGTTAGACCGATTTCAGGTTTGAATCCTCGAAAGAAACCCGAGCAGGAGGCCAACCTCAGGGCGAAACTGAGGGCTTTTCTGGGGCAGCAAGTCAACCCTGCGAGGCTCCGATGGATCACCTTGATTTTCATCAGCCTGGTGGTTGCCGTACTACTTTCCCCAAATGTGCTGACTAGATCGCCCTCCTACAAGGTCGGGGATGTGGCCAGCAGGGGGATCAAGGCGTCTCAAGACTTCCTCGTGGAAAACAAAGATCTGACTGAAAAAGACAGAGAAAAGGCAAGCCGTGAAGTCCAGATGGTTTACGACTTTGACGGTTCTGCCCTGAACCTGATCCCCTCCATCCGGGAAGCCTTTGACCTGGCCAGGGATAGTCTCAAGAACGCCGCTGCCCAAAACGGGCAGGGGGCCGGCAGCAGCACTTCCCCGGACAGGGCTCTTTCTCCAAAGCCCGAGGCTTACGTGCTGGCGAGAGACCGCTTCTTCGGGATCATGGAGATCCCTGTAGACGATCGGCTATTTGACCATCTCGCCCGCCTCGGGTTTTCTTCTGCCTTAGAGGAAAGCGTCATCACCCTCGTGACCGAGATCTCGGAACGGGGAGTGGTGACGAGTAAGACGGCCATGAAAACCCACATGGACCGGGGCGGCATTGTTCTTCACGAGATCTATTCCAAGAAGGAAAGCACCGTCACGGATCTTGACCGGTTCTTTGATCTTCAGGCCGCACGGAATTACATCAGAAATCAGAGCAAGGTTCTGCAGGACAAAGCAGTCCCTGCTGAAATCGCTGAAGCGGCTATTAAACTTGCCCAGTCGCTGGTCAGACCCAACCTCACCTTTAACCAGCGAGAGACCGAAGCCAGACGAGAGATTGCCAGAGAGACTGTGAAACCAGTCTTCTTCAAAATCAAGAAAGGGGAAATGATCGTCCGTGAGGGCGAGAGAATCGGCCCGGAGCACGTCCTGAAACTCGAAGCGGAGACCAAGACCTTCCGCCCTATCGACCTGATCGGCCGCATCCCGGCCATGGCCATCCTGATCGGGATTCTTTTTGCCTCCATCTATTTTGTCGGGCTCATGAGAACGAAATCCACGGCAGACCTTCTGTTCGACGCCTCGGTCTTCCTTTCTCTTTTCCTGATCACCTGGACTTACAATTTCGTGGCCGGAGAGATCGAGCGGGGCTTCCCGTACCTCTCCTCTCAGGCTCTCCTTTTTGGAGTGCCCGTGGCGGTTGGGGCCATGCTCATTTCCATCTTTCAGGGCGTAGGAGCGGCCGCATCCTTTGCACTGATCATCTCGGTCTTTGCCTCCCTTGCCACCGGCGCAAGGGTGGAGCTTTTCGTCTACTTCTTTGTCAGCAGCCTGGTCGCGGCCTACGGGGTGAGACATTGTACCGAGCGGGTCATCCTGATCAAAGCCGGACTCATGACGGGATTGATCAATATCATCTTGAGCCTTGCCGTTCAGATGATCTACGGAAGGCTCTACACGCTGGATGCCGTCGTTGCCTCCCTGACAGGATTCATGGGAGGCCTTTTGGCGGGTATCGTCGCCACCGGCGTGCTGCCTCTCGTGGAGATTGCTTTCGGTTTCACGACGGACATCAAGCTGCTCGAACTGAGCAACATGGATCAGCCTTTGCTGAGAGAGCTCATGGTGCAGGCTCCGGGGACCTACCATCACAGCGTGGTGATCAGCAACATGGTGGAGGCGACGGCCAAAGCCGTTCATGCCAATCCGCTTCTGGCCAAGGTGAGCGCCTATTACCATGACATCGGAAAAATGAAAAAGCCCCTCTACTTCATCGAAAACCAGGCCGGGGCAGAGAACAAGCACGAGAAGCTCGCCCCTTCCATGAGCAGCCTGATCCTGATCTCCCATGTCAAAGATGCCGTGGAGCTCGCCAAGGAACAAAAGCTGGGGAGAGAAATTATCGATATCATCCAGCAGCATCACGGGACCAGCCTGATCTCCTATTTTTATCACAAGGCTCAGGAGCGGCAGCTTTCCAAGAGTGGAAAGGTCACTGAAATCAAAGAAGAGGATTTCCGTTACCCCGGCCCGAAGCCCCAAACCAAAGAAGCCGGTCTTGTCATGCTGGCCGACATGGTCGAGGCCGCCTCAAGATCTCTGGTTGACCCGACCCCGGCCCGCATCCAGGGCATGGTGCAAAAGATCATCAACAAGGTCTTTTCCGACGGGCAGCTGGACGCCTGCGAACTCACCCTGAAGGATCTTCACGAGATCGCCAAGGGCTTCAACAAGACCCTGAGCGGTATTTTTCATCATCGCATCGAGTATCCTGAGACGGTCCCAGGCCAAGTCAAGAAGGCAAAAAATGGAAGTTCAGATCACGTTCCAGCGGAAGATTCCGGGACTCGCAAGCCGGACGATAAAGCGGAAGTTGAGGAGACTCTTAGAAGACTTGGACTTTCATGAGGGTGAGCTGAGCGTCCTGTTCACCGATGATAAAAGGATCGCGGAGCTCAATCAACAGTACCTCAAGAGACAGGGCCCGACCAACGTCCTGGCATTTCCCATGCTCTCCGGCTCCTCCCCTCACCTCCCGTCAGGCATGCTCGGGGATGTGGTCATCTCCATGGACACAGCCCTTTCAGAATCCCGGGAGTTGGGGGAACCTCTCCAGCGCACCGTGGACCGGCTCCTGATCCACGGCATTCTCCATTTGCTGGGGCATGATCACGAGGGTTCTTCGAAACAAGCACTTCGGATGAGAAGGGAAGAAAACAGGCTCATGACCCTTGTGATGGAGGATTGATTTTCTTTCAAAGCACGAGGAGAGGGGGCTTTTCAAGACGGGAGGGAAGCTATGGCGCGTTTAGCCGTCAATGTGGATCATGTGGCTACGGTTCGGCAGGCAAGGGGGATTACCGAGCCTGACCCGGTCATAGCAGCAGGAATCGCAGAGCTGGCCGGTGCCGTTGGAATCATCTGTCACCTGAGAGAGGATCGGCGTCACATTCAGGACAGAGATGTGCTCCTGCTTCGCCAGGTCGTCAAGACCAAACTGAACCTGGAAATGGCGGCAACCTCTGAAATGGTTCGGATTGCGCGCAGGATCCAACCGGATCTCGTCACCCTGGTCCCTGAGAAAAGAGAAGAACTCACCACAGAGGGCGGGTTGGACGTCAAAGCCAAGGCAGGTCTCTACAAGAAGGTGATTCGTCAGCTCCAGCAGAAAGGGATTGAAGTGAGCCTCTTCGTGGACCCTGATCCGGCGCAGATTGAAGTCAGTCACGCTATTGGAGCTGATATTGTGGAGATACACACGGGGCACTATGCCGAGTCCCGATCCGAGTCAGAGGCCCGCAGGCAATTCGACAGGATTGCAAGGGCTGCCGAAACCGCCGCGAGAGTTGACTTGGGCATCAGCGCAGGACATGGTCTCAACTACGTCAACGTGCAGAGATTCAAAGCCCTGCCCAAGGTCGAGGAGTACAGCATCGGGCACAGCATTGTGGCCAGAGCGATCTACGTCGGCTTTGACCGGGCCGTCAGGGAGATGGTGGAACTGGTGAAGGGTTTTTAGCAGGTTGCTTGTTGCCTGGAGTCCGTGATCAATAGTCAGTTGTCCGTTGCTGTTAATAGCATGGAGTAATGGAGCGTTGGAGCACTGGAGTACTGGTTTAAACCCAATACTCCATCACTCCACTACTCCAACACTCCATTCTTTTGATTCTGTATTCTCTTTTTCAACTTTAGGCATTTTAGACACTTTAGTACACTTTAGGCACTTCTTCAATGATCTTTGGTGTGGGCATTGATCTCGTGAATATCCAGCGCCTGGAAACGGTGCTCCAGAGGTGGGGAGATCGTTTCGTGAAGAGAGTTTTCACGGACCAGGAAGCGGAGTTTTGCTTCAAAAGAGCGTACCCGGCCTCTCCTTTGGCTCTTCGATTCGCAGCCAAGGAGGCCTTTTCCAAAGCCATCGGGCTTGGAATGCGGAGAGGGATCCGGTGGCGGGACATTGAGGTCTTCCACCACCCTGGAGGGCGGCCCGCCCTGAGACTTCAGGGCAGATCCTCGGAGATCTGCCGTGAAAAACAGATCACCCGTTTTCACCTGAGCCTTTCCGATGAAGGCCGCTACGGTATGGCTGTGGTGGTCCTTGAGGGAAACGATGAGATTGGTCAAAGCCTCTGAAATGCAAGAGATGGACCGCCTCACGATAGAGGAAATCGGCATCCCCGGTGTGGTCCTCATGGAAAACGCTGCCAGGGGAGCCAGCAGGGTGTTTCTGGCTCACTTTGCTCCACCCCCTCATTCCCGAGTGCTCATTCTCTGCGGTCGAGGGAACAACGGTGGGGACGGTTACGTGATGGCGAGGGTTCTCTCCGAAGCCGGGCTCAAGGTGACGGTCCTGGTTCTTGCGGAATTCAGTAAAATAGCGGGGGATGCCCTCATCAATCTCCAAATCCTCAGGCGGATGGGCCTGGACCTTCTGGAAGTGACCTCTGAGGCGCAATGGAAAAAGCAGCGGCGCCTGCTTAAAGATTGCGACTTCATCATCGACGGCCTTCTGGGCACAGGGCTCAATTCATCGGTCCGAGGGTTCTATGCCCGGGTTATAGACGACCTCAACAGGGCGAACAAACCCGTGACAGCGATCGATATCCCGTCCGGCTTGAATGCCGACACCGGGCAGGTCATGGGGGTCGCTGTCCAGGCCGACCTGACTATCACCTTCGGTCTCCCCAAGGTTGGGCAACTGGTTTTCCCGGGTGCCGGTCTGGTGGGCCGACTGGTTCAAATCGACATCGGAATCCCTGACGCGGTAGTCGAACGAATCCCCGGCCGTTACCGTTTGATCGGAGCCGGGGATTTCCATGATCTCATCGCTTCAGAAAAACCGGACATCCACAAGGGCAACAGGGGTCACCTGCTCGTTCTCGCAGGATCGACAGGGAAAACAGGAGCCGCAACCCTCACCTCCCTCGGCGCTCTCAGGGCCGGAGCAGGCCTCGTGACTCTCGGCATCCCTCGAAGTCTCAATCCCATTCTGGAAAACAAGCTGACCGAGGCCATGACCTTCCCCCTGCCCGAGACTGCGGAATCCAGTCTCTCCCTGGAAGCGGAGAAAGAAATCTTCAGACTTATGAAGGGCAAGACAGCGGTGGCTATCGGGCCCGGGCTTTCGACTCACGCGGAGACAAGCTTACTCGTGAGGAGAATCGTGGCCGGGTGCCCTTTACCCATGGTGATTGACGCGGACGGATTGAATGCCCTTTCCTCTGATCTGGGCGTCCTGGACAAGTGCAGGGGCCGAGTGGTCCTGACCCCTCACCCTGGTGAAATGGCAAGGCTGGCCGGGATCAGCAACTCCGAGGTTCAAGCCGATCGAATCGGCGTCGCAGAAGCTTTTGCTCAGAAGCATAGGTGCTGTCTTGTCTTGAAGGGGGCTCGTACGGTCATTGCTGAGCCCGAGGGGCAGATCCACATCAACCCCACAGGGAATCCTGCTCTCTCCAGCGGCGGTTCCGGAGATGTGCTGACAGGGCTCATCGGCGGGTTTCTCGCAAGAGGATGGCCCCCGGCCAAAGCTGCTGCTGCCGGGGCCTACCTTCACGGGCTGGCTGCCGATCGGCTTTCCGAGGACATGGGACAGTCCGGCATCCTGGCCGGTGAACTTCTCGATGTCATCCCTGGGCTGGCTTCTTCTCTGGCACGGGCCGAATGGCCGCTCAAGCAGCCCCCCATGGAACAAGACTTTCACCAGCCTCTTTGGAGTCCCCGGTGAGAATCTCACTGCATGATGTTTAGAAACATTTGAGCTAGGGCTGATCCGCAGTGCTCCAATAGGGAGTACGCAGTAAGCAGTAGGCAGTTAGCCCGCGAGCTTCCTCCTTACTGCATACGGCCTACTTCATACTGCTTATTCATGGTGCCACGGCCACAGGACTGCATTCGAACGCTTAGTTGAAAAGGACCCCTTATCACGGATTTGGAAGAAAAGACTTTCACGATCACGACGGAGTCGGATCAGGACACGATTCGAGTCGGTCAAGAGATAGGGCGTCTCCTCCTGGAGGGCGATGTGGTCGGCCTCGTGGGTGAATTGGGAAGCGGCAAAACCTGGCTCACCAAAGGGATTGCCCTTGGCCTCGGAGTGAACCCCAAAACGATCGTGACCAGCCCTTCCTTCACTCTCGTCAACCAGTACCAGGGCAGGGCCGCCCTGTTTCACATGGACGTCTACCGGCTGGGAACCCTGGATGAAGCGCTCGCCGCAGGCATTGAAGAAATGATTTACAGCGGCGGGGTGGTCGTCCTGGAGTGGGCCGACCGGTGGCCGGAAATCCTTCCTGAACAGACTCTCATGGTCAAGCTGCTCATCCTTGACGATCATCGCCGCACCCTCATCCTCTCCGGCCGCCATACCAGAGCGTTTGAAATCATGGCGCACCTAACGCTTTCAAGTTTTCATTCCTGCCCCACCTCCCCTTGAACCGTGCATTTACCCGCCGTGTTTTTGGCGGGCCTTGCCCCTGAGCGGTAGCCCTGACACTGAGGGCTTGTTTCCGTCTCCATCATTGTGTATATTGCGACAATTGTTTTTGGGGCTCTTGCCGCTGCACCTTGTCGGCCCGCCCCGGGATTACGGGATGTACCGAGGGGGGTTATGGCACTCATCGTTCAGAAGTACGGAGGAACATCGGTCGGCAGCATCGAGAAGATCCGGAATGTGGCCAAGAGGGTTCTGGAGGATTACAAACAGGGCAACCGCATGGTGGTGGTCCTCTCCGCCATGGCCGGCCAGACCGACGGCCTGATTCGCCTGGCCAAGGAGATGTGCGAGGAGCCGGATCCGAGGGAGCTGGACGTGCTCATGGCCACGGGCGAGCAGGTGACCGTGGCGCTCTTCGCCATGGCCCTGAAGTCCATGGGGTTTGATGCGCGGTCTCTTCTCGGGTTCCAGGCGGCGATCCGCACGGATCAGCTCTACGGCAAAGCGAGAATCCAGGAGATCGATGCCACAAGGATCTTCAAGGAGCTGGAGAAAAACCGCATTGTGGCGGTGGCCGGTTTTCAGGGGCTGGATGAGAAGGGGAACATCACGACCCTGGGCCGGGGCGGCTCAGACACCACGGCCGTGGCCCTGGCCGCCGCTCTTCATGCGGACGTGTGCGAGATCTACACCGACGTGAAGGGCGTCTACACCACCGACCCCAACATCTGCCCCAGGGCCCGGAAGATGGATGCCATCTCCTATGACGAGATGCTCGAGCTGGCCAGCCTCGGGGCCAAGGTGCTTGAGATCCGTTCGGTGGAGTTCGCCAAGAAGTACAATGTGCCCATTCATGTCCGATCAACCTTTACGCAAGAAAGGGGTACGATGGTGGTAGCAGAAACAAAGGATATGGAAAAGGTTCTGGTTTCAGGAGTCGCCTACAACAAGAATGAAGCGCGGATCACCGTGAAAAGGGTGCCGGACCGGCCGGGCACCGCAGCTCGGGTTTTCGAGCCCATATTCAAAGCGGGCGTCATTGTCGACATGATCGTCCAGAACACGAGCGAGGACGGAAGCACGGACCTGACCTTCACCGTGCCCAAACCGGATTTCCAGAAGAGCATGAAGCTCGTGAGCGAAGTGGCCAGGCAGATCGGGGCGGAGAAGGTTCTGGGCGATGAGAATATTTCCAAGGTCTCCATCGTGGGTGTGGGCATGAGAAACCACGCGGGCGTCGCGCAGAAGATGTTTCACATCCTGGCCAAGGAAAACATCAACATCCTCATGATCACCACCTCGGAAATCAAGATATCCTGCATCCTTGAAGAAAAATACACGGAGCTGGCGGTGCGCGTTCTTCATGAAGCCTTTGAGCTGGAAAACGGCCCCACAGAGGATCGGTGACGGAACCCCAGGGCTATGGGTTCTTCTCCTGATCCTTTTCCTGCTTCACTTGCTGAAGCCTGCGCCTTACAGGCATGGGGCGGAGACTCTTCCTTGCCTGTCCCCTGTCTATGTCCATATCGAAGGAGAGATCAGGTCACCCCGGCGTCTATTCCTTTTGTGACGCCCCCACCCTTGGCGAGTTGATCCAGAAGGCCGGGGGGCTTCGGGAAGGGAAACTTCCGCCCCCGGATCTGCCCCTCATCCCCAATTCCGGGATCTCCGTGACAAAGGAGGGAGGAGCCCTGAGGGTTCAGCCCCATGAGATCCCTTCTTTCTACAAAATCACGCTTGGGCTTCCCATCTCGGTAAACACCGAGTCCGAGGAGGGGCTCACGGCTCTGCCGGGCATAGGGAAAAACACGGCAAAGGCCATTGTGGAGGAACGAGCGAAGCGCGGGGGCTTCAAAAGCCTGGACGAGATCATGGGAATCCCCGGCATCGGTCCCAAGTTCTACGCGAGGATGAAACCCTATCTCACGTTGTAATGCAAATGGAGGCTTCTGCCTGCAGTTGATTGTATGAAGATCGAAACCATAGGGAAATCGGACAAGGGTCTCAAACGCAAGATCAATGAAGACAGCTTCTTCGTTGATCCGGCTCTTGATCTCTACGTGGTGGCCGACGGAATGGGCGGCCACAAGGCTGGGGAAGTGGCGAGCCGGATGGTGGTCCACACGATGTCCGACTACTGGCGGAAAGTGCGCAGCGGGAATTTTCCGCCCTTCCTGTCCCCGATCGACCGGGACATCTCCGACAACGCCAAGCACCTGATCAACTCCATTGTGTTGTGCAACATGCTGATCCATGAGGGTCAAAAGAAGCCCCAGTATCATCGCATGGGGTCCACGGTATCGGCTCTGCTTGTGGACAAGGATGTCCTCTGGGTCGCCAATGTAGGCGACAGCCCGGTTTATCTTTTCGATCATGGCCGGCTGATCCAGGTCTCCGAGGAACACTCCATGGAGGCGGAGCAAAAGAGCATCGGGTTGATCGGTCAATCTGAAGAAAGCAACCCCCTGATCAAGAATATCCTGACGAGAGTGCTCGGCCTGACTCAGAAGGTCAACGTGTTCGTCAGCCCCATCCGTCCTGAGGCGGGGGACCTTCTCCTCATGTGCACCGACGGACTCACGAATTTCGTCCCTCAACCCTCCATCAAGACCATTCTGGACGATTTCTCCATTTCCCTTGAAAGAAAAGCGGAGGTTCTGATCGACGAGGCCAATCGCGGAGGCGGAGGAGACAACATTACGGTCATCCTTTTGGAAGTCACAAAGGAAGGGACGTGGGGCAAGCTCAAGAGAAAACTCAAATCCAAGAATGCGGGATGAAACCGCCATGCCTCAGCGTGTGAACGGCGAGCACCCATGATGATCCTCGGCATTGACACCTCATGCGATGACACCTCCGCAGGAGTGATGATGGACGGGAGCAAAGTTCTGTCCAGTGTCGTCCACTCGCAGGTGCAGCTTCATCACCCTTACGGCGGAGTCGTTCCTGAACTCGCTTCGCGGGAACACCTGGGGAAGATCAACGTTGTCGTCCATCAGGCGCTCGATCAAGCCGGCATCACCCGAAAAGCTCTCGACGGCATCGCGGTCACCGTCGGCCCGGGTCTGATCGGGTCTCTGCTGGTGGGTCTCTATTTTGCCAAAGCTTTCTCTTACGTTCTGAAAATCCCCTACGTCGGGATCAATCATCTCGAAGGCCACATCCTCTCTATTTTCCTGGAAGAAAGAACCCCGTCTTTCCCTTTCGTGGTCCTCACCGTTTCAGGCGGCCACACCACCCTGTACCACGTGGAAGGCATCGGTCGTTACACCCCTCTGGGCCAAACCCTGGACGATGCCGCGGGCGAAGCCTTTGACAAGGTCGCTAAAATCCTTGGCCTGGGATATCCCGGTGGGGCGGTAATTGAAAATCTCGCCCGGTCCGGGAACAAGGACCGGATCCGTTTCCCCAGGGCTTACCTGGGGCCTGATTCCCTGGATTTCAGCTTCAGCGGGCTCAAGACCGCCGTGGCGCTCTATGTCAAGAAATGGCAGGAGAACGGGCGGAAAGAAGTGTCCATGGCGGATATCGCCGCATCCTTTCAGGAAGCGGTGATCGACGTCCTTTCGGAAAAAACCATCGCCGCCGCAGAGAGAACCAAGGTGCGCTCCATCGTGGTCGCCGGCGGAGTGGCGTGCAATCAGGCTCTGAAGGACAGGGTGAAGGATCTGGCCTCCCAGTGTGGAATGGCCTTCTACACCCCCCGGCCGGCCTATTGCACCGACAACGGCGCCATGATCGCTCTTGCCGGCTATCACAGGATTTCCAGGGGAGAGCGTGCGGAGTTGTCCCTGGATGTGAAGTCCAGATATCCAATAGAAGACATTCCCATCCTATGAACAAGAAACGCTACTCCCCGAGGCGCTCCAGCCCCTTCAGGCCCAAGAAGAGCCTCGGCCAGCATTTCCTGAGAGACCCGCTCCTCATCGAACGGATCCTGTCCAGTGCCAAGTTCGACAAGAGCTCCACGGTCCTCGAGATCGGGCCGGGGACGGGAGCCTTGACCTTTCCTCTCGCGTCCTGTGTCCGGCACCTGATCGCTGTTGAAAAAGATGGAACTCTTGCCGAGAAGCTCAGAGCCGATCTCCGCCGCGAAGGGATAGGGAACGTCACCCTGATTCACGAAGACATCCTTAAACTGGACTTGGCCCCGCTTTCGGAAGAAAAGATCGAAGTCATCGGGAACATTCCGTACAATATTTCTTCCCCCCTCATTGAAATGCTGATCCGCAACCGGGAGTTTATTCCCAGAGCCATCCTCACCCTTCAGCACGAACTGGCCGCCAGGCTGACCGCCTCTCCGGGAAACAAGCAGTACGGCGCTCTCACTGTTCTCATTCAGTATCATGCCCGCCTTTCACCGCTTCTTGAAGTGCCCAGGCAAGCCTTCTTCCCCAAACCGAAAGTCAGTTCCACGGTCGTGCAGTTTGAATTCTCAAGACCTTTTCCCGGAAGGGTGGATTCAGAAGATTCCTTGAGGAAGGTGGTTCGCGCGGCTTTCGCTCATCGGCGGAAAACCCTCCTCAACTCCCTGAGAGGCACGTTCCCATCCTGGGGAGTTCAGAGCCTTCTGAACGCCATGGAGCACTGTGCCATAGACCCTCAGAGAAGAGCCGAGACACTCAGCATGGACGATTTTATCAGCCTCACTGAAGCTGTCCGCCCGCTTCTTGACAAATCTTCCGGTTAGGAATAACATACAAAATTTGTCAAATGCGACACGGCGGGCGCTTCCATGTGAGAGCGCCAGTCTTTTAGAAGGATTCGGGCGACGTCAAGATGCACCAGTATATTGCCATCGAAGGACCTCTTGGGGTCGGCAAGACGAGCTTTGCTAGAATGCTCGCCGAAAAAATGAACGGCCAGGCTCTGCTTGAGGATGTGGATGAGAATCCCTTCCTCATCAATTTTTATCAGAATCCCAAAAAGTTCGCCTTTCAGACCCAGGTTTTCTTCCTTCTCAGGCGATACCATCTGGCTTCAGACCTGGCCCAGATCGATCTTTTCAGCAGAGTCACCGTAGCGGATTTTCTTTTTGACAAAGACAGGATCTTTGCGCGAGTGAACTTGGAAGACAGCGACTACTGGCTCTACGAGCAGTTGTTCGGGATTCTTAAGAAGAGAGTCACTCCGCCTGACCTGGTCATTTTTCTTCAGGCAACGACCGACGCCCTGATGGAGCGGATCAGCGAAAGGGGAAGGAAATACGAGAAGGCCGTGAGTTTCAAGTATCTGGATCGGATCAACCAGGCCTTCAACGAGTTCTTCTTTCACTATGACGATTCCCCTCTGCTCGTGATCAATGCCTCGGAAATCGATTTCGTTCATGTGCCCGAGGACTTCGAAGACCTGGTCCAACAGATTCTCACCATGAAATCAGGGGTCCAGTACTATGTCCCTGCCGGTTCCAGGAAGAGCTGATCGCCTCGCCGAGGTTAAAGCGAATGGAGATTATTGAAAAAACGGAGTTGATGCAGCAAAAGGCAGAAGAACTGAGACTGGCCGGAAAGGTTCTCGGGTTCGTCCCCACCATGGGCTTCTTCCACGAAGGGCACCTGGAACTGATGAGAGTCGCCAGAAAGCACTGCGACGTCGTGATCATCAGTATCTTTGTGAATCCCATGCAATTCGGTCCCAAAGAAGACCTGGCCGCGTATCCCCGGGATCTGAAAGGAGACCTGGCAAAAGCACAGCAGGTCGGTGTGGACATCGCTTTTGTTCCGGCCGTTGACCAGATGTACCCGGAGGGTTTTGAAAGCAGAGTGTCTGTCGAGAAGGTGACAAAGCATCTTTGCGGCCTCTCCAGACCGACCCATTTTGACGGGGTGACCACGATTGTTGCCAAGCTCTTCAACATCACAAAGCCTCACCTGGCTGTCTTCGGCCAGAAGGATTACCAGCAGCTCACGGTCATCAGCCGCATGGTCAGGGACCTGAACATGGACCTCCAAATCTTGGGGGTGCCCACCTACCGGGAATCGGACGGCCTGGCCATGAGCTCCCGCAACAGTTACCTCAACAGCGAAGAAAGAAAGTCGGCCCTCTGTCTCAAGAAATCCATGGACCTTGCGCAGGAAATGCTGGGCAAGGGGGAGACTCGGTCGGCCACGATCAAGGAAGCCATCGAGGAGTTGGTTCGAAGCCACCCTTACACCCAGATCGACTACGTCAGTCTCTGCGATCCTGTTACCCTGGACGACGTGGATACTTTGAGAGGTGAAACCTTGTTGGCCCTTGCCGTCAGAGTGGGAAAGACACGGCTCATAGACAACTGTGTGCTTGGCAAGGGATAGAAGCGATAGAAAACTTAATTTGAGAGAGGACAAGACTATGACCATTGAAAGCAAAACCGATCCCAAGTCCGAGACTTTTCTGTTCACTTCCGAGTCCGTGACAGAAGGTCACCCGGACAAAGTGGCGGATCAGATTTCCGACCACATCCTGGACAGCATTCTGGAACAGGACAAGAAGGCCCGAGTGGCCTGCGAGACCCTCGTGACCACGGGCATGGCCGTGATTGCAGGCGAGATCACCACCAACGCTTACGTCGAGATGCCCGAGATCGTTCGCCAGACGATCAAGGAGATCGGCTACAAGAACTCCTCTATGGGATTTGATTGGGAGACCTGCGCAGTGATCACTTCCATTGACAAGCAGTCGCCGGATATTGCCATCGGCGTCAACGGTGCCGGCCTTTATAAAGAAGACCAGGGAGCCGGTGACCAGGGGCTTATGTTCGGATATGCGTGCAGGGACACCCAACCCCTGATGCCCATGCCCATCTTTCTCGCCCACGGGTTGACCCAGAGGTTGGCCCACGTGCGCAAGTCCGGCAAGCTGCCCTGGCTGAGACCGGACGGAAAATCCCAGGTCACTGTGGAGTACATCAACGGAAAGCCGCTCAGGGCGCACGCTGTGGTCATCGCGGCTCAGCACAACCCGGAAGTGGATTACGACACGCTGCGGGAATCCATTATCGAAGAGGTCATCAAGAAGGTCATTCCCGCATCCATGCTGGACAAGGAGACCCAGTTCTTCATCAATACCACCGGCCGTTTTGTCGTTGGAGGGCCGTTGGGAGACTGCGGGTTGACCGGCAGAAAAATCATCATGGACACTTACGGCGGCTTTGGATACCACGGGGGAGGCGCCTTCTCGGGAAAGGATCCTTCCAAGGTGGACCGGAGTTCCTGCTACATGTGCCGCTACATTGCCAAGAACATCGTCGCCGCCGGTCTGGCTGAGAAGTGCGAAATCCAGGTGGCCTACACCATCGGCCGCGCCCAACCGGTTTCTGTCATGGTCGGGACTTACGGCACAGGCGTTTTGTCCAATGCGGAGTTGACGCAGGTGGTCAAGAAGGTGTTCGACCTTCGGCCCAGAGCGATCATCGAGCGGCTCGACCTCTTGAGACCTATTTTCAGAAAGACGTCCAACTATGGTCACTTCGGCCGAGAGCTCCCGGAATTCACCTGGGAGAAACTGGACGCGGTAGCAGATCTGAAGAAAGCGGTGAAATAATGAAATCCGCCCGTGGCGGATTTCATAAAACGTCCTGCCGAAGGCAGGACTTCTAGCTCCCGCAGACTGGGAGCGTTATCTGAAATCGGATTCCATCCGATTTCAGGGAGTGACTGAAAGGAACGACAATGAACTATGATATTCGCGACATCAAACTGGCTGAAAAAGGACGGTTGAGAATCGAGTGGGCCGGCATGAGCATGCCGGTCCTGAAAAAGATCCGGGAGCGGTTTGCAAAACAAAAACCTCTTAAAGGGCTCAGGCTCTCTGCCTGCCTGCATGTGACTACCGAGACGGCCAATCTGCTCAAAACCCTGAAGGCGGGTGGGGCTGACGTTGCGGTCTGCGCCTCCAATCCACTTTCAACTCAGGACGACGTGGCCGCTTCCCTGGTGGCTGATGACGGCATTCCTGCCTTCGCAATCAAAGGCGAGGACACGAAGACCTACTACGATCACATCCTCTCTGCCCTCAAGCACAGGCCCAACCTGACCATGGATGATGGAGCCGATCTGGTGGGTTCTCTCCATTTTATCGCTCTCGAAAAGTATAAAGATCTCGACCAGGGAATCAGGGAATGGGTCCTGAGCCTATCCAAGAAGGACAGGAAGGCTTTCTTGGCCGCAGTGATTGGAGGGACTGAGGAGACGACGACAGGCGTGATCCGGCTTCGCAGCATGGAAAGAGACGGGGTGCTCAAGTTCCCCATCATTTCAGTGAACGACGCCGACACGAAACACCTCTTTGACAACCGCTACGGCACAGGCCAGAGCACTGTGGACGGCATTATCCGGGCGACAAACCGCCTCCTTGCAGGCTCCCTTTTTGTAGTGAGCGGGTACGGCTGGTGCGGCAGGGGCGTGGCCGCTCGAGCCAAAGGGCACGGAGCCCACGTCGTCGTTTGCGAAGTGGATCCTCTGAAGGCCCTGGAAGCGGTGATGGATGGGTATGAGGTGATGCCCATCGCCAAGGTCGCCCCAGTCGGCGACATCTTCTGCACTCTGACCGGCGACATCAATGTCATCCGAAAAGAGCATTTCCTGAAGATGAAAGACGGGGCCATCGTCAGCAACTCAGGCCATTTCGATGTGGAACTGGAGTTGCCCGCCTTGAGAAAAGCTTCCGTGGCGCAAAGAATGATCCGGGACTTTGTGGAAGAGTTCACGCTGAAGGACGGCCGCAGAATCTATGTTCTCGCAGAAGGCCGTCTCATCAATCTCGCTGCTGCCGAAGGGCACCCGTCGAGCGTCATGGACATGAGCTTTGCGAACCAGGCCCTGTCTGCAGAGTACATGGCCAAGGAACACAAAAGCTTACAGAAGAAAGTCTATCCGGTGCCCGGCCACATTGACCGGGAAATCGCAAGGCTCAAACTCGAGTCCATGAACGTGGAAATCGACACGCTCACAGCCGAACAGGAGAAATACCTCTCCTCCTGGGAAATGGGGACGTAGAATCGGGACACGGCGCACGGTAAACGGACCCTAAGCCTTGTTCTGGTGGCACGGACAAGCCTTGCTTATCCGTGTTTTCTTCCTCCCGTCCACTACTCTATACCACGGGCAAGCACAGCTTGCCCGTGCCACCTCTCTTCTTTTTTCGTGCTTTCCTCTTTTCGTGTTTTCGTGGTTGTTCTTACCTTTCTTCCAACTTTGGGCACTTCACGCGGCGCAAGCGCCTGCGCTGCGCGTAGTTCACTTTAGACACTTCTTCTCCCTTTAGGCGCTCAGTAGAATATCGTCACTGTCCGATGGTACGGCTTTGCTCTGAATCGGTCGTCTTGCCCCAGATTCCACAGAAGCCAATCGATCTCGCTCGCATGAACCTCTTTCCCGAGACGATTCATCTCCCGGCGAAGGAGCTCCACGGCCCAGATCGTGTTGGCCCGGACCTCGACCTCTTCCTCGCTCCCCGGCTCGAGGTATATCATGCGGTCCACCTTCTCCATAAGGACAGGAGCGTATTCGAACACCCCAACGTGGCGAAGCACCTGAGGCAGCTTGTAGTCTGCAAAGGCCGTGAGTTCTTTCATGTCGGTGAAACTCCCCAGCCCTTTGCCGCCAAGGGTTCCGTGCAGGTCAGCGGCAAATAACTGGGCTCTTTTATAAAAGAACACGCTCTCGCCTTCGTAGGTCGCCTGGTCGCGGAAAGAGGGGAAATCCCTGCCAAGCATCTGCACCAGCCTGATTGCCGAACCCCCGGCGGCTGCCACCAATTCGCAAGCCTGCCCCCTGTATTCGCTGAGGAGCACCCTGCCCAGCTCCCGCAGGTTTGCCAGGCGTTCGTCCAGAAGCTGCAAAACCCCTTTTCCTGAGAAAATGTCATCGAGTTGCTTTAAGGTTAGAGCAGCCAGGAAAGAGGAGTCGCCGAGAGGAATCCCTGACTCAAGCGCTTTCTTGAACGAGACAGCCAGTCCGTAGTATCCCGAATAGGGTTTCCCTTTATACAAGATTTCCCATTTCTTCTGCCCAGGAGGAGGCCAGAAACAGAAATTGACGGTGTCCACCGCAAGGAGATAGGCGACCGTCTCTTCATCGCTTCCCTTAAAGTGATGCTCCGCATCCCAGTTCGGTCCGGGAAGACCGCCCTCCGCCAATTCCTGACTGAATTTCTCCAGCGCCTCATGGTTGATCCGGACATGGCGGCTCTTTGCGGCCACATTCCAGGCTGTCTCAAGAACTTCAAACATAACAGAGCCTCATACCACAATTCCCTGACTTTACCAATTGCATGATTTCAATTTTCTGATAGACTGAGAGCCAAAGGCTGCTCATCGTTCACGGTTCACCGTTATCAGTGGTCAGTTGTCCGTTGATCTTTAAGTCACAAGTAACGAGTGACAAGTAGTCCTTTTTTAGTTGTTCTTATTTTTCGCTCGTTTTGTCACTTGTTACTTGTCACTTGTCACTGGTTTTCTCACTTTAGGCATTTCTTTTTTTCGTGTTTTCATAGTTTCGTGTTTTCGTGGTTGTGGTTTTGGTTTTCTATTTTAGGCACTTTAGACATTTCTTCTCCCTTTAGGCACTTCTTATGCGGTTCTCCGTCCGTACAATCTTGATCCTAGCTCCTCTTCTGCTCATCCTTCTTCTGCTCCAGTCTTATTTCTGGGTGCCTACCTACGAAGACCAAACCCGGGGGAACCCGGATCGTCTCAAGGAATACATCACCGCTTCCATCGGTGATGCCGCGATCCTGAACCCGATTCTCTCATCGGACAGTGCCAGCAGCGCCATAGAAAACCTTGTCTTTGACCGTCTCATTGATCGAGACCAAGACCTTCGTTTCAGAGGCCGTCTTGCAACCTCTTGGGAGATCTATGAGGAGGCATACTTTTACTGTAATGAGACGGCCGAGATTCCCAGCCTTGGGAAGGCAAGCCCTGATGAGGTCATCGGGTTGCTCCGTCAAGCCAAGTCAGGCGGTATCCAGAGCAACGCAAAACTCCGAACCTCAGTTGAAAACATCAAGGAGATTTCCTTTGTTCCGCCCCAAGAGTTCCAGACCAAACGAGTTGTAAAGGGCAAGGAGGGAGACGAAGGCAGTGAAATTACCATCCGTGTTCAGGCCCCTTGCAGGATTAAATTGGTTCTGCATCAAGTCGATCAAGACCTTTTTGTAAACCTTTCCAGCCTTCTCGGAGAAAGCTACTTCAGTTCCCTTCCTTCACACATGTTTCTCAGTACTGATCCGGATGAGAGGGTTAAACCTTCTCAGGAAAACCTAAAAACATGGGCAAAGGAAATCCTCCCCCCCCTTGAGCACAACCCTATCATCCTCTTCCGTCTGAGACCGAATGTGAAGTTTCACGACGGCCATCCCTTCACAGCGGATGACGTGAAATTCACCTACGAAGCCATCATGGATCCCAGGAACCTGTCTCCCCGGGTTCCGGACTACGAACCGGTCAAGCAGGTCGACGTTTTTGATCCTCTGACGGTGCGCATTGTCTACAAGCGCCTCTACTCTCCTGCCATAGGAACATGGGGCATGGATATCCTTCCCGAGCATCTCCTCAATGCCGAAGCGCTTAAAAAGGAGGCGCTGAGCCGGGGTGCGGATCCCGCGAAGTTTTCTATGAGAGATAGCCAGTTCAACCGCCGACCCATTGGCTGCGGCCCTTTCGTATTCCGCGAATGGAAATCCGATCAGTACATCACTCTGGACCGCTTCAATGAGTATTGGGATGGCGCTCCGAACTACGAGCGCTATGCATTTCGGGTCATCCCCGATCTCCTGACCCAGGAGATGGAGTTCTATGCCGGGACCTCCGATGAATACGGCGTTCAACCTCATCAGGTGGAACGCCTTGAGCATGATCCTCGGTACCAGAGTTTCTCAGGGCTTTCTTTCGGCTACTCTTACATCGGCTATAATCTTCGCCGGGCCCCTTTTGACGACCGTCGAGTGCGAACCGCCCTGAGCATGGCCGTCGATTTGGACAAGATCATCCGGTACGTGCTTTATGGTCAAGGGGAAAAGATCACAGGGCCTTTTGTGAAGCAGACGGACTATTACAATCAAAATCTGAAACCCATACCTTATGACCCGGCAGGGGCCTTGAAGCTGTTGGAAGAAGCGGGCTGGCGGAAGAATGGGGAAGGCTGGCTGGAGAAAAATGGGAAAAAGCTCCAGTTCACCCTGATTACCAACAGCGGGAATGACATTCGCAAATCCGTGATGACCATTGTTCAGGATGCCTGGAGACAAATCGGAGTCGACGTCCGGACGGCTGTGTTTGAATGGTCGGTCTTTATCAAGGAGCGAGTCAACAAGTTCGATTTCGATGCGCTGATTTTGGGCTGGCAAATGGGGATTGAGCCGGATCTTTATCAGATCTGGCATTCCAGCCAGACCAATCCCTATCAGCTCAATTTTGTAGGCTTCAGGAACCAGGAAGCCGATGACCTCATTGTCAGGATCAGACAAGAATATGACCATGAGCGTCAGGCTTCTTTCTGCCATCGGCTTCATGAAATCATCGCCTTTGAGCAACCCTACACGTTTCTTTACGTAAGCAAGTGGAGCGCCATCCTGGACAAGCGCATCGTCATCAAGGACGTGGATTCCCAAGGCAAGGTCGCATACAGAAAGATCACACCCACAAAGACCGGCAACTACACTTTTTATTTCAACAGGTGGATCAAATTGCCGGAAGCGCCCTCCTTCAGTCCGGAGGGCTAGTTTCAGATGGAAGCTTTGGTTTCTAGCTTTTAACAGGTTGTCCGTTGTCGGTTGTCCGCAGTCAGTGGTCCGTTGTCCGTTGTATCTTGTTTGCTTGACTCGTCACTCGGTTTTTAACTTTAGGCACTTTAGTTCACTTTAGACACTTCTTCTCCCTTTAGGCATTTGTTATGCTTTCTTTCATCGGCAGAAGCATCATCCAGAAGATCGTCACCCTCTTCTTCGTTTCCATCGTCTCTTTTCTCATTGTGTATCTCGCGCCCGGCAAACCGAGCCAGGTAGACCCTCTCAACCCCCGCTTCACTCCTGAGATCGTGGAACGTTTCCGCAAAGCCTTCCACCTCGACAAACCCCTCCACATCCAATATCTCTACTACCACAGAGATCTTGTTACAGGCAGAACGGTATCCTGGAAAGACAACCAGCCTGTACTGACCAAGATCTGGGAACGATTTCTGAACAGTCTTCCCCTCTTCATTGTCGGGACCATTCTCACATGGACTCTTTCCTTCCCCATCGGGATCCGTGCGGCCATTCACAGAGGAGGGATTTACGACCGGTCTACGACTTTTCTTTCTTACCTCCTCATTTCTATTCCCGGATTCTTTTTTGCTTACATTCTCATCATTATTGTAGTGAATCGCTTCCAAGTCCCCGTCATAGGCATGGAGACCTTCGGCTTGGGGGATACGTCCTGGGTTCGAATGGTCATGGACCGGATCTGGCATTTGCTCCTGCCGTCCGTTCTGGGTGCTGTAGGCGGCATTGCCGTGCTCACCCGCTATGTGCGCGGGCAGATGCTCGAGGTGGAGGGTCAGGACTATGTGAGAACGGCCAAGGCAAAAGGCCTCCCTGCAGAGCAGGTTCATTACAAGCACGCTCTTCGCAATGCCCTTTTGCCCTTTGTCACCATGTTTGGTCTTGTCCTGCCCGGGTTGATCGGAGGCTCAGTCATCATCGAATCCATTTTCTCCTGGCCCGGACTGGGGCGGATGGCTTATGAGGCGATTCTTGCAAGGGATTATCCTGTGATCCTGACCGTAAACTTCATCTCGGCAGTGCTGGTACTTATCGGGACTTTCATCTCGGATGTTCTGTATCTCGTCGTTGACCCGAGGATAAGACTGTAGAAATGCCTAAAATGCCAAGAAGAGAACCACGAAAACACGAAAGGATAAAAGCACGAAAAAGAATGACCTTTTGTCAGCAGAACCCTCTTCTTCTTTCGTGCTTTCTGCTTTTCGCGCTTTCATGGTTGCATCTTGATGTTTGGTGCTCACCGTCATGATCGAAAACACGCCTCAAACAACTTCTGTCCCTGAAGCTCCTCTTATGCCTCGGCGTTCGCGCTGGGAAGAAGCTTGGCGGCTGCTGAAGAAGAACAAGCTCGCTTTGGCTGGATTCTTGATCTTTGTTCTTTTCTTTCTCATCGCTCTCGCAGGGGTGTGGCTGACATCGGGCACAAAACCTGCCATCGATCCATCGCTCGTGCGCCTTCCTGAGAAGTTGAGGCCTCCCCTTTCAAACCCGATCGCAGCGGTTCTGCGGCCGGAGGAAATTCCTGCGTTGGGAATTTATCTCTTTGGCACCGATGAACTGGGTCGCGATGTGTTCGCAAGGATGCTCCAGGGGGCTTGGGTTTCTTTGACTGTCGGTTTCGTTGCCGTAGGAATCTCTGTACTCGTCGGAATCCTCATGGGTGGCCTCTCAGGGTATTACGGTGAAAGGCCTGTCAGGGTATACCACGTGCTCGCCTCTTTCTTCCTCCTCATTGGAGGCGGATTCCTGGCCGCAGGAAATCTGCCTGTCGGAGTGATCCTGTGTTTTGTTGCATTAGCCCTTGTGGCCCTATCAAGAAATAGGACTTTCCACCGGTACCCGTGGATCCGCTTTCTTTTTGCGGGAACCTTTTCCGTGGACACCCTGATCATGCGATTTGTGGACATCATGCTCTGCTTCCCCAGTTTCTTCCTGATCCTCACCGTGGTCGCGCTGCTTCCACCGAGCATCTACAACATCATGATCGTCATTGGCCTCACCAGCTGGGAAGGGACAGCTCGTTTTGTCCGGGCTGAATTTCTCTCCCTGAGGGAACAGGACTTTGTCACTGCTGCGAGGGCCCTGGGCGTCAATGATCTGCGGATTATCTTCCGCCACATGATTCCCAATGCAATCGCGCCTGTCCTCGTTTCCGCCACCATCGGCATTGCAGGAGCGATTTTGACCGAGGCTGGATTGAGTTTTCTCGGTTTCGGAGTTCCGCCGCCCCACGCGACGTGGGGCAACATTCTATCCGATGGAAAGAGGTTCATCTTCGATGCGCCGTGGCTGACCTTTGTGCCCGGGTTTGCCATTCTCATCGTCGTCCTGTCCTTCAACCTCTTTGGTGAAGGCTTGCGGGACATTCTGAATCCGAAGCTGAGGGAAAGATACTGAGAAGTGCCTAAAGTGAACTAAAGTGTCCCTCCGGGCCGTAGGCCCTACAGGCCGGAGGCTAAAGTGAGCTAAAATTGAAGGTCAAAACATGAAGAATAAGGAATTCGCAAAGGAATTGGAGCGTCGAACGCTTCTGTTCGGCGTCCGGATTATTCGGCTGTCAACACGTCTACCCAACACACCAGAGGGTAGAGTCGTCAAGAACCAAATGACCAGGTCCGGTACATCAATCGGGGCAAATTACCGTGAAGCAAATAGAGCAAGAAGCAGGGCTGATTTCAAGAATAGGATTTCCATATGTGAGACTGAGGCTAGCGAAACACAGTATTGGCTGGAAGTCATCAAAGAGACAGGTTGGATCCCTTGGGGGGAACTGAAGGCTGACCACGATGAGTGCAGCGAGCTCTTAGCAATTTTCACTTCCATTGGGAAAGCTGGATAGGCTCTTCTGGTTCTTGTTTTTATAACTTTAGACACTTTAGCTCACTTTAGACACTTTAGGCACTAATGAAAGACCTCTTATTATCCGTTCAGGATCTGAAGGTCCACTTCCGGGGCGATGAGACCTTGGCTCACGCCCTGGACGGAGTGAGCTATGACATCCGCAAGGGAGAGACGGTATGCCTCGTCGGTGAGTCGGGTTGCGGCAAGACCGTCTCAGCCCTCACGATTCTCGGCCTCATTCCCCGGCCTCCCGGCGAAATCGCCGGCGGCAAGATCCTCTTTCATGGCAGAAACCTGTTAGAACTCGGGGAAGAGGAAATGCAGAAGATCCGGGGAAGCCGCATTGCCATGGTTTTCCAGGAACCTATGACTTCCCTCAATCCGGTCTTCACGGTTGGTGATCAGATCAAAGAGGCGATTCTCGTGCATGAGCACATGGGAAAAGCGGAGCTTCAGGAGAGGTGTTTACAGCTTTTGCGCGATGTGGGCATCCCTTCTCCTGAGGAGAGGATCAACGACTACCCGCATCAATTGAGCGGTGGCCAGCGACAAAGAGTCATGATCGCCATGGCCCTGGCATGCAATCCGGATCTCGTCATCGCCGATGAACCGACAACAGCTCTCGACGTAACCATTCAGCGGCAGATTCTCAATCTCTTCGCAAGACTTCAAAAAAAGCGCGGCATGTCGCTGCTCTACATCACCCATGATCTGAACGTGGTGTCCAACATTGCCGACCGAATTTACGTCATGTATGCGGGATTAATCGCGGAGCAGGGGGCAACAGCAACGATTTTCGGAGACGCTCGTCATCCCTATACCATGGGACTCCTCGCTTCCCTTCCTCATCGCTCCAAGAGGGGCGGGACTCTGCATAGCATTCCGGGAACTGTGCCGGATGCGGCTTTCAGGCCCCCAGGGTGTCCTTTTCATCCCCGGTGCGCATACGCGAGAGAAACATGTCGCATCGAGTTTCCGGACCTTTGCGATTATGGCGACGGCCACTTGAGCCGCTGTCCCGTCCTTTATGCGAGAAGGGACAACCACAAAGACACGAAAGGTCGAAAACACGAAAAGGAATGACCTGTTTTCAATAGAACTCCCCTCTTCTTTCGTGCTTTCCTACTTTCGCGCTTTCGTGTTTACGGTTTTAGGGTTTCAACTTTAGACACTTTAGCTCACTTTAGGCACTTTCTAATGACCATCATGCTCAAAGTCGGAGGTCTCCGAAAATATTTCCCCGTTCGCCGAGGTTTTCTGCAAAAGGTCATCGGCTGGGTCAAAGCCGTGGACGGCGTTGATTTCGCCATCGATCAGGGCAAGACCCTCGGTCTGGTCGGAGAAAGCGGGTGCGGGAAATCGACGATCGGCAGACTTATCCTGAGGCTCCTGGAGCCCGATCAAGGGACTATCTTTTACAAAGGCCGCGACATTGCCCCTCTCTCTCAAAAAGAAGTGTTGCCTCTCAGAAAAGAGATGCAGATCATCTTCCAGGACCCCTTCGGCTCCCTGAATCCCAGGATGACAGTCGGCCAGTCGATCGAGGAGGGGCGGAGAACGATAAGGGTCGGGAATCGCGCTGAACGAAGGATGCGGGTCGAAAACCTTCTAAACATGGTGGGTATGGCTCCTTCTGCCGCGGATCGTTATCCCCATGAGTTCAGCGGCGGTCAGAGGCAGAGGATTGGCATTGCGAGGGCGCTCAGCGTAGAGCCTTCACTCATCATTTGCGACGAACCGGTCTCAGCCCTGGACGTTTCCATCCAAGCCCAAATCATCAACCTGCTCAAGGAACTCCAGAGCCGTCTTGGGCTCAGTTACCTTTTCATCTCCCACGACCTCCATGTCGTGAGCTACATCAGTGACAGGGTCGCCGTCATGTATCTCGGTCACATCATGGAGTATGCACCCACTGAAGAATTGTTCGACCGACCGCTTCACCCTTACACCCTCGCGCTCCTCTCGGCTGTGCCCGCTCCTGGAAAGGAAAGCTCTCTGGAGGTTGTAGAGCTTGCAGGGGATGTGCCGAGCCCCTTCAATCCCCCGCCCGGTTGCAAGTTCCAGGGAAGATGTCCTCTGGTCGAAAATCGCTGCAGGATTGAAGAAATCAAGTTCTATCCCGTAGGGGATGACCACAGGGTGCGGTGCTGGAAAGTGGTCGGTCAATCTTGATTTCTCGTAGCACGTTAACTTTTTGAAACGGATGGCTGAGGCCATGGGGGTCGTATGATGACGGATCCTTCTACAAATCCTCTCATCGTTGCTGAAGGGCTCACGCGCATCTACCCTTTGGGATCCACCGAGGTCATCGGCGTGGAGAACATCGACCTCCGCATTGCTCCCGGTGAACTGGTCGTCCTGAAAGGGAACAGCGGCTCAGGCAAGAGCACCTTGCTCGCCCTGCTCGGCGGCCTTGACCAGCCCACAAGAGGCACGCTCAGAGTCGCCAACCAGGATCTCCAGAAAGCGAGCCCTCATGAGCTCACCGACTATCGGAGAAAAGTGGTGGGAATGATATTCCAGACCTTCAACCTGCTGCCCACCCTGACGGTCATTGAGAATGTCTGCCTTCCTGCCCTCCTGGCAGGCCGGCCTTATGAAGAATTCAAGAAGCAAGCCCTGGAATGGTTGGAGTGGTTGAATCTTTCCTCCCGCCTTACCCATTACCCCAGCCAGCTCTCCGGCGGTGAGATGCAGCGCACGGCCATTGTGCGTGCCTTGATCAACGAACCGGCCATTATTCTTGCAGACGAACCGACCGGGAACCTGGACAGCGGCAACGGCCAAGCAGTCATTGAACTTCTTGCAGAACTGAATCGCCGTTTCGGCAGGACCATCATTCTCGCGACGCACAGTACCCTGGCAGACCATTGCGCCACCCTTCGTCTCTGCCTGAGAGACGGCAGGATCACCGAGGCCCCTTGATGCGACGATTGATCTTTTTCCTCCGCCTCCTGAAGGGATTCAGCTGGCGTCATCTGCTCACTCATCCCTGGCGTGTTCTCGCGGTGATATTGGGTATTGCGCTCGGTGCCGCGGTGTTCACCAGTGTGCGTCTCGCTGTGGACGCCTCCATGGATTCCTTCACCAGAACCTTTGATCTCCTGAGCGGTCACGCAGACAGCACCGTGGTGCGATCCGGCGGCCGGGTCCAGGAGGATCTGGTTGCAGCGCTTTGGTCCCATGCTGCGGTGGAAACGGCTTCGCCTCTCATTTCCAGCTATGTCACGATGGCCGGCCGGGACGAAGAACCTTTTCTCATGGTCGGCCTTGATCCCATCCTGGATTTCCCTCTCCGGTCCTGGCAAATAGCGTCGTCTTCAGGCGATATCTCCCGCATCTGGCTCCAGGTTGTGACTTCGCCCAACACCCTTCTCTTGAGCCACCGCCTTGCCCGTCAACTGGGTCTCGGCCCGGGTCAAACGGTGACCCTCGAGCACGTGAACCAGATCTCTCAGTTCACGGTCGTCGGCATTCTGGAGGAATATGGCCTCTCTCTGGTCGAAGGAGGGTATGTGGCCATCGCGGATCTGGCCACTATGCAGGAGTTCACCGGCTTACAGGGCTGGGTGGACCGCATTGATCTTCGCCTCAAGGCCGGAGCAACCCCGCACGACCTGGACAATCTCCGGACCCTTCTTCCCCCAAGCGTCCGTCTCGAGGCTCCGGTCGAGACCAGGGAATCAGGACAGAACATGATCCACGCGTATCAGCTCAACCTGTCCATGCTCAGCTTCGTCTCTCTCTTTGTAGGCATGTTCCTGGTGTACAGTCTTGTTTCTCTCAACGCCGCCTCACAGCGACGAGAACTGTCTGTTTTGCGCTCTCTAGGGGCTTCCTCCCGGATGATTTTTGCTATCGTTCTCTGCGAGGGTTTGCTTCTGGGGCTCCTGGGGTGGTTCATGGCCATCCCGATCGGCTCATTTCTCGTCAACTACCTGGTGCAGGGAGTGAGCAGTACGATCACCAACCTGTTTGTGAGGGTCCGGGTAGAGAACCTGGTTCTGGATCCCTGGGAGATCCTCCTCTCCTTCTGTGTCACCCTTTTCGTGGCTTGCGCTGCAGCTTCCAGACCCGCCCTCCTGGCAACCCGCATAGCGCCGCGTGAAGCCATGATGACCCATGAATCCGCCGCAGGGGTGACACAAGGCGATTATCGCTGGCCTATTCTCGGGCTTATGCTGATCGGACTTTCCTGGCCCCTCGCAAACCTGCCCGGGCTTCCGGGGTTTCCTGTGGCCGGGTACGTGTCTATCCTCTGCCTGGTTATCGGCTTCTCTCTCCTCTGCACGCCTGTGCTTCGGTGGATCGGCTCTTCACTCCCGTTTCTCCTTCGTCGCATTGCCGGAGAGCCGGCCTTCCTTGCGGCAAGATACATGCGCGATGCAGGAAACCGCACCGCCATCTCCGTGGGCGCCCTGGTCACTGCCATGGCTCTGTTTGTCGCTCTTGTCATCATGGTTCACAGCTTCAGGCACACGGTCTCCATGTGGGTCTACCAAACCCTGGCAGGCGATTTCTTCCTTCGGCCGAAGATGGCCGGAATTAATCTCTACCAGGATCCTCTTCCTTCCAAGGCTGTGGAAGGGCTCAAGCAGATCCAGGGCGCGGAGATTATGCCCTACAGGCATCTTGAACTCCGTCTTGGAAAAGTTCCCTTCGAGTTCGAAGCGGTTCCTTTTGATTCCCTTCTCCGTCACGCTCACTTCCTTTTGTTGCATGGAGACATGGGAGCGATCACGGCTGACCTCATTAGAGGAAACGGGGTGCTTGTGTCCGAGGTCTTCACGAACCAGACCGGCCTCGGCAGAGGTCAGCGCTTCCAGGTGGGACTAGGAGCCGGCTCCCTTGACCTTCCGATCCTGGGAGTCTTTCGGGATTACAGGACCCGAGGCGGTATTGTCTATGCGGATCTTTCCCGCTTCCAGGCCGTCACCGGGGACATGGCGTGGAGCGGGGCGCGATTCTTTTTCAGCAAGCCTCCCAAGGATCTGAAGGAAGCCACGGATCGCCTCCGTGCCGAGGTTCTCAGGTGCTGTGCCAGGGAGCACCCTATCGAAATGATTGGGGGAGTAGAACTGAGGAAGGAAATCCTGGAGGTCTTTGATCAAACCTTTGCCGTGACCACGGTACTGCTTCTGATCGCCCTTGTCGTTGCAGGGCTCGGCATCACGACCACGCTCACGGTTCTTGTCCTGGAAAGAATCCGGCAACTGAACACACTGGCAGCGATCGGCGCAGGATCCGGACAGATCCGCTCCATGATTTTCTGGGAAGCGGTTCTCATGGTGGTCACAGGTGAAACTGTCGGGCTGGTATGCGGCTTCCTCATGGCCCACCTGCTGATTGACGTGATCAACTTGCAGTCCTTCGGTTGGACCTTCCTGTATGTGGTGGACTGGAAAGCGCTTCTTGTTTCCCTGCCGCTCATTCTGGGAACTGCCCTTGTTGCGGCTCTTCCGGCTGTCCGCCTCGTAGTGAAGTCTTCCCCTGCCCTGGTTCTCAAGGAGCATTGAAATGAAAGGAGTGTTCTTTACGGCCCGTTTTGAAATTACCGGAATTCTCTTAAGCAAAGTTTCTGTTTTGGTTTTGAGCTTGTTTAAATCATTGGTGTTTTGGTCATTTGAATTTGTTTCGAATTTCGGATTTCGCCTGCCCCGCCGTAGCGGCGCTGCGAAGGCGGGTGCTTCGGATTTGGGCGCCGCGGCGCGAAGCCCGGCATCTCTGGGCGCTTGTTTCATCTTTTTCCTTCTCAATTTCACGCCGCCCGTCGGCGCCTCGGACTTCAGGTCCGTGACAGGACCGTGCGATTTTGTTTTTCCGAGAGATCACGGGGCTCACCCTGACTTTCGAACAGAGTGGTGGTACTACACGGGCAATGTGGGCACTCCATCCGGGAAGCGCTACGGATTTCAGTTGACCTTTTTCCGCACCCAGATCGCAGAGCCCGGTTCAGAGAAAACCTGGCCCAAGAACCCATCGGCATGGAGAACAAAGGATATTTTCCTTGCCCACGCCGCCCTGTCGGACCTGGAGACGAAACGGTTTCACCTTGACGAACGCGTGGCCCGAAGCGGCGCAGGTCTTGCCGGTATGACTCAGGATCAGGAGGACACCCGCGTCTTCATCGGGAACTGGTCCACCCTGATTCAATTCGATCATCACCGGCTAAATGCTTCGGCAAAAGAATTCTCTCTCGATCTTCTTTGCAAAGCCGCAAAACCTCTTGCAGCTCATGGTCAAGAAGGATACAGCATCAAAGGCAAAAGACGGGAGAGCGCGAGCTGCTATTACTCCGCCACACGGCTCGAAGCCGAGGGATCGATCACCCTGCGTGGAACGGCTGTTCCTGTAAGGGGCACGGCCTGGATGGATCACGAATTTAGCAGCGCTCCCTTAGAAGACGATCTGGAGGGTTGGGACTGGTTCAGCCTGCAGTTGGAAGACCGGACGGAATTGATGATTTATCTCCTTCGGCAAAAGGCCGGCCCGAATAGCGCATCTTCAAGCGGCACTTTCGTGAAGGCTTCAGGGGAGGCCATCCGGCTTTCGAACAGCGATTTCCAGGTCGAAGTCCTGGAGAGGTGGAAAAGCCCCCGCAGCGGAGCCACCTATCCTGCCCGCTGGAGGATTCGGGTCACTCCCCTGAACCTGGAACTGTCCATCGTTCCAGCTTTGCCTGATCAGGAACTGATCACGGAAAAGTCCACAAGAGTTACTTACTGGGAAGGGAGCGTGATGGTTTCCGGCCGCTCAGGGCAAAACCCTGTTTCTGGGGTCGGTTATGTAGAAATGACAGGCTACGCCAAGCCTTTCAACCTTGCGCCCACCCCTTAGCAGGTTGCCGTTCCCGGGCTGTTTCTTCCTTCCTTCTTCCTCCACATCCACAATCATTTCTACGCGTTCTCAGCGTTCTCTGCGGTGATCTCCTCTTTTTCCCCTTGACATTTCCCCTGGATTTAGCCAAATTACCGACCAGCGCTGGGGGATCGTTCAGCGGCAGGACAACGGGTTCTGGCCCCGTTTACGAGGGTTCGAATCCTTCTCCCCCAGCCAAAACGGTCCCATCGTCTAGCGGTCTAGGATATCGCCCTCTCACGGCGAAGACAGGGGTTCGATTCCCCTTGGGACTGCCAAGAACTACTTAACCCCTTGATTTTCCATAGTGGAGTCAAGGGGTTTTTTCTTTGGTTTTATCCCTTTTTCTTTCATTTTGGGCACAATGTGCCCAAACGGGATTCTCCGGTCTGGAGGTCTCCGACGGATGGGGGACGCTACAGTCGCCCAGCGTGCCACAATTGCCGGTATCCGAGCCCACAAAGGCCTAGAACGCGCGAGCGGCAATCAAACGGTCAGCCGTGAAAACACTCCTCTATACGGTGTCCCGGAATAAGGCTGTGACATCCAGTCAGACCTGCCCTATGTTATAAGGTGATGTTTCGAACCCCGCAGATGATCGGAATTCACTATGCAACAAGTGATCTATCGGACCAAAGAGGACCTGTATCCTAGATTCGGGCTTGCCATGCCCGACCAGCAGCGGGTGCATGTGAGAGAAGACCTTCCGGGATGTGTAAAGAGGTTCGTCATCCGTCATGAACTGTACCACCTAGGGGATAGAAGCCAGTGGTGGGTATGGAGGGAGGTGAAGGCGAATATCCATGCCGCAATCAGGCATCCGATAGGATTCATGGCTTGCGTGTTTATGAGCCTTGCGCCATATCGCCTGAGGTATTATGGGCGAAGGATTCTTTGAATAGCGAAGTGAGGGGCTGAGCTAGATTTCGTATCGAAGTTGTAAGTGGGATCCCGTGTTCCCGACGTTCCTCGGCAAGCGATTAGCAAACGTAAGTGGAATTCAAAAGGGAAAAGAAAGACGAAGCCATTGCTGACCCTGTCTTGAAATTGATCTTACTTGATAAGAAGATTTGATCGGGTTCCCAGGTTAGTGCAGATAAAGCTTAGATGCACTCTGTGGGCTGGAACTCTACCCCTACACCATTTGCACCCATCCAAGCGATCCTGCCCCTGAGTTGCTCACGCAAAACCCTGATTCGAGCAATCAGAAAGATATCCTCTCCCGAAGAAAACTTCCTGCTCGGAAAGGTTCGGATGTAAGCGCCGCCTTCACTGATATTTCGGATGGAGCCTTTATACCAACGGTCCCGTGCCATATAGTTCACTTCAATAAAACAGTCTTCCCTCGGATGTTTTCTTCTCTCTTTTGGTGATGACCGGGGAGAGTTCCTATTGGAGTTCAAGAGATAGTCCATCGGATGTCCCATAACTTGAGCTGCGGTCACTTTGGCGAAGTTGTCTACATTTTGTGTTGGATCTCTCTCTTTTACCCAACATCTTGTTATCTCACCTAGGTAATATAATTGAGGTTATTTTATTGCAAATAGTATCGAAAGTAAATATAATTATGCATCACGATTTGAAAGGGGTGGTGAAAATTCCTACCAGCAACCCACTGAAGGCAGCAAGAGAGAGATTGATGATCAGCAAGTCCGAACTGGCCAGAAGGGCTGGCGTATCGTTACTCACCTTGGGCAGAATAGAAGCTGGGAAACCCTGTCGGCTCGACACAAAAAGAAGAGTAGTGAAAGTTCTTGGATTCAATCCATGGCTGAACAAGAAGAGGACTTCTTTTCCTGAATGATAGGATAGATGGTCCAACGACTCACCCTATCGAAGCACAACAGCTACTCCAAGGAAGAAAGGAAGAACTATGGTTTTGCGATCTGTCTTAGGGATCTTCTCCCATGACTTGGCGATTGATTTAGGTACGGCCAACACCCTTGTTTACATGAAGGGGAAAGGGATTGTACTGAACGAACCGTCTGTTGTGGCTATGAAAAATGGAAACGGAAATGGCAAGAAAGTCCTTGCAGTGGGCAAAGAAGCCAAATTGATGCTAGGGAGAACGCCTGAAAATATCACTGCGATCCGTCCAATGATGGATGGAGTGATAGCTGACTTTGAAGTCGCAGAAGCGATGCTCGGCTATTTTATCAGGAAGGCACATGCCGGACGCAGGTTTGTGAGACCAAGAACAATCATTGGGGTGCCTAGCGGTATCACTCAAGTGGAGAAGAGAGCGGTTCTGGAATCAGCCGGGTTGGCAGGAGCTAGAGAAGTGCACTTTATCGAGGAGCCGATGGCTGCTGCGATAGGAGCAGGGCTCCCAATATCTGAAGCCAGAGGCAGCATGATTGTGGATATCGGTGGTGGCACTAGCGAAGTCGCTGTCCTCTCACTTGGCGGCATTGTTGACAGCATTTCTCTACGGGTTGCCGGGGACAAAATGGATGAATCCATCCTGGAATACATCAAAAGGAAATACCGCCTAATGATAGGGTTAGGCACAGCAGAAGCTATAAAAATGTCCATTGGTAACGCACAGCCCGATGGTAGCTTGGAAAGGGTTGAAGTAAAAGGAAGGGATCTAGCCAGTGGTGTCCCCAAGGCTTTAACGATAGATTCTGGCGAGGTTAGGGAAGCGATGGAAGAGCAACTCAATGCTATTTCTGGAGCTGTGTTGACAATCCTAGAACGAACACCCCCTGAACTCGCAGCTGACCTTTTGGATAAAGGGATCATGCTGGCTGGCGGTGGGGCTTTGCTCAAGAACATGAGTTCTTTCCTGAGGTCGGTCATAAACCTTCCCGTAAATGTCGCAGAAGACCCAATGACTGCTGTGGCTGTTGGGGCGGGAAAAGCCTTAGACGATCTGGAGCTTCTAAGAGGGATAGAAAGACGGTAAATCGATTCCTTTTGAAGCAAGCCCTACCCAACACTCTGTGAAGGAACTCTGTTGGGGAGTACTCACCAGTCACCAAAATTGAATTGATCATACATAGTCACTTCACTCACTTCCTCTTCATAGCAAGAAGGACAGCATCTGCTTCCTCACGGGTAAGATAGCCAAGTTTGATGAGGATAACCCCAATAAGGCTATGAGCCTCTCCCGATAGGTCTTCCTCCACCTGAATTTTCAGGGCTTCAAAAAGCTCTTCCTTGGTGATAAACCCTTTTTCAACAGCTATGACCCCGAAACGCTTGTCATGAACTTCTACGGCTGCGGTCATGCGATCCTCCGAATCGGATATTTCGGAACGTGGGTGAAATAAAGCCAAAAACCTTGTCAATCTTCAACTCTGAGATTTCCCGGTGCCCCTGGTATGGTGAAATCAATAGAGGCCCCATTTGACAAATGAGGCACTGAGAAGATGCTGGCTAGCAGAAATACAAGAATGAGTTTCTTCATCTCCCCATTAACCTCCTTTCCCAGTTCAGGCTGTCTTAAGGCCCATTTTCACCATTCTAGCCAGCTTTTCATCACAATTATTCGCCGAGGCTTTGATGCGGGCGCTCACTGTTGTAAAAAGTGAAGTACCTTTTGAGACCTTGGTGGAGCGCAGGGACTGTCTCATAGTCCCGAAGGTAGACCTCTGCAAATCCTTCCTCCAGCATTTCAAGCTTGATGTTCTTTCCAGCGAGGGACACAACGTGAAGGATTCTGCCACATCTGTCCTGACCATACTCTTTGATATCTACGGTCTTGTTGAGCACCAATCCAGCGAGATGCTTTGTTGCTTGCTGATTGAATGGCTGTCCGGGTTCTCTCTTCTTGTGGGAGACTTCAGGAGCATCAATGCCAACAAGCCTGACGGTCATCTCGCCTGAAGCACCCTTGATCTTTATTGTGTCTCCGTCGACGACACGGATCACCTTACCCTATTCGGCTGCGCAGACGCTGAAACCGTCACCAGAAGCGAACTGGTAACCTCCAGGTCCCTAGCCAGGAGGGCATGTGATCTAGGATAATTCAAAGTCGCATCCGTCTCTCGGGTCCCACATAACGAAGGAGCTTTTTGGAAGATCTTCGTTCCGCCACGGATGAAAAGAATTCGTTCATAAACCATCTAAGCTCATCTAAGTTCCCAAGCTCCTTCTCAACGGTTCTCTTGTCAGTCCGGATGGATAGCTTAATCTTAACGTCCAGAACAGTTTCCATTGTTTCACCTCATCTTTTAAACAACCCAAAACTCCGATCCAAATAACAGGCAGGTGCTCCGCAGGTTCTCATCTCGACCCTATCATTCTTAGCCTTCCGCTCCGGAGCCCTGATTTCACTGAGACATAATTCCGCCCGATCTCATCAACAGTGAATCCCCCTACCTCCCCTCCTAATGGAACGAGGCGCCCATTGATCATCGCGGAGCAGCTTTTCGGGTCCTCAGACCACACAATGGCCTGTAGTTCCAAGTCGGGGATAATTGCTTCACTCCTCCTTGGTTCAATTGCAGAGGATGGTTTTGTGGGGATCTGCGGAGCAGGTTTCTGCACCGCTTTCGCCATCACAGAAAGAGCTGTCTCATCTCTCGATGGGAAAGGGATTGGTTCCTCTCTCTCGGTCAACCTTTGAGGTTCAGAGTCAGGATTGTTCACCACGTTTGAGGGCTTGGGTGCTTCCTCTCTTTGTCTGATAGGAACGGTAGGAGGATTGATCTCCTTGCCCTTTCCCGGAACCGCAGCAATCTTTGGCGGTGAAACATTGTCTTTAGAGGAAAAGAGCCTATGACCGAGGGTGATCGTCACCCCCGTTCCTGCAAGAAAAAGGATTGCAATGACAATCACCAGCCGTCGAAATACTTCTCTATTTCTCTTCTCGGCCAGTATTCTCGCCAGAGAATTGTCGGGCAAGGGGCTAGGCTGTTGAGCCCGTTGAGCTGTTTCTCTTTCCACTTCTCTTAAAGCGTCCAAGATAGTGCTCAAAGTCAGTCGCTCCTTTAAACACCGTGCGCCAGATAAAGTATCGCGCTCCACATCCGGAAGGATTGGAACATCCTGAGGAGTTAACTCATATATCATCAAAAACCCCATCTCTCCAGAACCAGAGAAATGGGGCTATAGGCTCAATGTGTCCATCCTACCCTCTTCTAAGCGATGAGTAATGTGCTCAGGACTGTGAGCAAACTATAGGAAATGACGGCATATGTCAACGTTCATCAGGACACAGTGCTAGTCGAGTTTTGGGCGGGTGGATCCTATCACGCGTTCCGATCTCATGTTCGAGGGGGCCTGGGGGGCTAGGGTCCCCTTTTGATGGTTTCGCCGGCCTTCATAATTTCGATAGTGGCGCTCGATTTCTCTTGACAATTAGTATTATTCTGTTTCTATTACTGGAAATAGAAAGATGAGCCCTAAAGACACATATACCACACCCCAAGTGGCAAAGATTCTCAGGATGCCCGTGAGAAAACTGCTCTCGTACATCGAGAGAGGACACGTCAGCCCTTCTTTACGCGATGCGAGCGGGCATGGATCCTCGCGCCAGTGGGCTCTGTGGGATCTGGACAAGATCCACTTGATTCGGAAGTGCGAAAACCTAGGCGTCTCTGTGGATCGTCTTCGGACCTTGGGGCGAACCTTGGTTCCGCCCTTCTGGCCAGAAGTGTTGCTGATAAAGAAACACCCCTGGCTTGTGATGAATGAGCATGGGGACATGGCACCCATTGAACTGAGTTTGAGTGATCAGGTGAGAACAGTTGGAACCCCCTGCTTGGTTCTAAACCGGGAGGATATTAAGGCAGAGGTGCAGGAGATGATCGAGAAGACGGTCCTGTAATACCCAGGCCAGATTCCGAAGACTGGCCTTTTTGTTGGAAATCTTATTACCACCAGTGGAAATATGAAAAGGAGGCAGACGTGAGCAATCAGGAAATTAATCTTCGCCTGAAGACGCGTATCCTGGAGCGTTTCGGGAGCCAGTTCAGATTCTCAAGAGCTCTGGGCATGTCAGAGGACAGACCGAGCAAAATCATTCGGAAAAGGCGTGTGCCGAGTCCGAAAGAGGCGGAAGAGATCGCGAAGCTGCTAGGGACATCGAGCGGACAAATATTCAGGTGAGGGAGGTAGCGGAAATTGGGAAATGACAGGAGCTCCGTGACGGAAGACATCGATCTATTGCTTGAGGCTGGCTTCTCTGTGGAAGAAACCTTGGAGTCCGTGCACCAGATCATTAAACGTGATGGGCCAGTCCCACTGATTCCTGAAGAACTCAGGGCTCTGGTGAAATCAAAGTACGAGCGTCACCGTCTGAAGGAACTCTCCCTCAAGAAGCGATTCAATGCTGAGGAACTGATGAAGGAAGAGTTTCCACCTTTGAGGTTCATAATTGATCGAATCGTGCCTGAAGGCCTTACGATACTCGCTTGAAAACCTAAGACAGGTAAGGCTTGGCTTACGCTGCAGTTGGCGATTGCCATACCGGAGGGTAGGAAAGCCTTGGGCAGGTGGCCTACCTCTTCGGGTGACGTTATCTACTACGCGCTTGAGGATGCATTTCGACGGATTCAAGACAGGCTCAGGAAGATGCTAGGAGGGCGGGAAGCGATACGAAGTCCATCGTGGCGAAGGCAAATTTGAGAGAGCCCACCGATGTGGGCACCCTCGTTTCAGCTGCCATTTGGTGATCGTTTGTGTGATCTTTATTCGCATGCGCTATGGGGCACCCATTTGCCGCGTTCTTCGGGGAGCAGAATTCTTTCAGGAACCCAAAGAAGCAACTCGCAATATGGTTTGGGCCAACTTGAATTCAGTGCTTTTCATGGTTTATAATAGAAGGCCAAAGGCAATATATGATGTCTTGATCTTGCAATGACTACTTTGCACACCAAGAGCATAAAGAAAATTAGGGAAGCAATTGACTTCTTAAACAACAATCGGAGGACTATTACAGTCCAGATAGAAGGAGAGGCAATCTGTTTTGCGTCAAAGATTGTCAAAGTAGACCATGGAGATTTTATCTCAAGAGGGATAGGCGAAGGACTTGTCATTGATTGGCTCTCCCCGCAAAAAGGTAACGATCTAATTCAGTCCAGGAGTCCTATCCGAGTGAGATTTTCACTTGGAAAATCTGAATGTGAGTTCACCTGACTGACGTCAATTATTTTTCCCGTCAGCGACAATTATAATTCCCGGTTCTCCCTTGCCTTCAAAGCCAGCTCCTTATCCGAAGCGGGTGAAGCGGAGGGAGCCCGTAGGGCGACCGTAGATTCACCCGCCGGCCGCGGTGGCTCCTGCCGTTTTTCGCCCTGGTCTATGCGTATCGCTTCTTGAGTTCCCGGGCTTTTTTCTGGTCAAACCCGATGTCCGCTCTGCAAACATCATAAATCCACACCGGACAACCATAATCGAACTCTCGGATCAAGAGCCCCCCTTCAAAATCCGTGATCATGTAAACTTGATGTCTTTTTGTACAATTGTCGAACCAGGTTGTATTTTCATCGGTGAAAGTCGCATCTATCGTTTCCCGGCGTCCCTTTTGTGGATTGTAAACGGTCATCTCCATTTCCTTCACCTCCCTTGTACGTCCTCTTTGTGGACGCCTTTATTTGCGGTTGAGTGCTCCAGCCGGTAACTGGCAAGATTCAACTCCAGAATGATACTGTGGTGGACCACCCGATCAATGGCTGCCGCCGTTGTCATGGGATCCTTGAAGATACGCTCCCATTTGGAGAAAGGCAGATTGCTGGTGATCATCACGCTCCCCCGTTCGTAGCGTTCCGCCAGGAGGATAAAGAGCACCTCCATCTCCTCCCTGTTTTGCTCGACGTAGCCGATGTCGTCGATGATGATCACTTCATACTTTGAAAGGCCCTTCAGCAGCCGGGGCAGCTTCAGGTCTCGCTTTGCAACGAGCAACTGCTGCACCAGAAGGCTGCAGGGGCAGAAGAGCAATCGGCGGCCTTGTCGGTGGATCAGCTCCTGGGCGATGGCGCACAGAAGGTGGGTTTTTCCGCTCCCAGGATTGCCAAAAGCCAGCACATTCTCTGCGCGCTCCACGAAGGACCCTTCCAAGAGCGCATTGAGTTGCACCGCCAGCACGGAAGGCAGGCGACTCGTTTCAAAGCTCGCCAGGTTCTTTTCCAAAGGCAATTTGGATTCTCTCAGCAGTCTCTGAACCCGATTCTGGCGCCTCGCCTCGCGCTCCCGCTCCATCACCTCGGCAAGATAGTGTTCGTAAGTCAAGGATTCCTGGCGGGCCCGATCCGCCTCTTGCCCGTAACAGGCTCGCACGGTGGGCAAATGCAATTCCTTCAAACATTGGACCAAGGAGGGCTTCAGTTCGCTTGATAACATGACAACACCTCCTTGCTCCTCAGAAGCGCATCGTAAGCGGCCAAATCAACCTCGGGGATCACAATGTGGGCAGGCGAGGGGATCCGCCCCTCAGAGCATACCATCCCTTCTACGGCCTCAATACCGATGGCAAGCTCCTTGTCAATAAGCGTTCGCAGAGCATCATCTACTGCCGCTTCGTTCTCCATGGCAGCCAGACGCAATATCCCCAGATACTCCTTCGCCGCCCGAGAAGGATGCCGCCCCTTCAGCCAGTCATAGGCCATGCGGAATCGATGGGTGGGAAAGAGCTCTTCCCGGTAGCGATAGTGCTCAAAAGCCCCGGGCTTGCGCACCAGCCAGTCAATAATGTGTCTGTACTGGATGCGGTGCTTGCCTTCACCACGCAAACGCGGCATCGTCTCTATGCCCTGCTGGGCATACCAAACCTCCAGACGCTCCGCATAAAGCCGCACCTCTATCTTCTCGCCAATCAGACGGCTGTCCACCGAGTACACATTGTGATTGGCGCGGATTGTGCTGCTCGGCCCCACCCTGACCCAAAGCCGCTTGCAGGTGTCATAACGCCTCGGCGGAAGGCGCCGCAGCACCTTCACCTCCTCTTCAAACCGATCCCTTCGCCCCGAGTTGAGCTGGGCGAAAAGCTTGCGCAAGAAAACCCCGTACTCTTGGCGACTTGAAAAATCACAACTCCCCCGGAGCATCAGAGATTGCGCCAATGCCCTCTTCAACCGGTAGTGGCGCTGCTCCACATCCCCGTTCTCGTTGGGGCTCTCGCCCTGAGTTTTATGGCCCTGCAAACCATAGTGTTCCAGCAACGCCCGGTAGCGTTGCGTGAACTCCTCCGGATTGTCCGGCCTCTTCACGGCCGCTGAGAGTTGATCCGTCCGGTGCAACTCCGGCACACCCCCTAACTCCCAAAGCGCATTCTGCAATCCCTCGCTCAAGGACTCAAAGCTCTCTGAAAAACAGATCGTCCCCGTCTCCCAGTTCGAATAGGTAAGCACAAAGTGATAGAGCAAGTGCTCAAAAGGCTGCCTCTGAATCCTCACCCCTAAAGGGTTCATAGAGGTAAAATCGGACTCACACAGCTCCCCGGGTTTGTGCACCTGCGGAAAGAACACCTCCCTGGGTGGCCCCTGCAGTGCACGCCATATCTTTACCCGGCGCTGCAGGCTTCTCAGTTGCCCATCAGAAAATCGACCAGGGTACCGTCGCTGCAAATCTTCAAAAAGCGTCTTCGCTTCGAGACCTGGATTGATTTCCAGATTCTCTTCCACCCCAGCCCAAAAATCATTAAATGGATCTTCCCGAGTCCGCCAGAAATGCTCAACCCTGAGCTCATGAGGCATTTTCCCGAGAGACCGGTACTTGCGCGCCGTCTTCTCGTCCATGTCCGCCTTTGCCGCTGCTGCCGCCAAACCCATACCCTTCCCCAATAGTTCCATAAGCCTCCTCACTTCTCGGTTAGTGACCATCCAAACCTCCTTCTCCAAGGGCTTGGATAGCCTAGCATTCAGCCTATGCGAACCGGGAATTTTAATTGTCGTCACACGGGAATTCTAATTGTCGCTGATCATTCACCTCCTATTATGTAACAAAACGCCTTGAGCCCCCATATTTCGGTCACATGATCACTTACCCAGAGGCACTTATAATTGTTGACAGAAGAATGGATGAACGTAACGCGATAGGCACCGAGCGAGAGCCGCTTTTTGTTCATGCTAAACTTACAATAAGGATAAGCGGAAATCACGAAAAGAGCTATGATCTCAAGATTTTCGACGTTTCGGAGAAAGGCGTTGGGTTACTGGTAAGTGAGGAACAGTCTCACTTGCTAGAACGAACTGGAATTGGAGATAAGCTTAAGGAAGTAGAGTTATACGCCACATGGACCATGATTAGGGTCGATGGCACGGTGAGACACAAGTCTAAGGTGCGCGAAGGAGAATATAGTGGCTACCACATCCTAGGGATTGAACTCGACGAAAAACTCGAACACTATCTTTGAGATCGGGACGTTTCGCATACTGTAAGACGGCATTTAGCATATGACTTGGTTTCTAATCGCGCGCTTTCAGGACTGGGTCAGAAGTTAAGTATACGATAGAGACTGTCGAAAAAGACGGATTGAGTTTGTATCCCTGTCTGGTGAACGCCCATTTTCTCATCTCATCTGAACTTTTATTGCTGACCTAGATTTTAGTACATTCTTATTCCTATCCTTCAGTCAAGGATTGGCCTATCATCTCGCGCTCTCGTTCTTCAGTTGATCCCTCTTAGGTAACCCCATAGTTGGCTCCGTAGTGAACGATCTTTTCGATGTTATGAATCATGCAATAGAGTAGCCACTGTATGGTCACCTTGATTTTTCCCCTCAGGGTAAAACGATCCATTCTCTTATGCGTTCGAACATTCGCAAACACCGGTTCTACAACCGCTATACGCTGGGGGTATATTTCGCGCCCCTTCTTGCTGTCTATTTTTTCAATCATGGATGGGGTAAGATTATCAGGCGCGTTGCCTATAGGGACATTTAAGTATCTCCGTTCACCGTTTTTACCAATGATGCACCTGCTCTTCAATGCACATCCTTGGCAATCGTTTCTGTCGGCCACATATCTTCTGTAAATAACACCACCTACCTGAGTCTTTCTTACCTGGAGCTTCAATATGTTTTCCTGAGGACAGAGATACTCATCGGTTTTTTCATTATATTGAAAATCCTCCAGTGTAAATCGCTCCATTTTTGGCCTGTATCCTCCTTTCGTCTTAAGTCTTGGGTCCCTCTTTCGAAAATCCTTATCAGGAATGTAAGCATCCAGTTTCTCTTCATTGCACTTTCTCAAATTGGTTGGACTATGATAGAGGCTGTCTGCGGTCAATATCTTTCCCTCAAAGTAATCTTCACTTTGACCAATCGCCTGCATGTTCTGCTTAGCCCCATCAAGCATAGGGGGGACATGATAATGGTCCTGTCCGTCTCCAAAGGCTTCACCATGAACAATAACCTGCTTTTTGGAATCAACCATCGCTTGCCCATTGTACCCCTGAACGGTCCCACGGGATGTAACCATTGTGGCAGATTCGTTATCCGTAATGTTGCTCTTGATCTCTCTGCCCTGCTTGCCCATCTTTGGACCATTCTCCCGTAGGAAGGTCTCAATCCGATCCGCCTGCTTCTTCAATCTCTCAACTTGCTTCTCCCGCTTCACTATCCCTGATAACTTTCCACTCCTTTCATCATTATCGTCCTCTTTGTCTGCCTCCACCTGCTCTTCTAGCAATCCCTTAACCTTTTTCTCAATTTTCTCCTTCTTCCTCCTAAGGTCACCAATCGTGCCAGTCCATTCTCTAGAAGCATTGGAGGGAAGCTTACAACCATCTAACGCAAAAAAAGTCCCCCCAAGCAATCCCTCCTCTTCACAAACCAACAGCACATCCCTAAACAAAGGCAGGATTTCTCCCTTCATCGATGACACAAAGGCCGCTATCGTACTGTGATCCGGTTGCTGTCCGCAGCCAAGCGCCATGAACACCACATTCTCTTTGCACCCGCGCTCAATCTGTCGCGATGAGATCAATCCCCTTGAGTAACCAAACAGCACAACCTTCAGAAGGACCTTTGGATCATACGCCTCGCGGCCCGTCTCATCATTGTGGTATCGGTGATCAAAGATTGAGGTATCAATGCGGGTTTGCACGAGAGTATGAATCGCAAACTCCAAGGTCCCCGGCATCAACTGCTCATCAAGACAGACGGGAATCAGAACGCTTTGTGAGTAATCGTAGCTTTTGTATTTTGCCATCGCTCTAACCTCAAGAAGGATATCACGGCACGTTCCTTACTGAACCCGTCCCAAGGATAGCACACTTCGGACTCATTGTAAATAAATTAAGATGATTTAATATTATTTTAACAAATCAGAAACAGGATAGAATATGAAAGGTTACAAAATCAGAGGCAAAGAATCAAAAAAAAATCTCTTAGCCAAAGACACTTTTTCGACAGTCTCATACGAACCTGCAAACGGACGGTTGCTGCACAGAAACCTCAACGACTTGCACAAGCCCTTGTGCATCTCGGCCCATCAGTGTGAAATGGCCTCTTGCCTTCTCGGTCTTCTATCATCCTAATATCGCAATGCTTTTTCTCTTCGTTACTCTCTACTCGTTTCCAGGCATGATATTTGAATCGTAAAAAGAGGGGATCTTTCTCTTCTTGTGCTCTGGTTCTCTGGAACACATTAAATCAAAAAGCCAAGAAGATCCCCATGAGCGAATCAGCGGATTATGGCTTATGATCATACGGTTATAAGACATTGTCTGCATGCGGAAGTGCGGTCTTTCGCGCGTGGCATATGATGTGTTCAATTCATCTCTGACATTGGAATTCTTTGGCTAAAACAAGAAAGATTGTGGACAGCATTTGGTGCTTTCTTGAAGGGGAGGATGGGGCTAGTGGCTACAAATCCTCACGTTAAGTGTTGTAGCATGGACTCCTTGAAGACGCCTCTGCAAGATCCAACCATTACACATCAGTTGTTTCAACTAATTACAGAAATGTCAGAAGATGAGAAGCGCATTCTATTGAAACTTCTCAGGAGGGGAGCACTGAAGGGTAAGTGCCGGAGGCAGCATTTCAGGAAACCCGTTCACATGCCTGTGCGTTATACCAATAAGGATGGGCTTTCCAGCGGTGTTATCCGAGACATAAGCCTAGGAGGTGTGTTCATCTTGAGCCGGAGGCCTGTTTCTTTTGGACAGAGTCTCTCGGTCTCCTTTTCCCCTGCCAACTTCGAGAAAACGGTTTGGATTACCGGTGATGTTATGAGAGTAGCGCCAGAAGGTATCGGTGTCAGATTCAGATCAATGAATCAGATGCAAAAAGAAGTGGTTATAGCTGTCGCATCGTTGCAGTAGGCAACCGGAGTGAGGCTGTAAGTGAGGGCACGGAACAGGGAATGCCGGATTTTATTACGAAAAGCAAGGCAAGAATAAGACAAACAATCGACTTTCTGGCTGTTAATCGATTGCCCATCATAGTCAAACTAGAAGAGGAGCGCACGCTTTATAATTCGATAATTTTGAAAGCAGATCACGGAGATCCCTTTTCAAAGACTGGGACGGGTGGCAGAGTATTCATTCACTGGCTTTCCCCTGCGAAGGGTAACAATCTTATTCACTCTGTGAGTCCTGTTCAAGTTAGATTTTCACTTGGAAAACATAAATTGGCGTTCACGTCTTATTACATCACCAAGAGCCTTGAGTCCCCCTACCTAGGGCATATTATCACGTATCCCGAAGCCCTGGTCATTGCAGACAGGAGAAGGAGTGACCGTCATGAGGTAGACAGCAACGCAGCACCGCTTTTTGCCAAGGCAAAAATCAACATGCGGGCTGGACGATCTCAGGAGAAATGTTATGATCTAAAGGTTTTTGACGTTTCGGAGAACGGTGTTGGAATACTGGTAGACAGCGAGCTGTTTGATCGCCTAGAGCGAATTGGAATTGGAGATCGGCTTAAAAAAGTGGAGTTATACGCCCCATGGACCATAGTTAGGGTGGATGGCACGGTGAGACACAAATCTAGGATGCACAAAGGAAGATATAGCGGCTACCATCTACTGGGGATTGAACTTGACGAAAAGCTCGAACACTATGCTTGAGACCGGTACGTTATGCACACTGAGAGACGGCAATTTAGAATATGACTTGAGATGGTAATCGTCTGTCTGACCGGCTACCTTTCGATAAGCATGATTCCGCTCGGACCGCTGATGTGAAAGTCAAGATTTCAAAGGCAGGCTCTGGCTCCGGTTCAAATGTCGAAATCGTAACCGGCTAACCTCCTCTGTATGAAACAGAGGCATTTGGTAATCGTCGGTGGATGATCGCTCGGATCTTCCACGGACTTGGATCAGTAATCGCTCGTTCCTGGGCGACCCCATATACGCGGCGGACCTCCTGCCATGAGAAAAAATGAGATGCGGCCAGGAAGGTGATCTTCGTCCTTTTTCGCTCAAAACGCCGTCTCTCAGCAAATCTCGGGCTTGCTCCTCCTTACGTTCACGGCACACCATACAAGCTGGGAAGCCCTCGTCCACCGCAATCCTCCAGTCCTCAACATGCTGTCCCTTGGGATGGGGTAGTATATCGCACGAGTTTTCCTTTCAGCCGACATTATGACTCGTGTTGGTAATCGCGCGCCTCTGACCCCAATTCAAAAGTCAACAATACGATATCGTTGTTAAGCTGAACGGTAACTTTGGAAGGGATGAACAAAAAACAATGTATTATCAGACAGGCAAAAAGAGAGGATATCCGATCAAGAAATTAGATACAGACAAATCAGCATCAGAAGATTAGAATCGAACAGATAAGGCTGCGTCACTCTGTTTTTCGCAAGGACAGCGACATGGACGTCTTACGAGACCGCTCCATATCGTCACATGAAAAAGGAGAATCACATGAATCATCTATTACAACCTAAGAAGTACAAGAGTCTAATGACCGACACAGGGTCCCTGGCCATCATGGACAAGACGATCCATTTCTTCGAAAACCGGATGGGCAAAACCAAGTTGACGGAAGACTACTGGAGCCGCATCTGGTATCGGGAGTTTCTTGATTTTCTGAAAAAAGAGCAGATCTTCTACAAGCTCCTCACGCCGAAGGCCTATGCCGACAACCCCGACTGCCGCTGGGATAGTGCTAGAAACAGCGAATACAGCGAGCTTCTGGCCTTTTACGGATTTGGTTACTGGTATTGCTTCCAGGTGAGCATTCTCGGCCTCGGCCCCATCTGGATGAGCAGTAATGAAAAGGCCAAAAAGAAGGCGGCGGCACTCCTGAAGGAAGGCGCCATTTTTGCCTTCGGTCTTTCAGAGCGGGCGCACGGGGCGGATATCTACTCCACCGAGACGAGTCTTTTCCCCGACGGCAAGGGCGGCTGGCTGGCCCGGGGCGAGAAGTACTACATCGGGAACGGGAATGAAGCGGAGATGGTGTCCACACTGGGCAAGGTCCGGGACGGGTCCGACGACTACTGCTTTTTCGTCACCAACTTCCGCAACAAGGCCTTTGAACTGAAGCGAAACGTCATCTCCCACCAGGAATACGTTGCCCAGTTTGCGCTGAACGACTATCCAGTCACTGAAGCGGACATCCTGAGCCGGGGTCCATCGGCTTGGGATTCGGCCCTGAACACGGTGAACATCGGCAAGTTCAACATCGGTCCTGCCTCCATAGGGGCCTGCCAGCACGCCTTTTACGAAGCCATCACTCATGCCGCGAATCGCACCCTCTACGGCTTCCGCGTGACGGACATGCCGCATGTGAAGAAGAACTTCATGGAGGCTTGGCTGCGCCTCATAGGGATGAAGCTCTACCAGCGCCGCGCCACGGACTATTTCCGAAACGCCACCGCTGACGACCGCCGCTACCTCCTGTACAATCCCACGAGCAAGATGAAGGTCACCCTCCAATCCGAAGATGTCATTGCTTTGTTGTGGGATGTCATCGCCGCCAAGGGCTTCGAGCGCGATACCTACTTCTCTACTGTCGCTGGCGACATCAAGGGCCCGTCAAAGCTCGAGGGAACCGTCCATGTGAACGTCCAACTCATCCGGAAATTTATCAAGCGTTTTTTCTTCAACCCCAAGGACTACGCCCCTGTGGCACCGGATTTCAACCTAAAGGACGATCTGTTCCTTTTCAATCAGGGAACCGCCAGCGGCCTGGGCAAAGTCCAGTTCCACGACTACGGGCCTGTCTTCGCCGGATTTAAAGACCTGCCTAATGTCGCTGTGTTCATCAAGCAGATCGGCCTATTCAGAGAAATGCTGGAAAAAGCCTTCCCGGACAAGATGCAGGAAATGGATCCGTCCTTCTCCCTGCCCATGGGGGAGATGTTCTCCATAGTCGTCTACGGCCAGCTCATCCTGGAGCAGGCGAAGATCGACAACCTGGACAAGGATGTCATAAACCAGATCTTCGACTTCATGGTTAGGGATTTTTCGCGCTTCGCCCTGGAGATCTATGGGAAGCACACGACAAACGACAGCCAGCGGCCCTACTGCAAAGAGATCATGCTGATCCTCTCCGTCCCCGATCCTGCCCAGTACGAAAAGGTCTGGCAGGACAACGTCATCGCCCTCAACGGCGAATACCAAATGACTGAATGATCGGTTTTAATGGTCCTTTTTGATTGCCGGTTCCATTATATATGGTAAGGAGAAATCTCATGATTAAATACACTCAACAGCAAATTGAAGAGCTGGACAAATTCTACAAACATCCGCGAAATCTGGTGTACCTGTTTGAAGACACGGTGACTAAATGGGGTGAACGAAACGCCATTGGAACCAAGAATCCTCAAACCAAACAGTATGAATGGATCACCTACAAACGCCTGGCCGAAAGAATCAATAACGTCAGGAGCGGCATCCACCAACTGGGCATCCATAGGGGTGATGCTGTAGGGGTTATCATAGGCAACTCCGTTGAATGGTATGTACTGGAAAACGCCTCACACGGGCTCGGCGCAATCTTTGTACCCATGTACGAAAAAGAACTGATGAAAACATGGCAATACATCGTAAGAGACAGCGGGGTGAAGTATCTTTTCGTTAAGGATGCGAAAATTGCGGAGCAGGTAAAGCATTTCAAAACTGAAATTGAAACCCTGAAGGAGGTTTTCACTATTTACGGAGGGGGTGAAAAAAGCCTCCAGGTTTTGGAAGAAGGGGGAAAGAAAAACCCGGTTCCATCCTACAAGCCTCACTGGAAAGAACCGGCCGAATTGATCTACACTTCCGGAACGACAGGGGAGCCGAAAGGGGTGCTTCTTTCTCACGGCAACCTGTCCGCCTGCTCACAGTCCGGTTATCACATCTTTCCCAGTCTCAACGAGAAATCCGTTTCTCTGGCGATACTTCCCTGGGCACACAGCTATGGCTTGAGCGCGGAACTGCACAACTTCATGCAATTCGGCGGGGCTATCGCTCTGATGGAGTCGGTCGACACGCTCGCAGAGGATCTTCTCAAGGTCAAACCGACCTTCCTTATTGCCGTTCCAAAGGTTTTCAACAAAATCTACGACGGGATTCAGGCAAAAATGCACGAAGAGGGCGGCCTGAAGAAAAAGCTTTTCGATATGTCGTGCGAGGAAGCGGTTAAATGCAGAGGCAAGGCGACGAAGTCTTTGAGACTCAAAATCCTCGATAAAATTGTTTTTTCGAAAATCAGGGAGAAATTCGGGGGTCGGCTTGAAGGCGTTCTGACCGCCAGCGCCGTGATGAACCCTCAAATAGCCATGTTTTTCGCCGATCTCGGCATCCCCACATATGACGCCTATGGATTAACCGAAACCTCACCCGCGATCACAATGAACTCCCCGCTCTGGGGAAACCGGTACGGGTCTGTCGGCAAATGTGTCGAAAACATGCATGTGAGGATCGACAAGTCTCTGACAGGCGAGGAAAGCGAAGACGGAGAAATCATCGCCTACGGCGCGCATGTGATGATGGGATATCACAACAAGCCGAACCTGAACTCAGATGTCATGATGCAAGACACCTGGAACGGGTTCCCGGGAATACGCACCGGTGATCAGGGCCGCGTAAGCGCCGACGGATTTCTCTACATTACAGGCCGATTCAAGGATGAATACAAACTCTCCAACGGCAAATACATTCACCCCGAATCCCTTGAAACCGACATTAAACTCATTCGCCATATCGCGAATGCCTTTGTGTGGGGGGAAGGCAAGGAGTACAACGTCGCCGTGATCGTTCCGGACTTCGATTCAATGAAAAAGGATGAGCGGATCTCAAAATGGGCGCAAGGCTCCCCGCAGGAAGTTGTGAAAAACAAAAACATTCAGGAGTTCTTGTCCGCCGAAATCAAGAAGCATCTTCAGGAATCTTACGGCGGATACGAAATACCTCAGCGCTTCATTTTTGCCGGCGAAGATTTCACTCTGGAAAACGGCCTGGTGACCCAGACCATGAAGCTGAAGCGTAACGTGGCTCTGAAAACGTACTTAAAGGAAATAGAAAAACTTTACTAACCCAGCTTTTCTAAAGGAATGTTTTGTTTACGCAAGTTCTTTGACTGACATACCTTCTTCCGTATGCTGCCCCCGAGGATATCCATGTCAGGGCTGTCTTGATCACCGCTTCTGAGGATGGGCCTTGTATTTTTTCTTGACGCGGAGGGCGCAAGCCAGTACTATTATTTCTAACAACAGCACGGAAGGATGTTTTGGTAGGTATGAATTTTCTTCGTCGAATGATCTCCGCAACTATGATGAGCACGTGCACGACCACGCGCACCCTCAAGCGCACAACTATGGGGGTCATTCGACGGCGGATCATGACATAGCGTAACGATTCATCAAGGGCAGTTCAAAGGCCCGCCGTCGAATAAGCGACGGCGGGCTTTTTATTTTCAAACCAACAGGAGGTGAAAGTCATGTCTAAGAAGAATCAGTGTGGGCGTCATTGGGGCTACAGGGATGGTGGGGCAGAACTACATCCGCTTGCTAAACAACAACCCATGGTTTGAGGTCGTTTACGTGGCCGCCTCTCCCCGTTCGGCCGGAAAGCGTTATCGGGAGGCCGTGGCTGGAAGGTGGCACATGAGTATGGGCATACCGGGCAAGGTCGGAGAACTCGTTGTCGAAAACGCCGGCAACGTGGGCTCCGCTCTGGGCAAGTGTTCGGTGATCTTCTCGGCCGTGGACATGGAAAAGGAAGCCGTCAGAAAGCTGGAGATGGAGTATGCGTCAAAAGGCTTTGCCGTGATCTCCAACAACTCCGCCCATCGGCTAACAGAGGACGTGCCGATTCTCATCCCTGAAATTAACCATGACCACTGCGGCATTATCCCGGCTCAGCAAAAGCACTATGGGTGGAGCAGAGGACTCATCGTGGTAAAACCGAACTGCAGCATTCAGAGCTACATGATCCCGATTCATGCGCTCATGCAAAAGGGCTACCGGGTCGCAAGGATGATCGTGACCACTTTGCAGGGGCTATCCGGCGCAGGGTATCCCGGTCCTTCCAGCCTGGACATGGTGGACAACATCATTCCCTACATCGGCGGTGAAGAAGAGAAATCGGAAAACGAGCCCCGAAAGGTTCTTGGCAAAGTCTCAGGAGGCAGGATCGTACCGGATGAATCCCTCTCCATCTCTGCCCACTGCACCAGAGTCCCGGTGATTGACGGTCACTCTGCCTGCATCAGTATCGAATTTGGCGGAGCCAAACCTTCCCTCGACGAGTTGAAGGAGGTTTGGCGATCCTACCGGTCGGTTCCGCAAGAGCTTGACCTTCCTTCAGCTCCGCAACCGCCCATCGTTGTTCGTGAAGAGATAGACCGGCCTCAGCCACGCAAGGACAGGGATGCCGGGAGCGGCATGGCGGTCGTCGTGGGAAGGGTTCGGCCCTGCAAGGTGTTTGATTGCCGCTTTGTCGGGCTCTCGCACAACACGGTTCGAGGCGCTGCAGGAGGCGCGATCCTCATGGCCGAGCTGCTGAAGGTGAAGGGGTACATAGGATAAGGTGCAGGGCACAGGGTGCACGGTAAACGGGGAGAATCGTTCCTTGGCATCCCGTGAAATCAGCGAAGCGCTTGGGAGGCCCCTTTCAGGGCTTATTTCATCAGGATAGTCAGGGGGAAAAACGTCCTTGCCACAGGAGAAGTAAAACGCCATCATCGAGAGGAGCAGTCCGTTCCTGACGATTCCTTTTTTGACTTTTTTCATGCTCGCGAATAGGGCTGTTTATTGGTTTTTTATGAATAGCCGAGTTCTTCGAGCCGCTCTTCGCTGATTCCGAAGTAGTGGGCGATTTCATGCACCACCGTGAGTTCGATTTCTTCTTCCAGTTCCTCTAGGGTCCCGCACATCTCCTCCAAAGGCTCCTGGAAGATGAAAATGGTGTCCGAATAGATCGGCGGATCCGTCACGGACTGGTCCACAAGGGGAATGCCTGAAAAAAACCCGAGAAGCTCTTCCCCGGGGGGAACGTCCATCTCCTCCAGTATTTCTTGGGAAGCCCTCTTGCGAACGGTGATCAGCACATTGTCCAGGTGCTGCCGCAGCTCCTCCGGGATGCGGTGAATCGCCCTCTTCACAATCCGGTCAAACTCTTTGTCACTGACCTTCACGGGTTCTGAGTTCTCCCCTTCCCTTCCTTCGAAGAGACCTTCCTGCTCGAACAGGTTGTCACTTGGAGCCATTAGGCCCTTTCACAGGAGGCTCGATTTCATGGTATTTCCCCGGGAGCCGCGGTTCGGACAGGATGGCCAGATTCGGCACAGGATACCGGTAAGCGCCTTTGCTTCTGACGTATTTCAAGCCCTCGATCAGCCGGCCGAATTGAGCGTACGGCACGGCAAAAGACATCTCGTGATCCTGGGTTCCGGCGAAGATCCTCTCCCCTGGCCCTGGCACCAGGTAGGTGCACTCATCGTTTTGGATCACTCCGGCGATCCAAGCGGAGCATCCGAAGCGGCCGCTGCTCACAGATTTTATCCCCGCTCCGATTCCGTAATTGGCTCCCTGGATGAGGGCAAGCACCTGCGCCGGATTGCCGTAAACGACCACCAGATCGGGAACAAACTCGCAGCGATTGATCGGCGCCAACCAGATCTCCTTGTAAACGTTCAACGGCCACCTGGGATAGGAACCCTCCATCACCTTCTTGCACTCAGGATCATCCTGATAGTAGTCCGCAATGGCCCCTTGCAGGAGAACATCCGGCTCAATGTGTCCCATGAACACCCGAGGGAGCGGGCACGCATAGTCCTGATCTCTGAAAGCCATGGTCCAGCCTATGGTCCTTGCGATGGTCATTCCCTGGCAAACCGCCATGCCATGCCCCATGTGATCCAGAGGGTACTTGGCCTTCTGGAGGGTCGCCTCGCCTTTCTTCACCAGCTTGACCGCCACAGGCGCCGTGGCAGGCCGGCAATGCTCTTCAAGCGCTTCGCGAAGTCTGTTTGTCAGTTCGTCCACCTCTCTCCTCCTTTCAGATGCGTCTCTTTGCCGACGGCCTCTCTTCTTCCTTCCCCATGGTTTGCTCCGGCGCGGGCTCTGACCGCACTTGTATTTTACTGCGGCAAAGAGTAAGAAGTAAATCAAATCCGCGAAAGGAATCCGGACATGACCATCAAGGCCAAACTGGAATGGAAAGAGAAAATGCAGTTTGCCGGCCAGGCCGGCAGCAGCCCGAGCGTCCTTCTTGACAACCCCGACGGAAAAACAGGCCCCACTCCCATGGAAATGCTTCTCATGGGCGTCGCCGGGTGCACGGCAATGGACGTGATCTCGATCATGAGAAAGAAGCGTGCCGACGTCACGGGATTTCAGGTGAACGTCACCGGCGAACGCGCCGAGGACCATCCCAAGCGCTACACCCGAATTCTGATCGAGTACGTCCTCGAAGGCAGAGCGCTCTCCCCCAAGGATGTGGAGCGTGCCGTCGAGCTGTCGGCGACCAAGTACTGCAGCGCGATCGGCTCCGTGAGCGCCCCTGTTGAAACGAGCTACCGGATTGTTGAGAAGCAGGGGTGAGTGTGATAGACTGCACCCGGTCTCCAAGCAAAGGATAAGGGCAATGAAACCGAGATTCAGGGATCCAGCGACCGGAAGACGGTTCGATCAGATCGAACTCTTTGACGAGGATCTCGAACAGGATCTGGGAACTGTGGACGGCGATGCCGCGCTCAAAGGGCTCAAGTGCGGAAACCACACGCTTGACACGGATCTCTACGAACTCACGATGGTTGCCGGTTACCTCGTTTCAAGCAAGAGCAAACAAAGAGCCTGCTTTGATCTGTACTATCGCCAGAATCCTGATGGAGGAGGCTTTTGTGTCTTTGCCGGGCTGGAAAGCGTCATTCAGTATGTCAATTCGCTCAAAATCTTTCCGGATGACGTGGAATACCTCAAGAGTCTGGGCATCTTCTCAAAAGAAGCCTTAGCCGAACTCGCCAAAGGCATAAAGTTCACCGGCGATATCTGGGCTGTCCCTGAGGGCACCGTGGTCTTCCCGAATGAGCCCCTGATCCGAGTGATCGGACCGATCGCGGAAGCCCAGATTCTCGAAACCACGCTGCTGGCCATTGTCGGCCACCAAACGCTCATTGCCACCAAAGCCGCCCGCCTCAAGACGGCCACAAAAGGCGCACCGGTCATAGACTTCGGCACTCGACGGGCTCATGGGGTTGAAGCGGCTCTCTACGGAGCCAGGGCGGCTTACATCGGGGGGTGTGAGGGCACGTCCAATGTTCGAGCGGGTAAGCTCTTCGGCATCCCGATCCGAGGGACTCATGCCCATAGCTGGGTGGAGAGTTTCGACACGGAAATCGAATCGTTCCAGACCTTCTCCCGGATTTTCCCTGACAACTGCGTTCTCCTCGTGGACACCTATGATGTAGCGGAAGGGGTGAGCAACGCGATTCGAGTCGCAGCGGAAATGCGAGGGGCCGGAAAAACCTTGAGAGGCATCCGGATCGACAGCGGGGACCTGGCGTATTACTCAAAGGTCGCCAGGAGCATGCTCGACGAGGCGGGTTTCCCGGAAGTGAAGATCCTTGCGAGCAGCGATCTCGATGAATGGCTCATCGAGAGCCTCAGGGACCAGGGCGCACGAATTGACATCTGGTGTGTGGGAACCAAGCTGATGACCTCTTATCAGACTCCGGCGCTCGGGGTGGTGTACAAGCTCATGGCCGCGGGTTACGGAAAAGACAAGCTCATTCCCAAAATCAAGATTTCTCAGAACCCGGAGAAGGTGACCAACCCGGGAGTGAAGAAAATCGTGCGATTCTACAACTCCCGGGGGTTCATGATGGGCGACCTGCTCACGGATGTGGAGGAGCCTCTTCCCTCAGGGAAACCGGTCATCGCTCATCACCCCATGTACGACTACATGAAGAAAACCTACCGGCCTCCCTATGAAGCCAGGGAGATCATGGTCCCTATCTTCAAGAAAGGCAAGCAGGTCTATGAGCCTCCTTCGCTTCAGGACGTGAGAGAGCATGCCGCAAAGGAACTGGAGAGTCTGGAGAATGAAACCAAGCGGTTCACGAATCCTCATCTCTACAAGGTCTCCCTTTCCGATGAGCTTCACCACATCAAGAAGGATCTCCTCCTCTGGCACCATGAAAACGCTTCGAACGGCAGAACGTAACTAGAGCGCCTCCATGAACATCCTTTTCCTCCTTCTTTTCTGGAGCCTTTGGTTCCTCAATTTTTCCACGCGAACGGTCCTCTCGCCTCTGCTCCCGATTTTTGAAAAGGAGCTGCAGATCAGCCACGCCCTGGCCGGCAGCATCTTTCTTTTCATGGCGGTGGGCTATACCAGCTCCTTGCTGGTCTCGAACTGGATCACTCCCCGCATCGGCTTCAAGAAGTCCATTGCCGTGGGGTTTGCTGTTCTCATCGGAGCCCTTATCTCCCTGGTGTTCACGAGGACTTACTGGGGTCTGGGGGCTGTCGCCTTTGTTCTTGGGTTCGGGGGGGGCTTGTACCTTCCTTGCGCTCTCCCCTTGCTCACTGCAACGATTCACCCTGACAAGTGGGGGAAGGCTATTGCCTTCCATGAAACAGCCGCCACTTTCAGCATCCTGGTCATTCCCCTTCTTGCAGCTGCCGCTCTGCGCTTCCTCGATTGGACAGCACTGGTCATGGCTCTGAGCGGGCTTTGCATGGCTGTGACGGTTGTGTTTCTTGTTCGCGCTCCGGACCCCAGGCCCAAAGAAGAGGGAAAGTCCCCTTTCTCCCGGGTTCTCCGGCGCAAGGACTTCTGGATCATAGCGACCCTTTGGAGTTTTGCCGCGGCAGGCGGGCTCGGACTTTACAACTTGATTCCCCTCTTTCTGGTCAACGAGAAAGGCCTCTCCATCGATCTGGCCAACTCGATTTTCGGGCTTTCCCGAGTCGGAGGCTTGGTAGTCACTTTACTTGCAGGCTTTCTGATCGACCGGTTCGGCGTCAAGAAAGTGCTGCTCCTCTCGCTGCTGGGCTCAGGTTTTTCCATCACCGGGATTGCCCTGGCGGATTCCTTTCCTCTTCTGGTCGCCATGCTTGCTTTTCAGGCAACCTTCATGCCTGTCTTTTTTCCTGCCGGCCTGGTAAGCATTTCAAAGCTCACCACCTTCGGCGATCGAAGCGCCTTTGCCGGAGCGACTGTGGCCATCGGGGTTGTCTTCGGCACCGGGATCGCGCCCACTCTTCTCGGCACCGTGGCCGATCTCTGGAGTTTTCAGGCAGGCATGCTGGTGCAGGGTCTGCTCACCATCGGGGTATGTCTTTTGCTTAAATCCCTGCGTGGCCTGTAAGGGACGCTAAACCCCTTGCAATACCCATCGCGCTCTCTATAATAGCTGCTGTTTTGAGGTATCATGAGCCTGATGCATGGCAAAAAGGAGTATCCATCCCATGTCGAATGTTGATTTTACCCCAGCCCCCAATTTCATCAAGGCGATCATCAACGAAGACCTGCAGACGAACAAATACGGAGGCCGCGTTCACACTCGCTTTCCACCCGAGCCCAACGGCTACCTGCACATCGGTCACGCCAAGTCCATCTGCCTCAATTTCGGCCTGGCTCCGGAGTTCAAAGGCCTCTGCAATCTGCGCTTCGACGACACGAATCCCAGCAAGGAGGACATTGAATACGTGGAGTCCATCAAGACCGATGTCCGCTGGCTGGGTTTTGACTGGGAAGACCGGGAGTACTATGCCTCCGACTATTTTCAACAGCTCTATGAGTTCGCGCTCCGATTGATCCGAAAGGGGAAAGCGTACGTGGATGATCTCAGCGCGGAGCAGATCAGGGAATTTCGCGGGACCCTGACAGAGCCGGGCAGGGAGAGCCCTTTCAGGAACCGTTCCGCCGAAGAGAGCCTGGCCCTTTTTGAGCACATGCGCAGCGGCGAGTTCCCGGACGGTTCTCGGGTTCTTCGCGCCAAGATCGACATGGCCTCCCCCAATCTCAACATGCGGGATCCGGTCATGTACCGGATTCTTCACGCCGAGCACCACAGGACCGGCAGCACCTGGTGCATTTATCCCATGTATGACTTCGCCCATGGCCAGTGCGACTCCATTGAGGGCATCACTCATTCGATCTGCACCCTGGAGTTTGAAGATCACCGGCCGCTCTATGATTGGTTTTTGGACGAACTCGGAATCGGTCATCCCCGGCAGATCGAGTTTGCCCGCCTGAATCTGAGTCACACGGTGATGAGCAAAAGAAAGCTGCTCCAGTTGGTTCAGCAAGGAGTCGTGTCCGGATGGGATGATCCGCGCATGCCCACCCTTTCCGGGTTGAGGCGTCGAGGATACACTCCTGAGGCCATCCGGGGCTTTTGTGAGCGCATTGGTGTGGCAAAGAGAGACAGCACGGTGGATGTGGCTCTCCTGGAATACTGCATTCGGGAAGACCTGAACAAGCGCGCTCCCCGTGTGATGGCCGTGTTGCGGCCTCTCCGGCTGATCATTGACAACTATCCGGAAGGCCGAGTGGAAGAGTTGGATGCCCTCAACAACCCCGAAGAGCCCTCCGCGGGAACGCGAAAAGTCCCCTTCTCGAGGGAACTCTACATTGAAGAAGACGACTTCATGGAGACCCCGCCCAAGAAGTTTTACCGGCTCTCGCCGGGCCGTGAAGTGAGGCTTCGCTACGCCTATTTCGTGAAATGCGTCGGCGTCGTCAAAGATCAGAGCGGCAAAGTGACTGAGGTTCATTGCACCTATGACCCTCAAACCAGGGGAGGGGACGCTCCGGACGGCCGCAAGGTCAGAGCGACACTCCACTGGGTGTCCGCGCCTCATTCCATCGCGGCAGAAGTGAGACTGTATGACCACCTGTTGTCAAAAGCAGACCCCAGTGACGAGGGAGAAGGTCAAGATTTCAAAGCGTTCCTGAATCCCTTGTCTCTTGAGATTTTGAAAGGCTGCCGTTTGGAACCCGGCCTCAAAGAGGCTGGGCCCGGATCTCGTTTCCAGTTTGAGCGGTTGGGCTACTTTTGTGTGGATTCCAGAGATTCGACTTCAGAGCACAGGGTATTCAACAGGACCGTTACCTTGAAAGACGAGTGGACCAAGATTCAGAAGACCCAGGAAAAAGAACCGGCGAAGGTGCAGTCGCCCAAAGCGATCCCGGGGGTTTCCCCTGGTCAGCAACGCACTGATCTTGTCCCCATTGGTCCGGAAATCACGATCGACGATTTCTCAAAGTTGGACCTCAGGGTAGCTATTGTGCGGGAAGCAAGCCTTGTGGAAGGAGCAGACAAGCTCGTTAAGCTCATGCTGGATATCGGCGAAGGCCGCCTTCGCCAGGTGTTCGCCGGCATCCGCTCCGCCTATCCCCAGCCGGAAAAACTAGTGGGCAAAAAACTGATGTTCGTTGCCAACCTCAAGCCCCGGCAAATGAAATTCGGACTCTCCGAAGGCATGATCCTCGCAGGCTCTGGGAAGAACCGGCTGGCCGTTGCAAGTTTTGACGGCGACCTCGAGCCTGGAGACAAGGTTTCATAGCTTTTTCTTGCTTCAGGCCTCTATAAGGATTATAGTTTGCACGTAGGGTTTGAGCCGACTCGCGCGAGTCACAGGAGTACCTAAGCGTTGAACATTAAGGTGTTTTTTACGGGTTTTGCCAAACCCCGCCGAGTGGCGAGGTTTTTTTTGGTCGGTTTTCTCTTCCTTGCAGCCTGCTCAGGGGGCCCTTCCGCAGAGGAGCCCAAGTCCAAAGAAAAGCCGGCTGTGCCGGTGATGGTGGCATCGGTTTTCACAAAAGATGTTCCCATTCAGGTCAGCTCTGTCGGGAACGTGGAGGCCTATTCCACGGTAGCCGTGAAGTCCCGCGTTTCGGGCGAACTCGTGGGAGTTCACTTTCAGGAAGGCCAGGAAGTCAAGGAAGGGGACCTTCTTTTCACCATTGACAAAGCGCCCTATGAAGTGGCCCTCAAGGAGGCCCAGGCGAGGCTCGAACGGGATCAGGCCCTAGCCCGCAAGGCGAGGGACGATGTTCGGCGAAACATGCCGCTCGCCGAAAGAGATATTGTGAGCCGCCAGTCCCTCGACCAGTACGTGAGCACTGCGGAAGCGGCCGAGGCGCTCGTCAAAGCCGATCAGGCCACGCTGGAAAATCTCCAGTTGCAGCTCGGATACTGCGCCATTCGTTCTCCCATCTCCGGAAGGACCGGAAGCCTTCTGATTCAGAAAGGAAACCTGGTCAAAGGGAACGATGAAAACAAGTCCCTCCTGACCGTCCACCAGCTCGAGCCGATCTATGTGACCTTTGCCGTTCCTGAGAAGTATCTGGGGGAGATCAACCGGAGAACCAAGGAAGGCAAGATGGAGGTCCAGGTCTATGCCCCGGAGAACCAGGGCAGCGCCGAACCGATCACAGGTGTCGTGAGTTTCGTGAACAACACGGTGGAGCAGTCCACGGCCACGATTCGTCTCAAAGCCACCTTTCAAAACAGGGACCGCCGCCTCTGGCCTGGACAAACCACCCATGTCCTTCTCACCCTGGTCGTGCAGCTTAAGGCAGTGGTCGTGCCCAGCCAGGCAATTCAAAGCGGCCAGTCCGGTTCTTACGCTTTCGTCGTCAAGCAGGACCAAACCGCCGAACTCCGGCTCGTCTCCGTGTCTCGCAGCACGAACGGCGAAACCGTGATCGAGAAGGGCCTCAGCCCCGGCGAAACCGTGGTCACTGACGGGCAACTGCTTTTGACCTCCGGCGCCAGAGTGAGCATTAAGGACCAGAACTCTGTTCGCCAAGAGGCTCCCAAGAAATGAATCTGAGCGCCCTCTTCATTCGACGGCCGGTCATGACCACGCTGGTCATGATCAGCATCATCATTTTCGGTCTCATGGGGTATCGCCGTCTTCCGGTGAGCGATCTGCCTAACGTGGATTTTCCCACCCTGATGGTGAGTGCCAGCCTGCCCGGCGCCAGCCCTGAGAACATGGCTTCATCGGTGGCCACTCCTCTGGAGCGTCAGTTCTCTACCATCGCCGGCGTGACCAACATGACCTCTTCCAGTTCCCTCGGCGTGACGCAGATCACTCTCCAGTTCGACCTGGATCGGGATATTGACGCTGCGGCCCAGGACGTGCAGGCGGCCATTGCCAGAACAACCCACAGGCTGCCACGGGACATGCCCTATCCCCCTTCTTACAGAAAGGTGAACCCGGCGGACATGCCTGTCCTCTACCTGTCCATCACTTCCCCCACCCTCCCCCTCTACACGCTCAACGAGTACGCGGAAACCCTCATTGCCCAAAGGGTCTCCACTGTGAGCGGTGTGGCTCAGGTGCAGGTCTTTGGCTCCCAGAAGTACGCTGTCCGCATACAGATCGATCCCAACGCCCTGAAAAGCCGCGGCATGGGCATCGACGAAGTGGCCCGCGCCATAAGAACCGCGAACACCAATTTGCCCACGGGCATCCTTTATGGCCGCCACAGGGCTTTCACTGTGGAAACCACGGGCCAGCTCAATCAGGCCAAGGAGTTCAACCCTGTCATCCTTTCTTTTCGAGCCGGCCATCCGGTTCGTCTCCAGGATGTGGGAAAAGCCATCGACAGCGTGGAGTTCGACAAGGCCGCTGCGTGGTTTATTGATCAGCGCGCCATGGTTCTTGCGGTCCAGCGCCAGCCGGGAACCAACACCGTGGAAGTGGCGGATGCCGTAAAAAAGCTTCTCCCCACCTTCAGGGCCCAATTGCCGGCTTCCGTGTCTCTCCACCTGCTCTATGACCGCTCCGAGTCCATTCGCGAATCCGTTCGGGATGTCAAATTCACTCTGGTGTTTGCCTTGTTCCTCGTGGTGATCGTGATCTTTCTCTTCCTGCGTAAAATCTCCGCAACCCTGATCCCCTCCGTGGCCATGCCCCTCTCCATCATCGGGGCCTTCGGGATCATGTATCTCCTCGAGTACAACCTGGACAACCTCTCCCTGATGGCCTTGATCCTGGCTGTGGGGTTCGTGGTGGACGATGCCATTGTCATGCTCGAAAACATTGTGCGCCACGTGGAAATGGGAGAGCCTGTTTTCGAAGCCGCTTTGAAAGGCTCCAAAGAAATCGGATTCACCATCATCTCCATGACCCTTTCCCTGGCGGCCGTTTTCATCCCCGTCCTGTTCATGGGAGGAATCATCGGCCGCCTGTTCACGGAGTTCTCGGTCACTATCGGAGTCGCCGTTCTCCTTTCAGGCGTCATCGCCCTGACCCTGACCCCCATGCTTTGCAGCCGCTTCATCAAGCCGCAATCTCTTGAAAAGAGGGGCCGAATCTACGCGGCTTCCGAGAGTGTCTTTCAGGGCATGCTCAGGGCCTATGGCGCCGGGCTTCGGTGGTTCCTGCGGCACCGTTTTTCGACCATCCTTTTCACTGCTCTTGTCCTTTTGGCCACCATCCATCTCTTTCGCACCCTGCCCAAGGGCTTCCTTCCTTCGGAAGACACTTCCCAGATGCTGGCGATCACGGAAGCCGTGGAAGGGATCTCTTTTGAATCCATGGTAGAACACCAAAAAGCGGTTGCGAGCATCGTCAAGGACGACCCCAATGTGGCCGCCTTCATGTCCAATGCCGGGGCACGCGGCCCGTTCGGCAGGAGCAATGCAGGGTCCATGTTCATGCGTCTCAAGCCCCGAAGTGAAAGAGAGCTCGGCGTCAACGAGGTCATCGCCAATCTCAGGCCAAAGCTGAGCCAGGTGCCCGGCATCCGGGTCTATCTTCAGAACCCGCCGCCTCTCCGTATTGGAGGGATGGTGACCAGAAGCCTCTACCAGTTCACCCTTCAGAGCCCTGATTTGCATGAACTCTACGAACATGCTCCTGTCCTTCAGGATAAGATCAAGGCCCTGCCGGGTTTTCTGGATGTGACCTCGGACCTGGAGATCAAGAACCCCCAGGTGAATGTGGAGATCGACCGCGACAGGGCGGCGGTCCTGGGGGTAACTGCAGAGCAGATCGAAGAGGCTCTTTACACCGCCTATGGCTCGAGGCAAATATCCACGATTTATGCGGCAAACGATGACTATGCGGTCATCATGGAAGTCCTCCCCGAGTATCAGATGGAGCCTGCGGCTTTGTCTCTTCTCCACGTTCGCTCAGCCGGGGGACAGATGGTTCCGCTGGACACGTTTACGCGTTTCACCGCGTCTGTCGGTCCTGCGGCTGTCAGCCACCTGGGCCAATTGCCTGCGGTCACCATCTCCTTTAACCTGAGACCCGGAGTGTCCCTCGGGGATGCGGTGGCTGCCGTGGAAAAAACCGCCAAGGGCACCCTGCCCTCGACCATCAGCACCAGTTTTCAGGGAACAGCCCAGGCTTTCCAGTCCTCCTTCGAGGGCATGGGACTCCTGCTTCTCATGGCCATCGTCGTGATCTACATTGTCCTGGGGATTCTTTACGAAAGCTTCATTCATCCGGTAACCATTCTTTCCGCCCTGCCTTTTGCGGGATTCGGAGCCCTGGTAACGCTGCTGGTTTTCAACAGCGAGCTCAATATCTACGCCTTTGTCGGGATTGTCATGCTGGTGGGTCTTGTTAAGAAAAACGGCATCATGATGGTGGACTTCGCACTTGAGGCGAAGAAAAGCGGGGAGAAGACCGCTTCTGAGGCGATTTACGAAGCCTGCATGATCCGGTTCAGACCGATCATGATGACCACTATGGCGGCTCTCATGGGCACCCTGCCCATTGCTCTGGGCTACGGCGCCGGAGGGGAGGCTCGCCAGCCCCTGGGTTTGGCCGTCGTGGGAGGGCTCTTGTTCAGTCAGTTCCTGACCCTTTTCATCACCCCTGTCTTCTTCGTTTACCTGGATAAACTTCAGGGTGCCCTGAGGCGACGCGGCCGAACGGAAAAATCACCTGGGTAAAACGGGCGTTCCTAAGCCCCGGTTCCTAACCTTTTCTCACGAAGAAAAGGGCGTTTTCTGTATCTGGGGGGAGACGAGAAGAGGATGGGTGTGGTCGGTCTAGAGTTTCTGGGGGGAAGGCTGGCGGGCACCCGCGATCAGGGATCGCAATGCTTCACGGTCTTCATCCGTGAGCTCCACAAGGCAGATGCCCACTCCAAAGGCGGTGTTATCCTCATCCATGCAGTAGGCATCCGCCCAGACCACCTTGCCGCTGACGCCTATGGCATGATGTTTGCCGGGAAGAATAGACATGCGATAGGTCTCATTGAGGCGCAGAGGCTCCTCGCAAAAGATAAGCAACCCATCCACGGAAACGTTTCTTATTTCTCCCTCGATCGTTCCTGTTTCCGCCAGGATCGTGATAGGCCAGCTCACTTCCACTCTCGGACTTCTGCGTTTTTCTATACCAGCAGCCAAGTTGGGTCCTCCTGCCAATCAGAACTCTCTAAACCGCTCCCGCCCCTTGGGGTGAGCAAGTAAAAGCGGGCGCTCTAAGCTGACTCGCAAATACTCACAAGAAGCTGCGTAACACTTCAATGAGTTAGCTTAATTTTATATGATTTAAACTTACAGGTCAATAGCAAAAAAAGGATAGGCTGAATGATCTAACTTTCTATTTATTTTAATTAATTTTGTATTTTATTAATTGAGTTCTATTTATCTTTTTTTGATAAAAGGATTCACAGGCAGATCTTGCGATCGGCAGAAAGCCATGTGCAATCTTGAGGAGATCGGGACCTCTAGACCTGACTCAAAGGATCTTCAGTTGCTGCTGAGGGTTGGGTTGGGATTATCAGACAAGTCATAACGGCGCCTGCCTGAACGACTGGGAGCTTTGCCCTGAGAAACTCTATTCCTCGTCTTCATCGTCATCATAGCTGAAGTCCTCATCTTCATCTCCGTCGTCGACGTCTTCCAGAACTTCGTAGCTGATGACACGTATTCGTTTTGTTCCGTCCTTGTCCTCGCGGACCGTTCCAGTCACCTCGACGTCCTCATCGAGAAAATCAAAAAGCTCTTCGCCCAGTTTGTTCATCTCTACGACGTAATCGTCGTCATCTGTTGTAATGCTGATGGAGACGACGTTGTCCTCGCTGTCCCATTCACTCGGGACCACATAACCGACGATCGTCTCATCTCTTGGTGGTTTACTTTTCTTCATCTCCCTGCCTCTTGTCTGCGTTTCTTTCTCGAGCCCATTAAAACTGGGGCATTCTATAAAGCTCTTCTCAACAAATCAAGCCACTCAGTTCCGCTAAAGGACGCGGAACTTTATTAGTATGCTCTCCACCATTCGTCAACCCATTTATTCAAAAAGTGAGGGTGCGGGAGCCTTAATGGATCTAGAAAGGTAATAAGGGAAGAACCTCATGAAATCCGTTGAGATGAGAAATGTTTGACACCTGTCAGGAGGTTGATATAGAAGAAGTCTGGTGGGGTGAGTGGTGGGACTCGAACCCACAGCCTCTGGGGCCACAACCCAGGGCTCTAACCAATTGAGCTACACCCACCACCGGACGTGAGAAGAATTTAGCACAGTTTTTGCTTTTTGCAACAAAAAGTTGTTCTCGCCTTTTCCTGAGGAGCGCCGTCGGTGTCAGCCGAAGACAAAAAAAATCTATTCCAAAAAATCCCTGCCGTTGACCGTCTTCTGAACAGCCCTTTTCTTTCAGAGATTCTTCCCGACTATCCCCGCGCTCTTGTCCTTAAGGCGGTTCACCAGGTTCTGGAGGGAATTCGAAACGGCATCAAGTCAGGCCATGGATTCGAAGAACCGCTGAGCCTCGAGCGGGTTTCTCACATGGTGACCGAGAAACTGGTTCTCCTGAACCAGCCGAGTTTGAAGCCTCTGATCAATGCCACCGGCGTAGTCGTTCACACGAACCTCGGCCGATCCATACTCGCTGAAAGGGCTCTCGCAAGATTCAAGCCCATCGCAGGCGGCTACAGCAATCTGGAATATGACCTTCAACGGGGAGAACGAGGAAGCCGCTATTCCCATGTGGAGGGGATTCTCAAGGAAATTACCGGCGCTGAAGCAGGAACCGTGGTCAACAACAACGCGGCCGCCGTCCTCGTTGCCCTCGATACCCTGGCCAGGGGCCGCGAGGTCGTGGTCTCCAGGGGCCAGCTTGTGGAAATCGGGGGTTCTTTCCGCATTCCGGAAGTGATGAAAAGGGGCGGCGCAAGAATGGTCGAGGTGGGAACCACCAACAAAACCCACCTCCGGGATTACGAGGAAGTCATCGGCCCTGACACAGCCCTTCTTCTAAAGATCCACAAAAGCAATTACCATCTCATCGGCTTCACGGAGGATGTGGACACGGTCGAACTGGTCACCCTGGCTCACAAACACCATATCGCGGTCATGGAAGACCTGGGAAGCGGCTGCTTTGTGGATTTTTCCAAGTACGGTCTGGTCAAAGAGCCGACGGTGCAGGAGGTGCTTGGCCAGGGCGTCGATCTTGTGACCTTCAGCGGCGACAAATTGCTCGGAGGGCCTCAGGCAGGAATCCTTCTTGGCAGAAAACCTCTCGTGGAAGCGATCCGAAAGAACCAGCTGAGCCGCGCGCTTCGAATCGACAAGCTGACGCTTTTGGCTCTGGAGGAAACTCTGAGGATCTACAGGGATGAGGCCACAGCGATCAAGGAAATCCCCACCTTGCAGATGATCCTCGCCCCCTACGACCAGCTCAAGAGCAAAGCCAGGCGATTGCGCAGAATGATCGGCAAGCTCGACTCCCCAAATTTCACCCCTCGGCTTGCGGACAGCACCTCGAAAGTGGGCGGAGGCGCGCTGCCTCTGCTCGTGATTCCCACCTGTGTGTTGGCCTTGGTGCCCGGCCGCCTCTCGGCCAACACGATGGAACAGAAGCTTCGCGACTACGATCCCCCTATTATCTCAAGGGTCGAGAAGGACCAGGTCCTTCTCGACGTGAGAACCCTTCAGGATTCAGAGCTCAAGACCGTCGCCGCAGCCATCAAGAGTCTGGCCCGAGCTTAGCGATCCTGGCCCCGGCCTAATGCTGATCAGGGCCTTTTGTTTTCTTCAGCTCTTCTTCCTTCAAAACTCTCCGCAGCACCTTGCCGACCACCGATGTGGGGAGGGTTTCGCGGAACTCCACGTTTCGCGGACGCTTGTACCCGGTCATTCGCTCTTTGCAGAAATCCAGGAACTCCTCTTCCGTAGCCTGCATGCCCGGCCGGAGCTGGACAAAAGCTTTGATCTTCTCGCCCGTGTGAGGATCCGGCAGGCCGATGACAGCGGCTAGGGCCACCTTGGGATGCGTGAAGAGCACTTCCTCCACGTCTTTCGGGTATACGTTGAAGCCTCCCACAATGGCCATATCCTTCTTGCGGTCCGTGATGATGACAAATCCCTCCTCATCAATGTGGCCGATGTCCCCTGTCAGAAAATACCGTTTCCCGCCAATCTCCCGGAACGCGTTCTGGTTCGCCTCCGGCTTGTTCCAGTAACCCAGCATGACCTGTGGGCCTGAGGCGGCGATCTCCCCGTCCTGGCCCAGAGGGAGTTCCTTGAGACCCGTTTCCAGGTCCACGATCTTGATGTCTGTGCTCGGGAAAGGAAGCCCCACGGCGCCTATTTTTCTTTGTTCAAGGTTGGTGGGATTCAAGGTGAGCACAGGGGAGGTCTCGCTCAACCCGTACCCTTCGAAGATGACCGAGCCTGTTTTCTTCTCGAACTCCTTGATCAGTTCCACCGGCAAGGGAGCCGCGCCCGAACCGCAGCCGATGAGCGAGGTGAGATCAAACTTGTCGATCAGGGGATGGTTCACAAAGGCGGAGTAGATGGTGGGGACCGCTGCCATGATCGTCACCTTGTGCTTCTCCACCGCCTTGAGCACCTCGGTGAAGGGAGGGTTGCCGGCCCTGGGATCAGGGATGCAGACGAGCTTGGAGGCGGTATAACAACTCCAGAGCATGGCGAGAGTCAGACCGAAACTGTGATACCAGGGGAGAACACCCAGGTAGGTGTGCACCCCTCCCGGCTCCACCTGTTGAGCAGGCGCTCCCGGCTTTTCCGAAACACGAACCCATTCCTGCACAGAGAGGACATTGGAGACCGCATTCGCATGGCTAACGCACGCGCCTTTAGGAGTCCCTGTGGTGCCGCCCGAGTAGATGATCAGAGCGACGTCTGCCGTGGGGTTGATCTTGAGCGCAGGCGTTTGCGGTTTGCTTGACTTGACGATGTCGTCAAAGAGGAAGTGCCCCGGCTCGTGGCGCTCGGCCTTTGGAATCTTGCCGAGAAGGGAACCGATCACGCCCTTGAGCTTGGGGAGATAGGACTTCACATTGCAGATCACCACGGTCTTGACTTCAGCCCCTTCCAGGGCCGCCACGGCCGTGGGATAGAAGACGGGATGATCCATGACAAAGAGGGCTTTGGCCCCGCAATCCTTGAGCTGGTAGTTCAGCTCCGATGTTTTGTACAGGGGATTGCAGGTCACGCAGGTGGCTCCTGCTTTCAGGATCCCGAAGAAAATCTCTGGGAAGTGGGGAAGGTTGGGGAGAAAGATGGCCACCCGGTCGCCCTTCCCGATTCCGCGAGAGGACAAGAAGTCGGCAATTCGGTCTGCCGTGTCCTTGACCTGGCGGAAGGTATGTCCCACGTCGGCAAAGATCGTGTAGGTTGCGTCCGGATACTTGCTCGCTGCCTCGTCCAGAATAGAGTAAAGCGGTTTTTCAAACCCCGAAACATCGTGGGATACTCCTTTAGGCCACTTACTTCCATGCCAAGGTTTTGAAGCCATAGCTACCTCCTCTTCTGAAAAAGGTTGACGTATAAACGCAGGTGACGCCGCGGTCGATGGGTTGCTCAAAAATGCCCAGATACAAGGCGCTCGATGTCACGAGGAGTGAGGCGCACATCCTAGTACGCCGCAACAACGAGTGACGAGAGGAACGCCGTAGATGGGCATTTTTCAGCAACCCGTCAAAGGCCCATGAACTTGACCGCAATCCCCTTCATGATTTCGTTGGTCCCTGCAAAGATGGCGAGAACCCGCATGTCTCTCCAGGCTCTCACCATGGGATTGTCCTCGCAGATCCCGTAGCTTCCGTGAAGCTCCAGGCATTGATCCGACACGCGCATGGCCATTTCCGTGGTCCAGAATTTCGCCATGGACACGTCAACGACAATGCTTTTGCCTTCCATGTGGTCGGCAACAAGTTTGTCCAAAAAGACTCTTCCCAGTCTGACCTCTGTGGCGATTTCAACAATCTTGAACCGATTGTTGTGCAGCTTGGTGATCGGTTTCCCGAAATCCATCCTCTCGCCGCAGAACCTCAGGGTGTCCTGAAGCATTCGTTCTGCTCCGGCCACCGCACCGATACAGACCATGAGCCGCTCCTGCTGGAGCTTTTCCATGAGCATGAGAAAGCCGGCGCCCTGGTACCCCAGGCGATTCTCCTTGGGGATCCTGCAGTCCGTGAAGGTGAGCTCTGCCGTGTCCTGGCTCTGCCAGCCCATCTTAGCCAGTTTCTTGCTTTTCTCGAACCCTTTTGCCCCTGCCTCCACCACATAGAGATCCATTCCTGAATAAGGGTCCGAGAGGGAAGGGTCTCTTGCGGCAATAATCAGAAGATCGCAATTGATGCCGTTGCTGATGTAAGTCTTCTGCCCGTTGATCACCACGTCCTTGCCGTCTTCCACGGCGGTCGTCTGGATGGAAGCGAGATCGCTCCCCGCGTTGGGCTCTGTCATGGCAATGGCCGAGATCATGTCACCTGAAACGCAGGGCGGAAGGTACTTCCTCTTGAGTTCCTCTGATCCAAAGGAAGTGATGTAAGGCACCACGACATCGCTGTGAAGCGGCGCGGCGAGCCCTGTGTGGCGGGTCTGGATCAGTTCTTCGGAAACAATCAGCGAGTAAAGAAAGTCAGCGCCCATGCCGCCGTACTCTTTGGGCACGCTGGTGCAGAGAAAGCCTTCCTGTCCCATGCGCCTCCATATGGACTTGGGAGTGATGCCCGACTTCTCCCACTCGTCCACATGGGGAGTCACTTCCTTTTCAAAAAAGCGGCGGACCCGCTCTCTGAATTTCAGGTGATCTTCTGTGTAATTCAGGATTTCCACGACCGCCTCCTATCGTAACCTTTCAGCTTCTTGAAATTGAGTCCTTTTGGCAGAGGCCATGGGGGTCCCTCTCAAAACAGAACAACGAAGAAGCCACACCACAGGGTCCCGCTTTAGGCCATGGGTGAGGCGGGCGGAGGGCTACAGGGGAACCTGCCAACGAAATCCCTGCATTGGGGTGCCGGTGAAACCTCGCCGTCCGCCTTCGCTGCCCCTTATCTGCATTATCCTTCCCGATCAATCTTCGTTTTCTGTTTTGAGAGGGACCCCCCTGGCCTAACCAGGTGACAATTTCAAGAAGCTGAAACGCAACCTCCGATCAGACTCTCCCTGCAATCTGGTCCGCCAGCAGGCTCTTTTCGATCGAGCCGCTCTCCATGAAAAGATCCAGCGCCTTGGCATCCCGGTAAAAGTGCTCCACCTGCCCTTCCGTCATATACCCATAGCCCCCGTGGATCTGGAGGGCATCGCTGGCGACTTCAAGGGCCGCCTTGGAGGCGATCATCTTTGCCAGGAGGGTCCATCGATCCTCAGGCTTTTTCTGATCGAGGCTGGAAGCGGCCCTGTAGACTATCCATCTCGCCATCTCAACCTGGGCCAGCATGTTTGCGAGTTTGTTCTTGATGGGATCGAAATTCACAATCGCCTTGCCGAACTGTTCTCTCTGCTTTGCATAATCCAAGGCCCTGTCAAAAGCTCCCTGGGCGATCCCGACTCCCGCGGCTCCGGCTTCAACTCTGACCGTATTGAGAAACTCCTTGAGGTATGAAGATCCCTTCCCTTCCTGCCCAAGCAAATCCTTTTGCGTAACGACCACTCCATTGAATGAAACTCTCTGCATGGGGATCATGCGCATTCCCAGCTTATCTCCCATGCTTTCCCCTTCGATCCCCTTCGCGTCCCTCGTGACAAGAAAAAGAGATTGCTCCGCCGGATCAATGGATTCCGCCTGGCAGGCAACGACGACGTACTGTGCCGTGCCGGCAAGCGTCACATAGGACTTTTTTCCGTGGATCCTGTATCCATTCCCGTTCTTGTGAGAATGAGTTTGAAAGGTCGAAAGGTCGTAGCCTTCTTCAAGGAGCGCCAGGGTCATCCATCCTTTCCCCTGCGCTAGAAAGGGCAGAATCCGTCTTTTCTGTTCTTCCGTGCCGTGGGCTAGCACCATCTCAGCCCCGAAGTCCGAAAGGGCCATGGCCATGCCGATTCCAGAATCCTGTCTGCAGAAAGCTTCTATGATCAGCGCGTGATCGAGCAGCTCAAGCCCCTGGCCCCCGTAGGCTTCAGGAAAATGGACTCCCTGAAACCCGAGATCACAGGCTTTTTTCCAGATGGAGACAGGGAACTCCTGATCGCGGTCCCACTCAAGAATCCGGTCCGGGTCGAATTCTCCTGCAGCAAATTCCTTTGCCGCTTTTTGAATGTCGGCCTGTTCCTTGGTCAGGTTGAAGTCCATGAACAGTTCCTCCATGCGTGGGCCTTTCCCAGAAGCCGTCTCCGGCGTCATGCTCACTCATTCCTATGGGCAGGCACTCTCAGGAGTACTGGAGGGATGGAGTATTGGAGTGTTGGAAGGGCTGCTGTTCAGGTTCTTTTTGCCCAGGACTCCATTACTCCAGCACTCCATCACTCCCGTCTTTGTTACTCCAGTACTCCATGGCTACTTTAATCTTCATCTCAGTCGCAGCGAATACTCCTCCCCTTCCGTGTCATGAAAGACGATTTGTTCGGCCCTGGCCCAGAGACCCTCATCCATCGTGCAGTAAAAAGCGATGGTGTCTCCTGATGCAATCCTCTGGGTCCCATGGGGCATCAGTGTCTCCACTCGGTGCATGCCTGAGGCATCCAGAAGATCAAAGTAGCTTTGGACAAAGACAGGATAATGGCTTTCGTTCGTAATCTGGATTTCCAAATTCTGGTCAAACACGCGCATGCCGCAGCACGTTTTGAAAGCAAAGATCTCTTCCACCGAGGAATTCATGATGGGGCGAATGAAAAGAGTCATAGTCAACCATCCGGCTCACGGCACACGGGAGGCAATAAAAGCATTTACGGCTTTCCGTGCACCTTGTCCCGTGCGCCGTGTACCTAATCTTTGTACCTTCCCACGATCGCGATGCTGCACACATTCATGAAGGGGACCCCGCCCAGATTGTGGGTCAGACCGAACCGGGGATTGGAGATCTGTCTTTCCCCTGCCCTTCCCTGGAATTGCAGATACATTTCGTAAAGCATGCGCAAACCCGAAGCGCCGATAGGATGGCCGAAGCATTTTAGCCCGCCGTCCACCTGGCAAGGAACCTTACCGTCCCTGTTGTAGAACCCGTCGAGCGCATCCTTCCAGGCTCTGCCCCTTTCGGAAATGTGAAGGTCCTCGTAGGTGACCAGTTCCGTAATGCTGAAGCAATCATGCACTTCCATCATGCTGATCTCTTCTTTGGGATTCCTGATTCCCGCTTCCTGGTAGGCCTTGGTGCTGCAGCGATCGGCTGTCATGAAATGATCGCCGTCCCAGCGGTTGAAGCCCATTTCTTCCCCGTTGCTCAGGGCGAGCTGGAGCGCCTTCACCGTGATGGGGTTTTTCTTGCCCATCTCCATGGCTTTTTCCACGGTGGTGACAATGGCGCAGGCCGACCCGTCGCTCACGCCGCAGCAGTCGAAAAGGCCCAAAGGGTGGGCAATGATGGGAGCGGCCATGACCTGCTCGATGCTCACGGGTTTTCTGAGGTGAGCCTTGGGGTTGAGTGCGCCGTTTGCGTGGCTCTTCACCGAAACCTGTGCGATGGCACGCTTCAGGTCCTGGTCCGACACCCGGTGCTTGGCCGCGTAGGCTGTGGCGAGCTGTGCAAAGGAGCCGGGCGCGGTCATGTTCGGATTCCAGAGCCAGATCAGGGACCCTATGTTGGAAGCCTGCATGCTCGGCAATCCGCCAAACCCAATGTCCTTGAGCTTTTCCACACCCAGGGCAAGGCAGATGTCATAGGCCCCTGATGCCACCGCGTACACGGCTCCCCGGAAAGCCTCGGTCCCGCTGGCGCAGAAATTCTCCGTCCGTGTCACCGGTATGAACGGCAGCCGCAGGTTCATGGACAGTGGCAGAGCGCTCTTGCCCACGCTGATCTCCTCATAGCACGTGGACAGCCAGGCAGCCTGGATCTCGTCTCTGTCAATGCCTGCATCTTTGACGCACTCGGTAAACGCCTCCACCATCAAGTCTTCGGCGCCCATGTCCCAGCGCTCTCCGAATCGAGTGCACCCCATGCCGATAATCGCCACCTTGTCTCTGATTCCTGTGGCCATAGCTCACCCCCTACAAGTTGGAGTAATGGAGTACGGGAGAACTGGAGTAATGGGTTAGTGGAGTACTGGAGAGTTGGAGGGACCGCAGTTCAAGCTTTTCTTGTCCAGTACTCCAATACTCCACCACTCCATCACTCCGATCTTTGTGCTCCATCACTCCATCCTAGAATTTAAACAGTTTCTCGATCAATTGCGATTTGAGCAGATCGCCCTCTACCTTCAGCTTCCCGCTCGTGTACGCCGACATGGCGTTCAACTGCCCCTGGATCATCTTCACAAAATCCTCATCCCCCATCTTGATCGTCGTGGTCGGCTTCTCAGCCGGCCCTTCCTTCACCTCGCACTTCTGCTCCTTCACCTTCACATGCCACGTCCCTCCGCCTCCCCCGGCAATCACGAACTGAAACACCACGTCCAGCCCGCTCGCCTTTTCCGGCCGGAACACCTCAGGAATCCGCTCGAAGATCTTCTTCACCGTGAGCCCGCCTCCGGCAGCAGGCTCAGGTTCCGCCTTCTTCCCGCTCACCACATCCAGCATCGGCCCATAGGCCGCCACCGCATTCACATACTCCTTGGCTCCGGAAAGACTGTTGATAGCTTCCCAGTTCTTGTGGATCTCCTCAAGGGGGGGAACGGTTTTGCCGTCTCCTACAAGCACCCCGGGCCCGGTCACCATGGCCGCCCGGTTGAAGAAACCCATTCCTGCATTGAAGATCATCCCGTTCTCTTCGCAGCCTTCAGAGGAAAGGTAGAGGACCAGGGGGGACACAAACTCAGGCTTCAGCCTCTCAAACACCTCCGGTGGCAACACCCCCTCCGTCAGCCTCGTCCCCGCGATCGGCACCACCGTGTTCACCTTGATATCGTGCTTCTCCCCCTCCAGCTTGAGCGTGTTCATCATCCCCACCAACCCCATCTTCGCCGCACTGTAGTTCGTCTGGCCAAAATTGCCGTACAACCCCGCCGCCGAACTCGTCAGCACCACCCTCCCATACCCCTGCTCCCTCATCTTCACAAACGCAGGCCGCGTCACATGGTACGCCCCCTTCAGGTGCACCCCCATCACCGCATCCCAGCTCTCCCCGTCCATCTTCGCAAACGTCCGATCCCTCAGAATCCCCGCATTGTTGATCACGATGTCCACCCGGCCAAAGGCTTTCACCGCCTTCTCCACGATCGCCTCCCCTCCCTCGGCCGTGGACACACTGTCATAGCTCGCAACCGCCTCCCCTCCCAGGGCCTTGATCTCTTCCACCACCTTGTCCGCTGCACTCCGGCTCCCGCCGCTGCCGTCCTTTCCTCCTCCTAAATCATTGACCACCACCTTGGCCCCCCGTTTGCCAAGCTCCAGCGCATAGGCTCGCCCCAATCCCCCTCCGGCTCCGGTCACGATCGCCACCCGGCCGTCAAAGCGAATCTTGTGTTCCTCCTTGGGGGGGTCCACCCTTGGACGGGAACCGCTTTCCAGAAGTACCCCGTGAACCCTCTTTCCCTGTCCACATATCGTCTTCTGAAACTCATGGTCACCGGCTGCCCCACGGAAACATCTCCCAGTTCGCAGTCCGTTAAATCCGCATAAAGCCTGCCGCCCCCTTCGAACTGCACCATCCCGTAAACCGCGGGCGGATCGACCGAAACAGCGAGCAGATCGCCTGTAAAACTCTTGATCACCGCTTGCTGATTCGAAAACTCCCACTCGTCCTGCGAGTCCACGGCGCGGCAGTCCGGATTCACGCAAATTCTCATGGAGGGATACTGTGCCGTACCGCACGTCCTGCATTTTCCTCCCACCAGTCCAAGGAGCATCTTACGCCTTCGCCAGAGGACGGTCATGGCGGTCTGGGTCGGCGCTTCGGCCCGGATGCCCATCTCGGTTTGAAGGAGATCCCTGAACTTCAGGAACTTGAGATAGTTTTCCGTGGTCTTCTTGTTCTCCAGGGACCCCTTGATGCCCCTTCGCCGGGTGAGCTTTGATAGGTTTTCCGTCACCTTGAAGTAGAGGGCGTCGCAGCCCTGACCGAAGCCCGCAAGAAGAATTCTGTCCCCGGGTTTTGCCTGATCCAGAGCATAGGCGAGCATGACCAGAGGGTGAGCCGCGCCGGTTTCTCCACAGACTTCATGGAGATTATCAATCACTTTGTCCGCCGTCGCGCCCAAAGCCCTAGCGATGTTTCTGTGCTCCGTTTTGAAGAAGCAGGGAAAGACAAGGGTATCCACGTCCTTTATCGTTATCGAGAGTTTCTTGAACAGACCGTTGACCGCCTCAGGGATGATTTTGGAGTATCCTTCATCGCGCACCCATCGCTCTTCCCACATGTAATCGTACTTTCGATCCGCCCCCCTGTAGTGATCGATGAAGTCATAGGATACCGTGTAGCCTCCGACAAACTCGGCGATCACATCGGTGTCGCCCACCAGGACCGAGGCGGCGCCGTCGCCGAACCACATTTCATAAAAATACCCGGCCTTGGCTTCCCTCTTGTCCGAGGCCGTCACCAGGACCTGTCTTTTGCCGCCGGCCTTGACCACGTCAAAGGCCGTCAGGAGGGCGCTGGTCCCGCATCGGAGGGAGTTGGTGAAATCCTCGGCCAGCACGTCGTCGCGCAGATTGAGCGCTGTCTTTGCAATACCGGCACACAGGCGGTCGCTGAACGGAAGGGTGGTGGAGCACAAGTAGTGAGCATCGACTTTGGATTTGTCCAGTCCCTTCAGGCAATCCCGGGAGGCCTCCACGGCCATGCTGACGCTGTCTTCATCCCAGTTGCAGAAGGAGCGTTCTCCCTGGGCCACCATGATGATGGCAGGCGCAAACCAGCCCATGTTCTGAAAGATGCTCATCCTGCTGAGCCTCAACCTCGGAATGTAACCTCCATAGGATACGATGCCTGTCATGGCCGGTCCTCCTCCATGAAGAATTGCAATAGTGGAATGTCGGAATCATAGAATGTTGTCAAAACCCATCCCCCGCGGGCTGATCAAAAACGTCCAGATGCAAGGCTCCAGAAGTTCCGAGGAGTGAGGCGTACATGGACAGTACGCCGCAACGACGAGGAACGAGGGGAACGCGGCAGATGGGCGTTTTTCATCAGCACGCTAAAACTTAAAAAGTTTTTCGATCAGCTGCGACTTCATCAAGTCGCCCTCGATCTTCAGCTTCCCGCTCGTGTACGCCGACATGGCGTTCAACTGCCCCTGGATCATCTGACAAAATCCTCATCCCCCATCTTGATCGTCGTGGTCGGCTTTTCGGCCGGCCCTTCCTTCACCTCGCACTTCTGCTCCTTCACCTTCACATGCCACGTCCCTCCGCCTCCCCCGGAATCACGAACTGAAACACCACGTCCAGCCCGCTCGCCTTTTCCGGCCGGAACACCTCAGGAATCCGCTCGAAGATCTTCTTCACCGTGAGCCCACCTCCGGCAGCAGGCTCAGGCTCCGCCTTTTTCCGCTGATCACATCGAGCATCGGCCCTAAGCCGCCACCGCATTGGCGTATTCCTGGCCCCGGACAGGGACTTGATCCTGGCCATGTGGCCGGCCACGTCCTCCGGGGTTGGGATTTCTTCGCCGTCGCCGATCACGGTTCCCGGTCCGGTCACGACCGCAGCCCGATTGAAAAAGCCCATGCCCGCGTTGTAAATGCCGCCGGTCACCGGGCACTGCTCCGAGCAGAGATAGAGGACCAGGGGCGCCACAAACTCGGGCTTCAGCCTCTCAAACACCTCCGGTGGCAACACCCCCTCCGTCAGCCTCGTCCCCGCGATCGGCACCACCGTGTTCACCTTGATATCGTGCTTCTCCCCCTCCAGCTTGAGCGTGTTCATCATCCCCACCAACCCCATCTTCGCCGCACTGTAGTTCGTCTGGCCAAAATTACCGTACAACCCCGCCGCCGAACTCGTCAGCACCACCCTCCCATACCCCTGCTCCCTCATCTTCACAAACGCAGGCCGCGTCACATGTACGCCCCCTTCAGGTGCACCCCCATCACCGCATCCCAGCTCTCTCCATCCATCTTCGCAAACGTCCGATCCCTCAGAATCCCCGCATTGTTGATCACAATGTCCACCCGGCCAAAAGCTTTCACCGCCTTCTCCACAATCGCTTCCCCTCCCTCGGCCGTGGACACACTGTCATAGCTCGCAACCGCCTCCCCTCCCAGGGCCTGGATCTCTTCCACCACCCTGTCCGCTGCACTCCGGCTCCCGCCCCTGCCGTCCTTCCCCCCCCCCAAGTCATTGACCACCACCTTGGCCCCCCGCTTGCCAAGCTCCAGCGCATACGCTCGCCCCAATCCCCCTCCGGCCCCCGTCACAATCGCCACCCGGCCGTCAAAGCGAATGCCCTCGCGCTTCTCCTTTTGGGAAGCCTCCTCCCGGCTCATCCATTCCACAGTGCCCCTGTCCAGGACCACTTCGCCGGTCTTCACGTTGACGGTGCGGAAGAACGCCTTTCCTTCCCCCTCTTTCCAGATCTGGGTCTTGATGGGAACCCCCGGGTACAGGGGTCTTGAAAAGCGCACCTTGAAGCGCGTCATCCGCTCAGGCTCGCCCGGGAAAAGCTTCTGGATCACGGCCCGGCACGCAAACCCATGGGTGCAAAGGCCGTGCATGATCGGCTGGTCGAAGCCGGCCATGCGGGCGAACTCGGCATCCACGTGAAGCGGAAAAATATCTCCTGAGAGGCGGAAAAAAAGAGGCTGATCCTGGGCAGGGGTGTTGGTAACTTCCGCATCCGGCGCCCTCTCCGGAAAACGGGCTTCCTCCTTGGGCGGGTTTTCCCGCCGAATCCGCCGTCCAAACGGCCGAGGACCGTTGCAATGCTGGTGTAGAGCTTTTCCCCGTTAATGTTCAGGGTTTCGAACTCCCCGACGATGAAGGCGCCCTTTTCTTTTCCCCTGTCGTAATAGCGGGTGATGGCACCCTCTGTGGTCAGTGTTCCCTCTGCCGGGATCGGATGGTGAAAAAGGATCTCCTGCTCCGCATGGAGGATTCCGGCCAGATTCACTTTGCTCGCATCGGCAACGAGCGCCATGAAGTCGTAAAGGGTGACGATGCTGGAGCTCGGGAGCACCTTCAGGTCTTTCTCGTAGCAGTACTGCAGCTCGGAGAACCCGGCTCCCACGCCAGAGCATAGGTCACCGCGTCTTTCCAGGTGTACGCTTTGGTGAGAGGGCCAATATGTTTTCGATTGTCGTCAGGATTGAGGGCCATCTTCTTTCCTCCATGGGGTTTAATGTTTCATCGCAGCAAAAACGATTCCCTTCTCAAGCAGATCCTCGATTCTCTCCTCCGAATATCCCACCTCCTTCAGGATCTCAATGGAATGCTGCCCCACAGCCGGAGCCGGTTCGGGCATAGGGCTTGGACTCGGAGAACTTGATCGGTATACCGACTCCTTTCAGTTTCAGTCCGCTTTCGTGCTCCGTCTCGATGATCATTTGGCGAGCCTGAAGCTGAGGATCCTTTTCCAGATCTTCCATTTCGTGAATCGAGCTCAGACAGACGTCATGAACCTCTGCCAACTCCAGCCATTCGTCCCTCGACTGGGTCTTAAAGAGGCCGGCAATTTCCTCCCGAACCTTTCTTTTTTCATCGCCTGTGGCAAACTGAAGCGGCAGCCATTCAGGCCGGCCTGCCATTTGGCAGAACCCTGTCCAGAATTTCTGTTCGAGCGCGCCCAAGCTGACGTGCTTCCCGTCGGCACACTCGTAGACTCCATAGAAGGGAGACGAGCCATCAAAAGGGTTCATGATCTCGTCGCTCTCCCGGCTTCCCCAGTACTGGGCAAGCTGCAGGGT